>NZ_BCVA01000043.1 GCF_001591505.1 Neobacillus niacini NBRC 15566
CCGTCATGATGACCGAAATCCAAGAAAAATCAAAAAAGTGGTAACCATGGATCCTGTAGATCTACTAGAATACACAGAGATACCTCATTCCTTCAATAAGACCTCAAAATATGAATACTTCCCATGTCCCATTAATTTATAATTCTTAGTTAAGAACTTTCGGATCGTCTTTCTAGACTCCACCACCCCGCACCAGTCATGAATAATATTAGTAGTGATTTTTAGACTTGGAAAAAGTAGGATTAATTCTTCCACACTCCGTACAACAGCTGATTCAACCTCCTCTTCAAAACCGCAATCTTTACATGTAACTTTCCTCTCGCCACATGCAATTTGAAAGGAATTACAGATAGCACAAGTAAATCCTTTTAGCAGTGAATGGTATTCATAGGGAGGCAATTTGGGATAGGGAGATTCAATGATGTGATCCGCTATCATTTTGTCAGCTAGTTTTCGCTGCATCCCATTTAGGTTTGGTGGCTTTGAGTTTAGTTTTTCCATAAAGGAGCTTAGCTGTGGAGGAAAAATAATAGAATCGTTCTGGGGAGCTTGATATAAGAAGAATTTAGGATTGATAAAAACTAGATAGGGAACAATTCGGAAATGGAATCCATTTTTTTTGAGGTATTGTTGGAGTAAAGTTTCGGCTCTCTTTACTTGGTGCAATGGATTTGTGATTAGACTTTTTGAGCCAGAAAAGTGAAACTCACCATCATTGTAAAAATAATTACCTTCAAAATTTTTTATTTCACAAGGGAAAATGGTGTCTTGTATAATCAGGGAGGAATCAATTTGAAATTTTGAATGATTTATTTCGAGCATGATATCGTTTAAAATATATACGTCACTATTAAGGGTTGCAGCCGTTAACCGGTCAAAGGCCAATTCTCCTTCGTATCCTTTCTTCAAATATAAATACTGCTTCAGGTCGTCTTCCGTTAAGCTCATTCGGTTGTTTAAAAATCCTAATAGCTTTAATAAGTCTGATTCAGTTCTAGATTTTAAGAACATAATCCACATCCTTTCTACCTAATCATATAGAAAATCTTATAACCTGGTTGTGGCGAAATATCTACAAATATACAAATCATTTTAACGCAAAAAATGTACAACGATGTAACACCAGCCAAAATTGGTACCGTACATTTAATCAAAAATAAATCAAAATTCGGGCGGGATCCAATCATGGATCCAGTCTTTTTGTTTTGTCCAATTCTCATTAGAAACATAAACCATCAATAATCTAAAAAGGCGCTGAATATACATAGGTAATGAGTTGGTAAAATTCCTATTTGAACAAATAAAAAAGGATTGTAGGGATGAATATGGAGGTTATCGGGAAAAGCGTTATTCGTAAAGAGGCACAGGAAAAAGTGACAGGACGTGCACTTTATACACACGATTACCACAGCACGAGAAAGCTTTCCGGAAGGGTGGTGCTCAGTCCTTATGCCCATGCAAGAATCACTAGTATTGATACGAGTAATGCAAGAAAAGTCACTGGTGTACGTGCTATCTTAACAGGGGAAAATATTGCGCTCACAGGTGAATCCATGCGGGACCGTCCCCCATTAGCGACCGATAAGGTACGGTATCATGGGGAGGCTGTTGTACTTGTGGTTGCCGATACACCGGCCCAAGGAGATCTTGCTGCCAGCCTGATTAACATTCAGTATGAGTTATTGCCTGTTGTTCATACGCCGACACAGGCCTTTCAAAACAATGCTCCGTTAGTGCATGAGCGCTTAGGTGAGTATAAAAAGGAAAAAGATGTCTACCCCGTTCCTGGAACGAATATAGCTCATCATGTAAAAATACGCAAAGGCAACGTGGAAAAAGGATTGGCGGAAAGCTCGGTTACTGTAGAGGCGGAATATTCGTTTTCTCCATCCGATCATGCAGCAATGGAGACAAGAAGTTCCATCGCAGAGATTAGGCCGGACGGAACAATTAAGATTATGACGTCATCACAGGCACCCTTTATGGTGAAGCAATTAATTGCTAGTTATTTTAATGAAGATCTTGGAAAGATTGTAGTCGACACACCACTCGTAGGCGGTGCTTACGGGGGAAAGGCTGCTGTCCAGCTGGAGCTACTCGCTTATTTAGGCTCAAAGGCAGTCGGAGGACTGCCAGTAGAAATTTTCAATGAACGGGAACAAGATATAATTATGTCACCCTGTCATATTGGCCTGGACGCGAAGGTCAAAATTGGTGCGGATCCAAATGGCATAATTAAAGCAATGAAAATTCAGTTTTTATGGGATGGAGGCGCCTACTCTGATAAATTGATTGACCTGACGCGAGCAGGGGCAGTTGACTGTACTGGTCCTTATAAGGTGGAAAATGTATGGTGTGATTCTTATGGCATGTACACCAATCATACATATGCAACCCCTTTTCGCGGTTTTAGTCATTCCGAACTCTCTTTTGCTATTGAGAGAACAGTAGATTTATTGGCAAAGAAGCTGCAAATAGATCCGTTGGAATTGCGCTACCGAAATGCAATTAAACCAGGTCATACCACTCCAACAAGAGTCCTGCTTAATCAAAGTAACGTGGGGAATTTACAAGAATGTATTGAGAAATTAAGAAAATTGATCCGTTGGGAGGAGGGGCAGGTTAAGGAGATTAATGAGAGACTAGTAAGGGTTAAGGGGATTAGCTGCAGTTGGAAAACATCAACAATTGATCCTAATGCTCCTTCAGGTGTAATCCTGACATTTAACCGCGATGGAAGCATTAATTTAATGTCTGGTGTTGTCGAAATTGGAACTGGGACGAAAACTGTATTAGCTCAGATACTTGCTGAAAAAATGAAGATGAATGTAGAAAAAATCCACGTGCGAATGAAAGTGGATACGCAAACTACACCTGAGCATTGGAAGACGGTCGCAAGTAGAGGAATCTATATGGCAGGAAGGGCATTATTAGAGGCGGCAGACGATGTCATTGCCCAATTAAAGAATATTGCCTCTATTGTCTTGAGGGCACCGACTGAAGATTTAGAGGTAGCAAACAGCAGGGTTTTTATAAAAGACAATCCTCGGATAGGTGTTGATTTTAAGGAGATTTGCTACGGCTATCAATATCCAAATGGAAACTCGATTGGCGGCCAAATTATCGGAAGGGGAAATTTTATCCTCCGTCACCTTACCTATCTGGATCCCGAGACAGGAGAAGGAAATCCAGGACCGGAATGGACGGTAGCCGCTTATGGTGTTGAAGTGGAATTTGACCGCCGTGATTTAACCTATCGATTAATTAGAGCTGCTTCGGTCATTGATATAGGAATTGTATTAAACGAAAAAGCGGCATTAGGGCAGGTGATGGGAGCAATGAGTATGGGGCTATCCTTTGCGGGAAGAGAAACCTTTTACTATGATGAGCTTGGCCAGGTCCTGAACCCGCAGCTACGTACGTATCGTCCGCTTCGTTACGGTGAAAATCCTGAATATCTTGTTGATTTTGTTTATACCCCTGATTTGCAGGCTGCGTACGGGGCCCGCGGGGTTGGTGAGCATGGTCTTCTTGGAATGCCTGGTGCGCTCGGGAACGCCCTTTCTTTGGCGGCAAATGTCTCATTACACCACCTTCCGTTAACCCCAGAGTTAATTTGGAAGACAAAGGCGGGGAAAGTATAATGCTGTCATTTGATTTTGACTATTATCGGCCAAAAACGCTGCAGGAAGCAGTTGGGCTTTTTCAAAATGCTGACCGAAATGGAAAAAAACCAATGTATATTTCGGGTGCAACCGAATTACTTACTCTCGGAAGGATTAATCTTGCCTTTACAGAAGCAGCCATTGATCTAAAAGACATTGTAGAAGGAAACGTTATGCAGTTTGAACAGGGTTATCTGGTAATAGGAGCTAATTTAACACTCACGAAAATTGAAGAAGCGAATTTGTTTCCATTACTGACCAATACATCAAGTAACATAGCAGACCATACCGCTCGCGGAAAAATAACCCTCGGCGGTAATATCTGCGGGCAAATATTCTATCGGGAGGCAGTACTGCCATTTTTATTAGCCGACAGTCAAGTAGTAATTGTTGGGCCGGAAGGTGTAACAGTAAAACCACTTAATGAGATTTTCAATGAGCAGCTGATATTGAAAAAAGGTGAGTTTCTTATCCAAGTAGCCACAGATGATCGATATATCCATGCCCCTTTTATCAGCATTAAACGCCGGCAGCAGTGGGAAACAGGGTACCCATTAATAACAGTTGCCGCATTAAAAATAGATGGAGAGGTACGGACGGCGTTCAGCGGCCTTTGCCCGTTTCCGTTTCGATCAAAGAAGATGGAGGCTGCGTTAAATAACCATGAATTATCCGTAAAGGCGCGGATTCAAAGTGCATTAGCCGAAGTGCCCAGCCCCATTCTTAATGATGTTGAAGGTTCTTCAGAATACAGGCTGTTTGTTTTGCAAAATTTACTTGAGGATGTTTTAGGGGCGTTCGACTAAGGGAAGGAAGTGATTTTTGTGAAACTACACACGATTAATTTAAACATTAATGATCAAGTGCGCACGGTGACTGTAAGAACTGGAGACACACTCTTATATACGATTAGGGAGAAGCTTGGATTAACAGGGGCAAAACCGGGGTGTTTGAATGGGGATTGCGGAGCTTGCACAATTAATGTCGATGGCTGGCCAATGAAGTCTTGTTTAATGATGGCGGTAGAAGGGCAGGGAAAGCAAATTAAAACGATTGAAGGATTAGGTAATACCCTGATCCAACAGGCGTTTGTTGAACATTTTGCTTTTCAATGCGGATATTGCACACCTGGGTTTATCATGAATTGTCATTCCCTTATTCTCAAGAAACCAGACGCGGATGATTCGACGATTAAAGAGTGGCTTGAATCGAATATTTGCCGCTGCACAAGCTATATCGAAATTGAAACGGCCGTCAAGTCTGCCTTGGAAAAAAATAAACACCATTCCAATTAACCACGAAAAAGAGGTTGTTCGCAACCTCTCTTTATGTTTAGGCTCTGCTTCACTTTTGATAAGGGGAGAATTTCCGGCTAAGTATATAGAGGAAGCTTAAGAAGCAGATTTAAGCGGAGATATTCCGATTAACTGCTCTACATAAGACAGAATTCACCGATTTGGCTCATATAAACGGAAAAACTTCCTTTATTTTTAAGGAAATATTGATATTTCCCAGTTCAAACGGAATTTTGCCGGTTATTTTTCAAACCCAGTTAAATCCATAGACCTTTTTTAAAAATGAACACCTAAATAGAAGTTCCTCCGTCGATCCGTTCTACACGCGTAAAGAAAAAGATGAAGGCAGCAATTGAAATAGCAATGAGAAACACACTATTATCGGATAATTTAATGGTGGGTAATTGATTTAGAGCCATTATGATCATTCCTTTTCAATATTTTTAAATATACTGGAGTCAATATTAAAATGACTTGATACAATCTGCTGAAAAAAGTGATAATCTTGTCTTAATACAGGAAGTGCAGGTTCATATAAAGGGACACCAAAGATTGGGCCGCTTACATTCACTGAAAATCTTCTGGGTCCGAGTACAACACCAGTCAACCTAATTTGATCCACAATTAATAAGATTGCAAGTACAAGATCAATGATATCAATAACTGCATTTGATATTTTATCTTCGTATTTACCTACTGTTCGTTCTCCGCCCAGTATAGGCCCACTTAATGAAACACGAAATCCTCCTGATGTTATAAACACTCCAATTACTGTAATTTGTCCGGTTAACAATAAGAAGGCAGTAACTAGATTTAAATCACGTTGAAGGGAAGCAATGCACTGTAGGTTTTCATCAATATATGTGTATGTCAAAGGAAGCTCACCTCTTCACCATGATATTCAGTAGGGCATAAAATGCCCATATTGATTATGAAAAAACAATTTAGAAAATTCTTGACACTTATCAACTTCGAATGATACTATTTTCTTCCGTGACAAAAAGGAGGGAAAGTATTTGATTAAATTAGAGGGCATTACTAAATCCTTCAAAGTGGCAAAGCGTTCCACTGGATTAAGGCAGGCTACCAAGGCGCTCTTTTACAGGGAGCATACGATTGTAGAAGCTTTAAAAGATATCACTTTCAGTATTGAGCCCGGAGAAATTGTCGGTTATATTGGTCCGAATGGTGCTGGTAAATCGACAACGATTAAAATCATGAGCGGCATATTAGTGCCTGACGGAGGAAACTGCAGTATCATGGGCTACACACCTTGGAAAAACCGCGTGGATTATGTGAAAAATATAGGCGTCGTCTTTGGTCAGCGCTCGCAGCTTTGGTGGGATGTTCCGGTGATTGATTCATTTGAGCTATTGAAGGATATTTACAACGTACCGGAACAGGAATATAAAACTACGTTAAATCTGCTAATAGAAACATTAGAATTAAAGGAAATAATGAACTCTCCGGTCAGGCAACTAAGTTTGGGTCAACGAATGCGCTGTGAAATTGCTGCTTCACTTATACATAATCCTCAGATTCTATTTTTAGATGAACCGACGATTGGACTCGATGCAGTTTCAAAAATAGCCGTACGCCAGTTTATCAAGACCATCAATCAAGAAAAAGGCGTAACGGTGCTCCTGACTACCCATGATATGAATGATATTGAAGCCTTGGCCAACCGAGTGATTCTAATTGGTAAAGGCAGTTTGCTCTATGATGGGAAAATTGAGGAATTGAAGAAACGCTTCGGATCCCATAAAACGATAACCGTGGACTACCGTAAAAATATAAATTCTATTGATATACCAGGGACCTCGATCATCCACTGGTCTCCTGAACATGCTGTCCTCAGCATCGATACAGAAAAAATCCTTACATCGGAAGTTATTACCGAGTTATCCCAAAAGGTGGACCTTTTAGATGTGACAATCGAATCACAGCCAATAGAAGACGTGATCATCCAGCTTTATAAGGAGTTCCAAATATGAAGGTATATGCTTCGATACTAAAACTAAGGGTGTTAATTGGTATGCAGTATCGGTCTGCTGCACTAGCTGGAGTAGCAACCCAATTTTTCTGGGGATTTATCTCGATTATGGTCTTTCAAGCCTTTTACGAACATTCATCCATAACGCCGCCAATTTCCTTACAAGAATTAATTACATATATTTGGCTGCAGCAGGCTTTTCTTGCATTTATTATGCTTTGGTTTCGGGACAATGAATTATTTGATCTCATAACTAGCGGCAATATTGCCTATGAACTTTGCCGGCCAACAGATTTATATGGCTTCTGGTATGCCAAACTTTTAGCACAGCGGTTATCCAGTGCACTATTACGCTTTTATCCTATTTTACTAGTGGCTTTCTTCTTGCCAAAACCCTACAACATGACTCTTCCTCCAGATGTAACAACCTTTATTTTATTTGTTATAACCCTTTTATTAGGCTTACTTCTGTTAGTAGCCATATCAATGTTCTTATATATTTCTGTATTTGTGACTTTATCTCCAATGGGTTCACTTTTGATATTTGGAGTTTTAGGAGAATTCTTTGCAGGTTTGATTATTCCGATTCCGTTAATGCCGCTGTGGCTGCAAAAAATTGCTTATGTCCTGCCATTTCGTTGGACAGCTGATTTTCCATTCCGAGTATATTCAGGACATATTGCACAAAGTGATGCCTTAATAGGTGTGTTTATTCAACTTGGCTATCTTCTAGGACTGCTATGGTTAGGGAAATTAGCATTTAACAGCGTATTAAAGAGAGTAGTCGTACAGGGGGGATAATGGGAGATGAGTCTTTATTTTAAGTATCTGCTCATTTTATTTAAATCACAAATGCAATACCGAACGTCATTTTGGCTTTTATCTATTGGACAGTTTTTTATTCCTTTCTCGGTTTTTGCGGGGCTTTACTTTTTGTTTGAAAGGTTTGGACATATAAAAGGCTGGGATTTTTTTGAAGTGGCACTTTGTTTTGCTGTGATTCACATGGCTTTTTCGTTAAGCGAGTGTTTTGCACGCGGCTTTGACACTTTTTCTAGTCTAATCATTAAGGGAGATTTTGACAGGGTCCTTGTAAGACCGCGGAGTACATTTCTTCAGGTGCTCGGTTCAAAATTTGAATTCACACGGATAGGCAGGCTCCTTCAAAGTGGTATCGTTTTAATTTGGGCGTTGAATAATCTTCCCATTGAATGGAGCTTCGTTAAGGTAGTCACTCTGTTTTTTATGATTACGAGCGGGGTATTCATTTTCACAGGCATTTATATGCTTGCTGCGACGATGTGTTTTTGGACAGTGCAAGGTCTAGAGGTGGCCAATATCTTTACAGATGGAGGCAGAGAGATGGCGCAATACCCATTAAATATTTATCAAAAGTGGGTAGCTCAATTCTTTACCTATGTCATCCCATTTGGAACGGTAAATTATCTTCCACTCTTATTTATTCTTGGAAAAACAAAGGGGAATGAGCTTCTATATATGCTGACTCCTCTTGCTGGAAGCCTCTTTATTCTTCCGTGTATTTTCGTCTGGCAATTTGGAGTAAGGCACTATCGATCCACCGGATCTTAAGTGTTAGGTAAGCAGTGGGGGGCCACTGCTTACCTTTTTTTAGCCATATTTTCTTGTGCCATTTTGACAAGTTCACGGACCATGCTTCCGCCTAGTCTGCCCCCGACCTTACCAGCTTGCTGTGAAGTGAGCTGACCGTTATAACCTTTCTTTAAAGGAACACCGACCTCCTCGGCGGCCTCAAATTTGGCGTTTTCAGGATTTTGTGCCTGGACGACCCTTGCTTTTAATGCGTCTAATCCATTCCTTGCTTCAGGGACGAGAATTTTATTTCTATTTCTTCTGGCCATACTATCCCTCCTTTATTAGTAGGATGCCCATTTTAAAAAATAAACAGCAACGACTGGATAAATCCTTTTTTATCCAGTATAATAACAACAATCAAGTCGGAAAAAATCAGTGAAAAAGAGAGTAGTTCTTTGGGAAGTCGAAGCGAGTCAGGGATGGTGGGAGCCTGATACGAAGCAAAGAATGAAGCGCACTTTTGAGATGTTTGCCTGAAAATAGTAGGGCAAACCGGAGTTGTTCTCCGTTAACAAGCCAAGCTGGTTCTTATAGAACAAGTAGAGTGGTACCGCGAGTTAACTCTCGTCTCTTCAACATAGAGACGGGAGTTTTTTGTTTTTATAAAGAGATGGCTACAGATATAGAACCTGTTGATTGGAACGCCATTCAACAGCCCAATTTAACACAGCCAAAAGAGATAAAAATGGAGGTCTTAAAAAATGAAGTATAAACAGGAGTTTGCAAAGATTTTATATGAAGCACTCGACCATGAAATTCAAGAGAAAGAACTGGAAATGTTAATTGAAAAACCTAAAAACCACCTGCATGGTGATTTCGCCTTTCCTTGTTTTATATTAGCAAAAGTAAAAAGAAAATCACCCGCAGTTATTGCTCAAGAGTTAAGTGAAAAGATCCAATCACCAACTATCGAGAAGGTAGAAGTGGTGGGGGCGTATATCAACATCTTCTTAAATAAAAAAATGGTTTCGGAAGATACGGTTGCTGAAATTATTAAGCAGCAGGAGAAGTATGGTGCTTTAGATATTGGCAATAACCGACCTGTAACCATTGACCTGTCATCACCAAATATCGCCAAGCCGTTCTCAATGGGCCATTTGCGTTCTACTGTCATTGGTAACTCTTTAGCATTTATTGTTGAAAAATGCGGATATAAGCCAATCCGAATTAACCATATTGGGGACTGGGGCACTCAGTTTGGTAAACTCATTACGGCTTTTAAACTTTGGGGAGAAGCAGAGAAGGTTAAACAGAAACCTATTAAGGAATTACTAACGCTTTATGTAAAGTTCCACGATGAAGCAGAAAATGATCCTTCACTTGTGGAACAGGGAAGAAACTGGTTTAAAAAACTTGAAGATGGTGATGAGGAAGCTGCGATGCTATGGCAGTGGTTCCGTGATGAGTCCTTAAAAGAGTTCTCAAGGATTTATGAATTGATGAATGTCCAATTCGATTCTTTTGCAGGGGAAGCCTTCTATAATGATAAAATGGACCATGTTGTCCAGCTTCTAGAGGAAAAACAATTGCTGGTAGAATCCGACCAGGCTCAAGTGGTGGAACTAACAGATGAAGGATTGCCTCCATGTTTAATAAAAAAATCTGATGGAGCTACCCTGTATGCAACTCGTGACTTAGCTGCAGCGCTTTACCGTAAAGAAAACTATGATTTTGATTTGTCGTTATATGTTGTTGGTAATGAACAGAGCCTTCATTTTAAACAGTTAATCGCTGTGTTAGAAAAGATGGGATACGCATGGGCAAGCAATATGGTCCATATTCCATTCGGAATGATGCTTAAAGATGGCAAGAAGATGTCAACAAGAAAAGGGAAGGTCGTCCTATTAGAGGAAGTATTAAATGAATCCATCGCAATGGCAAAACATAATATTGAGGAAAAAAATCCGAACCTTACGAACAAGAATGCAGTGGCAAAACAGGTAGGAGTAGGGGCAGTCATGTTTCATGATTTAAAGAATTTTAGAATGAATGATATAGAATTTTCACTAGAAGACATGCTCCGTTTTGAAGGTGAAACAGGACCTTATGTGCAATATACCTATGCACGTGCCTGCTCTATTCTACGAAAAGGGAACTGGCAGATGGCTGTAACAGCCCCAATCTCGTCGCCATCCTGGGAAAAAGAATGGAAGGTTGTTAGTCTGCTTACTGAGTTTACAAATGCAATTAAAAGGGCATATGAGCAGTTTGATCCCTCTCAAATTGCCAAATATATTGTGGACCTCGCACAAGCCTTTAATAAATATTATGGGGATGTTAAAATCCTTGAGGACAACGCAGAACAACAAGCCCGCTTGGCACTCGTCTATTCAGTGACGATTGTTTTAAAGGAAGGTTTAAGATTATTAGGGATTGAAGCTCCAGAGGAAATGTAAGTAAAAATAGTTTAATGGGTGGGTTAATTTGTTATAAAATGAAGAAGTGTTAAGGGAGATAAAGAGGAGGAAGAAGAGATGAGTGAACTTTTGCTAAATAATATGGAGTTAACAAGAAGTTTCTTTATCAAGAATGTAGCTGCTGTTGACGAGGGGCTAGTCAGTGTTCAACCTGCAGGATTTAACAACAACATTCACTGGCATGTAGGACATGTGTTAACAACAACCGAGAGTTTGCTATTTGGCTTTCCGAAAAATACAAGCCATTTGCCGGCAAACTATATGGAGCTATTTGCAAGAGGGACGAAACCCGCTGACTGGAAAGGGGATGTTCCGTCTGTTTCTATCTTAGTAGGCCAGTTAAAAGACCAATTAAATAGAATGAAGGAAATTCCTGTTGAAAGCCTCAGCGTGGAGTTAAAAGAGCCATTTCTTGGTCAGAAGGCCTTTGGTGAGCTCGTTAATTTTGCTCTTTTTCACGAGAATTTGCACCTGGGACATATTCAAGCAATGAAACGTGTTATTGAAACGGAAAAAAAATAAAAAGACCATCATTTTAATCATCCACCTTTTCAGGTGGATTTTTTTTTTGCAAAAGAGTAAGAAAAAGGCGGGATGGAATAATAAAAAAGTGAAAAACCTGAATTTTACCACTATCTCTGATTCAATTGACAGGAGAAAACGGTAACATTATACTCATTTTTGTTGTTTGATAAAAGTGTCGTTATTTGTCGAAATAAATTGTATTTTCTATCACCTTACATAATTGATAGAACATCCAGAACAGGAGAGGAATAGGATTGAAATATTTACTTTTTCTAGCAGCCATCGTTATCATCTTTTTATTAGCCTATATTGCTAGTAACAATAAGAAAAAGATTAAGGTTAAACCGCTTATCACTATGCTCGTACTGCAGCTGCTCTTTGCTTTTTTGCTGCTTAATACTGAGGTAGGTTTTGTGATTATTACAGCTGTTTCCACATTGTTCGACCATCTGTTAAGCTATGCAGCAGAAGGGATTAATTTTGTTTTTGGAGGAATGGCAAATGAGGGGGCAGGACCATTTTTCTTAAATGTCCTTTTACCTATCGTGTTTATTTCTGTCTTAATTGGGATCGCCCAACATATTAGGGTCCTCCCCATTATCATCCGTTATCTTGGTATTGTTTTAAGTAAGGTCAATGGTTTAGGTAAATTGGAGTCCTATAATGCGGTTGCATCGGCTGTTTTCGGTCAATCTGAAGTGTTTATCTCTGTAAAAAAGCAGCTTCCATATATCCCTCAGCACCGCCTTTATACTTTATGTACGTCAGCGATGTCTACGGTATCTGCCTCGATATTAGGGGCATATATGACGATGATTGATCCCAAGTATGTGATTACGGCCTTGGTGTTAAACTTATTTGGCGGATTTATGGTTGCCAACATTATTAATCCCTACGAGGTTTCACCGGAAGAAGATATTATTGATATTCAAGAAGGGGAAAAACAAACTTTCTTCGAGGTTCTTGGGGAATATATTATGGATGGATTCAAGGTCGCTATTATTGTAGGAGCCATGTTAATTGGTTTCGTTGCATTAATTAGTATGATTAACCATGTTTTTGAAGCCATTTTCGGAATTAGCTTCCAGATGGTCTTAGGTTATATATTTGCACCACTTGCCTTTATCGTTGGTATACCAGCAGTCGATATGGTTGAAGCCGGTACGATTATGGCAACGAAGTTATTATCCAATGAGTTTGTAGCGATGATGGATTTAGGAAAGATTGCTGACTCTCTTTCAAGTAGAACAGTTGGAATTATTTCTGTGTTTCTTGTATCCTTTGCGAACTTCTCCTCGATTGGAATTATCACGGGGGCAGTTAAGGGCTTAAATGAAGCAAAGGGAAATCAAGTAGCAAAGTTTGGACTGAAATTACTTTACGGAGCAACACTCGTAAGCTTATTAACAGCGGCTATTACGAGCATAATGCTATAAAAACAAGGCTGCTTGGAAATGATTCCAAGCAGCCTCTATTTTATTCAATCACTGGTTTAACATCACGAATCTCTTTAATATAGTTGTCGGCTTTTTCTGTATCAAATTGCTTTTCCCATTTTGACATGACTACCGCGGCAAGCGAGTTTCCGACCACGTTTACAACTGTTCTAGCCATATCTAGTATTCGGTCGATACCAGCGATAAATGCCAAGCCTTCAAGTGGAATCCCAACTGACCCTAAAGTCGCCAATAAAACAACGAACGAAACCCCAGGAACACCGGCGATTCCCTTTGAGGTTACCATAAGTACCAGCATAAGTGAGATCTGCTGACTAATGGAAAGATCAATACCATACATTTGTGCAATAAATATCGCTGCCAAGGCTTGGTAAAGGGTGGATCCATCAAGGTTAAATGAATATCCTGTCGGAATGACGAAGGAGGTAATAGCCTTCGGGCAACCGAAGCGCTCCATTTTTTCCATAATCTTTGGAAGTACTGTTTCAGAGCTTGCTGTTGAATAAGCAAGGATTAGTTCATCTTTTAAAATACGAATAATGTTAAAGATATTAATACCGACAAGCTTAGCAACCAAACCTAAAACAACTAGAATAAAGAAGACCATTGCCCCATAGACCGTAAAAATTAATTTACTTAAGGGAATTAACGAGGAAACTCCAAAGGTTGAAACCGTAACTCCGATAAGTGCAAAAACACCAAATGGAGCAAATTTCATAATTTGATTTGTTACATAAAACATCGCCTCAGCCGTTCCCTGGAAAAATGCGAGAACAGGTTTCCCTTTTTCCCCAATAGCAGCGACCCCAAGGCCAAAGAAGACCGAAAAGAATATAATTGCTAGCATATCGCCTTTTACGAGTGATTCAAATAGATTCTGAGGAACAATATTAACAAATGTATCTGCAAAGCTATGGCTTTCTACCTGTTCTGTTGTAGAAATATATCCGCCAATATCTTTCTTGGTTAAATGATCCATATCAATGCCAGTACCTGGATGAAAGAGATTAGCTGCACCTAATCCGATAATAATCGCTATGGTCGTAATAATTTCAAAATAAAGGATCGTTTTGCCGCCCAATGATCCAAGCTTTTTAATATCTCCTACACCCGCAACCCCAACAATTAGACTGGAAACTACGATCGGTATGACAATCATTTTTATTAAGCGTATAAAGATTGTACCTATTGGTTGTAAATATGTTTGCACCTCAGGGTTTCCGTAAAAAATTGCACCTACAGCAATCCCAAGGATTAATCCGACTAAAATTTGCCAAGCTAAACCAAACTTTTTCAAAAAATCAATCCTTTCGACGTAAATCTGTTATTATCGACAAACACCATGTATCTTTTCTATTTTATTTTCTAACACGATAAAAAGTCAAATGATGCTTTGATGACAAAAAAAAACAACCACTGTAATCAATCAGTAGTTGATTTTTTTGTTTTCTTTATTAAGAAGTAAATAACACCAAGAATAACGGCACCGATAATAATAGGCAAGGTATATTGCGCAGCATATTCTTTAATATGTGACCAATTTTCCCCTAGTGTATGTCCTAAATATAGGAAAAGGATGGTCCATGGAATAACTGCAGCTACCGTATAAAGCGTAAATTTGGTCGCAGACATTTTCGCAATCCCAGCAGGAATGGATATCGCATGTCGGACAACGGGAATAAATCGGGCGAAAAAAATGACGCCGACTCCATATTTTCGAAACCATTGTTCGGACAGGTCAATTTGCTTCTTTTTAATAAAGACATATTTGCCGTATTTTTCTAAGAAGGGCCGCCCGCCGTAGTATCCTGCCCAATAGAGAAATAACTGTGCAAGGGTTCCGCCAACTGTTCCAGCAATAATTGCGCCGGGGTAGCCGAGGATTCCTTCTGAAATCATATAACCGCCATACCCTAAGACGATTTCGCTAGGGATAACTTCTATCATTAACCCTAGAGCAATTCCGAAGTAGCCTAACTCTGATAAGAACTCTAGTACTGAGAAAATAAATTCTTTCATAGTTCACCTTCACCTTAAATATTTTCGCTTTTCTAAGTTTATAACAGTTTAGAGAAGAAAGAAATAAAAACAGCGGATTTTACCGCTGCCTTGATTTAACTGCTTAAAGACTTTGATGATGTGAACATATAATTACGATGATGGAAGCGAATGCTGTAGACGATACCCATCGCAAACATATTACCCATTAATGAACTTCCGCCATAGCTGATAAAAGGTAAGGGAATACCTGTAATCGGAAGTACTTGAATGGTCATACCGACATTTTGGAATACATGAAAGGTGAGCATAGAGATAATTCCCGTACACACATATGTATTAAATGGATCATTGGTATCGAATGCTGTTTTAATTAAGTGATAGATTAATAGAAAGAACAGTCCGATGACGACACTGCCGCCTACAAAGCCATACTCTTCACCAATCACACTAAATATAAAATCTGTGTGACCTTCAGGAATGTAAACCTCCCGATTGCCAAATCCTTTACCGGTTATCAATCCGGAACCGATCGCACTTAAGGATTTCAATAGATGGTAACCTGAACTGCTTGAATGGTTGAACGGGTCAAGCCATGCATATATTCGATTAAATTTGTATTCTTGTACATGCAGGTATTTTTCGAGTATATCTGGTCTTTGAACAACCAAATAAATAATGAAAACGGCAAGTGAAGCACCGGTACTAAAGATAGGCAAAATAATCTTCCATGTGATACCAGATACGAGAATGAATCCGACTAAAATCGATAATAAGACAAGCGAAGTACCTAGATCATTTTGCTTCATAATAAAGAAGATTGGTACGAATGTTGTGATTACTAATTTAAGTAATAACCAACCGTCTCTTTTAAATGTTTTCTCTAGATATTTCTCTTGATGCTGGGTTGCGACAGTGCTAAGTGCTAAAATGAGAAAGGTTTTAACAAATTCAGATGGTTGAATCGACCCAAGAGGCGTAATAAACCAGCTTTTGGCACCATTTCTAATGGGAGCGATGCTTTCTGGGGCAGCAAGGACACCAATAAGCAAAATAAGTCCAAATCCATACAAGTACCAGGAAAGCCGTTTATATTGAAAACTGTCAAAAAGAATGGTAATGGAAATGATGGCTGCTCCAACCACATACCAGAAAGTTTGCTTAACTAGGAAATTTTCATCGTACTGTCCAGCTGTTTGTGCACTATAAATTCCTAAACAACTTACGAGAAAAAATAGAAACAAAATTAATGTTAACGTCCAATCAAAGCGGTCTGCCTTTTTAGTGAAATTGTCCATATGCCACACCCAATTTTTGTCTATTTGTATAGTAATATGCTAACAAAGAAAATATTTGGTAACAATATATTTAGGTAATTTATTACAACAACTTTACTATTATGACGATTTCACTAGACAAAATGTTTCAAAAAAATAAAACACGGTCTATGACCGTGCCTACATGAGATAGTTTAGAAACATCGTGGCAATACCAAAGTAAGTGAGTAGAGAAAAAATATCATTAATTGTCGTAATTAACGGGCCGGAGGCAACAGCAGGGTCAATATTTAAACGGAATAAAATCAGCGGGATGATTGTACCAGCAAGGGTGCCAATAATGAGTGTAAAGAAAAGTGAAACACCGACCACTGCACCTAAAATAAAGCTTCCCTGCCATATATAAGCGATAATGGAGATAAGGATGGCACAGGTAATCCCGATTGTCACGCCGACACCAAGTTCTCGGGCGATCAAGCGAAGGATGACCCCTTTATCGATATCATGAGAAATAAGTCCTCGCACCACTACGGCTAGTGATTGAGTACCAGTATTACCGGTCATTCCTGCAATCATGGGCATAAAAAAGGCAATGGCGACGACTTGTTCCAAGGTATGTTCAAAACTGCTGATTATTCTGCCGGACAATAGCCCGATAAATAAAAGCAATATAAGCCATGGAAGCCTCCTAGCAGCTGCAACAAATGTTTTTGTATCAAAGTCAATTGATTTCCCAGAGGCAGATAATTTTTCTATATCCTCATTTGCCTCTTTAATGACGACATCAATAATATCATCGACGGTAACGATACCGACAAGTCTGTTACTTTCATCAACCACAGGAATTGCAAGGAAATCGTATCGTTCCGTCATTCTGGCGACGACTTCTTGGTCGGTAGTCACGGAAACAGATATTACACGTTCATACATGATGTTATTAATTTTCTCATTAATGTCAGCAAGCAGTAGGTCTCGATAAGAAACAACACCAACCAGCTTTCTCTCTTCGTTAACAACATATAAATAATTAATGGATTCAGCAAACTCAGCAAACGTTTTTAACTTATCCACCGCTTCCCTTACGCTGTAATAACTTCGAATCCAGACAAAGCGATTCGTCATCATTCTGCCTGCAGTTTCAGGAGGGTAATTCATAATATCGGTAACAGCTTGAGACTCTTCTACCTTCATACCAGAGAGCAGTGACTCTTTTTTCTCTGGTGATAGTTCATCAAGGAACAAGGCCAAATCATCATTGTCCATTAGATCAAGGACTTTACTGGATTTCTCTAACCCGAGTTTATTTAAAACCTCAAGCTGCTCTTCTTTTTCAAGTTCCTGCATTAGGTCAGCGAGTACTTCAAAATTTAAGAATAAGAGAAAACGAAGTTTATGCTTTTCAGGTAAATCCTCATATATTTTTGCTGTATCATATGGCTGCAGTTCTTCAAGGATGGTAAGAAAATCTGCCTTTTTGTTTTCTTTTAATAACTTTATAATATGGAGGGTCATTTCGTCTTTCGTCATATCTTTAATCATTGACAGCACGCTCCTTTCTAACGGTGCGTTTTAATCCTTCTATACATGTATGTAAAAAATGATTTGTTGATTGTACTGCAGTTAATACTACTATCGACTAGTATGTGTTATACATAAAGGAATAAAGCTAACTGTTTCAAAAGTATCACAAATCTCTTTAGAATTGTAAAAGAATTGAAATAAGCTATTTGGACTATTAATGATAAAATAGTGAAAGATTGGTTAATATTGGTGAGCGTTTTAATGAGTATTTTAACTCATTACCATAATGTTTATTTTCCTGATCGGAGGAGTTTGGCTTTGAAAAAGCACCATCAAGACATACAGGATCTTGTCTATGTCCACTTAAATCAAAATGATCAGTATGTACTATCTTACGGTATTGAATTTGCTGAATTTGCTGCTGCTTTTTCGGGTACATTGAATCATTTGCTATTATTAAAACATCGCTTTGAAGATAGTGATTTTAATATGCATACTCTGCTAGAATATTGTCCGGATGAGCGAATCGAAAGTTTAGCTGCGGAAGATATTTATGGCTACGGTGATTTCTGCTGGATTGACTTTGTTGAAGAAGAAGGATTAAATGAACTAACAGGACAAGAAATAGCGGAAATATTATACTTGGGACATCAAAAGCAGCATTTAAAACTGCCTTTTTATAATAAGTTAGGGAACCGTTTTGTTTATTTGGCGCACGACGATGGATTCTTTAATAAAGTATATTATCGAAGCTTTAAGGACTTTTTTCATCTTTTAAGTTATGCGCTTTCCAGTAAGCTGGGAAAGTTGAAGCTTGAAAAGACACTTCTCGGAATCAGAAAAAAACGTTCATATCCACCAATTAATAAGGAAATTCTCTTATCTTTAACGCCCTTTATTAAGGAAGGTATCTGTATTTCTTTACGTGATGTTGATCATCAGCGAAACAAGCTGGAAATACCGATTTGGGTAATTGGTGATTTTGCATCGATGGATGATATGTACGAAGAATATCAGCAAATTTCAGGCGAAACCTGCCATGCTAAAATCATCTTTGATAAAAAAACAAAAGAATGGAAGCTTACAGTTATCTAATCTCTCCATTTTGTTGGGGAGATTTCTTTGTGTTTGTATAACTAGGTGGTTTTTAGCCAAGCTGTAGGTTTCATAAAATAATAAAAGTGATAAAATAAAATCGTGAATGCGAAAATGGAGGTTTAGTATGAAAACAAAAATTGGTTTACTATACGGAGGTAAATCCGCTGAACATAAAGTATCGTTACAAACAGCTCTTGCGGTCATTAAGGCGCTCGATCTGGAAAAATATGAAATTCATCCGATTTACATAAATGTAGAGGGTCAGTGGATAAAGGGACCTCAGCTTACTGCGCCTGCAGAAAATGTTCAGGCATTAGAATTTTCAAATGAAAATCAGTTATCTCCTTTATCATTGGCACCGACTCTTTTCAATGATCAAAAACAAAACAGCGAACCATTAGATGTCATTTTTCCGCTGCTTCATGGACCAAATGGTGAGGATGGAACGGTACAGGGATTATTGGAATTGTTAAACCTGCCCTATGTCGGTAATGGTGTATTAGCTTCCGCAGCTGGTATGGATAAGGTTATGATGAAAAATGTATTTGCACAAGCGGGGCTTCCGCAAGTAAATTATGTTGCTTTCGTTCGAACAGAATGGGAAAAGGCGAAAGAGTCAATTTATACAAAAGTGGAAGAAAAACTCGGCTACCCTTGCTTTGTAAAGCCTGCCAACTTAGGCTCAAGTGTAGGAATTAGCAAATGTACAAATAGAACGGAATTAGAAGCAGCCTTTGTAGAAGCGTTTCAATTTGACCGAAAAGTAATCATCGAAGAAGGTGTTACAGCACGTGAAATTGAAGTAGGTATTCTTGGGAACGACGATCCCAAGTGTTCAGTTGCAGGTGAAATTGTTCCAAAGAAGGATTTTTATGATTATAAAGCGAAATATGAAGACGGTGACACAGCTTTAATCATTCCTGCGGATGTCACGAAGGAAGAGTATCAGCAAATTAAAGAGATGGCTATTCAAGCCTTTAAGGCGTTGGATTGCTCAGGCCTTGTGCGTGCGGACTTCTTCTTAACAAAGGATGGTAAGGCTTTAATTAATGAAGTGAATACAATGCCGGGATTCACGCCATTTAGCATGTTCCCGCTGTTATGGAAGCATACGGGTGTTGAGTATCCACAATTGATTGAAACATTGGTAAATCTTGCAAGGGAACGCCATGCCCAGAAGCAAAACATTAAATACACCTTCTAGAAAACATTGACACGGCTAAGTGCCGTGTCTTTATTAAAATATCCTACTGGAGGATTGACATGATAAAAAGAACTTTAAAGCAGATATCGGAGATGATTTCTGTAAAAAATGAGATTACCTCTTTTGCTGATACAGAAATTAGTGGTGTTTCAATCGATTCTAGAAAAATTGAAGGGGGAAACCTGTTTATACCATTTAAAGGGGAAAACTCAGATGGTCATAAATTTGTAGAGGAATCCTTAAAAAAAGGAGCATCTGCGGCACTTTGGCAAAGCGATGTACCGAATCCACCCCTGCATTTACCGATTCTTATCGTTGAGGATTGCTTAGTGGCGTTACAGGAATTAGCAAGAGAATATCGTAAACAGTTACAAGTAAAAGTAGTAGGTATAACAGGCAGTAACGGGAAAACCACGACTAAAGATATGACGTATTCTTTGTTATCCACTACCTATAAAGTTCAAAAGACCGAGGGGAATTATAATAACCATATTGGTTTGCCTTTAACTGTCTTAGGTTTGGATGAGGATACTGATATTGCGGTTCTAGAAATGGGGATGAGCGGCAGAGGAGAAATTGCCTTCCTGACAAAACTTGCTTCTCCCGATGCAGTTGTCATCACCAATATCGGTGAATCCCACCTTCTTGACCTAGGCTCGAGAGAAGGAATTGCAGAAGCCAAGCTAGAAATTTTACAAGGTCTAAAAGAACATGGTTTAGCGGTTCTTCATGGAGATGAGCCCCTTCTGATGGAACGGATAAATAAATATAAAGGCAATGTGCACGTACAAACATTTGGAAGAACCGATAGTAATGACTTTTTTCCAACAGAAATTACTCAATTAGAACAAGGAAATATGTTTAAAATCAATAACTCTTCGGAAAGTTTCGAACTTCCTGTATTGGGTACACATAATATATTAAATGCCCTTGCTGCCATGATTATTGCTCATTACTTTGATGTGCCATTTGAAAAAATGAATGAAGGTTTAACCAGTGTAAAACTAACCAATATGCGAATGGAGTTAGTAGAAGGTAGTCATGGTGAAAAAATCATCAACGATGCCTATAATGCCAGTCCTACCTCCATGATGGCTGCCATTGAACTAGTTTCACATTTAAAAGGTTATGAAAAAATTATCCTCGTCCTCGGTGATATGCTTGAATTAGGGCCTCAAGAAGAACAGTATCATCAGCAAATCGGCGAAGGATTGAATCCTGATAAGATAGATTTGTTGTTCACCTATGGGAAATTAGCGGAACATATGGCTGAAGGTGCACGATCCGCTCTAGGAAAACAAAGAGTTTTTTCTTTTACCGATAAAAATGAGTTAATTAAAGTATTAGAGAAGCAAGTAGACAACCGTACCTTAGTACTAGTAAAAGCTTCAAGAGGGATGAAACTTGAGGAAATTGTGACCGCCTTACAACAAAAGCAGGATTAATAAAAGACCGAAGTCTAGACTGTATGCTAAGTGCTGTTAATGGAACACTAAAGAAAAATAATTCATTTATAGAGCAAAGTAGGTGGAGAATTTTGATTGGCTGTTTATGTATTCATGGCTTTACAGGGGCACCATATGAAGTAGAACCGCTTGCTGAGTATTTAACGCAGCATACGGATTGGGTATTCAGTGTCCCTACTCTTCCTGGCCATGGCGAAAATCTGTCACTAAAAGATATCCATTATCAACAATGGATAGAACATGCAGAGTCTGAATTAAAGAAATTGATTGAAACCTGTGATCAAGTTTATGTAATTGGGTTTTCTATGGGCGGCATGATTGCAAGCCTCCTGGCTGCAAAATACCCTGTGGACAAGCTTGTACTACTTAGTGCAGCTGCTTATTATCTAAACCCAAAACAGATGGCAAGTGAAATTAAATCAATGATGGTTGATTTATTTAAAGGAAACTTAGAAGAAAATGAATTATTTCAACGTTACAAAAGAAAAATAAAAGCAACTCCCATAAAAGCGACTTTCCAATTTCGAAGACTTGTTTCTTACATCAAACCACTTCTCCCTCAAGTAGAAGTGCCAACGCTAATTGCACAGGGAGAGTGTGACGGTATCGTCCCTCCCAAAAGTGCTGAATACTTATACCGGACAATAAATGCGAAAACAAAAAGACTTACGTATATTAAGGATTCTAGCCATCATATTTGTCACTGTCAGGAAAAAGAGGCCCTATTTTCCCAAGTTTATGACTTTTTGATGGAGCAGTAATGCTGATATGGGACTCGTAAATAAACCACATTAATTGCAATATACTTGTAATAATGTTATGATTATCAGCAACGTGTCTAAAGAACGAGTAAAATAGGGCATACTCCTTTGGAGGGATGTCTTTTTTTTGGTAAAATAAAGATGTTACCTAGTTACGGCATTTTGATGCGAATCACAAGTATTCAGCACATAGATTAAATTTTTATATAAATGAAGGAGAATGAAAACATTGACAAAGTTTGAAGATTTAGGCCTAAGTCAGGCAACTTTACAGGCTGTCCTTAAAATGGGTTTTGAGGAAGCTACACCAATTCAGTCAGAAACAATTCCGATGGGCTTAGCCGGCAAGGATCTGATTGGGCAGGCCCAAACAGGAACTGGTAAAACAGCTGCATTTGGTATTCCTTTGGTTGAAAAAATTGATGTAACGAAGGACGCGATTCAAGGGATCATTATCGCTCCTACTCGTGAGCTTGCAATTCAAGTTTCGGAAGAGCTTTATAAAATCGGTTCTGGTAAAAGAGTCCGCGTTTTATCCATTTACGGAGGACAGGACATCAGCCGCCAAATCCGTTCATTAAAGAAATTCCCACATATTATTGTTGGTACACCTGGACGTGTATTAGATCATATCAACAGAAAAACTATGCGTCTTGACACAGTAAATACTGTTATTCTTGACGAAGCGGATGAAATGCTAAATATGGGATTCATTGAAGATATTGAATCGATTCTTGCAGCAACACCGGCAGAACGACAAACATTGCTTTTCTCTGCTACAATGCCAGCTCCAATCCAGAGAATGGCAGAGAAATTTATGAAGGATCCACAAATTGTTCGAGTTAAAACAAAGGAAATGACAGTTCCTGCGATTGAACAATATTACCTAGAGGTAATGGAAAAAAATAAATTTGATGTTTTAACAAGACTGCTTGATATCCAATCACCTGAATTAGCAATTATTTTCGGACGGACAAAACGCCGTGTTGATGAATTATCTGAAGCACTAACGTTAAGAGGTTATACTGCTGAAGGAATTCACGGAGATTTAACACAGGCAAAGCGTATTCAAGTCCTTCGTAAATTTAAAGAAGGAACGATTGATGTCCTTGTTGCAACGGATGTAGCTGCAAGGGGTCTAGATATTTCTGGTGTAACACATGTTTACAACTTTGATATCCCGCAAGATCCAGAAAGCTATGTGCACCGTATCGGTCGTACAGGACGTGCCGGTAAATCTGGTATGGCACTGACATTCATCACACCGCGTGAGAAGTCTTACCTTTCAATTTTAGAAAGAACAACGAAGCGTAAGATGGAGAGAATGACTGCTCCTACACTTGATGAAGCGTTAGAAGGTCAGCAACGCGCAGTAGTCGATAAGATTGTTCAAACAATTGAAGGAAATAATCTTCAGTATTATAAACGAGCTGCCAACGAATTACTTGAAGAAAATGATGCTTCAACTGTCATTGCAGCAGTCTTGAAAATGTTAACAAAAGAACCAGATCAAACTCCGGTAAAGTTAACGGAAGAAGCACCGCTTCATTCTAAGAGAGACAGAAAGCCGCAAGATCGTGACCGCAGAAGAAGAGACGACAATAGAGGCGGCTATAATTCATCTCGTGGCGGGGAACGCAGCGGCGGTAATCGTGATCGTAAAAAGGCACCTGGAAAGCCAAGAACAGGTGAAACACGCACATCAGGAAAATCATCAAAACCAAGAAGCTTTAACCGATAATAATGTAAGAGAGCATGGGCATATAATGTCCGTGCTCTCTTTTTTTGGCTTTTGTTTTAGGAAAAAGGAGTGTGTATTGGAGCTGGTTTGGAACGGATAGGATATTCGTTCCTGTACCGCGGCACTTTAAGTGAAAACGGTAACGAATAATAGTTATTCGTGCCCGTGCAGAGGAAACTTAATTAAAAAGGTAACAAATAGAGTCTATTCGTGCCTGTACAGCGATATTTTGGGGGTAAACGGTAACGAGTATTCACTAAACAATAGTAAGGTATCCACTTCTCAAAATTAACAGACTCATCATATGAACAAGTATTTGAGGCTAAGGAGGAAAAGAAATCAACAGACAAGTTTAACAAGCCTCTATTTTACAATTGTATATTGGGAACATTAATGGTAACAGCTTGTTAGGAGTGATTAAGATGATTGTTAAACTTGGTTATGTTGCAATGAGTGTGGAGCTTCAGAACGCCTCGCCTTCTCAAACGATGACATTTGCACAATTTAGCAAAATTAAAGACCGTGATGCAGCTATTCGTAAGCTTGAGCGAATTGCTGAGTCAAATATAGATAATTGCCTTCGGTTATTAAAACACAATGCTGGGAATCAAATTCATTTCTTTCGCCTAAGCTCCCGCCTGATTCCTCTTGCTAACCACGAGGAGTTGCTGGATTGGGATTATATTAAACCACTAAAGGAATCTTTAAAAAGGATTGGTGACTATCTTAACCTCCACCCCATGCGGGTTGATTTTCACCCTGACCATTTTGTAGTGCTTAACACAACGAATAAAGAGATACTCTCCAACGCACTAAAGACACTTGTCATGCATAAGAAATTGCTAAAAGGTATGGGGATCGATACTGAGCATCGCTGTGTCCTACATGTAGGCGGCGGCTACGAAGATAAAGAAATGGCGCTTGAACAGTTTATTCACAATTGGGGATTCATCCAGCCAGCCATTCAAAAAATGATTATGCTTGAAAACGACGATACAACATTTACAGTAAAAGAAACGCTGTATCTTTGTGAAAAGCTAGGGATTCCAATGGTATTTGACTATCACCACCATTTGGCAAATCACGAAGACGTGGAGTGGCAGCAGGATTGGGAACGAATTGTCACTACCTGGAGGGATTCTCCACTTCCGGTTAAAATGCATATATCAAGTCCTCGTTCACAAAATGAATTTAGGGCACATGCTGATTTTGTTGATCCAGAAATGCTTTTAACATTTTTAAACACAATAATAGGAACTGTACCAGAGATCCATTGCATGATAGAAGCCAAACAAAAAGATGCGGCACTCTTTCAACTGATAGATGACCTGAAAAGCCGGGGAATTAAGGTACTAGACCAATCTAGCTTTGTAGTTGAATAACAAGGATGTTTCCTGACCCATTTCCGTGTATACTTAAGGGAAACTATGGAAGTAGGGGGGAAATATGATTCTAGAGCCGCAAAAAAGAATTTCTGTGAAAGCATTAACGGTTTGGAGAATCTCAGGTGCGATAAAAATTGCAATCAGCTGGATTTTAGCTGGCGTAGCGATATATCTTTTACATATCTTTAAGGGTCCATTTTGGATATCACCATTATTAATCGCAATTGAACTTATTTCTTCGTATTTTATTATTTACTTATTACCATCACTTAGATGGAAGCGTTGGCGTTATGAGGTTAGGGAAGAGGAAATTGAGCTTCAAGAAGGAATCTTTATTGTGAAGCGGACATTGATTCCGATGGTTAGAGTACAGCATGTAGATACTGTGCAGGGACCAATTTTGCGTAATTATCAATTAGCCTCCGTCATTATTAATACGGCAGCAACAGCTCATGAAATTCCTGCATTAGAAGAGAGTGAAGCGGAAGAATTAAGGCGCTTTATTTCTAATCTAGCAAGGGTGGCGGATGAAGATGTCTGAACCAAAACGGCTCCATCCCATTGTGATTGTGTTAACGATCGGTAAGAGAGTTAAGGATTTTATTTTTTCATTTATCGCATTGTTCTTTATTTGGAATAAAGGTGATGGCGGGAAGCTGCTGCTTTTTGGTGCTTCCGCTATTGTGATTATAGGAATTATTCTAATCAGCATCCTTTCATGGCTGCGCTATACTTACCGGTTAGAGGAGAATGAACTTCGAATAGAATACGGCGTCTTTGTCCGGAAGAAAAGGTATATTCCGTTGGAACGTATCCAAAGTCTGGATATTTCAGAGGGGATTCTTCAGCGTTTATGTGGGATGGTAAAAGTTCGGATTGAAACAGCTGGCGGGAGCGGAACCGATGAGGCAGAGGCAGTTCTGTCAGCCATTTCTAAATCAGAGGCACGCTATATACAAGAGTATGTTGCTGTAGCTAAAAATCCTTCTGTTCCAGACATTGAAGATGTTCAAGAACCTTCTAATCACACAGTATTCAAAATGACTTCGGCACAGCTTATTTTATTATCACTTACCTCAGGAGGAGTAGGGGTCGTAATCTCAGCTGTATTGGCCTTTTTCTCTCAGTTGGATGATTTTATTCCTTACGAAAAATTATTCCGCGGCGTCGGACAATTGGCGGTAAGTAATATGATTGTAATCGCCATTTTTGTTTTTATCGGCTTTGTGGCAGCGTGGATTGTTGCTCTTTTTGGAACAATGTTAAAATATGCAAATTTCCAAGTTGCAAAAACAGAACATGATTTAGTTATTTCTCAAGGTCTATTAGAAAAAAGACAAATTACCATTCCGTTAACCAGAATTCAAGCCATAAGGATTAATGAAAATATCGTCCGGCAATGGCTGGGTTACGGTTCTGTTATGGTTGAAAGTGCTGGTGGTTCAGCTAGTAATAAAGAAGGTTCAAAGGTATTACTGCTTCCGCTTGTTAAACTGCAGGACATTGAAAAAATTTTAGGGCCAGTTCTTACGGATTATCGGTTCGCTTCAAATTTCACGCCCGTTCCTAAAAGAGCCATGAACCGATATGTTTTTCGAAGCTGGATCATAATCGTTCCACTTGCTGTCGCTTCAATAGTTTTTCTAAAGGGTTGGGGCCTTCTTTCCTTGCTTATTCTTGCCCTAGTAACAATCTGGGGAGTATTAAAATATAAGGACGCCGGCTGGAGATTGGAAGAGCAGCAATTGAGTCTTCGTTATCGAACTATGGTACGGACCACTGTGTTTATTAAGAAAAGTAAACTTCAAGTTCTAGAATTGAAAGAAAGTTATTTTCAGAGAAGGAAAGACCTGGTGACATTAGAGGCTTTTGTGAAAGTGGGCTTTGGTGGTGCGGGAGGCCGTGTAAGCGATATGGACCGAAATGATGTGAAAAAGGTCTACACTTGGTTTTCGAGGGAATCTGAAAAAAGGGATTGAACCCAATAAATGGCTCAACCCCTTTTTTTATTATAAAAAATAGCTCCTAGTAAAAATCCACCTGCTAATCCGAATATATGGGCGGTAATATTAATATTGGGCTGTATAAAGGTCATGATTAAGCTTAGGGCACAAATTGTAAGGATTATTTGAGAGTTTTGCTGTGAGAGCATATGCTTACGAAAGAGAATGATGCTAATATAATAACCAAATAATCCGAAGATGGCTCCGCTTGATCCAACGTGTACATATGTTAACGGTTCAAGCAGCAGTGTCGCTATATTAGCTAGGATGCCGGAAACAAGATAAACCAATACGAATTTACTTTTCCCTAGCAGCCTTTCAAGTGCTGGGCCAAAAAGGACAAGTGAAAAACTGTTAAATAAAGCATGAGTAAAACCGCCATGCATAAAAATGGGGGTTACCAACCGCCAATATTGCCCTTCCGTAATATAGAGGTTCACCCCTGAAAAGGTGGATTTAAACCAAAAGTTTGGAAAAATAGGTAAGGCAGTAAAAAGATATAATAGGAAATGGATGGCAATAATAGTAGAAACAACTGGATAATAACGGATAAATTCGCGAAAACTTTCTGTTCTCGTAAACATAATGACCTCCTGAATAGACTTACCTCTATAATAGACTGAATTTTGCTCCTGTTGTACTATTATGCATTGTTTAATATAAATAGAAGGGGACCTAGCCATGATTAAAGGGATTGGAATTGACATAATCGAACTTTCAAGGATTGAAGAGATTGTCACGAGACAGAGAAAATTAATTGATCGAATACTGACTGATAAAGAAAAACAAACATTTGAACAGCTTCCGGACCGAAGGAAGATTGAATTTTTAGCGGGAAGGTTTGCTGCGAAAGAAGCCTATTCAAAGGCCGCCGGGACGGGAATAGGGAGAGAACTATCGTTTTTAGATATTGAAATTGAAACTGATTCTCTAGGCAAGCCTTATATCGTAAAACCTGATACCAATGGTTTTCTTTCAATTTCACACAGTCGTGATTATGCTGTTGCCCAGGTAGTAATCGAAGAAAAGTAGAAAAAATGATGTCCACGGACTGTCTAGTTCCCGTGCCTAGCCCCTCGAGGCGCTTTTACTTTTCTTTCAATCCTTTATCATATTCCAAAAGGTTGTCTCATATATTCATAGGGAAATGGGAGAGACAAGTCTTCTTTAAATTCATATGAAAATGAGACAAGAAGGGGTTGAAGGAATTGAAGAAAAGGTTGTTGCTTTTGATCACGGGGTTAATGGTCGTCTTTCTACTAGCAGCCTGTGGCTCAAAGTCAAAAGAAGATGTGGTGAAAGAGTTAAATGGAAAACTAAATGATTTATCAGGGTATAAAGTAGACGCAAAAATGACGTTAAAAATGGGTGCTGATTCACAGGTATATAACGTGGAAATTTGGCATAAAGATCCAACATTTTATCGCGTTAATTTAAAAAATGCTGAAAAAGACCAAAGCCAAATGATTTTACGGAATAATGAAGGAGTATTTGTGTTAACTCCAGCTCTTAAGAAGAGTTTCAAATTCCAAAGTGATTGGCCGCAAAACAGCAGCCAGGCCTATTTATACGAATCATTGATCAAAGACATCGTTGAGGATAAAGAAGCGAAATTTTCTTCTACGAAAGAACATTATGTATTTGAAACAAAAACTCGCTATCAAAACAATAGTATGTTGCCAATTCAAGAAATTAAACTTAACAAAGAAGATTTATCACCTGCGGTTGTAAAAGTAATGGATCCTGATCGAAATGCTCTTGTGACAGTGGAATTTTCTAAGGTTAAATTTAATGCAAGCTTCGACGACAGTGATTTTGATATGAAAAAGAATATGACTCGTGCGGATCTTAACCTGCCTGTGATGGCAGATAGCAAGGACACGGCATTTACCGTTAAATATCCTACATCTGATTTAGGCGCAAAATTAATAGATGAAAAAGAAGTGAAACTTGAAAATGGCAAGCGTGTTGTCTTAACGTATGAGGGTGAAAAGTCGTTTACACTTGTACAAGAAAAGGTAACTGTGAAAGAAGCTTCTGCATCACCAACATATGTGGATGGAGACTTAGTTGATTTAGGTGTGACCATCGGTGCGGTATCTGAAGGTTCGATTACGTGGACCATGGATGGTGTAGACTATATGATTGCCTCGAATGACTTAACCGAAAAAGAACTTGTTGAGATTGCAAGAACTGTCCAAGGGGATATAGAAAAATAAAAGCTAAAGAAACAGGCTCTTTAAAAAAGGGCCTGTTTTTTGTGCTGCGTGCTTTTAGTTTGTGTTAAAAGTAAACTTTACACTTTCCCCTAACCAAATGGTTTCAGAATATTCCAGTGGAGTGCGGTCATTTAAATAAGAAACACTCTTTAATAGAGTAGCAGGTACTGTGTATTGGACATTCAAAAGCTTTAAATCAGCTGCATTTGGAATAATGGATTGCAAAGAGTTTTCTAAGGATGCAGGTGTTAGATTATAGGTTTGTGCAAGCGTCTTACTTAGACTATTACTCAATAATGGTTTCTCTGTGATTTCAGGAACCATTGATTCAGCCAGCCAAGATCTATTTAACCCGATCGGTTTGTTATTAAATAAAAACAGACGTTTTATATAGACTAAATTCTCAGATTCAGAGATCTTTAATAGTTCATTAACATGAGATATTGGGCCACAGCGAGTGGAGGTTAGTAAAACGGGATTAAGATTATGCCCACTCTGCTCCAATTTGGAACTCATAGCAGTAGGCAGACTGAAATCATGCACAAAAGGTTTAGGATTATATTTAACAAAAACACCTTTACCTTGAATCTTTTTAATAATTCCTTCCATATCCAACACATTTAGAGCTTGTCGTAAGGTAACGCGGCTAATATCATACTCCTTCGTAAGTACTGCCTCTGAAGGAATCTTCTCATCCTCTTTCCATTCGTTTTTCATAATGCGTTCCCGAATACTAGTTGCAACTTGATGGTAGATTGGAACAGGTGAATCTTTGTCGATAAATATTCGATTAGAGTACAAAAACATACCCTCCATTTTCTTGTTTGTATTGTTGTCTATACAACGTACTTGAAATAAGTATAACACAAAACAGGAAATATATTGAATTTACTGAGTTTAAAAATAATTATTGATAATAGTTGTATGCTTGTGTTATTGTTAATACAAGTTAGAGATCATTCTTAGGAGGGCATTATGGGCAAACATGAAAATGCAATGAAAAATCAAGTGTATAGTTTACCGTCATTGATTAGACAACAGTATGAGGACTTAGAACCAAAAACAAGAAAGCTCTTAACGACTCCCGAAATATTTTCAATACAGAAAATTATTATTACAGGATGTGGGGATTCTTTTGCGGCTGGATTAGCAACAAAACATATTTTTGAACTGTTAACAGGGATTCCAACTGAAGTTGTTACCTCCATTGAATTAAGTAGATTGTATGCAACTAACCAATTGGGGAATTCGCCAAATAATCCATTCATTTTTGCAGTAAGTCATTCAGGCACTGTTGCGAGAGTAGGAGAATCGGTAGAACGAGCTAATAAATATGGCGCATATACCATTGGAATTACCGCCAACAAACAGTCGTATCTTGGAAAATCGGCAAAAAAGACATTAGATTTGGAGATTCCATCCTTTGAACCAAGTCCTGGAGTTCGAAGTTATTTAGTTTCGGTTCTATCGTTATTGCTTTTGGCTATTAGGATTGGTGAGGTTAGAGGAAAATACACGATGGATGTAGCGATGGATTATCGAAGGGACATTTTAACACAAGCAGATCTTTTAGAAGAATCACTGCCTTTAATGGATAGTAAAACATTAGAACTAGCATTAAATTGGTCAGAAATGGAAGCGTTTGATTTTGTCGGTTCAGGTTTTGACTATGCTGCAGCATGGTATGGTCACGCAAAGATATTTGAAGCGGCAGGAAAGTATGCCATGCATGTGAATACCGAAGAATGGCTCCATCTTAATTTCTTTATGAGAAACTTCTCGAAAATAGGGACTGTGATGGTGGCGAATTCTTCTAACCCATGCTTATCTCGGGCGCTTGAAACCATAGGATATTCAATCGAATTAGGACGACCTACACTAGTGATTTCAGATATAAAGGAAGACGTGTTCTCGGAAGACTGCACGGTAATCGCTACACCAATATCAAAATATCCGATCTCTATTCCTTTAACACAATTTGTTCCATTGGCCTTGCTAAGTGGATATATTGCCAAAATTATTGGTGAAGAAGATGGCAGGGGATGTAAGGATAATTGGTCATTTGCTCAAAATGGCAATGCAGTTAAAAATAGTGAAATCATTATAAAATAAGTACCGAAATGAGGACAAACTAATGTTAAAAAACTTTAAATTACAAACGGCAGAACATGATGTTGTCAAATTAAACGATGAGATTGTTGAATTTGTTAAGAGCAGTGGTGTGGAAAGTGGTACTTGTACTATCTATACACCACATACAACGGCAGGTTTAACCATTACCTCATTTTGGGATCCAAGAGGTTTAGAAGATTTACAGGATGAAATAAGAAGAATTGTTCCAACTAGAATTGACTTTAAACATCAACATGACACACCCCAAGATGCAGCTGGTCATATCAAATCATCATTAATTGGAGTTTCAATGAGTTTAATTATTGAGAATGGTGAATTACTACTTGGACATTCTCAAGGAATTTATTTTCTTGAGTTTGATGGGCCAAGAAATAGAGAGTTTTATGTAAAAGTTCAATCAGATAAATAAAAATGGGGGAATACAAAAATGTCAAAGAAATTTGTTGGATTTATTGCGATTTTCATGGTGATGTTATTCGTCTCAGGTTGTTCAAGTAAAAGTGAAAATACATCAGGTGGGAAAGAAAAAATTACGATGTGGTTTTGGGGAGCCCCTCCAGAACATCAAGAAACAATGAAGAAGGTTTTAGTTGATAAATACAACAAATCTCAAGATAAGTACGAATTAACGGTAGAATTTAGAAATTCTGTTGATAAGGATATTTCAGTAGCTCTTTCTTCAGGACAAGGTCCGGATATTGTATATGGTTCAGGTCCATCATTTGTCATCCCTTTAGCAGAGGCTGGAAAAATTGAAAATTTAGATAAGTATGCTGAACAATATGGATGGAAGGATCGTATTGTAGAACCTATTTATCAATCAGGTACAGTGAATGGAAGTCTTTATAGTTTAGGTAATTCTTTAAATACAATTGGGATTTTTTATAACAAGAAAGTTTTAAAGGATAACAATTGGGCTGAACCAAAAACGATAGAGGATTTAGTGAAAATTATGGATGAAGCCATGGAAAAGGGAATGTATGCTTCGGTAACAGGAAACAAAGGGTGGAAACCAGTTAATGAAAATTACTCCTCCTTATTCCTAACCCATTTTGCTGGCGGTGCAAAAGTATATGAAGCCTTAACTGGTGACACACAGTGGACGGATCCTGAGATTATTGCAGCGTTAGATAAATCTGCTGAATGGTATAAAAAGGGTTATTTAGCAGGAAAGGATTATCCAAATCTTACATTTAATGAATCAACTCAATTACTCGCGGATGAAAAGGCTCCATTTTTCTTTGGTCCATCTTTAGTCTATCAATTTGCTTCTCATTCTTTTTCAGGAGATAAGGCTAAGGATTTAGGTTTCATGCCATTCCCAACCATGAATAACGAAACTGGTGAGCCGCAATATACTTTAGGTGTAACAGCGACGTTTTCTATTAATGCGAAATCAAAAAACAAAGATGAGGCAGCAAAAATTTTAGATTCGATGATGACAAATGAGTTTATGAATGAGATGACAAAATCATGGCCTGGATATTGGGGAGTACCATTAAAAGATCTTCAGATTGATACGAGTAATATGCCAGAATTGTCAAAAGGATACGCAGAGGCAATTCAAAGCATGGTTGAGGGAGTTAATAAGGGACACTTTGGCTATTATACAGGTGTATTTTTACCACCAGCAACACAACAAATTTTCTTAGATATTGAATCGATTTGGAACGGACAAATGACAAGTAAAGAATTAATGGAGAAAGCTCAAAAAGAGTTTGATAAAGAAAAAGAAAAAGGATTAGTTCCACCAACACCGGAACCTGCTAAATAATAACAGTTTGGATTCAGCGGAGGGATAAGCAGAACCTCCGCTGAAAGAAATTTTACTTATACGTCATGGAAGTAGAGAGGTGTCAATGGCTGATGAGAAAAGCATTAAATTACTTTTTACTATCTCCAGCATTGCTTATTAGTCTTTTAATCGTGTTTATTCCAGGATTATTAACAATCATTGTATCCTTTACCGATTGGAATGGGGTTTCAACAACACCAGAATTTATTGGATTACAAAATTTTAATGAATTGTTTGTAGACAGCATCTTTTGGCAGGCTTTATTCAATAACGTTAAATGGACGTTAATTTTTATCACCATTCCGATCGTCATTGGGCTTTTAACAGCAATGTTGCTATTAAAAAGAAAAAGAACGAAGAGTGTCTATCAATTAATCTTTCTATTTCCTTATATTCTAGCACCTACCACCAATGCAATTTTATGGTTAAACATCATCTTCAACCCAGTTTCTGGAGTTGTTGGCTACTTACAGGAGGCAGGAATTCCGATTGATTCCCCACTATCATCCATGAATACAGCTTTGTATGCAGTAGCAGCCGTAGATGTTTGGCATTATTGGGGATTCTTGACGGTTGTTTTTCTAGCTGCATTAAGACAAACTCCACTAGATCAAATTGAGGCAGCCCACCTCGAAGGTTGTAATGGCTGGCAGCTTTTTAGATACGTGTATTTTCCAACGATTAAGCCGACATTTAATATTTTGTTTATCATGATTATTATTTTCTCTTTCCTTACATTTGATTATGTTTATTTACTTACTGGCGGCGGACCTTCGCATGCAACTGAAATGTTAAGTACGTATGCTTATACATTTGCGTTTTCTGCTTTTCAAGTAGGGAAAGCGGCGGCAATCGCATTATTTATGAGTTTCTTCGGATTATTAGCTTCTTGCTTCTACATATGGATGAGTAGGAATGAACTGAAAAATTAAACTTCTGGAGGGATGACAATGAAAAGCAGGACGTTGGCTAAGACAAGACAGAAGTCGGCCTTTTCCCATGCCATTCTCATCATTTTTTCTATAACTGCTTTAGCTCCATTATCACTTGTGTTGATTAATAGTTTTAAAAATCAAACAGAAATATTAAGAAATCCTTTGTCCTGGCCAAAACAATTGAATTTTTCTAATTATGTTGAGGCGTGGAATGCAGCTAATTTAAGCACAGGGTTTATTAATAGTCTATTGCTGACTGGGACAACCATTGTGATTGTGTTAATTGCCGCATCGCTTGCAGGGTATGTCTTAGCTGGGAAGAGGATTAAAGCAGAAAAAGGAGTAACGATCTATTTCATGGTTGCGATGACCATCCCGATTCAGTTATTTCTATTCCCGTTATATTTTGTATTAGCCAAATTTAATTTGATCGGAAACATCTTCGCAGTTAGTTTCATTTTGGCGGCTGTAAATATGCCACTTGCCACCTTCTTAATGCGTACCTTTTTTATGAATATTCCTGGTGAATTAGAGGAATCGGCAAAAATAGACGGTGCTTCCACTTTTGATGTTCTGACAAAAATCATGTTTCCTCTCGTAAGACCGGGACTGATTACAGTTAGTGTCATTGTTGGAATAGCGGTTTGGAATGAATTTCTGATTACATCTACCTTTCTACAAGGGCAGGAAAATTTCACTGCTACCTTAGGATTTTTATCATTGAATAATACGTACAACACCAATCAAGGATTAATGATGGCGGCGTCTGTATTAATGATCGCACCGTTAGTTATCTTTTTCTTACTAGTACAAAAATACTTTATTGATGGTTTGGTTAGTGGGTCGGTTAAAGGATAAAAGAAATGGGTGACCTTAAAATGAGTATCTCAAAGTATGAAAATCAGATTTATTCGGGAGTTTTGGGGAAAATCATCGGTGTCTATTTAGGAAGGCCAATAGAAGGCTGGACGTATGAGGCGATCAAAGAATCCTTTTATGATGTGAATCACTTTGTGCACAGACAGGTTGGAGTTCCGTTAATTGTACCTGATGATGATATTTCCGGAACCTTCGTTTTCTTTCGCTCGTTGGAAGATAATAAATTTAGTAGAGAGTTAACAGCAGCGCAAATAGGTGATACATGGCTTAACTATATTATTGAAAATCAAACCGTTCTATGGTGGGGCGGATTATCAAGATCAACCGAACATACCGCTTATCTTCGACTGAAAAATGGAATAAATGCACCGATGAGCGGATCAAGTGAATTGAATGGAAAAAGTATGTCTGAACAGATAGGTGCGCAAATTTTTATTGACAGCTGGGCTTTAGCAACGCCTAATAATCCAGAATTAGCAGTAGAATTTGCAAGAAAAGCGGCAAGTGTCAGCCACGATGGAATAGCTGTTGACGCGGCATGTTTATTGGCACATATGGAAGCAAGTGCATTTGAGGAACGGGATATTGATCAGTTACTTACAAATGCTTTATCTGCTGTAAATAATGAGGAACTGACGAAGGTCATTACAGACTTGCGCGAAGAATGTAACAAGACTTCGGACTGGAGAGAGGTTCGCGAGTGGATTTCACAAAATCATGGCTACGACAAATATCCTGGAAGCTGTCCAATGGTGACCAATCACTTAGTGGTCATTATGGCCTTACTCATGGGCGGTGATGACTTACAAAAGTCGATTATGATTGCAGCATCAGCTGGGTGGGATACGGATTGTAATGCTGGAAATGTAGGCTGCTTAAATGGAATCCGTTTAGGATTAGAGGGAATCAGCCAAGGGCCTGATTATCGAAAAGCGGTTTCAGACCGAATGTATGTTGTTTCTTCTGATGGCGGCAGCTGCATAACCGATGCGGTAATAGAGACAAGGAAAGTTGTAAAAGCAGCCTATGCGTTAAATGGAGAAGAGTTACCGGCTAAAATGAAACGCTTTTCATTTGAATACCCTGGTTCAACACAAGGTTTTACCCTTTATGATGACACTCTGGAAGAATTAACAACTACAAAGCTATATAACTATAACACTATTTCAAATGAGAATGGTTTAGTGATTGAATTTGATCATTTAGCCAAAGGAAACCATTCCTCTGTTTCTGTCGATACGTTTATAGAGCTGGAATCTCGAGGAAAAGAAGGGACAAGCTATTTTGAAGTGTTGGCTTCCCCTAGCTTGTATTCAACCCAAGAAATTGAAGTAGAAGTACTTTCGCTGAATGAAAAGCACCCAGCTTTAACGTTCTTTATTGACATCTATGATCAAGAGGATAAAGTTCAAACGATCTATAGTGATGTGTATAGTTTGGTGAAAGGCAGCAATCAATTACGATGGTCCATTCCTAATACGAAAGGACACGCCATTTATCGATTAGGGATAAGACTAACCAGCAACGAAAGATTAGATGGCCGCATCGTGATCAAAACGATTGACTGGAATGAAGCGCCAAAATCTTTTGAACTGAAAAAATCGCTCGATTTAACTCCAGGCTTAACACCTTGGACGACCAATACCACTTGGATTAAATCGTTTATGAGTTCTGCAGATCAATTTAATCCTGATTTTGCTGAAACGTTTTCTGTTTCACATTCAAGTGATAATGGAGTGGTAACAACCGGTTCAAAGGAATGGAGCAATTATCGTGTTTCCTCAGAACTTATTTTTACCAATCAAGAGTCTGCCGGATTAGTGGCAAGAGCGAATGGTCATAAACGATATTATTCCGTTTTATTTTACAAAGATAAATTGGTGATTTCAAAACAAAAAGACAATGAATCTATTGAACTAGCTAATAAAGACTTCCATTTGAAGTTAGATACGCGTTACGCTGTATCGTTCATCGTGAATGGCCACAATTTAGAGGTCTTGGTAGATGGCGTTAAGGAACTTGATGCAGTAGATTACGAGTTTGCCAGCGGTGGTGCGGGATTTGTCGTTCATTCAGGGGCGATTCTCGCGAATGGATTTAAAGTATCGTCCAGATAATCAGGGGGGTTCGGTATGGTATTGATGAATTATTCAGAGTTAACCTATGCAGGGGTATTAGGGAAAATGATAGGGGTTTATCTAGGCAGACCGGTAGAAGGCTGGGCGTATGAGAAAATCCAAGCTGAATTTGATGAAATCAATTACTATGTTCATCAAGAATGCGGAGTTCCGCTCGTAGTGGCTGATGATGATTTATCAGGTACATTCGGATTTTTTAAAGCATTAAAAGATTACGATTATAAAGAGTTGACTGCTGAAAAGTTTGGTGATACTTGGCTAAATTACATTATTGAAGATAAAACAGTCCTTTGGTGGGGCGGCTTGGGTCGATCCACCGAGCATACTGCGTTCTTACGATTAAAGAATGGGATAAAAGCTCCATTAAGCGGTTCGATCGAAATGAATGGTTCAACCTTAGCAGAACAAATTGGTGCCCAAATTTTTATTGATGCGATTGCCATGGCGTGCCCGAACGATCCTGATCGAGCAGTAGAGCTGATAAAAGCTTCAGCAAGTGTAAGTCATGATGGGATGGCTGTTGAAGCTGCTTGTTTGCTGGGTGCTATGGAAGCTATGGCATTTGAGGAGAAGGATATCAATAAGCTTTTAGATAAAGGTTTAACATATATTGAAAATCCATTCTTACTAAATGCCATCCAGGAAACAAGAGACGTGTGCAGCCGTGAAAAGGATTGGCGAAAAGTAAGAGAGTTTTTGGACAGAAAATATGGATATAAACAATTTCCTGGAACCTGTCATATTGTACCTAATCATTTAATGCTGCTAACGGCATTGATTTTAGGAGAAGATGATTTTCAAAAATCAATCATGATTGCGGCCTCCGCTGGCTGGGATACGGATTGTAATGCAGGGAATGTAGGCTGTTTGAATGGAATTCGCTTAGGATTAGAAGGAATAAGCGCTGGTCCGGATTTTAGAGACCCAGTGAGAGATTTGTTGTATGTTGTTTCTGCGGATGGAGGCTCGGTGGTTACGGACGCCGTAAAAGAAACACATAAAATTATTGAAGCCAGTCACAGATTAAAAGGTGAAACTTACCTGCGGGAAGAAAAGAACTATACATTTGATTTTAAAGGTTCGACACAAGGATTTGATCTGTGTCCCTATTCAAAAAATCACACAAAGTATACTAGAGTCTATAATTCAAATGAGCTTTCAGATGAAAATGGTTTGTTACTGGAGTGCAAAGGAATTGCCAAAGGATTGAGTCTACATGTATCGACACCGGTATTTCTTGAATTTGATAAATTAGCGGTAAACTTTGCTACGACTGCGTCTCCAACGTTATATGCTTCACAAAAAGTAACGTCAGTCATTCAACATTTTAATGAAGATGAAGTGCAAATCAAGCAATACGTCCTTTATTATGACATTCACAATGAAATTAAAAGGCTTGAAAGTGAACCTTTACCCTTAAAAAAAGGTGAAAATAAAATAGAGTGGGTTGTTCCTGATACCGAAGGGATGTCCATTTTCCGGCTAGGTTACGAAATCCTTTCAGAAAAACAGTTTGATGGAAGGATTATGATTAAGGAAATTGATTGGAACGAGGCACCAAGTCACTTTTATCAAAAAGGAATGTTGATGACTTCGATTTGGAACACCAATCCATTTTGGTTAAGTGCATGGTCCAGTTCAGCTAAGCACTTTGCTGCCGACTTTAAATATACTTATTGTATTTCTCATCATGAAAAGAATGGCGTGGCAACGATTGGGACCCAATGCTGGAAAGATTATTCAGTTGAGTCTGCATTAGAATTAAGCCTGCATACCTCTGCTGGTTTAATCCTGCGAAGTAATGGGCACCGGCGGTATTATGCGGCTAAGTTTGTTGGCGGCAAGCATTTGGACATTATTTGTAAGAAGGATCACAATGAAATTATTTTAGGATCTATTCCATTTGAATACAAACAAGACAAGCTCTATAAGATGGAATTTTCAGCTTATGGAAATAGATTCTTTGTAACTGTGGATGGACAAGTCTTAATAGAAGTAAATGATCCAAATCATACGTATTCATGTGGCGCTGCGGGATTCATTATGGATGAAGGAACGATGGTTGCGGATGGATTCTCTGTAAAAAATATTAGTTTTGATTAAAGAGGTGAATTGGATGTCTAAATATTTAATCGTCTCTACGGCTGTAACGGATGAAATTCACAAAAAAGATAGTCGGGAAGTCCAATATGCCCTAGGCGGGGCCGGTGTTTATGCGTTGGCAGGCGCAAAGGTCTGGACGGACGATATATCTATTTTGACCGGTGTTGGAGAGGATTTTGCTGGACTCCATTTTAAGTGGTTTAACAATAACGGACTATCAACAAAAAATTTGATCATAAAAGATCCATGGACACCAAAAACGATTATCCAATATGAAGATGACGATAATCGAACAGAAACCCCCTATTATGGGATTGACCATTATAAAAAAATGAATGCCACAATGAATGAAATTGCTGAAGCAGCAACGAGTGAAACGGTGGGTATGTACGTATTTAAGGACCATGATGAAGCATTTTGGGAAGAGTTACTCCGCTTCAATAAGAAGCAAAAACTTAAAATAATGTGGGAAATCAATGCTGATTCTGCACACGTTGAATACTTACATCAGGTTAGAAAAATTGTTGAAAACATAGATGTATTTTCAATTAATAAAAATGAAGCAAAGACATTGTTCGCAGAAGAAGATTTAGAAGTGATTATTACACGGCTGAAAGAATGGAACATCAACACTGTATTTTTAAGAGTTGGATCAAAGGGTGCCTACATGGTCACCAAAAACAGCACGGTAAAAATAAGCAGTGTGAAGGATGTAAATGTTGTTGATGTTACTGGTGGCGGCAATAGTTCATCAGCCGGAGTATTAATTGGATTTTGTGAGAATCGTTCTTTAGAAGAAATGGGCTTGATGGGAAGTATCAGTGCAGCCATTTGTATAGAGGAAGAAGGCGTTCCTCTTAGAATCGATCAAAATACAAGAAACAAAGCGTATATGCAGCTGAATAAAATGATGGACAAGAAAGGTGAATCATAGTGAAAGAAATAAAAAAGGTTTTAATAGATTGTGACCCAGGTATGGACGACTCATTAGCGATTATCCTGGCATGTAAATCTGATATGCTTGATATTAAAGCGATTACCACTGTTTCAGGTAATTATCATGTAGATATAACGAGTGTGAATGCAAGAAAAACACTTGAATTGTTAAATATAACGGACATACCGGTTGCCCGAGGAATGGCTAAACCAATTGTCCGAGATCTACCCAATGATCCTTTTACACACGGAGAGGATGGCCAGGCAAATGCGAATCTTCCTGATCCTTCTATGGAGCTGGTCAGTCAGCATGCTATTGATTTAATAATCGATACGGTGAAAAAATATCCAAATGAACTGTATATCGCTGCACTTGGGCCATTAACAAATATCGCAATGGCATTCTTAAAAAGTCCGGAAATCATTCCAATGATTAAAGGGATCTATGCCATTGCCGGAGCATATGGGCTGAACAAATATTCTACAGCAAATGCTACAGGTGACAATCCCCAAAGTGAATGGAATGTATATGTGGATCCTGAAGCGGCGGATATTGTATTTAAATCAGGTGTTGCGTTAACTGCGATTGGATTAGACGTAGCCACACACTTTGACGTGAATTTTACCGAGCAGCATTTAAGGATACTTGAAGAAGCGAAGACAAAAGAGGCTGATTTTCTATTAAACATGATTCAATTTGTAAATGGCAGGGGCTTTGAATCCTATTGTGTGTTAATCGATTCGATGGCGATTGGTGCTATAATTGATGAATCAACCATAAAAACACTAAGAGGAAAGGTAGGCATTGAAACCAAAGGGGAAATTACACTTGGAATGACAGTCCTAGATACAAGACATCATCACACATGGAACAACTTACCTGAGGTTGATATTGCTTACGAAGCTGATTATGAAAAATTCTTAGACATTGTGATGCGTACAGTTTTAAAATAATGAGGCCGGTGGTGATGAAATGATCACAGTGGTGGGCAGCGTCAATATGGACTTAGTAGTCGAAGCTGTTAAAAGACCAGTCCAAGGGGAAACGCTTTTAGGTAATTCTTTTTCAACTTTTCCCGGCGGAAAGGGATCAAATCAGGCTGTTGCAGCTGCTAGGTTAGGCGGTAATGTGAATTTTGTAGGTAGTGTAGGTTTGGATAGTTTTGGGGAAGACCTCCAAAACCATTTATTGAAAGAGGGCATTTGTATTGATTATCTCGATATAGACAATGCTCAATCAACAGGAGTTGCTACAATCATCTTAGCGGAGGGTGATAATAGTATTATTGTTGTCCCTGGGGCTAATTTTAGTTTATCTCCTTCGCATATTCAAAAAGTGAATGAAGTTCTACCCAAAAGTAGCATGGTGATTGTTCAGTTAGAAATATTGCCAGAAACTGTTGAAAGAGTACTTGAGCTTTGCCAGAAACACAAGGTGCCAGTCCTTTTAAACCCGGCACCTGCTGCTTCTTGTACGAAGGAAATGATTGAAATGGCGACCTATATTACACCGAATGAGACAGAATGTATTGAAATTTTTGGCGGGTATTCTGATGAAATTTTAAAGACATACCCCAATAAACTAATTGTAACATTAGGGGCAGCTGGTGCAGCCTATTACGATGGAACAGAGGTTGTTCAAGTCAGCGGCTATAAGACATCTGTAGTAGATACGACCGGTGCTGGTGATACATTTAATGGAGCACTTGGCTTTGCGATCAGTGAAGGTTATGCTTTAAGAGAGGCTGTTCAATTTGCAAATGCTGCAGCTTCTCTTTCAGTTGAGAAACTGGGAGCTCAGCAAGGAATGCCGTCTTTTGATGATGTTAGAAATCGATTAGCGAATAGAAATTAAGTAATAATAAGAATGGTGGAAGAGTTATGAGCGATGATAACTTATCCACCATCTTTTTTTACTATACTGTGGAGGATAATCATGAAGGCAATTATTTCAGACTTAATCGGAAAGGCTAAAAAGATTGATGAAGTTGATTTCGTATTAAAAAATGGAGAGATTGTAGATGTTTTTTCTTTGGAGACCTTTAAAGGAGACGTTGCCATCTTTAATGGATACATTGTTGGGATAGGCCATTTTGAAACATCCCAAAAGGTAATTGATGTTTCCAATCAGTACATTATACCTGGGCTGATTGATGGTCATATTCATATTGAATCAACTATGGTGCGGCCATCTGAATTCTCTCGAGCTATCATTAAACATGGAATTACTACCGTCGTAACGGATCCGCATGAAATTGCCAATGTATCAGGTATAGAGGGTATCAAGTTTATGATAGATGATGCGAAAAACTCTGTAGTAGACATCCTAGTAAAATTACCATCTAGTGTCCCAGCAACGAAGTTTGAAAATAATGGAGCAACCCTCACTTCAAATGATTTAAGAAAGCTATTAGATTATGACGAAGTTATTGGATTAGCAGAAGTAATGGATTATCCATCAGTCATTAATTATGAACAAGATATGATGGAAAAGATTGAAATGGTGAAAAACAAGAAATTGGTCATTGATGGCCATGCTGCAGGTTTAAGTGATGATAAACTTGATATTTATAGTATTGCTTCGATTCGCAATGATCACGAGGCGGTAAATGCCAATGAGGCTATAACTCGAGTAAGAAAGGGTTTCAATGTCTTGGTGAGAGAAGGTTCTGCGGCGAAAGATTTATTGGCGATTTTGCCTGCCATTACTACAAAGAATAGTACTCGGTTTTCATTTTGTACTGATGATAAACATCTCGACGAAATGGTTGAGGAGGGCACAATCAACCATGCAATTAAACTTGCCGTAAAAAATGAATTAGACCCGTTGATCGCCATTCAAATGGCGACAATTAACAATGCAAAATGCCATGGAATAGAAAATAAAGGGGCTGTTGCTCCAGGGTATATCGCGGATTTACTAATAGTGGATGATCTTGCCGATTTGTCCATTCATAAAGTGATAAAGAGCGGGAAAATGGTGGATATTGAAAGTCAACAAAGGAAAGAACAAGCCCAGATTCCAAGATCTATTATGAATTCGGTAAATACTCCAAAAATTACTGAAGAAATGCTGAATATCCCTCTTAAAGAAGGACAAAAGGCTAATATCATTGAAATTTTACCTGGCAAACTGATTACCAGAAAAAGAGTTGACTTTGCCGATTCTAAAGATGGCTTTTTTATAAGTAATCCAAAAAAGGATTATCTTAAAATGGCAGTTTGTGAAAGGCATAAAAGAACGGGTAATGTTGGATTGGGTATTGTCCACGGTTTGAAACTAAAGTGTGGGGCAATCGCCTCCACCGTTGCGCACGATTCACATAATATTGTCGTGGCTGGTACGAATGATAAAGATATAATCCTAGCAATAGAAGAATTACAAAAGACTCAGGGGGGATTGGTCATTGTTAATAATGGACAAATTTTAGCTCGAGTGGAACTTCCGGTTGCTGGATTAATGTCTGACCAACCTTATGAGGTGACGGTCAAGAAACTTTTAGATATGCATGAAATACTGGAGACCATTGTAGACCACCACTCACAAAATATTTTTATGATTTTATCGTTTTTATGTTTACCGGTGATCCCAGAATTAAAACTAACAGATAAAGGGTTATTTGATGTTGTTTCTTTTAATCATATAAAAGTTGAGGCATAGTACCTTATCCAGATTTTAAAAAACAAATTCTAACGAAAGAAGGATTAGTTAGTTAAAACAATATCCTCAAACCTAATATGGTATTTGACATATAATAAAACAAGTTCGATAATCAAAAAGTAAAAATAAAATTTGTAATAACTTTAGTTTAATAGGAAGTGGAGACATGCAAGAGCAGGGCTATTTCTATAGAGATACATGGGCAGAAGTCGATTTAGATTGTATTACTGAAAATGTTGCCTCGGTTAAAAAACTTTTGCCGGAAAATGTCGATATTATAGCGGTGGTTAAGGCAAATGCCTACGGCCATGGAGATGTACAAGTTGCGGAGAGTGCACTGCAGGCGGGAGCGACCTATTTAGCAGTTGCATTCATGGATGAAGCCATTGCGCTTAGGAATAAAGGGATAAAAGCGCCTATTTTAGTTTTAGGTGCAACTCGACCAGAGGATGTTGAACTTGCAGTCAAGTTGGACATCACGATTACGGTTTTTCAATTGGAATGGGTCAAAACAGCTCAATCCTATTTACCTTCTGATAAGGTCCTTTCCGTTCACCTTAAGCTAGATACAGGCATGGGGAGGATAGGAATCCGAACTAAGGAAGAGTTAGCAGCGGTTGTGCAATTAATATCTAACAATGAGCGTATTAATATTGAGGGGATATTTACACACTTTGCTACAGCAGATGAGGTGGATCTAACTTATTTCGAACAACAACTGAAGTTATTTCATGATTTATTATCTGTTTTAAAAGAACGGCCGAAGTACGTGCACTGCAGTAATAGTGCAGCAGCATTACGCTTCTCGAAGGCTAATTTTAATGCTGTTCGTCTTGGAATCGCGATGTATGGATTAACACCCTCTCCCGAGATTGAACATGAACTGCCTCTCGCGTTAAATGAAGCTTTTTCGCTCCGTTCAAGACTTGTCCATGTGAAAAAACTGGATAAGGGTGAGAAGATTAGCTATGGTGCTACGTATGAGACGGAGGGAGAAGAGTGGATAGGTACCATTCCAATCGGTTATGCAGACGGATGGATCCGTCGGCTCCAGGGTCAGGAAGTATTGGTTGAGGGGAAAAGGGTACCAATTGTTGGCAGGATTTGTATGGATCAATGTATGGTAAAATTACCACATGCTGTTCCAGTAGGGACGACTGTGACCTTAATTGGCAAACAGGAAGATGAATTCATTTCTGTTAATGAAATTGCTCAAAAGTTAGAAACGATCAATTACGAAGTACCGTGTATTATCTCAACGAGAGTACCTCGTCTATATAAACAGGGTGGGGAAATTGTCGTATTAAAAAATTACCTTCTTCACGAATAAGTGGGCTAATAATGAAAATGTAACATATTTATGATAATGCGGAATTTTAGTGCATAAAAGGTAGTTTGTTTGGCCTATAATACAGTAGTATTATAATTAGTCTATGCATTTTGGGCATTAAGTGTTATTATAAAATATGGTAGATAGAAAAATTGGTGTGTAGTGATGGTGGAGGTGTATGTTTGTGTCTGAATCCGGCGCAACTACGGAAATCTTAGTGAAATTACCGCAACATCTTTTAACCGAGTTAGATGGTTTTGTAAAATTAGAAAACGTTAACCGGAGCGAGTTTATTTATCAAGCAACTAAAATGTATTTACGCGAACGAAAAAAGAGACAAATTCGCGAATCCATGAGACGTGGATACATGGAAATGGCGATGATCAATTTAACGATTGCATCGGAAATGTTTCAAGCAGAATTTGAGGCAGAGCACACAGTTGAACGTCTTGTAAGCGGAGGGTAATCCCTTGATTGTCAAGCGTGGTGACGTATATTTCGCGGACCTATCCCCAGTTGTTGGTTCTGAACAAGGCGGCGTCCGTCCTGTACTTGTCATTCAAAACGACATCGGGAATCGGTTTAGTCCCACAGTTATTGTTGCAGCGATTACAGCACAAATTCAAAAAGCGAAGCTTCCCACTCATGTAGAAATTGATGCGAAGCGCTACGGTTTTGAACGAGACTCAGTCATACTTTTAGAACAGATTCGTACAATTGATAAACAGCGGTTAACCGATAAAATAACCCATCTCGATGACGAAATGATGGAAAAAGTGGATGAAGCCTTGCGAGTAAGTATAGGTCTCATCGAATTTTAGCATGTATGCACGCTCTTTTAAGAAAGAGCGTTTTTTTATACGGATGTTCTGCCCTCATAGTTGTTTCTGCTTTTAGCAAGCTAATTAGCTTGCTTTTTTTATTTATGTGAATCGATTGAGCTAATTTGATACAATATGGTAATAGGAATGGAGGTTTGTGTTGTGAATGATACAGTTGTGAAAGATGAACAGCTTCTTGGAAAGGTAGCTGCCGAATTAGCGATATCTCAAAAACAGGTGAAAAGTGTTATTTCTTTATTGAATGAGGGTAATACCGTGCCATTTATTGCCCGCTACCGTAAAGAAATGACAGGGGCCCTAGATGAAGTCCAAATACGAGATATCCAGGAACGCTGGCAATACATACAAAACCTTGAGCAAAGGAAAGAAGAAGTACTTCGTACCATTGCGGAGCAAGGTAAACTAACCGACGAACTTACACTTAAAATAACGAAAGCAGAAAAGCTGCAAGAAGTTGAAGATTTATATCGGCCGTATAAGCAAAAGCGACGTACAAAAGCAACGGTTGCTAAGGAAAAGGGTTTAGAGCCGTTAGCAGAATGGTTTTTAACCTTTCCGATGACACCAATCGAGGATAAAGCTAAGGAATTTTTATCTGATGAAAAAGAAGTCCTTACTGTTGAAGAAGCGATTGCTGGTGCAAAGGATATCATTGCAGAAATGATCTCTGACGATGCTGAAGGCCGAAAGTGGATTCGGAATGAAACCTTTAAGTCTGGAAAAGTAGAATCAACCGTTAAAGACGCAGAGAAGGACGAGAAAAAGGTTTACGAAATGTACTATGAGTATGAGGAACCTGTAAATAAAATTGTTCCACATCGAATCCTTGCGTTAAATCGTGGAGAAAAGGAAGATATCTTAAGGGTATCTATAAAAATAAATAATGATATTATCTTATCCTACCTAACAAGAAAATGGGTGCGCGTTCAGCATTCACCTGCAGCAGCATATGTTATAGAAGCTATTGAAGATAGCTATAAGCGTCTGATTCAGCCTTCGATTGAAAGGGAAATTCGAAGTGAGCTTAATGATAAAGGTGAAGAGCAGGCCATTCATATATTCTCTGAAAATCTTCGAAACCTGCTTTTACAGCCGCCGTTGAAAGGGAAAGTGGTTATTGGTGTTGACCCCGCGTATCGGACAGGCTGTAAGCTTGCTGTCGTAGATGAAACTGGTAAGGTACTGAAAATTGATGTGATTTATCCGCATCCGCCCGTATCTAAGACAAAGGAAGCTAAGGAAAAATTCATTCGAATTCTTCGTGATTATAAAGTGGAGATGGCTGCGATTGGTAATGGAACTGCATCTAGAGAAACCGAACAATTTGTGGCAGATATCCTAAAAGAAATGGATGAGGAAATCTACTATCTAATTGTGAATGAAGCGGGTGCTAGTGTGTACTCTGCCTCTGATATAGCAAGAGAAGAGTTTCCTGATTTTCAAGTAGAAGAAAGAAGTGCAGTCTCCATCGCACGTAGACTGCAGGATCCACTAGCTGAGTTAGTAAAGATTGATCCTAAATCCGTAGGTGTGGGTCAATATCAACATGATGTAACGCAGAAGCGTCTTTCAGAATCCTTGCATTTTGTGGTGGAAACAGCAGTAAACCGTGTAGGTGTTAATGTCAATACAGCCTCAGCGTCCTTACTCCAATATGTAGCGGGATTAACCAAAACCGCTGCACACAATATTGTTAAGAAAAGGGAAGAGGAAGGGAAGTTTACAAGCAGGGTGCAATTAAAGAAAGTCCCGCGTTTGGGAGCGAAAACCTATGAACAAGCAATTGGCTTCTTACGTGTATTAGATGGAAAGCAACCTTTAGACCGAACTGGAATTCACCCGGAGAACTATGATGAAGTGAAAAAACTATTAACTAGCTTAGGTTTTTCAGCCAAGGATTTAGGAACAGCTGAATTACGGGATGCGCTTAGTGGACTCGACCTCAGAGCAATGTCTGCTGAATTATCTATTGGAGAACTAACATTAAAAGATATCATCGATGCACTAGTAAGGCCAGAACGCGATCCACGTGACGACTTGCCGCGTCCTTTATTGAAAAAGGATGTTCTTAAATTAGAAGATTTAAGCGCTGGAATGGAGCTGCAAGGAACGGTTAGAAATGTAGTAGACTTTGGTGCCTTTGTCGATATCGGTGTTAAGCAGGATGGATTGGTTCATATATCGAAGTTAAGTAATCGATTTGTAAAACACCCATTAGATATCGTATCGGTTGGGGATGTCGTAACCGTTTGGGTAGACTCAGTCGATATGAAAAAGGGCAGAGTCGCGTTAACCATGCTGCCGCCGTCAAAATAAAGAAATTTTAATAGAAGATGACCGTTTAATATGGATGGTCATCTTTTTTGTGTTTTAATAACACGTGGAGCGTCCATGATGACCGGAATTAGGGAGAAATTGAAAAAGTGGTAACCAAAGAACGTTTATGATGACCGAAATTAGAAAGAAACTGAAAAAGTGGTAACCAAAGAACGTTTATGATGACCGAAATTAGAAAGAAACTGTAAAAGTGGTAACCAAAGAGCGTTCATGATGCCCGAAATTAGGGAGAAATTGAAAAGGTGGTAACCAAAGAGTGTTCATGATGACCAACATTAGAGAAAAATTGAAAAAGTGGTAACCAATAGAGGTTATTGGCTACCATAGCAAAAAGGAAAATAGAAAAATGGTAACCAATAGATTTTGTTGTTGCAACTGGAAGTCTCACGAAATGTGTTTTTTTCTGTAAAAAAACCAGCATTGATTTAACAGTTTAATTTGGTATCGGTCCTTCTCGTAGAAAGCTCTTTTCATCTGGTTTTGAAACCAAGTCGGCATAGTTCAACCTCCCGAAAAGTAGATCATTAAAGGTATATACAATATATGCTATAATAGGTTGTCACGTTCGCTTTAAGTAGGAGGGAATCTAAATGGAGGATAAAGAACTACAAAAACTGGTTGAAAAAGTCTCAATTGAATCGTTTGGAAAGCCCTTTAGGCATAAAGCCTCTTTTAATAACAGGCTCCGGTCCACTGGGGGCAGATACCTGCTTGGGACTCACAATATCGATATTAATAAAAAGTATTTAGATCAACTAGGATTAAATGAACTAATTGGAATTATTAAACATGAACTCTGCCATTACCATCTTCATATAGAAGGAAGAGGATATCAGCACCGTGATTCCGATTTTAAAATGTTATTAAAAAAAGTAGGTGCACCGAGGTTTTGCAGTCCGCTGCTAGACAAACCTAAGAAACGCATCTCCACAAAAATCCTCCTGTATCAATGTACAATATGCCATCAGCAATACAAAAGAAAACGAAGTATTAATACAAGTCGTTACGTGTGTGGAAAGTGTAGAGGTAAGCTAGTAAAGGTAAAAGAGTTACAAGGGGATTAAGGAAATATTTTGCAACTTATTTTATCGAAAAATCGTATTGACTTTATAATACAACGTCATTATAATGTAAAGAGTCGACAAGATGATCTGCTTGTTCGGCTGAAGAAACATCATATTA
>NZ_BCVA01000044.1 GCF_001591505.1 Neobacillus niacini NBRC 15566
GAACAATTTTTCATATCGCTCAAAAGCGACTTTATCATCTTACCAAGTTATTTTCTTAATGTCAATAACTTTTTGAAGAAGTTTTTTAAAACATCGTTGTCTCGCAACAACAGATATTAATATACCACCATTAACGAATCAGTGCAATAGCTTTTCAAACATATTTATCAAATATACTAAAATAATAATTTTCAAATTACTTTTTTAAAAAATGACTGCGTTAAAAGTCTTTGTTGAATTTATTAATTTTTGAATCTAAATAAACGGAAAAATCTCGCTTATTTAGTAATTACTAATAAAAATAGCCTAAATAAACGGAGAGATTCCGTCTATTTACCCGAAATACGTTAAAATGGAGGATTTTGCTTTGCTTAACCGGAAAACCTCCCCTTATTAACCCTGAAACAGTCTCCATTCTGCCTCTAACCGGAAAGTCTCCGCTTGTTTTACTTTCGCTGATTACTAGAGCGTAAATCAACAGCCTTATTTAACTTACCCAAAAAAATAAAGCACCAGTAACCTGGTGCTTCTGCCTCTTTAGCTTAACGATGACGCATTAATGGGAATAATAATACATCGCGAATCGATGGAGAGTTAGTTAACAGCATAACAAGACGATCAATACCGATTCCTAATCCACCTGTAGGAGGCATACCATACTCTAATGCCTCTACAAAGTCTTCATCCATTTCATGAGCTTCATCATTACCCTGTTCACGTTCTTTTAATTGGGCTTCAAAACGTTCTCTTTGGTCAATCGGGTCATTTAATTCAGTAAATGCATTCGCATGTTCCCGTGCAACAATAAATAATTCGAACCGATCAGTAAATCTTGGGTCTTCTTCATTTTTCTTAGCAAGTGGAGAAATCTCAACTGGATGTCCATAAATAAAAGTTGGCTGTATTAACTTTTCTTCAACCTTTTGCTCGAAGAATTCATTAACAATATGGCCATATAGCATATGTTCGGTAATTTCTACGCCATGATCCTTCGCAAGCGCACGGGCCTCTTCTACACTCATTTGTTTCCAGAAGTCTACTCCAGTATATTCTTTTATAGCGTCTACCATGTGCAGTCTTTTCCACTCTGGCTTTAGGTTGACTTCATATTCTCCGTATTGGACAGTAGTGGAACCTAATACTTCTTGAGCAATGTGTGCAATTAGATTTTCAGTCAGACTCATAATATCTTGATAATCTGCATATGCCTCGTACAGCTCAATCATCGTAAACTCAGGATTGTGTCGTGTAGAAACCCCTTCATTACGGAATACTCGGCCAATTTCATAAACCTTCTCAAGTCCGCCTACAATTAAACGTTTTAAGTGGAGTTCAATAGCGATACGCATGTAGAGTTCCATATCAAGTGCATTATGGTGGGTAATAAACGGTCTTGCAGAAGCACCTCCGGCAATCGAGTGCATCATCGGTGTTTCAACCTCTAAATAGCCATTGTCATCAAGGTAACGGCGCATAGCTTGGATGATTTTACTTCGTGTAATAAAGGTCTCTCTGCTTTCTTGGCTGACAATTAAGTCTAGGTAACGCTGACGGTAACGCTGCTCTACATCTTTAAGTCCATGGAACTTATCCGGTAAAGGTCGAAGCGCCTTTGTTAAAAATGTATAATTTTGAACCTTAACGGATAATTCTCCAACCTTTGTTTTAAATAAGGTTCCTGTCACACCGATGATATCTCCTAAATCGGATGAATCAAATACTTCATAAGCTTCTGCGCCAATCGCATCCACTCTAACATATACTTGAATTTGTCCAGTGAGGTCTTGGATATTAGCAAACCCCGCTTTACCTTTTCCGCGCTTAGTCATCATCCGGCCTGCAAGAGTTACTTCAACATTCTTTGTCTCAAGTTCTTCCTTCTCTAACTCACCATACTGTTCTACTAGCTCACTAATACTATGAGTACGTTCAAAGCGTTTACCAAACGGATCCAGTCCATTGTCACGCATCGTATTCATCTTTTCTCGTCTGACCCTCAGCTGGTCATTTAATTCTTCTTGACTCATACTTTATCAACTCCCAATACTTCTTTTTATGTAAACTAAGATTCAATCCCGTAAATAGTTCACTTTTTATGCATACTTTATTATTCTACACAATCTAAACAATTCAGACATCAAAAAAGATTAATATAAAAGAAACTGCCAGTTATTTTACTGGCAGTGCTCCTTAAACAAAAACATTATAGAAAAGCTTATTGTTAAAGTCAAATTTATCCTACGATTACCTGGCTTTCATTCTCTTCTGCTTCTGCGGCTAAACCATTTAACAGTCCTACTAATTCGTCACGAGTATTACACTCATTAACAGCATTTCTCACTCGTGCATTTCCTCTTACACCTTTTAAGTACCATGCCGCATGCTTACGCATTTCACGGACAGCAATATATTCATCCTTAAGAGCAATTAAACGGTCAAGGTGCAGGATACAAACATCCATTTTTTCACGGACTGTTGGTTCGTCCATCAATTTTCCTGTCTCAAGGTACTGCACAGTACGGTAAATCATCCATGGGTTTCCCAGGGCTGCTCTACCGATCATTACACCATCTACACCTGTTTCATCCAGCATTCTTTTCGCGTCCTGTGGAGTTTGGACATCACCATTACCGATTAACGGAATATTTATAGACTGCTTTACTTCTCTAATTATATCCCAGTTTGCTTTTCCTTCATACATCTGAACACGCGTACGTCCATGAAGTGCAATTGCTTTACCGCCGGCTCTTTCTACTGCTTGTGCATTTTTGACAGCAAAGATATGCTCGTCATCCCACCCCATACGCATTTTAACAGTCACCGGTTTTTCTACTGCGTCTACAACAGCAGAAACCATCTCATAAATTTTATCTGGGTCTAACAGCCATTTCGCTCCAGCGTCACATTTTGTGATTTTTGGAACTGGGCACCCCATATTAATATCTATAATATCTGCATTTGTATTTCTATCTACAAATTTTGCCGCTTCCACGAGTGTTTCCTTTTCGCCCCCAAAAATTTGCAGACTTAATGGTTTTTCACGCTCGTCGATGTAAAGCATATTCATTGTCTTTTCGTTCTTAATGACAATTCCTTTATCGCTGACCATCTCGGCACAAACCAAACCAGCTCCGAACTCCTTAACTGTTAAACGGAAGGCAGAGTTGCATACACCAGCCATCGGCGCTAACACAACTTGATTTTTCATTTCAATATTGCCGATTTTCAACATGCTTTTATTACCTCCCTATTCATTAGGTGAAAGTTCTTCTATAGTAATATTTAAGGTTTGACCGATCTTTTTTAACAGCTCACCTGTAGGCAGGCGATTACCTCTTTCAATCTCCCCAATAATTGATACTGATACACCAAGCTCCCTCGAGAAGCTCTCCTGTGTGTAGCCCTTTAGTTTCCGATAGGCTCGAATACGTCTTCCCCATTTTTCCGCTTCCATACTCGGACTCCTTCTTTGTTAGGTAATTCTTCTATCCATACTTCAAGTGGTTTCTCTGTATTTGGAATGGTGATGTTTGGTTTTATCTCTGACAAAGGAATCATGACAAAATTCCGCTCTAGCATCCGTGGGTGCGGAATCATAAGTTTCTCTGATTTTATATTTTCTTGATTATAGAGGAGGATGTCAAGGTCCACTGTTCTTGGCCCCCACATAATTTCCCGCTTTCTTCCAAGTTCTAATTCAACTTTTAGACAAAAATCTAATAATTCGAACGCGCTCAAGTCAGTCTGAATCTCCATCACCATATTTAAAAACAAATCTTGTTCCTCATATCCGACGGGGTCCGTTTCATAAACGGAGGAGGTATTTACCAATTGAATTTTTGAATGGCTCACTAGACGTTCAACCGCTTTCGATAAATAATCATACCTGTCCCCGATATTAGATCCAAGGGCAATAAATGCTGTATTTCCCATTTTTATCTTCTCCTTGTAATTTCTACTGCAACGGACCGATAGTGACCAGGGATTGGCGGATCTGGTTTAATTACCTTTATTGTTACCTCAGAAACAAGAGTAAATTGCTTCAAAACGGTTTGTGCAATTTTTTCTGCGATAGCTTCAACAAGCTTATATGGCTTTCCCTCAACAATTTCCTTACACACTTGAAATAACTCACCATAGTTTACTGAATACTCAAGCGCATCCGTTTCTCCAGCCTTTTTTAAATCTACTAATACCATTAAATCTATAATAAATCGCTGTCCAAGTTTAGTTTCCTCAGGGAAGACGCCATGATAACCGTAGAATTCCATTTGGTTTACAAATATTTTATCCAAGGCAACCACCCTTCCCCATTAGAACATCCATCATTTTTGCCATTCTGCTCATTTCTTTAACATCATGGATTCGAATGATTTGACATCCCTTTTGTATACCATAACAAACCGTTGCCCCGGTCCCTTCCATTCTTTCCTTTACCGGAAGATCTAGCGCTTGTCCAATCATGGATTTTTTAGAGGTGCCTAAAAGCACGGGATAACCTAGAGCCGTCAACGTGTCTAAGTGCTGCATCATCAAAATGTTCTCTTTGAAATCTTTTGCAAAACCGATTCCAGGGTCAAGGATAATCTGATCATCTTTTACACCAGCTTGTTTTACAATGTTGATGCTTTCGTACAAGTCATTTAGCACATCTCTTATAAAATGTGAATAATTTCGATCATGACGATTATGCATAAGGATAATCGGAACTTGGTATTGTGCAGCAACAGCTGCCATTTTCCCGTCTGCTTTCGCACCCCAAATATCGTTAATAATATGGGCACCTGCCTCTACTGCCGCTTGAGCAACTTGGGCTTTATAAGTATCAATAGAAATAGGAACACTCACTTGTTTAGAAATAGCTTCAATAAGTGGGACAACACGTTCTATTTCTTCCTCATCAGAAATTACGGTATAACCAGGACGCGTTGATTCACCGCCTATATCAATTATATCCGCTCCATTTTTAACCATTTCTTTGGCACGCTCAACGGCCTGTTCTATATTGTTGTATTTACCGCCATCTGAGAAGGAATCAGGAGTTGCATTTAATATCCCCATAATGATGGTTTTTTTATCGAAGTCTAATGTATATGGTCCACATTTCAATCCTGCTGTCTGCATCCTTAAAGCCACCCTCATTTTAGATTTACTTCTTACATCATACAAGAAGAATGTTTTTTATAGCAAAAAAAAGAGGCTTTAGCTTTACGCTATAACCTCTTTCCCCGAGATTTTATTAGCCTTCATATTGGTAAAGAGGTGTACTTAAATAACGCTCGCCATTGTCTGGAATAATAGCAAGTACCTTTTTACCTTTTCCTAGTTTCTTAGCAACTTCTAAAGCGGCATGAATCGCTGCTCCAGAAGAAATACCACCTAGGATTCCTTCTTCTTTGGCTGCTCTGCGTGAAGCTGTGAATGCTTCTTCTGATTGAACTTGAATCACTTCATCATATACATCTGTACTTAAAACGGCAGGAACAAATCCTGCTCCAATTCCTTGGATTTTGTGCGGACCTGGCTTACCGCCAGATAATACAGGCGAATCAGTAGGCTCTACCGCATAAATTTTTACATTTGGGAACTTCTCACGAATAACTTGACCTGCACCTGTGATCGTACCGCCAGTACCGATACCTGCAACAAATGCGTCAAGTTGATCCATTTGCTCCACAATTTCCTTACCAGTAGTTCTACGGTGTACTTCAGGGTTTGCTTCATTTTCGAACTGCTGAGGTACGAAATATCCGTTTTCAGCAGCAAGTGCATTAGCCTTTGAAATAGCACCTTTCATCCCTTCAGGTCCTGGAGTAAGTACTAACTCCGCTCCGTATGCACGAAGTAAGTTTCTTCTTTCTAAGCTCATTGTTTCAGGCATAACAAAGATCGCCTTGTATCCTTTAGCTGCTGCAACCATTGCTAAACCGATACCTGTATTTCCACTTGTAGGCTCAATAATCGTATCGACTCCAGGCTTAATTAAACCCTTCTCTTCTGCTGCTTCAATCATTGCTAAAGCAATACGGTCTTTTACGCTACTGCCAGGGTTAAAATATTCAAGCTTTAAAAAAACCTCTGCGCTGTTTTCATCTACTAATCTGTTTAATTTAACAATAGGAGTTTGACCAACTAATTCTGCAACTGAATTTGCTACACGTACCATTAGAGCACCTCTTTCTTTATTCCGAGTATTTTTATTGGTATTATAATGAATTTACCAGTTTTCTGATAGTTTTGTCAACCATTTAAGACTTCATAAATGCCAAAAAAATCAATTTTCTCTTGGACTTCATAAAAATAAAAGCACAGAAAAAACTTCTGTACTTCACTTAATTTGCTTCTTTATTCCCATAGAACCAATCTACCTTCACTTCTTCCCAGAAGGTCGACGCAGATGCTGGGCTTTTCATTTGTTCAAGTGCAATTTCACGACGAATTTGTTGTTTAACATCTTTATAAGAATACTTTTTACCCTTTATTTTTCCTTCGAGCTTAACAATAGCAAAACCCTGTTCTACTTGGATAGGATCACTCCATAAACCTTCTTTTAATTTCTTTACCGTGGTTAAATATTCAGAAGGGTAGCGTTCCTCCCCTTCGATTAGATAACCTATATCCCCGCCTTCATTGGCAGAAAATTCTTCAATTGAGCGTTCCATAGCCAATGCCGAGAAACTAGAACCTTGCTCGAGTTCCTGGATTGCCCTTTCTGCTTCATCACTTGATTTGACAATAATATGTGATACATGAAAAGCATCAGGAATTGTAAAAAGTTCTTTATTTTCCTCAAAATAGGCTTTCATCTCTTTTTCCGAGACCTTTACATCCTTTGTAAGAATTTCTTCCTGCAAGAGACTAATTCGGATATGCTGTTTCCATTTCTTCTCAGATGTCTTTTTATTTTCACTTGGCGTGCTATATGTAGTTTGAAGGATTCTATATTCGCGTTCCACATCTTTTTCGGAAACCTTAATGTTATATTTAGCTGCCATTTCTTTTATCACTTTTTGGTCAATCATATCTTTTAGAACATCTTTTCCGTATCTTGCCTCTAATTCATTGAGCCATTGCTGCCTCGTAATATCACTTTTCCCCACTGACGCAACGACCTCTTCGCTGACGTTTGTCCCGTTTATCTCTTTGACTTTAGCTAGGAAAAAGATAAGTGTTAGACAGTTCAACAGAATAAGTGCTGCGATCACATACCATAGCTGCTTACGCCTCAATTACTCCTCCCCCCGCGCTTTATTTTGCCTGACTCTTCAATTCCTCTAGCTCTTCTTTTGTGAATAGATACTTTTCATTACAAAAATGACAGTGTGCTTCAGCCTGTCCGTCTTCCGTAATCATATCGTCTATTTCGCCTCTTCCTAAACCAACTATCGCATCAGCGAAACGATTCTTTGAGCAGACACACTTAAATTGAACAGGCATTGTCTCCAAGACATTGACCTTATCCTTACCAAAAAGTTCTTCCAAAATTTCTTCTGGTGTTAGACCTTGCTTTACCAATGTTGAGATAGGTGCAATTGTTTTTAATCGTTCCTCTACCATGGTAATGGTTTCATCTTTAACTCCAGGCATTAGTTGAAAAATAAATCCTCCTGCAGCAAGAATGCTATCATCAGGATTCACAAGCACACCCACTCCAACGGAGGATGGTACCTGCTCTGAAGTTGCAAAGTAATAGGTGAAGTCTTCACCTAATTCACCAGAAACGATTGGTACTAGACCAGAGAAGAAGTCACGAAGACCTGTATCTTTAACGACAGACAGAGTACCCTCAGTTCCAACCGCACGGCGCACATCTAATTTCCCATGCTCATTTGCTTCAAAGTCAACTTGGGGATTTGATACATAGCCACGAACATCCCCCTTAGCATTGCTATCTACTAAGATGACGCCGATTGGTCCGCCCCCGTCAATTTTAATTGTTAATTTGTCTTCACCCTTTAACATTGCCCCCATCATAACTCCAGCGGTCAGGGAACGCCCTAATGCTGCTGAGGCAGTGCGCCATGTTTGGTGCCGGCGCTGTGCTTCTGAAACAATTTCCGTAGAACGGACAGCATATGCTCTAATTTGGCCATCATAAGCCAATGCTTTTACTAAATAATCACTCATTATGTAGCTCCTTTCTAGTTGCTATTTCTTATAGTATCCATATTCCTTTTATAGATTAGCTGTAATCCTTTTAAAGTTAAAAATGGATCGACAATATCAATGATTTTTGATTCTTGGGCGATTAAAGAGGATAAACCGCCCGTCGCGATGACTGTTGGTTTTTGTTCACTTTGGTCCATCATTCTTTTTACGATTCCTTCGACCTGCCCTACATACCCGTAGACAATTCCTGCCTGCATGGCTGCAACTGTATTTTTACCAATTACACCTTCTGGACGAGCTATTTCTATCCTTGGCAGCTTTGCAGCCTTTGAATATAAAGCCTCTGTCGAAATACCAATCCCTGGTGCAATAGCACCTCCCATATATTGCCGCTGTTCATTGATATAGCAATATGTGGTTGCGGTCCCAAAATCGACAATAATCAAAGGGCTTCCATATTCATGTATGGCTGCCACTGCATTCACGATTCGATCAGCGCCTACTTCTCTAGGGTTTTCATACTTAATATTTAGCCCAGTTTTTATTCCTGGCCCCACTACCAACGGGGTAAGGTGGAAGTATTTTTTACACATTCTTTCTAAAGCAAACATGATTGGTGGTACAACGGATGAAATGATAATCCCATCAATTTGCGAAAACGAGAGGCCTGAAGCATCAAAAAGGTTTTTAATAACCATTCCAAATTCATCTTCTGTTCGGTTCCTGTTCGTTTCGACACGCCAGTGATATTTAAGTTCTTCTCCTTTATATACACCTAAAACCGTATTGGTATTCCCTACATCAAATACGAAAATCAAAAGAATCACTCACTTTTCTGATTTTTCTAATGGTACACTGCAAACATCATATCATAATTATTTTTTATCGTGAAAAAAAGAGTGCTTTTATATAGCACTCTTTTTAAGATATCTACTTATCCTCAGTTTCAGAAGGCTGACTAGGTGGTTCTTCATCCTTCTTCGTGCTGATATTTACTTTTACATCATCAATTTTCTTTGTTTCCACTGGTTTAAACCCTTCGAGCTCTGCAGCAGATTCCGGCATACGCCCATTTTGAATTAAGTATTCAATTTGTTCTGCATTTAGCGTTTCAACTTCAAGAAGTGTCTTCGCAATCAGGTCAAGTTTATCACGATTCTCAGTGAGAATGGTTTTAGCTCTTTCATAACATTCTTTAAGTATGCGTTGAATTTCAAGGTCAATTTCAAAGGCAATCGCATCTGAATAGTTTTGTTCATTGTGAATGTCACGGCCTAAGAATACCTGACCGCCTGAAGCCTGACCAAATTGACCAACTCCAAGTTTATCACTCATACCAAACTCAGTGACCATTCTGCGGGCAATCCCTGTTGCACGTTGGAAGTCGTTATGAGCACCTGTACTTACTTCACCGAAAACAATCTCTTCGGCAACACGTCCGCCCAATAAACCAACAATTTTATCCAGTAATTCAGGTTTCGTCATAAAGTAACGGTCTTCCCTTGGAAGCATAACTGCGTAGCCGCCCGCTTGACCACGAGGAACAATCGTAACCTTATGAACCATATCTGCTTCATTTAAGATTAATCCGATTACTGTATGCCCACCTTCATGGAAAGCAACAATGCGGCGTTCTTTAGCAGAAATAACACGTGTCTTCTTCGCTGGCCCTGCAATAACCCTGTCTGTTGCTTCATCAATATCTTCCATGTCGACCTTTTTCTTATTCTGACGCGCTGCCACTAAGGCCGCTTCATTCAATAAGTTTTCTAAGTCTGCACCAGAAAAACCAGGTGTTCTCATGGCAATATTTTTTAAGTTAACAGATTCATCTAAAGGTTTGTTCTTTGCATGTACTTTTAGAACTGCTTCACGACCATTTACATCTGGGCGGTCTACCGTAATTTGACGGTCAAAACGTCCAGGACGTAATAATGCAGGGTCTAATATATCAGGACGGTTTGTTGCAGCAATAATGATAATTCCTTCATTAGCGCCGAATCCATCCATTTCAACTAGCAATTGATTCAATGTTTGCTCACGTTCATCGTGCCCGCCGCCTAAACCTGCACCACGTTGACGACCAACTGCATCAATTTCATCGATAAAAATGATACAAGGAGCATTTTTCTTTGCATTTTCAAATAAATCACGAACACGGGATGCACCGACCCCGACAAACATTTCAACGAAGTCAGATCCACTAATAGAGAAGAAAGGAACACCTGCTTCACCTGCTACTGCACGTGCAAGTAATGTTTTACCTGTTCCTGGAGGACCTACAAGCAGGACCCCTTTTGGAATACGTGCACCAAGTTCAGCAAACTTTCTTGGGTCTTTTAGGAATTCAACCACTTCAACTAATTCTTGTTTCTCTTCATCTGCACCTGCTACATCCTTAAATCGAGCCTTCTTCTTGTCATCGTTATAAAGTTTTGCTTTACTCTTACCAAAGTTCATTACACGGCTGCCGCCGCCTTGAGCTTGGTTTAATAAGAAGAAGAATAGGATAAAGATGATGACAAATGGAATGATGGAAGTAAAGAATGTTACCCATCCGCTTGTTTCCTTAGCAGGCATTACTTCTACCTTAGAACCTGCAGCATCAATACGCTCTAAGATTTTTTCACTATTAGGAACGTATGTTAAAAAGTTCTTACCGTCTTTTACCCCTTTTTCAAACTGCCCCCGAACTTCAAAGACACCACGTTCAGGCTGCATAGAAAATGAATCCACTTCATTCGCTTCTAAATGGTCAACAAACTCATTATAGGAAATGTTATCCGTAGGTTCGTTGCTGCCATTAAAGAAGCTTACCACGCCAATAATGACTAAAAATATCAATAAATAAAAGATGGTATTACGGAAAATCCGATTCATCTCTTACCTCCTCCCGCGATAAAAACTTTTTTAGATAGTATCATAAAAAATCATTCCAATTCTTAAATTACTGTTTTTAACTGGGTTAAACCAATGTTGTCAATTTACATTTGCAATAGCCTTTTTAGTTTTCACTTAAAGATTATTGCTATATACTTCCGGCTTTAAAACACCAATATATGGAAGATTTCGGTATTTTTCGATATAATCTAATCCATACCCAACCACAAATTCATCTGGGACAATAAAACCTACATAATCTGCCTTTATTGCACTCTTCCTTCCTGTTGGTTTGTCAAGTAAGGTAACAATTTTGATTGACTTTGCCTTTCGGTAACGGAATAAATCAACTAGATAGCTTAAGGTCAAACCGCTATCGATAATATCCTCAATAATCAGGATATCTCTTCCTTCAACTGAAGTATCTAAATCCTTTAGGATTTTTACTTCTCCTGAAGAAACCATAGCAGACCCATAGCTCGATACATCCATGAAATCCATTTCCAAATAGCAATCCATTCTTTTAAGTAAATCAGCCATAAATGGCATTGCACCCTTTAAGACACCAATTGCAAGTGGAAAGCGATCCTGATACTCTTCAGTTAATTGAGCACCTAATTCTTTGATTTTCCCCTGAATTTCTTCTTCAGAAAATAATACCTTTTCAATATCCTGTTTCATAATAACTGTGCCTCCTAGAAGAATCATTACTTATGATATGTGAGTAGTATATACTGACTTGTTGAATGATTAATGCCTTCAAAAGCTGACTTTTTTATTCCAGGAAGCCAAAGAATACACCCATTTTTGTCAGTAATTACAGGCCATGCATCACGATCCTGGATTGGAATTTTGCTATCGATAAAAATATCTTTTAGCTTTTTTGTTCCTGACATTCCTTTCAGGTTCATGCGATCCCCCATTTTTCTTGTTCGAATCTCAATGGGCAGTTTAATCTGGTCAGCAGGAAATAATGCATAATTTCCTTTTGTTTCAATGTTTTTCTTATCATCAATAACATCCATTTTTATACTTGCCCCATTAGGTAATTCAAGCTCGCCTGGTTCCGTCACTTTGAAAGAATACGCGCCAGATTCACTTACTTCAAATTGGAAAGAGAGTAGTGAATACGATCGAATGACCTTTAAACCGTTGGGAAAATCAAGTGTTTTAGAAGGATGATGATGTCGAATTAAAGATAGAACATGCTCAATATGTAAAGCAGAAAGTGACACTGGTATTACTTTGTAAAGATAGTTTAATATTAGTTGAATACCTCTTCTTTGTAAAGAAATTGGCATTTCCAAAAAGGGAATTATGTCAATGGTAATTTTATTCTTTTCTCTCTTTTTCATTACTTTATTCATTCTTTGGACAGTTAATTCCTGAAGAAGTATTTCATCCTCCTGCAGTTCTTCACTAAACCGTTGAAAATGTTCATGCACATGCTGATTTTCCTCTTTTAAAAAGGGTAAAACTTCGTTTCGGAAGCGATTCCTGCTATAAATACTTTTTTTATTACTAGGATCTATTCTTGGGACCAAATTTTGCTTCTGACAGTATTCCGCAAGCTCTGCCTTCGTTAAGGATAAGAAAGGACGAAAAATGTATCCATTTTTAAGTGGTCTCATAAACGGAATACCGGCTCTTGCGGAGCCAGAACTTCCTCTCGTCAGGCGCATTAATATAGTCTCCACCTGATCATCTCCATGGTGACCAAGGGCTAGATAGTTACAACCATATTTATCCATGATTTTCTCAAAAAACTCATATCTTGCCTGTCTAGATGCCACCTGCGGATTTTTCTTTGTTTCCTTAATAATTTCAGGGACATTAATTCGTGCCATTTCAAAAGGGATGCACTTTTGCTCACAATAATCTTTCACGAATAGAGCATCTTCTAACGACTCTTGTCCACGAAACATATGATCCACATGTGCTGCAACAATCGAAAGGTTTTTTCTTTCCTGCTGTGTCCACAAATAGTGAAGCAAGGCAAGTGAATCTGGCCCCCCCGAAACACCAACCACCATTTTCTTATTTTCAAGTTGAAATGATTGTCGGTTAAGCAATGCTGCTACCTTTGCTTCTAACATTCTACATTCTTCCTTATAAAAAGTTTCTTTATTAATTTATTTGAATAAACCTAGCTTACCACTTTTATGACAAAAGTATCAAAAACAAAGACCTAATGGATTAGGTCTTTTTTTCCTTCCCTTTAATACGGTATGAATAACAATTAGTTTCAAAAATCAAAGAAGTTTTTGAAAAATATACAAAAAGTATAAAAGTGTAAGAGACATTGTGATGATGACTGTTTCTGCCCAGCGGCTTTTTTTCTTTTTCTTCCTGTAATTCTGCCGGGTTTTGGGCTGACTTCCTGTCTGATTGACCTTTTGTGGTTGAATGGTGCTAGTGGAATTCGATGCCATTGATTGATTGACAGAGCTGGGTTTTTGGCTGCTCATGGCCAATGACATTAGTTCTGTTCTCATTTGAAGTGCATTGGTGTAATGTCCTTGGAGGGCTTTTAGGATAACCTTTTCCAATGTTTGTAAATCCTTTTGTCTTCTAATGGCTTCTCTGAGCTGCGAAATCCCGCCAGTTGTTTTGTTAAAGCGTTTTGGATATGCAGTATTAATCATAATCATTGCTACAGCAAATAAATCGTAAGCAGGGTCTGCCTTTCTTGTTCCTAACCCCCAGTATCCCCGATCATAGAACTCAGTAAATTCTTTAATCGCTCTCCCTTGAATCGTTGTTCCGCCAACATCTATACACCTAATTTTTGGTGTTGGGCCGGTAACGATTAGGTTTTCTGGCTTTAAATCACCAAATACCCAGCCGTTCTCATGAAGCTTATTTAAATCATTTAATAATTGAAGAAAAAGGACAGTGGTCCACGACCTTCCCTTATTCTGAATAAAAGTCATTAAATCGGGGCCTTGAATATATTCCATCGTATAAAATGAAATCTGCCCTCTGCTACTTTTCCAGTCATCCACATCAAGCAAAGAAGGTCCGAGGGTAGACCCTTGGACCTTTGCAAACGACCTTAATACATTAACCTCTGAGGTAATGGACATACCGTTATCGCTCATCTTTAAGGCTACTTGCGAATTTTTAAACTTTGCAAGGTAGACAATGCCGTTTGCTCCATATCCTAGTTCCTTTATAACTGTATATTTATTCGAGTGCCATTTCCCTGTGATTACAGTGCCTGGAGCTACTTTACATCGACTCTTCAAGGAATGATTCATCATCACCGGTCATGAGACTCCTTAATGAACGTTTTGAATTAAATGAAGATAGTGCCGTACGAATTGCGGGACCCGTCGGAGTAATTCCCCCAGTTGTAAGTTGTGAGAAGATACTTGTCAAAGATTGTAGTTTTGGCGTCCAATCTAGAATTTTTTCGACATCATTCTTTTTCCCGGGAAATACAAAAACAGCAAACTGATTATCACCTGTACGTGCATTTAAGCTAAGGGAAAGGTCAAGCAGGGCTTCTTTAACGGTTGGAAGCTTGTGTTTCATACTTGCACTTGTATCGACAAGAATCAACACCTCTAATTCGACAGTTTCTCCAAGTTCATCGACTACTTCCATTACTTCCCCTCGTTTCTCAGGAGGAAGGTCTTCGATTGTCTGTGAACGACCAAGAATTTGCTGAAGCTCCCTATTTACTACACCTTGGATTGTCTGTGTCATTGCTTTCCTTGTAACCATTTGAACAGTTTGAGAGAGCGCTTGAGCATAAACAATTTGGCTGACTCCGCCTCCGGACATCGCTATTCCCTCTATTTCCGTCATTCCCTTTTCATCAATTACATCTTGCTCCATTACACCGATGACATTTACAGAGATACCTTGTTCTTTTGCAAGTGCAGCCATGGCAATAGGATCTTCACCTTGATTTGAACAGCCGTCTGTTATTAATAAGATCTGACGAATTTTCCCAGTATACATACTCATTCTCCCTCCACTATTCGAGTTACTCCCATTTTCGACACTGCGGAGGGGATTTATACATATTTATATGATTAACCGGATAAAATAGTTGATTACGCTCGTTTCTTCATCTTTGTAACAGGGATACTCGCCCATTTAGGTGTATTGTGCTTAATCTTTGCAACCGCAATGGTCATATCATCACCAATCAAGTTATCCCGTGAACGAATCACCTCTTCCAATATTAAATCAGATATTTCCTGAGGATCCTCCGTTTGTAATTCTTGGATTTTTCGTTTCATCCATAAATCATAATTTTCCACATGCTTAGGACCCTCAAAGATTCCATCACTCATCATAATGAGTAAATCTCCTGCTTTTAATTGCTCACTCACCACATCTACTTCAAATTCTTCTAAAATTCCTATCGGCAAATTACTGGCTTGAATTTTGATTACTTTATTTCCCCTTTTTATAAAACTTGGGGTTGAACCTATCTTTAAGAATTTCGCTGAAGCGTTTTGAAGGTCAATCATAGCTAGATCTAATGTTGCAAAAATCTCATCTGTCGTTCGAAGCGATAGAATGGAATTGACTGACTTTATGGCGACTTTTTCATCGATACCTGATTGTAGTATTTTTTGTAAAAGCTGTAGTGTCTCTTTGCTCTCATAATGGGCCCTTTCTCCGTTCCCCATTCCATCACTGATGGCAATGGCGAATTTCCCCAATCCTAGTTCCATGGTTGAATAGCTGTCACCCGAAACAAAACCGCCATCCATTGCAGCATGGGCCATTCCTGTTTCAACGGTATAGGCTTTTGAAGATTGGAACACTACATGGCAGAAACCGTTAGGATAGGCAGCACATTCCTCAGAGGTTACGATAATTTGTTCTCCGAGGATATCGGATAGCATGGGTGCAATTAACTTTTCGCACTCACCGTGTCCATTACAAAATGGAACGGACATTTCAATATCTACATTTCCTGACTCAAGACTATAAATCTCTACATGCTCAACCTGAACACCAAATGCTTGAATAGACTCCAAAATTTGATCTTCCTGCTTATGATGATTCTCTCTTTCACGCTGAATCTCTTTTGCAAAGTTATCCATTACCTCTGAAACACCAAGAAGCTGATCGGCTACAAGTTTCCTGCTTTCCTGTACCTGTTTCTTTAATTTTTGGTTAGCTTGATAAAAGGTCAACTCCTGGCCCACCGCCTCATACACTCTTTTTGAGCGGGTACAGTGCTTATCCCATTCACGGGATAATTTAGGCGAAACTACTCCATCATTTTGATCCATCTCATGAATAATTTCTTCAAGATATCCATAGGTGGTATGAAAATTCTTCGCCCAACACTGCTCCTTTTTAAAGCAAGTATTACAGGTTTTTTCTGTTACATGGCTCATAAAATAATCCATTTCACGTTCTTCTTCTCTATCATCAGGCTTTGTTTCCAATTGCGAAAAACTATTTGAAAGTGCATGAAAAACACTAGAGAATTGGGCTACTCTTTGTGCCGTTACATCTCGCATTTTTCTCATGTATTTTTGTTGTTCCGTTGTATATTCTGGTGTACCAGGAATATACTTGGCTAATTTTGAAGTAAATAGCTGCGGTGTTAATAGGAAAAGGACAATTGCTGCGGCAGACTCCAATAGTGTAGTAGTTAAAGAGCCGGCACCACCCTCCTGACCATACATTCCAATTAACAATGTTGCAATAAACAACCCGATTGCAACGCCTATTTTCTTCCCTTCTTTTAATAAACCGCCTAGTACACCCGAAAACGCAAGCAGGCTCATATGATAAAAGCTAGAAACACTTGCAAGGCTAAAAATTAACCCGGTTACGACACCTACTGTCGATCCTACTGTGGCTCCCGCAATAAATGAAAATACTAAAACAAGATAGCGAGACATAATATGTTCAAGCGATAAATCGTAAATTTTCCAGCCAATCGTTCCGGTCATGATGGAAGCAAGCATGATAATTAGGCAAACAATTTCCTCTGTTTTTAACAATTGTCTGCGCTTGTTCAGGATTAATAAAGGGATGCTCTGTAAGAAGATCAGCGTCAGAATAAACGAAAGACTTGCCTGAACACCAACCATCATTGCGTCATAAAGTGTCAGCTGCCTAGCAATAATAAAGGCCTCGGCTAATTTCCCTAACCCTAGAATGATAGCAACAAAAAATGGAATCATTCTCATTTCATTTTTAATCCATCTCTCACTAATCCGATATATGACTAGAAAAAGGATAGATACTAAAAAGGTAAATGCTGCATTTTTTAAAGAAACGGTTGCTGCGCCCGCAACCAAACCTACTAATGCCAGTGGAGACCGATCTCTTTTTATTAAGAAGACTGCAGCGAAAAAAGGCAGACTAAAGGGAGCAAGCGTGGATAATATTAAAGCTCTCCCTAATAAGAAACCCACTATAAGTAGTAAGTAACCCTTAATAAGGAAGAAGGATTCAACTTTTATCTGGAATTTTTTCATAACGCTGTCCCAAGACCATTTAGAGGATCGAAAGTTAACCTCTCCGACCGGTTCTAGTAAACTCCGTTCTAGCTTTTCCATAAGTCACACTCCTCTACTAATTCTTGTTAAAGACTATTATAAAATTAATAGTTTTAAAATTTTGTCAAATTAGTGAACGTATGCAAAGTTTCGTTCGACGGTTTCCACTATAATTATTCAAATAATGTTGACAAATCGAAAGGATGTCGGAATACGGAATGATTAGTAAATTTTAAAAAACTAATTGACACAAATTGTTTTCATCTGTATTATATTCTTTGTGTCACAAATACTTGGCGGTGTAGCTCAGCTGGCTAGAGCGTACGGTTCATACCCGTAAGGTCGGGGGTTCGATCCCCTCCGCCGCTATACGAAAAGCGAAAGTGTTTTGTTGAACTCTTCCGCTAAATCAATTAAAAAAGCGTCGACTATCTCGACGCTTTTTTTTATTAGAAAACAAAACAAAAAGACAAGTCGCTGACCTGTCTTAATTAGCAGAATATGTTTTTATAAATAAGCAACAAGTTAACCCCTTCTAGCTCCTCTTCCGCCACGCTTAGATTCTGTGTGACGTTTTAAAGAAGTTAAACGATCCTCACTATCTTTTAAAAACTTCGCCATTTTGGACTCAAATGTCTCTGCTTTAGGAGCATTCCGATCATTTTGTCTGCCCTGACGTGGACGTTGTGAATGTGAGTTCGAATGTGAATGGGATTTTTGTGGCGCTTCTGGTCTATCTTTTGCCTTTTTTATGGATAGCCCAATTTTCCCGTCTTTCTCTACATTGATGACTTTAACCTCTACTTGGTCACCAACTTTAAGATGGTCATTGATATCTTTCACATAATTGTCAGCAACTTCACTGATGTGTACGAGTCCAGTTGAGCCACCAGGCAGCTCCACAAAAGCTCCGAAATTTGTAATCCCTGTTACCTTTCCTTGTAACTTGCTGCCTACTTCGATTGACATAAAAAGAATTTTCCTCCTTAAAAAATTAAAAAATCATCTTACTTTATATTATACAGAATGGGAAAAATAAGTGTCAATAAGACTAGTTATTGGTTCTTTTTGCCTTCATTTTCTTCCGGAATATTGAAGATAATTTCACCATTTTCTGAGAAGAAGTATTCCTTTCTAGCAAGCTTAGCAAGGTAATCATCATCATTTAACTTAATGATATCTTCTTTTAAGATTTCCTGTTGTTTTTTTAATTGCGTCAACTCTTGTTCTAGTTGTCTCTTTTGTGCTACTTTTTTATCTAAAGCCGAGGATTGGGAAATAAAGCTAGTAATCATTAAATATGACAAGACAGCAGCAAATACTAAAAACAAGGAAAGTCTTCTATATAATAATTTCCTTTTCCTAGCTGAAGCAATTTCTGCTACTTCTTGCTGGTGGACATAAGTTGATTGGATTTTGGCTATATTCTTTTCTTGTACTGAACTCACTTCCCATCCCTCCTTACTCTTTTGGTCTTTTCCACTTTTTACTCCACTTTACTAAATAGTTCTTGATTTCCATAAAAATTCCTGCCGTTTTATTATATAACTTCTCGACGTATTTTTTAATACTTTTCGGCAAAAGTTTCCAAAGTATTAGGATAATCTTCGCAATCGGCACCCATAGTACCTTAAGAATAAATAATAAAACCCTTAAAATAAATTTGACAAGGGAAAAGATCCCCCTGCCAACAAGTATCACAATAGAAATAAGCAGTTGAATGATGCCTACGACAGGTTTATAGATAAGCAGTTGGAATGTCCTTCTGATAAACTGGTAAAGAGCTATTACACTCTTTATCATCATTTCAAGTAACTTTAGGTATATTCCCTTAAATAAACTTTGATATGCAGCAAATCCACAAAGAAGAGCAACAAAAATATAAAAACGCAATTCCCCATTGTTAACTAGGAAAAGAATATAAAAGATAATTAGTGCCTGTATGACCCAAAACAACAAGTCATTAATAAAAACAATCCACGACTTTCGGTTAGGCCGATCTAAGAAACGCTGATAGGTATCAAACATAACACCAAAAAGCGAACCCATCCCAATCATTGAAAGCATGGTAAGGAATTGAGTAGAGAGTGTCATCGGAATAACTTACTAAAGAACCCTTTAGCTTTCTCCCCATGCTGTTCATCTAAGTAAACTAAGTCAAATATCTTTCCCTTAATGGAGACAATACCCTTCTCTACATCGAGGTTTTTCATTTGCAGGTTTTGCCCCTTAATCGCTAAAAACCCCATAGAAGTTTCTAATAAAAACTCTTCATTATCAAAGCTTTCTACTTGTTTAACACCTGTTATATCGAGAAGTTTTCGTCCTCTCATGATGACATCATGCTCTGGAACAGTGCTTTTGGCAGGGTTTGTTTCATAATATTGGCTCATCATTCATCCCTCACAATCATTTGTACAACCATTTATTACAATTTTATGTAAGGGACAAATGAATTAGAACAAGCCTTTTTTAAGCGTCGGTTAGAGCTGTGATTCGCCAATTCTTTCATCTTTAATAATCGTGTACATTTCAGCTGCGGCTTCCTTGCGAGTGGTATCTTGAATTTGGTCAATTCTTGCCGTAACTAGTCTTTGCCCAAGGCGGATTGTGAGTTCGTCACCGACTTTTACTGTTGAACTTGCTTTTCCTTCTTTACCGTTTATAAGAATTCTCCCTTGGTCAGATACCTCTTTTGCAAGAGTTCTTCTTTTTATTAGTCTTGATACCTTTAAATACTTATCCAATCTCATTTATGATCCCCCGTTCTATAGTCCTTTTGATTTTGCTTCATCCCAAAAACGATCAAGTTCCTCAAGGGAATGTTCCTCAATCGACTTTCCGCTTTTCTTTACACTATCTTCTATAAATTGAAATCTTCGAATAAACTTTTGATTGGTTTCAAATAATGCCTCTTCTGGATGTATATCTAAAAACCTTGCGACATTGACAAAAGCAAATAGGATATCCCCAAATTCCCTTTTAGCATGAATAAGATTTTTTTTGTGTATTTCATTCTCAAATTCCTCAAGTTCTTCTTTTACCTTCTCCAAAGCCGGTGTTATTTCCTGCCAATCAAAGCCAACCTTTGCCGCTTTCTTCTGGATTTCGTAAGCTCTCATTATATTCGGCATGGATTTCGATATCCCCTCAAGGAGGGAGGATTCATTTTCTCCCTTTTCCTGCTTCTTTATTTCCTGCCAGTTTCGAAGTACTTCCTTAGAATCCTCTGCTTGAACATCTCCAAAAACATGTGGATGCCTGCGAATCATTTTCTCTGACAGTACCTCTATGACATCTTCTATTGCAAAATAGCCATCATCTTCACCAATTTGGGCATGAAGCATAACCTGCAGCAAGACATCGCCAAGTTCTTCGATTACATGATCAATATCACCGCTATCAATGGCTTCAATTACTTCAAAGGTTTCTTCAATTAAATACTTTTTTAGTGACTCGTGTGTTTGCTCCTTATCCCATGGACACCCATTCGGGCCCCTTAATACTGCAATAATCTCCCGCAGCTTGGAAAAATTTTTTAGCATAATTTGTTCATCTTCTACAGGAGGTACATAAACAGAAGTAAGATTATCAAGGGTCACTTTACGGTCTAACTCATACAAAGGAACACGCTCAATGTGTTCATTCCTGCTTCCCGCCGCACGAACAATAACAACCTCATAATCATCAGGAAGTCTCTCCATTAGGGTTAGTTTCGTATTTGAAGCGACAAACTGATCATAAACCTGACTTATAAAAATGTGCTGATCCAGTTGCAGTTGACTGGATTTAAGCAAGGTTCCATCTAAAAGCTGAAAACCATCTATAGGATCAATTTTTAGTGATTGAAAAATGGCATCGATAAAGCTTTGACCTCCGCCAATGATGATGTCTACATCCTCTTTTGGACCATCCTCCAGAAGCAATAGGACAGTTTTTTCTGCGACAAGAGGATGACCTGGTACTGCATAAATCACTTGCTCTGTTTTTGCCTTTTCCAGTAGGTTCTGGACAATCTCTTGATATACCTCTTCAAACTGGTCATGCTTTTCATAAATGGAATCAAATGATGTAAAGCCTAGTCCTTCTTTAACTAGTTCTGGAATAACAGGATGTTCCTTTGTTCTTAAATAAACATGATTTGCCTTCATTAACTTTTTGTATACGCCAAAGGGGATTTGTTCAAGATCTCCTGCTCCTAAACCGAGAATTTCAATTGTTTTGCCCATGTATTTCTAACTCCTATTCTTCTTAGGTAATAAAAGGCTTAATTTGCTGCCGAAAGGAAATAATGATAATTCTTTTTCCAAAAAGACGCCTCCTCTAATGATTAAAAACAAGAAAAGGAATCCTCCTGAAAAGGCACCTCCTAGCGCCTGGATAGCTGCAATTATCCTCTCTGTTCCAACCGGTATCGTAATCATATTGGTTAAGGCTAGAAAGCCTTTTAAAAGCAGCACCATCATGAAAGCTGCTGTTAAAAGGGTTCGAAGGAAGTGAAACGATAGCAGCGTAATCGGCTGCATTTTTTTAAATTTTACGTAAAGAAGACAGAATGCAACTACTAACGTTATAATCGTTGCATAAGCGGCCCCCATTGTCCCAAACGCGGGGACGAATAAATGATTTAAAACGTATTTTAACGGAAGAGTAACTAGAACTGTAACTGCAGGAAATAGCAACGATCCTAGACCTTGCATAATGGCAATAATCGTCGTAATGATGGAACTAAGGAGAATAACAAAACTAAGTATTCCTAATACCGATGAACCTGAGTTATTTTCAAATAACATAATGTTGGCTGGTTCAATAATTGCCCAAAGACCCACTGAAGCCCCGATACCAATCACGACAGCAATTCGAATAGCCAGCTGAATCTTATCCTGTAAGAAAGTAATGTCCTTTTTTATCCTTGCACTAGTTATTAACGGTACAAGTGATAAGGACATAGATGCTGCTACAATTGTCCCTAATTGAATTAATGGCTGCCCACGGTCAAATATTCCCTTTAAACCCTTGGCTGTTTCCTTCCCATATCCATTCTCTGTAAGCAAAGAGTAAAGGTTTAATGCGTCTGCCATTTGTATCATAATCATCAACATTCCACTGATACAGATGGTAAGACCTTGATAGCTCAGCGTTTTTAAAATAATGCCAACCTCTCGATAATAGCCCAACAGCATACCTTTTCGAGGAGCAATTACTTCCCATTCTTTACGAATCCAAAGGAATGTAAACAAAATGATCGCTGATACCATACTTCCGGTAATAGACCCAAACATCGCACCGCCGCCAATCAGATACAACGAGTACCCCAACTTTGTTAGAACATATGCCGAAAAGAGAATGGTGAAAACTCTTATTAATTGTTCACCTACCTGTGATAGTGCTGTTGGCACCATGTCTCCCTTCCCTTGGTAATAGCCTCGCAAAATAGAGGTAATTGGAAATAACAAAAAGACAATGGAGACAACCTTTAGTAAAATGGCTAATTTCTCATCGTTCATCCAGCTGGCGATATGATTGGCACCAAAATATAGTATGAGAAAGCATATAAGTCCAAATAGCTGTAAAATGATAAAGGAAACAAATAAAAGCCGTCTTATTTTCTCATGGTCACCCTTTTCCTTTTGCTCAGCATATAACTTCGAAATCACCACCGGAAAACCTGTTGTCGCTAACACCATAGCTAGACCATAAAACGGGTATACCTGCTGATATATATAAAAGCCAACATCATGAACAATATTTTGAAATGGAATCCGATATACAGCACTTAAAATTTTTGTTACTAATGCTGCAATGGCTAAAATAAAAGCCCCCCTAAAAAGCGCCTTTGATTGGTTTACATGCTTCATCTTTTATCTCCTAACTAACCTAAACTCGACTGTATTATAGCATAATATAAAGCAAAAGCGCCTTGTCAGGGGCTAGAATTGGAATTCGATACAAATAAAAAAGACAGCGAAGGCTGCCTCTTTTATTTGTGAGTATAATATTAGTTCTAGGACTCCATTTGTCTTGCTAAAAATCCTGCAGCGGTTTCAACAGCCTTTTTCTCTACTTCACCAAGTGTTCCTTCTTTTGAATAGATAATAACTGCTCCAATTGGATCACCGTTTGCAATGATTGGCCCAATTGTATAAGATGAAATGGCTTCATCATTGCCATCGGCTAACGCAATATCACCTTGCTGCGTTACAAGAACCGAATTACGGTCTTCCATTGTTTTTTCAACTAAATCACTTATATTTTTATTTAAATAATCTTTTTTAGAACTACCTGCTAATGCAATGTAACTGTCCCTATCACAAATTAATACCGGGTTCCCGAGGCTGTCAAACAGGGCTTCTGCATACTCTTTGGCAAAATCGCTTAACTCGCTGATTGGTGAATACTTCTTTAAGATAACTTCTCCGTCTCGATCCACAAAGATTTCTAACGGATCCCCCTCACGGATACGCAGCGTTCTGCGTATTTCTTTGGGAATGACAACACGACCCAAATCATCGATTCGACGAACTATTCCAGTTGCTTTCATCCAATGTTGCCTCACTTTCATCTGATGATTTTACTAACTTGGTTATGATATTCCTTCCTGTAGATGGAATCATCACCAACTTTGAACTTAGTATCTTTCATCTGGAAAGTTATATACACATTCGTAATATTTTTTCACAAATAGGAAAATTATCCTACCAATGGATGATTTCATCCTGGCAATTTACATAGTTAAACAGGGTTTTCCTGACCCTTTTTTGCAGCTTGAATCCCTTTTATCATCTCAAATGTTATATTTAGCCAATATGCTGTGTCGGTCCCTTTAATCTGAAGGGTCATTTTAAGTTTCTGGCCTTCCATTCCAAGTCCAATCATTCTTGGATATTTACTGCTGATTGCAAATACCTTTTGTCCATCGATGGTGCTGCTTGCTCGGTCATTGACCAGAATGGTTACTTCGTGTTTGGTCTGTTTTATGCTTTCAACACCCGCTAGAAGCGCATAAACCTTCATTTCGGCTACCTGGAATAGATAGTCGACTTCTTCAGGGTATTCACCAAAACGATCAAGCATTTCAGCTTGAAGTTCTTCAATGTCTTCTAGCGTTTGTACACCTCTAAAACGCTTATACATTTCAATTTTTTGATGACCATCTTTAATGTAAGTATCAGGGATGTAAGCATCGATTTCTAAATCAATTTCAACTGTCGCTTTTTGCTCAGCTTTCAAATCACCTTTTCTTTCCTCAATCGCTTCTTTAAGCATTTGAGAGTACAGATCAAATCCTACTGAATCAATAAATCCGTGCTGCTGTGCACCTAGTAAATTCCCCGCACCTCTAATGGATAAGTCACGCATCGCAATTTTAAAACCAGATCCAAGCTCTGTAAATTCCTTAATCGCCTGTAAACGTTTTTCCGCTACTTCTGTTAATACCTTATCTTTTCGGTGGGTGAAATAAGCATACGCAACACGATTAGATCTTCCGACACGGCCTCTCAGCTGATAAAGCTGTGAAAGTCCCATTCGATCGGCGTCATAGACAATCAACGTGTTTACATTTGGGATATCTACCCCTGTTTCAATGATAGTCGTGCTGACAAGTACATCAAACTCACCAGACAAAAAGCTGAGCATGACCGATTCCAATTCATTTTCTGACATTTGTCCATGTGCGAAGGTAACTCGGGCATCCGGAACCAGCATTGATATTTCTTCAGCCTTACGTTCAATATCTTCTACTCTGTTATATAAAAAGTAAACTTGTCCGTCTCGTGCAAGTTCCCTCTCGATAGCTTCTCTGACAAGCGCTCCATTGTATTCCATCACATAAGTTTGTACAGGAAAACGGTTCTCTGGGGGTGTTTCGATAACAGATAAATCACGCACCCCGAGCATCGACATATGCAGCGTTCTTGGTATCGGTGTTGCCGTTAATGTCAAAACATCGATATTTGTTTTTAACCTTTTTATCTTTTCTTTGTGCGTTACGCCAAATCTTTGCTCTTCATCAATGATTAATAAGCCTAAATCTCTGTACACGATATCCTTAGAGAGGATGCGATGGGTTCCAATTACAACATCGACTGTACCTGCTTTTAATCCCTTTATCGTTTCTGTTTGTTGCTTTTTAGACCGGAAACGGCTTAGCAGACCAATATTGATCGGGTAATCTTGGAATCTTTCCCTCATCGTTTCAAAATGCTGCTGCGCTAAAATTGTTGTTGGTACAAGTAGTGCTACTTGTTTACCATCAGCAATGGCCTTGAAAGCAGCTCGAATTGCAACCTCTGTTTTTCCATAGCCCACATCACCACAAAGCAAACGATCCATTGGTCTAGGTCTTTCCATGTCCTTTTTAATCTCATGAATCGACCGGAGCTGGTCCTCTGTTTCCTGGTATGCAAAAGCCGTTTCAAATTCTCTCTGCATGTCTCCATCCGGAGAAAAGGCATAACCTACAGCTGCTTCCCGTTCTGCATAAAGCTTAATTAAATCATCGGCAATGTCTTGAACGGAGGATTGAACTTTCTTTTTAACCTTTTTCCAATCACTTCCGCCAAGTTTATATATTTTGGGCTCTTTTCCTTCTGAAGCTACATATTTCTGAACAAGATCAATTTGTTCAACTGGAACATAAAGCTTATCTGATCCATGATAACGGATATGTAGATAATCTTTATGGACACCGTTTATGATTAAGGTTTCAATCCCCAGATACTTTCCTATACCATGATTAACATGGACAACATAATCTCCGACTTTAAGTTCAGAATAACTCTTAATCCTTTCTGCATTGGAGAGCTTTTGCCTGCTGGCAGACTTTTTGACACGTTTAGTGAACAGCTCTTCCTCTGTGATCACAGCTAATTTCTGAATCGATAGCTCGAATCCAGTTTGCAGGTTGCCTTTCATTATCTGCACTTTTCCAGGCAAGAGCTGTTGGCCGCTCTTGGCAATGGAGGCGTCTATTTCATAATCCTCTAAAACTCGTTCTAATTTTTTTACTCTTTCATCATCGGGCCCTAAAAAGAGAATCGTATAATTTCCTTTTTTCCATCTGTCGACTTCTGCCTTCAGCAAGTGCATTTGTCCATGGAAATTCTGCATTTGCTTACACGAAACATTAATAATATTTTGCGGGCTCGTATTTGCAACATGGCGAAGAAACAAACTCATATAAAGAATCGGAAACTCTTTTTTATGAAGCAGCCCGTATAAATCATGGGAAATAGCCAAATCATGAATAATTTGACCTTCACCAAGAAGGGCAGTATACCATTCTGCTTCTTCCTTTATTAAGGATTCATTCATTTCTTGGACACGGCTTATTTCATCAATAAACACCATCCCATTAGAAGGAAGATAGTCTAGTAAACTAGTACCGCCATCGTATGCTAGTGAAAGATATTTAAATACATGTTCTGGTTTATGATTATTTTTTAATTGTTCGAGCTCAAAACTAATATTCTGCGAGAGCTGAATTTTTGCTTTATCGTCCTTTAATTTTCGTAAGCTCTTTGCTAATCCATCTTCCAGATTACCAATTAACCGGCTATAATTCTCAGCCTCAAAAAGAACCTCTGTAGCAGGTCCAATTAAAACCTCAGCCGTTTTTTCGATGGAACGCTGGTCTTCTAAGGAAAAATAGCGAATGGAATCAATCTCGGTGTCAAATAACTCAATTCTTATCGGATTGCTCACTGTTAGTGGATAAATATCAATAATCCCGCCCCTAATACTAAACTCACCAGGGGTCGAAACCATATCTACCCGTGCATAACCCATCTTAACAAATGTGGTTAGTACCTCTGTTACATCGAGATCATCACCGACTTTATAGGTCAACTGGTACTTCTTCCAGATGTTTTTTGGAGGAATGACTTTTCTTAGTCCAGCAATAGGAACAATAATAATACCTTTGTTTTTCTTACTAAAATGGTTTAAGGCTTCAATCCTTTGTGCCTTTAACTCTGGGCTAGCAATACTCATTTCAGCTGCTATTAATTCATTTGCTGGAAAAAGAAAAACTTCATCCTCACTTAATAGATTTACAATATCATCATAGAGTTTTTGTGCTTGCAAGAGATTATGGGTAATAAATAGAATGGGTCTCTTCATCTGCTCGTAAATAGCGGCAGTTAAGACTGTTCTTGATGAACCCGATAATCCAGCAATGAGTTGTTCCTTCAAGCCCACTTGGACTCCAGATATGATAGAGTGAATATCTTCTTGCTCAATAAATACTGATTTTAAACCTTTCAAAAGCTAGTTCCTCCTCCCTTTGAATCTTTGTTTAGTAGTTAACGTTAGCATTAGCATTTTAAAAAATAGAAAAATGCTTTGGAGTGCTTCCAAAGCTGTTAATGAATGAGGAAATCATATTGGTGATAATCTGGATTTCTTTCTAATGCCTCCTGACAATCCTCACATATGGCTGTAATGTTTATATTACCAGACAAGTCATAAGCAACCATCTCTTGTCTTTCCTGCTCTGTTAATTTATGAAGACCGAGAGCTTCGCTGTGTATGGATGACTGTTCAATGGAGCCTAGGTTCGTGCCACAATGACGGCAATGGTAATGAATGGCCACTCAGGTAACCTCCCTATTCTACTACTATTAATAATAGTATTTACGGGGAAAAGAGAAGTTATTCATTCGATTCTTTCATTAAAAAAAGAATTGTTTTATTTTATGTAAGTAAAGGTTATCCCATGAACAATTACTGATTAAATTCATTCATTACCTGTAAAAAAGGCTTTTCTAACCAAACCTTACAGGCCTCAGCACTCTTCTTTACAGCTTCCTTAGTTAATATAAACTCTTCTTCGTTGAAACGCCCCAACACATAATCAGGGACATTCATACCATTTCTAGGTCGATCAATCCCAATTCGTATTCTGTTAAACTCTTGGGTCCCAAGATGTGCCACTGTTGATTTAATTCCGTTATGCCCGCCAGCACTTCCTTTTTGACGAAGCCTGATTTTTCCTGCCGGCAAGTCAAGATCATCGTAAATGACCACAAAATCTTCTAATTCAATCTGGTAATAGTCCATAATGGCTCTAATGGATTCTCCAGAGAGATTCATATACGTCAGCGGCTTGAGTAAAACTACTTTCTCACCTTTATGAAAACCAATTCCAAATAATCCTTTGAACTTTGATTGATTTAAAGGAATATCTAATTGATTTGCCAGTTCATCAATGACTTCAAAACCAATATTGTGTCTCGTGTTTTCAAACTGTTTCCCAGGGTTTCCTAAACCAACAATTAATTTCATTCTTACCCTCTCTTTCGGCCCAGTCCACCTGTTTAATAATTTTCGGAGCATTATTATCTCTCCCATTTAATAATACGTCTTTTTATTGATAAATGCGACAAAAGACGTAACCCTTTTCAGGTTACGTCTGAATACTATTGTCCAGCAGCCCCTAGGCTCTGCTGCTTTTCTATTCTCCTACTGGATCCGTTTCTCTGCCTTCTTCGTTATCAGGGTGACCGCCTTCTTGCTGCTCACCTGCGTTGATTTCCTCTTCTTGACGAGGAGGGAGAATGCTGGCAACTACTTCATCTTCTTCATGATTAATCGTAAAAGATCCTTGATAAAGGATATCGGAGACCTTTAATGTTTCACCCACCTGCAGGTTCGTTACATCCACTTCAATTTGCTGTGGAATTTCCGTTGGTGTAGAGGTAATCGATAATTCATGAACAGACTGCTGGAGAACACCGCCATCCTTTACTCCTGCTGCCTCTCCAGTTAGAACGAGTCTTACCGTTACGTTAATCTTAGAGGATTTATCAACGGCTAGAAAATCGAGATGAATGATTTCCCTTTTAATAAAATCCTCTTGATAGTCAGTTAACACGACATCATGTTTACTTCCGTCTAAATCAAGTGAAATGACTCCATTTCTGCCCACATCTCGAATTGTTTTGGTTAAATCCGCAGAGCTGACAAAAACAGGCTTACTTTCAAGCTTCCGACCATATATTACAGCAGGAATATTCCCTGTTTCTCGAATTCTTCTTAACTCCGATCTGCGCAGTTCCTTACGTTCCTTTGCTTGTAAAAGCGTACTCATGAGTTTAGTCACCTTCCTAGTTTTGTTCTGAACTGTCTCTATAAAAATTCCCCAAAACAGGAAGGTCTAAACATTTAATTTATTTGTTGTGTTAATTTGTCCTGTTGATTAATCAAATAACGTACTTACTGATTGTTCTTCATGAACACGGATAATCGCTTCGCCCATTAAAGGTGCTACGGATAGTTGAATAATTTTATCTGTCTTTTTCTCTTCTGGCATAGCGATAGAATTTGTAATAACTAATTCTTTGATTTTTGAATTTTGAATTCTATCCATCGCCGGCCCAGATAAAACAGGGTGTGTACAGCAAGCATATACTTCTTTTGCACCGTTCTCTACCAGCGCATTTGCTGCAAGCGTGATTGTCCCTGCTGTATCAATAATATCATCAATTAAGATCGCAATTTTCCCCTCAATGTTACCAACAATATTCATTACCTCTGCAACATTTGGCCGTGGACGACGTTTGTCAATAATCGCAATCGGTGCTTTTAATCGTTCAGCTAATTTCCGGGCTCTCGTTACTCCGCCGTGGTCAGGAGAAACGATAACGATGTCGCCGTTGAATTCTCTTTTTAAGAAGTATTCCGCTAAGATCGGTACGCCCATTAAGTGATCGGTTGGAATTTCAAAGAAGCCTTGAATCTGTGGTGCGTGTAAGTCTAAACAGATCACACGCGTTGCCCCTGCAGTTTCAAGAAGGTTTGCCACTAATTTAGCGGTAATCGGCTCACGTGCACGTGCTTTACGGTCCTGACGCGCATAGCCATAGTATGGCATAACAATATTGATCGTCTTAGCAGATGCTCTTTTCAAGGCGTCTATCATAATTAACAATTCCATGAGGTGTTCATTAACAGGTGAGCTAGTCGATTGAATGACATATACATCACAGCCACGGATACTCTCTTCGATATTAATTTGAATTTCTCCATCACTAAATCTTGTGACAGAGCTTTTTCCTAATTCAACACCAATAACCTTGGCAATCTCTCTCGCTAAAGGCAGGTTTGAATTTAGACTGAATACCTTTAAGTTTGGATCTAAGTATTGATTCGACATAATGCCCTCCATATTAATGCTTATTTTTTCTTATTAAGCTTATCGACATAGTTTTCTTTATTTACCTGCTGTGCACGTGCAATGGATAATGCATTACCAGGAACATCTTTAGTAATGGTTGAACCTGCAGCCACATACGCACCTTTTCCAACAGTAACTGGCGCAACTAGATTTGAATTACAGCCTATAAAGACTCCATCCTCAATCCTTGTTAGAAATTTATTTTTCCCATCATAATTAACGGTTATTGATCCACAACCAATATTTACATCACTGCCAACCTCTGCGTCACCAATATAGCTAAGATGTGAAGCTTTACTTCCTTTACCAAAAACCGCCTTTTTGATCTCAACAAAGTTCCCAATTTTCACTTCATCGTGAATGTTGGAATCCGGTCTAATATGGGCAAATGGACCGATATTAACAAGAGATCCAATTGAACTATTATAAGCAGCGGATTGACGGATTACCGTTTCATCTCCTACTTCGCATGTATCAATTTCTGAATTCGGTCCGATTTGACAATCTGAACCAATCACCGTTCTGCCTTTTAAGATTGTACCTGGAAGAACAATTGTATCCTGGCCAATAACAACATCCGATTCGATGTATGTATTCTCGGGGTCAATAATCGTAACACCATTACGCATATGATTTTCATTTATACGGCTGCGCATAATTCTTTCTGCTTCAGCCAAAGCAACTCTATCATTAACACCTAATGTTTCTTCAAGATCAGTCGTTTGGAACGCAGTAACTACTTCTCCCTGATTTTTTAGGATTTCAACTACGTCTGGAAGATAAAATTCACCTTGAACATTATCGTTTGAAACCTTCTTCAATGCTTCAAACAATGCAGCATTATCAAAACAATAGGTACCAGTATTAATTTCATTTATTTCCCGCTCTGTCTCTGTTGCATCTTTATGTTCAACAATTTTTTCAACAAAACCATTTTCATTTCGAATAATTCGCCCATATCCTGTTGGGTCATCAATTTTTGCTGTAAGAATTGTTGCTTTTGCAGATAACTCCTCATGATGTTTAAATAAAGACTCCATCGTTTCTGCTTTGATGAGAGGTGTGTCACCACAAACTACAATGGTAACTCCTTCCTTCCCCTCTAAGTTCAGTTGCGCCTGCATAACAGCGTGCGCAGTTCCAAGCTGCTGATCTTGCAGGGCATAATGGCTTTCTTCCCCTAATTGAGATTTTACCATTTCCGCTCCATGACCAATTACGGTAACCAATTCTTTAATATTAAGTTTCTTCACTTGATCAACAACATGTTGAACCATCGGCTTTCCACATACAGGGTGTAATACTTTATATAGCTTTGACTTCATCCGGGTTCCTTGTCCTGCGGCCAAAATCACAGCATAACGATTATGCATGTTCAAGTCCTCCAATTTTACCTTTTTTCATGGTTTATGAGAAAAGAGCCTGTAAACTTCTTTCTAAAGTTCAAAATATCTTATTCCGTATTAAATCGGCTTTAAGATTAAAATAACATCTTTAATAAAACAGCCTTATCCATTAAAAATATTAACGTAATTAGCCAGCCATTTCAAGGAATGTAAGAAAAGTGTCCGAATTTGTTATTTTGAAAAAATTAGCGGAAGGAAGAATAAAAGGGGAAAAACGGGGAATTAAAAAAAGAGCACTACTTGTTGTAGTAGGCTCTAGTTGAATACTACTTTCTAGGAAGCTCCGGCTTCTTCAAATTCTACTTCTAGTTCTCCTAAGCGATGGTACTCAGCCAAGACAGCTTCTTGAATTTTTCCACGCGTTCCAGAGTTGATTGGATGCGCAATATCACGAAATTCTCCATCTGGAGTGCGTTTACTTGGCATAGCCACAAATAAACCATTGTTTCCATCGATAACGCGGATGTCATGAACAACGAATTCATTGTCTAATGTAATTGATGCAATCGCTCTCATTCGGCCATCCGTGTTAACGCGGCGTAATCTTACGTCTGTTACTTCCATGTGCTCACACCCTTTTCTTATGTTAAAAAGCTAGTGTTATTAATTCAACATGGTTTCTAGTAAATCCTTCTTAATCTAGTAAATATTTTAAAAATATTTTAGAAAAAATAATGAACATTTCCAAAAGTCAGATTTTTTAAGATTAATATATTGGTTATAGCATAAAATAAAGTCCTGTTATTAATTATTGTTGATTTTCGTGTAGTAATGAAAACTCATAGGCGGAGAATTTCCGGCTAATGTATATAAAGGCAGCTTAAGAAGCGGATATAAGTGGAGATATTCCGATTAACTGCTCTAAATAAGACAAAATCCAAGGATTTGGTTAATATAAACGGAAAGACTCCCTTTATTTTTAAAGAAATATGAGTTTTTCCCAATTTAGATGGACTTTTTCCGTTTATTTTTCAAACACAGTGAAATCAACATTCTGTTATAACAGAGTTAAAATAAAAAACGCTCGATTATTTCACGAGCGCAATCACTTCGATTTCTACCAATGCATCTTTAGGTAATCTTGCTACCTCTACACAAGAACGCGCTGGTTTATTCGTTGAGAAATATTCTCCATACACTTCATTAATGGCTGCAAAGTCATCCATACTTTTAATAAACACAGTAGCCTTTATCACTGTCTCAAACGAAGCTCCTGCGGCTGTAAGTACGGCATCTAAATTTTTAAAAACTTGATGAGTTTGTTCTTTAATACCGCCCTCGGTCATGACTCCCTCTGCTGTCAATGGAATTTGACCAGAACTATAAAAAAGATTATTTACAATGATTCCTTGAGAATAGGGACCAATAGCGGCAGGTGCTTGGTTGGTTTGAACTACTTTCATACTTATTCCTCCGTTCTTCGTTTAAAATAGTTTCCTTCTGTAACTTGTATCCTTTTTTCCTTTACATCCACATCAGTCAGTTTAACTAGTGATTTGTACTCATCTACAAGTCGTTCTTCAATTTTTTCTGCTTCAACCAAAACGGCAATACCAGCAACCTGTGCATTAAATTCTTCTAGTAAGCTGATCATTCCCATTACCGTTCCGCCTGCTTTCATAAAGTCATCGACAACTAAGACCCTAGAGCCTTGAGCCAAACTTCTTTTTGAAAGTACCATGGTTTGTATTCTTTTTGCAGATCCAGAAACATAGTTAATACTGACAGTTGGACCTTCTGTTACTTTACTATCTCTTCTTACAATCACAACAGGTGTGTTCAACTGACTCGCTACAGCATAAGCAAGGGGAATCCCCTTTGTAGCCACTGTCATAACCACATCTATTTTAGTATTTACATAGGCGGAAGCAATAATCCTACCGGCCTTTTGGACCACGGAAGGGTCACCCAAAATATCTGTTAAATACAAGTATCCCCCTGGCAAAAGCCTATCAGGGTGGGCAATTAACGAACATAACTCATTTACAAACGGCCTGGCCTCTTCATCACTTACACTTACAAAAAATTTAACCCCGCCCGCTGCACCAGGTACAGTTTGCAACGTTCCGATTCCTCTTTGTTCGAATGTCTCCTTCACTATTGCTAAGTCTTCACTGATAGAAGATTTCGCAGAAGAATAACGTTCAGCAAAGAAGGTAAGCGGTACCAGCTGACGCGGATGGTCAAGTAAATAGCTTGTCATATCGATCAATCGTTCACTGCGGCGAAACTTCATAGCAATCCTCCAAAAAGACGAATGTTCTAATAATAGGATATCACTAATGTACGTTTTTAATCAAGAGTATGTCGTTCACCGAGCATCCTTACAGCAAATACTTGGTCACAAAAACCTCTTAGTCCATTATAGATGCGATGCATTCTTGAATCATGCTGGACAATGCCAAAGACTGTCGGTCCGCTTCCGCTCATCAATACCGCATCCGCTCCAAAACGCTTCATCTGTTCCTTAATTTGCGCTACCTCGGGATGAAGTTTTAATGTAACATCTTCCAAGACATTTCCGACATTTTCACATACACCTTGATAGTCATTGTTGTGAATCGCCTTAACCATCTCTCCAATTTGAGGGTGCTGCATGCCATTTAAATCCAACCGACGATAGACCTCAGCTGTCGATACCCCAATATAAGGTTTTGCTAAAATAACCCAGCACGTTGGCGGAGCAGGAAGGTCAGTTATCATCTCTCCTCTGCCCCTCGCTAATGCTGTGCCGCCATATACACAAAATGATACATCTGAGCCTATTTCCGAGCCAAGGACAGCTAATTCATCCAACGTTAAACCGAGTTCCCATAACTTATTAAGGCCTCTTAGGGTTGCAGCAGCATCACTGCTGCCCCCAGCTAGTCCGGCCGCCACAGGAATTGTTTTTTCAATTGTAATTTGGACCCCTTTTTTCACTTGGTATCGGTCCTTTAACAATTGTGCCGCTTGAAAGGCTAAATTCCTTTGGTCATCAGGAACATAACGGTTGTGGGAGAGAATATGTATTTTATCCTGTTCTAATAATGTTAGTTCAACACGGTCCGCCAAATCAATCGTCGTCATGATCATCTCAACTTCGTGAAAACCATCAGGACGCTTATATAAAACATCTAAGGAAAGATTAATTTTGGCTGGTGCTTTTACTAAAAGCTTCACTATGCACACCTACACTTCTATCGTTCATATATTTTTTCCTATTTTACCACAAAACTCCTGATAGGAAAAAAGTCTATAAATAATATTTAAAAGCCAGGGGGATTCTACCCTCTGGCTTTGCCGTGGTGTTTGTTTTGTTTAAACATTGAGAAGCGCAGTGCTGCTTTAAAATATGCTAACTATGAACTGCCTTTTAGAGGTTGCGATTGTTTTTCATCAGCTGCTCTGAGGCCAGTTCAATTGCTCTTTTTACCATGTTTCCCGCGTCCTTCGCTCTGATGCCGCCCCAGCCCTCTTTTTGAACGACATCATAAAAACCAAGCTCTTTTGCAAGTTCTTCTTTAAACTGACTAGACATGACACCTCTTCTTCTTGCCATCTAAACAACCCCTTTTGTAACACTCACAGCAGTATTAGTATGGTATTAAGTGATTTTTTCAATTAGTTTTTTATTTGGCTGTGCCAAATTGGCCCGTTGATTTGCGCCCCAGGGCACTTCGCACAAATCAACTCAGTTATTACAACAAAATATACTTGTCACAGCCATTTTATTTAAAAAGCAAAAGGCAGAAAATCGGATGATTTTCTGCCCTAAAAAATTGCCCTATATTCTAACTTAAAGCTATGTGTCCTGCTGCATCTTCATAGAAGGTTATTTGAACCGTTTCAGTAAGTACATCTGCATAGCTGTATGAAACTCGTTCAAATGAATTCTCTTCTTGATCTAACTCGATTACAAAAACCGAAGGGTACGTTTCGGCTAATACGCCTGATCGTTCGATTGTCTTTCTACGTCCTCCGTTTGCCTTCAGCAACAATCTTTTCCCTAAATTTGAATCAAGAGCCTTTTTGATATCGGCTAAGGTTTTTGGCATTCGGTCCACCTCACTGTGTAAAGTATATCACACTGACATAGTCCCTGTCAAATAAAAACATAAAATTATATCAGTCCGACAAAAAGATTGTCAATATTTTTTCTTCTACTTTTTTTCCCATTTTTCAACAATCATTATGATTTCCTTAACAAGAGCTAATTATGTGCATATAAAAAAATAAGCCTTTATTTTTTTTCTAAAGGCTTATGATTCTTCTTCCTGGACAGGATTATAAGGCATTCCTGTTCGTAAGACCCCTTTCGTTTCAATTCCTCCGAGACCTTTTTCTCCAGTAAGTGTGTTTCTTAATACATCCCAAACATTGATACTTTCCATAAACGGCGTGAAGCTGATTTTTGCAACGATATAAACAGGGTCCAGAGCATGGATATTGATTCTTGATGGTGAACTAGCAAAGTTCGCTCCTGCATGAATCAAGGATTCAAAGTGTGATTGACAGGCACCTGCAAAAATGACAAGTTGATCTAAATGGGGTATTTTCCTGCGTGCTTCCTTAACGGTTTGGACAAAGTGCTTCGAGTGGCGGTATGCGTTGATATCTGTTATCTTTCCCTTCGACTTTGAATAGGCATCATGACCCGTAATGACTAAAATATCAGGCCGGTATTGATCGATTAAACCGCCAATTTTATGTGGCATTTCCTTTTCGTTACAATGGATGCCATATACAGGAATACCAATTTTTTCATATAACGTCATGCACTTTTGTAAGTAATCAGAATCGCCATCCAAATGAAGCACCCTTCCGGGCATTTGAAAATAATTGGCTGGCTGAACATAGCCCCCGGTCGCTTCATAATCCCGCCTTTGCTTTAGTAAATCGACGTCCTGTGCGAATAAACGGAAGGACTGCTCTTCAAGTGTTCTGTATTCCTGTACTATTTTGGACCTTACATTTGGGTTAATCACCACTAAATCATCGTAAGGTGCGTCTGCCATCAAGCGAATATCCTCACCATATAGAACTGCAAATTTCTGGCCATTTAGTGTTTGAATATCAATAACTCGGAATAGAATATCACAGTTATAGGACCGTCTGCCGACAATATCCATCATCTTTATATTCACTGCTGTCACTCCAATTAGACCAGCGTATAGGCCTTCCAAATAAAGTTTTTCTTTGATAGGCTATGCACCTACACAGTATTTTGTGAATGGACGGCTATTGTTAAATAATCCTTTTTGTTAAATAGCTCTGCTGCTATTTTAAATCAGGCTGATTGTGGGATTTGTCATTAAGATCCTTCAGTTAAGGACTGATATTTCTACACGCTCTTTCAATTTGTCCTCAAGACCACCGATTAAAGACAAATCCTTCTTTCCGCTCTTTCAATTTGTCCTCAAGACTCTCTTCTTAAGCACCCATAAATACAAAACTGCAAAAAAAATAGACCTAAATAAGGTCTATTGGAAATAGTGAAGCAACTCATCGCTCAGGCGGCCAAATTCCTGAACGGACAGAGTTTCCCCTCTTCTTGTCGGCTCAATGCCGGCAACGTTAAGTGCACTTAAGATTTCTTCCTTCTTTTGTTTTCCATCTGGAAGTTGGCTCGTTAAATTATTTAGTAACGTTTTACGCCTTTGCGCAAAACTTGCTCGTGTTACTTGAAAAAAGAACTTTTCATCCTTGACGCTTACCGCTGGTTCTTCCCTTCTGGTTAAGCGGATAACAGCGGAATCTACATTTGGCTGAGGAACGAAGACCGTTTTTGGAACAATCATAACCGTCTCTGCCTTTGTATAGTACTGTACAGCGATGGAAAGTGAACCGTATTCTTTTGTTCCAGGACGAGCTGAAATGCGGTCTGCGACCTCTTTTTGAAGCATACAGACGATACCTCTGATTGGGATTTGTTCCTCTAACAGCTTCATAATAATTGGAGTGGTCACGTAATAAGGAAGATTCGCCACAACCATTAGGTCATCAACCTCTGTAAACTCTGTCTCGATCACTTCCTGAACATCTGCCTCTAGAATATCATTATGTATCACTTTAACATTTTCATATGGTGAAAGAGTGTCCGCTAATATTGGTAATAATCTTTGATCAATTTCAAATGCAACTACTTTTTTGCTGCGGCGTGCAAGCTGTTCAGTCAGAGCTCCAATGCCAGGGCCAATTTCTATCGCCCCTGATTGGTCCCCCAATTCAGCAAAGTCAACAATTCTATGTAAGATATTTGTGTCTATTAAAAAGTTTTGCCCTAGACTTTTCTTAAAAGAAAAGCCGTATTTTTCAAGTATGGCACGTGTACGAATCGGGGTAGCAATGTCTTTATTCATTTTTTTCCTCCTGTATGACAACTGCAAGAGCTTCTGCAAATTCCTGCTTGCTGATTTGGAACATCATTAACCTTTTATATAATTGTTTCCCATTGGTATAACCAATTTTCAAAAGTTTTCCCAACATGATCCTGCGTTCTTTTGAACCTGGTCCTCCAACGAGTCCAGCCATAATTAAATCTTCCTGTGTGATTTCCTCTTGAATCGTCTCTGACATAGTTTGTGCATCTCTTAATGCATTCCTTATTGCTTCTAGAGGTGCATGTTCCACACCAAGACCTTTTCCATTTTTAGCAACAGCGACTTCTTTTGGTAAGAAAGCATGTTTTGCCCCAGGGACTTTTTCCGCAATCGTTTTCCTGATTTTTTCTCCTGGAAAATCCGGGTCTGTAAAAATGATAACCCCTCTTGTTGCTTGTGCTCTTTTTATTTTTTCAATCGTTTCCTCATTAATTGCTGATCCATTGGTTTCTATTGTATCTGCGTCAACTGCTCGTTTAATCGTGGTAGTATCATCTTTTCCTTCCACCACAATGAATTCCTTAATTTTCATTATTTCCTCCGGACATGAATGATAAAAATAAAATAATTTGAAAAAAAAATGAAACATTTTTGTAATGTCCACCGTCTATATTTACAAAGTCATTCATATTATTAAGTAATTAGATTAATGTATTCGATGCAAGTATAAAGAATATTAGAGAAAAAGCAAAATGCAGAGGCTCATTTAAACCTCTGCAGCGTTAAGCTTATTGTAATATCTTAATCTTTACCTTTCTGACTCCCCAGCGGAAAGCCTCCGCCTTTGTTGGGAAAAAAACATCAATCTTGTGTCCCTTTATAGCGCCGCCAGTATCAGCAGCTACAGCATAGCCATAGCCTTCCACATAAACCTTCGTCCCGAGCGGAATAACTCGCGGGTCCACTGCAATTATTTTTGCACCTGGGTTTGCACGCAGATCAAATCCCGTAGCCGTTCTTCCTGAACAGCCGTTACAATAGGCAGTATAGGCAGTAGTATTGACATAAAACTCAGTTCCAGTTTCTGCTCCACGGGAAACTTGAATATCTAATTCCTTCGTTCCGACAGCCACAACTTTATCGAGTTTTTCTCTAAGTTTCTGCTCACCAATTATTTTTCTTGAGACTTCTTTACCATTTTCCAAGATGACTTCATATTCTTTCGAAACAATTCCCTGTTTACCTTCTGTAACAGTTACTTGTTTTCCCTTTTCTAAACCCTCATCCTTCTTGGTGATCACGGCAAATTGAATTGGTTCTTCCACTACATCGGTGACTTTTTCTACGCGAATAACGTTAATAACGCCATCCTTTTGCAATGTCTCTGATAATGACGGTTCAACTCGGTCAAATTCATTAAGTTTAATACCCTGTTGTGTTAAAAAGTCAGCGACCGTAGCCGAAGTGGACCATACTTGTTGCTGTTTCCCGCCGTCAACTAGTGTTAGATGAAGAGCAAATTTAATGCGAATATCCATCTTACTTTTGACTGTTTCCTGCGGTTTTGGTGTAATTTCATCCTGTTCGTTCAATACAATTTGTTGCTCTTTTAGTAGCTCAGCGACTGTACCTGCTGTTGTCCATATCGTTTTTTTCTCGTTGTCTTGGACAATTTGAACCTGTTTTGCTTGTTTCCAGACAATTTTTTGATTGTCTTGGACCTTCGTATCGGCTGAAGGTGACAAGTAGTCTTTTGAGTTGAGTGGTATATCCAGTTGAGTAAATACTTCCTTAACTGTATTGGCATGCGTCTTTATTACTTTTTGCTGTCCGTTAAGAGTCAGTGCAACGGTATACTTAGATCCTTCATAGTATGAAAAACCAAGAAGTGCTGCTAAAACTACAAAACTAGCAAAAGTGATCGCCAACCTTTTACTACTCGAAGACTTGGAAAACAGGTTTTTCATGTTTTTGAATACGATGAAAAACGCCTCCTTCTCTCGGAGAGATTATTGAGAAACATGCTGTCGGCTGTCAACCCTTGCATATGTTGTGAACGTATTTCCTATTATGCATATAGTTGGGAAATTTGCAAAGGAAAACTTCTCGACACGGTTATCCTATGAGAAAAAGAAGGCGTGTAGAACTTTAAGTTATAGTAAAAAATTCGGACAAGCTTCTATTTACTTCGACAAGCTTGTCTATCAGTTTATGTCGAATATTTTTTTTGCATTGGCAGTGGTTATGTTTGCAACTTCCTCAAAGGATAATCCTTTGATTTCGGCAATTTGTTCCGCAACTAACTTTACGTATCCGGGTTCATTACGTTTTCCGCGATAAGGATGAGGTGCTAGATACGGACAGTCGGTTTCTATCAGCAGTTTTTCTATCGGAACAACCGCTGCCACTTCCTTGGGTTTCTTGGCGTTTTTAAACGTAACAGGACCGCCTAGTGAAATATAAAAATTCATCTTTAGACATTCTACCGCAACCTCAGGACTCCCACTAAAACAATGCATAATTCCTCCAACCTCAGCTGCACCCTCTTCTTGTAAAATTTCTACGATATCAGCTGTTGCTTCTCGGTTATGAATCACAATTGGAAGTTTTACCTTTTTGGCCAACTGAATTTGCCTCCGAAATACCTCCTTTTGGATTTCCTTTGGTGATTTATCCCAATGATAATCTAGTCCCATTTCTCCGATTGCGACTACTTTTGGATGTCCAGCTAGGTCTTCGATCCAAATCAAATCCTCATCTGTCATATCAATAGCATCAACCGGATGCCAGCCTATACAGGCATAGATAAACTCGTATTTTTCAGCAAGCTCCATCGCTTTATTAATCGTCGGTCTATCAAAGCCTACACAAACCATATGAGATACCCCTGCTTCCTGGGCCCTTAGAATAACTTCCTCAAGATCTTCCTCATATTGTTCAGCGTTTAAATGTACATGCGTATCAAATAACATAAATAAAACTCCTTTGTAGAATTACATTACTTATTATGTCGAACCAATAAAGAAAAAATGGAAATGCCACGAAATTTGTTTCACGTGGAACATTTCCATTCAAATAATCTACTTTACCTTCGAACCGTTTGGTAATGTTTGGTCAACGGTGGCAAGCGACAAGGCTCCATCTTTCGATCCTGCTAAGATCATTCCTTGTGATAATTCTCCACGTAGTTTCACCGGCTTAAGGTTTGTTATACAAATTACTTTTCTTCCAACTAACTCCTCAGGTTTATAATACTGGGCAATGCCTGAGACCACTTGACGTTTTTCATAGCCTAAGTCCAACTGAAGTTTTAACAGCTTATCAGCTTTTTTAATATGTTCAGCCTGAACGACTTCTGCTACACGTAAATCTATTTTCATGAAATCATCTATTGCAATTTCAGCTATTTCTTCTGGCTTTTCTACTTGTTTTTCTTCTTGTTTCTCTTCAACGACTGGAGCTGAACCTCCCATTTTAGCACGGATAAATTCAACTTCCTCTGCAATTTCAAGGCGCGGGAATAAAGGATTTCCTTTTAAAACCTTCGTACGTTTTGGAATAGCGCCGAAGCCAGTTAAACTATCCCATGTCTTAAGTTCCTCATGGTTAATGCCCAGTTGTTCAAACATACCATTCGGTGTCACTGTTAAGAATGGCTGCAGCAAAACTGCTGTTCTTCTTAATGATTCAGCTAAGTGCACCATTACACTAGCCAGCTCATCCTTATTTTCTTCTGATTTTGCCAATGCCCATGGCTGTGTTTCATCAATATATTTATTGGTACGACTCACCAATTGCCATATGGATGTTAGCGCAACGGAAAATTCCATCTTTTCCATGGCCTCTTCATATTTAGCAACCGTTTCACGATTGACCTGAAGCAGCGCCTCATCAAATTCACCCGTAGAGCCAGAATAAGCAGGAATCACACCATCAAAGTATTTATCAATCATCGCTACTGTACGGTTTAACAGATTGCCTAGATCATTTGCTAAATCGAAATTAATTCTTTCAACAAATCCCTCTGGTGTAAATACACCATCTGCCCCAAATGGCACTTCTCTTAATAAATAATATCGAAGCGCATCAAGACCATAACGATCAATTAATGTAACAGGATCCACAACATTGCCTTTTGATTTAGACATTTTTCCATCTTTCATTAAAAGCCAGCCATGTGCAAAAACCTTTTTAGGAAGTGGAAGATCCAAAGCCATTAACATAATGGGCCAATAAATGGTGTGGAAACGAACAATTTCTTTCCCAACAAGATGAACATCTGCTGGCCAGTATTTCAAATATTTATTTTCATTATCTGTTCCATAGCCAAGTGCCGTAATGTAATTAGATAACGCGTCAATCCAAACATAAATGACGTGTTTTGGATCCCCAGGTACTTTTACTCCCCAATCAAAGGTTGTTCTTGAAACAGCTAAATCCTCTAAACCAGGTTTGATAAAGTTATTAATCATTTCATTTTTTCGTGATTCTGGCTGGATAAACTCCGGATTTTCTTCATAGTATTGTAACAGTCGATCGACATATTTACTCATTTTAAAAAAGTAGGATTCTTCTTTAACGATTTCTACACCTCTGCCGCAGTCAGGGCAATTTCCTTCCACTAATTGTCGGTCAGTGTAAAAAGATTCACACGGAGTACAATACCAGCCTTCATACTTGTCCAAGTAAATATCACCTTGTTCAAGCAGTCTAGCAAAAATCTTTTCGACAACTTGCTTATGTCTCTCTTCCGTTGTTCGAATAAAGTCGTCATAAGAGATATCAAGCTTTCTCCATAAATCTTTAATTCCATCCACAATTTCATCCACATACTGCTGTGGGGATATCCCTTTTTCCTCAGCTTTGCGCTGAATTTTTTGCCCGTGCTCATCTGTTCCTGTTAAGTACATTACATCAAAGCCGCGCATCCTTTTATAGCGTGCCATTGCGTCTCCGGCTACAGTAGTATAAGCATGGCCAATATGTAAATTTCCGCTCGGATAATAAATCGGAGTGGTGAGATAAAAAGTTTTTTGTTTTTCTTGCATTTGATACCCTCCTAATAGTAAACACTCAACATTTCTATTAAAACATTATTACCTTTTTTCGTCCTTCTATATCATCAAAATATACCCAAAAATCAATAAATGTGCAATAAAGCCCAAACATATGCAATAGATTTATTTTATCATTTTTCCTTCTCCCCCCAAAAAAATAAAACTTCTGTCGAAACTTATATAGAAGATTATTGTTGTTTTTTGTCGAATTTTACAAAGTAAATACGAAACTAATTTAATCACATAATAATGGTAAAAAACCAATAAACTTGAATGACTATTCATTATACATTGATATATCAACAATTCTATGAATTGATAATATTTTCCATTATTTTTTACTTTAAAGTAATTGACGGAAAATGGAATCGCTGGTATTATAAGTTTATAAAAAATATGTCGAATAATGACGAATAAATAGAAATAGAAGTTTATAGGTTTAATATGAGAGGAGCTATTAAAATGAAATCTACAGGTATTGTCCGTAAAGTTGATGAATTAGGTCGTGTAGTAATTCCTATCGAATTAAGAAGAACACTTGGTATTGCTGAAAAAGACGCACTCGAAATTTATGTTGATGACGAGCGCATTATCTTAAAGAAATACAAGCCTAATATGACTTGCCAAGTAACAGGTGAAGTTTCTGATGATAACTTAGCACTTGCTGGCGGAAAGTTAATCCTTAGCCGTGAAGGTGCAGAACAGTTAGTAAATGAAATCAAAAGCCAATTTGAATTGGTGAAATAATATAAATGAAGCTTCTCCTGCAGCGGGAGAAGCTTTTTTTAATGATTATTGGTCAATATGGTATGCTTGATATACTTCACGTTTGTTAATGCCGCGATCCTTCGCTGTTTGTTTGATCGCCTCTTTAGAAGGAATTTCTTTTACACTTATGTAGTGATTTACATGTTCTTCAATCGACAGGGCTTCCCACCAGGAACTTTCTTCTTCCTTTAGTTTGCTTTCGTCGGCACCTTCAATAATTAAGCAAAATTCACCACGAATTTCATCCTGATGTGCCCATTCCACTACTTCAGATAAGTTTCCTCTTATAAATTCCTCAAATTTCTTAGTTAATTCACGACAAATCGCCGCCTTACGATCCCCGAGGATATCATACATACTTGTTAAGGTTTCTTTCAGTCGATGTGGCGATTCGTAGAAAATAAGTGTTCCTGTTTGTTTCTTTAAACTCTCTAACTCTGTTTTCTTTTCCTTTTTGCTTCGGTTTAAGAATCCATAGAAATAGAAAGGCTGACAGGTAAGTCCTGAGGCAATTAATGCTGGAAGGGCTGCATTAGCTCCTGGCAGGGGTACTACGGTTACCTTTTCACTTATTGCAGCCTCTACGAGCTCATATCCTGGATCTGAAATTGCCGGCATACCAGCATCACTCACCAAAGCAATTTTCATGCCTTCTTTAATTTTATGAATAAGCTTCTCGCCACTTGATTCCTTATTATGCTCATGATAGCTGACAACTGGCGTTTGAATTTCAAAGTAATTGCATAATTTCTTTGTATTTCTTGTATCCTCTGCCGCAATCAAATCTGCTTCCTTTAAAATCCTTACAGCACGAAAACTCATGTCCTCAAGGTTGCCAATTGGAGTTGGGACAAGATAAAGTATTCCCTTTTGTGCCTCATTTTCAAAGCTCTTTTGCTGCCACACATTCATCACCCATTTCATTATTCGCCATATAAAATTTTTCTTATATCAGCTGTGTATTCCCCTTCTTCATTGTAAACAAATAAGGGAGGAAGTATTTTTAAATCCGGACTGCCATCTTTAATTGCTTCAATTAATAATGTATTTGCCTCTTTCCCTTGCTTCGGATAAACAAACTGAATGCGCTTTGGTTCAAGGCGATACTGCCGCATAAGCGAAATGATATCCATCAGCCTTCCTGGACGATGGACAAATGCCACCTTTCCGCCTTGTCTCACCAGCTGACTTGAGGCCTTTACCGCATCTTCAAGAGTACATAGAATCTCATGACGAGCAATAGCCAGATGCTCATTCGGATTTATTTCCTCTTTTGAAGCTGTTGTAAAATAGGGCGGATTGCAGGTGACTACATCATATTTTCCATAGCCTAATTGTTTAGGCATTTCTTTTATATCCCCATGAATCATCTGCAGGCGTTCCTGAAGATGGTTATATTCAATACTTCTTACTGCCATGTCATAAAGACGCTCTTGTATCTCTACACCAGCAATATTCCCCTTTGTACGGGCACTTAAAAATAATGGAATCACACCATTTCCACTACAAAGATCAATGATATTCCCTTTTTGTATCGGGACATACACAAATCGAGCGAGTAAAACCGCATCTAACGAAAAAGCAAAAACTGAAGGACTTTGGATAATCCTTAGATTTTCAGCAAGCAAATAATCAAGCCGCTCATCACCCTTTAACAAAACCATAACTACACACCTCTAAATAATATGTAAAAAAATGAGGCTGACCTGTGTCAACCTCTTCATGTTATTTCTTATTAAGAAAGGAGAGACAAAATAAGCAATCGCCTTCCTTACGTAAACTTCCAAAATGAAGGTTACAAATATGAAATCCTTCTTGGTATAGACGAGCAAGATTATCATAGCCTTCTCCGATATCTAAAGTCCGGTCTCCGGCAGACACACGGGAGGTTGTCCCTTTTTTAACTTTCTCATCCTTTTTTTCTTTTTCCGTGGTTACATCTAAACGGCGTCTTAGATGTTCATTTTCTAGCTTTAAATAATGATTCTCTTCTAGTATTTCGGCTAAATGCTGCTTTAATTCCCCGAGTTGTTGGTAAAGATGGCCAATTTGTGTTTCCATATTACTTACTGATTCAAATATCTCTTTTTTATCCACGTCGCACACCTCTTAATCTGTGGATTGTATAGACAAGGCACCCTCTTTAATGATTTCGTCCAATGTATACTCCAGAACTCGATCCTGTTCCTTTAGTTCCACCTGAAGTACCCGCTCTAATATATTTAATCCTACCACTTTTCCTCGACCTTGAGGAGTTTCAATCATCTCGCCCAAATCAGGCAGTTGTTCTTTAGCAGCTTCGTATTCATCATTTTCATATTTTAAACAGCACATAAGCCTACCGCATAAACCGGATATCTTAGTAGGATTCAATGAGAGATTTTGGTCTTTTGCCATCTTAATGGATACAGGGTCAAAATCACCTAAGAACGTGGAACAACACAGCATCCTTCCACATGGACCAATTCCTCCAAGCATTTTCGCTTCATCCCGAACACCGATTTGGCGTAATTCAATTCTTGTCCGAAAAATAGACGCTAAATCTTTTACTAACTCACGAAAATCTACTCTTCCGTCAGCAGTAAAATAGAAAATTATCTTATTTCGGTCAAATGTATATTCAACATCCACTAGCTTCATATCTAATTGGTGTCCATTTACTTTTTCATTACAAACATCATATGCTTCCTGGGCAGCTTGTTTATTTTCTTCAACGATCATTCGATCTTTGTGATCTGCAATTCTCACTACCTTTTTTAAGGGTAAAACAACGTCATGCTCTTCAACCTGTTTACGAGGAACAACGGCCCTTCCGTATTCTACACCGCGCACAGTTTCGACAATGACGAAGTCGTCCTTCTGAATTGAGAGGTCTCCAGGATCAAAATAATAGATTTTACCCGCTTTTTTAAAGCGTACTCCTACAACATCATACAAATGAAGATCCCTCCTGCAAATTCAACACAAGCTCTTCCATCATTAGCTGCGGATTCATATTAGCCGCAAGCTTCCTTTTTGCCTCGAGAATAGCCGACATTTGATCCGATAACCGCCGTCCGGATGTTTCAAGAGCATACTGTCTCAACCGGTCACTTTCAGCTTTAAAGACGATTTGCTCCTGTTTATCTAATTGTATATATAATAAATCCTTAAAAATAAGAAGTAAAAGATCTAAACCACGATTAATCTGTTCTTTCTCTTTAAAGTGTGAAAACCATTCCCCTTGAAGAGTTACCATAGCTTCTAAAGGATTTTTTCTCAACACCTCATATAATTTTACCACTATCTTTTGAGCTTGTGCAAACCAATCATCACCATTTAACTCATACGCCTCGTCCAGGCTATTTGTCAACTGAGCTAATAATGGTGCTTTCATTGGATTAACGCCATTTTCAGTTAATTGTTGAATCATCGCATGCAGAGGTAATGGTTTAAATGATAATATTTGGCAGCGCGAAAGAATGGTCGGTAATAGCTGTTGCGGCTGCTCTGTTAAAAGAAAGGCTGTAGTTTGTGAGTTTGGTTCCTCAAGAAACTTAAGCAAACTATTTGCCGCACTAACACTCATTTTATCAGCGTCACTAATCATATAAACCTTTCTTTGTGATTCCACACCTTTTTTTGAGAACTCCTCTTGGAGGTCTTGAATTTGTTGTTTCTTAATCGATAACCCATCAGGCTCAACCTTATGAACATCTGGGTGATTACCGCTGTTAATACGGCGGCAATTATGACAGGCTTCACATGGTTTATAGCCTTCTATTAAAGAATCACAAAATAAAGCTTTTGTAATTAATAAGGCAATTTCCTTTTTACCAGTCCCTCTGATTCCCTCAAATAAATAGGCGTGGGCGACACGATTCTTCAACAAACTGTTCTTTAACATTTTTAGCACGGCCGGCTGAAGATCTTCTAGTTGGTCCCATGTTTTCACCACGTTCATCACCCACTTACTTTTATTTATTTATTTGGCTGTGTTACTTTTTTTGCCCGTTGATAACCAATCTAATCAACATTTTAGCTTTAACACAGCCATAGATTTAAAAATGCATAAATTGTTCGATTGGAAGTACAAAGACAGTAGCACCGCCGACCTCAACTTCAACTGGATAAGGTACAAAAGAGTCCGCATTTCCTCCCATAGGAGAAACCGGTGCCACTAATTGATCCCGTGATTTACAGTTATCTTTTATGATTTGCAAGGCACGATCTACACGAATATCTTCTGTTCCAATCATAAAGGTGGTGTTGCCAGATTTCAAAAAGCCGCCTGTAGTTGCCAGCTTTGTCGCTCTAAAATTATTATCAACCAATGCTTTTGATAATCGATTGCTATCCTGGTCCTGAACAACAGCGATGATAAGTTTCATCTCTACCAACCCCTTCGTCAACATTCATTTATCTTTCCTATATTATAACAGGTATTTGTCCCTGTTACATTGATATTCGACATAGGTTGTTTTGGAAAGTTGTCTGAAATTTTATTCTGGGCGGTCGAAGTAACTTGCCTAATTGCTTTAATGGCAGTCGTATTGGCATCGTTATTGGTAAACCCTCATGGAAACCAGCAAAAGTAAAACAGGCGGAGATATTCCGGTTAAATGCAGAATGAGGCTCTTTTCGGGGTATTTAAGCGGAGGGTTTCCGCTTAATCAAAGAAAACTCTCCCATTTTTGTATTTTTTGGGTCAATAGGCGGAATCTCTCCGACTGTTTAAGCCCTTTTTATTAGTAATTACGAGTTAAGCGGAATTTCT
>NZ_BCVA01000045.1 GCF_001591505.1 Neobacillus niacini NBRC 15566
CAATTTGCTTAAAGATTTTACTAGCCATTTCTTTTCCTCCTCAGATATAGTTCCACGATCTATTCAAGCAAAATTATTTAAAGTTAACGCTTACTTGTCCAAGATGAGCAAATCTTGCAGTAAAGTTGTCCCCAGATCTTGAAACCACCATGCTGGAAAGTGCACCAGAGAGAATTACTTCCCCCGCTTTTAGGGTGATATCATAATCAGCCAAACGGTTTGCCAACCATGCAACACAAGAAGCCGGATTTCCAAGAGCAGCAGCCCCCACCCCGGTATTGGCAACCTCACCATTTTGCATTAATACCATGCCAATTAATTCAAGATCAATATCTTCAATTTTTGTCGGCTTGCCGCCTAATACGACTAATCCTGAAGAAGCATTATCTGCAACTGTGTCTTGTAATTTGATTTTCCAATCTTGAACCCGGCTGTCAACAATTTCTAATGAGGGGACAACATAATCTGTTGCTTGTAAAACATCAAGGACAGTCACGTTAGGGCCTTTTAGATCTTTTTTCAAAATAAAAGCAATTTCGCCTTCAATTTTTGGTTGAAGCATTGTTTTAATGTAAATAGTTCCGCCATTTTCTACTACCATGCTGTCTAAAAGATGTCCGTAATCTGGTTCATCCACACCTAACATTTTTTGTACTGCTACAGAAGTTAAGCCGATTTTTTTACCGACTATTTTTTGTCCTTCGACTAGCTTCTTTTTAATATTTTGGAGTTGAATATAATATGCCTCATCGATCGAAATTTCTGGATCTGACGTAGTTAACGGATCCATTCCAACGCGGGTTTGTTCAGCTTCAATTAATTGAGCTGCAAACTTTTCAATTTTACTTATCAATTAAATACATCCATTCTATTAAATATGTATTTTGGTCATTGTTCGTATTAACAGAAAACATTTAAAAACCTGTTGCACGGCCTTACCTATCTAAACCATGCAACATAGTAGTTTTTAGAAAAGAGAATTATAGTTTAACACAAATATTCGTTAATTCTGTGTAGAATTCCCAGCTATGAGCACCGCCAACACGACCTAGTCCGCTATCTTTCGTACCCCCAAATGGAGTTCTTAAATCACGTACGAACCAGCAGTTGATGTAAGATAAACCTGATACAATTTTTTGAGCTACACGATGTGCACGTCGGATATCGTTAGTCCAGATTGTGTTACTTAAGCCCACGCGAGTATCGTTTGCTGCCGCAATTACTTCTTCTTCTGTGTCGAATGGAATAACTGTAACAACTGGCCCAAAGATTTCTTCACGAACACAACGAGAGCTGTCATCTAAACCAGTAATAATAGTAGGTTCTATGAAATATCCTTTATCCAATCCTTCAGGACGTTTTCCTCCTGTAACAAAAGTTCCGCCTTCTTCTTTAGCAATTTTTAGGTAGCTCATTACTTTATCATAGTGTATTTTAGCAACTAATGCGCCTTGATCGTAGGCCATATCAAATGGGTCGCCAACTTTTAATTCTCTTGTTTTTGCTGCAAATTTTTCTAAGAATTCTTCATAAATTGGACGCTCAACGTAAATTCTTGAACCGCATACACAAACTTCCCCTTGATTTGTAAAACTTGATCGAATAGTGGTGGCAACTACTTCATCAATATCCACATCCGCAAAGATAATGTTAGGGTTTTTACCGCCTAATTCGAAAGAAAGCTTTTTCAAAGTAGGGGCAGCTTCTTCCATGATCTTAGTACCTGTTGATACTTGACCGATAAAGCCAATACCTGAAATGTCAGGATGTTTGTTGATAGCACTTCCAGCACCAGGTCCAAAGCCGTGAACCAAGTTTACAACTCCATCCGGAACACCAGCTTCTTTAAGAATTTCCATTAATTTTGTTGCTGTCATTGGAGTTAATTCAGATGGCTTAATAACTACTGTGCAGCCTGCAGCTAAAGCTGGAGCTAATTTCCAAGTTAATAAGAATAATGGGAGGTTCCATGGCTGGATTAATCCGACTACTCCGATTGGGCGGCGATATCCGTAGTTAAGCGCATTATGAACTTCATCCTGGTATGCTTCTGTTCCTATAGAAATCATGTAGTCAGCAAAGAAATGGAAGTTTGCCGCTGCACGAGGTGCATCAACGTGACGTGAAAATTTAAGATGCTTACCGGTATCCAAGGATTCTAATTGTGCGATTTCTTCTTGTCTTGCTTCAAGAATATCACCAACTTTGCGGAGAACTTTCGAACGTTCTTGTACACTCATTTTTCCCCATGGTCCTTCTTCGAAAGCACGTTTAGCAGCTTTAACAGCTAAATCAATATCTGCCGCGCTTCCTTCTGCAACTGTACCATAAACATCTTCCGTTACAGGGTTCACGTTATTAAATGTGTTTCCATCTACAGATTCAACAAATTTACCGTCAATATAATGTAAACAATCAAACGCTTTAACAATAGGTTCAACTACTGTTTTAGTTTGGACTTGCATTGTATAACTCCTCCTTGAACATTGCTAATTTCTTGTTAACGCCTACATACTTTTTATCCCCAAAAGATTACATCCAATATACTTTTTTAAAAAGTGTATCTACTATTCTAATATGTTTCCTATTATCTGCACTTAGGACAAAAAGTCTTTAAATTGAGAAAGCTCAAAATAGGGCTACTAGCTATATAGATTAAGCTGAGCATACTGTTCAAATACTTTAGCACCTGCTTCGGCACATTGTACATCTTCTATGGCACTACCACCGGAAACACCAATGCCTCCAACAATAATTCCATTGTATAGTAACGGAATACCTCCACCATAAACAACAAGCTTATTTGTATGAACAATCCCTGTTAACAAGGCGGGTTCATCTTTTATCATTGGATACCATTCATGTGTCGGTTTTCCAAATGCAGCTGCCGTATAAGCTTTATTCTGGGCAATGTCTGAGCTTAGTAATGCGGCTTCATCCATACGAATGAAGGCTTTTAAATTGGCTCCTTCATCTACAATGGCAGCATTAATTTTAATTCCAAACTCTTTTGCTTTATTTGTAACTGCCTCAAGAATTTTCAATGCTAGCGACTGGGTTAAAGCGTATTTTTGATATAGCATTTTATTTCGCCTTTTCCAGACTATCCTTTATTAGTTGGTTTTCGTAATCAGCTGCCGAAATAATATCAAGATCACTTTTAACTGTCATACAACAAGCTAGGGCAAAGCCGTTGGCTAGTTCCTCATTAGAAAGTGCTTCATGTGAGCGCTCTAATTCTTGCTCATATTTCCCTTCTAAAACTTTCATCTTGCACATCCCGCAGCCGCCGCGCTGGCATCCTGTCGGAAATGGTATAAACTCGTTTCGAGCTGCTCTTAAAGGAGTTTGATCTGGAGCACAATTATACTCAAATTGTTGATTTCTTACCTTTAAAGTTACTTTATACATATCGTTTCTCCTTAATTTCAGATAGACTCTCGGCATTCGCCGAGGCAGATGGGAGGAGGAATCCCTTGCCCCACCCATTTGTTTTCCAACTTACTTTGTAGGGGCTTTTTTCCCAGTAGGTCAATTTCATTTACTCTGAAAATTAAATCAAGTCAATGCCTTCATAAAGGATTCAGATAATTCTCTGCGGTGATAAAAAATACCCGTTCCAATTTTTGATGCATCCCATGTAATCGTTGGCATATCCCGAAATGCCATATATCCACCTGCAAATGCTTCATTACGGTTTCCTGATGGGTCAAAGAAATAAATGGTTTGTCCTCTTGAAATTCCGTGTCGAGTAGGAGTCACATCGAATGGTACTTCATACATCGATAATAAATCAGCTGCTTTAAATACATCATGCAGAGATTCTACACCGAATGCTGCATGGTGAAGTTTTGCATCTGGCCCTTTTACAAAAGCAATATCATGAGACGTATTTGTCGTAAATAAGAAACTGCCGACTAATTCTTCTTCCCCTTCTGTAACAACTCTTTCACTTTGTCCAAAATTAAGCACTTCAACAAAGAATCTTGTAACTGTTTTTAAATCGTCACCAGTAAGTAATAGGTGATCAAGGCGATGTGGAGCGATCCCTTTCATACCTAATGGCCATGGATGAGGATTTCTCGTTCCTACGGCTGTGCCTAAGAAACCGATTTCATGATAAAGTTCACAATGATGACCAGTTGGCAAAATAAAATGGACGGCTTCCCCTTCACCTAATCTAGTATTGCTGGAAATACGAGTAGTCGTACAGCCAAATTCCTCTATTTTTCTTTCATAATAGGCAAGATCATCAATTGTCTCTACTTTAAAGGCTAAATGGACTAAACCCGCCTTGTTCGATTTTGTTAAAATTAAACTATGATGATCAAATTCATCCCATGCTTTTAAGTAAACACTATTTCCCATACGTCCCGTTTCTTCTAACCCTATAACCTTTGTATAGTATTCTACTGATTTATCTAAGTTTAATACATTTAATTCCACGCGGCCTAAACGCATAACTCTTGTCATTTTTTATCCTCCTAATACAGGTAGTTTTTTGAGAGATGACACCTTAATGCCACCTTAGCACTATTGAAAATGCTGACATGCGCTCATTTTACTTTTTCTACTAACTGCAGCAGCTCCCGGCTTGGCCCGTGAAAGAAGATCATGCGCCCGCCATCAAGCGTTGGCTTCACCATATCCGAAGTAACGATGATCTCTTTTTCTTTTAAGAACTGCATCGTTTCATCAATGTTTTCGACTGTAAAAGCAAGATGGTTCACAATACCCGTTTCACTGTACTTAAGCGTTGCTTTTTTCTCTTGAATAAGCTCAATCTCCATATCCGGCTGTGATTCAAGATACAAAAAAGCCATTTCGCGGTCGGATTTACTTCCCCGGAGACGGACGTTAAATCCAAAAATCTCCGAATAAAACCGGATCGATTGATCCATATCACGAACCATTATGGATACGTGCTCCATTTTCCGTATCATATAGTTCTCCTTTTATTCTTTATTTGTTTGAGGAAGCAGCAGAACCTTCCCCTGGCATCATCATTAGTGCTTTGACCCATGGCATTGAGTTTTCGTAGCAGTCGCCAATTTGAAGCACTCGATGATCTGTGAATGGTTTTCCGATTAGCTGCAATCCGACTGGCAGGTTCTCTGTTGTAAAGCCGCAGGCTACGGATAGAGCTGGGAAGCCTAGGATATTTGCTAATGGTGTTTTCCCAAGAGTAAACATATTGCTAATCGCCATTTCTGGAACCATCGTACCGATTTCAAACGGTGGTTGGACATTTGTTGGGCCGACTAAGGCATCAATCCCATTCATTTGTTTGATTGTTTCTCTGACAAATTGCTCTCTCCTGCGCTGGGCACGAAGGTAGATTGTTGCGGAAATATCACTGCCAAATTCAAAGCGGTATTTCAAATCATCTCCGTATAGATGACCGTATTTTTTCAATAATGGTTCGTGCACGGAGACTACCTCTGATTGAGCGATTGCCTTTAAGGCATTTAGCGCTTCATCTATTCCTGGTAAATCAATCGGAATGATTTCAGCGCCAAGTGATTCTAGCTGACGGAAGGCTTGTTCAATCACCCATTTCACATCAGCATCAATCCTGGAAAACATGTATGGCTCATAGAATCCTAGCCTTACACCCTTTAAGTCGCCTAAGGAGTCAAATCGAACAGGAACATTCCTTTTAACAGTTGCCGGATCTTTCACATCATGCCCTCTTATGACCTCAAGCATGATGGCCGCATCCTGAACCGTTCTTGCCATCGGCCCTACATGATCCAATGACCAGCTGAACGGTAGACACCCGCGTCTGCTAACGACTCCATAGGTTGGCTTGAACCCGACTGTGCCACACATTGCTGCCGGTAGTCGGATGGATCCAGCTGTATCTGTGCCTACCGCACCAAAGGCCATTCCTGTTGCGGTTGCCACTGCTGAGCCGCCGCTTGAGCCGCCTGGAATTCTAGTGACATTCCAAGGGTTCTTGGTGCTTCCATAATGTGGATTTTCCGTCGTTGCCCCCATGGCAAACTCATGAAGATTGGCCTTGCCGATGATAACAGCTCCAGCCTCTCTTAGCTTTTGAACAGCCGCCGCATCCTCAGAAGGAATCCAGTCTTCAAAAATTTTCGAGCCGCCAGTCGTTTTTACACCCTTCGTTTGTAAAATGTCTTTGACAGCAATGGGAATTCCGTGCAACGGCCCCCGCACAATATTATTCAGTAATTCCTCTTCCAATTGCCTCGCCTGAACCAGGGCTTCTTCTTCCATGACAGTAATAAACGCATTAACTCTTGGCTCATACTCGTGAATTTGGTTTAATGTCATTTGCGTCAACTCAACCGGTGAAATCCGTTTATTTCTAATCGCGGCCCCTGCAGTTTCAATTGTTTCGAAAAGGAGTTGATTCATGGCTTGTCTCCTCATAAACTTCTAAATTAAAAGTAAAGGACGGCTCTAATGTTGCTAATTCTAGTTCCTCATCACATAAAATGGTGCGTAGATACTCTTCTAAAGTCATCAAATCCCTACTCTCACTTTGATATTCCTATTTATTCAAATATTTTAAGACTTTACTTTCTGCCCATCCTTTTTATATTGTTCCTCCAAAGGAAAAGCCTCCTGCCAGGACTTTTCGTTCTTGTCGTAGAGTCCCGCACTGTATAGGTTCCTCAGTGATTCATTGTCTAACTTAAAGTTCTCTGCTCCTTCTTGGAACGCTTTCACCTGTTGAAGCAATAAGCGGCGCATATGAATAATCGGTAAATCACTTGTTCCTAGATGCTCTTTAGAGCGGTCGACAATCGGCCCCATTGTTTCGGTTGCTGCGTGATCCTGATTAGCGATTCCTCGGATTCCGGTGAAATTTCCTGTCTTTTGTAGCTCACGGTCCTGTGCATAATCATTCTCAAGGCTGATTTGTTTTTTGAAGTGCTCATCTAACTTTAAGCCGCGGCGTTCATGATTCGCCTGAGCATCAATTGTACGGTTATGTGAAAATTGTACATCCCAGGACCAAGTGCTGTAGTCATCTCTTGGAATGAACGCATGCCACATTCCATCCTCACCCTCAAACCTTGGTGGATAAGTATAAAACGGGAAGATATAATGAATTTCCATAAAGGCATTTTCTGTTTCGTTGCCAATTCCTACGGCTACACAGCGTTTTCCGTAATTGGTATCCTCTACATCTTGTTTGACCGGTGGATTCTTCACAAGCGGATGGTTCGGATCAATTCCTAAATCTGTACTTAAAATTCCTTCTCCTGTCTCCTGTTTCCCATGTGCTTTGTGAAGAAACGCCGCATGTACATAATCAAGATCATTTTCCATTACCTGTGCATAGTTGCATTCCTGCCAAACCCGTTCCGACATCATATATTCATCAGGAAGCCCCATCCAGTAGAATTCAGGAAATTCAGGCTGGCTCTCTTCCGGTCCCATGTACGTCCAAACGATACCTTTTACCTCCTTCACCGGATAATTTTTGATCTTGATTTTATGTCTAAACTTCGGATCGCCTTCCTCTGACGGAATTTCCGTACAATCACCATTCGTATCAAATTTCCAGCCATGATACATACAGCGTAAGCCGCATCCATCATTGATGCCGTAATATAGAGATGTTCCACGGTGCGGGCAGGCTTCCTCCATTAAACCGACTTTCCCTTCCGTATCACGAAACGCAATTAATTCCTCCCCGAGCAATTTCACGCGCTGCGGCTTGCCGTCGCTTAGTAATTCATCTGACTTTAATGCCGGTATCCAATAGCGGCGAAACAACTCACCCATCGGAGTACCAGGCCCTACTCTTGTTAATAAATGATTATCTTGTTTTGATAACATGTCGATTCCTCCCATTTGTACTTTATTTGTTTTTAGAAAATTTTGACTTTATGTTTATATATTATTAAAATAGCATCATTCAAACAATTTATCTTTAGGTCGGAAAATTTTCATTTTATAACCGAAACATACAGTTAGAGATAACTATTCTGATTCTTTCAAAAATAGTGTGAATTATGATAGATTAGTAATAAATAATAAATGCTTTTGATTTTCTTTTTCTATAGGAGGCAATATGGCGATTAAAGCAAACACCATCACCTTAGGTGATTTATTTGGAATGAACCCTGAAAATGACAACTTTCTACAAGCTCACCGAATGTTTATATCAAGCGCGGATGCCTGGGGAGCTTTAATTAAAGATTTAATTTTAGCTCTAGGAATTGAAAGAGCCAAACGCTTTCTATTACGGTATGGCTATCAATGCGGAAGGCATGAAGCTTTAATGCTGAAGGAAATGTTTAATTGGGAGAATATTAGAGAATGGATTATGGGCGGGGTTACCATGCATGGCCTTTCTGGACGAACAACATCCGTTCCGGTTAACGTTCATATTGACGTTGAAAACCAGGAATTTGAGGCGGAAGGATATTGGAATAATTCTTATGAGGCCCAACAATATTTGCAGCACTTCCCAACACACTCAGAACCTGTTTGCTACTTTCTTGAAGGATATGCAAGCGGTTACTGTAGTACCTCCCTGGGCAAAAAAGTGGTTTTTAAAGAAGTCGAATGTATCGGTAAAGGTGATCCACATTGTCATTTTATTGGAAAAACACTTGATCTATGGGGAGATGAAATTTCACCTGAGTTAGTTGATTATGCACGAGAAGACATTGGGGACGAACTAGATCAAGCACATAAACGAATTGAAAAACAAAGTGAAATTTTAAAACGTGGGAATTTATTAAGTAATCAATTGACACAAATTGTCCTACAGGAAAAAGGACTAGACTCAATTGCCCAGACACTTGGACGAAGTTTAAAATGTGGAATCGTTATCTCCAACAAAGATTTTGAACCCCTTTCACAATATGGGGATGTATTTGAATATTCCTTAAAAAGGATTATTGAAAAAAAGGAAAACCTTGACCCATCAGATCAAAAGAAAATAATCGAAATGATCCATCATCGAACTACCATTCAACTCAATACTTTAGATAAACAAGGATTTTTCCATTATCCTTTAATCACTCCAATCATCGTGCGAAACCATGTATATGGTTATATTTCGATTATAAAAAACTCGAAAGAAATGGACGAACTCGAGTCATCTTTTATCGAGCGGGCAGCCAATATTTGTGCACTTCATATTCTAAATGAAAAAACAGCCATTGATACGGAACTAAAAATGAAAGGAGAATTATTAGACGAGGTTCTGCTGCAGCCAAAGTTAGATTCTAACATTACGAAAAAAATTTCTTTTCTAGGCTATAACCTCAACAAACCTCATTATGTGTTTATTTTTCGTTTACAAAATCCGTCCTTTGATTTTCAAAAGGATGAATTAGTACATGATGAAAAGGAAGTGATTATGAATGTCCTTAGAAAATATTCAGCTAATGCAGGAGAAAATATACTAATCTCGAACTCTTTTGGACAGGTTCAAACCCTTATTTCCGAAGATTTATTGAAGACTAACAATTGGAGCGAAAAGGAATTAGGGACATCTATATTAAAAGAAGTGAAAAAGGAATTTCCTTCATCACAACTAATCATTGGAATCAGCAACATATGTTTGAATATAAATGGTGTTCACGAAGGTTACAAACAAGCGAAAAAAGCGTTAGAAATTGGCCAAATCAACAATGAGAACCAACACGTGTTCCAATTCTCAGCCATTGGACCTATCTCCATTTTATTAGATGCAAGAAATCCACAGGAATTGGAGGCCTATGCCGATCATATTTTAGGTGCCATCTATCAATATGATATTCAGAAATCTGCAGAACTATTAAAAACTCTTTATTTCTATTTAAATAATGAATGCAATTTGCATAAAACAGCCCGCTTCCTGAATTTATCAATTGGAGGGATGCGTTACCGACTTGCAAATTTAAAGGAACGATTTAACATTGATATGATGAATTCAACAACGCGTCGTGAGGTTCAAATGGCCTTAGACATATATACAGCATTTGGCAAACTGTCTACCCTCCTTTTCAACCAAGAGGTAGCTGGTATAGAATATCAAGATTTACGATAAATAAAGAGACTGTCCTAATTTAAATTGGACAGTCCCTTTCATTTTTCACCATAACTTAGATACATCCTGATCTCATTACAACCCCAATCCATTGATAATAGGATAGAAACCGCCCACCTCCGACACCAACACCTTGTATTAATCTCATTAAAACAAGCAGGATAGGAGCCCATATCCAATCGAGCCAATTCATAGGTTGGAATGAATCCTTGCTTTTTCATTCATATGTTTTTCATAAAATAATTTGACTAGTTGTACGAATCGTATAGAAAAATGAAAAATAATAGACCAGTCCATACATTGTTTACTAAAATGACCTAACGTATAATCCATAAGGTGAACCAAAACTTCAGAAAATTTAGAATTAACGGTTCGAGAAGGCTAAGAGATGATCTTAGCCCATTTTTTAATCCATTTTGAAAGGAGAAAAGATGAAAATGCACAAAAAAGGATTAACGTTATTTTTAACCTTTGTTCTGTTGTTAACCTCCATTACTCCGGTAATGGCGGATTCACAGAAAAAAGGAACAGTCAAAATTGTCCGCGACAATTATGGTGTCCCGCATATTTATGCCAATAATAACGAGGACTTGTATTTTACCTATGGGTATGTAATGGCTGAGGATCGGTTGTTTCAGCTGGAAACGTTTCGTCGGGGGAATAACGGAACAGTAGCAGAAGTATTTGGGGAAAAGTTTTTACCAAGAGATCAACAAATGAGAAGAGATGGCTACACAGATCAAGAGGTCCAAAAGATGATTACAAAAATGGATGGATTCTCAAAAAAGGTCATCCGTAACTTCGCAGCAGGTATCTCTTTGTATGTAGAAGAAGCATTGAAAGATCCAGATGAGAAGCTGTCAAAAGAATTCCATGATTACAAGGTAACACCTAAGGCTTGGACAGAAGTGGATGTATTAAGGTTGTTCATGTCCTCTATGGGGGTATTTATGGATTCAGAACAGGAAATCCAAAATGCTAAGATTTTAGCTCAATTGGAAAAACAATATGGCCCTGAAGCAGCGAAAAAAATGTTTGACGATATTTTTTGGGAAAATGACCCTGCCTCACCTAGTACACTGCCGGATGATGGAGCTGTCAATCCTGTTAAAAAGGATACAAAAAAGACTGCCAATCAGCAGTTTCCGGGGATTGAAAGAGCATCTGAAACAGTAACAGAGAAGCACAATGATTTCGTTGGAGCCTCAGAGGAGTTAGGACTTCCGTTGAAAATTGGCAGCAACGCGGTTGTGATTGGTCCTGAAAAGTCAGCTACTGGCAATGCTTTGCTGATGGGTGGACCACAGTATAATTTCTCGGCCCCAGGTTCAGTGTATGAAGTAGGCTTACATGCTCCAGGAATTGATATTGAAGGTTCCGGGCTGATCGGACTACCGATTATCATGTTTGGTACGAAAGAAAACTATGCTTTTACCTCCACCTATGGAGTTGGGAACTTAGTTGATATATTCGTAGAAACATTAAACCCAGAAAATTCATATCAATACTTATATAAGGGTAAATGGCTGGATATGGAAAAGAAAGTCGAAACCTTTACGTATAAGGACAACAATGGTGAACGTAAAGAAGTGACTAAAGAATTTTACAGCACGGTTCATGGTCCTATAACGTTATTTGATAAAGAAAATAACACTGCCTATAGTAAGTCATGGTCATTCCGTGGAACAGAAGCACAAAGCTGGTCCGCCTATTTAGAGTCGAACTGGGCTGATACTATTAAAGAGTTTCATAAACAAGCACAAGAAATGACGATGAGCATCAACTGGTACTATGCAGACAAGGAAGGAAATATCGGTCATTTTTATACAGGAAAATATCCAATTCGTGATGAACGAGTAGATGTAAGACTTCCAACTCCAGGTACAGGCGAATATGAGTGGAAAGGATTCATCAATCCAAAAGATCACCCCTATGCCATTAATCCGAAAACCGGCTATATCGTTAACTGGAATAACAGACCTGCTTCAAATTGGACGAATGGAGAGTTAAGCTTTATGTGGGGTGAAGATCACCGCGTACAGCAGTTTATCGATTTAGTCAACGCTAAGGACAAGTTAACAGTAGACGATATTGATGATATAAACTATCATGCAAGCTATGTTAACTTAAGAACAAAATGGTTTAAACCGATGCTGATGGAAGCTTTGGAAAAAACAAATGATCCAAGATATCAGGAAATGTATGAAGCCCTTCAGGATTGGAACAATCTAAACGAAGATAACAATAAAGATGGTATGTATGACAGCTCAGGATTAACGATTTTTGAAGCATGGTGGCCGATTGTCGTGGATAATCTTTACAAAGCTCAGCTTGGGGATGCTTATCCTTCGTTAAAAGGGATCATCGATCATCGTTATGGGTCAAGTCTTACGTTAAGAGCTTTGGGAGGAAGTAACGGTCCGCTCAAAACAAATTATCAATGGCTGAATGAAGACACTGACCGATTTTTGCTTACAGCATTAGATCAAGCGCTTGAAAAGCTCGAGGAAGAGCATGGAACAGATGTAAGTACCTGGTTGAAACCGGCCCGGATGATGGTATTTACTAATACTTCATTAATCGGCCTTCCGCAATACGGATCCGAAACAAAATTACTCGAAGCAAACCGCGGCAGTGAGAACCATTATATCGAACTAACCAAAAATGGCCCTAATGGAGTCAATGTAAATCCTCCAGGTCAGATTGGTTTTATCAAAAAGGACGGTACAATGCATACACATTATGAAGATCAAATCGAGCTGTTTGCAAATTGGGAATATAAACCTGTCTTGTTTACAGAGCAGGATGTGGAAAAATACGCTGTGAGTACTAAAGTACTTAAAATTAAAAAATAGAGCGATATGAAAACACAGGATCCCATCCTGTGTTTTTTCGCGATAACCATCTTATTCATCCTTCTTTATGAAACGTTTGAATCAATTTTTTGTCATATTTTAACTTGATAAATAGTTTTTCTACTTTAGGATAAAAAAAGGCAACAATAGGTCCCAGAGAAACAACCATAATGAACGTTCCAATGCCGACGGGCCCGCTGAAAAGGAAGCCGAGCGTGACGACTGCCAGTGAAAATAATGTCCTTGAGGTAGAACGGCTCATCTTCCAAATTTCCTCAAGAAGAAGTATCATTCCGTCCGGCGGTGCAGGCGAAAATTTTGCTTGTAAATAAAGCGATACGCCTAAGCCAATGAATAGTAACCCAAAACAAAGGAACAAAATTTTACCGGGTAATTGTTCGGGAATATAAACTAGTTCCGTGACATAAAGCCACATATCAATACTTAAGCCGGTCAAAAAGGATGTTAAAAAGGCCAGGATATCGGGTCTGTTTCGGCGCACAATGGCCATAATCGTGACCAATATGGCACCAATAATAAACTCCCAGCTGCCTACAGTTAGACCAATTGTTTGCTGAAGACCGACCTGTAATGAAGGCATTGGAGCAGCTCCAAGCTGGGAATTTACTGAGCAGCTGATCCCGAAGGAAAGCAGCAGAATGCCAATCATATAGAAGGCAAAGCGAATTCGAATGTTTACGTTAACAACCAATGACATCACTCCTTATAGCAAGTTCATTTTAAAAAAAGAGACGTAACAAAAAAACTTCTATTTTTTAAAGATAAAATAGAAGTTATGGATAGAAAGTAATGAAAAGTAATCATTCTTTTAAATAATGATCTCCCCCATGATTGAAAAAGGAAAAGATGTTTGTTAACTTGTCTTTATTAGAAGTTGTCAAATCAATCTTCCTCTTTCTCCTATTAATGTGTAGAATAAAATGAAAATAAACACTATATTAATAGTGTTAGAAGAGTAAAATTTAGTGGTTTTAATTTCAGGAATATTCTATTATTTATTACACCCAATGGTTAGGGACATTTCGATTACTTCCTTTCTTTTCTATATTCAGAAAGGTTAGAATCTCCACGTATGTTAGAGTATTTTCTTTGCACTCATCCCCCACCAATAAAAGTGGGGATGAATGCTGAATGAAGTTAACAGAGTCTTATTTAGAAATGTAGGAACCCAGGTAATGATCCCCAGAATTAAATGTAGCCGCGAAACGGCTGTACGCCCAGGAATACTGATCCAGCGCCGTCATACATACTTTCGTTAAGGAATGCGTGCTGGGTTACGACCATTGCATCGCGTAGATAGCGTTGCAGTGGATGCCCGTCGTAGATTGCTGAGGTGCCAGCGAGCATGTAGGCTGTCTGCACGGCACTTGCACCTTCACGAGCAGCTTGTGCCGCTGCTAAACGCAACATGCTGGTTTGCTCAACGGAGACACCGTCACCCTTTAGGATTGATTCCCAAGCATCATCAGTGGCCTCGTAGAAGAAAGCGCGTGCCGACCTTAGAGATGCTTCTGCCTTTGCAACGCCAACTCGCAAGTAAGCACGATCGGCCATCTTTGGTGCACCGGTGATGCTAGAACGGCCTGCCATCTGAGAAATTTCATCAAGCGCAGCACGGGCTATGCCAAGATTGACAACCGCCAGCACCTGTGCTGCATAAGCGATAGATGGATATTGGTAGATCGGCTCATCAATAGAAGGCACTCCGCCACGGGCAAAGGTCCATTCGTCAGAGATGAAGGCGTCTTTCACCCGAAGGTCATGGCTGCCCGTTCCGCGCATCCCAATCACTTCCCAGTTCTCGACGATTTCCACATTCTCAGGCCTCAGCACCGCAGTAAGCGGCTTACCGCCTTCTCCCATGCCAATACCAACACCGAGAATGTCAGCACCCTTGCAGCCGCTCGCAAACTTCCAGAGACCGTTCACGCTCCAGCCTCCCTCGACCTTCTCTGCAGGCTGGACCGGAAATAATCCGCCTGCGAAGGCCACGTCCGGTCCATTTGCGTAAACGCATGCGAGCGTTTCACGTGGAAGGGCCGCTAGGTAGATTGCAGCAGAACCGAAGCTCGCCACCCATCCTGCAGATCCGTCAGCCTCGGAGATGGTTTCGATCAGCTTGAGGAACTCCCTAGGAGAGGAGCCATCACCGCCAAAGCAACGCGGTGCGTGAGCACGATAGACGCCCAATTGTTTAAATTGCTCGATCATGTCCCGAGGCACATGTCTCTTCGCTTCAAATTCATCTCGTCGGGCGCGGATTTCGGATAACACAATGTCAATCTGGTTTTGATTTTGCATTTTAACAGTCATGATTCATTCCTCCCCATTATTATCTATCGTTTCACCTAATGATTAATTGGTTTAATTCTATAGAACACCCTTATCTCATAAGCCTTCCGCCATTAATGTCAAAAGTTGCTCCGGTTGTAAATCCACCACTATCAGAGGCTAATAAGGAAACTAAATCTGAAACTTCTCGCGGTTCTCCCACACGTTTAAGTGGAATGGTCTCTACCATTTGGGCTAATTTAGCTGGATCCATTTTATCCATCTCTGGTGTACGAATGGCAGCTGGAGCAACCGTATTAACAGTAATTCCATAAGGCGCTAACGATCTAGCAAAGACTTTACTTAACGCAATTTGCCCCGCCTTAGAAGCAGAATAATGGGCACCCGAAGTTAGTGGGCCTGCCTGCCCTCCAATGGAAGACATATTGATTATTCGTCCCCATCCTCTCTCTTTCATTGCAGGAATAACAGCTTGTGAAAAAAAGAATGTGCTTTTTAAATTGACAGATAAGACTTGATCCCATTCTTCCTCATCGATCTCTTCTATTGAAGTTTCAAAACGGATTCCTGCATTATTTACTAGAATATCGATTCTACCCCACTCGTTTAAAACCTCGTTGACAGCACTTTTAATTCCGTTAATGTAAGATACATCCAATTGGATGAACATGACTTGCTTCTGTAATTCTTCCTGTTGAAACCGCTGTCTTGTTTGTTCAAGATTCGCCTTATTTCTGATCACAAAAACGACCTTTTTTCCTTCTTTTACGAAATTTTCGGCGACAGCTAAACCCAGGCCTTTATTTGCTCCGGTAACGATTGCGACTCTTTGTTCATTCATTTGCATTGAATTTCTCCCCTATTCAAAAAATTTACAATACAATTACAATTTCCTGTATTATGGTCCGAATTTTAGCACAATATCAGTTCAACTGATAAAACGCTTTCATAATCTAATTCTATTTATCACTATAATAATAGACAGTACTGAGAAGCCCCATGTATCCGTGTGGGGCTTCGCCAATTAGTCTTCTTATTTTTCAAGTAAGAAAAACGGTCTGCCAATTACAGCTTCTAAACGGAAATACTTATCCAATCCAGTTGCACGGAATGAATTGGTCATATCTGCAACGGTTTGTAAATCTGGAACATTATAAAGGAAACTTGCATGCCAACCAGCACTTCCAGCAGGTCCAGCTGTTAAAATATCTCGGTCAATGGTGCCAAGTAACTCTGACCCATTCTCTCTCCATGAAGCAATGATTTCGTTTAATACAGGTAGAATCTCATTTGTCTTCTCCTCACCCGTTGTGTTAAACCACCCTGTTGATTCAAAATAGAACATTACTCTAAGTGGTGATGGTACTTGTGGTGCATCGTGTTTAATTCCAGCCATTTTTATATTCCTCCCTGTTATCTCCATAATAATTTCCATTGTTAATCTAGTGTAACTAGTTGACTAAGAAGCTAAAATATAAGAAAATTTTAAGATTGCTACTTCCATAGCCTCTATACTTTCTATCACTTTTAACAAGAATATTTTACAATATAGATTGTAAAACTCTTAGAGCATTTCCACCCACAATTTTCTCAATATCTTGTACCTTATAATTTTTCTTGATCAACCACTTAATGATATTACTCATGGCTTCAGTTGGGTTCTCTAATCCTTTGACAAAAGGAGAACTGTCATAGTCTTGATTCCCATGTGACTCATGAAGCGATAACATCGAATCGAAAGCGTCTTGCAGGGCTACATGGTCTCCAAAAAATGTATCCGGTCCTAAACCAACATGTTCAATCCCGACTAAATCTATTAGATACTCTAAATGCTCCATAACCGATTCAATGGTATGTTCATTGGGATTCTTAGAAGAAAGAGTGGTGTTTGGTGCAGCACAAACCCCGATAACTCCACCTTTTTCAGCACATGCGAGAAGAACTTCATCCGGTTTCATTCTTGGTGAATCCCATACTTTCCTCGCTCCAGCATGGGTAATCATGACAGGTGATTCACTTGCTTCAATAACATCTAGGCTTGTTTGATCACCGCAATGTGAGATATCGATAACCATTCCAAGAGTATTCATTCTTTCTACTACTTTTCTGCCAAACTTCGTTAATCCGCCGTCGAATTTTTCAGTTAAACCGGACCCTAATGTATTGGCGTCATTATAGGTGATCCCCATGCAGCGAATCCCAAGGCCATATAGAACATCTACCCGATCGACTTCATTTTCTAAAATACTTGCAGCTTCCAATGATGGTAGAATGGACACCCGTTTTGATACCTTCGCTTCCTGTAAGTCCTTAAATGTTTTAGCAAGAAAGACGGTATCTTGTTTGGCTATGTCACAATAACGTATCCCCAAGGTTAAGATGACATCGTTCCACTTTAGTCCATTTTGCGATGTGATAATGGAGATTCCATCCATAAAATTCTCAAATACAACATCAATGCCGGAGCGGGCTAAGCCCTCATAATCAAATTCTGTATGAAGCTGACGGCAATAAGGAATGATATCATCCGGATTTTTGGGAACGATAAATCCGTGGTCCCTTAGAGAAACAATCGGATAATATTTTTGAATCGTATTGAAAATACGTTCCTCCGAATCTGAAAGCTTAATCTCATAGGTATTTCGGTATCTTTCCGATTGGGGGAGAGGATACGGTTTATAGTGTTTGCCCGGTGTTAGATATTGAAATGAGCGGTATCCATCATAATGTTTTACTGTCATAATCATCCCCACACTTTGTGAATAGTTATTTCCTTCAGTTTGTTCATGTAACCTTTGACTCCACTAGCTTCCTTTTAAGAAGGAAAAATAGCAGACTTTTCACCTTATTAAACTAGTATTTCTTTTAAATGGAGCATTTATTAATTTATTGATTGTTCACCGCAGGAATAGAAATGCTACAAATTTTCCCTTTATAGAAAAGAAGCGGTTGTTTCTCTTCTTTTCTAGAGATTGCTTTCACTAAACCCGTTACGATCCAATGGTCGCCGCCTTCTAGTACTTCATGAACATCACAAACAAGTGTTGATAGATTTTCTTTTAACATCGGAACTCCATCTTCAGAAAGTTCGTATTGTGCATTGGCAAATTTATCGGTGCCTTTTTTCGCAAATGTCCAACAATCACTTTCCTGCTCCTCAGATAAAATATTTACGACAAACGGACGGCCGGGTTGGAACGCCGGTACACTATAGCTATTCTTATCTATGCAAACTAAAACTAAAGGCGGGTCCAGCGACAATGATGAAAAGGCATTTGCTGTTAGCCCAATATTTTCTCCATTTTCGCCTTTTCCTGTGATGATCGTAACTCCTGTCGCAAATGTTCCCAATGTATTTCGAAATTCTCTTTGATCCATAAACCCATCCCCTTTTTTCTTATTCATACTCCTATAATGACAACAATCTAATCAATCACGCGAAAAATAAACTTTTTTGTATCCTGCCGATAATACACATTCTAGAATATTTCGAACATTCAAACTACAACATAACCAGTCTGAATTTATCGATCTGTTCAATACTATTAGTATAGTGTTATTTATTGTAAGGCAACTAATTCTATTAAAAGTTCGTTACTAAATAATTTTTGTTTCAAATTAAAGACGGTTGCTCATTCCCTTTTTCCAACATTTTTATTAAATGATAAAGAACTTGATTATAAGGCATAGATATTTGATTATGCTCTCCTTTTTTTAACAAAGCACCATTCAAAAATTCTATTTCAGTCGGTTCACCACGTTGTATATCTTGATACATCGATGAAAGATGACTTCCAGACATAGAAGGATTGAGTGCAGCAATAATCGTTTCGGTAATATATTTTTTGTTCAGTTCGATCCCTTCTACTTCCGCAACCTTTATGATTTCATCTAATATAGGATCTATGATTTCATAAAAATGACTATAATTCCCTATCACTCCAGCCGAACGTTTCGTTAACGTGCAAAGGGGATTCATCACAGAATTAAAAGCCACCTTATTCCAGATACTTTTGATAACATTTTCAGAAATGGTTGCGTGAATGCCTGAATGATTGAATATCTGTATCATTCGTTCAGTATCTTCTATGTGTTGGCCAGTCACATTCATGATTTCCGTTTTTCCTGAACCAAATGCTTCCACCATTCCAGGTCCGCTCAGTTTCGCTGAGTACGTCGTAACACCAACAAATAATTGTTCTTTGGACACATATTTTGTTAATATCTCTATATTCCCTAGACCATTTTGTAGAGTGAGGACTTGGGTTTGTTTACCTAACAGATGCGAACAACTTTTCATCATGGAATCTGTCTTTGTTGATTTCGTAAGGATAATTAATAAATCTACTTCCCCCGCACAATCTTTCGGAAGATGTGCTGGTATGTAGACTTGTTCCTTCCCCTTTTCATTTATTACCATTAGTCCATTTTGTTGGATGACCTCAACATGCTCCTCCCAATCATCGATTAGCTGTACATGATAATCATGTTTATAAAGTGCAGAACCCACACGACTTCCCATTGCTCCAGCACCTACAATCACAATGTTCATTTGATCCCTCCTTTTTACCAATCGATTTTTATGTATACAATCTTCCGTTACCTTTTACTAGAGAAAAACAAAAAGAAGTAGTGGTTATCGACTAACATCCACTACCATATATTTTTCGAACGAAGCACAAGATCATGTTTCATACGGCTACAAAGCTACTATTTTCGTCCAACGTATCAGGGTCAACATAGGCTTTTACACTGGAACCTATGTCTTTAGTTGTATTGTTTTTAAACACCTGTCAGATACCCTAGATGCTTCAGCAAATCCACAAATTTTCGAAGGGTTTGTACTTGATATTCATCGATATTTTTCCCTTCAAATGAATAAAAGCCTTTCCCTGTTTTCATCCCTATTTCGCCTGTATTCATTTTATTTTCAATAATCTCTGGAGGAGCAAATCGTTCTTCACCCATCGAATCTTTTAAATAGTGACTGGCATGGTAGAGCGTCTCGGCACCGCCCCAATCGATAAATTCTAAGAGTCCTAGAATAGCAAAACGGAGACCGAGCCCTACCGTAGATGCCTTATCAATATCTTCAACGGTAGCGACTCCCTCTTCCACAAGACGAGATGCTTCATTCATGGCTAGCGCTTGTATTCTTGGTACGATAAAGCCTGGTGAAGGGGCACAAATTACAGGAACTTTCCCTATGCCTTCAAGTAAGCTGATCATTTTTTGCAAGTATTCAGAACTAGTTGATTTCGATGGACTTACTTCTACTAACGGCATTAAATAAGCAGGATTCAACCAATGGGTATTCATAAATCTTTCTTTCCCTTGAATATATTCAACTAAATCATTGGCTGAAAAAGATGAAGTGGTAGAGGCAATGATTGTATTCTCTGACAGAATCTCACAGATTGAAGCAAATACGGATTTTTTCACCTCTAAAATTTCTGGTACTGCTTCAAATAGTACATCTGAGTCTTGCCAGGAAAGATTGTGGTCTTTCATCGAACAGACTTCAACTTGACTTAAAATGGTCTCAACGGACTCTCTTGCTATTACATTTGTCACGACTAGGATCTCTAATTGATTCCTTAATTCGTTAAAAACTTGTTCTTTTAACTGGAGAAATTCTTCTCTTGTTCGTTCCTTAATATCAATAAGTGTGACAGGATAACCTTGATAAGCGAAAGAAAGGGAGATTCCTCTCCCCATCCTTCCTGCTCCCGCTACCGCAATGGACCCATTAGTTAATTTCATATTGGATCACGCCTTTTTCCAAAATCTCTTTCACTTGTTCTTTTGTTTTAATAGAAAGTCCTAAGTTCTCCATCGTTCTGCCTGTCTTGCGCAAATCTTCCCCTATCACACTGGATGCAATAGCCAATAGACCGGACGCAACTGGTACAGGAACCTTTAGCCATTCACCTAAGGAAACAAGGAAAGCAAGTCCGCATGCCACATCTTCTCTCATATAGCGGTGATGAGTGAGATTAAGAGGTTCATGCCAATCATTTCCATCTACGAGCTTCTCGTGTGCACCGTTTCCATACATCCACTCGTCTCCGTCATGAATATAGTGATCCTCGAGCGGAAAGTGAGGGGCCGTATATCCTAATGCTTCACGAATGCTGATCCGTTCTGCATCAAGTGCTCGATGAACATTTCGAATTGCAGGCTGTGTGCCTTCATCATGAATATCCCATTTATCAAAATGTTCAATGGGTCCTGCATTCATTAAGATAAGTGGCGGGTGAATAATCGGTCCAGCATTCATTAAAGCTCCATCAAGAGCATCTTGATTCTCTTCAATTGCAGGAAAGGCTTCTTTTAAAATCCGAAAGGCATATTCTGCTTGGTTACTAGGGAAGACCCCTGTTGGAAGCCTTGTCCCACGTCCTGAAATTGAAACGGTTTCTTCATCGTGTTTTCTTGCTAAATAAGGCAGAGTTCCTGTTTCAGCAAACATCACATTTGCTCTACAGCCTTCCTCTACAAGAACCTTGGACATTAGGTAGCTGCCGAATGTTCCAGGTGGTAAGAAAATAACTTGGCCATCTTCTAAAATCGGTGCCAACTGTTTGGCAAGTGAGCTTTGCGTGACAGCGGGTAGAGGAATGATAATGAGCTGTACCCCTTGAATCGCCTCTTTCAGATTAGTCGTAGCATTCGCTAACGTAACCAATCTATTTCCCTTATAGTCTTTTACTTTGATTGTTTTTGTTTCTAGCACTTTTTGAAAGGCTTCAGCGTTACGTCTCCATAGAGCAACCTCATGTCCTTGTTCCGTCAAATCAACTGCTGCTGCGTAGGATCCATTTCCTCCACCAAGAACCGCAATTCTCATCGGTATTCCTCCATTCATAATAATATTAATAAAAGCGAATTCTTTGTTACTTCTTGTATTGTTCAACTAATTCTTTAAGTCGTTCATGGTATTCCTTTCCTGGCAACCCTTTTTCTTCTGCATTCTTCACTGCATTTTCATTAATTGGCGCAATGGTTTCACTCCACAGTTTTGTTTCCTCTTCTGATAATGGAACAATTTCTAACCCTTTGGTTTCTTGACTCCATTTAATAGCTTCTTGCGTGTGTTCATCTAAATATTTCCCTGTGAAAATAGTCATTTCTCTATTTAATTCATCTATCACTTTCTTTACATCATCAGGAAGGCTTTCCCATTTATCCTTGTTCATAACAGCCACAAAAGTATTGATCGTTAAAGGATAATCCGAAACATATTTAACATATTCAGCAAGTTTTAAATCCTTTAAAACTTCACGCGAAGAAACATTCCCTTTCACTACTCCAGTTTGCAGTGCTTCTGGTACTTCTGATTGAGCCATCCCGACTGGTGCTGCTCCTAAAGCTTTCATTACTGGCGTTAACGCACCTGCAATACGTAATTGAGTCCCAGAAAGCTCTTTTAAATTGGAAATACTCTTTGTACTTTGGATATAAGCAGGCTCTGTTGCGAAAGTAGTCACAATTTTAAAGTCCTTCAGTGCATCTGCTGGGTACTCACTCAATAAATCCGCTACCACTTGGCTAGCTACTTCAGCGCTCGGGTAACCATTTGGTAAATCTGAAATTTCTAATAATGGAAAACGTCCTGGTTCATATGTGGTTGCCGTTAAACCGATATCAGCTGTACCATTGGCTACTCCATCAAACATATTATCTGCTTCAAGAAGTGTTCCACCAAAAAACATATCGACTTCTACTTTACCATCTGTTCTCTTCTCTAATTCCTCAGCCCATTTCTTCATTTGAACAGCTGGAAATGTATTATCTGGTGCAAAAAAAGCATAAGATAGAGTAATCTTTTTTTCATCCCCGCTCCCAGATGAGCTACTCGAACTACATGCCCCTAAAAAGGCAACCATTGCCACACTTAGTAACATTAAAGCTAATTTCATTCCAAACTTTTTTTTGGATCTCATACTTTCATCTCCTTTTTCATTTATTTTCTTTGTCACTTCAAGTAAATAGTTTACCAGTTTTCACTTTGAAAACGCTTTATATTATAGATATCTAAAAAACTAGCTTTCTTAGTCCTAAATCAATCTAGCAGATCAGACACTTCCTTCTACAAAACAAACGTTACAATGCTTGGAAAAAGAATGAGCAACGCAATAAACACAAAATATGGGATAAGAAAATAGGATGTACCTCTAAAAATAGTCGTAATCGGTGTAGTAGGTGTTAACCCTTGGACGACAAATACATTTACTCCTACTGGTGGAGTGATCGCGCCGAGACTCGTTACGACACAAAGGACGATGGCAAACCAAATCGGATCGTATCCTAAAGCTAGCACTGTAGGATAGAATATCGGTAAGGCAATGGTTAAGAAGCCCATTGCATCCATAAGCGCTCCACCAATGATAAAGATGAAAAGAATGGCAAGGAGTATAACGACAGGAGGCACGGCCAATTCACTCACCCATTCCGCCACATCAAAAGGCATTCTCGTAATCGCTAAGAACCGTCCAAACACCATCGCCCCAACAATGAGCATCCATACCATAATCGATGAACGTAACGTACTTGCGATTGATTCCTTAAAGTTCTTCCACGTTAATTTACGCATAATAAGAGCAAGAACAATGGAACCAAAGGCACCAAAGGCAGCTGATTCTGTTGGTGTAAACCAACCTAAGAACAGACCGCCAATAACAAATACAAATAAAATGCCAATTGGAATGACTCCTTTTAATGAACGAATCCGTTCTTCCATATTCGTCTTTTCCCCAGCAGGGCCAAGATTCGGATCTTTCCAACAAATAAACACAATCGTCAAAATCAATAAAACGGTTAATAGAATTCCCGGAACAATACTCGTTAAAAATAAATCTCGTACCGATTGCTCCATCTGTAACGCTAATACGATTAACACCGTACTAGGTGGGATAATAACGCCTAACGTTCCTCCTGTAGCGATACTACCAGTACTTAGGGCTTTATTATAGTTATATTTGTTCAATTCTGGTAACGCCATCGTTCCAATCGTAGCGGCTGTTGCAGAGTTAGAACCACTAATAGAACCAAAGACAGCACTCGCTAACATCGTAGTACTTGCCATCCCGCCTCTGTGATGACCTACCCATGTATAGGCCGAATAAAAGAGCTTTTCTGCAATTCCTGTTCGGTATACCACTTCACCCATTAAGATGAACAAAGGAATAACGCTTAAGGAATAACTCGTAAACTGACTCCATAAATCAGCACTTAGTACATTGTTGGCTGCCTTAGGAGAAGCTGCCAAGATTAACCCAACATACCCGACAATAAACATCGCAAAACTAATCGGCATGCGAAGAAACATCAGCACAAACATAATGATAATTCCGATGATGGATAATAATATTGGATCCATTCTGTCACTCCTTCCAAATGAAGAACGTTTCTTTAATGATGGCAAGAACTATCCCAATGAATCCTAATGAACATAGTTGGACAATAGGATAAAATGGAATTCGCAAGGTTTCAGATACCACTCCGCTCCCCATCATATTCAACCCATGCTGGAATATAAGCCATCCAGCTACGAGAAAAAATAGGGCACTCACGATATTCACAAGGGTGTGAATGATCTTACTGACCATTACGGGGAATTTGTTAATCAGCAGATCAATAAATACATGACTTTTATGCAATTGTGCATACCCAAGTGCAAAAATACCTGAAATCGCTCCAAGCCAAGTGGCTATCTCCACGGTTCCAGCAAAAGGATCTGAAAACATCCGTTTGATGGCATTAAAAACAATTAATAGCATTAATAAGACAACTGCTGCACCTGCAATCCATGCCAAAGCCTCATTCATCTTATCGATCATGGTAAAAAATAGATTGATAGTTTTTGATTTTGTCTTTTTAATAGTTTGATCATATACAGTCACTCTTGCCTGATTATCTATGACTGGAATTGATTGATCCCTATCCATTCTCACACCTCCATGTAAATTGTTTTATGTTTTTTATCTATAAGAGAAGGAAAATTAGCTTTCCCTTACTTTGTGTGGTTAAGACTGTCACACCTGTTGAAAATTGACTAAGCGTATTTCTAAAAAAAAGAGCATTGGATTGGCTGAGGTGGTTTCTTGTATTATTCTGGGTTTTGCATTTCGGCATAGATTACTAATTTCATATTCTTTCATCCTCCTAAAATTGAATTGATCTTTCTTTTTTGTCTCAATTAATAGAATCTTTACAATCTTCTTTATTTTCTGTCCTGTTTTGAATTATAGTTTAAACATACTTCTGAATCAATTACCGATTCGGTTGGAATTTTTTGTTTTTACTACCTTATTCAGGCTGTAAAATATGTATAGTTTTCTACTTTTTATTTTGTTAGAGGTAATCGAAAGAATTAGAACTTGAAAACGGATAAGTTAGGGCTGTTTATTCTTAGATCAAAATATGAGGAGGATTCAAATGCTATTTTCACAAAAAAGACGATTAAACTGCTTATTAATAAAAAAACGTAAGCCCGAACTATAAAAAATAAACGCACCTCTCCGGTACGCATCACAAATAGCCGTATATCATGATTTTTTTAATCAAATATATGGCACGTGAAAACTGAGCCAAATGACAAAAAAATTCTGGGCCATTAAAAGATTGTGAATTGTTATTTAAAATGTGGTCTGTATTGCAAAATAGAAGTGGTAGAAAATATCCTGCAGTACTAAGAAGAGAATATCAGGACTTAGACTTTTTGCTCAAAGAAATGGTAAACCACTTCAACCTACCGAAATGGCAAGAAATTATCGAAAGATGGTTGATAAAAGTGGATTACCGTATATTCTTTTTCATAATTTAAGGCATATACATGCGACATTATTGCTTCAACAAGGAGTACATCCAAAAGTGGTTTCGGAACGATTAGGACGCTCGACTATCAGGATCACGATGGACACATACACTCATGTGTTACCAAATTATGCAAAAAGAAGCTGCCCATCAATTTGAGCAGCTCATCAAATAAACTATGTAAATTTTAAAAATATCCATGTTACCAAAATGTGACCAAAGTTAATATTTTCGTTGTTGGCCAACAACTTTACCTTTCAATCACCTTCATCAAAAAAACTCATAAACCCTTATATATCAAGGTTGACGGGACTGTGTGGGAATCGAACCCACCAGACCTGGCACGCAGGTCTCAAGCAGTTTTGAAGTTTGCTAGCATCTGTTTTTCTAATATCTTTATGTACCCTCAAGTACTGATAAATCAAGCTTTCTTGCTTCCTAGTGTTTTCTCGTGATTTATAATTTTAAAAATTTGGGCACCAAGCATGGCACCTAAAAGCCCTACAAAGTTAGTAAAAATAACTTGTTATCTAACAGTTTCCTAAACTGTTGGTAGGAGGATCGAATCCTTTTCGGTACGTCAAAAAGCCTTGATTTTTCAAGGCTTTATATTTTTGATAAAATACGCAATCAGCAATTTCCTACAATTTTCAAAAAGTATAAAAGTTAAGTAAGTTAGCAAAAGTGAAAAAACGTTAGAAAAACTAGATATAGTGGTATTAATGGACACACTCAACAATGAATCCCTTATGTGGAGATCACTGGTTGCTTTAGAATGGAAAATATGTCGACTTTGGAAATAGCAAAATGGAAATTGAGCAATCCTTGACCTTTAAAAAAGGTAAAGGCGTTATAGTTAAATAAACTTAAATAATCAGAACTAGGACACTCAGTATACCTTCATCTGTAATGAAATTACTTAAATATTTAAATAAGGTAAAGAATACTTTACTCTTCAAGCAGATGATAACCGTTCAAATACTGGGATAAAACAGAAAGAGATTTTGTTTTTACTACCTTTAAAATTCATTTGGAGGCACTATACGACAAGAGTTAATGCTGGAATAGAATTATTATCTAAAAAAGATACCTTTCATGGACTTCGGCACACTTCAGTTTCATTATTATTTGATTTCCTACCAATCCCGTTGCAATTAAGCGGAACGCCATCCATATTTTTATAATCAATATTAAAAGCTTGCTAATGACTCTCCCCTGATAAAAGTAAGGCATTAGCACCTTTACGTAAAGCTAACTTCTACTTTTTCAATATGTGAGAATTCAGCAGTGAACTTTTATCGGCTGCTACTGCTGTTGAAAGTGCCCCCGAGAGAATAACTTTGTTCCCTTTTAACACTACATTTTACTCGATAATTTATTTGCAAGCATGTACACATTTAGCAGAATGGCTTAATACATCTAAACCATACCCTTTGTTAATCCGTTCTCCGTTTTTAAACAGGTTCATGTTAATCGAAGGTAAGTCGATATCCTTTAAAGAGAATCGTTCCTCCCCGATGACAAATAATCCGCTTGAGGCATTATCGGGTACCGTATCTGCTAGTGCAATCTTCCAATCTGAAATCCAGATCTCGTCAATTTTCTAAGGCAGGTGCTATATAATCTGTTGCAGCGATTATTTCTTCGACTGTAATAGATTGTCCACTAAGTCCTTTCGAAGAAAAAAGGCAATCTCGCCTTTATCTTTGGCTGAAAAAGAGGGTCTAAGCTAATATTCTCTTTCTATTTAAAATAAAGCATTAATCATTTACTCACGATTTACAATCTATGAATCATCTAAATAGTGCTTTTCAGAGGTAAACTATTATTTTGTTAACAGTGCTGATTCTCTATTTGTTGTTTTATTCCCATGCTTCAATAAGAATTCGATTAAAACAGTGTTAAATTCTTCTGGTTTTTCCCATTGCGGCCAGTGACCTGCATCTTTAATGACCACTAATTCACTACTAGGGATCATGTCTTGAATCGGTTTAGCTTCCTCAACAGTTGAAGTAGGATCATGGTCCGTCCATGCTAACAATGTAGGAACATTAATTTTCCCGCACCAGGATGGATCCCAGCTGTAAAGCTTTCTGATTTCAAGGTCCTGCAGACAGACAATATGATGAACCGCTTCTTGATAGGAAGGCTGTGTATAAATATTATAGCGGGCTTCGATTAACTCTTCAGTTACTTGGCTCTTATCATACATTAACCACTCTAAGCGCGTTTTTACATTTTCATAATTCGCTTCAAGAACTGCCTTTAATGTTGAATCCTTCAGCTTTTTCATGACCTCGGGCTTGTTATTTACATTTCCTGGTGTATTCAGTACCATTGCTTTCACATATTCAGGATGTCGAGCAGCAAACCATGCTGCCACCCAGCCGCCTAAAGACTCACCTGACAAGAACACTTTAGTTAAATTTAATGCCTGAATAACCCCTAATAAATGTTCACTATAATAATCGATTCCGTACTGTCGATCTGGTTTCGCTGTATAGCCATGACCAACCATATCAATTGTAATGACACGAAAATGCTTACTTAATCCTTTGATATTTTTCGCATATGCCTCAATATGACCGCCAGTGCCATGGAGCAAAATTAATGGTTCTCCTGTTCCAGCTTCTAGCACTCTCGTTTTAATTCCATTTGCGTTTAAATAATAAAGTTTAAATTCAAGATCAGCTAAGTCTGTCCATATTGTCATCTCAATTTCCCCCATTCTTACAAATTAATTTCGAACTTCTTCTTTAATCGTATTTTTATCATTCTTTTGATTGACTGGCGGATTGAACTGAACGATGGCCATACCCGTCACCCATTCCGGAATCGGCTCATAGCATGCTACACTTGCTTCAAAGTTTTGAAGCGCACCAAGCAACACAAGCCAGTTATGGATCTCCTGTCCTCCGTTTCCTAAGTTTTCCTCGATAAACTCCGCACTCCAATTTCTAAGTGCAGCATAATCCCTTTCCGTAACCAATCGTAAAAACTCCCTGTCCACTTGTTCATTCACAGGTCCTGATTTAATCCGTGTAACGCGTGTTTCCCTCGTATGCAAATACTCATCAAGCTGCTCAATTTCCTGACGGCCATTTTTTAACACTTTAATTAATGATTGATCTTCTGGCTTATCACTATCAATCTTCGGAATTGGCACCCAGTGCGAGAGACCGCCTGATGCAACAATTGCCACCTTGAGATCTTTATCCCAAGACTCGATAGCCTTCCTGACTATTTCACCAATTTGGAAACAACGGTCCATCGTAGGAAGCGGCGGTGCGGATGTATTTACCGCAATCGGCACAACAGGAATTTTAAGATCAGGATTTAAAAAGTAAATTCCTTGTGTATGGCCGTGATCGACTTTCATTTTTAAGGTGAAAGCAAAATCCACATTGTTTTCTATGCCTGTGTTAAGGATGTGTTTCGCTAAATCCTGCTGGACTGGAATATTGTATTTTGGAATCTGCCAGTCTCCCCAACCTTCACATTCACCAATGCCTATCGTAAAGGAAGGCATATGGTCATAGAAGTAACTATTAAAATGATCATCAGAAATGAGTACAATCACATCTGCTCCAGAATCTTCGAGATATTTCTTCATTTCAACGGCTGTCTGGAGGAAGCGTTGTCCTTTCTCTCCACCTCCAGCTTCATTTGTCATGATCATCGGGCTATGTGACATCGCGACTCCTGCGATAATTTTTGCCATCGGTTCCACTCCCTTTAGAATTATTAAGAAATTAGTAGTTTCTTAGGTGCATTTTGAATTTGCTTTTGCCATACAATCGAAATTTTCCCCTTTAACGAAGAAGGAATTTCCTTTGTACATTGGACTTCCTCCTTGAAAACGGTTACTTCCGTTTGAATAGAAAAGCCCCCATTTCTTAGTGTTACTGCATATCTTCCAGGACCAGGGAGAGTATAATACGGGTACAGCATAAATGCCTCTCCATTCCATTTGCACTCTGTTTCATAAAAGCGTCCAAGTAAATCAGGCAGCTCTGCCACCTTGCCATTTAACAGGCGTTCACGAATACAAGTGGAACTGATTTTCTCACCCCCCAGCTCAACTTTTTCAACCTTTGTCACATCAATTCGGCAGCCAGAGTCCTGATTCAGGCGGTCAAGATTTCCAGCCCCTCGGCTTCCATAGGAAAAGTCAAACCCAGCAACTACATGAACAGCACCCAGTCCATTCAAGTATTGAGAAACAAACTGTTCAGGCGAAAGGGCTGCAAACTCTATGTCAAATGTAATAATATAAAACGTATCGACACCCATTTTTCGAAGTCTCTCTTCTTTTTCAGCTAGCGGCATTAATGTGTGAACGTGAACTTTACCATTTGAGATGACGGTTTTCGGATGAGGAAAAAAACTCATTACTGCTAATTCTGACTTCTTCTCTTGTGCTTTCTGGTAAGCAGTATGAATGACGGTACAATGGCCATGATGGAGACCGTCGAAACATCCAAGTGCCATCACATTTGGCTTCGCCCTTTTCTGCCATTCTGCCAAATTACTACGATTTATATGAATGGTTTCCATAACAGTCTCCTCACATTGTATTTAGAGTGTCACTAGTTTTTCTTCCGTTAATGAACGATACTTTCCGCTATAAAAAAGAAGTGGTTCCACGTCTTCAAGATGAATATCGGTTACTTTTCCAATGAACAAGGTATGATCCCCTTCTACATGCTCAGCTGATACTTCACAGGCAATTTGTGCGAGCGCACCTGCTAATACTGGTTTTCCATCCAAGCGGTCGAAGGTAACTTTTTTATGTTCCTTCAATTGTCCTGCGAAAATCATTGAAAGTTCCTGCTGGTCAGCAGCTAAAATATTTACGGTAAAAATCTTGCTTTCTTTAATTTTGTTCAAAATTTTTGCATTTTTCCCTATTGAAACGACTACAAGCTTTGGATTAAGTGAAACGGACATGAACGCATTGGCTGTCATTCCAAGAACGTCTCCCTCAACCTCTGTTGCTATTACAGTCACACCAGTTGCAAATTTACCCATTGCAGTACGAAATTTACGGTCATCCATTCTATAATCCTCCTGTTTTAAGTTCTTTCTATCAACTCTTCAAGCTCTTTAGAATGAGGCTATCCCCTGACGCCTCCATTAAAACCAAACAATTCTTTACCATATGCCGCAACTGCATCTTCATATAAAGAGGTTTTGTGTGTAGCTACAGAAATAATATCCCGTAAGAATAATTCCATTGCACCGCCTTTATAAAGAGCCCCGCCACCTAGTGTAAGGAGCGACCTAACAGCGATATCAGTACAAATTTTGATTGCTTTCGTCCGAATTGAAAAGAATTCAGATGGCGGTGTCACACAACCGTCTTTTTCATAGTTTTCGAGGAGACCAATATATTTGTCGAGTAAAGCTTCAGCAATGTGGAAATCAGTGGTCATTTCCGATAATACACGCTGACTTCTTGGCGATTCACTTTCCCTTACTCCATCCATTAAGCGCACACGCTTTTCAGTTTGGTCTTTAAATTCCTTGAGTATCCGCTCTGCCCCGCCAAGTGCCATGTAACCAAATCCAAGATAGAAGGAAGGAAAAAACGGCACATGATAAAATGGGTAATCTGTGTCATATTCTTCTACTGGCGGTCTTCTTGTAAGTTCTGCCTGATCTAGTCGTAAAATCCGTTCCATTGGGACATATACATCTTTGGCAATAATTTGGTTACTTCCAGTCCCTCTCAGCCCAAATGTATCCCAATTGTTTACCACTTCTACTTCTGAAACTTTTAACATTGGCAAGCAATATACTGGTTTTGGACTGTCAGGGAAATGGATCATGACCCCTACACCGACCCAGTCACTAAAATTGACGCCGCTGACAAAACTCCACTTACCGCTAATACGATAACCATCGCCATCCCTTTCTGCTGTCCCTAATGCAGCAAAGATATCGCAGATTAACCCTCCCTGATGAACAATTTCGTCCGCTCCCTTTTCGGGAAGAAAGGCTGGAAGAATATTGTGAAGTGGATAAAGATAGGTCAGCCATGCAGCTGAAATATTGTAGTTTGCTACTTTGCGAACGACGTTTGCAAATGTCCTTAAATCCGCCTGCGGGCCGCCATATTTTTTTGGAAGCATCATTTTGGTGATTTCAGTTTCCTTCATCAGGTTTATGACATTCACAGAAATGGTCGCATTCTCCTCTGCAGACTTTGCTTCTTGTTCCGCCAATTTCCCAACTTTCTCTGCCGCCAATAATAGCCGTTCAGCTATAGCATTTTTTTCATTTATTGTATGAATGGCCATCAAAACACCCCCTATTTTTATATTCCGTCTACCTGAATATTCCGAACAATCTATTAATAGGTTGAAAATCCATGTAATTCCAATTGCTTAATACCTCTATGGATTATTTTCAACAATTATGGCAATCCCCTGCCCCATACCCACACACATGGTGGCAAGCCCATACCTAACATTATTCCGAGCCATTTCATGAATTAAGGTGGTTAGTATCCTCGCTCCACTAGCTCCTAAAGGATGACCGAAGGCAATAGCTCCACCATTTACATTGACGATGGCTTCGTTAAATCCTAATTCCCGAATGCATGCCAAAGCTTGAGAAGCAAATGCTTCATTAATTTCAACTAGACCAATATCATTTATTGTTAGACCGCAACGATCCAGTGCTTTTCTTGTTGCAAAAATGGGCCCTACTCCCATAATCGAAGGCTCTAAACCTGCAGTTGCTCCTACAATATACCTTGCCATTGGTTTTACCCCTAATTCCTTTGCTTTTTCAGCACTCATTAATAGCAGTGCGGATGCCCCATCATTTATCCCAGAAGCGTTCCCAGCAGTTACCGTTCCATTGAGAATGATTGGCTTTAAATTTCTAAGTTTTTCAATTGTTGTATCAAAACGTGGATGTTCATCTTTTTCAACAATTGTTTCGTTTCCTTTAACATCACGAATCACTACTGGAATGATTTCGTTAATAAAACGATTTTCCTCGATTGCCCTTTTTGCTTTTTTTTGGCTTTCAAGTGCAAATTCGTCTTGTGATTCTCTGGATACATGATATTGTTTGGCTACATTCTCAGCGGTTTCCGGCATGGAATCTTTTCCATACATCTCTTCCAATTTCTTATTAATAAATCTCCAGCCCATTGTTGAATCATGAAGTTCCATTGTCCCTCTAGGAAAACTTTGTTCAGGTTTAGCCATTACATAGGGGGCACGCGTCATGCTTTCTGTTCCACCCGCAATAAATATATCTCCTTCCCCAACTGCAATTGCTCTTGAAGCGTATAGTACCGCATCTAAACCTGAACCACATAAGCGATTAACCGTCGTTCCGCCAACTTGAACTGGTAATCCAGCAAGCAAAGCAGCCATTCTTGCAACATTTAAATGATCCTCTCCTGCTTGGTTGGTATTTCCCATTACCACTTCCTCGATTTGCTCTAGGGGGAGGTTTGGATTCCTTTCAATTAGTGCTTTTATAACAGTTGCAGCTAAATCGTCAGGACGGACATCTTTTAACGCTCCCCTATAGCGGCCGATTGGCGTTCTTACTGCATCGACAATTACTACTTCTCTCATTTTTCTCATCCTTTTTGTTAAAAACTTAAATTCAGTCATGTTTTGTATAAAAAAACAAAGAACTGATTTTATTGATAGATCTCTGGTTTCTTTTTAACCTACCTTAACTCACTCTTTCTCCGGAACCATCTTCTCGCGAATATCCTGAGGGATTGGGTGGGTCTTCAATTTCCCTTCAAAAGTTGCCCAGGCTCTAATTTCATAACCTTCTGCAACCACATGCTCATCTTTATAAAATTGATGTCTAATTTTAAAGACTTTGTTAAACAATTCCTGGACAGTACTCACGATTTCAACACAATCTTCAAAAAAAAGCGGTGAATTTATTTTACATTTCGATTCTAGCAGTGGAACACCAATATTCTGTTGTGAAAAGAGTTTTGAAGAAGGCACCCCGATAGCTCCTAAATATTCATGTGTTGCTTCATCCATCCATTTATGAAAATTAGGATAATAGACAATTCCTCCTAAATCGGTGTCACCCAGCCTCACCTTAAATTCATATTTTGATATCGTCCCTTTGGTTGTTGTAGTCATAAAAACCGGCACCTACCTTCGTTCCCAATCTTCCCGCTCTCATTAATTGTTTCAGCAGTAATGGCGGTGCAAATCGGTTGTCATTAAACTCCTCTTTAAAATAATTCATCACATAATAGCTAATATCTACTCCGCCATAATCTTGTAAAGCAAATGGCCCCATTGGATAATTCAACCCAAGCATAACCGCTTTATCTATATCTTCCGCTGATGCTACTCCTTCTTCTAATAGCTTTATAGCTTCTATAAATTGCGGTATTAAAATCCGATTGACGATAAATCCAGGTATGTCTTTATTGACAACAATCGGTTCCTTATTCAATTGAACAGAAAAATCCCTAACTGCCTCAACTGTTTCGTCGCTGGTTTTAAACCCTCGAACGACTTCGACCAGTTTCATAATTTGAGCTGGGTTAAAGAAATGCATCCCCACCACTCGGTCCTGTCGCTTGGTAGCTTCGGCAATCTCCGTGATAGACATTGAGGATGTATTTGTTGCGATTATTGCCTCCTCATGAAGGAGATCGTCCAGCCGTGAAAAGACATTCTTTTTCACCTTGATATCTTCAACAACAGCTTCAATCACAAAATCTGCTTCTTTTAAATCTTCGAAGTTTGTAGTGATATAAATATTTTCTAAGCTATCTACTTTTTGCTTTTCACTTATCTTGCCTCTCTGTATCCCTTTGTCCATAAATTTCTCGATTTGTAATAATCCCCGCTGTAGCTGCTTTTCACCTATATCATACAAAAGGACTTTATAACCACAACTCGCTATTGCATTTGAAATACCACTGCCCATGGTTCCTGCGCCAACTACCCCAACTGTTTTAATTTTCAAGATTGTTCCTCCATTTTCTTTCATCATCTAGTCTTACTTCTTGTTGTTTCTTCAGTCAAGAAGGTGTCACCCACCCATTACCCTCTTATCGTGGTTCTATTAGCCTGTGAGGTATTTTCTCCCCAATAGGTAAGGGCTTTTTTGTCTTCTAACGTCCATTTAACCGGTTCCCAATCGGGCTCAAAAATTAAATAGCCATTAGAAAATAACTCGATTCTTAATCCGCTGCCGGGATCTAATACATAAAGGTAAATCGCTTGTGATATTCCGTGTTTACCAGGACCGACAAACTCTATTTCATGCTCTGATAGAATATCTGCCGCACGTAGCATATCTTGAGCATTATCTAACCAAAAGGCCAAATGGTGCATTTGATGAGTCGTAGGAGCGTTTGGATCCTTCATAACAGCAAGGTCATGGACTAAATTCGTCACGCTCATCCACGCCCCTAACTGTTTGTTATTTGAATCAACCAAATATTCCCTCATGTTAAAACCTAATGTGTCGGTGATAAAATTTGTTACTGTCTCTAACTCAACATTGGTCGCAATATTGACATGGTCGATTCTTCGGACTGATATCCCTTTTGCCCAAGCTCTATGACTCTGGTTTTTCAAGATAGATTTGTTTTTTCCATTTCCCTTAGGCTTCTCCATATCATAATAGATTTCAAATTGATGTCCTGTTGGCAACTGAAAGCGTATGGCTCTGCCTTGACCTTTTTCGACCCTACTCTCAATCCATTCAACTTTTGTTTCACTCTCTTCTAAAAGCAATGCAAACTTTTCTAAATCTTCCCTTCTTTTCGCTTTCCAGCCAATATGATCGATATAAGAGGTGTCACCAGAGGTAATGGATAAACTATGATGTTCAAAATCTCCCCAGCCTCGTAAATAGTGGGTCCCATCTTCCACTGCGGTTTCTTCTAACCCAAGAATCTCTTTAAAAAACCACAGTGATTTTTCAATATTCGCAGAAACTAATGCAACATGGCCAAGTTTTGCAATTTCTGGTGCATATATAAAGTTTGTCATCCTGCTTCTCCTCCCTTACCCTCGAACACCGCTATTGTATCCAAATAATTTTTTACCGTAAGCATCCACCGCATCTTCATATAAAGAAGTTACATGGGTACCAATGGCTAATAAGTCTCTAACAATCATTTCCAAAGGATGTCCTTTGATTAAGGCCCCAGCTCCTAACGTTAATAACGCCTTTTGAGCGATATCGATACAAGATTGAATGATACTTGCACGAATAGCTTTATATTCACTCGGATCATATTTATCGCCGGTATCCTCTTCCAACATCTCAATATAGGTTCTCATTAATCCTTTGGCTGCCTTTAGTTTCATCATCATTTCCGCTATTACTCTTTGGCTTCTTGAAGAAGCTTTTTCCGACTCACCAGAAATTCGTATTCTTTTTTCTGTTCCTTTCTTAAATTCATCAATCGCTCTTTCGGCCCCACCTATAGCCATCGCTGGGAAACCGATATAAAAGGCGGGTAAAAAATGAACATTATAATATAAATAATCATTATCAAAAGGACCTTCTAATGGTTGACTTTTCTTTTGTATATCCTGGATCTTGAATGTTAAATCATCAGGGATAAATAAGTCCCGAATCACTAATGTATGGCTTCCAGACCCTCTTAACCCAAGGGAATCCCAATTTTCAACTATATTTACTTCGCAAGTATCAATCACCAATACAATGGGTTCTGACGTTTCTTTCTCTTTTACAACTGCACCAACAGCACACCACTTACTATGTTTAATCCCACTGACGTAATTGTAGGTACCAGATAAGATAAATCCGCCATCAACCCTTTTTGCGCTTCCAATCGGGGCCAGAATATCCGCTAATAGACCACTATCCTGATAGATTTCATCCCTGCGGTGTTTTGGCAGATAGGCGACCCAAGAATTATGAAGCGAATAAAAATATGTCAGCCATGCCGCTGATAAATTATAGAAACCAACCGTTCTTATCAGATCGGTAAAGGTGTTAAAATCAATTTGTTCACCTCCATAATCCTTTGGGATAATTAATTTATTTATTCCTTCTTTCTTGATTAATTGAATTACGTTTTCAGAAATCGTATTCTCTTCATCTGCTGTTATTCTTTCAGATTCTGCCAGCATCCCAATTTTCTTCGCGCTCTCCATTAAACATTCATAAACGTAATTTTGTACTGGTAAAACCGCCAAGTTCCTCACTCCTTTTTGATAAAAACTTACAAACAATTTTTTAGTAAGAAATCCTATCGAACCATAAAAAAGTAAAAAGAATGTTCAGCGTCCCTCCTTTTTTTAGCAATAACTACGGAAAAGTTTAAATGTTATTCACGGTAAAAACGCTTAAATCCTTATATATCCATTCAATCAAATGTTTACTGTGAAAAAAATACCTATTTTTACTGAAAAGTCTGAATAAATTGACAAAATATATTGTTTTTTATGATTGAAAGTTCTATCATTATGGTAAATACTTGCTTTTTAATAATAAAAAGGAGGAAACAATGTCAAATACCAACAATACTGGTGAGTTATCAATTAATAGTTTTGATATCTCATTTTCTAGTCAATCATTTGGAATATTACGTAAAGCATTATTTCATAATATAGGTTCCCATAAAACCAAGGGGTTTTTATTAAGATTAGGTAAGGAATTAGGAGAACAAACGGCCTCTGAATTATTAGAAACTCATTCTCCGGAATTTGTAGCTAACCAAGCCATCATGATTCATAAAAAGATGGGCCATGTATCAGACGTGATTACAAAAAGAGATCAAGAATATGATAAGCATGGAAATTTACTCTATATAAACACGAAGGGAATCTGGTTTGATTCCTTTGAAGCAAAACTCCATTTGACCCATCACGGAGTTTCAAACGAATGCTCTTGTTACACGTTAAGTGGTTTTGCCACTGGTTATCTTTCTAAAGCATTTAATGCAGTTGTTATGGTAAGGGAGACAAAATGTAAGGCAAAGGGAGATGAAAATTGTGAATTTGTCATAAGATTAGTAGAAGATTGGCAGGAGGAATACCCGGATGAAATTTTGCTATATAACGAGCAAACCATTTATGATGAGTTAGAATTAACGTATGATAAACTTTTGAAACAAAAAAACCTTCTAGATAAAATATCTATTTTTCATTACCAGTTAACAGAAAGCGTTTCCAAAAATCAAAGCATTCCCGTTGTAATTGAAACGGCCTACCACAATATAAAAATACCAATCCTCATCGAAGATCGACACGGTAACACAATTGTTCAATATGGCCTAACTGAAGCCCAATTAAAGGAATTAAAATTAGTTAGAAAATCAAAAATGTTTTATGTTGAATCGTATAATCAAACACAGTTTTTTGAATCAGATAAATTTAATGAACTCAAAACACCTATTTATTTAGAAAATAAAGTGTTTGCCTATTGTTCTTTTATTTACTTTGAACAATTAAAGAAAGAGCCTAATGACCATACTTTTCTTGAACGTATCTCTACTATCTCTACTTTGTGTTTTATTAATGAAAAAGTTCAGTTTGAGGCACAAGAAAGAATGAAAATTTCTGTGTTAGATGACCTAATTACAAAACAATATGATTCAATCGAAGATATACGGCAAAAATTCAAATATCTTAAACGGCCACTTGTTGGCCCATTTTATGTTGCACTTGTTAAAGTCGACCATAAGGGTCAAAGGGAGAATACGACCGATTTATATCCTATTGCTCTTGAATTAGCTAAGCAGTGTGAGAGTGAGGATTTAATTGTTGTAGTATCAAGGTATAATGAATATTGTGTGATTTTAATTGGCTCACCAATAAAAACTTCTAATTTAAAACAAATTATGAAAAGAATGATCACAAAGGTACAAAGATCTCTTCCAGACTATACCTTCAAGATTGGTGTTAGCAATAAGTTTGAAGATTTACTCAACATTGATACGTACTTATTACAAGCTACAAACTCTGTTCGTTCTCCATTTCATGAAAATATTATTTTTCACGATGATTTAGGCTTTATCGGTTCAATTGTGAATACGTATAACTATGAACAGCTAATGGAATTAGCCAAAAATGAACTGAAAACTCTTTTTACCTCTAATGATGAAAAAAGTAAAGAATTATTAAATACTTTATATATCTATTTAAAAAACAGTGGGAAATTAGAAAAAACCATGCATGATTTATCTCTATCGATTGGAGGGATTCAGTATCGGATAAGAAAAATCGAAGAAATATTAGGTAAAAGTTTAAAAGATTTTCGAAATTCGGCTTACTTACTCTTATTAATTGAAAGTATGATACTTATTGATAAAATCAAAATAGAATCTTAAGTTAGCAAATGTATATGAAGTATTTCAATATTGAAAAAAAGTGTCATCAAGACTGGATTCAAACCAAATCTTGATGGCACCTTTTTAGACTGACAAAGCTATTTAATTGTATCAGGTAGATAAGAAACAAATTGCGGCACAAGAGTAATGATAGCAATCAGTAAAATCATTAAACACAAATATGGTGCAGCTGCATAGGACATCTTTATTAGATTTAATGGAGTTCCTTGTTTCTCTGAGATTTGCATCATAACAAACAGGTTCAGCCCTATTGGCGGTGTTATAGCCGACATTTCTAACGCGATAATCGTAAAAATACCGAACCACAGCAAGTCAACACCATAGTTGACTAAAATTGGGTGCAGGATTGGAACCATGATTAACAGAATCGAAATAACATCCATAAACATTCCTAAAATAACAAAGATGACAAAAATCAATAATAACAATGTCCACTTATTCATATTCAGTGACTCAAGCCCCAGCTGAATCGTTTGCGGTAATTCAATCGCGGTAATGGCAAATCCAAATAATAATGCTGCAGCTAATATTAACGCAATCATCCCGACATTTGAGGCAGTCTCTTTAAGAGATTCAAATAATCCTTTTACGGTTATTCCTTTGTAAACAAATAAGGCTAACAACAATGAGACAATACAGGCAACCGCTGCAGATTCTGTCACGGTAAAGATTCCCGAGTAAATCCCAAAAATAATGATCACTGGTAACAGGAATAGCCAGCTGATATCTTTTAAAGCTGACACCCTTTCTTTTTTGCTCGCTTTCTCTCCTCTTTTCAGCTTTTTTCCGTATACAAGGACCACATATACGATAAAGATTATCACCAGGAGGATACCAGGGATAATTCCTGCCATAAATAAATCTGTTATTGAGACATTTGTCATTGCTCCATATAAGATCATCGGTCCGCTTGGAGGGATTAAAATTCCCAATGTACCAGCTGCGGCAATAATCCCATACGCCAGTCTTTTAGGGTAGCCATTTTTTATCATTTCACTCGATGCGATATATCCAATGGTTAAAACCGTTGCAATACTCGATCCCGTTAAAGAAGCAAAAAATGCACATGTCAGTACACTTGCAATTGCCAACCCTCCCGGCAAATGTCCAAACCATTTATTTGCAGCATCAAAAGCCTTCGTTCCTATTCCACTTTTTAACAATATTTGGCCAGTTAGAATAAATAATGGAATTGCAATTAAAATACTATTATTAAGAGCGTTAAAGAGTAGTTGCGGTACTTGTAAATTTGCTACAAGAGGGTCTAAGTAAACCATTAAAACTCCAGCACTCACAATGATTAATGCGAATGCAACAGGCATTCCTAAAAGGATAATTACCATTAATATTCCTAAGATGATTACGTAATCCAAACACAACCCCCCCCTAACTCAGTACTGAAGTTTCATTTTCAGCCTCATGACGGTCTTTAAGAAATAAAAGCAGCAAATGTCTGATAATAGCTAAACATAGTAGGACACTGCCTATTACTAAAGAACTCTGAGGAATCCAAATCGGAACTTGGATGATCGATAAGTCCTTTGCATGTTTCACATATGAACTATGCATCATAACCCAACTGTGCTTCGCTAAAAAAATAAAGAAGACTAATGAAACCATCATAAGGAAAAATTCTAAAATCCTATTGGTTTTCTTAGAAAACTGATTTGTGAGAATATCTATTTTAATATGTTCCACATTATACATCGCGAAGGCAGCTGCAATGTAGGAAGCAGCAATAAAAAAGTATACAGAAAATGGTTCAACCCAATGAATGGGGATCATGATATTTCTACCTGCTACACTAATTAAAACCAAAGCAGCAATTAAAAAAATTAGGAGGCCGGCAATAATACCGGCAACTTCCATAATTTTACCTATTATATAGGTAATGGTTTTTACTATTTTCATATCATCACCCTTTTACTCTCTTGAAGAATTTATAATCTTCATGATTTCTTTTCCTACGTCTCCTGTCGTTTGATAGAAATCTTCGAGAACCTTTTCTTGTACTTCTTTAAATGATTTTTTATCTACTTCTACAAACTCCATTCCTTTTTCACTTAGCGTCTTCGCATTTGCCTCATGTTGTTTTTGTACTTCTTCAGACATCCATCCTTCTACCTCTTTGGAAGATTCTAAGATGATGTTTCGTGTTTCTTCAGAAAGGGAATTCCACCAATCTAAATTCACTAGTGAGATAGAAATTCCAGCATTTTGTGGTCCAGTATAATATTCAGTTACTTCATAATATTGTTGGGCAATGAAGGCAACGGGTGCTGACAAACCAGCATCAATCGTTCCTCTTTGTAATGCCTGAACTACCTCTGCTCCCGGCATCGTGATTGGGGTACCGCCAGCTGCTTCTACAAATTTGGACATAAGCGGACTTGTTGTTCTCACCATTTTCCCCTTAAAATCAGCAGGTGTTTTCAGTGGAGTTTCTTTCGATGCATAATACGCCATTCCAAAGTCTCCCCAGATGATCGGGAAAAGGTTGGCTTTAGCAAATTCATCTTCGAAAATTTTACGAACTCCGTTATCCAATGATTTGTGCAGGTGTTTGTAATCATCAAATACAGGCAATACAATAAGCTCGGCACTAGGAACTAAAGATGTTAACATTTCAAACGTAGTTGCACCAGCTTCGATTTGTCCTGTTGAGATCGCATCAACTACCCCTATATCATTGTAAAGCTGCCCAGAGGGGAAAATGCTCAAATCAATTTTCCCACCGCTTTTTTCGCTTACTAGTTCTTTTAATTTCTCAAAACCTTTATGGGTATGCTGTTCCACTGGATACCCATGTGCAAATTTAAACGATACTTTTTCCACACTACCTTCTGAGGTTTTGTTCGTTTCATTTTCTTTTTTCGCCGAACCATTAGAAGAGGATGAACTACAGCCAATCAACGTGACCATTCCTAGCACAATCATGAATATCAACAGTTTATTTTTCATTAAAACTCCACCCCCATTAAATTGTTTTATTAAAATACTCCGCCAAAAGCCTATTAAATGTTTCCTTATGTTCCAACTGTGCCCAATGTCCGCATTTCCCTAGGACAAATAAATGGGCATTTGGTAAATGATCCAACAGATAATAGCTAGAATCTATGGAACAAACATGGTCCTCTTTGCCGTGAATTAAGAGAATTTCATGTTTGATTCTTTTTAAAGCTGTTGGTGGCACAGGTAATGGTGTTGTACTGAAGAAGGCATTATTCGACCTTTTCACTTCCTCTTTTAAAGCGATTTCAAATCGCTCATCAATAAACGAGTCAATAATTGGGGTCATTTTTTCCACATCATAGACAAACCATTCCATAATTTGTCTTAACTTTTTAGGCGTTGGATCTTGATAGAAATTTCGAGCCCTTGCCAATTCAATACTCATTTTTGTTACTGGGGTTCCACCTGGACCCATCAAAATCACTCGATCAAATCGCTCAGGGTGCTCAATTAATAATTCCAAGGCAATCGAACAACCTAATGAATTCCCGACAATGTTTGCCTTTTCAATTTTCATTTCATCCATTAATTCAATTATTTGCTTCACCCATAAATCAAGCCATTCTTGCCTAGTCTTTGGAGGCTCAACCGGATGACTGCTGTTGGCAAAGCCAAATAGATCAGGAGCAATGCAATGGAACTGTTCTTGACAACTGTCTAACACATAACTCCAATTCGCAAGAGCTGTAACTCCTGGACCAGAACCGTGAATAAAAATTACTTTATTCTCATGTTCAGCCCCTGATTCATTCACATAGGTTTTAAAATTTTCCGTATTAACATAGCGAGTTGAAATGGTTGAAGTGGTTGTACTCATATTCTTTCCTCCTCTTTCTTCATCATATTTTCAAAGATTTCTTCGTTGTGTTGCCCTAATAATGGAGCTGGTTGAAAGCTGTCAACGATAGATTTTGAAAGTCTAATCGGTGAGCCTGGAACTTTCACCTTACCTTTTGTAGGATGATTGATTTCTACAATCATGTTTCTCTCTTTTAAGTGTCGATCATTGGCAACTTCTTTTACCGTCAGAACTGGTGCTGCCGGTATCCCTTTTATGGTTAATAATTCAACGATTTCCCATTTATTGATATCCTTTGTCCATTCAGAGACAACTTGATCAACCTTATCCATATGCGCCGCCCGGCTGATTGTGTTTTTAAACTCTTCCTTTTCAAGTAAAGTTTGTTGTTCTAAAATGTCCACAAGTAACTGCCAATGGCGCTCGGTTGCACATATAATGGCAACAAATCCATCTTTGGCTGGATAGACATTATAAGGTGCTGCCCTTAAACCACTATGCTTATTCCCTGTTCTTTCACAATAATTTTCCGGATCTCCATCGTACAATGCTGCTAAAGGTGAAGCTAATGTTGGATATAGGGCATCATGCATAGACACTTCTACTTTTTGTCCTTCCCCGGTCCTTTCTCTTTGGTAAAGAGCTAAACCAATACCAGATAATAAATGCGTTCCTCCCAACAAATCTGCAATGGCAGGTCCTGCTTTCACAGGAGGCATATCCGGATAACCTGTCGAGCTCATCACTCCTCCAATGGCTTGCACCGTTAAATCCATTCCTGGAAAATCCCGATAGGGTCCTGTTAGACCATAAGCCGTTGCCGTCGCATAAATGAGCCTTGGGTTTCTCTTTTTTAATACTTCGTCATAATCAAGCCCCAACCGCTTCATGACACCTGGTGTAAAGTTTTCTACTAAAATATCTGCTTGTTCCACTAGTTTCAAAAATGCATTTTTCCCGTCTATACTCTTCAAATCTAAGGTGACACCGTATTTATTAGTGTTAAACATTAAAAATTCATGTGGAACCTTGCTTTCATGTCGCTCTCGTAGTATATCTCCCTTTGGACTCTCAACCTTTATTACTTTTGCCCCATGGTAAGCTAGTAGTAATGTACAGTACGGCCCTTGATATACTTGGCTTAAATCTAAGACTACCAGTCCTTCTAATGCCTTCTTCATCCTTTTACCACCTTTATTGAGTTACAAGCTCCCACAGGCCTGTTTCTTCAGCCAAGATAAAACGGCCAATTTCTTGCGACCAGTAAGATTCAGATTGGTATTCTTCTCGTAGGGACCATAATTTTCTTGTGTAATAGTGGAGAATATGCTCCTGTGTAAACCCCATAGCTGCATGAATCTGGTGAGCGATTGCAGCAGCTGTACTTATAGCCTCGCAAACTTTTAATTTTGCCACCATCAACTCTAAATAATATTGATGATCCATTTCGTCCTTGAGAGATTCAATGCAAGTACGTGTCATGATTTCTGCTTGTTTTACGGATTCGGCCATAATTGTAATATTATTTTTTATCATTTGAAAGCTGCCAATCTGCTTTCCAAATTGAATTCTAGTATTTGCATGTTCAATTGTTAATTCAACTATTTTCTTCAATGCACCAGTCGCTACAGCTAAGTTTAGTAAAAGTTGCAAGGAAAAATAGTAGTTAACAACTGATGATTCAATCGGTTTAACTAGTTTAGGTGAATGATTGACTAACTCAACCGAATAGACTGGTTCATTAGATAAATTGTGCTTTATTTGCAATTCTAATTGACTCACATCTAGCAAAACGAAATAGTCTTCCCCTCGTTCATTCGTTCCTATGACTAAAATATCGTTCCCTTTTGTATATCCATATATATTTTCAATCTTGCCTTTTACCAAATACTCCTTATCGGAGTTGATTGTGATTTTTTGGTCAAAAGGTCCACATGATAGATGATATTTTGAATATAGTTTTTCTTGATAAGAAACCCAATTACTAAATAGTATAGAGGTAAGGGGGATGGGAAGCGCATATTTCCCAGCAATAACAGCTAATTCCATGCCATGCTTTTTCTCAAACCCACTTCCCCCATCAGCTTCATCAATCCCAATCTTATAAATCCCAAATTCCTCTAACGTATCTAACAATTGTTTTGGAACCCCTTTGCTTTCAGATTCCTCAAGTAAATCTTTATCACAAAAGTTTTCTAGGATTTTTTCAAAGGATTCTTTCAGTATTACTTCCATTTCATCCATTCTTCATCACCCCTTTCGAAATAATCGTTCTTAATATTTCTGTAGTGCCACCTCTTAGGGTAAATCCTGGAGAATGTAAAATCGATTGTGCTGCGTAAACTTCGATTCTTTTATCTGAATCTAATGAGGGGTAGATAGATGTTGTATTTCTAGCAGCATGAATTATTTGGTTTTCCAATTGAGTTCCGAGATCTTTTACCATTGAGGCTTCTGTGTTTGGTGTCTTTTTTTGTTCCAATAATGACGCAACCTCTAAGGACATTTTCCGTAAAGTAACTAAACTGGCTATACAAGAGCCTAAGTCTCGCAAATCCGAGCGCTCGTTACCTTCAGATTTTATGGTATCGATTAATTCTTCTAGTAAAGGATACGTACTGAGGAATCTCTCAGGGCCGCTTCTCTCATATGCCAATTCGGTTAGTCCTTGCTGCCAGCCATTTCCCTCGACACCTACTAAATTTTCTTTTGGCACTTTTACATCTTCAAAAAACACTTCATTAAATTCGTGCTCCCCAGTCATAAGATAAACTGGTCTAATCGTTATACCTGGCGATGTTAGATCAACTATTATTTGACTCATACCTTCATATTTATTCTTTTCATTCTTTGGGGAAGTCCTACAGAGAACAAGGATATAGTGTGCATGATGTGCACCTGTTGTCCAAATCTTGCTTCCATTTATAAGCCAATGATCTCCTTTGTCTTCGGCTCTTGTAGATATTGATGCTAAATCACTTCCTGAGTTTGGTTCACTTAAACCGATTGCAAAATATAATTCTCCCTTGCAAATGGAGGGTAAATATTTCTGTTTTTGTTCTTCCGTTCCAAACTTAAGCAACAAGGGAGCTGTTTGCCTATCAGCTACCCAATGGGCCGACACCGGAGAGCCTTTCGATAATAATTCTTCTATAACAACATATCTTTCTAAATTACTTTTCTCCTGACCACCATATTTTTTTGGAATCGTCATCCCAATCCAACCTTTATTTGCTAACTTTTTGCTAAACTCTGGAGAAAAACCAGAAATACTTGCATCACACTTAACCGTAAACGTTCCATTTTCTTTTTCTTCATTAATAAATTCCCTCACTGCAACTCTTAAATCTTGAATGTCAGATTTCGTATTAAATTCAGCAATGCTTACCAAGTGAATCCTCCTTTATTTACCAGTAAAAACAGGTTTTCTTTTTTGTAGAAATGCATTTACTGCTTCTTTATGATCTTCAGTAGACTTCACAATAGCAAAATGGGAAGATACTAAATCTAAGGAACTGGATAAGTCTGATTTAATGGATTGCTTCACCGTTCTTTTTATCAACCTTACTGCGATTTGAGGTTTAGCAGCTAAAACCTTCGCATATTCTAGTGATTTTTCAAAAAATCCTTCAGATGGATAAACCATGTTCACTAAGCCCATCTCTTTTGCTTCATTAGCAGAGATAAAATCACCAGACCATAAAAGTTCAAGGGCTTTAGAGTATCCCACAATTCTTGGCAAATAATAGGCACCCCCATCTCCCGGTATTAAGCCGATATTTATGTAGCCCTCAGAGACTTTAGCCGTCTCCGCCATAATTCTAATATCTGCCATAAGGGCCATATCAAGGCCAGCACCAACAGCAATCCCATTAATGGCACAAATGATTGGCTTATCAATATCATGAATAGTTAGAGCCACTCGATGAACGTTTCTCCATAGATAATCTTTCGTTTGCGCAGGTACTGAGTCGGCCTGCATATCATTGATGTCTCCTCCAGAGCAGAAAGCGTTTTCTTTTCCGGTAATTAAAATGACTTTAATGTCTTCATTCATTTTAGCGTGCTCTAACGCTTCAACCCATTGATCTATCATTAATTTATTAAATGCATTTTTCTGTTTTGGCCTATTTAGAAAAATCACATATACACCATCATAAAATTCCGTCAATATAGGACTAATTTCATCCAACGCATTGATCCCTCACTTTATTTTCAATATTTTCATAAGTTTTATGATACTTATTACATTAATTAGAATAATATTTATTGTCAAACTATTTAGAAAAATTTAACATTTACAACCAGCGTGAGCTTTTTCCTCATAATAAGATGTAAACCCTTTTATTTTATGTGGTTAAAAGCACTTTTTTAAAAAGCTAAATTATTATCAAAAAATAAATTTTTATAGTTAACTTTAAGTACTCAATAAATTTTATTGAAGTATAGCATAAACTTAATCTCTATCGATTTTATTCAGACCCTAAAAACGTGCAAATAAAAAGGAGGTACAGAAGTAGGAATTTACTCTCTATCTATACATATATGAAAAACATAAAAGATAAAATTGACTATTAATGTGATGCTATCCGTTAGGAAAATGGGTCAGTCTCCCACCGATTCAAAATTTCCCATTGAGGGGAATGACCTCATACCCCGAAATGCATAACAAAGGGACAGTTCTCATGTTAAGGACTGTCCCTTTGATTAAAAGACGTAAGTACTATATAAGTGAGTGAAAGGGCAAAGTCTCAAAGAAAGAACATGGGGCGTAATGGAAAGGCTTAAGAGGTTGTTAAATGGCTCTACAACTTAATTTTGAACTGGAATCAAATTGATTATAATTTTTATCATCGCAATCTTCAGACAGCGGCAATCAATCTGGGTAATCCCCCCATATCTGAGTAGGGCAAAAGCATTGAGTTGGTTCATTCTGAGGAATTTCATACAGTGAAAAGCGGTACTAGGATACTCATACCTAAAAGGTATATCCAGAAATGGTTAAAGGGAGAAAATTAAAGATTATAGGCACTTAAACTCACTTCTTCAAGGTTAAATCATTAAACAGTAAGTCATACTGATAATGGTGATTTGAGTTTAGGTGCCCAGTCATTCTAAGGAGGAAGTTAACCTATGGCTGGTCCCATAACGAAAGACAAAAAGACAGGTACCTATTTTATAACAATTGAAGTTGTTACCAAAGGCAATAGAAAACGAAAGGTTCAAAAGAATTTAGAAACGAAAAGAGAGGCTAAAGATGCTTTAGATCTCGTTGCAGCAGAACTTCAAAAGGAATTGAACAACGATGAGTCTAAAGAGGATCTGTCCTTGGGTGATTATCTAGATTATTGGCTTAATTCGTATGCCAAATCAAATACTTCACCCAATACCTACAGAGCGTAAGAGCAAATCATCAGTGTTAATTTAAAACCTTTACATTTACAAAATTATTATGTGGAAAAACTAGTAAATTTAACTGCTCAAACGGTCAAACATCATCATCGATTGTTATCTAAAGCATTGAATGATGCGGTAGATTGGGAGTTTTCGAACAAAAATGTCGCTCTGAAAACAAAGCCGGCAAA
>NZ_BCVA01000046.1 GCF_001591505.1 Neobacillus niacini NBRC 15566
ACACGACTTCGGACGGCTTTAATGAGCACGGATGGTTTTTTCGAATTTACGATATGGAATCTGCCATTTCAACTAATAATGAAATGGCAACTTTTCATTAATCAGTTGCCAAATGATGTTTGCTTAGAAAAACAAGCAGTAACATGGAAGCGTGGTGCTTCCTGGTTCTCATAATAAAAAGCGTCTACAAAGACGCTTTCAAAAAGGAGTAAAATATACCAATTACCACCTACGTACCCATGATTATAATATGCAGCTTGACTAAATATTGAAAGAGATAAAAATGGAGATGTTTCACAAAACTTCAAAAATTCGATAATGACGAAAAATGCGAAGTACAAATGAATAGCAAACTGAAACTATTAGTAATGATCATCTAGCCCTAAAGCAAAAGTAAAATAAAATTATAATTACTATAGTTCTAGATGGAAATGAATTACTCGCAAAAAAAAGGCTCGTAAAGGAGCCTCAAAGTCGCATGTGCTAGGGGGTTATTATTATCTAATCCTTACAGCTAATTGTGTTAAAAGTTTCACTACTGCTTGAACTACGGCTTCAAATTGAAGTTCCGTTTGAGTCACTTTTATTCCATCAGATTCTTCAATGTGAATCGACTGTTGTTGTATTTGAAAGTTTTCAATAGATTGAGAGATCTTTTCTAAATTTTTCACATCAGTGTCATCTTTACCAAGGACAACTACAACTGCTTCAATTGCAGCTTTAAGTGATGCTTGTACCAATAGTAAACCTTGTGCTTCAGTTTGAACAACTTCAATGTTGTGTGATTTTTTAATCACTAATCCTTGATATTCAGTTTGGGCATTTTCTACCCTATTTTTGAAAAATTCTTTATCCTCAAGCTTAACGTCTTTGTCGTTAGTGTTTTGATTCAATTTTTTTCCCTCCTAATAATTAGATTACACCATAATCTATTCATTTGAAGGCTGTTTAGATTGGACAATCTTCCTGATTAAAACATGGAATTTTTGTGCTACATATTATAAATAATGTCGACATTCTATTCTATTTAAAGAAAAGTACTTAAGAAAAATATAGAGCCTAAAATATGCAAGTTTTTATACACTACTTGCTTATTTTGGCTCTATTTACATTCAAAAAAATTGAATGCAATAAAGATTTTAGGTTAATGTCCTGACTATGTCTTTGAATATATTTGTACCATTGCTGGATTATACTAAGTAATAAGCTCAAATTTTTGTCTCATGCGAGAAACAAATTATATTCAAATAAAAAGAGCTGTCTTTAAATAGACAGCCCTAGTGAAATATTACTAGCAACTTGCTTAGGAGTAACAAGCTGCATTACTATTATCGACAAATTAGCTGGAATTGGCTAGCCCTTTTGAAAAAAATTAATAGATATATATGCATTTCTAGCTATAAGAAAACTTTTTTGATTTCGTAGAATCCAAGTGGCACAGAATTTGCATGAATTTAAATGAATACAAAAGGAGGAGTTCTACTATGATAACCAAAGTACAGACAGAAAACGCCCCAGCAGCTGTAGGTCCATATTCTCAAGCGATTATTGCCAATGGATTTGTTTTTTTATCAGGAATGCTGCCGCTTGATCCAAGAACAGGAATCATGATTGGAGAAAACGCTGGTGAACAAACAGAGCAAGTGATGAAGAACATTATTGGATTGCTGGCAGAGTTGAATTTAGATCTTGAAGATGTTGTGAAGGCTACGATTTTTCTAGATTCTATGGATTCCTTTCAAAGTGTGAATGAGGTTTATGGTTCCTATTTTACCAACCATAAACCTGCCAGAAGCTGTGTTGAAGTTGCAGCAATTCCAAAAGGGGCCTTAGTAGAAATAGAAGTAATAGCTTTACAAAGAAAATAAATTTTTTCTTAGAAGAAGATGCCTTTATTTTAGTAGGGGCATTTTTTTTATGAAGAGCTATTCTAGATATTATTATGAAATAATAAACTTCGAAATTTTTTGAATTATCTATCTGCAAATAACCAAAACGATTCTACTTAATGCTAAACTTTATAGTAATCTAATGGGCATGAATTCATATGGGGGGAACTTATTTTGGATTTGCTTACTATTCAGCCGGTCGTACAACAAATAGCCGATGCGATTGCTTCTGTTCTCAAGATTGAAGTCGAAATAGCCAATCATCAGTTTATAAGAGTGGCAGGAACGGGGGAGCAGAAAAACGGAGTTCTTACTAAGATGGAAGGGGATTTGGTGTACAGGTCTGCCATTCGCACTGGCCGCCCGGTAGTCATTGTTAATCCAGGTTTTGAAGAAATTTGTAAGCGGTGTCAACTTTATCGAAGTTGTCCTGAAACAGGGGAGATTTGTACTCCGATTTTTTACAATGATATATCCCTCGGAGTCATTGGGCTGCTTGCGTTCAACCAGGAACAAAAACAACGGTTATTCGAAAATTCTGAGGGTATTCTAAAATTTTTAAATAAAATGTCAGACTTACTTGCAAGTAAACTGCATGAGCATGAAATGATGGAAAGATTAAAAGATTCCTCCAATAAATTGACGAGAATGATGGACCTTGTCGAGCAGGGCATTGTTGTGATGGACAACTTTGGGCAAATTCATGAGATGAATGCGAAAGCAAAAATGTTACTTGGGTTATCGGAGAGTACGTTCCCGGCGGCTATTAAGGAGCAATTAAAAGAACTGGTTCAACATCATCAAGGGAAGGGAAAAACCATCCAACTTGCTATTAATGGGGAGGAAAAATCGTTTTTTATTGTTAGGCAGGAACTTTCAAAATATGGTAATCAAGTTGAACATTTATTTATGATTCAAGCTGTGGATGAGATTCAGCATTTAGCGGAGAGAACGGCTGAGGACCGGAAGAAAGCTTTTAATCCGATTATTGGGAACAGCCCTTCGATGAGGGAAATTAAAGAATATGCTTTTCGTGTTTCTCAATCGAATTCGACCATTTTAATTCAAGGGGAAAGCGGGACAGGGAAAGAAGAATTTGCAAGGGCCATCCATCTATCGAGCCCAAGGAAACAGCGTCCGTTTATTACCGTGAACTGTGGTGCGATACCAGAACATTTATTGGAAAGTGAATTATTTGGTTATGAGAAAGGTGCCTTTACTGGAGCCAATCCGTCTGGTAAACCTGGAAAGTTTGAGATGGCCCATCAGGGAACGATTTTCCTTGATGAAATCGGGGAAATGCCTTTGCACCTGCAGGTGAAGCTGCTTCGGGTACTCCAGCAAAAGGAAGTTGAAAGAATTGGCGGGGTTAAGACGATTCCTCTTGATGTCAGGGTCATTGCGGCCACGAATCAAGACCTTCAACATATGGTGAACGAAGGAAGATTTCGTGAGGATTTATATTTCCGATTGAATGTCATCCCGATTTTTATTCCACCTTTACGAAATCGGAAGGAAGATATCGTCGACTTGAGCTATTATTTTATTCGTATTTTTAATGAAAGTTTTGGTGCCAAGATACTAGGATTGGAAAGTGACGTGATGGAGTTCATGCAGCGTCACGTATGGAAAGGAAATGTTCGAGAATTACGGAATTTCATTGAGTATTTATTTAACTTTTTCACGAATGGCTGGATTACGATGGAGGAGGCCGGGCCCATGATTCAGAAGAAATTGAATATAACAGAAGAGAAGGGACCTTCCCCGTTCTATTCCATTGATGAAATGGAAAAGCAGTTGATTGAAAAAGCATTGCTCTACATTAAGCAAAATCATGGGAAAATTGAAGATGCCAGTACCCTTTTAGGAATAGGAAGGGCTACTTTATTTAGAAAAATGAAGAAGTATCAAATTGATACTCAGTATCAATCTGATACTAGCTCCTAAATTTCCTGTTTTAATCATAGTGAAGTGATTAATAGCTTCTGCTAAGGTATCAATCTGATACTTTAGCAGACTTTATTTTTTTTGGGGACCTTTAAATAAAGAATTTTTTTGTTGGCACGGTACTTGCATTATTGTTTTATAAGTCAGAAATTTTAGTTTTATTGAAGATAGGAGTGACAGAGTGAAGCAAACAGTTGAGCAAAAAATCAAATGGGTTAAAAATCGATCCTACTATTCGGAGTATAACGAGGATGAGTTAAAACACTTTACGAATGAAGAAATTAAGGGTGTTTTGCAATTTCAGCGGACACACGACGATTATACGAATACTCCTCTGTATTCTTTAAAAAGACTTGCTAACTATCTTAATGTCGCGGATATCAAAGTAAAGGATGAATCCAAGCGTTTTGGTTTAAATGCCTTTAAGGTGATGGGCGGTATTTATGCGGTTGGAAAATATCTAGCGGATGTGCTTGGAAAAGATATTCAGACGCTGTCTTTTGCCGAACTTCGGTCGCCCCAAATAAAGGAGCAGCTAGGAGAACTTACTTTTATATCAGCCACGGATGGTAATCATGGCCGAAGTGTTGCGTGGGCTGCCCGGGAACTTGGGCATAAATCCGTGATCTATATGCCAAAAGGGTCATCCCTTGAACGCTTGACTGCGATTCGAAATGAAGGTGCGGAGGCAGATATAACGGACGTTAATTATGATGAAACCGTTCGATTATGTGCGAGATTGGCGGAGGAGAATGGCTGGATTATGGTTCAAGATACTGCCTGGGAAGGTTACGATGAGATTCCGCTATGGATTATGCAAGGCTATGCAGCGATTGCACAAGAAATTCTGGAAGAATTGGAGACACAATCGGAAAAAACGCCAACCCATATTTTTCTCCAAGCTGGAGTTGGGTCGTTTGCCGCCGGTATTGCTGCTTATTTTACGGAGCACTTCAAAGAGCAAGCACCCAAAATTATTGTCGTCGAACCCAATCTAGCAGACTGTTATTATCGTTCGTTTCAAAATGAATCTGGGGCCATGCAGTTTGTTACAGGTGATATGAATACCATTATGGCAGGTTTAGCGTGTGGAGAACCGAATACACGGGCATTCCGGATATTAAGTCAATATGCCTGGGCCGCTTATTCCTGTGAGGATTCTATTTCCGCTCTGGGAATGAGAGTGCTAGGAAACCCGCTTGGTGAAGATCCAAAAATTATCTCAGGAGAATCAGGAGCCGTTCCACTTGGCCTGCTCGTCCACCTTTGCACACAGCAAGAAAACCTAGAATCCCGCCAGGCACTGGAACTCGATTCATCATCCCGAGTATTAATCATCAGCACAGAAGGAGACACCGACCACCAGCATTACCTGGACGTCGTTTGGAAAGGGCTTTATTCGTAAGAGTGGCGGTAGCAGTAGTGGTGCCTGTCACCAAATATACATGATATGAATAATTATTCAGGAGGTATACGAGAATGTTATCAGAATGTCGAAAGCAGCAGGTTGTGGAGTTGTGTCAGGAGCTTGTGAGGATTCCTAGTTATTCTGGGGAGGAGGGTTTGGTTGCTGAGCGGATTATGGAGTATGCGAAGGATCGTGGGTTTGATGAGGTAAGGATGGATGAGTTCGGAAATGTGATGCTGGTGGTGAACGGGGATCAACCGGGACCTGTTATCCTATTTGACGGACATATCGATACGGTGCCTGTGCAAAGGGAAAATTGGACGCTTGATCCTTATTCAGGCGAGATCCGGGATGGGAAAGTTTATGGACGCGGTACCTCTGATATGAAGGGGGCGGTCAGTGCAATGATTACCGCAGCGATTCATTTTGCTGAAGATACCAATAAAAGGTTTCCTGGCAAAATTGTTGTTTCCTGCAGTGTCCACGAGGAATGCTTTGAAGGCGTTGCGACAAGAAAAGTGAGTGAAGCCATCAGCCCAGATTATGTAGTTATTGGTGAGGCGACAAATTTAAACCTTAACCACGGCCAGCGGGGACGTGCGGAAATTGTTGTCGAGACAATTGGGAAGCCGGCACATTCCTCGAATCCTGATAAGGGAATCAATGCTGTCACGAAAATGATGAAGCTCTTAGCTGCTGTCCAAGAGCTGCCGGTCCAGAACCACAGCGTGTTAGGAAAAGGAATTCTAGAGTTAACCGATATTAAATCTTCTCCTTATCCAGGAGCATCGGTCGTTCCTTCTTATTGCCGTGTCACCTTTGATCGTCGTCTGCTTGTGAATGAAACGAGAGAATCTGTACTCGCTCCGATTCTTGCATTAGTCGACCAACTAGAAGGTGAAGACCCTAGTTTTAAAGCAAATGTCAGCTATTCAGGTGGAGAAGAGCGCTGTTATACGGGAGCCGTCATTGAAGCAGAGCGTTTCTTCCCAGGGTGGCTTTATGATGAAGGAGAGGATTTTGTCCAAGCTACCTATCAAAGGCTTTGCGAACTAAATGCTGATACAAAGCTTTCCCATTATTCCTTTTGTACCAATGGCAGTCATTTTGCAGGTGAAGCGAATATTCCTACCATTGGCTATGGTCCTTCACTGGAGCATTTAGCTCATATTGATAATGAATATATTGAAATTGATCAGTTAACGAAGGCAGCAGAAGGCTATCGAGTAATTATGGAAGCGTTATCTCTATTAAAGAGCGGCAAAAAGGAGGACTTTACCAATGTTTGATTTAATGATTCGCAACGGAAAAATTATTGATGGGACAGGATCGCCCTGGTTTTACGGAGATATTGGTGTGAAAGACGGGCGTATTGAAAGAATCGGAAAACTTAGTTCATGGGAGGCAAAGGAAGTGATTGATGCCAAGGGGCAGGTAGTTTCTCCTGGATTTATTGATATGCATACCCATTCCGATCTTGTCATTCTTGATGAACCATTAATTGAGGCCAAGGTTCGACAAGGCATTACCACAGACCTTCTAGGACAGGATGGGATTGCGGCTGCACCTCTTCCAGAGGAATTTGTCTCTCCTTGGAGAAAAAATATGGCTGGGCTCAATGGAACACCGCCAATTGATTGGGATTGGAGAACAGTTGGCGATTATTTGAATAAAATCGAGTCCAACAATCCGAGTTATAACCTGGCTGTTTTGGCCCCGCATGGAAATATTCGAATGGAAGTAATGGGTCTAGATAACCGTCCGGCTACCGATGAGGAAATTAAACAAATGCAGGATGTCCTAAGACGCTCACTTGAAGAAGGGGCAGTCGGACTGTCAACGGGGTTAATTTATCCTCCTTGTTGTTTTGCTGAAATGAAAGAACTGGAGGCTTTATGTAAGGTAATCGCTGAATATGGTGTACCGCTTGTGATTCACCAACGAAGTGAGGGTGATGAAATTCTTGAATCTATGCAGGAATTGATTGATATGATGAAACGCTGCGGTGCCCACCTTCATTTTTCCCATTTAAAGAATTGTGGAAAAGATAATTGGTATAAAACACCGGATGTCTTGAAGAAGATTGATCAAGCGAGAGTAGAAGGACTAGAGGTAACGTTTGATCAATATCCGTACACTGCCGGAAGTACGATGCTGAGTGCCATCCTACCCCCATGGGCCCATGATGGAGGAAGTGAAAAAATGCTCGAGCGCCTGACAGATTCGGTATTAAGAGAGAGAATGGTATCCGAAATGGCCACGGCTTTAAAAGGCTGGGATAGTATTTCCAAATGGGCCGGATGGGACGGTATTATTATTACTTCTGTAGACTCAACAGAGCGTCAGCATGTTGTAGGAAAGACGATTATACAAATTGCGGAATTGGAAAATAGAACAGACTACGCCAATGTCGCACTTGATCTGATCCTTCATGAAAAAAATGCGGTTGGTATGATTGATTTTGTCATGAATGAAGAATCGATTAAAGCGATCCTAGCTCATCCGGCAGGTACGATTGGAAGTGATGGATTGTTGGGCGGAGAGCCGCATCCACGTGCTTATGGTTCTTTTCCGAGAATACTAGGTAAGTATGTTCGTGAGGAAAAGGTATTGCCGTTAGAGAGTATGATCCGCAGAATGACCTCACAGCCTGCAAGAATTATTGGTCTTCAAGACAGAGGGATTCTAAGAGAAGGAATGGCTGCTGATATTGTCATTTTTGATCCTGATCAAATCATTGACCAGGCAACCTTTGAAAGGCCACGTCAGTACAACATCGGTATTGACACCGTTATTGTAAACGGGCAAGTGGTGATTGAAGGGGAACAGGCATACCGAAAGGCCGCAGGAAAAGTCATCCGGAGAGAGTACAAAGGGGTTCAATCAGGGGAAAAACAGCAGGTTACAGTAGAGTAATCAATCGTTTTTGACGGCAACCATACAAAGGGGGATGATTTATGGGTATTATTTGGACGATTATTATTGTGTATATGGCGGCTATGATTGGAATTGGGTTATATGCGAAAACCAAAATCAAAGACAGTAATGATTATCATCTTGCAGGACGTCGATTAGGTCCGATTATGCTGGCCGGAACCTTAGCTGCCACTGAGATTGGTGGCGGAAGCTCGGTCGGAGTTGCTTCAAAAGCATATGGTGAGTGGGGGCTTTCGGCCGGCTGGTATGTGGTAGCAGCGGGAATTGGGATCTTACTTTGTTCATTTATCGCACCCCTAATGCGGAGGGCGATGGCCACAACGGTTCCAGAAATTATTGGCAGAAGATATGGAACAAGTAGTTATGCTATTTCAAGTTTCTTGTCTTTCGTTGCATCGATTGCTCTGGCTGCGGTGCAAATTACTGCAACCGCCACTATCGTCCATGTGTTAACAGGATTTGATTTAACCTGGGCCATTCTTATATCCGGCGTTGTGGTAGTTTTTTATACGTATCTTGGTGGAATGTGGAGTGTTACTCTAACGGACTTTGTTCAATTCTTTATCATCGTTTTTGGTTTTGCTATTGCTGTTCCCTTTGCGTTACATAACGCAGGAGGCTTTGATTCTGTCATTTCGAACCTGCCGCCGGAGCAGCTAGGGTTTACGAAAATTGGCTGGAAAACGATCATAGGGCTCATTATCTTGTATTTTATGACCTTTTCTACGGGGCAGGAGGCCGTTCAGCGGTATTACTCGGCTCGAAATGAGAAAACAGCTGTTGTCGGTTCACTATTGTGTGGAATCCTCATGTCCGTTTACGCCTTTATTCCAGCTTTCCTTGGTTTAATTGCGCTAGCTGTATTCCCAAATATCGACGCGAATAATGCCCTAGCTACTGTTTCTGTTGAATTATTACCACCGCTTATCGCTGGCTTACTTCTATCAGGCGTTATTTCAGCCACTTTATCGAGTGCTTCAGGAAACCTGCTAGCGGTAGCGAGTGTTTATGTGAAGGACATTCATGGCACGGTTTTAAAAAGAGAAGTTAAGCCGGAAAATGAATTGAAGTTAAGTAAAAGATTGGTTGTTTTATCAGGTATCGTGGCAATTGTAATCTCCTTATTCAGTCAGGCTATCATTCCTTTACTTGTCTTTGCCTTTACGATTCGCTCAACCGGTCCATTTGCTGCTTATATTCTTGGGCTGCTATGGGATAAAGTTACACCAAGAGCCGGTCTCTATTCCATTGTCATCGGAACCGTAACGGGGGTTGGCTGGCAGTTAGCAAAAGAACCATATGGCATTATGGCTGTTATTGCCGGCTGTGTAGCAAGTTTAATCACCTTTTTACTTGTTAACTGGATCGAACTTAAAAGAGGAGTTCCCAAGGCACCAACTGCATTCAATTCTAACGACTTATCTGCGTAAGGTGCTATTATCATCACCCTAAATGAAGAATCTGCAGAAGAGGAGTGTTTAGGGTCTAATAGGTACCGTGCCTATCGTAAACATTTAAAAATGTAACTTAAAATGAGTGTCAAATTTTATATAATTTGACACTCATTTTTTTATTGATGTAAAGCGATTTATACGTAGAACTAATTGTTATAATAGATTGGAATGCTTGTGTTGTATTTCTGGAGGTCGTTAAATGGATTTATATAAAATGACAGAAAACATAAATATATTAAGCGACTTCCTTGGGAAAAGAGATATTGATACTTTGACAAGTAAGGCTTTAGAAGAAAAATATCAAATTCCACAAACGGATTTACTGATTTTATTTGGTGGTAGTATAGCATATGGCTGCGACGTAGTTGGTAAAGCCATTTCAAACCATATTGCCAAAAACTTTATGATCGTTGGTGGAGAAGGCCATACTACTGAGACTTTACGTCGAGAAATACATAGTGCTTATCCCGAATTAGTAACTGCAGGGAAGACAGAATCCGAAATTATGAGTGATTATATAAAACGGAAATATAATATTGACAATATTTTGTTAGAGCGTAATTCCACTAATTGTGGAAATAACATTACTTACGCGTTAGAGGTTATGAAGGAAAATAATCTTTATCCTAACAATATTATCATTGTCCAAGACTCCACGATGCAGTGCAGAATGGATGCTGGTTTTCGTAAATTTCTTCATGATTCAAAGGTTAAAGTAATAAATTTTGCTTCGTATAAGGTTAGAGTTGAAGTGAAAAATGAAAAAATAGTTTTTGAATCTTCAGGTATTTGGGGGATGTGGGACTTAAAAAGTTATCTTTCTTTATTGATGGGAGAAATACCAAGATTATTAGATGATGCGAATGGATACGGTCCTAACGGAAAAAATTATATTGCACACGTTAATATTCCTGTGAAGGTATTGAATGCATTTGAAGAGTTAAAAGTGGAATATCAAGATTTGGTGAGAGTTGCAAATCCACTGTACGCTTCAAAGTAGTAAGGAAGATTGTGAAGGACTGTACAGGGTCTTGAGGACAAGACGCATGGGTATTAAGCAAGGAATTGTCCTCAATGCAGGGTCTTGAGGACAAAACGCATGGGTATTAGGCAAGGATTTGTCCTCAATGCAGGGTCTTGAGGACAAAACGCATGGGTATTAAGCAAGGAATTGTCCTCAATGCAGGGTCTTGAGGACAAAACGCGTGGGTACCAAGCAAGAATTTGTCCTCAATGCAGGGTCTTGAGGACAAAACGGATGAGCACCAAGCAAGGATTTGTCCTCAATCCAGGGCCTTGAGGACGAACCGCCAGAGTACCAAGCAAGATTTGTCCTTAATACAGAGTCTTGAGGACAAGTCCTACTTTTGGTTCAGACCCTTAAGAATAGATTAGTCCCAGGGCTGATTAACCTCGGGACTAAGGATGAACTTTTATGTATGAGAAACAATCAATTCTACGTTTCCATCCAATTCAAACTCGCCAAATCCAACTGGAAGGATGAAATGAGTTCCCTTTTTCAACGGATAACGCTCCCCTGCATGAATAAGGGTACCTTCACCATCCACCACACTTACGAGTAAATAATGCCGACCTTGAGAGAATGATGTTTTACCATGAATATCCCATTTATAAACAGAGAAAAACTCAGATTCTATAAATGTCGTAACGGTAGCATTTTCCCGTTTCTCTACTTTCGGTGTAACACCGGTTTCTTGGTGTGGTACCGTGGAAACATCAATGGCTTTTTCTAAATGAAGTTCACGTAAATTTCCTTCATTATCTCTACGGTCATAATCATATACCCTGTATGTAGTATCAGAGCTTTGCTGTGTTTCTAAAACGAGCGTTCCTTCGCATAACGCATGAATGGTCCCGCTTGGAACATAGAAAAAGTCCCCTGGCTTGATTTTTACTCTGCGCAGCAGGTCGCTCCATTTACCTTCATGTATCTGCTGAATTAATTCCTCTTTTGATTTCGCGTTGTGGCCAAAAATCATGTCGGCCCCTTCTTTACAATCGAGGATGTACCAGCATTCTGTTTTCCCTAAGTCACCGTTTTCATGAATCTTGGCATACTCATCTGCAGGATGAACCTGAACAGATAAATCCGCATTGGCATCAAGGATTTTGGTTAATACCGGGAAAACCTCTTCTCTAGGATTGCCAAATAACTGAGGCTGCTTTTTCCAAAGTTCATCTAACGTTATTCCGGTATATGGGCCATTTTCAATGACGGATGGTCCATTGGGATGAGCTGAAATCGCCCAGCATTCTCCTGTAAGTTCGGTTGGAATCTCATATCCAAACTGATTAAGAAGAGCGGTACCGCCCCAAATCCGTTCTTTAAAAACTGGCTTTAAAAATAATGGCTGCAAAATTTTGACCTCCACTAAATTAATTGTTTTCTTCGAATATCCCTTGAGAAGAATCTAGTAACAAAACACTTGTCACTTGGCCATTAAGTTATTCAGCAGCAATAACTAATTGAACATGATTTTCCTCTATAAGATTCTGGTATTCCTGACTTGGCATACGATCCGTTATTAAGTAATCAATTTTGTTTAACTCGCAATAGGTTGTTAAGCCATATTGACCAAATTTCGTATGATCCACCAATAAAAAGATCGTTTTACTTCTTTCAACCATTTTACTTTTTAATTCTGTTTCAAGAAAAGAAGCATTTGTCACACCGGTAGTGGGTGTTAGACCCGTTGAGGCCATAAAGGCCTTATTAATATTGTAAGTGTTTAACATTTCCACATTATAATTTATGCCAAAAGATTTAGTTTTTCTTTCAAGAACGCCGCCAATCGTTATAATCGTTACATTTTCAAAAGGTAAGGATCCAACAATGATATCAATATTATTGGTAATGATGGTGATACTTTTTTCTTTTATATGATGAAGCATCTCTATCGTTGTCGTACCTGAATCGATAAAAATGATGTCTCCATCTTCGACAAAATCGGCTGCGGTTCTGCCTATGATTCTTTTTTCATGATGATTCTGTACTTCTCGTTCCTGAAAGTGTTCAAGTTTCTTTTGATTGACAGCGATCCCGCCATACACCTTTTTGAAAGCACCAGTATCTAGTAACTCTTGAAGGTCACGCCGTATCGTATTTTTTGAAACGTTAAATTCTTTGACAAGCTCATCGAGAGAGGCAGATTGCTGTTTTACTACATATTCTTCTAATTGTTTTAGTCTTTTTTCCTTTATCATATCAATCCCCTCAATCATAAAAACCTAATTATTCTAATCTTAATAGTATCATAACTTCACCAATAGTTTACCAAAATTTAATCATAAAATATTGACCAATGGATTTTGAGTGATTAGAATGTAATCATAAATTACCAAAAAATAACTAAAATAATAAGTTGAGAAGGGTTCGATACCAATGGCTGTAATCGTAAAAAATTTAGTACCAATGGGTGAAATACTTTCAAAGGCAAAGGAAGGAAAATATGCTGTTGGTCACTTTAACGTAAATAGTTATCAATGGGCTGAGGCAATTTTGGCAGGTGCCGAAGAGGAACAATCACCTGTTATTGTTGCAACTTCAGATAGATTGATTGATTATTTAGGCGGTTTTAAGACAATTGCCGTAATGATTAATAGAATAATAGAACATAAGGGCATTACCGTACCCGTTGCGCTGCATTTAGATCATGGTCAAAGTGTCGAGCACTGCAAAGCGGCAATCGATGCAGGTTACACTTCTGTTATGTTTGATGGTTCCCATCTACCTATTGATGAAAATATACGGTTGACGAAGGAAGTAAAAAATTATGCCCTTCCATTTGGTGTTTCTGTAGAAGCGGAGATTGGAAGTGTTGGCGGCAATGAGGATGGTATGATCGGCGGCATTATCTATGCCAATCCGGAGGAATGTTTACGAATCGTGAGGGAAGCGGGTATTGACGCCCTTGCAGCCGCATTAGGATCTGTTCATGGCCCCTATCAAGGTGAGCCTAAACTTGGTTTTAATGAAATGAAACAAATCTCTGATCTGACAGATATTCCACTCGTTTTACATGGCGGTTCCGGGATTCCTCACTATCAACTAAAAAGAGCCATCGAGCTTGGGCATGCCAAGATTAATGTGAATACGGAGTGTTTACAAGCCTGGACAAATGCTATTCGCCAAGTGCTTGAAAATGACCGTGATTTATACGATGCAAGAGCCATTCTGACTCCAGGAATGGAAGCGGTTAAAGAAACAGTAAAGGCTAAAATAAGGGAATTTGGCTCTAGTTGTAAAGCCTAGAAAATGGGGGGAGAGTTATGTTTTTAACGGAAAGTAAATTTGAAGAGCGAATTGAAGAATTAGAAGGCTTCCGCTATCGAGATTGTACCGCCATTGATTCATTCTATACATATGAAGATAGCGGAGAAATTGGCACGTATCCGCCGGTTGATTATCCGGAAACAAACATCATGAAAATCGGCGATTATTGGAAGGGGCGTGACCGCTATCTATGGCTTCATGCCAATGTGGTTTCCCATTTGGTAGAGAGCGGACGCCAGGTGGTCGGACTGTTTTCGTTTGGTAAAACGGGAGGCGGTAATAATTCCGGGTTTGAATCACTGCTTTTTGTGAACGGTAAACCGTATCAAGGTGTCGACTCTAACCATGAAGAGGTTCTTTTTGACGAGGAGGCGGTAAAAGGCCCGCTCCGGTTAGACTTTCGGCTTTGGTCCGGCATGAGTGGCGGCGGTGTTCCTGTCGAAAATGAATTCAAACTAAAAACGGCTAAAGTCGGCTGGCTGGATACTCGTGTCGATAACTTATACTACACACTTTTGGCTGCTTACGAAGTGTTAAAGGAGACGTCCGACGCAGATAGCGCGTACACGACTTTGAAAAAGATGATCAATGATGCGCTCATGCTCATTAACTGGACAGAACCAGGAAGTGAGGAATTCTATCAATCCTGTTATGCCGCCGAAGAGAATCTGACCGCGGCGATTCACTCCTATGAACGTTCATCTGATATTACGGTTCATACGGTCGGCCATACCCATATTGATGTTGCTTGGCTTTGGCGGTTAAAAAACACTAGAGAGAAATCGGCTCGTTCGTTTTCGACAGTGCTGCATTTAATGAAGCAATTCCCTGAATACATGTTCCTGCAAACGCAGCCGCAGCTCTATGATTATATTAAAACCGATTATCCCGAAATTTACGAACAAATGAAGGAAGTGATTGCCGAAGGGAAATGGGAAGCGGGCGGAGCAATGTGGCTCGAAGCGGACTGTAATATTCCAAGCGGCGAGTCGTTAGTCCGGCAGATCCTTCATGGAAAGGCATTTTTCAAGGAAGAGTTTGGTGTAGATTGCCGCTATCTATGGCTGCCTGATGTGTTCGGTTACAGCTGGGCATTGCCGCAGATTTTGAAAAAATCAGGTATCCAAACGATGATGACCACAAAGATTAGCTGGAATCAATATAACCGGATGCCGCATGATACCTTTTACTGGAAGGGCATCGACGGTTCAGAGATTTTAACGCATTTCATTACAACTCCAGAACCATGGAATTCATCCGACTCATGGCTCTATACGTACAACGGCTATATAACAGCCAAAACGGTAAAAGGGGTTTGGAAAGGCTATCGCGATAAAGAATTATCGAAAGACCTGCTTCTTTCCTACGGCTACGGCGATGGCGGCGGAGGTGTCAATCGCCACATGCTAGAAATGCGGCGCAGATTTGATACGCTGCCAGGGATGCCGAATGTTAAAACATCAACAGCAGGGGCTTTCTTTGACAAGCTCCATCAAAATGTCGAGGAATCAAACAGCTATATTCATAAATGGGATGGGGAACTGTACCTGGAATACCACCGTGGTACGTATACAAGTCAAGCATTTATGAAAAGGATGAACCGCAAATTAGAGCTAATGTATCGGAGAGCTGAATTCTTATCGTCTTGGTTGTCTGAAAATGGCGATTGGATGGGCAACGATGTGCTCAAGGATGGCTGGAAAATTATTTTGCGCAATCAATTCCATGATATTATCCCAGGTTCCTCGATTCAAGAAGTGTATGAGGATGCGCGCGAGGAGTACAGAGAGGCATTTGAGTTAGTGAATAAGCTGGAATCACAGGTCATTCAGTGTGGAATGGAACAAGGGGATCGTTCCGTCGTTCTGTTTAACACAGCAAAGCATACTGGCAAAAAAAATGTTGTCATTCCGCAATTTGCTGATTTTGCTGCAGGCGTTTGGAAAAACAGCAGTGGCGAAGTGTTAACCTCTCAAAAACATGAGGACTGCTGGCTCGTCGAAGTGGATAGGCTGCCAGCATTTGGGGCGGCAACCGTAACGTTTGCGCCGGTGGAAGCGGTGACAGCTGCTTCGGATTTTAGCTATCATGATCGTACATTGGAAACACCTTTTTACACGGTGGAGTGGAACGAGTTTGGCCAAATAACGAAGCTTTATGATAAAGAGGCAGATCGTGAAGTGCTTGCAGCTGGTATGAAAGCAAATATCCTGCAAATTTTTGAGGACCGGCCGCTTGCTCATGATGCGTGGGATATCGATATTTTCTATCAGGAAAAAATGGAAGAAATCCGTGATTTAATCCATTTTGAGGTGGTTGAAAACGGGGAGCTTGCGTTTGCCATTGAGGCGAAGTGGACCTATCATCATTCGGAGATTTCGCAGCGGGTGGTGTTTTATCATAATCACCGCAGGATTGACTTTGAGACAAATGTAGAGTGGCATGAAAAGCGTAAATTATTGAAGGCTGCCTTCCCTGTCGATGTACGGACAACCGAGGCAACCTATGATATTCAGTATGGAAACGTGAAACGCCCAACCCACTGGAATACCAGCTGGGATTTGGCAAAGTTTGAAACTGTTGGCCACCAATGGGCTGATTTATCAGAACCGGATTACGGTGTGAGTCTGCTCAATGATTGCAAATATGGCTATGACATTAAAGAAAATACCATGCGTCTTACCTTGCTAAAAGCAGCCACACATCCGGACCCGGAGGCAGATCAGGGCACACATACCTTTGTGTATTCGCTATACCCTCATATCGGGGATTGGCGTCAAGCGAAGACGGTGGAAGTGGCATGGGATTTAAATGATCCTGTCTTGACGGCCGCGGGAAAATGGACGAAGGAAGCCTCCTTCCTAGAAGCCGATTGTGACCATATTTGGATTGATGCGGTGAAACCTGCTTATGATGGCAACGGAATGATCATTCGTGTCCATGAGTATGAGGGACGAAGAGGAAAGGTTACGCTGAATGTTCATAAGGGCTTCGGGTCATGGGTAGAAACGAATTTAATCGAAGAACCGATTTCCCAAGAATCTAGTGGACCGATTGTGTTTGACGTGAAACCTTATGAAATCAGGACGTTTCGAATTTTATAGGAGTAGAACGAGCGGCTAGGGTTGAACCTAGCCGACTATTTTAGGAACCGGACAAGAATTAATCAAGTGATTTTTTCAACGGCAATTCTACAATTCTATCATTCGTTTTGCTCACGCCTCCTTTATGAAGAGAGGTTGATCGTACCATCTGTCATTGACAACAATTTTTGCTAGTTTATAATAATTTTATATATTCTGTCATTTGTTTCTATCTATAGCCACTATCAATTGAAAACGTTTACCTATGTGACGTAAGCCTTTCTGATTATGTGGTTAGTCAATAAATTGTTTCAAAAATGGGAGAGAACAGCCAAAAACCAATAGAAAATAAAAGGAGTGATAACGGAATGTTAGGTGCGATTGAAGCTGGCGGGACAAAGTTTGTCTGTGCTGTCGGGGATGAACAAGGCACTATCATGGACACAATTCAATTTCCCACGACGGTGCCGGAAGAAACCATTCCAAAGGTAATCGATTTTTTCAAGCAGTATCCGCTAAATGCGATGGGGATTGGTTCATTTGGACCCATTGATGTAAACCACGAAAGCCCGACTTACGGCAATATTACATCCACACCAAAACCAGGGTGGAGAGATTTCAAGTTCCTAGAAACCATGAAGGAAGCCTTTCCGATTCCGATCGGTTTTAACACGGATGTCAATGCGGCTGCCTTGGGTGAAGCAGAACTTGGTGCGGCAAGGGGATTGGATAGCTGTCTTTATATTACAGTTGGTACAGGGATTGGTGCAGGAGCAGTCGTACATGGCAAGCTGCTTCAAGGGCTTTCACATCCGGAAATGGGACATATTCTTGTCAGACGTCATGAAAATGATGCCTATTCAGGAAAGTGCCCTTTTCATCATGATTGCTTAGAAGGTCTTGCTGCTGGACCAGCCATAGAAGGACGATGGGGCGAAAAGGGCATTCACTTAGTAGACCGTCACGAAGTTTGGGATTTGGAAGGTTATTATCTTGCTCAAGCACTCTATCACTATATTTTAATTCTTTCGCCGAAAAAGATTATTCTTGGTGGCGGAGTCATGCACCAACAGCAAGTATTTGCCTCCATTTATAAGTATTTGCCGGAGTTTATGAACGGATATGTTTCCTTACCGGAACTTACCGATTATATTGTGCGTCCTGATCTTGGCGATCTTGCTGGAATTACCGGATCCCTTCTGCTTGGAAAGCAAGCACTAGAAGAGGCCAGTCACGAATAAAATGTCCTGCTATAAGTTTCCTTTCTATTTTTTTAAATAAAGATGTTACTATTAATCTACTCGAGATTGTTTTTTGAAGGGGTTTAAAGATGAAAAAAGGACATATAGAATTAATTAAAAAAATTAACCGTGATCTAGTTCTTGAAACGATTCGCCATGAACAGCCAATCAGCAGGGCGAAAATTTCACGGAATCTCGGAATCAGCCGTTCTACCGTTTCATCAATTGTAGATGAATTAATTGAAAAAAAGTTTGTTGTTGAATTAGGGTATGGTGAATCTACCAAAGAGGGAGGCAGAAGGGCGATCGAATTAGGATTTAATCCAAGCTCAAGCTTCGGTATTGGAGTGGAAATTTCAAGTACCAAGCTTTACATTTGTATCGCTGATTTGGATGGAAATGTGATTTATAAAACCACATTCTTACCGACGAATCAACTCCATGTTATTCGTGACTCCATCGATAAATGTATCGATTTATCGCCAGTTTCATTGGAGCAGATTATCTCCATTGGCTTTTGTATTCCCGGCACCACGGATAGTGAGCTCGGCATTGTTGATTCCCCGGAATTGCAGTGGAGTGCTGTCGAATTCATTCCGTATATGAAACAGTTTTTCCCTATGCCTATGTTTATTAACAATAACGTGAACTGCATGGCTCTTGGTGAAAAGTTGCTTGGTAATGCCAGAAATACAGATGATTTTGTCTATATTTTTATTGAAAAAGGAATTGGCAGTGCCATCATGGCCAATGGCGAACTCATTCAAGGGAAAAATTACATGGCCGGTGAAATTGGTTATTTTGCCTTTGAAACAGATACAACACATAAAGAGATTAATAGATTGGGTAATTTTGGGACATTTGACAAAAAGGCTTCTTTGTTGGCGTTTGAACAGGATGCCGTGAACTTTTATGAACTAATAAAAAAATATCCTGAATTGGCAGCTGAAGAGTGCCAGTTAGTCGACAATTTTGTCCGTAGTTTTTCCCTTGGACTTGCGAATATGATTAGTTTGCTGAATCCAGAAAAAGTAATTATTGGCGGTAAAATGGGGAAAGAACTCTCTTTTATCCTCCCGATGATTACTGAAAAGGTGGTAACCATCACCCCGCTTCCATGTGCGATTGAATTATCGACGGCAAGCGATGATATTGGAACACTAGGAATTATCCTATATTCTTTTGATAAAGTAAGAGATTTAGTATAGGACCTTCTTTTTTTATCTTTCGTTAGTTCTGAGGGAAAACAAACCAACCAAACACAACCAAAAGATTGGAGTGCTGAAATGGAAGTGAGTCATGAGTTTTATACAAGGGTGCTTAGTTCATTAACAAAGGTTTTCCCTGATTGTGAGTTGGCCGACCAACCGGTTACAACCGGCACAGCACTGTGGAATGAAACCTTTTCCTTCCAGGTTGCCTATAAGTCTACTTGGCACCTAAAACAGATAAAAGTAAACGTTGAATCAGCCTTAAATGAGTGGATGACCGTTCGAAGTGTAGGATTAGTTCCTTCGGAGCTGCCGTGTGTTCACGATCAAGATGACATCGTTCTTCGCAAAACGCCCGGACTTTACCCTGATCCTCTCTACCCGCTAGAGGAAACAGAAGGGATTACCGCCTTTCCGGGACAATGGCGTTCCATTTGGATTAGTGTTGATTTAAAGAATGCGAAGCTTTCAGGAAGTTATCCGATTGATATCACCTTTGAAAGTGCTAATAGCGAAATCCTCGGTCGGGAGGTATTTACGCTAGAGGTCATTGCGCTAGAGCTTCCGGAACAAACAACGTATCATACAGAATGGTTTCATACGGACTGCTTGGCAACGTACTACAATGTCGAGATTTTCAGTGAAGCTCATTGGAGGTTAATTGAGCAGTATGTTCATACTGCAGCAACTCACGGTGTGAATATGATTCTTACCCCGCTTTTTACTCCGCCTTTGGATACAGAGGTGGGCGGCGAACGTCCAACTGTTCAGCTTGTTGATGTCGAGGCGGTGGGAGATACCTACCACTTCTCGTTTGAAAAGTTGGAAAGATGGATTACCCTTTGCCGTGAACAAGGAATCAAGTACTTTGAATTCTCGCACTTGTTTACCCAGTGGGGAGCAAAGCATGCTCCGAAAATCATGGTGAACGAACAAGGGGAACTCAAACGAAGATTTGGCTGGGAAACATATGCCGCGGGTGAAGACTATCACCAATTCCTGCACCAATTTCTACCTAAACTTGTAGCATTTATAGACGAACATCAGTTAGAGCGCAATAGTTTTTTTCATATCTCAGATGAGCCGAATGGGGAGGATTTGCCGTGTTATCAGCGTGCAAGTGAAATTATCTATCAACATTTGGCAGACTTTCCGATTATGGACGCTCTTTCAGATTATAGGTTTTATGAGAAGGGTTTTGTGAAAAACCCAATCCCGGCGAATGACCATATCGGTCCGTTTCTTGAGAAGGGAGTAGAAAATCTCTGGACCTATTACTGTAACGGCCAAAAGAATAAGGTCTCCAACCGCTTTTTTGCGATGCCATCCTTCCGAACACGAATTCTAGGGCTTCAGTTGTATAAGTTTAATGTGATTGGCTTCCTTCACTGGGGCTATAACTTCTGGTACTCGCAGTATTCGAAAAAGCCGATCGACCCGTTTAAAAATACAGATGCCAATTATTCTTTTCCTTCAGGGGATGCCTTTCTCGTCTATCCGGGTGAGCATGGTCCGATTGAATCCATTCGGCTTGAGGTGCTGAATGACGCCTTTCAAGACATCAGGGCATTGCAGCTGCTAGAAAGCTATATTGGCAGACAACGAGTGATAGAGATTTTGGAGGAAGGTTTGGACCATGAACTAACCTTTACTGATTATCCTCTCGAACTAGATTGGCACCTGCTTAAAAGGGAAAGAATCAATCGTGAGCTTAAGCGGTACCAACAAATGTAAAGGGATACATATTTAAAAAATGGCAATTTATCAAATTATTAGAAAAAAGGTTGACGGGCTGTTTGGTAGAAATGTATACTCTTGGTAAGGTTAGTTAGTTTTTCCTTAGAACAAACTAACCTTACCAAAGGAAAATGGGGAGATTTCATATGATACCAAATACCAGGGCTGCAAACCGCCAAGAGTGTGTGAAGAAATATGGTGTTGGCGTTGACATTGGCGGAACCAAAATTTTAATTTGTATTGCCGATACCCATGGAGATATTGTGTATAGGCGAAAGGTAGAAACAACGAGTGATTATTACAAGATTTACGAGTACATATATCAATCAATAAAAAATGCTAGTTTAGCACTTGAACAGATCGAATCGATTGGATTTGGTGTGCCGGGCATTACGGATAGTGTCATGGGCACGGTCATTGATGCTCCTGCATTTAAATGGAAAAATGAACCGTTTAAGGAAAAGATGGAGCAATATTTCGATTGTCCGGTTTATGTCAATAATGATGTGAATTGTGCAGCCCACGGAGAGCGGTGGCTGGGAAGTGCGAAAAATATCGAGGACTTTGTTTTTATTGCGATTGGCACAGGTGTAGGCAGTGCGATTTTTTCAAATGGCGCAATGGTCCAAGGTGATCAATTTATGGCTGGAGAGATTGGCTATTTACTAGGGGACAGCGACCTTCCTCATATTGAAGATAATATGTTTGGGGAATTTGGTGTATTTGAGAAAAAAACTTCAGGAACGGCTCTTGCCAGTCATGGTATAGATCCAAAACTGCTTTTTGAACATTTTTCGGCAGGTGAGGCGAATGCAATCAGCATTGTGAATCAATTTATTACGGACCTTTCCATTGCCATCGCCAATGTTGTCAGTCTGCTGAATCCAAGAAAGGTGATTATCGGCGGCGGCGTTTCCAATTCGATGTCACAGGTAATTGGCTTGATTCAAGGGAAAGTTGCCCAGTTCACTCCAATTCCTGTAACGATTGAATTATCCGCAATGAATGAAGAATCTGGCGCACTTGGTGCCCTTGCTTACGCATTCGAACAGGATAGAGACAAGGCGAAAACGAAACCAAGAGATTTAGTGCAGTTGAAGCCATTAAAACAGGTCTTTCCATCGTAAATTAGAAAGCGTTTACAGGCGTTCTTGACAAATATAGAAAAGAGGGGATTCTATATGGAACAGACATCATTGAAGAAGACAACATTGGGAAACTATTGTTTAACTGTTACACCCGAGGCACATCAGTCTCACATGATTTTCAGAGTGGAGGTTCCTGTATTAACCGACGAAATCAGGATTGATTATTCCTATTCGCCAACGGTAGAAAAGGTAGAAGCGAAGATTGATTCATTGTTTTCAAAGTATCAAGAGGACAACCAAATGCCAGCTTCAGACCGTCAATATATTGACTCTGTTAGAAATCTAATTACGATTTCAGCCAGCTCAAGTCAAGGATATGAAGGCAGCTGCCACCGCTTTGAATCAACGGGGACCATTATCATTAACGGAACACAATCAACTCCCGGCATGCACACAAGAGAAATTCAGCCTGGTTTTTGGGATATTTCGTTTAACTTCCATGCATTGGTCACGGAAAAGACGGAAATAAATTGCACCATCCAGGCCATACATAAGGGCGATCGAATCGCTTCACAGCCTATAGAAATCGCTGATATCACAAAAGAACGTCTAAAGCGGGAGCGAAAGCCAGCTGTACCTGCACATTATCAAAAGGTAGAGCTTCATTCCCACACACAGCATAGTGACGCTCGGCATACGACGACAGAGTTAATCACCGAAGCCATCAAGATGAATATTGATTGGCTGGCGATTACCGACCATAATACGCTAAGTGCATTTGATGAGATAGAACCGGGAACCTATCCGATTCAATTTATCAAAGGTCTAGAGATGACGACACTGCATGGTCATTTCTTAACATTAGGCTATCAAAATATGAGACCTGTGGATTGGACCACAATTGACCGCAGTAACATTAATGAAAAGCTAAAAGAAATGAAAGCGCAAGGTCTACTCGTTGGAATCGCTCATCCTTTCGATGTTGGAAGTCCTTATTGCACAGGCTGCAGGTGGCAATATGCCTTACAATCGCTAGAATATATCGACTTCATTGAAGTATGGAACTCTGAGGACCCGCACTATTCCCTATCAAGTGCGGATGCGATTGCCAAATGGACTCAGCTGTTAAACAGCGGAATTGAAATCCCGGCAACATGCGGACGAGACTGGCATCATTCTAACACCACGAAAAAACCTGCACTGTTGTTTGTAGAGGCCGCGAGGGATGCAAAAGAACAGGATATTTTGGAAGCGGTTAAACAGGGCAGAAGTTATTTGTCACTCGCACCGGAAATTACTTTAAGCATTAACGGGCAATGGACAATCGGCGACCGTATCCGTTTAACGGATGTCAAAGAAATCGCCATCAGGATTGCTCTCGAAAATGCAGCAAGCGCAGCTGTGGTGAGAATTGAATCCAATTTGGGAGACTTATATGAAAGCCACAGAGCAGAAATTGATTTTCAATTGGAAAAAGCTAGAGTAGAAGATTTGCTCTGGTTAAGAGTATCCGCTTTTGACAGCGACCTTAACAGAATTTTACTAACTAATCCCATTTACTTTGAACAAAGCTGGTGATTAGAGGAGGGCGTACCGATGGAAATTGCAACAGAAAAGGACCTCGGGTCGGGGACAGAAATCAATAACAACAAAAAGAAAAAAAGGAAAAAGGTTAAGCCAGTGGGGATGACCTGGAAGAATATCAAGAAGCACCGGGCCCAATACCTTATGCTGTTACCTTGTATTATCTTTTTTATCATTTTTTCTTATTTACCGATGGCCGGATTGGTTCTGGCATTCAAGGAGTTTCGCTTCGATACAGGAATGTTTGGCGGAGCTTGGGTAGGGCTTCAATATTTCGAGCGATTTTTCCAGGACCCTCAAAGCTGGAACTTTGTTAAAAATACACTCATTATCAGCGGGATGAAATTAATCTTGGCCATGCCGTTTCCGATCATTTTGGCACTGTTATTTAATGAGATAAAAAGTAACAAAATCAGGGGATTCTTCCAAAGTATTTCCTACTTGCCCCATTTTTTATCATGGGTTGTCGTAGTGGGGATTATCCAGAGTATTTTAGCACCAAATACAGGGTTACTAAATGAATTAATAAAAAATATGGGGGGTGATGGAAGCACATTTTTCCTGATGGACGAAAAGTATTTTCACTCAATTATGTTTTGGAGTTATGTGTGGAAGGATATCGGCTGGAGTTCAATTATTTACTTTGCAGCCATTGCCGGAATTAATCCCGCTCTTTATGAGGCGGCGGCAATTGATGGAGCTAGTAGATTAAGGCAAATCTGGCATATTACATTAACGGGAATAAGACCAACCATTTTGATTCTTTTTATTCTATCGTTAGGTAATATTCTTTCTGCAGGTTTTGATCAGATTTATTTATTGAAGACTCCAGGAAATGCAGAGGTTGCAGAGATCATTGATACATACGTGATCCGGACCGGGCTCCAAAGCGGCCAATTTGGCTATGCAACTGCCGTTGGGATGATGCAGGGGGTTATAGGGTTAGTCGTTGTACTTGTAGTAAATCGATTTGCAAACAAGAAATTTAATACATCATTATGGTAAACCAATTATAGGGGGAGAAATTTAGATGAAAAGAGTTTCATATAAATTTTTAACATTGTTATTGATTAGTATTATGTTGCTTGCTGCTTGTACAGAAAAGAAGAGTTCTACAGAGAGCCGTGAAAAGCCAGAGAACGCACCAGATACTTGGATAGCAGACAGGACGATTAAAGGGTTAGTATTCATGAGTGATGGCGACGTGTCAGCTGACATGAACCCAGAAATTGCTGCGGAATTAAAGAAAAGAACAGGGATTACTTTAGAATTACAAGGAATCACAGTCGAAGACTCAACAGAAGCGTTAACATCTGGATTAGCTGCCGGGGACCTGCCGGACTTTATTGCGTACTACTTAGATCACAGTGGACGTCCTGAAATGCAGATTCTTCTAAAAGGTGCACGTGAAGGCATGTTCCATGATTTAACACCGATGTTGAAAGAAACAAAGATTTACAGCAAGTATTTCGAAGATGGTTACTTGCCTGCAGATACAAAGAATAATGTTATGTTCCGTGAAGAATTTAAAGGAAGCAGCTATTTCGTTCATATGGCGATTCCACGTAAACCTGGTACAGTATCACGTAAATATGTTGGCGGACCGTATATCTTAAAGGATATTGTTGACCAATTAGGTATTAACCCTGCAGAGATTGATACGCATGAAGAATTACGTGATTTAGCTGAGAAAATTAAAGCAGCCAACCTTAAAGATGTAAACGGCAAGCCGATTACACCAATTGGACCAACAGCATGGGGCGGTGCTGACCGTGACTTTATTTTCAATGACCTTGTCTGGACTGGTTCTAAGGGCGAGAAGTTCTTAAAGGACAAAGATGGAAAAATCAAACATGAATCGCAAACTGATTATGGTCTAGAACGTGTGAACTTTATTAGAGGATTATTAGCAGACGGTCTCCTGCATCCTGAGTTCTTTACAATGCCGGAAAATAAAGCGAAGGAAGGCGTTGTGAATAAATCATTTGGAATTGTTGCCGATTTTCATAACTATCTTCCAGAAAACCTTGATATGAAATATGTCCCGTTAGGACCAATCGATACGGCTCAGGGTGATTACCAAATGGAATTAGCTTACAAATCAGGTTATGCCGGCTGGTCCATCCCGACAACAACAGAGCATCCTGAAGACATTGTAAAACTTGCTGATTACTTAGCAAGCCGTGAAGGTAAATTATTAAGCCAATATGGTCTTGAAGGTAGAGACTATACATTAGATGAAAAAGGCAACCCAATTGTGAACAAAGAAGTATTAGAGTTAAAAGCAAATGACCCAGAAGCTGCTGCGAAATTAGGTTTCAGAGGTGTTCGTTCTTACTGGGCAGAGCATTTAGGTTACACAGATATTGATAACGTTGCTGACTTTGGCGAGTTTGAATATGGTGCAAATGTTGCTGGAGCTGATACGGCATCTGCTGAAAAGATCATCGAAATGTGGAATTATGATGAGAAGTTAAAGAATGCGAAGGTAATCGATGGATCCTCACCAAAGTCGTTCATTTACGAATATGAAAACGGTGATAACTTGAATATTGCCTTAGATACGTACAATGAAAACTTATTACGTGCTTATTATAGTAAGTCTGAAGATGAAGCGAAGAAGATTCTAGAAGATTCAAAGAAATTACTTGAAAAGTCTGGTTTGGAAGACTATATCAAATTGATTGAAAAGAAAGAAAAAGAAGGCACAACGATTCGATTCTAAAAAAACGGTAATCAGAGGAAGGCTTCCTTTCCTTTAAAAGGAGAGGGAGCTTCTATTTTAGGAGTGATATACATGTATCGCGAACGTAGAAAATCATGGAATTTCTTCCAGGTCTTCAATTATACCATCATCATATTACTTTGCTTATCTATTATTCTCCCATTTTTGAATATTCTTGCTCTATCTTTTAATGAGGGAACAGATGCACAGCGCGGCGGTATCTACTTTTTCCCAAGAGAATTTAGCATAGAGAATTATATAGAAGTATTTAAGCAATCAACGGTTCTGAATGCTACGGCAGTTAGTGTGTTTCGTACGGTAGTCGGCACGGTGGTCAGTGTATTCTTAACAGCGATGGCTGCTTATGCCTTGCAGACAAAGACCTTACCAGGACGAAAGGTCATTACCTTCTTCATCTTTTTTACGATGTTGTTCAGCGGTGGGATTGTTCCTTACTATTTAGTATTAACAGATCTTAATTTAACAAATACCATTTGGGTGTACATCATCCCAAGTCTTTATAGTGTATGGAATATTTTAATTATGAGAACGTTCTTCCAGGGGTTACCGGATAGTGTGGTTGAAGCGGCAAGGATTGATGGCTGCGGTGAATTCCAAATCTTTTTGAGAATTATTCTTCCAATGAGCAAGCCAGTTATTGCAACCATAGCCCTGTTTAATGCAGTTGCTCACTGGAATGACTGGTTTTCCGGATCCTTCTATGTCAGAGATCCTGAATTAAAACCACTTGCCACGCTACTACAAGAGATGCTGACAAGGCAGCAGGCCTTAGCGGACGCATTGCTGCGAAACTCTGGGGCGTATGCAGCCTTAGAAAAAATAACCGTGACAGGTGATTCACTGAAAATGGCGACAATTATTATTGTAGTAGCGCCGATTATCCTCGTTTATCCATTTGTCCAAAAGTATTTTGCTCAGGGTGTTAATATTGGTTCGGTGAAGGAATAGGAGGCGTGTTCTTATGAAAAAACAACTGCAATTCAGACAAGATGGTACCTTCAAAATTGTACAATTCACGGATCTTCATTGGGAAAATGGCGATCAATTAGATGCTGATACGAATCGTTTAATGGAACGTATTTTAATAGAAGAAAAGCCGGATTTGGTTGTGTTTACTGGGGATATTATCTACAGCCCGGCCAGTAATAACCCAATTGCTGCTTTTCGGGGAGCTCTTGAGCCGGTTGGAAAAATGAACATTCCCTGGGCAGCTGTATTTGGAAATCATGATACAGAAGGAAATGTATCGAAAGAGGAATTGTTAGCTGTTATGCAAGAGTATCCGAATAGTCTTACAGAAGTAGGAGTTGTCAGCGGGGCCGGCAATTATGTTGTACCCGTTTTGGATTCTTCAGGTGCTGAGGTAGAATGGGCCCTCTTCTTCTTAGACTCTGGGATGGATAACGCAAACAAGCTGGTTGGTGGCTACGATTTTATAAAACGAGACCAGATAGACTGGTACGTTAAAGAGTCACTGGCTTTAAAGGAAAACGGAGGACCGGCGGAGCTGTTATTTTTCCATATTCCGCTTCCCGAGTATAAAGAAGTATGGGAGCACGGAAACTGTGTCGGTTCTATGAAGGAAGGGGAAATTTGCAGCCCTGCGGTGAATTCTGGACTCTTTTCGGCAATGGTGGAAATGGGCACCGCTAAGGGTACTTTTGTCGGACATGACCACTTAAATGATTTTTGTGGTGAGTTACATGGAATTCAATTATGTTATGGCCGGGCCACAGGTTATAACGGCTATGGGCAGGATGATTTCCCGCGTGGGGCACGGATTATTCAATTGCAAGAGGGTAAACGGAACTTTGACACCTATCTTCGATTGGCGGACGGGTCCAAGGTTGTGCAAGAGAATTCAGCATCGAATGCGAAGGTATAAATAAAATCCGCTTTAGGAGGTAGATCATGGTGTTTTGGACAGAGGAGAAAATTGCAAGAAGAATAAAGGAATTAGAAACCTACCGATATCGCGAACGAACAACGATTTCCGAATTTCGTTATCAATTGGATGGCTCCGATGAGATTGTAGCGAGTCCTCCGGAAAATAATGAATGGTCCACCATCCGTCTAGGGGATCATTGGTCTGGGCGTGATTTATACGCCTGGCTGCAAACGGATATTGAAATCCCGGCAGCATGGGAAGGGCATGATGTTTTAGGGATTTTTGATTTTGGTAAAACAGGTGACGGGAACAATTCCGGCTTTGAATCGATGATTTATCTAAACGGGACACCTTATCAAGGTGTTGACTCTAACCACCAAGAAGTGTTCATACCTGCTTCCTTAGCGGGGCAAAAGGTTGAATTGACATTCCGCTTATGGTCCGGACTAGAGGGGGGCGGCGTGCCGGCACCTCAGGAACACAAACTGAAAACCGCAGAAATTGCCTGGCTGGATGAGGCGGCAGATGACCTTTATTATACTTCCATGGCTGTGTTAAAAACAGTTAAGGTTTTGAACGAACACGCTCCTGAGCGCCAGTCGTTACTTACAGCGCTTGATCGTACCTTTTTACAGCTTGATTGGTCGAGGCCAGGATCAAACGGCTTTTATCAATCTGTTGCGGAAGCACGAGATGTTTTGCAGCAGGAATTAAGTCAGCTAAAGAGCCATCACCCTGTGACAATTCAAGCGATTGGACATACTCATATTGATGTTGCCTGGCTGTGGCGTTTAAGACACACCAGACAAAAGGCGACTCGTTCCTTTTCAACAGTGATGCGTTTAATGGAAAGATTTCCAGAATACCTATTTTTACAAACGCAGCCGCAATTATATGATTACATAAAAACCGATTACCCTGAGCTTTACGAGCAAATTAAGGAACGTGTCAAAGAAGGTCGCTGGGAAGCAGGCGGGGGCATGTGGCTGGAAGCGGACTGTAATATTCCTTCTGGTGAGTCACTCGTCCGTCAGCTTTTAATGGGCACTCGCTTTTTCCGTGAAGAGTTTGGGGCTGAATCCAGCTATTTATGGCTGCCGGATGTGTTTGGATACAGCTGGGCTCTTCCACAAATCTTGAAAAAGTCTGGCATTGATACCTTTATGACGACAAAGATCAGCTGGAACCAATACAACCGGATGCCGCATGATACGTTTAAATGGCGCGGAATTGACGGCACGGAGATCTTAACCCATTTTATTACAACCACCGATACAGATGATGATTGGAAGCATATCTACACCTATAACGGTCAGATTCTGCCTGAGACCGTCTTGGGCAGCTGGACAGAGTACAAGGATAAATTGATTAACAAAGAATTGCTGCTTTCTTATGGCTATGGAGATGGCGGAGGTGGCGTTAACCGCGAGATGCTTGAGATGCGCAGACGATTAAATGATATGCCTGGACTGCCTCGGGTTGAAACAGGCAGAGCGGATGACTATTTTAAGCGACTGCAAAAAACGGTTGCTGAAACGGATCAATATGTTCATACATGGGATGGCGAACTTTATTTCGAATACCATCGCGGTACCTATACAAGCCAAGCCTATAACAAGAAAATGAATCGCAGGCTGGAGCTGCTGTACCGGGAAGTTGAATGGCTGACGGTGCTGGACAGTCTTTTGGTTAAAGACTTTGGAAAATATCCGCAAGCGCAAATCAACGAAGGATGGAAGATTATTCTACGCAATCAATTCCATGATATTATTCCAGGCACGTCGATTCGCGAAGTATATGAAGATTGCCAGGTAGAGTATGAGGAGGCGGAAGAGCTAGCAAGTTCCATCTACGCCGATTCTGTGAATTCCCTTGTACAGCCGGCTCAAAACACCTACACAATCATGAATTCTTCATCATGGGAGCGTTCAGGGTTGGTGGTGATTCCTAGTGAACAAGGCATGGAGCAAGGAGAATGGAAAACTGCCGATGGCGAGAAAATAGCCTCCTGCCGTGAGGGAGACCAATGGCTTGTACAGGTTGATTCTGTGCCAGCAGCAGGAATGAATTTAATTCATTTCGAGGGTGCATTGGGGAAAGTGGATGAGCCTGTTCTGTTTGAGGTTCAAGCTTCAGGCGTTGTTACTCCTTATTATGAAATCACTTGGAATGAACAGGGGCAGTTAACGAGGATTTTTGACCGCCGAGCTAACAGGGAGTCTTTAGCGAAAGGTGCAAGAGGGAATGTCCTTCAAGTGTTTGAAGATAAACCAATGAATTTTGATGCCTGGGATATCGATATTTACTACCAGGAAAAAATGCGAGAAATTACTCAGCTGCAATCCGTAAAGGTAACTGAAGTAAACAACCTGCGTTTGACAGTAGAGTTTGAATGGACCTATCTTGACTCGAGTGTGAAACAACAAATGGTGCTCTTTGCCTTAAACCCACGAATTGATTTCGTGACAGATATTGATTGGCATGAGCAAAACCGCTTGTTAAAAGCTGCATTCCCTGTAGCCGTCAGGGCAACGGAAGCAACGTATGATATTCAATACGGCAATTTAAAACGACCAACTCATTGGAATACTAGCTGGGATATGGCCCGCTTTGAGACCGTTGGACATCAATGGGCAGATTTATCTGAACGCGGCTATGGGGTCAGCATTTTAAATGATTGTAAATACGGACATGACATAAAGGACAATGTCATTCGCTTATCATTATTACGTTCTTCAACAGACCCGGATTACTTACAGGATCAAGGGAAACATGAATTTACCTATTCCCTTCTGCCGCATCAGGGAGATTGGGTTGAAGGGAATACTGTTCAAGCAGCGTGGGATTTAAATCAGCCGCTTGTGGCAGCAAAAGGTGCCGCGGTTAAATCAGCATTCTCTCTATTCCAGATGTCAGCGGACAATATCATGATTGACGCTATCAAAAAAGCAGAAGACAGCGATCAGATTTTAGTGCGTGTCCATGAATTTACCGGCAGCCGTAGTACTGTGAAAATGAGCAGTGACTTAACAATCACTTCTTGGCAGGAATGTGACTTAATGGAACGTCCAATTGGCGAAACGACGGAACAAGGAAGCATTCAATTTGAAATCGAACCATATGAAATTAAGACGTTCCTAGTGGACATAGCGGGACAATAAGGAGAGAGGTACCATGTCAGAATCTAACCTGCTTCGTGTCATGACCTACAATATGCGGTATGCGGACGATACTCCTCCTCATTCATGGAATGAGCGGAGAGAATTGATTAAAGAAGTAGTTCTACGTGAGGACCCTGATCTCATCGGCACACAAGAATGCCTGTTCCGTCAAGTCAAGGATTTATCCTCGATGCTCTCAGACTATGATTGGGTCGGCCTTGGCAGAGAAGGCGGAAGCAAAGGTGAATATATGGCGGTCTTTTTCAAAAAAGACCGCTTGGAAGTTTTAGAATACGGCCATTTCTGGCTCTCAGAAACGCCCGCCGTAATCGGCTCCCGAACATGGGGGAATATTTGTCCGCGGATGGTGACATGGATCCGGTTTCAGGAATTGAAGTCTGGGACCACCTTCTACCATTTGAATACGCATTTGGATAATTACTCCTCTGAAGCGAGGATCAAGGGTGCGAAATTAATTGTTCAACAAGCAAGCGAGTTATCTCCGGCAGAACCTATCGTGTTAACAGGTGATTTTAATGAAGGAAATGGTTCGGTACCGTATCATCTGTTGACAGCAGAAGGGGCTTTTACCGATACATGGTATTTAGCGTCTGAGCGTTTGAACGAGGAGCTGGGGACATTTAATGATTTTGAGGACAAAACCGGCAGAAATGACCGGATTGATTGGATTCTTGTTCATGGGGATATAACCGTCGCTGAAACGAAGATTATCGGAGATTGTCCGGGTGGAAGTTTCCCGAGCGATCATTTTCCGATTATTGCCGATATACAAATATAAACTCAGAAGGTAATGGTTCTTGGAGGGATACAGATGAAATACTTAACGATTGATGGAATCGAAAATCAGCAGCCTGTCAAAATTGAAGTATCACCGCTTATTTTGGGATCTGGCGACTTTTTTCAATTCAATCCGGAAAATGTTACGAAGATGCTAGATACATTTGTGGAAATTGGCGGTAATACATTGGACACAGCCCATCAATATATCCGCGGTGAAGAAATTATCGGGCAGTGGATGAAAGAACGTGGAAACCGTGAGAAAATCACGATTTTAACAAAAGGTGCTCATAATGATGACGGCGAACCTGGCAAACGTGTGAATCCCCAGTCGATTACAAAGGATTTGTTTGAAAGCTTGGAGCGCTTGCAAACAACGTATATTGATTTATACGCCCTACATCGTGATGACGAAGAGGTTGAAGTGGGACCAATCCTAGAAATTCTTAATGAACATATCAAAGCAGGACGAATCAAAGCGATTGGGGTTTCCAATTGGACGACCCAACGCTTGGAAGAGGCAAATGTCTATGCAAAAGAACACAATCTGATTCCTTTTACCTTCAACAGCCCAAATTTAAGTCTAGCGAAGTGTCTCATCCCTCGCTGGCCTGGCTGTGTCTCTGCTGATGAAGAGATGGTTCACTATCATGAAAACCATCAATTGCCATTATTAGCTTGGTCTTCGCAGGCGGGTGGTTTCTTCTCGGGGGCATTCACACCGGAAAACCGTGAGAATCAGGAAATGGTAGAGGTTTATTATTCCGAAGAGAACTGGGAACGATTTGACCGGGCAAAGGAGCTTGCCGCAAAGCTTGGCGTGACACCGATTCAGGTAGCTCTTTCCTATGTGTTAAACCAGTCCTTTCCGACAGCGGCTATTATTGGTCCTGAAAAAGTAACCGAGCTGATGTCTTCTTTCAAGGGCTCCCAACTGGAGCTCTCTCATGATATCGTGAAATGGCTTGATTTACGGATAGCTGAAAAACCTGTTCTATTAAACTCTTAATTTAAAAATCTATCAAGGTTCCTTAGAAAGGTGATTGTACATGAAACATAAATTTGCCGCTCAGCTTTACACCTTACGTAATGAGCTTGAAAAAGATTTCCCCGGGGTGTTAAGAACGTTAAAAAATATGGGATGGGAAGCTGTTCAAATTGATGGTCTATTCGGATACCCGGCTGAAGAAATTGCTGCGGTGCTGAAAGAAACAGGCTTAAAGGTAGCCGGCATGCATGTCAGTCTTGACCGACTGAACAATGAACTGAAAACAGTATTAAGAGAAGCGGATCTTTTCGGAACAACCCATTTATACTGTCCCTATCTAGATGAGGAATACCTGAATGTTGACGGCTATAAGCAGGTAAAGCGGGAGCTATTAGAAGTCGCGAGAAAGGTTTCCCCATTAGGCTATCGTGTCGGTTACCATAACGAAGACTACGACTTTCAAACAGAAGTGGATGGGCAGTATGCTCTTACTTACATGCTAAAACCGGAAGGCAACCAGTTTATCATTCCGGAGCTTGATACGTACTGGATTAAAAAAGCTGGAGAAGACCCGCTATCGTATATTCAAAAATTCCCAAATCGAATTCCGATTTTACACTTTAAAGATATGACAAAGGATGAGAGACAAACCTTTGCCGAAGTAGGTACAGGCAGCATTGACTTTGAACCAATCCTGCAATGGGGCGAAGAAAATGGAGTGGTATACTATTGTGTGGAGCAAGATTATTGTCCAGGAAGTCCATTTGATAGTTTAGAAATCAGCTTAACGAATCTAGTGAAAATGTCAGAGAGACTGGGGCTATAATCGATCATTAATAGTGTGACCATCAGTTCAAATACCACAGTTCCGATACTGTGGTATTTTCTGCAAACGGGGCACGATCGTTGTATTATCGCAGTTTGAATCTATAGGAATATAGGACGGAGGAATTATCATGAATCCCTTAACATTTGACCAATCCCGGCCGCTTGATCTCATTGCCATTGGCCGCCTTTGCATTGACTTGAATGCCAATGAAATCCATCGGCCGATGGAAGAAACTAGTACATTTACAAAATATGTTGGCGGGTCACCTGCGAATATTGCCATTGGATCGGCAAGGCTCGGGCAGAAAACAGGATTTATTGGCAAGGTATCAGACGACCAGATGGGCCGATTCATTACTCAGTACCTTGAAAAAAATGATATTGATACGAGCAGTGTGACAATTGATCGGACGGGTGCTGTTACCGGTCTAGCTTTTACAGAGATTAAGAGTCCGAGTGAATGCAGCATTTTAATGTACCGTGACAATGTCGCAGATTTGCTGCTCCATCCAGCTGAAATCAATGAAAACTATATTAAACAGGCAAAAGCACTTCTGGTTTCAGGAACAGCACTTGCAAAGAGCCCGTCACGTGAAGCGGTTTTCCTAGCCCTTGAATATGCTGTGAAGCACCAAGTGGCCGTATTTTTCGATCTTGATTATCGTCCCTATACGTGGACCGATGAAGCGGAAACGGCCATTTATTACAATTTGGCAGCTGAAAAATGTGATGTAATTATCGGTACACGTGAAGAGTTTAATATGATGGAAAGCATGTTAAATATGACAGAGGCAGATGACCGTAGTACCGCAAATCGCTGGTTCTCCCACCGTGCCGAGATTGTGGTGATCAAACATGGGGGAGCCGGTTCGATTGCCTACACGAAAGACGGGGAGTCCCACCGAAGCGGTATTTTTAAAACAAATGTACTGAAAACCTTTGGTGCCGGGGATTCATATGCCTCTGCCTTCATTTACGGTCTAATGAAAGGCAAAGACATCAGCGAGGCCATGAAAATGGGGAGCGCATCCGCATCCCTTGTCATTTCCCGACACAGCTGTTCAGATGCCATGCCAACAGCGGAGGAATTACTGGAACAACTAAATACAGGTGTGTATGAACCAGTTTAATAGATTGGTTGTTTTCGTAAAAGAAAGAGCCAATGAAATAAGGAGAGATCGTAGATGACAAACACAACCGTTACACTACTAAAAAATTTTATCGGCGGCGAGTGGGTCGCCTCCGCTTCAGATAAAACAGAAATCGTTGTAAACCCGGCTACAGGTAAAGCGCTGGCAGAAGTGCCTTTATCAACGAAAGAAGATGTAAATCGTGCTGTTCAAGCTGCAAATGAAGCATTTAAAACATGGTCGCAGGTTTCCGTTCCGAAGCGGGCTCGTATTCTTTTTAAATATCAGCAGCTTCTGGTTGAGCATTGGGATGAACTTGCCAAGCTCATAACGATAGAGAACGGTAAAAGCTATTCAGAGGCACAAGGGGAAGTACTAAGGGGAATTGAATGTGTAGAGTTTGCAGCTGGAGCACCGACATTAATGATGGGAAAACAACTTCCTGATATTGCTACCAACATCGAGTCAGGCATGTACCGGTACCCGCTGGGTGTGGTTGGCGGGATTACGCCGTTTAACTTTCCGATGATGGTTCCATGCTGGATGTTCCCGCTTGCGATTGCTTGCGGAAATACCTTTGTCCTAAAACCATCTGAACGGACACCGATTCTGGCCGCCCGCCTTGCTGAGCTTTTTGAAGAAGCCGGTCTGCCGAAGGGTGTATTAAACATTGTTAATGGCGCACATGATGTCGTGAACGGTATTCTTGAGCACAAACTTGTAAAAGCTATTTCTTTTGTTGGTTCTCAGCCGGTTGCCGAATATGTCTATAAGACAGGGACTGCTCATCTAAAGCGTGTTCAGGCACTTGCCGGAGCCAAGAACCATTCGATTGTCTTAAAGGATGCAAATCTTGATGTGGCCGTGAAGGAAATTACGAGTGCTGCCTTTGGTTCCGCGGGGGAACGCTGTATGGCGGCAGCGGTAGTAGCAGTTGAGGAGTCGGTTGCAGATGAACTTGTCGCGAAGCTAAAGCAGGCCGCCAATGAGATTGTGATCGGTGATGGACTTGAAGAAGGGGTCTTCCTTGGTCCGGTTATTCGTGATTCCCATAAGGAGCGGACGCTTGGATACATTGCATCTGGTGTTGAGCAGGGAGCTGTGCTAGTTCGTGACGGCAGGGAGGATGAAGCCGTAAAAGGAGAAGGTTATTTTGTTGGGCCAACGATTTTCGATCACGTTACGCAAGAAATGAAAATCTGGCAGGATGAAGTATTTGCACCGGTCCTTTCCATTGTTCGTGTAAAAGATTTAACGGAAGCTGTTGAAGTGGCCAATGCTTCACCATTCGCAAATGGGGCCTGTCTCTATACGGACAGTGCTTCGGCGATTCGTCAGTTCCGTGAAACCATCGATGCGGGTATGCTCGGAGTTAATCTTGGCGTACCGGCACCTATGGCGTTCTTCCCGTTCTCAGGATACAAAGATTCCTTCTACGGTGATCTGCATGCCAACGGCACAGACGGCGTGGAATTCTATACTAGAAAGAAAATGGTTACAGCGCGTTTCGTAAACTAGGATTTTTGAAAAGGGGAAGAAGGTTGGACGACGGCTGTCCGTCTGCTTCCCTTTCATAGTTCCAAAGAGTTCGCGTTTTAACATTGGCTGCTTTAAAGAAAGCTTTGTTAAAGATAGATGTTGATTTTTTACGCGAAAAACCTTTTGAAGGACAAAACTCAATGGAAAGCGACCGGATTTGTCCTTCATCAACCTTATGAAGGACAAAACTCAATGGGAAGTTACCCGATATGTCCTTCATTAACCTAATGAAGGACAAAATTCAATGGGAAGTTACCTGATTTGTCCTTCATTAACCTTATGAAGGACAAAACTCAATGGGAAGCCACCCGATATGTCCTTCATGAACCTTATGAAGGACAAAACTCAACGAGAAGCCACCGGATATGTCCTTCATCAACCTTATGAAGGACAAAACTCAACGAGAAGCCACCGGATTTGTCTTTCATGAACCTTCTGAGGGACAAAACTCAATGGGAAGTCACCGGATTTGTCCTTCATCAACATTATGAAGGACAAAACTCAATGGGAAGTCACTGGATTTGTTCTTCATGAACCTTATGAAGGACAAAACTCAACGAGAAGCCACCGGATTCGTCCTTCATCAACCAATGAAGGACAAAACTCAACGAGAAGCCACCGGATTTGTCCTTCATCAAACTTACGAAGGACAAAACTCAACGAGAAGCCACCGGATTTGTCTTTCATAAACCTTATGAGGGACAAAACTCAATGGGAAGTCACCCGACTTGTCCTTCATGACCTTTTATATTTAAAAATCAACAATGAAATTTAACAAAGCTTTATAAAAAAGCCTATTTTACTGTTTTGAGAGGAGAATGACCGGTGAGTACCATTCGTTTAACGACCGCACAGGCACTGGTGAAATTTTTAAATAACCAGTATGTAGAGTTTGATGGCAGGAAAGAAAAATTTGTCAAAGGGATTTTTACGATTTTTGGTCATGGAAATGTGTTGGGGTTGGGACAGGCGCTGGAAGAGGATCCCGGCGAATTGGTAGTGTATCAAGGACGGAATGAGCAGGGGATGGCGAATGCAGCGATGGCGTTTGCGAAGCAAAAACATCGGAAGCAAATTATCGCCTGCACCTCCTCTGTTGGACCGGGTTCGGCCAACATGATCACATCTGCCGCTGCGGCGACAGCCAATAATATTCCGCTGCTACTTTTACCAGGTGATGTCTTTGCCACACGCCAGCCGGATCCAGTATTGCAGCAAATCGAACAAACGCATGATTTAACAATCTCCACCAATGACGCATTTCGTGCAGTGAGTAAGTATTGGGACCGTGTTAACCGTCCGGAGCAGCTGATGTCAGCGATGTTAAATGCAATGCGCGTCTTAACCAATCCGGCTGATACAGGGGCTGTTACCATTGCCCTTCCACAGGACGTTCAGGGAGAAGCATGGGATTTTCCGTTACGTTTGTTTGAAAAACGGGTACACAGAATTGAGCGCCGCCAGCCTTCTGTTGAAAGTGTCAATGACGCGGTGAAACTGATTCAATCAAAGAAAAAGCCGTTGCTGATTCTTGGCGGTGGTGTCCGCTATTCAGAAGCCGCTGATGCGTTTTTACAGTTCGCGGAAAACTTCCATATTCCGTTTGCGGAAACACAGGCAGGCAAAAGCGGAGTGGGAAGCGGGCATAACCTGAATTTGGGCGGGCTCGGTGTAACCGGCAACTTGGCAGCGAATACGATTGCGAAGGAAGCTGATTTAATCATCGGAGTCGGAACACGGTTTACTGACTTTACCACTGCATCGAAGCAACTTTTTTCAAATGCAGATGTTTTAACCATTAATATATCAGAATTCCATGCCTCTAAGCTGGAGGCAGTTAAGGTTGTGGCTGACGCCAAGGCGGGGCTTGAAGCTATTTCCAGACAGTTGCATGGTTATAAAACGAGCTATCAAAATGAAATTAGTGAAGCAAAACAAGCCTGGCTGAAGGAACTGGAACGCTTGTCGGACATTTGTTACGGTGAGAACTTTGTACCGGAAATCGCCGGACACCTTGATGAAGAGTTGGCGGAATATAAAAAAGCGTTAGGAACAGAGCTTGTGCAAACGAGTGTGATTGCCAAGTTAAACGAGTGTCTAGACGATAATGCGATTATCGTGGGGGCGGCAGGAAGTCTGCCGGGTGACTTACAGCGGATGTGGATGTCCAAATCCACAAATAGCTACCATATGGAGTACGGATATTCCTTGATGGGCTACGAAATCGCCGGAGCACTTGGGGTTAAACTAGCCGCTCCGAACCAAGAGGTCTATGCCATGACAGGTGATGGCAGCTATTTAATGCTTCATTCGGAACTGGTGACCTCCCTTCAGGAAGGGAAAAAAATAAATGTGATTCTTTTCGATAACTCTGGTTTTGGCTGTATTAATAATCTCCAGATGGGCAATGGCATGGGCAGCTTTGGGACGGAATTCCGAAAACGAAACCATGAGACGGGTAACCTGGATGGCCCGCTGATGACGATTGATTTTGCCAAGGTGGCGGAGGGCTACGGGGCAAAAACATATTCTGTCCGGACAATGGAAGAATTACAAGCAGCGATTGCCGATGCGAAACAGCAAAAAGTCAGTACACTCATCGACATCAAGGTGCTGCCAAAAACGATGACAAATGGTTATGACGCGTGGTGGCATGTCGGTGTACCAGAGGTCTCGAAAAAGGAGAGTATCCAAACAGCCTTTGCCGAAAAGGAGACCGCTCTCGTAAAAGCACGTGCCTATTAGATTTTTAGCTTGTGTTAATTAAGGTTGTTGATTTGCGCTCCAGTAACCAGCGATAGGAAAACAAGCGGAGATTTTCCGATTAAATGCAGAATGGAGCCTGTTTCGGTGTAAATAAGCGGAGATTTTCCGGTTATGTAAAGCAAACCCCTCCATTTTCGCGTTTTTTGGATCAATAGGCGGAAATTCTCCGTCTATTTAAGCTATTTTTTAATATGATTGCTAATTAAGCGGAATTCTTCCGTCTATTTAGAATTCCTAAATTAGTAACCTCAATATTGACCTTTAACACAGCCGAATTTTTTGAAAACAGCAGAACTGTAAAGAAGCGTCCTACTTCGCTGCAGGCGAAAGGCGGACGCTTTATAGGAGGAAATGAGCATGTATGAAAAACTGGGTGAATTAACACAAGGATATACGGAAATCACGAGTATGGATGGTAAACATCCTGATATGCTGCAGGACATTGGGATTTACTCGCTTCTCTCAGGAGAATCCGAAACGGTGAGCGAAGTAAGGAAAGAGAGTGCAATCCTCCTTTTAGAGGGTGAAGTCAAGCTTGAGTGGAACGGTACGATTCAAGAGATGAAGCGTGATAGTGTGTTTGAAGAGGATCCATGGTGTCTCCACGTTCCAAAAGGGGTCGAGGTGAAGATAACAGCACTCTCTGACAGCGAAGTGCTCGTTCAGAAAACAGATAATGATAAGGAATTTAAACCAAAATTATATACACCGGAAGAATGCAGCAGCACCGTAGCTGGAGAAGGAGTATGGGACGGAACCGCTGAACGTGTGATCCGAACCATTTTTGATTATAACAATGCCCCTTATTCCAATTTAGTAATTGGCGAAGTAATTTCTTACCCAGGGCGCTGGTCAAGCTACCCGCCGCACCATCATCAGCAGCCAGAGGTGTACTACTACCGCTTTGATAAGCCTCAAGGGTTTGGCTGTGCCATGGTTGGAAGTGAGGCTTACCGTGTCGAGCATAATAGCTATATTACCATCCCAGGGAATCTCGACCATCCTCAGGCTACGGCACCAGGGTATGCGATGTATTTTTGCTGGATGATTCGTCACCTGCACAACAATCCGTGGACAGAGCGCATTATGGAGGAAGAGCATAAATGGCTTCTCGAACCTAATGCGAAAATCTGGCCTGAAAAATAAGGATATCCATCATAGGGAGGAACAGAAAAATGAAAGTCGATTACCATTTGCATCTCGAAGAAGGGCCGTATTCATTACGCTGGCTTGACCGCACAAATATAGCCTTAGGCCATTTTTATCCGCAGCGTGAGGATTTACATACACTCGATTGGCTGAAGGAAAGTATGGAGCGGTTAAATGAACGTGTCCAAAAAGGCTCGTATGCACCGGAGTGGATTGATTTATATTTACAGGAGGCAAAGCGTAAGGGATTAAGTGAGGTAGGCATTGTTGACCACCTTTACCGATTTAAAGAAACAAGAGCTTATTTTGAAAAGTATATGGATATCAGTGATACGGAGCTTGGCACAAAACAAAGGAACTGGCTGAACCAAGTCATGACGGAATCCATGGGCGACTTTGTCCGGGTGATTACAGAAGCGAAACCACGCTGGGAAGCAGAGGGGATCACCTTAAGACTGGGGATTGAAGCGGATTATTTTCCGGGCGGTGAAGAGGAATTAGCTAAACTGCTGGATGCCTATGAGTGGGATTATGTCATAGGGTCCGTGCATTTTCTAAATGGCTGGGGCTTCGATAATCCGGATACCCAACAATTATTTACCACATTCGATTTACACCATCTATACGAGGATTTCTTTGGAGTTGTGGAAAAAGCAATCCGCAGTAAACTGTTTAATTTTGTTGCTCATTTGGATAATCTCAAGGTTTTCAATTATCGTCCAGACGAAAACGACCTTCTTTCACATTATGAAAGAATCGCGAATGCATTAGTAGAAACGGATACAGCAACGGAGGTAAATGCAGGATTGTATTATCGCTATCCTGTTAAAGAAATGTGCCCGAGTCCGAAATTCCTAGACATATTGCTTCAAAACGGTGTCGATATCACAACGTCATCCGATTCCCACTTTCCTGATGATATCGGAGCATATGTCGACCACAACACAGAAACCCTCTTAGCAAAAGGAGCAGTCCAAGTCGCAACCTATGAAAAGCGGCAGCGAATTTTGAAACCTTTGGGATGATGGGGATAAGGATGGAGGTACCAATGGGGTGCCTCCATCCTTGGCTATATGTAGGAAAAATTTTATTAAAGGGGGTACAGTAATGGATTATTTCGGAATCTTCTATGAAGAACAATTACTAAAAAATATTGAGGTTTATTTGCGGCTTGTCATTAGTGCCCTTCTTGGTATGTTTATCGGCTGGGATCGCAGTGCAAAGAATAAACCGGCGGGGTTGAAAACCTTCACCTATGTCTCTGTATCCTGTACTTTAATAACGATTATTTCCATTTATAGTGCCGAGGCTTTTGGCGGTTCCAATTTCAATAATCGAATGGATCCAATGCGTCTTACGGCTCAAATCGTTTCGGGACTGGGCTTTTTAGGTGCAGGACTCATCTTAAAGGATGGTTTACGAGTTAAAGGACTAACCTCCGCTGCCATGGTATTTTTTGCTGGCGGTGTAGGGATCGGCATCGGTTCCGGCTTCTACGGTATTGTTTTTGCTGCCGTATTTACAACCTTTGTATTTACAAAAATCAGCCAAGTGATCGAAGATAAGCATAGTAAAGGGGAACAAGGTGACGGTTCTAGTGGCGTTAGGATTATGGGGCAAAAAAGATGACCCTGGGAGATTCGAGAAGAATCGAGTAAGGATTTTGTTTTCGAATACGAACATCGTGATGATCGTTAGTAAGGGGGAAATAAATGTCAATTCAAGCTACAATTCATTTTTTAAATGATTCACGAATTCAAACTAGTAAATATCTAAAACAATTTATTGAAAATAGCCCTGCCGCTTTTACGCCATTGATGCTTGATGGTGAGCTAATTGTTGCCGTAAAGGAAATGAAGGAAGAGAAGCAGACGTATGAAGAGCTTCGTATGATCGCTGGAGCAATTGCCCGCGATCTGAGTGGTCGTTTCGTTCCGAAAGCTGTTATTCATCACGATGTCTTTAAAAAGGGGCTGCGAAAATTACAGACAGGAGCAGCCGTTACGGCCTTTGTCGAAGGCTGGCAACTAGGATCTTATAAGTTTGATACCTATCAATCAAAGAAAGATTCTTTTAAAACGATACTGCAAGTGGATGGTGGAGCCGAGTTCAGTCCATTTATTGAATTGGGTAAGATCCGGGCAGAAGCGACAGCATATTCTCGTGATTTAATGAATGAACTCCCGAATGTCCTGAATCCGGAAACCTTCCCCATGATGATAAAAGAGGAGTTTACTAATTCAAATGTTAAAGTGAATGTTTTTAATAAAGAAATGTTAGAAAAAATGGAAATGAATGGCGTGTTAACGGTCGGCCGCGGCAGTAAATATAAGCCTTCCTTTGTTGAACTCGAGTACCATGGCGATGAGTCAAAACCTCTTATTGCTCTCGTTGGAAAAGGTGTAACCTTTGATACGGGTGGGATTAGTTTGAAAATTGTGAAGGATTTAAGCGATATGCGTATGGATATGGGTGGAGCGGCAGCTGTTGTTGGAGCCATTAAGCTTTTAGCTGCCTTAAAGGCGAAAGTAAATGTAGTTGGTTTGATTCCAATTGTTGAAAATACACCCGATAATACATCGGTTCTACCAGGTGAAATTATCCGTTACAAAAATGGTTCTACGGTTCAAGTCGGTAACACGGACGCCGAGGGTCGATTAATATTGGCGGATGGTCTGATTCGCGCCGGTGAATGGAATGCCGAATACGTCGTGAATATTGCGACATTAACAGGGTCGATCGGCATTGCACTTGGTTCAAAAATAGCCGGCGTTTTCGGTGATGAGCAACTTTCTTTTAAAATGAAGGAGATCGGTCAAGAAAATGGCGACTTCATTTGGCCTATGCCATTAGTGGATGCATATGAATGCTATTTAAAAAGTGATTATGCTGACTTTAGCAATATTAGTACGAAAGCAGAGGCAGGGTCGATAACGGCAGGTTTATTCCTTCGACGCTTTGTACCAAAATCATGTCGCTGGCTCCATGTTGACATGGCAGGTGTTGCCGAAAGTGAAGAAACAGGCTATTATCCAAAATCAGCAACAGGCTTTGGTGTTCGACTATTAGCTGATTTTGTTACACAAGTGTCCGAGTAAAACTTTCACATTCTTTCATTGGGAACTTCTACGATTTTTCATATATCGATACCTGTACCAGGTGTTTTAAAATTTGACAATATTCTTCTGTAAGGTGATGCAGAAAGCCTCCTTTTATATGGACTTAAAGGAAAACTAATCAATCGTTTGTGTAATATAAAAAATGTTGTCGTCTGTAATACTCTGTAAAGTGAAGGTTTTTATTGTCCGATATTACTAAGAATCAAGCTTTTTATCGACAAAATTTTTCTTGAAAACTAGCAAAGGCCTTGTTATAAAAGGGATTAAGAAGTTTTTAATCAAATGTTTGTTTAAAAGAATCTCTGTTAACTAATCGATTGATTAGAAGTGCTGTACATGCTGTCATTCCTATATTTGAACCTCCATATAGGTAGGAATATTGTCGAAAAGATGATTTAGTAAAAAGATAATTATGAATAGATTTTTCACCTATACAATCATGCATAATAAATTTCTCTTGAATTAAATCGTTGGGATTTTTAATGATAGAATGGAAACAATGAAGAAGTAGTCGAAATCAACTGAACATAGCCAGGCAACTACTCATTTTCGTATTAAGAGAGAGGCGGTAAATTAATGGAATCACTTAAAAAAGTAACAGTAGAAACAACCATTCAAGCACCAGTAGAGAAAGTATGGGAATATTGGGTAGAGCCAACTCATATTAAAAAATGGAACGCTGCTTCAGATGATTGGCACACACCGATTGCAGAAAATGATTTAAGAGTTGGTGGGGAATTCCGTTCAAGAATGGAAGCGAAAGATGGTAGTTTTGGTTTCGATTTTGGTGGAATTTATGATGAAGTGAAAGTACATGAGGTGATTGCATATACACTTGGTGATGGAAGAAAAGTGACAATCACGTTTAAAGGACATGATAACTTCACCAAAGTAATCGAAATCTTTGATGCTGAAACAGAGAATCCCATTGAGATGCAGCAGCAAGGATGGCAGGCCATACTAGATAATTTCAAAAAATATGCAGAGCAAACAACCCGTTAAAAAAGATTGTGGTCTGACCCCGCTTACAGTCATTCATATTGGTGGACCATGATTATTATCATTTGCAATCATTTGTGTATTGGTTTGCACCTCTAGGCATAAAACTTCTAAGGAATTTTCTAATCTTCCTTCATTCAGGCCCTTTTGTCCTTTCTTTAACAAAAGGGCCGTCATACTTTATTTCCTCTTTTAATTTATCTTCTTCCAAAAGCCAAACACACCATTAGACTATTTTTACTGGTATCGGCTGTCTTTTCTCAAATTTATAAATATAGTGAAACCCACAATGCTTGGCCAATTCATAGGCAGCCGCAATATTTGCCCCTACATCCTCAACCGTATGAGAGTCCGAACCAATCGTTAAAATTTCTCCTCCTAACTCCTTATACAGCTGGATGATTTCAATCGATGGTAATGTTTGTTTTAACCCTGTTCGAAGTCCGGATGTATTAATCTCCATTCCTATATTTCTATCAATCGCTTTTTTCAGTATTTGCTCAAATTTTTCTCGGTGCTCTTGAAAGACATAGAGTCCATGTTCTTTATAAGCATAGCGTTTCATTAAATCGAAATGTGCGATGATATCGATATCCGCTGTCGAGACCATCTGATATAGTTCATTAAAATACCGTTTATAGGCAGTTGGATGGTCTTCTTTGAGGGCCAAACGAAGTTTCTGGTTGTTAAGGTTATGGACGGAACCTAGGATGAAATCTAAGTTAAGTGGCTGCAGAATTTCATCATATTGATTTTTTAAAAGATGGGGCTCGCATAGTTCAATCCCAGCTTTGATTGTTAATTGGCTGTTGAATTGTTCCTGACAAGCACGAATCTCATCTAAATATTTTTCAAAAACCATGTGTCCGTAGGTTGGCGCAAGCGGATTAACGGAGAAATGCTCGGTAAAGCAAATTTCTATTATCCCGTTTTCTATCGCTCTTTTACATACTTCCACCATGCTCGCGGTGGAATCAAAGGAATGATTGGTGTGATGATGATAATCCATTAGATACATAGTTTTTCACCTGCTTTTTTAAAACTACTATAGTGAAAACTTTCACAATTGTCTATAATGGAACAAAAATTTGTCTGGCAGCGAGATGAGCACAATTTTGTCAGATTGTTCAAACATCAATTGTTCCCAATGACCGGACACTATGAAAGCGTTTTATACTATGATTATTTCAGGAGGTAGAGACACGATGATGATTGATAAACGTCCCGCACTTTTATTGAAACATCTATTAAAAGTGAAGAATACTACCATGAACCAAGTTATGGATCTAACTCAATTAACCAAGCGGCAGATTTCCTATGATTTGGAAAAAGTCAATCATTGGTTGAAGGACAAAGCTCTTCCCGCGATACCTTACAGGGGAGATCAATATATCGTCATGCCGGAAGAGGTAGTTGACTATTTCCGGAAACAACAGATAGAAGAGAAGGAACGTGACTTTATTTTAACAGAAGAGGAACGTTTGATCTTCATCTACCTTTACCTATTTATCCGGCAAGAGCCGATTTCATCAGTCCATTTAACACAGCTCTTGCAGGTTAGTAAGAACACAGTTATTTCAGATGTGAAAAAAGCCAATGAAAGGAACATGTCCTTTCTGGTTGAAATACGCTACTCGAGGCAAAACGGCTACCATCTATCGGGTGCAGAGCCGGATAAGCGGGTACTTGTTCAACATCATTTAGCTGAGCTGATTCGGATTCCATATTACAAAGAACTGATCAACCATCTAGTAAGTGATCGAAATGAACAAATTCCATTGCCTGCCATTCACGATAAGCTTAATGAAATGGAAAAGCTGTTCGATCTCCATTTCGTCGAGGAGCGCTTGCATTTATTTACCTACTTTCTCGTTTTCTACTATTACCGTCAAAAAGAAAGCAAGTTTGTGAGATTTCATAACGATGAAGTCGAATTATTAAAAAAAGAACATATGTGGCAAGTGGCAAAAACCTTATTTCAATCGCTTCATCTTGAGGAAGATGAAAATGAGCTCTGCTATTTCACCACCCAATTGCTCGGTTTGTCTTTAGGAAATCGTTCTATGCAAGACGGAGACTGGGATTTACTTTTTAAATTATGTGAACAGCTTGTCTTTGATTTTGAAAATAAAGCAGCGATTGCTTTTGAGAAAAAGAACGAAGTCATTAACACCTTGTATCAGCATTTTAAGCCCGCTTATTTTCGAATGAAATATCGGATACCGATTACAAATCCGCTGCTTGACCAAATCAAACGGGAACATCAAGAGCTTTATACGATTGTAAAAGAATTGCTTCAGCCGATTGGATCACTATTAGGTATCAGAATCCCAGAAGAGGAAATTGGTTTTATCACGATTCATTTTGGCGCCTTGCTAGAAAAGCCGAAGCAGGTCGTACCGAAAAAGAAACGAGCCATTGTCGTTTGTCCAAGTGGGATTAGCTCATCGTTGATGGTGAAACACCTGCTGGAGTCTCTTTTCTCCGAAATCATTGTCGAAAAAACACTGTCGCTACAAGGTTATCAAAAGGAGAATGTCGACCAATATGATCTTCTCTTTTCGACAGTAGAGCTGGAGTCAAAGCTGCCATGCTTTTATGTTAAGCCGATTATGACTCCAACGGAAAAGAATAGTTTGGTCAATGAAGTGTATCATCACCTGTTCGGGATAGAGTACCATGACATCTCGACAAAAGAGCTAATTCAAACAATTGGGCGCTATGCCAATGTTTATGATGAAAAAGGCTTAACCAATGCTTTAAATCAACTAACCTTTCACAAAAAGGTAGATATTCAGAGGGGGAATCAACCAGTGTTAAGCGATTTACTGAAAGAAGATACGATTCAAATTGTAGGACAGCTTCCGAATTGGGAGCAGGCTGTAAAAGTGGCAGCCCATCCATTATTAGAGTCAGGGGCGATTGAGTCCTCTTACATCGATGCGATGATTACCAATATTAAGACATTAGGTCCATATGTCGTGATTGGACCAGAGGTGGCGATTCCACATGCACGGCCAGAATTAGGAGTCAATCAAGTGGGGATGAGCTTTTTGAAGCTCGATGAGCCGGTTTATTTTTTAAATGACGAAAAGTATCCAGTCCGCTTACTATTTTGTATTGCGGCTATCGATAATACCACACATCTTAAGGCGTTATCACAATTAACGAAGCTTCTTAGTGAGAACAACAATGTCGGGCTCTTAAAAGAGTTAGAGACAACAGAAGATATTCTTACATTATTTGAGCGTTATTCAGCAGTGGTTTAATTATTTATTCATTATACATTTTAGGAGGAAATTCAAATGAAAATTTTAGCCGTTTGTGGGTCTGGTTTAGGAAGCAGCTTTATGTTGGAGATGAATGTACAACAAATTCTTGGTGAGTTAGGGGTTAGCGGTATTGAAGTTGAACATTCTGACCTAAGCTCTGCCACCCCAGATGCAGCCGATCTTTTTATCGCAGCAAAGGATATTGCGGAAGGAATGGGGCATTTAGGAGAAGTAATTGTGATCGACAGTATTATCGATATGGATGGTCTTCGCATTAAATTGAAGGAAGTGCTAGAGCAAAAAGGTTTGCTTTAATCATAAAACTCATTGTTGATTCTTAGTACAGCGGTATAAATGGTCGATGAAGGACAATTCAGGAAAGAGCCCAGTAAGTTAGTCCTTCATAAGGTTGATGAAAGACAAATCCGGAGAGTTCCAAGCG
>NZ_BCVA01000047.1 GCF_001591505.1 Neobacillus niacini NBRC 15566
GTCCTACTCTCACAGGGACTTTCGTCCCAACTACCATCGGCGCTGAGAAGCTTAACTTCCGTGTTCGGTATGGGAACGGGTGTGACCTTCTCGCCATTATTACCAGACTAATATTTATTTGATGTTCATATCAATGTCAATATTATGTTACATTTTGTTTCCCGTCTGAAGGGAACTTTTATATAATAACACCACTCACACTTCTAGTTCAATAGAAATATTATCCAAATAAAAGAGCTGTTGCCTTAGCAACAACCCCAGATATTTATATTATTGTCCTTGCCCGCCATTTGGTGTTACTCTGCGTGTGTGATCATCTTCAAAATTGTTTTTTCGAGCATTTTCTACTTTATCATTAAGTAATTGCTTTTGATCCACATCTGATGAAGGGGTATACTTTTTCTTAGACATTTGAAAATCCTCCTCTACAACTAATATCTACCCCTTTTATTTTGTATTCTTTTATAAAAATTAATCATCCATATATTTTTAATTTACGTATATTTTAAATATTATTTATTGTAGATTTTCGTGTAAGGCCGAGAATTCATAAACGGATAATTTCCGGCTATTGTATAAAGATGAGCTTAAGAAGCAGAAATAAGCGGAGATATTCCGGTTAACTGCTTTAAATAAGACAAATTCCATGGATTTCGATACAATAAGCGGAAAAACTCCGTTAATTTTTAAGGAAATATGGGTAATTACCAATTTAAACGGAAATTCTCCGCTTACTTTCCAAACACAGTTAAATCAACATTCAGTTTTAAAAGAGCCTAAATAATAAAACCTATAGCAGCCATTACAACACTTACGATTACTGAACACATCACATATAGCCATGCTAAAAATTTTTTATTGGATTGTAATAAGGTAATCGTTTCATAACCAAACGTCGAGAAAGTGGTATAGGCTCCACAAAAACCAATACCAACAAAAAACCACATTACATCACTTATTTCATTCGTCAAATGAAGCTTATAGACAATCCCTAATAGAAAGGATCCTGTAATATTTATTACCCAAGTTCCCACTGGAAAATGCCCAGGCTTCCTTTTTTTATTAATAAAGTTGGCCAACAAATACCTGCTTGCCGCTCCAAAGGATCCCCCTATACCGATTAACCAAATCAAAGCGATTCCCCTTTCTTCCTATTAAACATCGCGACTTTTAAGCCAACGTACGAAAGTAGTATCCCGAAAATAATACTGCTTAAAATATAAAGGACAGCATAAAAAGTCTGTCCAGCATGAAATAAAAGAATGGTTTCCAGAGAGAAAGTTGAAAATGTGGTAAATGAACCGATAAAACCAGTTCCAATTAATAATGTTATTTCCGATTTTATATATTTCCTAATCGTGATGAATGTAAGAAACCATCCAAGGGAAAAACATCCTGCCAGGTTTATTAAAAAGGTTCCTAGGGGAAATCCAGTATCTGTTTGAAGCCATTCACCTATCCCATATCTACTTACCGCTCCGAAAAAACCTCCGAGCATAACACAAATTAATTTCAATACGTTCACCCTTCTTTCACTTGAGAACAATGCTTTTTCGCCAGACATTTAAAACTAGATAATACCCAAAATTATACCATATTTTTCATTTTCCCCTTTTTTTGTAAACTTTTGGACAATAAGTTTAGGAATATCAGTTGCCACATGCATATCCTGTTAATGGAAAACTATTAAGGGAGCGATTAGTGGTGAGTGATTCAAATCAAAACCCATTACTGACAGGAAAAATTATTGATTTACTTGTTAGTGATATTTTTAAAAAAAATGGGATTAATTTAGATAAAGGGAAGGCAAATTTATCTCCAGAACAAAAACAATTAATAAAGGATTTAGTGAATGACCTATCCCAGCAGGTCGATGCTTTCGTTAAGAAAGAGAATCCTACAAAGAAAGCCGAAGAAACGGAGTAAATAATCTAAAGGACGCTAGATTAGGCGTTCTTTTCATTTTTTATAAAACAACCAAAATCAGCTCATACACACAAACACATTATTGGACAACTCCATATATTATATTGAAAACAAACTACAACAAAGGAGTGTAAAAAACAATGCCATCCAACAATAAAAAGGAAAAAAAGGATAAAAAATATCAGAAGGATGAATCTTCAGATATGTTTTATGAGGACAAGCCAGTTGCAGAAAAAACTTACGAGGAAGCACCGCAATTTGCTTACGTTTATCATGATCCAGCCGTTTTTCAAGATGCACCAGAGCATCATACTACTCATGATTCTCATGATGCAGATGTATTCCAAGATGCAGATCAAGTTTCATTAATGGAACAAGACTCAGAGGAATTAATCTTCATTAAAGATTCTTGCAATATCTGTGTTCATACTACTAATACGCAAGCAGCTGTTTCCCTGCAAATTGCTTTACAGCTTGCTATCGCATTAGTCCTACGTGTGACTATTCTAGATTCTGATCAAGGTAATAGTGTAGCAGAAGATCTTCTTCAATATTTTGATTCCGAACAAAATAACTTCCAAAAAATCAGCATCGAAAATTCCAAAGATATTAACATCACAACAACTGATACAGACGTTGCTGCAAACATCCAAGCTTTATTACAAGTCCTTCTCACATTAGTTGCAAAAGTAGATATTGCTTAAAAAAATATAACAAATAAGAGGTGAAATTAAAATGACAGAAAAGAAATGGAAAGCATTAGACTCTTGTGAAACGAAAGATAACGGCGCAGATGTAATGCAAGAAGCTGATCAATTTGTTTCTAACAAACAGCAATCTTTTGAGTGGATCATCATTAAGGATTCTGAAGGAATTGATGTACAAACTACTGATACTCAAATCGCCCTATCTTTACAAGCAGCAATCCAAGTAGCCATCGCAATTGTGATTAGCATTACAATTGGTGATACAGAAAAAGGTAAAGCTGTTGTTCAGGACCTTAAACAATTGTTTAAAAACAAACAAAGGAACTCTCAAAAAACAGTCATTCACGGTTCTAAACATATTAAAGTTACTACAACTGACACACAAGTTTCTGTAAATATCCAAGCGCTTCTACAAATCCTTGTCACAATTGTTGCTAAATTAGACGTTCTATAATAACAAACACTATATTTCGTGAAAAAGGACAACCTGAGGGCTGTCCTTTTTAGGTTTAAAAAAATAGCAGTTGTAGTTGGAATAGTATGATGATCACTTGGAGTCTATTGTTTTTAGAAAGTTTCCAACTACATGTAAAAACTCTTCTTTCTCTTCAAAATAAGCCATATGAGCGCTATTTTCGTAAACGTGAAATTTCCCATTAGGAACGAGACTGCTAAAATATTCAGTGGATTCAGGTGTTGCTTCATCATACCGTCCACATGTAAATAAGGTTGGACAACTGATTTCGTTCAAACGAGATGTACAATCAAAATATTTTAAATTCCCTTTTACACTGAATTCAGATGGCCCCCACATAATGTTATAAATTTCGGGATTTCGATAGCCGGATCCCTTTTTAACCCACTCTGGATCTGGTGCTTCCTGTACTCTGCAAACGAATACTTTGTTAAATTCCTGAATGGCAGCCTTGAATTCCTCGGAATCCGTCGTTCCCTCTTCTTCACACCGTGTTATTGTTTCCTGAATTTCAACCGGCAGCTTTTTAAGGTTCTCTATCTGGTCCTGTTCCCAACGTGGCGCACTTAGACATGGACTTGAAAAGATAACACTCTTAATTCCATCTGGTTTTGTTAAACAATAGGCCGCACCAAGTGTTGTACCCCATGAATGACCTAATATATGTACTTCCTTCAAGTTTAAAGCTTCTCTTATCTGTGCTAATTCTTCGACAAATCGATCCAGCTGCCAAAGTGAAGTGTCACTAGGACGGTCTGACCTGCCGCAGCCTAATTGGTCGTACAAAATTACCGGTCTATCTTTTTCCAGCGCTCGCAATCCCTCTAGTGAATAACTTGAAGACCCTGGACCGCCGTGTAAAATGATGACGGGAGTAGCTTTGGAATTTTTATTGAAAATTTGATACCAAACTTTCCCGCCTGTTACCTCTATGTATCTCTCTTCATGCATAACGCTTCCCCCTTAATAACACAACAAATAAAATACTCTTTAATAGTAACTTATTTTAAAGTAATTGAAAATTTTAATTTGGCTGTGTTAAAGGAAACTGTTGATTTTAGAACCTGTTGATTGGAGCGGAAGGCGCTCGACTCCTGCGGGATGAACGAGCTGAGTGAGACCCCGCAGGTCGGAACGACCAAGGAGGCTCATGGGCGAGCCCGCGGAAAGCGTAGCTCCTGGAGCGGAAATCAACAGCCCTGTTTAACACAGCCTTTAATTTAATCAAAAAAAGACCAAAAGGATGGTCTCAAAGAATTTATTTTGTTATTGGTTTTGCTTTTAAAAAATGTATTAGGAAAGTTCCTAAGAAGATTCCAATTAATAAACTAAAGAAGATCACTTCGTGCATTTGTAAGCCAAACGCTGCACCTATCATTCTAAATCCAATCATGCCAATTAAAACGAATGCAGTAGTTTCAAATTCAGGTATTCTTTCAATGAGTGCTAAGAATAATTGGGCCACACCGCGCATCATCAAAATTCCAAGGATTCCACCTAAGAACAAGACCCAGACCTGATTCGATACACCAAACGCGGCGATAACACTATCGATACTAAACGCAATATCCATCAGTTCTACAGTTAAGACGGTGCTCCAAAATCCCACTCGTTTGGTTTGAATCTCTTCCTCTCCCTCTTTTTTGTTCACAAAGTGCTGGAGGACCAGCCACAGCAGATAGTGACCGCCAACGATCTTGATCCAGCCAATATTAATTAACGTAACACCTATTCCAATCGCAATTACCCGAAATAGATAAGCGCCTATAATTCCATAGAAAAGTGCTTTCTTTCGTTGTTCTTCGGGCAGGTGTTTGACCAAAACAGCAAGTACTAATGCATTATCAGCAGATAGTAATCCTTCTAAAATGACCAAGGTGCCAATGATACCCCAACTAGCAGGATCTGTTAATACCTCTCCCAAGGCTTCTAATGATAAAAATGAACCATAATTTGTAATGATTTCTTGTAAGAACTCCATCCCCTTGCACTTATCTCCTTTGCATGGATTTTTCTTAACGCAACCGCTTGTCTACTTATTGTATATGTATGTTAGGCAAATAATTATATGAACGTTAAATAGAAAGAGACCATGACTAGGAAATCAAAAGAAGATCAATTGGTTTGTTAAATGTATTTAATGAAAGAATCAAGTGATGGGACTTTTCTTACTAATTGTATTAAAATGAGCTGAAGGAGGAATGTACTATGCGTAAAGTAGTTATCTATACACAAGAAAGCTGTGGACCATGTACAGCTGAAAAGCTATGGTTAAAAGACAACGGAATTGAGTTTGAAGAAAGAAACATTAGAGAAAATCCTAAATATCTTGATGAAATTGTTGAACTGGGTGCGTCTGCCACACCAGCTACAGTAGTCGAGGATGAAAATGGTTCAGAGGTTGTTCTTGGCTTTAACCAAGAGAGGTTAGCTGAACTTTTAGGAATATAAGTCGTATCGGTCACTTCAAATCAGAAGTGGCCTTTTTTTCTTTTCATTTGGGCCACTCCTGTTAAATGTTCTTACATACTTAAATAATAAATAAATCATAATTGAATTTTATCTTTCATACATAAAAGAGTGTGATTTATCTTAAATATTCAGGAGGGGTTCCTCAAATGGTACTAAAGACCATTCAACTTAAAAGAAAAGCTGGTTTAGACAGTCGGGCAATCAACCAATTGGTTCAGGTGACATCTCAATTCGAGTCAGATATCTACTTAACGTATAATGGGCATAAAGTTAATTGTAAATCGATTATGGGTGTTTTATCATTAGCCATTCCAAACAATGCAGAAATTTGTTTAGAAGCCTCAGGTTCGGATGATCAGGAAGCACTTAAGCAATTAATACAAACCATAGAAACATTAGCTTAAACCAGGTATCACACGAAGAAGTGAGAGTGTGCAAATGGTCACTCTTCCTTCTTTTTTTTTCTGATAGACTAAGCACCTGTCGAATCATCATCAGGTGTTTTTATAATCTTACTTCCATATTCTTCATGTTTCTTCCAGTTTACAATGGGTTATATATGATAATATAAGTACAAAGATTATCTTCCAGGAGGGATTTTTATGTTTTTATCCTGTCCGATATTAGCCGCTTTTTTGGGCATGTTTATTGCACAGTTCGTCAAAATACCGATTCATTTTTTAGCTTCAAAGGAATTGAATTGGAAATTGATGTTTAGCACGGGCGGTATGCCTAGTTCGCATACTGCGATGATTGTTTCGTTAACTACAGCAATTGGATTAATGACCGGGTTACAATCAAATGCGTTTGCTATTTGCGTTGTAGTATCTGTGATCGTTATGCATGATGCGATGGGTGTTCGAAGGCATGCAGGGTACCACGCGGTAATACTAAATACGCTTTTAGCCGATTTTAACATTCTGATAGAAACTCTAAAAGACCCCAATTTAAAGAAACGGGAGTCTAGAGAAAAATTAAAAGAATTATTAGGTCATCAGCCAACAGAAGTATTTTTTGGAGCGGTAACAGGAATTATTGTTGGCGGTCTCACATTTTATTTTTATCCATTTTAACAGTTCATGAAACATTAGTTTTAAGTTTTCGATTTGGGTCATTTGAATGCCAATAAGCCATACCGGTGGCTGCTAGAAGTAAGATACCTGTCACAACAAACACCGTTTGTACAGGGAAAATACCGCCAAGAATTCCTCCAATAATAGGCCCAATCATTCCGCCAATTTGATTAGAAGTTTGGTGTAATCCAAATGCTCTCCCTCGGAAATCGCTTTCGGTGGACCTTACGACTAGTCCATTTAGTGCTGGGAATACGGCGCAGAAAAAAATACCGAATATAAATCGAGTTATCGAGAATCCCCAAATATTACTAAAAACAATTTGGGCGATGGTTCCGATTCCTCCACCCATTAGTCCGATAAATAAAACCCTTTGAAAACCAACTTTGTCCGCCCATTTCCCCCACATCGGGGCAAAAATCACACTTGCGATACCAGGAAGAGAAAAGACGATACCAGCAAGTAACGACGCATGCTGGGAAGAACCGCCAAGTTCCACTATATATAATGGAAGTACCGGCTCAATCGTCATAATAGAAGCAGATGTAAGACTAGTTAATCCAAGGACCATCATCAATGAACGATTTGAGAGTGCCAATTTAAAATCATTCCTAATCGACCCTTTTTCTTTACTCGGGATGAAATTTTCCTCTATAACAAAAAATATGACGAGTAATGTTGAAATCAACGAGAAGATCCCAGCACTTCCAAATGCCACACGATTACCGACTAACGATGCAATCCCCCCTCCTAAAAGCGGTCCAACAATACCACCAGACGCCGAAGCAGAGGATATCATCGATAGAGCGTATCCGACTTTATTACTTGGTGTATTGGTGCCGACTAAGGCGATTGCGCCAGGAATGAAGCCACTTAACAATCCCTGCATAATGCGTAAGCCTAATAACTGATAAGGATTTGTAACAAAAGCTGTTAATGTATAGACAGCAAAAAGTGCAAAGCCTGCTCGGATTAACAACGGCTTTCTTCCATATTTATCTGCAACCCTCCCCCAAAATGGTGAAGCAATCGCACCTGCAAAAAATGCAGCACTAAATAATAAACCAGCCCACACTTCCGTGTGATCATGTACACCTATTTGAAGTAGAAAAATAGGCAAAAATGGGATCACCATGGAAAAACTAGCTGATACGAAGAAAACTCCTATCCATAGTACCCATAAATTACGTTTCCAAATAAGCACGTAAATCCATCTCCAATAATATTGATAACTTTAATGCTGTTATAGTAGCATAATTGGCATTTATTTTCATTTCCGAAATATTAGATTATAGAAATATTTTTAACTTACTACCTTTTTCATGCAAAATATTCCTCTATACCGTAAAAATGGTTTGATTATGACAGAATCATGGGCATAATGTCATATTTACATCGTTGCTGTAATGTTGTTCATCAAACCATAAAGAAATGTAACGTTATCGTTCTGTATAACGTGTGTATATCCATGTTAGTGTTATATATATCATACAAGACATCAGGAGGTAGCACACATGAAAAACACTTATTTTAAAAAAGTTGCGGTAGCTTGTGTAGCTACATTTGCATTTATCGGTTTACACAATTCAACAGTTGAAGCGATTACGCAATATCAATTTGTAAATGTAGACAGCATGGCTGAAATTGGACAAGCTTATGGTCCTATTATGTATGAAATGAAACAAGAAAATAAACAATCTAATGACGAAAAGGAATTCGTTCTTAATAAACCAGATTTAATGGAAGATCAAAATGCCAAAACGGAGGCTGCAGCACCAGTTATTTCTGAGTCTCAAGCAGCTGAACCCGAAACGGTCAATCCAGCACCAGCGGTAGAAGAACCTGCTGCAGCACCAGCGGCCCCTTCTGTTTCGATTTCAGCTGAAGAAAAAGACTTATTTGCGAGATTAGTAGAAGCAGAAGCAAAAGGCGAATCATACGAAGGAAAAGTAGCAGTTGCAACGGTTGTATTAAACCGCGTCGATTCACCTGAATTTCCCAATACGGTGACAGAAGTTATTAATGAGGTTGTCGGTGACGCATATGCCTTTTCACCGGTACAAAATGGCGAGATCAATAAACCTGCCTCAGATGAAGCTATCCAAGCAGTGGAAGAGGCTTTAAAACGACAAGATCGTTTAAATGATTGTATATATTTTTATAATCCAGACATTGCAACCGACTCTTGGATTAGAACTCGTGAAACAGTAAAGACAATAGGAAATCATGTATTTGCAAAATAAAGTGAAGAGCCGGTTAAATCGGCTCTTTTTTCTTTTTTATTCGTCTTTTTCGTAAGCAATCACTACAACTTCTTTATTGGCTTGTTCGCTTAATTTCGCTTCTAGTGATTTGATTTCACTAACCAAGTTTGATGACAGGTCAGCAGCAACATAATCCTTTTCATTTTCCATACGTATCTCTCCTTTTATTTTTAGTATTCAACATTAAGGAGAAAGTATTACATACCTTTTTTCCATCTGTAATGAATAAAACTAACTTTTTAATCTTTAGACTTTAATTCTTCTAAACGCTTTCAACTTAAATAAAGCTTTTGCCTCTTTCTGTCAACAAGTTATTTTTCCTTCTCGCTAGTCAGTATCGTACTCTCCCAACCAACTATCCTTTCTCCGTTCAAGTAATTTTTAATTAAGTTTCTAATCGGATAAGGCTCCAAATTACTTTCATCAAATTCGCTTTCACTGCACCAGAAAAATTCAAGGTGAGATTCAGCTGAAACTAGATTTGCATGAGGGTTCAAATCTAAACTCGTCACTTCAAAAACTTGATTAATTTCAAAATGTAAATTTCCTTGATGCTCCCAACTGTGTTCAATCAATCCTAAAAAGGAACCTACCTGTGAATCAATACCTAATTCTTCCTCAATTTCTCTGATTAATGCCTCTTTGGCACTTTCACCGATTTCAACGTGACCACCTGGCAGAAAGGTATTTGGGTAACCTTTGGCTTTTGCAAGAAGTACTTTATTGTTCTGGATAAAAATTCCTCTTGCTAAATGATGAAACTTTTTTTGCATAATCTTCCACTCCCAAAGCTAACATAAATTTTGTTTACACTACTCTGATTTGTAATACGGTAATGTTCTTCCGGTTTCCAGGAGAATATTCCTATTTGTTGTCTATTACGGGCAAACCCTACTCAGGACTTTTCTGGCTAATTTACTAGTACTTCATATTTAATTCTTTACTCTTTCCACTAATCCTTCATTATTTTACCTAATCGGTTCATATACTAATATGGATAAACAGCAAAAATACCTGAAACGAGTGGTGGATATGAGAGATTTAACCTTTAAAGCTTTTGCGATAACCAATGAAATTGACCTGAACAAAATCGCCGTTCATTGTGGAATACCAAAGAAATTTACCTGGGAGGAGCCATTAATTCTCAAAGGTGAAATATTAAAATCAATCCTCTATAAAAATGTGGATGAATCACAAATGGTTCTAGTATTTTCCTTCGGCAGCATTGTCTTCATTAATCACTCAACTCCGAACGAGGTTACCGCTTTATTGAACTACCTCCACTCCTTTGAGCCAGACATTGATGTGAAAACTGCAGACCGATACAGTGATGATTACAGCCTGCATATAAAAGAAAAAGAAAGTATTGAGTTAACCGACGAATATGTGGTCGTTCCTGAATATGAAAGCTACTATCCTGAGTTAATTTCTACCGTTTTGGCAAAGTCCGTTGCATTAGAAAAGACTGAGGAACAGCTGGGGAAAATTAATGATAAATTAGAAACGATGATTGACCGACTAGAAAAAGGCAAATTACGGATCGGAAATAAAGAACTGGCTAGAACAACAGCAAAAATCGTTCGTCACGAGTACAATACTCTCGCTTATATCATGATTTTAGATAAGCCTGATATTACGTGGACAAGCAGTACAGCTGGCGAATTTTACGATAGAATGCTTGAGTTTTTCGAATTAAATGATCGCTATAAAATCTTGAAAAGTAAAACAGAAATACTCTATAACATCATGAATGGCTTTTCGACCATCAGTCACTCGATTCGTGGACTATTTGTTGAATGGATCATTGTGATCCTGATCCTTTTCGAAATAGTTTTATCCTTATTAGGAATAGCAGGATTGCTTCCATAACAAAATAAAAACAGAGTCCCTTATTCACAATCAATTTGATTGACAATTAGGGACTCGCTAGTATTACTTTGCTGGATACTTTTCTCTCAAAAAAGAGACGGATTCATTAATTAATGCTTTCAAAACCTCTACATCAATATCTGCTACTTTATTTATGTACACACAAGCTTTCCCTGTAGTGTGCTTTCCAAATTTATTTAATAATTCTTCTCTTTTTGTTTCACCTGGTGCAAAATACAAGCTGATTTTTGCTTTTCTCGGAGAAAAGCCAACGAGTGGTGCGTCCCCTTCGTGACCAGATTCATATTTGTAATGGTAAGATCCAAAACCAATAATACTCGGCCCCCACATCTTTGCTTCAAAACCTGTGGTCTCTATGAAGATATTTAATAATCGGTATGCATCTTCACGCTTTTTGGGGCTGTCGACCTGTTCGATAAATTCAATCACGCTATTGTCTGTTTCCTTCGTTTTTAATTCATACATCCATATCCCTCCCTTAACTTTTTCATTTATACTATAGCAATTTCTTATTCATGTTATACCACATGACTCCACCATGTTCTGATTTCGAAACCCCTCTATTTTGGTACCCTAAGTTTTCGTAAAATGGTATTAAGTCTTCTTTACAGGTAAGTGTTATAGTCTCCCGATTTTTTAATCGTGCTTCTTTTTCAAGATGTGATAGTAACGCTGTTGCGACACCTCGGGTTTGAAAATGCGGCGTGACCGCTACTCCTAAAACCGTTTGATGCCCCCCTGATGGTGGATTTGGCTTAATCTTCTCGAATAAATCATCAGTAATAAATTCCTTTTCAATCACCGGACCATTGACTAGACCAATAATGACACCGCACTCTTCCGCCACAAAAAAACTATCTGGTATTAATTGAATACGCTGTTTAAAAGCCTCTTCCGTAGCTGCTTCTTCAATTGGAAAGCAAATGTGTTCAATGATTACAAGGTCACGTAAATCATTCATCGTCACGTTACGTATGGTTAACAATACAAACACTCCATTTTTTCTATATTCTTATTATATAAAATTATACAAAACTATTGAATGGGATATAAGGGGAAATAACTACTTCTTCAAAATAACGATAAGAAAAAGCTAGGCTATTGACCTAGCTTTTCAAATAGTATTAGTAGTCTGATTATTTCATAGGCACTATTTCTGCGAAAGAGTGAAGAGCAAAAAGCCATTCGCCGCTGTTCTTATCACATAACCATTACAAGTGGAAGAAGGTTCATAGTATATTTAATAAAAAGCTTTGGTTTAGGCCATTCTTTCTACCGTATCTAATTGGATCCCTCTTCGATCAATTTCTTCTTCTAACAATTTAATAAAGTCTTCGTCTAACTCTAGCTTTACTGCATTAAAATATGTGTCTACTAAAACTTTGTTGCTCAAGCTTGAAAACATATCCTACTCCTCAAAGCGAATGGCTTTCTGTCCCTTCACCTACTTTCATTATATTTTTATTCTGAGTAACAAACCATGCTAATTATTTCCAATGAAAAGGGGTATGATAGGGTTAAAGACCTATTCAGGAAAAGGAGTTCGTGAAAATGGAGTCACCAATTTATAAACAAACGGCTGAGTTAAGCAGCTATATTAGTAAGATACTACGTGATTCTTTTGGTAAAGGTCCGGAATCCGTACATGTTTCCTTAGGTAAAACCTTTATGATCGTTTATATTCGAAATTTCCTTACGCCAACTGAAAAGGTACTTTTAAATCAAAAACAAGACGAAAATGTCCAACAAGTCAGAGATTTAGTAATGCATACGCTAATACCCGAAATAAAAGCCTATATAAAGATTGTGACTGGAATGGAAATAAGAGAATTCTATTATGACTGGGGTCTTCATAATAAATCCGCGATGTTCACTGGAATATGCAGTGATTCAACCGGTATCGATGTTCCGATTAATGAAGAATTTACAGGGAAAGCGGAACTTATCGATGAGATTAATAAGTTAAGCTCAGAATCAGAAAAGAAGCCGGAAGAGATTTATGCATGCCAAATAAATCACCGGTCCATCATGGTCATTCGAAATGGAATTTTGGTGAGAATAGAAAAACAATTGATTAGACAAGGCATGCAGGAACAACTAAAGTTAGCCAAGCGAACACTAGAAAAAGGACTGCTTCATAACAATAACCATTTTGAAGGGATATTGAAAACTCAAATTATTGATATTTTTGTCGACTGGGATTTTGATTTAGATAAGAGTGTCATCGTTTTGGTCACCAATCCAACAAAATAATTAAAAGGAAATAAAAAAATCAGAGGCAATGTGCACTCTGATTCCTAGCATTATATTTTCACGGTATTTTTGAACTTTTCCTTGAGTTGGCTTTCATGAAGAGTTCGGTCAAACTTCGTATTATCAATTTTATGTTTGATCATATTAAGTGAGTTGATAATAACGGTTTCTAATTGATATCTTGCTTCTAAGACTGCAATGGTTCCATCGATTCCTTGAGCGTCATTCATTTTGCCGTATCCTTGGTTATTATAGTAATCCATAAAGCCAGCAGACCATTCTTTTGGTCGTACTTGAACAGCCTTTTTAAAAGAACGTGACAAATCTTTTTGCTCTACATAAAGTAAAACGGGGTTTAAAGGCTCGATAATATCAGCTAATTGCTTTACATAATTTTTGACCACTTCCTGAGAGGCACCATATTTGATCATTCCGATGGTTACAGGATTTTGGATGAAGCAGCATTCAAAAATATACGTGTGATTTTCTGCTAACGCATGCACAACAAACCTTTTCCATTTATCCGTTATCAATTCAATGTTCTTCTCTAACGGGAGTTCATAAATGTCGTGATTCCATATGTCGCCCCAAAAGGAATCAGGAACCGGCGTTTCATCCAAGTCTTGTTTCAGCTTATATTGCGGCAATACAAATCCATCACACCGTTTGAAAGCATGTTTTAATAAAATGGGTTTTACTTCACTATACTGTTCTATAAGCTGGGAAAATTCAGTTTCTGAGAAATAAGAGCCTCCCTCATAATCTGCTGGATGTTCAACATTGCCCTCAAGAAACAACTTTGTATCGACATTCCATTCTTTTAAAATATCATTTGTCATATCAGCTGTTGTCGACTTCCCCGAACCAGGCAAACCCTCTACTAAAATTAATTTTGTGTTAACCATGTTATCATCTCCTCGGGTTATATTCTCAAATAAAAAATCGCAGATTTCTCTGCGACTTGTGAATTTAGATTTATATGCATGTTAAACAGAACGAAACAAACTACTCTATGTTTGGACTATGAAAAAAAGTCCACTAACAAGAAGTCAGCCTAATTCGGATATCTGTAAAAATGACATAGTAATCCCTTTCACTCATCAGCAGTGAGCGTAAATGGTTCGTATTCAAAACGGCCATTCATGGGATTAGTTCAACATGTCTACAGATAACCTCCTTATCATAACTATCAATAGTATAAAGTCCACTGGAATTTCATGTCAATGTTTTTTTTTAGAAAAATCTGGCTATTGAAAGCGCCAATAACCATTCAAGATTTCAAAAAAACCGCTTTGGTTCGTTTGTGTAAGGTTTACGAGAAAAGGTGTTTCTCCTCTTTCATGTAAGACCTTTTCTGCTGGTCCATCTCCAATTGGTGTGCAGAACAATAGGTTGGTTCCGGGTAATTCTAATCGTTGGCAGCGTGCATGTAAGACGTCATCTCTGAACTCTTCACTCGGGGATATATCTAAAAACCTTCCCCAAGTTTTTATCGTTTCTTCTAAATCCCTTACAACAAAACCGACAGATTCAAAATTGGAATTTTCGCCGCTATGCCTGCCTAACATTCCTTGTTCCTGAAACGCAGATAATCTTTCCTTATCACTTTTTTTCCATTGGATGAAAAAAGGAAGTGATAGCTGATTAGGTTGATCCTCGATAAATAGAAGTGACCAACTGATCACGTCACCATCAGCTGTAACACGTTGACCCGGAAGCGGACCAAATACAGTAAATCCGTCTTGCTTTAGCCTGATCGCTAAGTCGTTTATCCGGTCAGTTCGAATGGCGATTTTAGCAGGACCTTCTCGATTCTCTTTTTCGAGCTGTTGAACAATTTGGGTAATTAATTTATTTTCTTCATGTTGTTCAGCAATTTCTAATCGCTCAATTCCCAAAAATTCTATATAGCTTAAACCAAAATAACTGAGTGTATTGTAGGTTCCCCAAGATTCATGACGTCCTCCCTGAACAACATGGATACCTTGTTCTGAAAGAGGTTGAATCGCATTTTCAGGTTTGTGTTGAAACCACACTAAATGATCAAACGAAAACTTCATATTTACTCCCCTTTCCAAAATACATAAAAAAATGGCTTGATATGGTTCCAAGCCATTTTCTATCATGAGATTCCTTATGTTGATTGCTTTGTTTTCTTACCCGATAGGAACCATCCGCCTATAGCGATAAGAAGCATAACAGACCAAAAGATGGTATTCCAAATAGGTCCTTCTACAAAATCATGTGAAATAATGTGTAATGCTGGGTGTGCAAGAGTATGCATTAATAGCTTAACCCCGACCCAGCCAACCAGTAACATCGCTGCTGTTTCAAGAGCAGGACGTTGTGTCAGGACTTTAACAAAGAATCCTGCTGCAAAACGAATGACGATTAATCCAGCAATTGCACCGATTAAGATAACGATAAATTGTGCCCCATCCATTCCACCGATTTCACCCATCGGTGTACCTGGTAATGCAATAACAAGAGCAACTGCGGCTAAAATCGAATCTACAGCAAAAGCGATATCAGCTAAGGCGATTTGAGCTACAGTAGCCCGGTAGCTTTTTCCTGCTTTGTCCTTACCGCCATGGTCCTTTTTAAGTAAGTGTTTTAAGGCGATGAAAATTAAATACGCTGCCCCGATTGCTTGAATCCACCAAACATGAAACAAAAACGAAATAATAAAGATAGCACCAATCCGAAAGATGAAAGCTAGCATCAAGCCAATATTTATTGCCTTTTTTTGCTGTTCTGCAGGCAAATGCTTCGCCATGATCGCTAACACCAAAGCATTATCTGCGGATAATAAGCCCTCTAACAAAATCAAAATAAGTAAAACCCAGCCATACTCTAATAACAAAGATAGTTCCATTTTATCCCCCTAGGCGTGATTACATCATAAGAATAGTATAATTATGTTTATACCCGTTTAACACTATTTTACACTAGTTGATTAATAATTATTTCCAGTTTTAATTTAAAGTTACTATTGGAAAAGAGTTTTAACAATTTGTAAACAAGTAAAAGTTACTAAAAAAAGAGTTGCTGCTGCAACTCTTTAGTGAATGAATTATTAAGTACAATTATATTATCATTTATTTATGGAAACAATAACCATAAAACAGCAAAGAGGATAAATCATGTACTTGTTTATAGTCATCGGTGTTTATATTATTGTCGCAAAGAAATTTGTAGACTGGAAAAGGTGGAAGGAATTTTATCCGACCATTCAATTCTATATCATTTGTAATTTACTTTATAATTTTGTCTTTTATCAACACACTCTATGGAAATATAAAGCCGTCACAGTATCTTGGCTAAATCATACACTAATCGATTTAGCATTTTCTTTCTTTATTATTCCGGTTGTATTAATGGTTTATCTACAGTATTTTCCCCAGGGGAATAAGAAGTTTATTTATTTAGGTGTTTGGGTTGGATATTTCACATTCATTGAGTTCCTTTTTGAAAAAAAGGGATTATTTATCTATGAAAATGATTGGGATTTATGGTGGTCCACATTATTTAATTTCATTACATTTTTTATTATTCGAGTGCATTATAAGAATCACTTGGCTGCCTTATTAATTTCTCTTCCTATAATCTTGATACTCCTGTTGTTCTTCCATCCAACCTTACAGGAATTAAAATAGCGGGTGATACCATGGATTCTTTATCTACTCCAATATTCTTCACGCTTCTATTTGGTACCTATATCTCAATGGCTCTTTATTTAATTAGTTTGAGTAAAAAGAAAAAGTAATACATCTATTTAGGATTAATTGATCGCAAAACGGTAATGAAACCATCCAATATATCATGACTCACAGAAAACCCTTTTCGCTGATAGAATTCTAATGCATTATCATTTCCATTCGAGACAAAGATGAAATGATCTTCTACATCATCAAATTGCTTCAGCCAATCCATTGACATATTAAAAAGTTTAGATCCAATACCACACTGTCTATATTCATATTTTATATAGAATTGCGATAGACAACCTACATTCTTTTTCCGAACAGACGTTAAGTCAAAGAAGGTCGTGAAACTATTGGAATAGACTTCTTTAGGAGAGACATTGGAATAGACGTAGGCGATAATTTTCTCACCATCTTTTACAATTACGATGTAATTGTGTATGGCATTCTTTACAGAAGGAACCATCCGAGTGTCAAAATTCATATGATCAAATAACTCTGGGGTTATATGAGCTTTAGATTTTTGAAAAGCCATAAGTTCATTGCATAAATCTCTACAGTTTTCAATTTCTTCATCGGTAATGATTTCATAGTTTAACTCCATATTCCCCACTCCTTCAAATCAGCAAATTATCAGGCACCTATCCTATCTTTTACACTTACTATTTGTTTCAATTCTTCAAGCTTGTGGATTTGAAAATTTGGACTACTATCAGAATCGTTCTGTTTCATTTTGGGGTTAAACCAGCAAGTGTCCATTCCTGCCAGCTGTCCGCCCTTAATATCAGCACTCAACGAATCACCGATAATTAATGCGTCGTTCACATTAAATTGAGGAATTCTTTCAAAAACATAATCGAAAAATTCCTTCATTGGCTTTTGGAACCCTGTATCCTCGGAAACGAAGATATCTTTAAAAAATGGAAATAAACCTGAAGACCGTAATCGTTTATCCTGTGTCCTCGATACTCCGTTTGTAACAATATATAAGTCATACTGGGAATGAAGTTCTCTAATAAGATCAAATGCACCATCCACTAATTGATGTCCTTCCTCTAAGAAAGATCGATACTTTTTTTCGAGTAATTTCCCATCAACTTCTTTTCCGTATACATGTAATAAGCTTGAAAAACGAGTGTTGACAACCTCATCCCGGCTCATTTCTCCTTCTTCAAACCTCCTCCATAGACCTTGATTTATTCTTTTATACTCTTCCTCTATTTCTGGAGTATGCAGAATATTCTGTTCCTCAAAAAGGAGTTGTAACGCTAATTTTTCTGCTGCACCAAAGTCTAATAACGTATCATCTACATCAAAAAATAAAGTTTTATATTTTTTCAACGGTATCACTCCATCATCTGTTTACTTTTCTGCGTGTAAACTTTTTATACTATTTGGCATTTTTTTAATCGACTTAGGCTTTCCGTTCATTTTAAAAATAAGAATGCCAGCCACTATTATAAGTACACCTGAACCTTGTTGAAGGGTAAAAGGTACCTTTTCCAATCCCATCCAGCCAAATGAATCCCACATTAATGCAAATCCAAGCTGTGAAGTGAGCATAATTGACATCGCATAGGTAGGGCCAAGTAACTTTATGCCTTGGACGACACAGGTTACGATTCCAATTCCTATTAAACCACTGAACCAGTACCATGTCTTCATATTTTGTAATTGAAATAGTTGCTTCCCTTCAAACAGGAATCCTATAGTAAATGAGGCGACAAATCCTAAACCTAGCACTAATGTAGTTGTCGTCCATGAACCGGCGTGTTCACCGACTTTACTATTGAATATATTTTGCAGACTGACTAAAAATCCAGCCAGTATGGCAAATAATAGTCCTAGAATCATATCTTAAACACTCCAATGTGTAATATTTTAATAGAGTCCATGAATGGTGGCAAGGTGTCACTGTATGGACAGAAACGTTCCGATTGCTTGTTCTCGGGACCACTATCGATTTTACTCGTAAATATTTCCTCCAGATAAAGTTGTTAAGGCTTCTCTGTCCTTAATAAGAATGAATCCTTTCTTACGCTCAACTAGTCCGTCGGAACAAAACTGCCGAATCACCCGATTTAGGTGGCGATAGCTGGTCCCGATAAGATTTGCCGTATCCGCCAAACTAGACGTACTTAGCTGCCCAGACAATATGGATTCATTTTCATCATGGATCACCGACAATAAATAACTGGCCAAACGAACTTCAACTGGATGCATTAAATTGAAGCTCATCGAATTATTTTTCAAATAAAACTTTTCGGTAATAATAGTTAACATAAATTGCAAAAATGGAGAATAATCATTTGTTAATTTTTTCAGCAGTGTGTGTTGTACTCCGATCATATAGACCGATGAAACGGCCTCTACCGTATTGATGGTATCAATCTCCTGCACATATTCAATATCTCCTATCACTTCAATTGGTGTTTTAAAAGATAATATAAGTGTTTTCCCTTGTGCTGAAGTGGTGTAGATTTTTATTTTACCTTGTACCAAGACATATAAATACTTGGATGGCTCACCTTGTGATAAGATCAGTTCCCCTTGTTCGAAATGGTATAAAGACAAATATGGCATGATATCATCATTAAAAATGGATTCTAGTTGGTGAGCCTGCAAATAGGACTGCACTAACTGACGATTTTTTATTTCTTTCACGTTTCCACCTCCTGGATGGCAAATTCTTTACATCAAAAACGTAATATGACAACACCCATTATCATCAGCGCAATTCCGATGAACTGAGGTAACCTCATCTTTTGCTTCGGAATACCAAACCAGCCTTTGCCATCAATTATAAAGGTCAACCCTAATTGGGCAATCAATAGGACGGAAATGGAAAGGGTAACCCCTACGTATTCAATGGATGCTACATTACTAAAAATAATAATTGCTGCAAAAGCACCACTAGTCAAGTATAGGGGTTTTACATTCTTTAACTGTTTCCATTTCTTATCTCTTACAAACATTATGACCAGCAAACTTACGAGAAGTCCCGTGAATTGTGTAATGGTTGCCGTCTGCCACGTGCCAATATCTTGACTAATCCGGGTATTTGCAACACCCTGAAGTGTAATAAAAGCCCCACCTAAAAAAGCAAATAAACTCCCTTTCATTCTCTTCTCTCCAATTTATCTATATTTATAATCTAATTAAATGATAAATCAAGAGTTCTTCGATAGGACATATGTCCTCGATTCTAAAAATGAAGCTTTTTTTACAAAAAAATATCCCTTTTATAAATTTAAAGGGAAAACATATCTACATTTCATTTTAAAAAACCTGTATATTTAGCCGCTAATTATTCTTCGTCTTTTTAACATGTTATGTTACCTATTCCAACCACTTAAGACATACATTATGAATGACTGCATTTTTAAGGGAGGAAATGATGGTACCAAAACATCCTGATGTAAAACCTTATTTAATAACACGTAAATTGGACCCTGAGAATCAGGAAACACCTATACACTTTATTGAGCAAGAATTAATCCAAACTCCTTTATTTTATCGGCGTAACCACTTCTCTTATCCAAAGCTAACCTATTCAAATTATTTTCTTTCAATAAACGGGTTGGTATCTACTCCCTTATTGCTTTCCATGCAAACTATCCAACAGTTGCCCTCGAAAACGGTGGAAATGGTTCTTGAATGTTCCGGAAATAAACGCAGTTTATTTGAACCTAAAGTATTTGGAGAACAATGGGAAAAGGGTGCGATTAGCCAAGGTGTTTGGACGGGGGTTTCATTAAGTACTCTCCTCGGATTATCAGGTATTTCGCAAGATGCAAAAGAAGTCGTTGTGGAAGGATATGACCAAGGAAAAAGAACAGACTCCGATGAGAGTTTCTATTATTCTAGGAGTTTACCAGTAGAAAAGGCCCTACATCCTGATACGATTATCGCGTATGAATATAATAAAAAACCATTATCATTTAAACATGGATTTCCTTTCAGATTAATCGTTCCACAATGGTATGGTATGGCGTCTGTTAAATGGATTAAGCAAATAAGTGTCATCGGTTCTTATTTTACCGGTCCTTTTCAAAGGATAGACTATTTGTATTATCCAAATCAAGAAAATGACGATGGTGCTCAGCCGGTCACCACCATGAATGTAAATTCAACAATCCATAAACCGTTAGATATGGCTATATTAAACACAGGTAAACATGAAATAAAGGGGATCGCTTGGACTGGTAATGGCTCCATAACCAAGGTAGAAATCAGTATGGATAATGGAGATACTTGGACCAATGCGAATATAATAAATCAGAAATCGAGCTACAAATGGGTTTCTTGGTCTCATGAATGGAAGGCAACAGAAAATGGTATCTATACCATCAAGTCAAAAGCAACAGATTCTCATGGTCAAACACAGCCCAGCAAACCTTATTGGAATAGAAAGGGTTATGGATATAATGCTATTGATCAAATTAGGGTAAGGGTTGAATAATAGTAAAGAGCAGGATATGAAATTCCTGCTCTTCCTTTCAGTCATCACTTTCTGGATAATTGTGGTAAAATAATGGTAAATAAAATAAAAATAATGCCATAACTTAGGTGAACCGATGAAAAAAGCAAATAAAAAAATGGCTCTTTTTTTTACTACATACTTTTTGCTAATGGTCTCTATGATTCTAGCTGTTACATTAGTTGATTTTAAGCCTAGTAAATCATCTGTTGAAATGCCTGAGACGACATTCAAACAAGAGTTAGAGAAACACGAGAAAAAGATAGCGGCTAAGCAGGAGGAGAAAAAGAAAAATCGTTGGACTATATCGAGAGAGACCGTGATGATTGCAGTATCAATTGGGGCTATACTCGATATTATTATTGCTTATATCTGGGTTAGAAGAGAAAATAGAAAATATGACGGTAAAGAAATGCTGAACAAAAAACGATGGCGTAATTCGAAGATATTCTGGAATATTGTCGCGATGGGCGTGATTCAACCGAAGGGAAAAAAATTTGTAATTAATTGGTTTAATATGATCGGAGTTAGTATTCTATTACATTTGTTTTTCTATTTTTTTCTTATAAAAAAATTGAGAAGAGTTTGGAAGTATTCCAAACTCTTCTATCTATCTCTCAATAAATCATCAACAGTCATTTTCATTGAATATATCACTGTTTTTTTATAGTGCGCAGCTAAAAGAAGGACTCTTATTTGTTGCGATCGGGATAATTGTTTAAAACGAGGCTCTTGTTTTAAAAAGGAACGTACAATGGACCAGCTAGATGGCAATAAAGGAAAATCATCCAGCAGTTGTTTTCTGCGAAACCGTTGAAACAAGGATAACATTCCGGAAGGTGTACTTTTATCAACGATACATGGTGCATAAATAGTTTTCGTATGTTTTCGGAGGGATTCATAACGATCTTGACCGCTAATGATTGTATAGCTGTTATCCTTCCGATTTTTCCTGACAACCAAAACAAACATACAATCCCACATCAATCGCTGGAGTCTTTTAATATGTTCTGTTACCTTCAATGATACGTCAGGTTTAATTTTATTCAGGGGTATATATTGAATGGTAAATTTCACAAACATCCCCTCCCTGTTCGTATTATTCTTACCTTAGCTCTGTAATCACAACAGGCTTGGATAAATATTAAATTTTTCATAACTAATTCACTTTAGCATTATATGTATGAACTAGGCACAAGTGACCTACAAACAACTCTCCATTTCTTTTTAAAACTAACTCTCTCCCTCTGTTGTATAACATATTTCCCTCTGTTATATATCACAATTACAATTCACCTTAATGATAAAACCAACTCCATACGGGTTCCTACATCTGATTTCAAAAATCTGTTGTATTTGTTTTGTTGTCCTGTTACAATAAAATTAATTTAATTTATAGAATATTTATAATATTCTATATCAAACTTCGTTACATAGATGGGAGGAATACTTTTGTCAAAATTGCCAAAAACAAATGAATTAGGTTTTTTTGAAATTCGCCTTGAGTCAATCGGCGGATTAGGGGCTAACCTGGCTGGTAAAATGCTTTCCGAGGATGGAGTTGTTGGAAACGGACTGAATGGAGTCGGTTTTTCATCATACGGTTCAGAGAAAAAAGGTTCCCCTGTAAAAGCCCATATTCGCTTTTGTGAGCCAGAAACAAATATTCGAGACACCACACCTATAGAACGTCCTCATGTTGTCGGCATTTTCCATGATGCCCTGTTTAAAACTATCGACTGCACAAGCGGGATCTACCCTGACAGCACAATCCTAGTAAACTCACAAAAATCCCCTGACGAACTGAAAAATCTCATGAAAATTGCTGGCGGTACCATTGCCATCATTGACGCCACTGGTATCGCGTTAGAAGAACAAACAAAAGCCAACACCGCAATGCTCGGTGCTCTTTACCGTATCTTGGACTTTTTAGATCCTGAATCGATGAAAGAAACGATACGACGTACCTTTGAAAAAAAATATCCACACCTTGTTGATCCCAATATTCGGACCTTCGATCGTGGATTTAATGAAGTCGAATTTAAAACTTATCTTCCAGAGGATGGTGTCGAACCTAAACCTTTTTCACGACCAGAACCCGTTCTTGGTTATGAAACCCAGGCGCTAGGCGGAATGATTACCAATCCAGGTAACAGTATATTAAAGGATTTAAGTATTTCACGTGCCGGTATGCTCCCTCATTTTCATGAGGAAAAGTGTATCAATTGCGCGGCCTGTGATACAGCTTGCCCAGACTTTTGCTTTGTATGGGAGGAAAAACCAGACAAAAAAGGTCGTCCTCAAATGTTTCTCAGTGGTATTGACTATCAATATTGCAAAGGCTGCTTGAAGTGTGTAACGGCATGTCCTGTGGAAGCGCTATCAGGTGAACGAGAATACAATGATGGCTATGCGGATAAAAACCGTGTACCCCATTTATTTGATTTAGTGACTCAAAACTAAGGAAAGGACGGGATGTTATGTCCATTGAAATAAACCAAGAAAATCTTAAAACTGAAATGGGAACGGTTGAGCAAAGTTTTGTATTTGAATCTGGAAACGAAATGGCGGCGTATGCAGCCCACCAAATTAATTATCATGTCATGGGGTACTTCCCTATTTCCCCTTCAACAGAAGTTGCCCAGTTCCTTGATGGAATGAAATCTAGAGGTGAACATGATATTGTTTTAATTCCAGCAGATGGCGAACACGGTTCGGCAGGTATATGCTATGGGGCTTCTACAGGCGGCGGCCGTGTTTTTAACGCTACCAGTGCCAATGGATTCCTTTATATGTTAGAGCAGCTGCCAGTTCAATCTGGAACACGGTTTCCGATGGTATTAAATTTAGTGAATCGCTCTGTTTCAGGTCCATTAAATATTCATGGAGATCATTCTGATTTATATTTCGGGCTGAATACGGGATGGCCCATCTTAATGGCCCGCGATCCGCAAATCGTATATGATATGAACATTATTGCGATTAAATTAGCAGAAGATCCTGAGGTACGACTTCCTGTCATTGTTTCATTCGACGGGTATTTCACCTCTCACCAAAAACGCCGTGTACAGGTGATTAAAAATAGAAGTGACGTCCAAAAATTCATTGGGGAACCTCCGAGGAACTTCCCTCATGCCTTAGATCGTGAAAATCCTGTTACCATCGGCCCATATATGAATGAACCTGATTATATTAATAACTGCTATCAACAATCAGAAGCGATGTACAATGCCGAAGCTGTGTTTGAAAGAATTTCTAAGGAATACGCAGAATTAACCGGACGTGAATATCCGATCCTTGACTTATATCGTATGGACGATGCGGAAGTGGCCGTGTTTATGTTGAATTCCGCTGCAGAGGTTTGTAAGGACGTTGTTGATCGACTCCGTTCACAAGGAATCAAGGCGGGTGTGATATCTCCAAATATGATACGTCCCTTCCCTCAAAAACAAATAGCGGAAGCTTTGAAAAATGTTAAAGCGGTAACCGTTGGCGATCGTGCCGATTCATACGGAGCACATGGTGGGAACATGGCCCTTGAACTAAGAGCCGCTCTGCAAACGGTTGGTAATGCTCATACAAAGGTAATCAACCGAATTTACGGATTAGGCGGCAAAGATTTTTATGCAGATGACGCCGAACACTTTTTCCAGTTAGCTATTGAAGCCGCTGATAAAGGTTTTGCAGAGAAGCCGTTTGACTACTTTGGGCATAATCCAGGGAAACCAGAGTTTGCTCCGAAACGTGTGTTAAATCCGATGAAAAAAGAAGACTTAAATACGGGTCTAATTACGGTTACGCCTGATGAAAAAACGGGTGAATTGAAAGTGAAAATTCCGCCTTTACGGAGTTTAACGAAAAAGCCAAAGAGACTGGCTTCCGGTCACGGAGCTTGCCCAGGCTGCGGTATTTTCTCAGGGCTGGAATTGTTTTTTAAAGGAATTGAAGGTGACATCGTTGCACTATTCCACACTGGATGTGCGATGGTTGTAACCACTGGTTTCCCTTATAGCTCTCATAAAGCAACGTATATTCATAACCTATTCCAAAATGGCTCTGCTACCCTTTCCGGTCTTGTGGAAATGTTCCATGAAAGAAAGAGACGCGGTGAATTGGCGGAACTGGGCCTGAGTGATGACTTTACTTTCGTTATGGTTACAGGTGACGGTGGTATGGACATCGGCATGGGTCCTGCAATTGGAACGGCATTACGGAACCATAAAATGATCATCCTTGAGTATGATAATGAAGGTTACATGAATACAGGCAGTCAGCTCTCCTACTCTACTCCAATGGGGCATATGACGAGTACATCCAATATTGGCGGCTTCCAAAATGGAAAACCATTCCATCACAAGGATACGGCTCAAATTATGGCAGCTACTCATATCCCTTATGTATTTACCGGGACGGAAGCTTTTGATCGTGACCTGTTAAAGAAAGCAGCCAAAGCTCAGTGGTATGCCAATAATGAAGGCTTGGTTTATGGCAAAATCTTAATTACCTGCCCATTGAACTGGAAGTCAAAGGATGAATTGGGTCAGACGATTGTTGAAGCTGCTGTGAACTCCTGCTTCTTCCCTCTTTATGAGGTTGAGCATGGGGTTACAACAGTCACCTATAATCCAGAGGAGAAAAATAAACGATTAGCTGTATCCGAATGGCTGAAGTTGATGGGTAAAACGAAACATTTGCTGAACGAAAACAGTAAAGACATGTTGGAGATGTTTGATAAGGAAGTTGACCGTCGTTGGAATATGTTAAAAGCGAAGCATGAAAGTCCATATCTATAAAATAAGATCCCAAGTGATTTCATTTCACTTGGGATTTTTAATTCCGTGGCTAATTGTTACCTAAACTGCACCTGTATCTTATTATGGGCACAATAGTGAGTTTATTGTTACCCAAAATCGATTTATAATTGGAAACGGGCACAATTAGCCTATTATTATGCCCGTAAATCCCATTTGCTTAGAGTTAAGGGCACAATAGTCTATTATTCTAGCCAATGAGACTATTTGTCTGGGATTAGCCAAGTGGAGTCCCATCTCAATATAATCTTTTCGAATAACCTTCTTTAAGCCTTTCCTCTATGGATTCGGTACTGCTACCGGGAAGTCCAGCGTGATCAAATATGATTTTTGCTGCGGAGGGCAATGTTTCTTTGTCAGCCCAAGAACTAGGTTCCCATAAACTAGAGCGTTTAAAGGCTTTCGCACAATGGATATAACATTCCTCTATCTCTACACCAATACCTAATAGAGGGGCTCGGCCTCTTACGGACATCTGTTCAAGAAGGTCAACGTCTTTTACCAAATACGCCTTTCCATTCACTCTCAATGTTTCCCCTAAACCAGGAATCATAAATAACAGACCTACGTTAGGGTTTGCCAGGATATTTCGCATGGTATCGATTCTTTTGTTACCCGGTCGCTCTGGAATAACCAAATAGTTTTCATTTATGACTTTAACAAATCCAGGCATATCCCCTCTTGGTGAAACATCACCTTTACCCGATGAATCAGAACTAGTAATCACTAAAAATGGAGATTTGGAAATGTATTCTTCACAATGGTGATCTAAATATGTAATCGTCTTGCTCTCAACTAATTCACTTGGGAAACCAATTAATGTACGCAATTCCTCTTCTGTTTGGCTGAAATCCTTAAATGGTTTATTCATCATATTTTTCCTCTCTTCTCACAGAAAAGAGGCAACCCAAACGGTCACCTCATTTACATGACTTCATTCCGCTTCTTCAAATAGCGATATAAAATAATACTGAAAATAGAACATAACAGTCCGCAGACACCAATAAATATAAATCCTGCCTGAAATCCTCTCATTAACCCCATTTCCGCTCCAAGAAAGCCAGTGAACCATCTTTTAAAGAATTCAATCAGTGCTCCTAAGAATAAATTGCTGATAACAACCACAATCCCCATAATCGTTACGGTAACGGTAATCGCAGCGTCAATTCCATTCGGATATCTTTTTGCGATTAATGCCATTACGGTTGGATAAACGGGTGCAATTCCAAACCCAGCTGCCGCATATAACCAAACACCTGTAGGCCCCAATAAAGTAGCCAAAATGGTCGTAATTCCAGCAAGGCCGGAAAAAACAATGATAGAAATCATAAATCCGATTTTATCAGTAATAAATCCTAGAAGTAACCTTCCGACCATAAAACAGAGGAAAAAGATTGATAACATACCGGAAGCCGCCGCCCCACTCCATTGAAACGATCTCACTAGAAAGTTAACAAGCCAGCCTGCAATCGAAAGCTCGACGATTACTCCAAACGATAGAATGATAATGATGAACCATGCTACCCGATCTTGTAAGAACGTCTTCATCGGCAGTCGTTCGTGTTTAGTTGTTTGATCAACTGGAAGTGTACTAAAAAATGCTGGGATCATAGGAATGATGCATAAGGAGAGCATGAAAAAATACATTCCCTTCCAGCCTAGCTCTTGACCTCCGATAAACGTCATACCCATCAAGCCTGCTGCCATTAAGGGTGCCGCCGTTGAACTAAGTCCATAAAAGAAATGAGATAAGTTCATCATAAAGCCAGTATTTTTTGTGAAAATTCTTGCAGCCAAAATGGCCAACGCGATTTCTAACATTCCGTTCCCTAAGTACATAATGAAATAGGAGACGGAAAAGATAGCAAAATTACTAGAAAAATAAATAAAAACACCTGATACTGCCATTACACCAAAAGCAATCAGACTCGTAAGCTTAATCCCTACTTTAGATGAAAAAGCACCAGTAAAACTGCACGCGATTAAAAACCCAATGGAATTAATCGCTAATAGAAAACCAACCTGCAGTTCATCAATCTTATAATCAATTTGCATCTGAGGAATGGCTGGTCCCTTGATATTTTCCGATAGCCCAAATACTAAGTATCCAAGAAAAATAACAAAAAACGAAAGTGGTATGTATTTCTTTACTTGTTGTGTTTGTGGCAATGTTTGCATCTTATATACCCCTTCACGCTAAATTTTTAATACCACTTACCTTCTGATACGACAATGACTTGCCCGCCGACTTGGATGAGATAGTGATCATCTGTCTTGTTGGCATGTATTTTTAGTAGCGATGGTCTACCTATAAAAGCACCTTGTTCGACACGATAGTTTATTTCATTGGTATTAAAAAAGTTATGTTCCAATAAATATCCTGCTAAATTTCCATTAGCACTTCCTGTTGCTGGGTCTTCTAGATACCCTGGTATAGGCATAAATAATCTTACATTTATATCGTTTTCTGGGCTTGCGGTTTCAGTTGTAAAGACAAGTAAATTAACATCTCCCAGATCCTTCAATAGGTCTGCATAGGCTCGATGGCCAATTTTACAAAGGCTTACAGCATCCAATGATTTCAAATGGACAATAACACTTGGTAATCCTGTTGATACCACTTGAATCGGAAAATCAGTATTGATATCATCTCGATTGATTTGTAATGCAGCTGAAATTCTATCAATCTCAACATTAGCACCAAATTCAGGTTGATTTTGAGTCATCCATGCGTATTTATCTTCAAATATAACGGGTATTTGCCCAACAGGCAGGTTTAGTTTAACTTCACTTCCTTCTGAACAATCATATAGATAGTTGATAACATAAGCAGTGCCTAGGGTCGGATGTCCAGCAAAAGGTAATTCAGAATCAGGGGAGAAAATCTTAACATCATAGCCCCCATTATCCTGCAAGCCAGACATAATGAAAGTCGTTTCCGAAAAGTTCATTTCTCGAGCTATTTTTTGCATCTCCGTTGTATGCATTTTCCTTTCTGGTATAAAGACAGCTAATTGATTTCCCTCATATTTGTTCTCAGCAAATACATCTACAATAAAAAACTTCATTTTCATTTCCTCCAAATCTTACTTAATTAACAACAAAAATCATAGGGATGAAGCGGAGGATTTGCAGGAAGCAGCCATTTTGGCTCGTGGGATGAATCCTTCCAATGCCATGCCCCCAGTGCTGCAGCACAGGCATCAATCATATGACTTTCTTCATCAATGAATGCGGGGAGCTGTGTTACGTGCTGCTCCCCTAACCAATTTTTTATAAAACTTCTTGAAGACATATCTTGTTTATACGTCAATACATATGCTAAATCTTTTGATAGAATTCTTGATCCGATTACGGCTCCAGGGTGCACTTCGACAATGGATATCGGGTGAATGCTCGTGAGATTTTCTATTTCTCTCGTAAGTTTAATTCCTCTCAATGTTAAGTAGACCATTCGGTTAAATGTCGGTGGCATGATGGAACCCGACTTCATCCCAAGAGAAACAATAAACTGTCTCAATTGTTTATCACCTAGTCTATCCCCACCGCCGTCCTGGTAGGACAATGGAGCGTCCATCCCAATGACCACTTCATCAATTTGACTTTGCTCCTGTATTTCTTCCAAAATTTCAAGATCTCCTATACTTCTCCTTAGTTTGAGAAATGTTAATTCTCCATCTTGCAGTTCAAAGACAGCCAAGACCGTATGTTGAGGGTTGCTTGGACCGGATAAATCAATGCCTATTATTCTCATAAAAACTCACCTTCTAATCTTCATCTGAGAATCTAAAGAAACCAATATAGGAAGCCGCTAGAACTCTTTCCGTAATACAATGATTGACATTCAATCACATAGTTCATTTAAGAATCCTTTTTAAGTTGTTTATAATAAATCACGGTAGTATCTAGTTCTCCCTTATCCGAAAGGGCAAAGTGTGGGATTTTTCCAGCCTGGATATACCCAAGAGATTGATAGAGGAAATTGGAATGATCCCCTTCCCTTGTATCAAGGATAAGTAAAGTCCTTTTTTCATCAAACGCTCGTTCTTCCGCTGCTTTCATTAAGGAACGCGCTACTCCTTTACGTCTAGCATTTGGTCCAGTCATTAATTTTGCAATTTCAGCTCGGTGAAGACCATTCTGCTTGCTACATAAGTGCAGTTGGATGGTTCCGACGATCTCATTATCTACTTTCGCAATAAATAAATTCACATCTGGGTTCATTACAGTTTGCCAATAGTCTCTCGCATCTGATAAATTCATAGGAGGTAAAAATCCAATAGACGCACCGTCATCCACCACCTGAACCAAAAGTTCAGAGAGTTGGTCTAAATTGGTCTCAATTGATTTAATTTCTTCTATTACTAACATACTAAATACCTACTTTCTCAATAAGTGTGTATATCAACTTAATTTGGCCCATTATCGACAAAACCGCTATCATTTCATGCTTGTATATGTAAAAAAATTGTTAATATAATGAAGATTATACTGTGGAAAAAAGGTGTTGCCAATGATTTCTAAAAATCATTCTCATATTTACCTAAGGGGAACATATTTTATGGCTGTCGTCATTACGATTTTACTAGGCCTTGCCTCTAGAAAATTCAGCCATCTGTTATTCCCCTTTTTAGCAGAGAATGCTGGCGATGTTCTATGGGCAATGATGGTCTATTACGGATTCCGGTTTTTATTAGTAAAGAAACGGATGTTAACAGCCATCATTCTCAGCTTTTTGTTCAGCTTCGGTATCGAATTCAGTCAGTTGTATCAAGCAGATTGGATCAATCATATTCGCGGAACTCTGCTGGGAGCGTTGATATTAGGTAAAGGCTTCCTAACAGAGGATTTAATTCGGTATACAACAGGAATTATCATTGGTGCTAGTTTTGATCGTGTATTGATCATAAAAAAACAGAAGAACACATAATTCAATGTTCTTCTGCTCTGGATTTAAATACTTTCATAATGTTTTTCACACGTGATTTCGATTGGATTTTACCTTCTTCTACCAGTAATTTATGAATCTGTTTTAACTCGGATTTCTTACTTTCTATTTTTTGTAAAAATAATTTATATTCTTCATCTGATTCCATTTGATTTCCATAACGAACCCTTTCATAGACAGATTGGATCACCTCGTCCTCGTTTACTCCTACTCTGGTAAACCATTCCCCTATCGCTTCAGATGAACTTCTACCAAGTTGGAGTTTTTCTGCCATTTTTTCAAGGCGATACATTTCTTTTCGTACTCGATGGGAAGGCTGTTCTCCAGACCTTTTATTTTTTGAAGAACTCGTTCCCTTTCCTCCATCATCAAACGAGATGGTATAGTATTGATTTTCAGTAGTATCTAAAACTTCTGTAGTACCCTGGAATTTTTTATATAGGTAAATAAATAACAAAATACATAGAATGATCAAAACGGCAAAGTACCAGTAGGTAAAATGAATATCCATTTTTGACACAACAGAGGATTGATCATGAATTAAATTCGTGCTCTCAGTGTCCACTTGGGACTCTGCATTTTGAATCTGTTCAAATGGATTCAATTCTCCCGTTAACTCATAATTCTCCACCCAATGAAAGATTGGAGAAAAAACAAAGGACGCTGCAAATACCCCTAATTTAAGGATGGAAACTACCAACCACTTCAAGACATCCCTCAAGGCAACTAGAAGCAGGCTTAATACCATTAAAATACCCATTATGGAAAGAAAATTTCTCAGCAAACGTCTTTTTACTTGTTTGTTCTCAACCACTGATAACCAGTTAATTAAAAAACCGCCCATCACGATAAAAGCAAGGTTTAGGACGATGATTATAACCAATGGATTTTGAGGATAGCCCTGAATGTTTGCTATAATGAGTAGAATAAATCCCAAGAACACAGTCAAAAACAACCAAACACCGGTTTGAACACTGCCATCCTCATTATTCATGACACTTGTTCTCCAATAAATCAACAACGCCAATAATAAAATAAACAGTATCGGAAAGTTTAACAATAATCCACCAGCCACAACTAAAGGGAAGACGATCATAAAAAATAACAATCTGCTTTTCTCCTGGTAGGTGTGAATCAGGAAAATAAATAGATAGGTAGTAGCCAGTGCGAGCACTAGATAAGGCAAGATGGGTATCTCTTGTCCACGATATAAGTAGTAAAAAGCGATAACAAGACTTCCAAACAATATTTCAATCGTTTTGTAATAAACCAAATACCAAGCATTGCTTTTCATGAAAACATCCCCCTTTTTTGGGAGAATGATTTTTTCACAATCGAAGCACTTTGTTCATGGATGATGAGTTCGTAAATACTTGTTCCTTTTTCGGCCATCCTATTTAGAATATTTCCTCTGTCGGGTATGTATTGTCCGGCAAGCAGGAAAAACGGCTGCTGTTCTAAATGGCTATCATAATAGGCAAGCATCTTTTCAAAAGGATAAACAGAACTCTGGACATCAATATGAGCGATCGCTTCTAATACTTTTTGTAAATGCTCTCTGCCAGTCCCCGGCATTATATAATAAAAAGGTGTTATTCCCACATAACGCATATTAATACAAACGGAGAATGGGATATTCTGTTTGACAAAGAAATAGGCCAGATCTGCACACCCGCTCAAAATTTCTTCGAGATTATCGGTAACAAATCGGTCATTACCAATATTGATCACGATATTCCAACATTTCTCAGTCACTTTATCAAAGAGCTTCGTTTGCAGGGTTTGTTTACGAGCAGTTGCCTTCCAATGAATCCGATTAAAACTGTCTGAATAATTGTATTCTCGTGTTCCAGCGGGAGAGAGTGTGTCCTCAAAAAGTGAATAAGAAACAGGAGATTCGCCATGCTTGCTGGTAAGGACCACATGTTTATTGTGTACAGCCAATGTTTTAGGATAAACAAGCGCTTCTTGTATCGAATGAAATTCCTTTTCCAATATGGTTTCACCGAAACCAAAGAAATGGGGAATCATTAACTCGATTTTTCTTATTCTAGAAACACCTCTTTTTTCAGCTGTAAAGGGAATGGTCACGCTCGTCTTTTGACGATAGCTGATTGAAAACGGAACGGTAACTTCATAGATCGATGATTGTTTCCGGGCATGTGGGTCATGTGGTGCAACAGAATCATGAAAGCTCACACTCAGCTTCGCCTTCATGATGGGTATGCTAACATTTTGGAATTCAAGTACCCATTCACCCTTTTCATCAGGGAAATACTTCGCTCTTACCTTTTTGTTATTAAAAAATAAACCCTCTCCCACTTTCTTCAGATAGAGATGATTGAAATAAATAAGAAGGATAATAAAGACGCCAGCAAAAAAGGCAAGCCATGATTGGAAGAAAAAAGAAGCAATACATAAAAAGAGTGCAAATGCACCTGTTATAGGCAAATATTTGTTCTCAATACTATATTTACTCCATTCCATCATCAATAAGCGCCCAATTCTACTGGTACTGGGACCGTTTCTAATACTTCCTTAAGTATGCTTTCAGGAGATTTTGTAAAAGATGCTTCTGTCGATAAAATGATTCTATGACCTAATACATAAGGCACCATCTTTTTAATATCCTCTGGAATCACATATTCACGATTTTCTAGGAAGGCTTGGCCTTGTGCAGCCTTCATCAATGCGAGTGCCCCGCGTGGACTTACACCTAAATCTATTTCAGGATGCTGTCTTGTTTTTCTTACGATTTGAAGCAAATAAGATTCAACGGTATCATTGATTTTTATTTGTTGAACGAGCTCCTGCAACTTTTTAATTTCTTCGTGACTTAAAACAGCCTTTGTTTCTTTGGTGCTGCCAATCCCGCGTGCTAGCTTTAAGATTTCTTTTTCACTATTAAGGCTTGGATAGTCCATACTCAATTTCATAAAGAAACGGTCCATTTGTGCAACTGGAAGTGAGAATGTTCCTTGCTGTGCTTCAACAGGATTTTGGGTGGCAATAACCATAAAAGGATCATCTACCTTGACCGTTATCCCATCAATCGTAACTTGTCTCTCCTCCATGACTTCCAGTAAACTGGATTGAGTTCTGGGTGTAGCACGGTTAATTTCATCCGCAAGTACAACATTGGCAACAATCGGACCAGTTCGAAGTTCAAACTCCTGGGTTTTTGGATTAAAGAATTGGATCCCGGTCACATCACTAGGGAGTACGTCTGGAGTAAATTGAATTCTAGAGAAGAATCCATTAATACTGCTGGCAAATGATTTAGCAAGCATCGTTTTACCAGTACCAGGCACACTTTCTAGCAATATATGTCCATTAAATAGTAGAGAAACAGTAAGAAGTTCAACCTCCCTATCCATTCCCACCATAACCTTTGAAATTTCTGACTTTACTCGATTTACGTATTCCATATGTATCCACCTACTACTTTCATGATGTTTGAATGAGCATTCATTTTTTAAGTAAAAAAATTACAGTTATCTTTTACTATAAGCTATTCCGTTAATCTTGGAAATATAAAAAAAGGCGACCAATGAAATAAGTCCGCCTTTCTCCTGCTTTTTTACTGGCAAACGCCTAATGGGTTTCCATCTGGATCAAAAAAAGTAAAAAACCTAGTATGGCCTTCTCCACCGATGGGGCCCACTTTTACGTCCTCTTTCACTAACATTCTATAAGTCTCATCAAAGTTTTGTGGAATAAAATTATAGTATTTTCCTACACCAAAATTATTCTCTGGGAATTTCATGGGTTGATGATTACTACATTCAACTAAACATACCACCGTTTGTGACACATCTGAGATTTTCATAACGGCAGCTTCCTCTTCTATGTACAGTAGTTTAAATCCCAGTTTGTCTTCATACCATTTTGATGAAAAACCAGGGTCTTTTACCGGAATAAAGACACCTTCCATCCCCTTTAAAAGTGGTTTTGTCATTGCAATTCCTCCTTTTATTAATATAACTTCTTACTTCGATAAAGTTAGGAAATTTCCTTTTTATTTTAGATAAGACCTTCATCCGAGCTCTTAAGGACAAATCTCATCAATCTCCAGAAAGATTAGTCCTTCATGCAGGCTCTTAAGGACAAATCTCTCGGGTCACTTGAAGGATTTGTCCTTCATCTAGGTTCTTAAGGACAAATCGTACGCTATCACAGAAAGATTAGTCCTTCATCCAACCTGCATTGTTACGTTAAAAGAAAAAAGCTGTCGAGATTTTCTCGACAGCCTGGTGTTGTGTCAGCAACCAAAACTTTAAGATGTTAACCTAAGCGTATTTTATACCAGCAATCTTAATATTATTAATATCACTTGATCCACAAGGTGTTACTGCATAGGTCATTTCACATTTTGGACAATTCATAACAACTGTTTCTAACGTGAACGTTTCTCCACACTCGCAGTGAATTTCATGCGCAACGGTTGGAGCAAGTTGATCTTTTCCTTTACTTTTCACATGATCAACGATATCTTTTCCATCTCTTATATGACTTGAACAACCACAGCTCATTCTTAACCCTCCAAATAAATAAAATCTTAGTAGATTAAGAATAGCATAGAAAAACACTCTCCAAATCTTCAAAAATCAAACAGATTATGAACTTATCAAATAGTTTATTCATTGAGCATCCCATTGAAAAAATAACTCGTCATGTTCCCTTTGAATAAATAACTGTTTTGGATAAGGTAATGCCAGTTCAGGCATATCCTTTGGATTGAAATAACGAAGGTCAACTGTCTCGTTATCAATTGGACTTAGGCTACCGCTTTGAACAGCGCACTCAAATAAAAAGATGTTATATTCCACTTGGTGACCATTTGGATATTGATAGCGGAAATCGTTGCTGCCGAAAACTCCTAGTAACTTTGATGGGACTACTACTAATCCTGTTTCCTCCCATACTTCACGAACGAGAGCTTCTGCTGGTGCTTCGCCTGGTTCAATAGCACCTGCAGGAAGACTCCATTTCTCATTCTCACCATTTTCTTTATTTTGAAATAATAACTCTCCTATATCATTCCGAATAATGGCTGCAACACTTGGCATGAAAATTAATCCACTGCCTACTTTATCTCGTAGCTCTTTATAATATGGAGACATTCCCATTTTCTAACCTGACTTAAATTAATATGAAGATACAATTCTCCAACGTCGTTGCCAACTCCTTTTTATATCCTTAAAGAAATGATTCATATAAAAAAGAAGACTCTACGTAACGAGTCTTCTTAGGTATCTAGAACTATTTAATGTACACGAATTATTTCATATATATCTTCATCATGATGTACCCTAGTATGCTTGGACTCAATTCTTTCAAATTCTTCCATCTCTTCATTGTACATGGACTCAGCAAACCACCAGTTTTTGAATTCAAGAAAAAGCTCTGTCAGCATCTTGATTCCTCCAGTTAGGGTTAGTAGATTTCTATACTCATATTATACATGTGAATCACTTCACATAAAAGCGCTTACAAAATAGGCGGAATAGGAAAATAATAGAGAATAATTAGAAAATAGTAGCACTGCACCAATAGAAAAAGGACCCAAAAATCGAGTCCTCTATCATTATTTTGTATGGTTATCTACGGCAGCAACTGCTTCAATTTCCACCAATTGATTTTTATATCCTAACACGGTTACTCCTGATAATGTACTAGGCACATCATGATCACCGAATTCCTTTCTAATCGTTGTCCATGTTGTTACCAAGTCCTCCTGATTTTGAGTAGCAACGAGAATCCTTGTATAGACAACGTCTTCTAATGTAGCACCACATTCTTTTAATGCTTCTTTCAAATTCTCTAAGCAAAGGTTAGCTTGTGTCTCAACATCACTAGAATCAGGGACAATCCCCTCTTTCGTAAGTGGGCAGGCTCCGGCTAAAAATAATAAATCCATTCCCGCTGGAACTTTACTAGCGTAGGCATAGTCAACTTGTGCCAGTCGATTAGAATGAATGAGAGATATCTTTTTATTCATATTTCGATTACCTCCTATTTTCCAATGTATCAGAATTATCATAAAACACAGTTCGTAATAGTGCCAATACTTTTTCCCTTCATTTAAAAAATCATTTACTACTTTTTTTACAATTTGTATTGAATCCTCTCTAATTGGAATATCTATTTATTTAGGAGTTTCGTACTTTTTGTGGTTATGACTTTCGATGGAGGGTAAAAATGAAAGCAATTGTTTATAAAAAATATGGTCCACCTGATGTTCTTAAAGTAACAGAAGTTGAAAAACCGATACCAAAGGAAAACCAAGTATTAGTAAAAATTCATGCTTCATCCGTAAATTTTGGAAATCTTGTTCTTTTAAAAGGAGAACCGTTCTTAGCACGATTTGCATTCGGATTGTTTAAACCAAAGTATTCAATACCTGGTGGAGATATCTCAGGTACGGTAGAAGCAGTTGGCAAAGATGTAACCCAGTTTCAGCCAGGTGATGAAGTGTTTGGAGATTTATCTGGATGTGGTTGGGGGGGATTTGCGGAATATGCCGCTGTTCCTGAAAAGTCATTAGCCTTAAAACCTGCCAATCTAACATTCGAGGAAGCAGCCGCCGTTCCAATGGCAGGTGTAACCGCTTTACAGAGTATGCGGGATAAAGGAAAGATACAACCGGGACAGAAGGTATTGATTAATGGTGCCTCTGGGGGTGTCGGTACTTTCGCCGTACAGATAGCCAAATCATTTGGCGCTGAGGTAACCGGAGTGTGCAGTACGAGAAATGTCGACATTTTGCAAGCGCTTGGAGCCGACCATATCATTGATTATTCAAAGGAAAAGTTTACTGCAAACAATCAGCAGTATGATTTAATCCTTGGTGTTAACGGACACCAGCCCCTTTCAGATTATAAACGCGCATTAAAAGATAATGGTATTTTTGTTCATGTTGGAGGTTCCGAGGCTCAAATGTATCAGGCAATGACGATGGGCCTATGGATTTCAAAGACCTCGAAGAAAAAAATGGGCAGCTTTCTACAAAGACCCAATCAACATGATCTTATATACTTAAAAGAACTCCTGGAAACCGGCAAAATAAAACCTGTTATTGATAGACAATATAGGCTAGAAGACTTGCCAGAAGCGTTTAGATACTTCGAACAAGGTCACGCACAAGGAAAAGTTGTTATCACTATTTGATTTAAATAAAGTAGACACCCTTGAATTGTGATAAAATAGTTATTTTCTTACTATACTTATCCTGTTATAATTAACGCCATATTCATCATTTAGGGGTGTCAATCCATGATAAGAACTGCACAAGAAAAGGATTTACAAGACATTTTAGATATATATAATGACGCCGTCCTTCATACTACGGCAGTATATACCTATGAAGCTCAAACGCTTGAAAGCAGAGAAATTTGGTTTAAGCAAAAAATGGACGAAGGTTATCCGGTCATGGTTTACGAGTTAGATAATAAGGTAGTTGGTTTTGCCACTTTTGGTCCCTTTAGACCGTGGCCTGCTTACAAATATTCCATCGAACACTCTATCTATGTAAACAACCGTTATCGCAGACAAGGGATTGCCACTTCTTTATTAAAAGAAATTATCGCAATCGCTAATGAACGAGAGTATAGAACATTAATTGCAGGAATCGACGCGGCAAATGAAAAAAGCATAGCCATGCATGAAAAGTTTGGTTTCGTCCATTCAGGAACCATTCGAAATGCAGGCTATAAATTCAATACATGGCTGGATTTAGCTTTTTATCAATTAGACCTAAACGGACCTAAAACTCCTGTGGAAAACTAAAGAGTACAACACCCCCTTAGCGACTGCTTAGGGGGTGTTGTTTTTCGATAGTAGTAGTCCAACAAACAATTTCAGTTCTTACCTCCGCTGGTTCATCCCATTGGATCATGTGCCCGGTTTCCTCAACTTGAATGATGGTAACCTCTTTTAAATCCTTCTTTAGTAGAGCGATTCCCTTTTCCCTTGCACCATTTAATTCTACTGGCTCTGTAGCATGTAGTAGTAATAATGGTGACTGGATAAATGGATAGGCCGACGTAAAAGGTTCATTAAAAAAAGCTTTTATAATAGATAAAACAGTGAACTTTGACGCAGTTAATTCATACTTGTTGTTATTCTTTTTAAATATGGATTTTACTGACTGTTCTATGGTTTCATTCCAATGTTTTGTATATGTACGATACTCGTAAACGATTTCTTCCCATGTGTTATACCTAGCATTATCGATGTAAGAGTCCCATCCATTGTATGCTGTTGAAAAAGTCATGTCCTCTTGAAATTGCGGGAAAGTAAAAGCACCATCAAGCAGGATTACTCCCTTAATGTTTTCAGGGTAATATCTTGCATAATGCAGTGCAACATCTGCACCCCAAGAATGACCTAAAAGGTAAAATGGCCTGTCTGCTATTGAGTCAAATACTTTTTCATACCATGAGGCTAGATTGGAAAACAAATAGTCCTCTTCTCTATTAAATGCTGTGCTTTTTCCATGACCTGGTTGATCTATTAATAGTAGGTGAAAGTCATTCGACAATTTTTCACTAAGGGCTGAGAAACTATAGGCTGCGCTGCCCGCAAGTCCATGCAAGCAGACAATCAGTGGTTTTTCTGGGTCACCTTCTATATAGTAACTGACCTTTTTCCCTTCCAATTCAATAATGTAATTCTTCATTATGAAACTCCCCCTTTTGAATTCTTTATTTCTCGATTAGAGAATTCAACAAAGAGGACATAAATCCTTCTTGGATGATACGCTAGCTTGGGTTTATTTTTTAAATGAAAAGCCTTCTTCGGATAATGCTGACCTAAGTTTAGGCAAAGAAGCAGGTCCCATTCCGTGAAATTTTAAGATCTCTTTTTCACTATAAGTGGATAGTTCCTGTAAAGATGTTATACCATTATTCTCCAATGCTCGTCTTGCTGGTGCGGAGAGCTGTGAAAGAAAACCGCTTTTTGGTTTCTCGTCAGCCTCACAAATTGGACAGGTTGGACACTCACTGCTTTTAAAATACTGGTGACCTTTAGGGCAAGTTCTTAGATTTTTTTCTGATGTATTCATTTCTATTCACCTCTACTATTGTATTGAAGTGTGTTTTCGAACAACATGAATCATAAGACTTAAAATGATAAAAAAAGTATCAAACACTGGGCGAATGTCATAGGATGTATTCTTCCAAGAATAAGGAGGTATTTTAAAATGAGTAATGAATGTGAAGTAGGATATGGGTTTCATTTAATTGTTATTGTATTTATCCTGTTAATTATAATCTGTTCCGTATGCTGACTAATGTATTAGTCGTATAAACATGAAAAACTCGCCCAATAAAGAGAACTGTCCTCATTTAGTGTAATCAGAGTGAAGTTTACTATTGGCGAGTTTTTCTTCAAATAATCAATCAAAAACCCATACTTCAAATCATTAAATCATGATTAACTCTTCTTCTTTTTAGTAAAGAATAAAAGTACAATTCCTAGAATAATAATTAAGATAATAATAAAAGGTACAAACATGATGGATGATAAATTATTATTTTCATCTTTAGTATTTTCCGCTATATCAGCTGCTGTGTTTTGTTGCTGGCTTTTATCGTCTTGTTGGTCGGTTTGACTATTATCTCCTTTATTTACATCACTTTCCTCAGGGGTACTAGGATTAGGCTCTGCTTCATTTTGTTCCATTTGAACGGCGAAATGGATTTCCCCTTCAATTGGATGACCATCTTCCCCAATAATTTTCCATTGGATTATGTATGAACCGTTTTCTAATGGTTTTGCTACTGATCCCATTAATTGTTTATTCTCAACCTTGACATCTAATGGAATGACATTTCCATCCTTTATTAATTCCATTGTGCTTAATTCTTCGATTGAAGTTTCAAACGTTAGGGTAATTTGGTCGAGATCTTCTGATATAACTTGTCCTTCGGATGGATTGGAGGTGGATAAACCTGTGTGTGCACGAACCAATGATGGTACCATCATAAGCGTACACATTAAAATGAATATGATTTTTTTCAAGATAAGTCTCCTTTCATTCTAATTAATCTTCATAAATACTATTCATATTGCTACTTTATACATATTAACATGATGGCTGTATGTTTATAAGCCTATAAATTAAAACTTACTATTCAATGTTGTTATTATCTTGGACCTCTCCTGGTATTTGGAAATCTAATAATGAGAAAATGCGTTTCCACGAAAGTAGAAACGCATTCATCAGATCCATTATTTACTTTTTATCATTGAAATATATTCTTTAACGACTTCATAAACATAATCTTGGTTTGCGGCTGCTGTACCCGCATTATAAGTACCGCCATTTGTTATATTATTTGATAAGATTCGAACACCGAGGAAAGCCACATCGTATGCGTCTGCAATTTGCGCTACGGATGCCCCTTCCATTTCTTCTACATCTGTACCGTATTTTTCATGAATCCATTGAATTCGATCCACTTCGCTATTCCAAAAATCTGCTGAACCAATGGTACCTTCGACAACCTTACCCTTTGTGTAGGTGTCTTTTACTGCATTAGCAGCGGCAAGTAAATCCTTGTCTCCTTCATAGTGTCGGACCTGATTAGCACTATCATCTGACCCGCTTCCTTCTGAAGCCATTAGATCCATCGGAATCCATGAAGTTGGATCAATTCCTTGTCCAGCTTCCAAGTGGGTTGTTTTTAATGAACCAATATTTGTCGTTGTTTTCCCTAACACAATGTCAAATACATTTAGCTCTGGATTATGTCCACCTGATGTACCTTGGTTGATGATCGCAATTGGTTTATATTTTTCAATGGCTACTGCTGTGGCAGCTGCTGCATTTTCCATACCTTTCCCTGTTTTTGCAACGATGACAGGGTAATTATTTAATTTTCCTTTGTAAAAAACAAAGTTTCCTGATCTTTCCACTTTCACTTTATCTAATTTTTTCGCAAAGTTTTCCGCTTCTATCGGCATAGGACCTTGAACGATGATAGGCCTCTGTGCCCCTTCAACTTCTGTTTCATTTAGTAAAGATGAATTACACCCTGCAAGCATCGCGAACATGCCTGAAATAACAGCCACTGAAGCAAATTTCTTTAACGTATTCTTTTTCATCATTAACCCTCTCCTCTTTCTCTAGTTGTTTGTTATACTCGCTAGTTGTTTCCAAAGAAAAAAGTCTAGAAAGTGCAGGTGAACCTGCCTTCTAGACCTACGAAAGTCAAAGTATGAACAATTTAGCAAAAGAAATTGCTGAATCATATAACGACAGCTGCATAAATACCGAACAGCCGAATACTTTAACCCGTAGTCTAGTTCTTAATGGGAACCAGGTAGAAACACTCAGACCATATTACCGAGTATATACGAGTAATGTTTTTTATGATTATTACTTTCTTAATATAACAAACTAATAAGAGTTATTCAACTAAAAGGTGAACATTAATAAGAATTTACTACTAAAATATTCGTGTTTTAGGTTGAAAGTAACATACTATTGGCTGTTTTTCCCTTTTTTTTCAAAAAGAAAAGCGATTCTTCGTGTAGAAGGATCGCTGTTAATTCCTAAATCTTTATAGAATGATTTTAGCTTCAGTTAAAATGGTATGGAATAGCATTTTAACACTTTGATGTTTCGCTAATCTTGGACTTTGTCCAGACCATAGTGAGAGATAATCTGTGTTATGTTGAGAAGTGGAAGCTTTTCTTAAAGGTTGAGTAAGTGCATTTTGAACTGGGAAATCTGGTAATAAATCTTCGTGTTGCTCCATTTCCTCGATGAATTTATTTTTAATTCCTCTTGCCCACTTGCCTGAAAAGGCTCGAGTTAAGACTGTCTGGTCTTCTCTTGCATGGATAATAGCTTCTTTATATACCTGATGTGCACCGCTTTCGATACAGGTTAAGAAAGCAGTACCCATTTGGACACCCATTGCCCCTAAGCATAAGGAAGCCATTAAACCCCTTCCGTCCATAATTCCACCAGCTGCAATAACAGGAATGCTAACCTGATCGACTACTTGTGGAATCAATGACATTAAACCGATTAAACTTTCATCACTTTCTCGAATAAAGTTCCCTCTATGTCCTCCGGCTTCACTACCTTGTACCACAACCATATCCATACCTGAATTTTCAACTTCAATGGCTTCTTCTACTGTAGTAGCTGTACCGATCACCAAAATATTATTTTGTTTTAGTTCGGCAATCACTTTCTGAGAAGGAATACCAAATGTAAAGGAACAAATGGGTACTCTCTCTTCGATGATCACGTTGATTTGTTCATCAAATGTATCAAATAGTTTGTCACATGTTGGGATGTCTATGTGTTGATCTTGGCGTAATTGTAGTTGTTGCTGAAAGGGCTGTAGAAGCTGAGTGGCTGACTTTACTTCACTATCTGTATAAGCAAATTCGTTAGGAACAAATAAATTAATACCAAATGGACTTTTTGTTAACTGTTTTATTTCCTTGATTTGCTCGCGGATTTGAGTAGGAGTCATATAGCCAGCTCCAATCATGCCAAGACCTCCAGCATTTGAAACCTCCCCTACTAGTTTCGAAGTCGTTATTCCGCCCGCCATAGGAGCTTGGATAATTGGGTACTCGATTTTTAAAAGTTTTGTCATTTTATTTTTAAACATAGAATTTACCTCGTTGGTTATATTTTCATCGACCTAGTTTTAGTTGGATTATGAATCAGAAGCCATTTTTCTGATTCCTGTATCATCCAATCACCAAATTCATGTAAAAAAGTTAGAATCTCCTGCGCGTTTGTGGTTGGTTCGATTGCATAAAGGAGAGCTTGTTTCATTTCAGCTAATTTTTCAGGATAATGCTTGGAAAATATTTTATAAGCAGGGTACAAATCTCTTGTATAAAGGTGTTCTTCTTCAATAACGAGTGCCAGTCCAGCTCGTACGATAATTTTCATAATCCAGCTGCAACAATCTACTATATCATCCATATCATCATTATCTACTAGGTCTTCCTTTGCTTGAACAATTTGTTCTTCAAGTTTAATCAAGTGATCATTTCCAAGCGTTTTGTCAGCCTTAAAAGCGGGTAAGTCTTGTATTAGGTCTTCTCCATATACACAGATACTATGTGTCTTAAGCATGAAAGGAATGATTGAAAAAGTACTAGTTTCTAAAATTTCGTCTAAATGATAGAAACTTAATTCGACTCCATTAATACTACTAAATTTAGCATTTATACTCTCTTCAACTTCACTTGTCCAATGCAAATGTAATTCATTTGGTTTTTTGTATGTAATTGCGATTGTGTCTAGGTCGGAAACTCCAAAAATCCCTAATCCTCGCGGGATCGAACCTCTAATATAAATACTATGCAGGTTAGTGCCTAAATGGGAATGATATTCTTTTAATACTTCATTGATTACTTGTAGAAATTCAGGTTGTATTTTATTTTTATTTGAATCATTTATTAGGTAGCTTTGGTTTGTAAGACAATAACGCCCAATATTCTTAATTTTTGCCAATCATTTCACTTCCTATTTATTTAGTGTAACACAGTCTTCACATACAAATTTGCCTTCATTTCTTAAGTAGGCAATAATTTCCGTAAAACCTTTACGCTTAGGATATTTCATTTTTACAAAAACCATTTCCTCTCCTTTAATTTCCTTCTCGCAAACCATACATTTGGGTTTTTCCCACAACATGACGAAAACATCTCCTATTCGATCAACGAATGTTTTGAATAAAAAGTATGTATATATCCATTTTATAAGTTAATGTGGGCGAGGACAATCTATACCCATCAAAACATAATCCTATCCAGCAAAAAAGGAACTTTCCTATTTAAGAAGTTCCTCTTTTTCAAGTGTTATTTTATAGTCAATCAGAGTACCTTACTTCATCTTTATAGGTGTAACCACGGCATATAAATTCTCCGTTGGATCGGTTACGTTAATTTCAATAACCTTAAATCCATCAACATTGCTCTCGTTTTTAGTAGTCAGCTTAATAACATTGTTATTCATTTATACTTACTTCCTTCCCAAAAAAATTCTCACAGAAGTTACTATATGATGGAGTTTCAAAAATGTGCATGATTTTTATAATGATTGAGTAAAAAAAGTTTAAAGTCGGCGCAATCATTCTCTACTAAACCTATTATAGTTCGTCCTGTCCGAATAAGCTTTCTCTTCCAATGTAAAAAAGTTGACAAAATAATCCTACACAGTTTCTCAAAAACACTGATTGGTGTTTCTTTTTTCCTATTTTTCGTTATAATATAGATAGGCGTGAACATAAAATAAAAAGACCGAACATGGTGCAACATGTCGGCCTGCAATAGACGGTCGCTCAAAAGGATCGGCTAGTATGAGTATAAATAATCCACCTGAGCCTGCTAACTCAACGGTGGGTTATTTTTTTTGATTAAATGTCAGAATGGCAATGACTAAACTAGCAAAACCAAACATAATCATTAGGGTTTCAAAAACTGTCAAACAGCATCACCCCCTTTCCATTGGGAGCATGCCGAAACCTCTAGAGACAACCTTTTCTATTGCCATTTTAGTATACCATAAACAATATAATATAAGAACATACATTCGATTTTATTGGAGAAATTATCTATTAATAGTGCGTTAACAAATCCACTAAAGCCGACCGGAGTGTTGGAAACGTGAATGTAAAACCTGATTCTTGCAACACTTTCGGTATTACATGCTGCCCTTCCAAAACGAGTGCACTTTTTTTCCCTAACACTAGTTTCATCGCAAATGCAGGCACAGGAATCCAATGAGGTCGATGTAAAACCGAACCGATCGTCTTTCCGAAATCGTTCATTTGAAGTGGTGAGGGTGAAGTAACATTGACGGGTCCACGTAATTCCTCAGTGTTAAGGGCAAATACAATGGCACGAACAACATCCAAAACATGCACCCAGGATACCCACTGTTCGCCGGAACCTACTTTTCCGCCAACAAATAGACGGTATGGCAGTGCCATAAGCGGTAGTGCACCGCCCTCTTTACCAAGCACAACACCAAATCTCATGAAGACCGCGCGAACAGCATATTCTTCTACTTGTTTCGCTTTGTTTTCCCAGTCGTGTACCGTCTTTCCTAAAAAGTCATCTGCTCGGTCCGAAGATTCTTCTGTATAGGCAGTTTTTACAGAAGCGGGATAAATACCGATTGCACTGGCATTGATAAGGACAGCAGGCTTTTCAGGCAGTACAGAAATAATCCTTAGTATCTCATCGGTTGCGGTCATCCGACTATCATATATTTGTTTTTGGTGCGTCTTGCTCCATCTACCATCATTGATGGAAACACCGGCTAAGTTAATAAAGGCATCTGCAGTTCTTATTTCCTTTTCTGGTGAGGTACCTTTATCGAGCCATCTTACATATTCGACCTTCCCGTCCTGCTCAAGATTTTTTCTTGTTAAAATGACAATACTATGTCCTTCTGCTAGAAGCATGTCTGTTAACTTTTTACCGATAAATCCTGAACCACCTGCAATAACAATCTTCATTTTACCTCCCCCATTGGCCAATCTTCTTGATATATTCTTTTAAAATTATACCATTTCATACCAGAAAAAAATCTATAAAAAAAATAAGCCTCAATATACCAGCACGTATATTGGGCTTATTATTTTTATGCTTATCTATGGTTTTCGGCAGCCATTGCCTCTGCCTTCGTTCTATGAACAGTTCCAAACGGATGCTGTGGTGGGGCATAAATGGAATAAAGTTTAAGTGGTTTATTCCCTGTGTTGGTTACATTGTGCCACGTACCAGCAGGTATCATGATGGCAAAATCATCGGAAACCCTCTTTTGAAAGGATAGGTTATCCTTTGAATGACCCATTTGAACAACTCCATTTCCTTCTTCGACACGTAGGAATTGATCGATATGAGGGTGTATTTCTAGACCAATATCCTCCCCAACGTTGATACTCATTAGTGTCACTTGGAGATGATTACCCGTCCAGATAGCGGTACGGTATGTCTTGTTTTGTTTAGAAGCCTCATTGATATCGACAACAAATGGTTTTTTTCCATGATCTTTTATTTTGCCGGCTCTTACCTCATTGACAGGATGCCAGTGTCGATAAGGATATGCATAGTCATATTCATCACTATACCCCCTATACATCGTCTGACCTTCGTAGTTATACATTGGATTGTTGTAATGATAAGGATTTTGATGATTATAAGAGTGCATATAAGGATCATAGTACATATTACTCATTCCCTTCAAAGAATACTCCCGTTATCATATTCTTTTTGTTTAGGGAATGTACCTACATTGTTAAACAATCAAGATTCATTATATATAGTACTTCTTCAGCCTACATAGTAGAATGAACAAGGAATTTCATAATACATTCGCTTTTTTCTGATTGTATTTTAACATTCCACCTAATTACATTCCTTGAAAACTAGAATAAGAAAAGGTGCAGGACACAAACTATGTTAAAAAGGAGAGTGTATATTATGGATGAAAAGGATTTAAGACAGGACGCTAGTAATACATTACGTACGGATAAACAGAAAACTTCAGATATCGTAGCAAGCATTGATGAATTGAAAAAAGAGCATGAACCTGAGTATGTATTTTTATATTGGGATGAAGAGTGAAATGGAAATGAATAGTAGATAAAGTAAAAAAACCAAAGCTATAGGGGGATAGGGTAAATTTCACGGTATTGCATGATTGTAACCACAGTTAGCTAGAATAAAATGTATTTATATAAAGGTAATTAGGAGAATTTGTGATTATGTGATACACTTTGTTTACCATTTGATTTACTGTTTACATGTGCCCTGCTCATTCGTGAGCAGGGTTCCTTGTTTTTAAAAATATTTTAAAATAAATAAAAAACAGACTCTATATAAAGAGCCTGCTCGAGTTTGGTTTTATTATTAAGCTTTACGTACGTTAGCTGCTTGAGCTCCACGTTGACCTTGCTCAACATCAAAAGTAACTGCTTGACCTTCGTCTAAAGATTTGAAACCTTCGCCTTGGATT
>NZ_BCVA01000048.1 GCF_001591505.1 Neobacillus niacini NBRC 15566
ACTAAGGTAATTTTCACCCCTGGTGTCCGAAGTTACCTCGACTTCGGACAGAACTGATATAACGTTGCCTTATACTGTTCAAAGCAGCACAAAACATCAGACGCTATTACCCGTCTGATGTTTTGTGCTGCAAGAGGAGTTTAAAATTACATATCGCCCCCTTTATATGACCTTCTGCCTTTCTGCCGTTTCTATTTGATGAAAATGGAGGTCTAGATCCTTTAATGCCGCAACAAGAGCATTTGTCGCCTTGCCTCGGTAATAGGTTTCAATCTCTTCAATTAAACCTTCCACTCCATCTTTTAGACTAACGCCCTTTAATATACGACCAATAAAGTCGCTCCCATGTTCGGTTGCTAGAGTACAAGACGCCTCGACAATTACGCCATATTTACGATCAATTTCAGCTGTGATTGTTAACGTATCGAAGACACTTTTTGCTGCCATTCCTTGCGGCAGACGAGCGTGACCTGCAATAAAAATAGTCTTTCCATTCAGCATAATAGGCCTACCTCTCGAAGGAATTATTTAAACTAGTATTGCTTCTTTTAAGTTTGTTTGTTCTGGTATTCTATTCACAACTTCTTTTCCGATTTCGATTGAAGCCGTTGCAGCAGGAGATGGTGCATTACATACATGGATCGTTCGTTTCCCTTGAATGATATGGAAGTCATCCACCATATTCCCATCGCTCCTTAATGCTTGAGCACGGACTCCAGCAGGTGCAGGGATTAAATCATCTTCTTGGATCTCCGGAATCAGTTCCTGAAGGCTCTTTGTAAATTGTTTCTTACTGAAGGAGCGAATATATTCATCAAGCCCCTCCTTCGCAAATTTCCCTGCCATTTTCCATAATCCAGGAAAGCTTAATGATTCTAGTAAATCCTTTGCATTAAAATCTGTCTTTCTGTATCCTTCCCGTTTAAAGCTAAGCACAGCATTTGGTCCCGCATCGACTTCACCGCTGATCATTCGTGTAAAATGAACCCCTAGGAATGGGAACTTTGGATTTGGAACCGGATAAATTAAATTTTTTACTAGATAACGCTTTTCAGGTTTTAATTTGTAATACTCGCCTCTAAAAGGCAAAATCTTCATATCTGTTTTATATCCTGTTGCTAGTGCTACACGATCACTGTGAAGCCCAGCACAGTTAATGACCATTCCAGCTTTTAATGTTCCGCGATTCGTTTCTATGATAACTTGATCCAATTCTTCTTTCATTTTCTCCACTTTTGTATTTAGACGAATCTCTCCGCCATTCTCTTGGATAATTTCAGCGAACTTCTCACTAACTTGTCTGTAATTTACGATGCCAGCCGCCGGAACACGTATTGCTCCTAAACCTTTAACATGTGGTTCTATTTCCTTTAATTCATATGGACCGATTCTATGAATAGCTAATTCATTTTCCAGCCCTCGATGATATAAATTTTCAAGAAGTGGTAATTCCTCTTGTTTCGTTGCAACAATTACTTTTCCGCAAATATCATGGTCTATACCATGTGTTTGGCAGAACGCAGTCATCGATTTACTTCCTTGGCGGGCAAAACGAGCTTTGAAACTACCGGGCTTATAATAAATGCCTGAATGAATCACACCGCTGTTATGCCCTGTTTGATGTTCCGCAACAAGTGATTCCTTCTCAATGACGACTACCTTCGCGTTGGGAAAACGCTCATAAATGGCCATCCCTGTTGATAAACCAACAATTCCTCCGCCAACGATTGCAAAATCATACATTTTCATTAGGACCCCTCTCTGTTTTGATTTTCCTATAGAAGTAAGGATTACATTGAGTCCATATAAACAGTCTTCACTTCTGTATAAAACTCAATAGCAGCTTTTCCTTGTTCACGACTGCCGGAACTAGAATTTTTACATCCTCCAAAAGGCATTTGTGGTTCTGCTCCCGAAGTTTCCGAGTTCACATGTACAAGTCCTACTTCCGCATCTTCAACGAAGCGGCGGGCCAATGTTAAATTGTTTGTGCAGATGGCTGCGCTAAGACCAAACTCAGTTTCATTTGCCATTTCCACTGCTTCCTCGTAATTTTTGACTTTAAACAATGCAAGAACGGGACCGAAAATTTCCTCACGGGCAATCACAGCATCTTTAGGCACGTTTTCAAAGATTGTTGGTTTTACATAAAAACCATTTTTTAATTCTTCATCTTCCGGGATCTCTCCACCGCAAAGCAGCGTTGCTTCTGATTTCCCCTTTTCGATCATTTCGAGCACCCCATCAAGCTGTGCTTTTGATACGGCCGGCCCGATAACGGTTCCCTCGTGAAGCGGGTTATCAATGGTTAATTCCTTCGTACGCTTTACAAGCCTATCACGGAATGACTCGTAAATCCCTTCTTCGACAATCACACGACTCGTTGCTGTACATTTTTGACCGATAGATTTAAATGCTCCGCCTACAGCTATTTCAACCGCTCTTTCAAGATCCGCATCATTTAGAACAACTAGCGGATTCTTTCCTCCCATTTCCATCTGAACCTTTTTTCCGTGTTCTACAGCCTGTTTTTGAATCTGCCGACCCACTTGGTTCGAACCGGTGAAAGAAATGGCTTTTATATCTGGATGGTTCACTAATTCATTCCCAATAACAGATCCTCTGCCAAATACACAATTAAGGACACCTGCTGGCAGACCAGCTTCATCAAAAGCCTTCATAACGTGATAGACAGATTTCGGTGTTAAATCAGCAGGCTTAATCACCACTGTATTTCCGTATATAAGTGCTGGTGCCATCTTCCATACTGGAATCGCAATGGGAAAATTCCAAGGTGTAATTAAGCCAATAGGACCTAGGGGTGTACGGGTCGTATACAAAAATGTTTTCTCATTCGCGGAAGGTATGACATCTCCAAGTGGCTGCCGTGCTTCTGCCGCAAAATATTCGAGGATGCTTACCGCGCGATTCGCCTCCCCCATCCCTTCCGAAAATGCTTTTCCTTCTTCCTTAATTAGATCCCGTCCTATTTCCTCTATGTTTTCTTTCAAAATAGCCGCAGCCTTTTGTAAATAAGCGGCCCTTTGTTGAATAGAGAGCTTTTTCCAGGCAGGAAATGCATTTTTTGCTGCAGCTACAGCGTCGTTAACATCAGCTGCTGCACTGGATGGGAATTCCCCCAAGCCTTCTCCATTATGTGGACTAAGATTCTCTTTATATTCATTTGTAGTTGGTTCTTTCCATTGGCCGTTAATGTAATTCAAATGGCGCATCGATAAATCCTCCTATACTCTTCCTTCTATCAATCTTTTCTATTCTTTTTTTATACTAGATTACTAATAGTAGTGTCATCATCCACCCTAGCCGCCGATTTCTTCGTTACAACACTTACTCCCAACGTTACAGCAATATTGATCATTAATACGGCTAATCCTAAATCTAAATCCTTAATGACATTTGGAAATGACGGGAATAACGTTGCAACTGACATTTCTGTAATGGTTGAATATGCGACAATCATAATACTGACAATCATTCCAGCAAAGGCCCCTTGAACGGTAACAGGATTCCTTTTCCAAAGGCTAAAAAACAGTGCAGGAAATAACTGTACCATAAAACTATAAGACATAAGATATAGCGTAAGAACGGAGTTTCCGCCATTGAATGAAAAGTAAAGTCCCACCAAAGCAATGACAGGAACCAACATTTTGCTCAACTTTACCAACTGTTGATCCGTTGTATTTGGTTTCCATACTTTATAGATATTTTTAGAAAGGAGCGTTGCAGTTGCCGTCAATATTAATGAACTTGGGATAAGAGCGGCCATTGCTCCAGCTGCCCCAATCACACCAACAAACCAAGGATCAAAAGACATTTTCGCCATTTTAAACAAGGCTAAATCTGCATCTGTACCATTTAAATTTGGAACTTGAATAATAGCGGAAAAGCCGATAAGCAAGGAAAAAACGATAATAATCTGATAAATGGGCATTACCCCCGCATTCACACGCAGTGATTTAGCACTTTTAGCCGTGAACACCCCCGCTAGCATATGTGGAAACATGTAAAAGCCTAGTGCCGTCATGATCGTTGCAGAAACAAACCATGATATACTCAACCCTTGTTCAGGGAATAGTAAAAATCCACTTTTTGCCGTATTGATTGCTTCAAACATCGGCTGTATTCCGCCGTAATAATGAAAAGGAAAATAAAATCCCATAAAGACGACCACAGCCAGGATCAGAATATCTTTAATAATCGCTGTCCATGCGGCCCCATGCATTCCTGATACCGTTACATAAATTGTGATGGCAATCACCCCTACCACTATCGCCATGTTGGGAGAAATCGAACCATAGGATGCTTGGGATACAATAATTCCTAACCCTTTTAACTGCATCACCAAATACGGGATAATGGCAATAACACTTATTATTGCTACTAGAACGCCGAGAGCCGGGCTATTATACTTTTTTTCATAGAAGTCTGATTGGGAGAGGACATTATGTTTCTTCGCATACTTCCAAACGGGTGGCAACAACCAGTAAGCAATTACAAAATAGAAGCAATTAAAAGCGTATAGGGCTGTGGGAATACCAGATCTATAGGTACCACCACTTGCTCCTAGAAAAGTATAGGTAGTAAACATCTCACCCGCTAATAAAAAGAACAGTAATATACTTCCAAAACCCCGTCCCCCGACAGACCACTGTTCCATATTCATATCTTTCCCTTTACGAGCCTGTAGTCCTAACCATATACACAAAACTAGGAAAAAGAGGATAACTAGAAGGGCTGCGTTCATAATTCTTCCTCCTCCTTATTCGCTGGATCCAGCTTATTAGCAATTATCAAGAACAAAGATGTCAGGCCAACCCAGCATATAGCCCAAAAAAGGACAAATGGCAATCCAAGTACATATGGTTCCACTCGATTAATGACAAAAAGTGAGCCCAAAGCCGGTATTAAAGTTAATAGAAAAACCTTTTTCATATTTCACCATCCTAATTTGAAATATATAAAATACACTAAACGATATGTTTTATTTGGATAGCCAATATTTGAACCTTCTGACAATTAAAACTCCATCAAACCATTTTCCTCTTTGAAATGGAAAGGTATCTAATCCTTCATTGCCATTTATTGCTTCTGCACCACTTAGACTTTTTTAAATCTATTGCACTAGTTTATCAGGCTCCCCATTTGTTAAGACGGTTGTAGCCACTTTCTTTCTTGTAAATTTAAAGTAGTAAAAAACATAACAAGCGATAACAAAGCCAAATCCAATATAAAGCGATGTCCGCTGCGTTGGATCAAAAGCAGTAAACACGACGATTCCTACGCACATGAGAAGGCAGACAATTGGAACCAGCGGGAAGAAAGGAACTTTATATTTCAAATCCGCAAGCTTTCCGCCACCCGCAATATACTGTTTGCGGAATTTATATTGTGCAAACGCTATGGCCATCCACGTTACTACCCCTCCAACACCACTAATCGCAAGCAGGACAACAAATAATGTCTCTTCTGCTATCACACTGGTAAGCAAGGAAAGTAAAGCAAAGGCGAGTGTCACAAGCAAGGCGTTCATAGGAACACCGCGTTTGTTTACCTTACCGAATGCTCGCGGTGCCTGACCGCTTTGGGAAAGTGAAAAAAGGATTCTCGTACAAGCAAACAAACCTGTATTTCCCACTGAAAGGATCGCCGTTAATATAACAAAGTTCATAATATCAGCCGCATAAGGAATTCCCGTCATATCGAATACAGTTACAAATGGGCTTTCGAGCACACCCGCCTGTTTCCACGGAACGATCGCTGATAAGACAAAAGTGGCTAGTACATAGAAAAGTAAAATTCGGACGATGATACTCCGGATTGCTTTTGGTATACTCTTATCGGGATCTTCTGTCTCACCTGCTGCAACTCCCATAATTTCTGAACCCATAAAGGCATAAACGACTGTCATCACGGATATAAAGACGCCGATGAAACCTGTAGGAAAGATTCCGTCACCGAAAAAGTTTGAAAAGTAAGGGGCTGATTGTCCCTTTATAGGAACCAAACCGAAAATCGCTGCCCCGCCAATGACAATGAAAAAGAGAACAGCTACTACTTTAATGGCTGAGAACCAGTACTCCATCTCAGCAAAGCTTCTTGTAGTCAAGGCATTGATACCGAATAAAAGTAAAGAGAAAACGGCACACCATACCCATACCGGTACATCTGGAAACCACCTGGCCATCAGCAAACCGGCTGCAATAAACTCTAATCCTACATAAATGGCCCAGCTAAGCCAGTAAGTCCAGCCGATCATAAACCCAGATGCAGGGCCGATAAACCGCTCAGCATGGGCCTGAAATGAGCCGGAAACCGGCATTACGACGGATAGCTCCCCAAGACAAACCATAACCAAGTACATTAGCAAGCCGCCGAATAAATAGGCGGTAATAGCCCCAAAAGGTCCGGCTTCACCAATCGCATATCCCGATCCTAGGAAAAGACCAGTTCCAATAACTCCCCCTATAGACAGCATAAATAAATGCCTGCTTTTCATCGAACGTTTTAATTCTACTGGTTGACTTCCTTGTTCTGGTTTCATCCAATTCCCCCTGTATTTTTTCTATCCGTATCAGAGATAAGGCAAATCATAACCCATTTAATTACCTGCTTATCTGACTGCTTCCTTTTCAGACATGCTTGTAAACTCTACTAAATCACTGACTTCAGGTTTAAAAATTTCATACGCAACATCCCGCTGATATCTGTTTTGTTTCTTCGCTTCTGAAAATAGTTGATTGGTATTTTTTCGGCATAGCTTTTCAATATCATCCATCACTGCCTGCGTGTCTGGTTTGACCAGTCCAAAAATAACAGCGTCGTAAAATCGAATTGCCCCTAGGTTCGCAACAAAATCATTCACAATGTCAATTCCTCTTTGTTTGATGATTTTATCTCCTTCAGAAGATACGGGTATATTAGCCGCTTCAACAATCAAACTCGCTTTAACTCTATCCGCATTAGACTTGTTGATCACGTCCTCTAATGCACAGGGGATAAGAATATCGCAATCCACATCGAGCCACTCAGAGTTTGGCCTTACCGTATAGTTTGGTGCAAAAGAATCTTGGTCCATTTCTCCATATACATTCTTATGGTCGATAAGTTTTTGAATATCCAATCCTTCATCACATGTGACTAACAGGTTCGCGTCTGAAATTCCGACGATGTTGTAACCTAGTTGAGAAAGTTTCAATGCACAGCTTGCCCCTACACAGCCAAAGCCTTGGATGACAACCTTCGCGCCGTCCTTACCATTTTTAAACTTCCAAGCTTCATCTGCTGAAAACGCAACACCATATCCTGTGACAGCGTCATTTAAAAGTAATCCATCAATTCTTGTTTTCATCAGCCCATCAAAATCCTTGATTCCTTGAAGAATCGCAGGATTTTGTTTCATTGAATTTGTCAGCGGGATGTCGATGCCGAATTCGTTAAAGATTTGTAGTACATCTTCGTACTTCGTACCTAGGTCACTTCCTAGAGATACCCCGCTATCAATATAAGGCATCATGGCAATTAAAAATCTCCTTAATACGGCATTCGCATCTGGAGCTTTATAATCATATTTAATTCCTGCCTTACATCCTCCTGTCGTTCCGCTGTCACTAGCTACGTACTTATAAGCCATCGCTTTGGCCAATCTTTCAACCTCTTCTTTTGTTACTGTCGGATGCATTCTCGTACCGCCGCCTGTATATCCTTTCACGAAATTATGAACAACAAGCCACCCTTGCGCGTTCGTTTCTGTATCATTCCACTCAACAATTAAATATGGTTTAGACATTCCAATACCTCCCTAAAATTTCTTCTTTCTACCATCCTACAGCACTATTAAAAATACTATTAACACTATGAATTTGTTGTTATTACGCTAAAAAAATAAAATACTATTCAAACCAGCGAATAGGCACAGGATCCAGATTAATGTTAATCTGTTTTGTTTCCTGGTATTCATCCAATCCATACGTACTTAGGCTTCTGCCGATGCCACTTTGTTTATATCCGCCCCATGGCGCTTGAAGATTTGTAAGATGGTAAGCGTTTACCCAGGTAATGCCGGCACGAACCTTTTTGATGACACGTAAGGCTTTGTTTTGGTCTGTAGAGAAAACAGCACCAGCAAGTCCATATTCTGTGTCATTGGCAATCTTAATGGCCTCATCTTCATCTTTGAATTTCTGAATCGTAACCACTGGGCCAAAGATTTCTTCCCTGACAATCCGCATATCGGCCGTTACATCGGTAAAGACGGTCGGTTCAATGAAAAATCCATCCTCTAAACCGTTACCCTCGATTCTATTTCCTCCAAGAGCAAGATTCGCACCTTCTTCTTTACCAATCTGGATGTAATTTAAAATACTCTTAAAGTGCTTTTCACTAACAATAGCCCCCATTTGGGAGTGCACATCATGTCCAGGACCTACTCTAATCTTTTTTGCCTTTTGTATATATTTCTGAACAAATTCATCGTAGAGCCCTTCTTGGACAAGAATCCGGCTCCCAGAAGAACAAACTTGACCAGATCCCATGAAAATGCCAAATAAAGAGTAATCAAGTGCTGTTTCCAAATCGGCATCATCAAAGATGATATTCGGAGATTTCCCTCCCAGCTCAAGGGACACTTTTTTCATATTACCTGCTGCTGCTTGCATGATATGACGGCCGACTCCTGTGCTTCCAGTAAAGGAAACAATATCTACATCTTCACTTTCAGCAATCGTCTGGCCAACAATCGGTCCATCTCCCATAATGAGGGTAGCTGCTCCCTTTGGTAAATCGGACTGATCCATCAGTTCAAACAATTTTACTGCTGTCATCGGAGTAATTTCTGCTGGTTTTAAAAGGATACTATTACCAGCCGCAAGTGCCGGTGCAATCTTCCATACACTCATTAATAAGGGAAAATTCCAAGGGACAATTAATCCTGCAACTCCGATCGGTTCCTTAATAATCAATGTCTGCATATTTCCGGAGGTTTCATAAACCTGGCCGTTAGGCACATTAAGCAGACCTGCATAATAACGGAATGTATTCACGGCCTCCTCAACATCCGACTCTGCTTCTCTTTTCGTTTTTCCATTATTCTGTACTTCTAAATCTCTTAATTCATCACTGTTTTCCTGTATTAGATCTGCAATCTGGAGTAAAACAGCACCCCTCACCTGTGGAGATTGATCAGACCATATTCCACTTTCAAACGTTCTTTTTGCTATTTTGATTGCCTCTTCTGTTTCTTCCTTCGTAGCGCTCGGTGCCCTGGCGATGACTTTCTGTGTAGCGGGATTAATAATATCAAGTTTGTTCGGGCTACTTGATTCTACCCATTGCCCATTTATATATTGTTTCAATTCTATTGTCATAACTTTGTTTCCTCCCCACTTGCCTTGGCTGGCTTATCCTCATCACATGTAAGCGCTCTATCAAGTTACTAAACCATACACAATCTTTGATAGGCTTTAGGACCCTGCTGAATTTAGCTATTCTGATCACGATCAAAAGCGAACAAACTATTTACTCTTTTTAAATTCTGTCTTAACATTTTCCAATAAGTGTTTATCTGTTAAAACATCGTATCCCGTATAAGCTAATGCTAGTGCACCATTAACAAGGGCTTGACGGCCTTCTTCTGAAACTGTACGATCAGCAAATTCCTGGGTATGCAATACTAACTCTGTATCATTCAATCCAATAAAGGGATGAATTGCAGGTACAACACGACTTACATTCCCCATGTCCATAGATCCATTACTATGTTCAGAAGCTAGAATCGGTTGATCGATGATTTCTTTTAAATTCTTAGTGAAAGCTTGGGATAGATTTTGATTGGTAACCATATTATCATAGCTTATTTGATAATTTGATATTTCAAGTTCGGAACCCGTCATAAGGGCAGCACCATTTGCGATATTTTTCACTTTTTTTACAACTTCATCTAAAGTGGAACGTTGTTTTGCTCTAATATAAAATTGAGCAACGGCTAAATTTGGAACAATATTCGGGACTTGACCACCTTCAGAAATAATCCCGTGCACACGAACATCTGCCGGCAAATGCTCACGAAGTGCATTTATACCATTAAAAAGTTGGATAACACTATCAAGTGCATTAATTCCATGTTCAGGAGCCGTCGCTGCATGCGATGCTTTTCCTTTATATTTGAATTGAAGGGCATCTATCGCCAACGTTGTTCCACTTGCAACGGATACATTATTAGGATGGAGAATCATCGCAACATCTACACTTTCGAATACTCCTTCTTGACTCATTGGAACTTTGGCACCATTCGTTTCCTCTGCCGGAGTACCTAATACGACAACGCTTCCCCCTATTTCACTTATCAGCTTGCTAAGAATAATACCAGCGCCCACACTCATCGTGCCGATCAAATTATGTCCGCACCCATGGCCAATTTCAGGTAAAGCATCATATTCTGCTAAAAAGGCGATTGTAGGACCTGCTTTTTTACCTTTAAATTCAGCTTTGAAAGAAGTTGACCGGTCAACCAATCCTGTTTCAATCCGAAAATCGTGTACAGACAAAAAGTTTGTCAATAGTTGCATGGATTCAAATTCCATGTCGCCAAGTTCAGGATTTCTGTACATCTGATCGCTGATTTCCCATAACGTTGACTTTATTTTATCTAATTCAAGTTTAAGTAGATCCCTCACCTTTAACATTACCGTCCTTATTTTTCAGATTATGTTTTCTGAATATAACCAGTCATTACATCGGAATAATAATTGCTATATAGTGAATTACTGGCCATATTACTTCATATGGCCACCAATTCTATCTTACTTTTAATAGACACATAGGCTCTTTAAGAGCGAGCGGTTCATTAGCTAAAACTTATCCCTGTTTTGGACGGAAAGAGGCAATGTATTCGTCCGAATCCTTGTATTCCAATACTCCAACTGCCTCTACATCTACTACAACCATATAAGGCTTTTTGCTTACGATTGCATTTGCTAATCCTGCTCTGAACTCTTCAACACAGCGAACTTTCTCGGATTCGAATCCCATTGATTTTGCCAGCATGACGAAATCAGGGTTTTTCAAGTCTACAGATATACGCCGGCCATATGCTTCTTCTTGATAGTATCGTAAGATTCCATATCCACCATCATCGAATAATAGAATGATAATCGGCGCATCCTCCTGAATTGCTGAGATCATCTCACTTGAATTCACCATGAATCCACCATCACCAGCAATAAGAACGACTTTCTTTTCCGGCTGACCAATTTTGGCGCCAATCGCCATTGGCAAACCTTGTCCGATTCCGCCGCCTGTCATGTAGAGGTAGTCTCTTGGTTCATAAATATCGAACAATTTATTCCCCCACGTGTATCCAGGAATCGTTACGTCCGTCACCAAAACTGTATTCTCAGGCAGATGTTCACGCATAATATCCGCCACTTCACCATAAGGCCCAATTTGGCTTCGAAGGTCATCACGTACAGCCTGACGGACTGACTTCACTTCATCAACATAATCTGCATCAGGATGGATATCCTTATTGGCCAAAAGACGATTAATCTCTTGTAAGACTGCCTTGGCATCTCCGTTCAGTGTATACAATGTATCAAAGTTACGATTAAAGGCATTCGGGTTCAAATCAATATTGATGTGATTTTCCGGTACCGGAAGTGTCCATCCATTCGTTTCACTACCACGGAAACGGACCCCAACACTAATAAGTAAATCCGACTTGTTTAATAGTGCCTCCACTTGAGGGAAAAACGCAAAGTTACCGATGCAAAGCGGGTGGTTTTCAGGGATAGACCCTTTTCCGGATTCACTTGTAACAACCGCAGGCTGAATTTTATCTACCAGCTTTTTCAGTTCCTCTGATGCACCTGATGCAATTACCCCATTGCCTGCCCATATGATGGGTCTTTTTGCTAAAGCAATCCTTTCAACAACATCAGCAGGAACATTGAGTTTTACCTCCTGATTTTGAAGCGCTTCCATTTCAATCAAATGATTGTTAGGAATAATCTGTGCCTGGAAATTCGTTGGAATGGAAACAGTTACCGGACCTGTTGGTACCGTCAGCGCTTCTTTGATCGCTTTACGCATAAACGGAATGATTTGCTTTGGACGCTTCAACAAATAAGCTGCTTTGTTGACTCCCTCCATCATTTTTAACTGGTCTTTCGCCTCGTGGATATAACGTTGATCCGTTCCAATATAATTAGAATCCGCTTCCCCAGTAATGTGCAAAACTGGCGTGCTTGAGTTCCATGCTTCTGACAATGAACCTGCACCGTTCCCTGCACCAGAACCTGTACTTGTGATGACAACACCCAATTTTCCTGTAGCACGGGCATAGGCGTCAGCCATGTTGACTGCTCCGCTTTCACCACGGGCAGTAACGGTCCGGATGTTTCCATCCCTAAGGATCGCATCATAAATTGGCATATTGTGAATACTAACGATTCCAAATACTGCTTCCACTCCTGCTTGCAGGAGTTCTTTTACAATGGCATCCGCAACGGTGAATTCTGTTTGGTAACCTTTAACATTGGGTTCTGCAACGGCTGTGAATTCTGTTTGATTATTCATTTTAATCCTCCAAATATGTCTAGTAATATATTTCTATATAAATCTATTTTCATATACACGAAGGGGTACGCTATAGCATTCCTTCTTTCACGTTCATAGCTTCTTCATAAAGGTTGTGAAAAAATTTTAGTGCATACTCAGTCGGTGAATACACTCCATGCTTGAAGGCATTCGTATGGAAACCTTTTTGCAATAACTCTACAAGGTCGAAATCCTCTAATCTTACCTGATCGACAAAACGAATCAGTTCCTCTTGCTCTTCGCTAATTTTATCCGATTTAAAGTAGTAGCTATAGATGGCAAGTGATTTATCCGGTGTCAGCGGTAAGATTTGACTTATCGTCATATTGCCTTCTTTTCCAGGATAAATGCTCACCATCAAGTTGGGCCATACCCAATAGAAATTGGCGTGATCTTCTTGTTGTTCATTCGATTTATTGGTTAACTCTGAATATTGGCATGAGAAATTGCCATGTAAATCGATGTGGTAATTTTTCATATCGAATGTTTTTGAAAATTCAGGATGGGCAATCTTACAATGATCACACTCAAGATAATTATCAATAACCGCTTTCCAGTTAGCTTCAATGACCCTTTGGTTTACCCGAACCTTTTTCAAAGACTCCAAGAAAGTGTATCTTTCCAGATTGGCCATAAATTCTCCGTACGTTTCTTCCATTGGTCTTGCTTCTGGGTTCAAATTTATGAAGATCATGGACTGGAATACTTCAAGCTTTACTTGTGGCATACAGCTATGGTTTCCTAATTCTTTTGTATCGAAGTTTGGCGCCCTATTTAATTTCCCGTTCATGTGGAATGTCCAGCCGTGATAGGTGCAAGTGAAAACCTTTTTATTTCCACACTCGTTTTTTTCCACTTTGGTTCCTCTATGCGGGCAAATGTTGTAAAAGGCATTCAATTCATTGTTTTTATCCCTGCTAATGATTAATGGCTGATCTGCTATATCAAAAGTAAAAAAATCCCCCGGTTTTTCCACCTGGCTTGTGTGTCCAGCTAAAACCCAGCTGTCTTGAAAGATTTTTTTCTTTTCCTCTTCAAATATTTGCGGATTCACATAATTTTCGTACGGGAGAGTGTGCTCCAGGGTATTCCCTGTTAACGGTTTCATTTGTTGTTCCTCCTTTTGTCATTCAAATCCTTTAAAGTACTTTTCATATTTTATTAAATGCAAATTTCGTGCCAACTATCTTTTTAACTAAAAAGCCGAGATTAATAGGATTTTAAAAAGAGGAAGTGAGTTCATTTGTGTTCACCGGCTGACTTTCCCAAGGAGATATTCCTATTTCCGCCACTTTTCCGGCTATTTACAATTCAAAATATTTCGACTACTATTAGAGTGGATGTGATTATAATCACACTTTTGCCTATTTTAACACTTTTCTGAATACAGTCAAACTCACTCTGAGTTCCATTGAACTCAGAATATGATTTTCGGGAGGTTCCTTCATGACATTATCCAATTTTCTAACCGATTTAGATTTAAATATGGAAGCGCTTATAAAAATCTTAGATTATTCTTCTGACGAAATCTTTGTATTAAATAAGGATAAGAAAATTATCTATGTGAATGATGCCTGTAAAAAGCATTATGGGTTAAATAAGGAAGACGTTATAGGGAAAACGAGCATGGAATTTGCAGATAAAGGCTATTGGTATCCCTCCATTTTCCCCGATGTTTTGGAAAGAAAAGAGCCCATTACGATTAAACAAACTACCATCCTCGGTGCGGAACTGCTCACCTCTGTTGTACCTATCTTAAATGATCAAAAAGAAGTGGAATTAATCGTAACGACCGCAAGGGAATTACAAAGTTACAAAATGCTGAAAGTAAAAGAAACGGATTCAAAAAATAGTAAAGAACCTGAAGATCCATTTGGCAGCAGCATTATTACAAATAATGAAAAGGTGAAAAATGTGCTGAAGTTTGCCAAGAAGGTGGCAGCTGCAAACTCTACTATATTAATTCTCGGTGAGTCCGGAACAGGTAAAAGCATGTTAGCCCAATATATTCATGAAAACGGAACTAGAAGGAACGGCCCCTTTTTAACCATCAATTGTGCTGCAATCCCTGCTGAATTAATGGAGTCCGAACTTTTTGGCTATACACCTGGTTCTTTCACGAATGCAAACCGTTCCGGTAAAAAAGGGATACTGGAATCCGCAGATGGGGGTACGGTGTTTCTTGATGAAATTGGGGACATGCCTATGCCTCTTCAGGCTAAAATATTGCAAGTTATTCAGGAGAAAAAATTCATTCCCATTGGCGGCAATAAAGAAAAATCAGTCGATATCCGAATTATTGCCGCGACCAATAAAGATTTAAACAAAATGGTAACAAACAAAATGTTTAGAGAAGATTTATATTATCGGCTGAACGTAGTGGATATCAAAATGCCTCCGCTTCGGGAAAGGCAAGAAGATATAGTCCCGCTCATCTATAATTTCTTATACAAATTTAATCGAATCCTTGAAATGAATAAATTAATTTCTAAAGATTGCCTCGATTGGCTTACCCATTATTCATGGCCCGGAAATATAAGACAATTAGAAAACCTAATAGAAAAGCTTGTCATTGTCAGCAATGATGTCATCGGTATTGATGACCTGCCCGAAGGCATTTATAACCAAGGACTGGCCCAAATTGAAAATACTGCTCCTGCTACCCTTAATGAGGCCGTCGAATTGGCAAAAAAAGAGATGGTTCGTAAATCCTATAAAGTGAATAAAAGCTCTAGGCGCGTGGCCAAGGATCTGCAAATCAGCCAGACCTATGCGGCCAGATTGATTAGAGAATATTGTCAGGACTAGTTCAGGAGTGGTCAATCTGATTCCTGAATCCCAATAAGCGGAGAAATTCCGATTAAATTTGGAAATACCCATATTTCCTTAATAATAAGCGGAGTTTTTCCGCTTATTGTATCCAAATCCTTGAATTTTGTCCTTTTTAAGTCAGTTAACTGGAATATCTCCGCTTATATCTGCTTCTTAAGCTTCCTCTATAACAATAGCCGGAAATTCTCCGCCTATGAATTTTCAACACTACTCGAAAATCAACAATGAATAATAACAGAGCCTTTTTATAAAAACTGAACAGCCAATCTCAAAGAAAGAATCCATTTTGATCAATCTTTTTTTCAAAATGGATTTTTTGGTTTACCATAGAATGCGAATTTGTAAGAAGTTTTTAATCAAACTTTATTCCAAAGCTACAGTTAGTCCAATGCGCTGCCAAGCGCACAAAAAACGGCTCAACCCTAAGGTTGAACCGATTTTTTGCTATTCGATGATATAGATTTCAACAATCTTGGTATTGCCTTTCGTATTGACGAATACATCATAACGTCCTACTCGGTAAATTCCCTCAGCATTATTTTTGATAAGAATGGTCTCAGTAAATTTCCCGCTTCCCTTACCGTCTGCATAGACTTCTTCGATGGTGATGACCAATTCATTCTGATTTCCTATCAACTCGTTGACCACTGCAGAAGCTACCACAGTTTCAATAGTTTCAAGATTCTCAATGGCTCCTTCTAAATTAGCAAGTGCTTCATCCAGTTCTGCTTGTGTTGTAGCCTTTTCTAATGCTTCTTCTGCTGTTCTAATTGCTTGATTTAAAGTCTTAAATGAGTCTTCTGAGTAATCCTTTGGATTAAGCTGCTTAGCTTCCGTGATCAAGGATTCTAATTTAGTTTTGTCTAGGATTGTAAATATTTTTTCTAGGGTACCTTCGTATTTTGCAATACCCGTAATGACGATTTTAGCTTCACCGGCCTCAACGTTATTTTCATATGTTACGCGATAGTCGATGCCTTCTTCAAGTACGGTAGAATCTAAAGTAACAGTTGCTTTAGGAGTTTTTTCATTTCCATCATATGAAAATGAATCTTGATCAAGTGTAACTTCTGCACTTTCTAATGATTCTTTTGCAGCAGCTGCTTGACGAAGCCTAATTTCTTTTGCTGTCATAAATCGATTAGCTTGACCTCCATCACCGTAGGATGACAGGGCTGTGAGTCGTACGAATTTGGCTTCTTTTGGTTCGTCGAATGTTGCAATCGACCATGTATCCGTTTTACTTGACCAATTACCAACTGATACCTCTTCCCATGTTTCATTATCTAAAGAAATTTCAACTTTATACTCATTTACAATACCGTTACTATTGCCACTACGTGATAAATAACGGAGTGCATCAATTTCTGTTACTTCTTCCATTTCCAAGGTAATCCAGAAGTTTGATTTATCTGTCCCACCCCATGGAGTATGGAATATTGTAGATGTTTTGTTATCCACAGCAAAATTAGGGTCACCTTCTGTTGCGTGATTCTTGTGGTAAGCTCCTGCAGTTGCCGTAGTTTTTCCATATGGATAGTCTCGGGAATCATCATCTGCTGGTAAATTCATATCAGGTGCAGGTTGATCTAAATTAACCGTATAAATTTCTCTGGTTAAGTGATCTTCTGATTCTGTAATAATGCGAATTACATTTTTGTATGGTTTCAGTACTGTTACTGCAACGTTTTTATCACTTCCTGCTTCAACAACTGCTTTTTGGTATTCAGTGTTAATCACTTTATCTTTAAGTTCTTTAGGTGAGACACTGTTACCATTGAGTAGTAAATTATTGAGTGTTGCTTCGGCATTTACTTTAAGCGAACTATGTTCAACACGTAATTCTACCTCTGAAAGTCCGACCGCTAATTTCTTACCAGCACTATTGGTTCCAGGATTACTTGTTAAGACAATCTTAAATGCAACAGCTGGAACACCATTGAAACGATAATTTATTTTCGTAATATTCGGCGTACCTGCTGATGTTTCTCCACGTGTTTCTTTTACGTTTTCTAACTTTGTCCAGTTTGCGCCCTCTGTACCTTCATTGGACCAATATAGTTCTACATTTTCAGGTAAACGCGCAGCCCAAGCATCTTGATAGAAGTATAAGTCTGCAGATCCTAAGAATTGTGCCGTTGCATAGGTGAAAATAATTTCTGCTTTGTTATGTCCTGTTTGAGCCATATCATAGTTTGTCCAAACAGAAGGATTTGGTCCTGATTGAACCGTTTTGAATCCTGTTTTACCATCGATAATGGCTTCCAAACTATCAGATTGCAATTCTGTTGATATATCTTGTGTTAATGTCAATTTATTACCTGCTATATTATCACCTAACGTAACCTCTGCATCATTAACGCGAACGGACGCCGTTACAGGAATTGCTTCACCAAACACGGTTGAAGTTCCTTTAATGGTTACAAGTCCTGGCTTTTTATAGTTTTCAGCATCTTGAGTTTCCCATTCTACTGGGAATTCAGTTTTTAAAACATCACCGTTCTCTAAAACAAGCGGTCTACTTGCTGGCAGGTTCACATTGTCAACCCCTGTTGCAGCGGCTAGTGAGTAGTTTAGTAGTGCACCTACTGATTCAATTACTGTAACATTCGTTAAGACACGAAGATTAAGCTGATCGACATGACCTACAACATTAACAGTTCCAGGTTTATCAAACATGTTTTCTTCAATATCCCATGTAATTGGATGAGTTTCTTCCGTTCCATCACTAAAAAGTATCTTTGTTTCTGATACAAGTTTTGGTTGGTATCCTAATTTCACATAGTAATTTTTAGGCATTGTATACCCTATGACATGTTTTTCTGTTGATACTTCAGGATTAGGTGTGGTTGTAATGGTTAGACTTTGACCTTTGATTCCATCAGATTCTACATGAAGTGTCATTGTTCCTGCAGCCGTTGTTGATTTTACAATAGCAACCAGTTTTCCGTTAAATGCTTTACGTTTGCCACTATCATATGGTTCATGATCCACCTGGTCACCATTGTCAAGCGCCATCAGTTCCCCATCACCACTTACACTTACATTCATTAAGTTTGAAGCGTCCTCAACAATATCACCATTTTCATCGATAACATCAATAGTAATATAGGACAAGTCACGTCCATTAGCCACAATCGATTCGCGATCTGCTTTAAGCGTTAGTTCAGATGCCTCTTTAAATGTAGTCACACTGTCACGGCCTTGTGTATCAGTGATCACATTGCCATTTTCATCATAGGCCTTAGCATAGACCGTTCCATCTGCATAAGGAACATTCCATGTTAGATAGAGATTTCTGAAATCTTGAGCCTTTTTATCACTACCCTCATATACCTGATACGTATGCCCTGCATCTGTCGTGTATTGTGTGAATGTTTTCTTGCCCAGCGATTTTTCTTCCCCTTGGGCATTTTTAAAGAATAATTCAACACTTCTTGCATCACTATACACATCAACACGGACATTCCCATTAGTATCGATATTAACCATATCTCTTTTCCAAGCTGGAAGGATATGAAGCGTGTTTACTTTATCATTCCATTGTGATTGATAGAAATAGAATCGATCCTTTGGAAGACCTGCTGTATCAACAATACCAAAATAGCTTGATTTTGGTGAAGGCCAACCTCCTGTGGCACCTGAACCCACGTTATTCCAAGGTGTCGGTTCTCCAAGATAGTCAAAACCAGTCCAAACAAATTCTCCCGCCATAAAGTCACGGGTAATAATTGTATACCATGAATCCGCTGAAAGCTTACCCCATCCTACAGTTGACTCATCATAAGATGTTAAGTGCTTATCATAATTTGAAGGTTTATACACTCCACGACTGTTGATGGATGAGGCTGTTTCTCCACCATACATTTTCCACTCTGGGTAATTTTTATGAAATTGGTCAAATTGATTTCCATTTGCATAGTTAAAACCAACAGTGCCACCAAGTTGTGTCAATTTGTTACCAAAGCTTATTGCCTCATTCCAGTTTGCTTTCAGTTTGTTGTCACCAATCGTAGCTGGACGAGTTTGATCAACTTCTGCAACCCATGTTGCTAATTGCCCTAAAATAGTTGGATATTCAGTATATGGACCACTATTACCTTCCATCACTTCATTACCTGTTGACCAGCTAATGATGGATGGTGCATTTATACCGCGGCGAACCATGGTCTTAATGTCAAATTCTGCCCATGTAATATCTGCAGTTGCACCCAATAATGGATTATCACCAACCGATTTTTTAAACCATGCAGCATAATCATTGGAGTTACCATTTTTGCTGCTTATCCAAGTATCAAATGCTTCATCAATGATGAGCACACCTTTTCGATTTGCAATTTCAATGAGTTCATCAGCTGCAGGGTTGTGTGTAACACGGATTGCATTGACACCCATATCTAACAAGATTTCGACTTGGCGTTCCATCGCGCGAACATGCGCTGCTGTACCCAATGCACCTTGATCAGAGTGCATACTTACACCTTTTAATTTAACGGCTTCTCCATTTAAATAAAACCCTGTATCTGTTGTAAATTCAAACGTTCTAAAACCATAGTCCGTTACATATTCATCAATAACCTTATCATCGACTACCACTTCTGTAACAATTTCATAAAGTTGCGGATTAGATAAAGACCAAAGTGTTGGTTTATTTATTTTCAAAGGAACACTTGATGATACTGAGCTATTCGCCTTTATGTTTAATAAGCCACTTTGTTCACTAACGATTCTATCTTCTGAACCTTTTTTACGAATGCTTTGTTTGACAACTGCATTCACATCTTCAGAGGACTGATTCAAAATTTTAGCATTAACCTCTACATCAACATCTTTACCTACTTGATTTTTAAGATTTGGGGTTAATACTTGAACCCCATAATGATCAACATGAACATCATCTGTTATTGTTAGATGCACATTACGGTAAATACCACTTCCTGAGTACCAACGGCTTGATGGAAACTTATGATTAACACGAACCGCAAGCACGTTTTCCCCATTGTAATTGATATAGTCAGTTAAATCATATGAAAATGGTGTATATCCATTTGGATGGTCACCCAATTTATGTCCATTAATATACACACTTGCATTCATGTAAACGCCACCAAACTCAACAACAACACGCTTGTCTTTACTGGCTTCACCCAGTGTAAATGACTTACGGTACCATCCAATACCACCAAGCTTATAACCACTCTCTGCTTCACCTGCTTGGCTATAAGATAGACTCAAACTGTAATCATGTGGCAATTGCACATCATCCCATTTTGAATCATCATATGCATTCAACTGAGCATTACTTTGTTCACCATAAAAAAACTTCCAATTATCATTAAATAATTGACGACGTTTATTATCACTTAAATCTGTTTTATAGATAAAAGTTTCAGGCGAACTAATTGAATAATCTTCTTCCGCTGCGTTAACAGTATTTTGATTCCCATTACCTGCCAGTAATAAAACAATTAATAACCATACAACTGTTTTTTTTATTTTCCCCCACATATTATGCCTTCCTCCTGAGTTCAACTTAATCTAATATAAATATATATAATAGGCACAACTCATAAAACTCTACTCTGCACAAGCGATCTATTCAGCACTACTAGATTCAGAGATACATAATACAAAGAGGGACATCTCCATTGTCCCACTGCTATTTTTTCTGGTACAGAACCTACCTTCCCTTTGCCCCACTATTTTCCTGCTCTGTTTTTGTTGTAGATATCGAAGCCTACTGCGAGTAAAAGAACTAGCCCCTTGATTGCTTGTTGCCAGTCAATACCTACACCAATTAGGGACATGCCGTTATTCATGATTCCCATGACAAGTCCACCAACAATTGCTCCAATGACAGTTCCAACACCACCAGCCATTGACGCACCACCGATAAATACCGAAGCGATTGCATCTAGTTCAAGCATGTTACCAGCTGCAGGTGTTGCAGAGTTAAGACGGGATGCAAACATTAATCCAGCCAATGCTGCGATGATACCGTTGTTAACGAATACCCAGAATACAACACGTTTTGTTTTAACCCCAGATAGATCAGCCGCTTTCTTGTTACCCCCCGTTGCATAAATGTGACGACCCATAATCGTATTCTTCATGATGAAGGTGTAGATGACGATGAGAATAATTACAATGATTAACACTGTTGGAATACCCTTATTTAACGCCAATTGATACGCAAACCAGTTAATAACTACGACGAGCAATGCTAGTTTTGTTAAAGGAAGCCATAAAGGACTAACCTCTTGACTATAGGATAACTGGTCTTTACGATTCTTAAATTCCATATAAATTAGGATTAATGATAGAGTAATAGACAATATGATGGTTAGTAAGTGTAATTCCCCTGACCCAATAGCAGGTAAAAACCCTCCACTTAGCATTCCGAATGAATCTGGAAAAGGCGCAAGGGATTTTCCATCCAATAGGTATAAGGTTAATCCTCGGAAAATTAACATACTTGCTAGTGTAACAATAAAGGATGGCAGCCCCATATATGCAATCCAAAACCCTTGCCAAACCCCGATTACCGCACCAACAACAAGGGATAAAATAATAGCTAACCATACTGGCACATTATGATTGATCATCATTACGCCGGCAATGGCACCGACGATTGCTACGACAGAACCAACGGATAAATCGATATGTCCCGTAATAATAACTAAGACCATTCCAATCGCCAATACAAGGATAAATCCATTTTGGAGGATTAGGTTGGTTAAGTTTAATGAACTAAATGAAATACCATCTGTTAGGATCCAAAATAATCCAGCAATGAACACCAGTGCAATGATCATTCCATATTCACGGATATTGTTGCGAAATAAATTAGTTAGTGTTTGCACGTTTAGTCCCTCCTGCTCCTGTCATATAACGCATCACGCTCTCTTGATTCGCCTCTGCACGATCAAGTTCACCCGTTATACGACCTTCATTCATGACATAAATACGGTCTGAAAGTCCTAACACTTCAGGTAGTTCTGATGAGATGACAAGTACACCCATTCCTTCAGCCGCAAGTTCATGTATGAGTGAGTAAATTTCAAACTTTGCTCCTACATCGATTCCACGAGTAGGTTCGTCCAAAATTAAAATGTCTGGCTCCGTAAAAATCCACTTGCTTAATACAATTTTTTGCTGATTACCACCGCTTAAATTACCAGCGAGTTGAGCCAATGTTGGTGTTTTAATGTTTAATCTTTCCCGTAAAAGCTGCGCTTCCCGGAATTCTTCATTTTCATCGATGACCGAATTTTTCGAAACTCGCTTGAGATTAGATAGCGTTATATTCCGTTTGATATCATCGATTAAATTTAATCCATATGTTTTCCGGTCTTCTGAAACATAAGCAATTCCATGCTCAATCGCTTCACTTACCGTATTTGTTTGGATTTCTTCTCCATTTTTGTACAGTAAACCCGTAATTTTTTTCCCATAGGTTTTACCGAAAATACTCATCGCAAGCTCGGTTCTACCTGCTCCCATTAGGCCTGCTAATCCGACAATTTCTCCACGTCGAATATGAATGTTCACATTGTCAATGACTTTTCGGTCACGTTGTAAAGGATGATACACATTCCAATTTTCTATTTCAAAAATCTTTTCCCCGATGTTAGGTACCCGCTCTGGATATCGGCTTGTCAACTCACGACCTACCATTCCTTTAATAATACGTTCCTCAGTCGCCTTTCCACCCTTAGCCTCGAACGTTTCAATGGTTTGTCCATCTCGTAAAATCGTGATATTATCCGAAATACTAGATACTTCATTTAATTTATGTGAAATTAGAATGGAGGTAATTCCTTGTTTTTTCAGTTCAAGCAGGAGCTTCAATAGATTTTCACTATCTGTTTCATTAAGCGCCGCTGTCGGTTCGTCAAGAATTAATAGTTTTACATTTTTTGATAAAGCTTTTGCAATTTCAACAAGCTGTTGTTTTCCAACTCCAATATCCATAACTGCTGTGTTCGGAGATTCTTTCAACCCAACTTGTTCTAATAGTTTTCTTGCTTCTAAAAACGTATCAGGCCAATTGATAATACTGTTTGATTGTCTTTCATTTCCAAGAAAGATATTTTCAGCAATTGATAAGAAAGGGCTTAATGCCAATTCTTGATGAATGATAACAATGCCTATTTGTTCACTTTGCTTAATATCTTTAAAGTGACATTCTTCGCCTTCAAAATAAATACTACCCTCATAGGAGCCACTTGGGTAAACACCACTTAATACTTTCATCAATGTTGATTTTCCAGCACCATTTTCACCCACTAGTGCGTGAATTTCGCCCTTTTCAACCTTTAAATTTACGTTATCTAAAGCTTTAACCCCTGGAAATGTTTTTGTGATGTTACGCATTTCTAAAATATAATCAGGCATATCCTCACCACCTCGTTAAGTATCACGAATGAAGTAATTTAGTGGTGATCGAAATCACCACTAAATCAAGTTTCTTATTTTAAGTCGTCTTCTGAATAATATCCGCTATCAATTAACAATTCTTTGTAATTGTTGATGTCTACTGATACAGGGTCAACTAAGTAAGAAGGAATAACCTTTTTACCATTATCGTACGTTTCAGTATCATTCACTTCTGCTTTCTCACCAGCTAGAATAGCTTCAGTCATTTTTACTACAATAGCAGCAAGATCACGTGTATCTTTGAATACTGTTTGTGTTTGTTCTTCTGCAATAATCGATTTAACAGAAGCAGACTCTGCATCTTGTCCAGTTACAATTGGAAGTGGAAGATCAGCAGAACCATAACCTACTCCTTTTAATGCTTGAATAACTCCACGGCTGATTCCATCATATGGTGATAAGACAGCATCTACCTTTTCAGAACCTGAATATGCTTTACTTAAGATGTTTTCCATACGAGATTTCGCTGTATTTCCATCCCAGCGCATTGTTGCAGCTTGTTGGAAGTCTGCTTGTCCACTTTGGACAACTAATTTTCCGCTATCGATATATGGTTTAAGAACAGAGATCGCACCATCCCAGAAGAAATAAGAATTATTGTCATCTGGTGATCCACCAAAAAATTCAATATTAAATGGTCCAGCTTCTTCCTTAAGTTTAAGTGCTTCTTCAATATAAGCAGCCTGTAACACACCTACCTGGAAGTTATCGAATGTTGCATAATAGCTTACATTTGGTGTTTCCATAATCAAGCGGTCATACGCAATTACTTGAATGTCTTGTTCAGCTGCTTTGTCTAATACATTCGTTAATGCCGTACCATCAATTGATGCCACGACTAGAACTTTTGCGCCTTTTACAATCATATTTTCAATTTGTTCGATTTGTTTATCAACATCGTCTTCTGCATACTGTAAATCTGTTTTGTAACCAAGTTCTTCAAATTTCTTCACCATATTGTTCCCATCATCTACCCATCGTTGAGATGATTTCGTAGGCATGGCAATCCCAATTAGTTCTTCCTTAGAGCCTTTCTCAGATCCTGAAGATTTGTCATTTCCACTACATGCCACTAACATAAAGATCAAACTTACGATTAGTGCTAAAAAACTAAATTTCTTCATAATTGTATCCCCTCTCACCCTCTATTGTCTGACTATTAATAAAATAGCATTTTTCTCTTATGTAAGGCTTTACATAAATTTAAACACTTTTTTCAAAAATTTAAACTATTTTTAATATTTACTATTCAAGTGTTAGACAGCTCTAGAATTTAGCCGCCTATATAAAAAATGCACCTTCTGCTGAAAGTGCATTTGTGAATGGTGTCGATCAATTTTTAAATTGCATCGGAGATACGCCGACTATTTTTTTAAAAGTAGTACTAAAATAGTGTTGGGAATCATACCCGACAGCTTCAGCTATATCACGAATGGATAGTTCCGAAGTTTTCAATAAATCAACCGCTTTGTTGATTCGCATTTGGGTTAACAGGCCAACGTAGGAAATACCTAGTTCGTGTTTCATCATACGACTTAAATAGACTGTTGTAATATGTAATTCCTCAGCTACCCTTTCTAGTGTAAGGGAGGAATCCTGATAATGCTGTTTGATATAGGCAAGCGCTTGTTTAACGATAGGAGAAACTTTTATTTGCTTATCTACTTCTCTTTTACATCGATCATAGACCTTATATAAATGAATGAAGTCTAGCTCCTTTATATCTTCCATATGATAATAGATTCTGATAGTAAAATAACGTTGAACGAGATCTTCAATTTTTGACATTTGGTCCCGACTGATTGGCTCCCATAAGCATATATTTAGCAAATACGCTCTGTCCCAAAAGACTACCGCCTCTTTTGTGTCGATCATTTCTTTTGCAATATTCTCGATTGCAAATAAGTATAATTGCCTGTCAGTTTCTTGCATAAACGTTTGATTCAAATGATAATCAGGCCATTTAATTACGATAAATTGAATCGGTGCTGTTACGGGCAAGTGTAAAAATTGTAATTGCTCTTTTATTTCTTCGTTCGCTAACTGCCCTTCCGTCCAATCTTGAAAAAATCTTTCTTGGAGATGTGTCTGGTTCCTCTTAAATTGGTTGGTGGCTTGTTTTAAGTATTCTTTCTGATTACCTTCTACATCTAGTTTCCGTTGCAGCTCCATGATGATGGCTTCTAGCTTTTCAGGATTCACGGGTTTTAATAGGTAATCTTCCACCTTCAAACGAAGTGCTTCCTGTGCATAACGAAATTCATCATAACCCGATATCACCACCATTTTACAGGTTGGCAAATGTTCTCTGATCTGTTTCATAGCCTCAAGACCGCTCATGATTGGCATATTTAAATCAATGAGTAAAATATCAATCTGATGATTGATTGCTATTTCAACTGCTTCCTCTCCATCCTCTGCTTCACCAACCACTTCCATATTATATTTCTCCCAATCAACAGAAGAATGGATGCCATCACGAATAATAAATTCGTCATCAGCGATTAATACCTTCCATTTACGCATTCAATTTCCACTCCTCTTCCCATCCAATATCTTCATCCAAAATAGGTAAAAGCATTTCAATTGTCGTGCCAACCTTTTCTGTACTTTCTATCGTAATCCCGTATTGTTCACCGAATGCTAGGACGATTCGTGCTTGAACATTTAAGATTCCATATCCATTTTTACTGTTCGATTCGCCTTGATTTTCCGTTCTTCTAACAGCATCCTTGAGAGCTGCACGGATTTCTTGAAGACGTGATTCAGACATCCCGACACCGTTATCTTGAAGAACAAGCACTAATTTTCCGTTCTTTTCATATGCGCTCAATGTAATTTGACCGGGACCTCGCCGCTCTTTAATTCCGTGATAGATCGCATTTTCAATCAGAGGCTGCAAAATAAATTTTAGAACATATAACGAGCTGCTATTTTCGTCTACCTCAATCTGATACTGAAGTTTTTCACCATACCTTGTTTTTTGGATCCTTAAATAGCTTTCGATATGTTCGATTTCCTTATCGAGCGTGATGATATCTCTTCCTTTGCTTAACCCTATCCGGAACAATTTAGCTAAGGATTCAACGACTTCTGCGATATCAGTGGCTTTTTGTTTTCTCGCCATCCATTGAATGGTATCTAGCGTATTATAGAGAAAATGGGGGTTGATATTAGCTTGTAAACTTCGAAACTCTGCTTCTCGCTTCTGTCTTTCATGTCGCTCCGTTAGACGCAGTAACTCATTGATTTGTTTCAGCATTTTATTAAAGCTTCGACCAAGCATACCGATTTCATCATCTCGTTTTTCGATATAACGGACTCCGAGCTCTCCACCTTCTGCTTTACGCATAAACTTCATTAATTGTCCAATCGGTTTTGAAATCGAATTGGCTAAAAAATAAGATAACGGTATACCAAACAAAAGAATGATAAACACAAAAACAACTAAATAAAATTGGATTTCACTGATTTCATAGATGGTTTCCTCTGTTGGAAAGACACCAATGATGGTCCAGTTTGAATAGGGCGACTTTTGGTAAATGAATTGCAACTTCTGTGAATCGACTTCTTTTGAAAACGCACCTGACTTTTTTCCTTCCAACCATTCATTCGGGATTGTGTCGACTAAAGGATCTTTAGGCTGATAAATTGGTCTGTTCTGTTCATCGACAACAGTCAAATAACCTGTTTTTCCCAATCGAACATCTACCAATGTTTCTGCAACCGTCCTTACCTTTAAATCTATTAAAATGACCCCTACTACTTCCTGAGAGATCGGGTCAATGACTGCACGAACTGCCGACACAACTTCATCGTTTTTGTAGTTTACCAACGATGAGATATGACGATCTTTCGGTTGGCCAATGATTTTAAAAATCCCTTTATTTTCTACCGCTTCTTTATACCAAGATTCTTCTGTTAAATCCTTTGTAGACGGAGCATAAAGTTCATTACTTACATATTCCCCTGAGCTGTTCACTACTAAAACACCAGCTACTTCTGGTAATAAAGTTGTAAAATTACGGAGGTAGCGTTGTATTTCATATTCATTGGTTTTGTTTTGACCTGTCTGTTGACTATCATTATGGAAAAAATCTTGCATGCTTTCATTATAGGAAATAAAGTAGGTGACCCGTTGCATGTTGTTCAAGTAAAATTCAAGTGCTTCGTCCACTTTACTTATCAACTGCAGCGTATCCTTATTAACCTGCTCTTCAACGATACGTTCAACTGTCCAATTAATTAATAGCCCTAAACAAATAATCGGAATGATACTAATGATTAAAAAATGAGAGATTAGCTTATATCGAATGGGTAAATTATTTATTTGTATAAGATTTTTCAATAGAACCAATCCATTCTAAGAAGTTTATTGCGGATAATAGGATTGAACATTTTCTTTCGTCACAATTGTTACACCCGTATCTACATAACGAGGTAATGGTTCATTTTTATGATTTTGTTCAAAAATACCATGCTGCAGGTGAAATAAAAATTGCATGGACCAGTACCCCATTTCCCATGTCCCCTGTGCGATTGAGGCAGAGATAACACCATCTTTAATCATATCTAAGGTTCCTTTATCTGTATCAAAACTGATAATTTTAATCGAATCTTGGAGGTTATTCTTCATGATCGTTTGTCCGACTCCCACTCCACCATTTGCCTCTGTCACAAAGATTCCTGCTAGATTAGGATTTTCGGTAATCATTGTTTCAGCCATCTCTTTTGATAACACCGGATCTCCCCTACCATCTTTGATAGAGACGACCTTCATTTCCGGATATTCCATAAAAATCGTGTCCTGAAAACCTTGTGTCCGTTCCTGGTGGTTTAACTGATGGGGGAGTGTAATGACACCAACCTCTCCCTTTTTATTTAAAAGTTCCGCTATTTTGTGAGCTGCCTCTACGCCAGCTTTATAATTATCAGTTCCTAGGAATGAATATGCCTTGCTTTCTGGTGCGTCTGCATCAAACATGACAACCGGAATTCCAGCCTCAACCGCTTTATCAATAACAGGATTTAACCTTTCAGGATCCATCGTGGAGATTGCAATTCCCGCAGGATTTTTGGCAATAACCTGTTCCAGTACGGTAATTTCCTCGTGAACATCATATTGCGTTGCACCCCGATATTCAATCGAAACATTTAACGCTTCTGCTGCATCCTCAAAACCTTTTAACGCTCTTTTCCAGTAATCAATACCAACCATAAACGTTACCATCACGTACGTTTCATCCATATTACCGACCAATTCATAATCATTCCATGCACGTTTCACCGAACTCTTTGCTTGATAGTTATATATATATAACACAAACAAACCAATGAGCAATAAGTAAATGAAAAGCAGCTTTTTCAACTATGTAACCCCTTTCAGAAAGATCGTTAAGTAGAAGTTAAATATAATGATATGACCATTATAGCTTAAACCTTCAAAAAATTCTCATTATTTCCAGTGGCCGAGGGCAGGGAAACGGGTGGGACACAAGGACTATTCAATATGGTTTCGGAACAGTCGGTGGCTTTCTAGCTGATAGAGACTGTTTTAAGAATTTCCATTGAAAAAATCTATTATAAAAAATATGAATCTTTTATATACCTCAAGCATAAAAGTGTGTACCGGCTTTTTTCAAAATGGTTCGGAACATAATTACAGGAGGTGTATGTCTTACTTTGTGTAAGACTACTTATTGACAACTATTAACTTATTATTGATTGCTTTACTCATTGCGTTAACAGCTTTTTTCGTAGCGACAGAATTTGCGATGGTAAAAGTCCGTGTTTCTCGAATTGACCAGCTCATATCCGAAGGGAAAAAAGGTGCTGTTTCCGCTAAAAAAGTGGTTTCTCATTTGGACGAGTACCTATCTGCCTGCCAACTAGGAATCACCATAACAGCATTAGGATTAGGGTGGCTTGGTGAACCCACTGTCGAAAAGCTATTGCACCCTTTATTTGAGTATTTTCAGTTAAATGAATCACTTACCCATATTTTATCTTTTGGTATTGCGTTTGCATTGGTCACCTTTCTCCATGTTGTGATTGGAGAGCTGGCTCCCAAAACGGTTGCCATCCAAAAGGCAGAGGCCGTTACCCTTCTGTTTGCCGTACCGATTATTTGGTTTTATAAATTAATGTATCCATTCATCTGGTTTTTGAACGGGTCAGCCCGTGTTCTTGTTGGACTTTTCGGCTTAAAACCTGCCTCTGAGCATGAAGTGGCTCACTCAGAGGAGGAACTTAGGATTTTGTTATCGGAAAGTTATAAAAGCGGTGAAATTAACCAGAATGAATTGAACTATATGAATAACATTTTCGCGTTTGACGAAAGAATTGCGAAAGAAATTATGGTACCCCGAACGGAAATCGTTTCTATATCCATCGATGATCACTTCCAAGATATAATAAAAGTTATCCAATCAGAAAATTACACACGCTATCCCGTAATTGATGGTGATAAAGATAATATCCTTGGATTTATCAATATCAAGGAACTGTTAACAGAAAATATTACAATGAACCGCAACGAAGATATCAATCTGAAAAAATTCATCACACCCGTAATTCGAGTAATCGAAAACATCCCAATCCATGACTTGCTGATTAAAATGCAAAAAGAACGAACCCATATGGCGATTCTGATGGATGAATATGGCGGTACAGCTGGTCTTGTAACGGTCGAAGATATACTGGAGGAAATTGTAGGAGAAATCAGAGATGAGTTTGATGATGATGAGGTCCCAGAAATACGGAAGCTAAAGGAAAATCACTATGTTTTAGATGCCAAATTGCTTATTGATGAGGTGAACGACCTGTTAGCTACAAGCCTTGTACATGAGGATGTGGATACAATTGGCGGCTGGTTCTTGTCTCAAAACATCGATACAATAGTTGGTTCTGAAATCGAAGCAGAAGGACATATTTTTAGAGTTCTTGAGTTAGATGGGCACCAGCTTAAATACCTGGAAGTTGTAAAATTATAAACCAGAGGCAGGGTTCGGATTTAGTATCCGGGCCAATTTTTATTTAAAAAGAGGTAATTTGCTCTGCATTTTTAGAGGTGCCAGTTATCCCTTTTGATTAAGAACAAATCCTCGGGCAGGTGCGTTTGATTTGTCCTCAAGACCTGGGGTTGAGGACGAATCCTTTGGGTTGCGCGTTCGGTTTGTCCTCAAGACCTGGGGTTGAGGACGTATCCTTTGGGCTATGCGTTCGTTTTGTCCTCAAGAGCCCACATTGAGGACAAATCCTTTGGGTTGCGCGTTCGGTTTGTCCTCAAGAGGCCGGATTGAGGACAAATCCTTTGGGTTGCGCGTTCGGTTTGTCCTCAAGAGCCTGCATTGAGGACAAATCCCTTCTGGAAGCCCGTTCGTTTTGCAGAACCTATATACTTTTAATAGATAACCAATATAAATATATAAATCTTCCAAATTCACATTATAGAAAGAAATTCAACAATAAACCTCTTAAACTGGCTACAATCGATTAACTTCTACAGCTTTATTAGTTCTCCCCTTATCATTTAACCAGTTGCTTTTTATTATTTACAAAATATTCAAACTTTTGTCGAACTTTTTGGCATACTTTGTGTTCGATATTTAAAACATTTGTAGTAGGATAAATATAGTACTTTAACACTATTCATTTTAAAGAGAACCACTTCTAGACTACAATACGTCCGACAGACTAGACTTTATTGGCTGAGTATATACCAACATTATTCATATTTTAGGAGGTTAAATTGTGACCACAATTTCCGGTAAAAAAGAACTAGATCATGAATGGATTGAACTTATTAAACAAGCTCAAGAGATTGGAATCTCATTTGAAGAAATTAGAAGCTTCCTTCACAACGCTACTACACCAAAATATTCCGAAAAATAATTTTTAAAGTAGAAGGCCAGCCAATTACCGCTGAACATTTGTTAGCACTCCGACGACAGTTCTAGTTTTCCTGATAAACTATTAAAACTTCCTGAAATACTTTAATTTTTCCTGATATATTATAATCTTTCCTGATATATGGCTCTCCAACAGATTAATTATTATAGATATGTTCGCTTTAACAAACGACCCTTTTAAAAGGGATTCTCACCTGTTTTTGAGTAAATTTATTGTCGAATAATACACAGTTCACATCAATCGAGGTTTACAAAAATAAATAAGACTCTACCCCATGCGTAGAGGTAAAGTCTTTGTTAAAATTGCAATTGTTTTCCCTTTAGAGCTTAGCGGGCGTCTGGCTCCAGGACTAATTTTTCAATCGCATAAGCGACACCATGTTCATTATTCGATAACGTATGGAACTGAGCCACTTCTTTTACAACAGATACTGCATTGGCCATTGCCACGCCACAGCCAGCATACTCAATCATACTTAAATCATTTTCGCCATCGCCGATGCAGATTACTTCTTCCTGCTTAATTCCAAGTTTTTCGGCAAGTAGTTTTACTGCATTCCCTTTGCTGACACTTGGGTCTAGGATTTCTAGAAAGAATGGAGTACTTTTAACAAACGTATACTTTTCCCAGAATGATTCAGGGATGTTTGCAATAATCGTATCCAAACGTTCCGGTTCATCAATAAACATTACTTTCGGAATAAGCATGTCCTCTGGTACTTCCTCAATTGGCCGATAATGAAGATCAATTTGGTTGATATGTGCCTCATGAATAGTGTACTTGCTTATCCTTCGATTAGGGGTATATAGATTTTCTGTATCAAAGTAATGAAGCGGTGAATTGAGCTTTTGGCCTAATTCGTAAATTTCTTTTAAGTTTTCATAGGTTAAAGTAATTTGTGATTCTACATCCTGGGTGTGAGTATTTTGCACAAGGGCTCCATTAAATGTAATCACATATTCATCTTCATCATTTAATTTTAATTCCTCAATAATAGATTGCACACCAACGATCGGTCTTCCTGTACAGATAACCACCTTCACACCTTTTGCTTTAGCAGCTTGAATGGCGTCATTGACCTCTTTCGTTATTTCTTTTCGATCATTCATCAGCGTTCCGTCAATATCGATTGCGATTAATTTATACAAATCTTATCCTCCTAAGTCTTAGTTGTCAGTAAGCATATAACTATACTACAAGAAGGACAAATATTAATCCAGACAGATCAAGACAAATCCTTCGTTACTTTGGACTGTCAACTGCCGAAAGCTACAAGGTTCACTTTACACGACCTCATCGTGCTTACTGTTAATTCCAAAGACAAATCAGTAAAAATGCTTAGCATCCCACGTGACACACGAACAGAAATTATTTGAAAAGGATTTGAAGATAAAATTAACCATGCCTACGCCTTTGAGGAGGTTCCCATGGCCATAAATACCGTTGAAGATTGGTCATTTTGAACAGTCACACCACCAACTGCATCGACAATATCCTCAAAACCTTCCATATTAATTTGCACGTAATAATCGGTGGGAATATCAAGTGGCATAATCCTTAGTTTTTAAGGAGAGTTAAGTGTCCAACGATTTCCTTCGCTTCAGATTTTTCCATCGGTGGAAGTGCAATCACAGTCAAAGAACCTGCTTTGATTTCGGTTAAACCACTATCTCGAATGCTAAAAAATCCTCTTTTTTCTAACTTTTCAAGCTCGCCCTGCTTACCCTTTAAAACAATTTTCTTCATTCCAGTCTGTATCCATTCTACAAAATCATCATGCCTTTCCTGAAAAGGGGATTGCGAAGACATCAGGTTAATCGTACTGAGAGTTGCAGCATGCGCTACTTGTGCGGCTGTTTTTCCCGTCGACATTTTCAGGTCTTTATTTACAATAAAATATTGGACAAGATCTCGTTTATCCATCTCCATTTATCAGTCCTTCTATAAAAATTAATACCAAGTAAATTGGTAACCGTAATCCTCGCAGACAATTTTCTTCCTGCTAAACAGGAGCAAACGCAGTATTAACAGCACGTAATGTAATTGTAATCAATCGATTGGATAACTTCAATTTTACTAAACAAACGTTTGATTGAATTGCTAATAAACCCCTTGATATAAGCGTTTTTGGTTGTTTTCAGGAGAGAAACTTGTCGAAAGTAGGGAGGATTTTTTCAAGATAATATTACTATGTAGAATACCACCTAGAAATTAAGCAATCTTAAAGTTGTGTCACTTGGGATAGGGTTCTCTTTAATAAAATAATAATGTTCGGAGCAGAAGTGTCGAAAGGTTTTTTTATATAAACCAAGTAATGACAGGTTTAAACAAAATACACCCATTGTGATAATACTATATGAAAATTATAATCTAATTGTTGGAAAATTTTCATAATATTGGGGGATGAGTATGAAAAAGAAATTTATCGCAGGTGCTTTAACCGCCACTTTGAGTGTTGGGGCTTTCATTGGTAGTTTAGGGGCTGCCCATGCCCAAGGTGTGGACAAGGACTACATAGTTGTCTTTAAGTCAGAGTCGAGCCTCCCATCAAACTATTTAGAAACTGTAAAAAATTCTGGCGGTAAAGTAACAAAGGCATTACCAAAATTAGGAGCTGTTAAAGTAAACTCAGATAATCCGAATTTCTTGTCGGAGGTTCAAAAAAGTACAGCCGTTTTGAATGCTGGTGTGGAAAGTACCGTATATCCTGAAGCACCTGTGGACACTCAGGTTCTCGAGGAAAATTTCACTTCTAGTGCCGCTAATGACCTTTATAACACCTATCAATGGGATATTAAACAAGTAACAAATAATGGTGCCTCTTGGAATATGAAAGGTGGAACAGGAAAATCCGCCAATGATAAAGATATTATTGTAGCGGTAGTGGATACAGGTATCGACTATACTCATCCAGATATTAAAAATAATTTTGCTTACGGAAAGTCATTCGTTCCTGGGATAGATAGTGCAATGGATGAAGATGGCCATGGCACACACGTTGCTGGGTCCATCGCTGGAAATGGTCGAGTCCTAGGGATTGGACCTGAGTTAAAAGTGGCGGCGTATCGTGTATTTGGCCCAGAGGGTGGGGCCTACACATCTGATATTGCGAATGCTTTAATGACAGCAGCAGATGACAATGTCGATGTAGTCAACATGTCTCTTGGTGGATATGACTGGTTCCAAAATCCTGAGTATGCAACCAAAGATGTTGTAGCAGATGTTCGTTTATTTAACCGTGCGATTCAATACGCTATTAAAAATGGCGTGACGGTTGTTGGTTCTGCAGGGAATGCAGGTGTGGATATTTCCAGCCCTGGAAAGCTTTCTGGTGATGATAAGGGTGCTACACATAGAAGTCCAAGCAGCCAGACAATGATTCGCGTATCCGCTGGCGGACAAGAAAAGAACCTAACCTACTATTCAAATTATGGTGTCGGAAAAATCGATGTAATCGCACCTGGTGGGGATTATGGTACAGCGTGGTTAGCGACTGGTAACACAGCACTAAGAGATCGTAATAAATTATGTTTATCAACCGTTCCTGGAGGATATGCATTCTATGCAGGTACATCCATGGCTGCCCCTAAAACGGCCGGTCTTGCTGGAGTCATTATTGCAAAATATGGAAAGGATGTTTTATCTCCTTCTCAAGTAAAAAATTTAATCCAAAACTCAGCAGATGATTGGTTCAAGCCAGGTTATGATGGAGAATCAGGATTTGGGTCTATCAATGCCGTTAGTGCATTAAAATAAAAATAACACAGGTACGGTTCTCACGGTTTCATAATGGGTAAAACGCCCCGAAAAAGCCATGAGAACCGTCCCCAAGGTGTTGCAAAAAGGACCTCACCCAGGTCCTTTTTATTTTAGCAGTTACAAACACTTTCAATAAATACCAGATTGCCACACTAGTAGACTCCTTTTGACAAACAGAAAATTAATTAAATGATTGATTAGTTTAGGCAAGAACCTTCTGCTAACAAGGAGCTTCCCCACCCAGAGATGCGTAAAATGTCGAGAAAAAAACACCCTTGATTTTCAAGGGTGTTCTAGTCTTTATACTATTTTAGTTTATTACTTGTGTAATAAACTCTCCACTTACCCAGCCAGTGGTTGTGGAATTTGGTACATACACTTGAACCCAGCCGTTCTGTATGACTGGCAATCCGTTGTTTATAACAAGATTCAAATATGCACCTTTACTTACACTAGTAATCACACTTGAATCTGTTGTATTACCACTGCGAATATTTAAAGAACCACTAGCAAGGGTTACCTGAGCTAAGTTTTGAATCTCTAAATATCCACCATAAAGCCAGCCAGTTTGACCATTGACACTTACCCGGTACCAACGATAGGCGTAATTACCTGTTGAAGTCGGATTGTAATACACGTCTGTATTATATCCTAGTATTGTTATCGGTGTACCTTGAGGAACTGTCCCTATAACCGTTGATCTTAAAATATATGGTAAAGATCTTAGAGTTAAAGAAGTTGTATTAACAATTTTTGCGTTAATTCCACTAGGGAAGTTAATGATCTTATCTACCGGATATGGCAGCCCAGCTGGAATATCTCTTACCAGAGGAGGTGGAGCAATGTTTGACATCCCAAGGACACTCGCATTGGAATAATAGGAGCTATCATACAGTTTCATACCCTGCATTAGATTAGCAATTCCATTTTTCCAATTTTGATCTGTCGCATAGTTTGTATTCATCCCGATTAAATTTGGACCTGCATAATAAATCCCAGACTCATTTAGATAATCTACCCTTACCTGATAGGCTACTCTAAAAATACTATCCTGCACTGACTGGAAATAATAACCGCAAGTGAAAGGACACATATCATAGGCACCATATCCATAAAGGTTATTCTTGTAACCTATTAAATCGGAACCGCCCCAGCCAGTTTCCCAAATGGCATGAGCGACTAAATATTGTGCGTTCACACCATATCGATTCTGTGCATCTATAAAACTTTGAGCATAGTTTTTAAGTGGGCTATTGGATTGATTTTTAGCATTAAAGAAATTAACGATATCAGTTGCCGTAATATTAGCAGGTTTCATTAGATTTAATGAAAGATATGGATTTCCATTTTTAATCGTAATGCTTGAAGAAAGAGTATGACTCTTACCATTTTTTCCTGTTTCTTTAATGGTTAGCGTATGCGCTCCATCTGTGAACTGTTTCGTATCGAGTGAGTATTGGAAACCAGCGTTTGAATTAAGGTATTCCGGGAGGACGGTTGCCACATCAGGACGACTTAAGCCATACTGAGCATTTCCAATCCATTTGCCATCCATAAATACCTCAATTTTTTCTACACCGCTGCCATCCAAATACCAGCCGCGAATCAATGATACTCCATCAATGGTTGAACCGGATTTTGGAGAATCCAGAAAACCTAATGTCACTAAATGATCAAGATTTTGGATACTCACACTACTTTCAAACTGTTTCGTTGAGCCGTTCTTCCCTGTAGCTTTAACCGTAATCGTGTGTGTGCCGTTTGCATAATTCTTAGTGTCAAGAGCAAACTCATAACCACCATTTGCGTTATTATACTCAGGATAGAATCTTTGAACATCTGTCCGAGAAAGACCATAATTGGCCTGTCCAGCAAATTGTCCATCCACTAAAACGTCCACTCTAGCAATCCCGTCATCATCTAAAAACCAACCGCGTACGGTACTAATTCCCTTGATAACGGAACCGTTAGCTGGCGCATCCAAAAATCCAACCAAGTCCAAATTTACTGCATTTTTTACATTTATGTTAATACTTTGGAGTTCACTACTAGCTCCATTTTTACCAGTCTCTCTTACCGTAATCGAGTGCCATCCATTTGAAAGCTTAAACGTATCAAGAGCGAACTCATAACCACCGTATGCGTTTTGATACTGAGGTAAAACGTTTTGAACGTCGGGTCTATAGCCGCCATACTGGGCCTGGCCAAAAATCTGTCCATCAACTAAGACCTCCACTTTGGAAACACCGCTGCCATCCAAAAACCAACCACGTACATTCGTGATGCCGGTAAGCGTGGATCCATTCTTTGGTGTGTCCATAAATCCAACTGCTGGCAGATTGTTCACGTTTACTGTTTTGGTTTGAAGTTCCGTTGTCGTACCGCTTTTGCCCGTCCCTTTTACTAAGATGACGTGTGTACCATTTGTAAGATTTCTCGTATCCAGCGCAAATTCATAACCTGCATTTCCGTTTTGATAGGCTGGAAGAACTCTTAGTACATCAGGTCGGGAAATGCCGTATGTGGCTTGTCCTACACTCCATCCATCTACGAAGACTTCAACGTTGGAAATACCGCTAGCATCTAAGAACCAACCTCTTACATTCGTAACACCACTAATAGAAGCATTAGAAGTAGGAGAATCAATATAGCCAACTGGAGGTAAATTCTGCACATTTACGGTTTTACCTTGTAATGGCAAAGTAGTTCCTGTATTTGACGTAGCTGTAACGGAGACGGAGTGTGATCCATTCGTTAGTGACCTTGTATCAAAATCAAATTCATAACCTGCATTTGCGTTTTGATAACTAGGAAAAACGTTTAAAACGTCTGGACGAGAAAAACCATATGTGGCCTGTCCGACAACTTTTCCATCAACCAACACCTCTACTTTGGAAACCCCGCTGGTGTCTAAAAGCCACCCTCGGACTTTCATCATCCCATTTACCGTTGAACCTGCAGATGGTGCGTCAATGAACCCCATCGGTTGAAGGGGAATACTGTTGGCTAGCACTTTACCATTAGTAAAGATTAAGAGAATCGTAAACATGGCAGCGAACAGTATATACCTGTTTACTTTTTTGATGATGTTTATCCACCTCCGGTATAATTTATAAAACTAGGAAAAATAATACAATATTATAGTATCAAAAAAAGTCGAATCTTGATAGAGTATAGAATTTAATAGCAAAATTTGTTACTAAGTACCTAGATTGTTATAAAAATAAAGCAATAATTTCAAACAGCTAAACTACTACAATATTGTTGATTTTCTTGTAACTATGGGTATTAGAAATTCATAGGCGGAGTAATTCCGATTAACTGTTCTAAATATGCTAATATCAAAAGATTTGGCTAATATAAACGGAAAAACGTCCTTTATTTTTAACAAATAATCGGTTTTTCTCCGTTTAGCCGGAATTGCTCCGATTATTTTTCGAACACATTGAAATCAACATTCAGTTTTTAAAAAAACATCCCCAAGATTGAAACTAACATCATCCGTTAACCGTCCAATTTTTACAAATATTAACCAAAAATTAACAAAATATATATATCTAGATTACGCTAAAAATCATATAATTGTATTTGTAAGTGGACATTCGGAGGGATTTTATGAGAAAAATAGATTATGTGATTATCATGTCGCTTTTATTATTAATGTGCTTCATCGCAAAACCTTTTTTCCATTCTTTAAAAACCTTCCTAATTAGAATGTTTTCAATATAAAATAGCGTTTACCCCGCTTGCCTGATTTTATAATAAGTGGATGGCAGCTATTTTGTATATGGTAAAAAATTGGCAGGTATGATTGCCGCTAATCCATTATGTATCATGCCGGCTGCTATTTGAGCCGGCTTTTTTAATTTCCTTCATCTTACTATGGCGATTAAATCTTCCTTACTATATTGTTGAATTATGTGGGCCGCCATATTGCCAATTCATCCAATATGGCATTTATATGGCCGAGAGATGGATCTCTAAAAAGACAAATTCCGTTACATAGGAGGATTTATTGAATGTATATCGATGACAGCTTAGTGAAACAAGCGATTGAGGACAGACGCTACCTACACCAGCATCCAGAGCTTTCTGGAAAAGAATATGAGACCCATGCCTTTATTCGACAGCGGCTGGAATCGTTAAAGATTGAAATTCTAAACTACCAGGCACCAAGTGTAGTCGGATTTGTGAAAGGAACAAACGGGAACAAGACCATCGCATTACGTGCAGATATCGATGCCCTTCCCATTGTCGAGGAAGGGGATAAACCCTATATTTCAAAAAATCCCGGCGTTGCTCACGCCTGCGGCCATGACGGACATACTGCAGTATTATTAGCTGTGGCCGACTGGTTATCGAAAAATAGAGAACAGGTTGCGCCAAATATTATGCTTATTTTTCAATCGGCAGAGGAAATCACACCAAGCGGAGCAGATCAGTTAATCCAACAAGGTGTTTTGGATAAGGTCGATGCGATCTATGGGATTCATTTGTGGCAAGGGATGGAAAAAGGAAAAATCGGATTAACACACGGACCGATGATGGCTTCCGTGGATGATTTTGAAATTACTATTCAAGGGTCAGGCGGCCATGGATCCATGCCCCATGAAACTGTTGATTCTATTTATGTAGCCACTCAAGTAATACAAGCTTTCCAAAGTATCATTAGCAGGAATTTAAATCCAATTGATTCAGGAGTAATTACAGTTGGAAAAATGGAGGCTGGAACGACCTATAATATTATTCCTGAACAGGCAAAATTAATCGGTACCATACGTGCTCTGACACCGCACGCGGTAAAAACCATTCAAACGCAAATGGTGAAGTTAACAGAAGGTATTTGCCAGGCTTATGGTGCAAAAGGCCAAGTTGACTTTATTTGCGGCACACCGCCGCTCGTAAACGATCGAGAAAAGGCAGTTTTTATCGAATCGGTCATCCGCAATGGTTTTGGTGAGGATGTCTTAACATTAGTAGACCCCGTAATGGGAGGAGAAGACTTTTCTTATTATTTGCAGAAGAAGCCTGGGGCATTTATTTTTGTAGGAATGAGCGGTGAAAAGAGCCAATACCCGCACCATCATCCAAAATTTGATTTGGATGAAGATGTGTTTCCGGATGCTATTAAACTATTTATTGAGATTATGAAAAATCATGACTAAATGAAAGGTACCGGGTTTAACGCGGTACCTTTTACAGGCTGTCGGGAAAGTCTCGACAGCCTTTATTTTGACTATGTTAAAGTATGATTTGTCATCAAGACCCTGTATCGAGGACAAATCCTTGCTTGCTGCCACACGTTTTGTCCTCAAGACCCTGTAT
>NZ_BCVA01000049.1 GCF_001591505.1 Neobacillus niacini NBRC 15566
TTGGTTTCTTTACACGATTTGTCCTCAAGACCCCTTATTGAGCACTAATCCCCACTCACTAATAACACGATTTGTCCTCAAGCTGCAACTCTCTTTTAGAAATACTTCACCATATCCTTAGCAAGCTTTTCATAATTTTCATAAAGAGCTTTATACACTTTACTTTTTTCCTTATTAGGCAACACTGGATCACCCATTGGGATATTCTTTTTGATATCTTCAAAAGAATCTACTTTGCCAATGCCTACGAGAGCGGTCCATGCTGCTCCCCATGCGGCGCTGTGATGGCTTTCAGATACATAAATCTCCGCTTCAAAGATGTCAGCCATCATTTGCAGCCATAATGGTGATCTCGCCAAGCCGCCGTTAACCTAGATTTTTTCAGGCTCACCCGCTAATCTTTCCAGTGCTTTTCCAATTTGATAGAGATTGAACGTTATCCCTTCAAGAACAGCTCGGATAAAATGCTCTTTTTTATGAGTGATTGAAACTCCGTAAAAATTACCTTTGGCCTTTTGATTCCATACGGGTGCTCTTTCCCCATTTAGATAAGGCAGAAACAGGATACCCTCTGCACCAGGTGCTACCTTTTCTGCGTCCCCTAAGAATTCAGTAAAATCTCTTTGGTCATTTAAAAGATCTTTTAACCATTGTAAGACGATGCCGCCATTATTAGTCGGTCCGCCTACAATCGTTGAATCAGCTGTAAAGGAGTAACAGAAAGTTTCTTGATTTTCATCAATTTTTACACCTTTATTGATTTGTCTAATCGCGCCGCTTGTCCCAACGGAAACAGCCACTTCTCCAGGCAAAATAGCGCCAATTCCCAGGTTTGCCAATTGGCCGTCTGCCGCACCCATTACAAATGGCATTCCTTGATTAATTCCCATTTCATCAGCAATTTCTCTTGTTAGCCCAGACAACACTTTTGTTGGAGGGACAATTTCAGAAAGCTGTTCCCTGGTGATTCCAGTCAACTCTAATAATTCAGGCTCCCAATCCAACGATGCAGGATTAAATAAACCTGTAGCAGAAGCCATTGAATAATCAATGACTCTTTGACCAAACCAGCATTGGAGTAAATATTCCTTTATGGACATAAAATATGCAGCTTCTTTATAAGGCTGATAGTTTGTTTCTTTCATCCACAAAAGCTTATTAAATGGAGTCATCGGGTGAATAGGTGTGCCTGTTTTTGCATATACACTGCTCCCAATCGTTCCTTTTACTTCTTCTGCTTGGGCGTAGCTTCTTCCATCTGCCCAAATGAGCGCAGGAGAAATTGGGCTGCCCTTTTCATCCACACAAAGAAGTGAATGCATCGCAGCTGAAAAACCAAGAGCAATTAACTCATCTTTACTAATCTCAGCTTTTTCAATGACTTCCTTGATTGCCTGTACTGCAGAACGTTCAATTTCAATTGCGTCTTGTTCCGACCAGCCTGGCTCTGGATAATGAAAGCTGTTCATTTTCTCCGTTTCTGCTATTAGTTTTCCTTTGATATCAAATATACACGCTTTTACGCTGGTAGTTCCGATATCTAGTCCCATTACGAACTCTCTTGACATACGATTCATCTTCCTTTTCAACTATCAATGTTGTCATTTATGTTAGAAAAGGCTTTGGAAAGTTCCAAAGCCTTCTTTTTTTATTACGATAACACCTTGTTCATACTTCCGCTCTGATATCCTAGCAAATCCAAAGTAATATACTTATACCCATACTCTTGGAGTTCTCGTACAATGGAATCATGATTTTCTAGAACGATTTTCATATCATTAGGTTCTACTTCAATTCTAGCGATTTCATCATGCGTACGAACGCGTACTTGGCGAATATGGAGACTTTTTAAAAAGCTTTCTGCCCGCTCAACCTTTGTCAGCTTTTCCTTTGTAATATATTCACCGTAAGCAATCCTTGAGGATAGGCAGGCAAAGGATGGTTTATCCCATGTAGGCAAATCAAACTGCTGTGAAAGCTCTCTGATTTCTTGTTTAAACAAATTTGCCTCTAATAAAGGGCCACGTATCCCCTTCTCCTTCGCTGCTTGCATTCCTGGTCGGTGTTCATTCATATCATCAGCAATAACTCCATAAATGACATTATGGAATCCCTTTTCTTCCATTACCGGAATTAAATGATCAAATAAACTGCTTTTACAAAAGTAACAACGATTTTTGTTATTCTCTGCATAACCAGGAATGGCCAATTCAGATGTTTCAATGACTTGGTGCTTAACGCCGATTTTTTCAGCTAACACCCTTGCCTCTTCCAGCTCGCTAGAAGGATACGTTTCTGAATCTGCTGTGACCGCTAAGACATGATCTTCCCCTAATGTGTCTACAGCTGCTTTTAGTAAAAATGTACTATCTACACCACCTGAGAATGCTACAACGACTGATTCCATGTCACGGAGAATAGACTGTAATTTATTATATTTCTCTGTTAGCAAGGTCTCATCTCCCCACGTACTATCTGAATAATCCACTATTTAACATATTAAATGGACAGTAACCATATGTCCAAGAATTAAATTGTCATAGCTCCAAATCCGCCGTCAACACGGAGTAATGCTCCTGTTACAAAACTTGAAGCTTTATCTGATGCAAGGAAAACAGTAGCTCCTTGAAGTTCTTCTGCTTCTCCAAAGCGATTCATTGGGGTATGACCCATGATGGATTCAATTCTTTCTTTGTCTAAAATTTTACGGTTTTGTTCTGCTGGGAAAAATCCTGGAATAATGGCATTTACACGAATTCCACTAGTAGCGAATTCACGTGCTAAGAACTGAGTCACGCTATTAAGACCAGCTTTTGAAACAGAATACGTAAATACTCTTGATAATGGAGTTGTAGAAGACACAGATGAAATATTAATAATACTTCCTTTTCTTTCTTGTTCAATCATGCGTTTCGCAAAGATTTGGCAAGTCATTACAATTCCCTTTAAGTTAATATCCATAATTTTATCGTATTCGTCCATGTCTAAATCAAAAAATGGTGTTGGGCTGTTTGTTCCTGGAGCATTCAATAGAATATCCCAGCCGCCAGACCATTGCTCAATATCATTTGCAACTTTTACTAAAGAATCCTTTGAGCTTACGTCTGCTGAGAACGCTTTTGCTTCTCCGCCATTTTCTACGATTTCTTTCACGACCTTTTCTGCAGTTTCTAAGTTACGGCCAACGATTGCCACTTTCGCCCCGTGTTCAGCCAAGCCTTTTGCCATTGCTGAACCTAGTACACCATTTCCTCCAATTGCTACTGCGGTTTTACCTGTTAAATCGAATAAGTTTGTCATGTTTCAACTCTCCCTAGTTTTAATATAAGTTTCCTTTTTCATCGAATGGAAGTTCATAAAGTTCTGAAATCAGCTCCATGTTTGGATGCTGCTTTACATATTCAACCAATGCTTCTGATACTTCAATCTCACTTAACTCTAATGTATTTTTAATGCGAACCATTTTAACTTTTGTAAAATCTAAGATATTACTTGTTTTAACGGCCGCTTGTATCGCTTCACGATCGTTTGGTAAGGTCGTGGCAATTTTTGTTGGTGCTACAACAGTAGAAGTTAACCCGTTTGCATAGGTTACCTCAAGGTCCATACGGTCCACTAAACGCTGGGTTGTAAAATCAGCAGTTCCGACACCATTGGCATTTCCCTCTGTCTGCGGCGTTAATCCAAGGACGACCATTTTGTTTACATCTGGTCCTCCGTGGGCATATGGAGTTGGGTATCTACCAGTAATATTCGGATCCATTCCATCACCAGAGATATTTTTACCAATCTGATCAATGACAAGAACCTCTAATTGTTCAAAGAACAGCTTTGGTAATAATTCTTTTGCCTTAGCCTGTAAGTCTGCTTCTCTCTCAATAATTTCCTCAGGAGAAAGCACATCCACCACAGCAATTTTATCAAAGGCGTTTTCGATCGTTGCCACACCAAAAAGTAATGGCTTTTTCTCCATAATCATTTTTGCCATCGCTGGTACGTTTTCTGCCATATATTTAAAGCCTAGCTGGTGGCAGGCTTCGGCACCTCTCTGTTTCCCTAACCCAATACTGATCATTTTCATAATGCCGCTTTCAACCGGACCCCTAAAAGCCGTATGGGGCTTCACACGATTGATGACGACGATGCCATCTGCATCTGAAGCATACTTATCAACGTAAACAGGAAGCCCATTTGGCAGTTCTCCAATTTTCACTACTTCCATAGAAGAGCGAATTTCACAGCCTGCACTTTCTTCTGTTACGCCAAGATGAGCTAGAACCTCTCGCTGCCCTTCTGCAGTTGCGCCGCCATGACTTCCCATGCTCGGTACGATAAATGGCTTGGCTCCTAAATCTTTTAAAAACTTCACCGTTACGGCAGTTAATTCAACAAGGCGGTCAAGACCACGGCTTCCAACTGCCACCGCAATTTCCATTCCAGGTTGAATTTTTGCTTTTATATGTTCTTGTTGTAGCTTTTCCATCAAAATTGGCTCTAGATCATTAATCTTTTTATCATCAAACTTCACTTTAACTTTTGCCATCTTTGGTACTGGAATGTCTTTCAATAAATCTTGTAAAATGCCCATTACTATTCTCACTCCTTTTATATATTAAGTATCTCACAGGGAATTATATTCCATGTATGGAAATACACCAAATCATCCACCTGTAATCCCTTTCAAATTCCCTTATGTAAAAATAAATTATCAAAACTAATTTAATTTGTTTACCAAACAAACTAATTACCTGTATAATATCATTATGGATGGTTTCCGTCAATGAATATGCAAACCTGCATACGAAAAAATATTGATCTTTTTTATTTGAAATTTAGGAAAGGAAGTGATTGATATGGTCACTGGCGATGCTTCATATATTAAAAAGATTAATCGATCTTTAATTATCAGTAAAATAATTGAACATGGCATGATATCAAGAGCAGACTTAGCAAAGATTACCGGCTTAAACAAAGCTACTATATCTGTACAGGCAGCAGAATTATTAGCAGAAGACTTACTTATAGAAACCCAGCAAGAACATAAAAATCTAGGAAGACGACCTATTATGCTATCGATTAACCGTCAAGCAGGATATTCTTTAGGAATCGACCTGGATAAGAGTGTCATAACATTCACTTTATCTGATTTAAGCGGTTTGGCACTGGACACACATTCTATCGAAATAAAATCATCTGATTACAATCTCATCCTAGAAATGTTAGCGAACCAGATTTCACACTATAAGGAAAGATGTTCTCATGCACCCTATGGGCTAATTGGTGTTGTCATTGGAATTCATGGTATCGTTAATAACGATGAAACCATTTATTTTGTCCCGCGCCATCAATGGAAGAACAAAAATTTAAAGGTAGATTTGCAAAATGAAACCGGTGTCAATATATATATAGAAAATAACGCTAATCTATGTTCGTTTGCAGAAATCGTCTATAAACATTACCAAAGTGAAAACTTACTATCAGTTAGTTTGTATTCAGGGATTGGTCTAGGAATTATGGTAAATAGTAAATTACTAAAAGGCTGCGATGGCTATGCCGGTGAAATTGGTCATATGATTATTGTACCTGATGGTCTTCCTTGCCGCTGCGGGAATCTAGGCTGCTGGGAACAATACGCTTCGGAATCAAGCTTTATGAAGCGATTAGCAAAAAGTCATCATAAAGAACATATCTCCTATAAGGAAATTTATGATTGGTTAATAGAACAAGATCCCGTTACGTATACGTTAATGAAAGAGTATATTAAGTTTCTTTCTTATGGTCTTAACAATATTATCAATCTTTATAATCCAGAGATTTTAGTGATTAATAGCGAATTGCTCCGATTGTATCCGAATGCATTAGAAGAAATCAAAGCACACTTAACTTCCACAGTGGGCCAATATCGAAAACTGCAGATTTCAGAATTTGGTAAAAATGCTTGTAGTATGGGAGCCTGTGCCTTAGCGATTAAGAACTTCTTAGAAGTGAAAGAGTTAAGTTTATCCATTGATTAATACAATAGAGAAAAGAGTGTTACCCTCAGTAACTGAGGTATTCTTTCATGTAAATGCTTTCCAAAATTGTAAAACCGTGAAAATGGAAGAAAAGCTGAGAAAAGGTAAGTAAATGGCAGATGATACACGTTTTCATTAACATTGTTCTCGTTTTCATTGTCTTTGTTTCCGTTTTCAGCAGCGTTGTGAAAAATCTCTAAATACTTGATAATAAGAGTATCAAATCACTGGAGGTTAACCACATGAAAAAATTCATATTAACATTAATTGAGAAGTTTGAGAAGACAGATTACTTACCATTCGATACACACGAACCAATCCTAACCAATTCACGTAAATAAAATGTGGATTGGTTTTTTTATGCAAAAAAACCCTAGCAATATGCCAGGGTCGATATAGTTTGATTATGATATAGCAGAAATATTGTCATTCTTTCCTTTTGTTTTTTTAATTTCTGCAATACCTGCTTGAATTTTTTCCATTTCTTTATGATCTAGTTTATAGAATTTCATTGCTGTAATTGATACCAACAAACATAGTGCTGGTAAACCGAATGCTAGTATTAAGGTAACAACAAACAATGGTGTGGTTAACGCTTCCCCAACCTCAGGGAATTTTTCTTTGTAACCAATGAAACCTACCACTACACCTACAATGGTTGGAGCTAAAGATGAAACGAGCTGGTCAATAAATGAGAAAATCGTGCCCATCATACCGGGTACATACCGTCCAGATTTATGTGTTTCATAGTCCGAAACATCGGCAATCATAGGAACAACAAGCGTTGTTGGAATACTAGCAAATCCAATTGCTAATGAATACAAGGCTAAGAATAATATCGTCGAAATTCCAATATTAGATAGTGAAACCGATGCAGGATCAATTAATAAGAATAGTGCAATTAATGCGGCGTAAGAAAGCATTCCAATCCAGGCAGAAGTAACATAGGATTTCTTTAAACCTGTCTTTCTTGCAATTCCAACTACTAAGAAAGTAATCAATAGTGTCGGTACTAGTGTAATAAGACCAATTTTTCCACTTAATGCGTAATCGCCTAGCAAAATACCAAATAACATAACTCCGACTACAGAATAACGACCGATACTCGTTGCTAGTTTATCAAAAGACGCGGAAAGGGAAAGCAATTGTAATTGTTTGTTTCCTTTGATAACACCCCAATATTCACGAAGAGTTGTTTGTGTTCCTTCTTCTGCTAATCCATAGTATTCCTTCTTATCTTTTGACCAAATACCTACGATTGCTAGTACCGCAAATACTGCTGATAGAAATAAGCCATATCCATTTAATTCCGTGAATAAACCAAGATTAAATCCGCCATGCTTTGCAACTAGGACAGCCGAAACCCAAATTTGCCCGCCAGTGAAAAGTGCTGCATTATAAACTCCATCAAAAATTGCATATAATGGGCGCTGCTTTGGATTATTTGTTAAAACTGTTTGCGCAGCCTTGGTAACACTTGTTTGCAATGAATAACCAATTTTATTTACGATTAACATCGAAGTAAAGAAAAGAAATTGTGCAGACTCTGGTAAATGATGCGTTACATTATAGATTATTAGGATTGTACCTGCTGAAATGATATTTCCTAAAACAATTAACGGCGTAAACTTACCAAATTTCCCCTCTGTTTTATCGATGATGTAGCCAATTGCCGGATCGATAATACCATCGAATAACCGTGCTGCCATTAATAATGAACTTACCACCATAACCGCTAGTCCAGCGATTCCAGTTGCATAATACGTAACAAAACCTAATACAAATAAATGAAGATTTGATGAAGTATTATTTAAAGTAAACAAACCTATTTGCCATAATTTTGCAGTGTTGTATTGATCCCCTTTTTCAACTTTTACATTTGACATGATTTCGCCCCCTCTTAGTTAACCGCTTTCATTATTTCTAATATTAAAAAAGTTCTCCATCCAATTATCCCCTGTTTAAAATAACGATCTATTTTCGTCTAAAAATGTCCCCTTTTACTTGCCACTCCTTTCCATGAAACCCCTTTCATTTTCTAATAAAAAAATAAAATTGCTAGAAAACTATTATTCTATTTTTTAATTAGTTTAATGAACTAATTATTATAGTAAGAATAACATCTCTGCTATTCATAGTCAATAAGTTTTTAATTTTCTAAATTTTTTGTTGATAGTATACCATTTTTCCGTAAGAATATACCTACAAGGCTATAAATGTACCAAATTTCACCGAAACAAAAAAGGCGGTGAAATCTTACTGCATTTTTGTTTTTTATTTTTTCACTATATTAAAAACAAATCAGCATCTCTTTATTTACATACTGTAATTATATTGTACCGAGATACAATAATCATTCTCTGAACGTGCTTTATAATTCTAATTTTTTAACTCATATTGTTTTCTATTGATAAAACAAATATTTCATCGGTATTATTTCAGCACAAAAGGCAGTGGATATCCACTGCCTTTTGGGTATATTCCTATTTAACTATATTAGAACCAGTCAGCGAATCCTAGTTCTCTTAAATGGTTAGCTGAAACTTCCAGGCATTCAAATGGGTCACGTCCATAGGTATCGTCTTGTTCTACAAAGAAATACTGTACTCCACTCTCAAGTCCTGCTTCTATGATTGGTTTGAGATCAAGGTTTCCTTCACCAAGTTCTGCAAATTGAATCGTATTCGTAAATCTGTCAAAGAATTTACCCATATCCTTCTGGAAGTCAATATCGGTTAAATCCATTTGTCCGATTCGATAATCCTTTAAGTGTAAAAGTGAAATACGGCCGGTATATCCTTTCACAAAGTCTGCAGGATTGACACCTGCTCTGTGAATCCAGTGAACATCTAATTCAAATCCAAGTTTAGTGGTGTTGTTTTTAATAATATCCAATAAATACTCACCATCAAATTTTTGGAATTCTAAATGGTGTGTATGGTAATACAATTCAATTCCATGCTCAGCTAATCTGTGAGCCATCTCTTCGGCCTTGTTGATAAATTCCATTATTGAATCTTTATTCCCCATAGCCATTAACGGCATCATGCCGATTCGCAAATAATTACAATCAAGTGTCTTGCAATCGTTTACGATTTTTTCAAAATCACTTGTCAATGTCTCACCAGGCATTCCAGGAAGCATTGGCTCTACCGCAGCAGACATAGCCGCAATCTTAATATCAAAATCTTGGCTCGCCCTTTTTATCTCCGCTACGTTCTCAGCTGTCATTGGGATTTGAGAAACTTCAACAGCGTGATAACCAAGCTCACTTACTTTTCTCATTGTTTCATAGGCACCTAGCTCTTCAACCTTATTCTTGAGCATCATCATTTGAACGCCGATTTTTCCCTTTGTCATTGTAATACCTCCATTTGTATTGATTGTTTTTTCTCAGATGACAGGTGAATCGCATCAATAATCGCAATGGATGCAAGTGCATCTATTGCATGAATATAGTCATCTGTGTTTTCGCTAATAGCGGAATAGAATTGATTAATAGTTTTTGCATGGCTGGCTCCATAATAATGTTTCGAACCCGGCAGCTTGGCATCCTCCATTAATTCTTCTTTTTCCCCTGCTTCATTCACTCTAGTCAGGATGCTATCTTTGATGATGAATCTTTCTTTTTCCAAAAGCACTTCCAGTTCTACACTAGAATTATCTGCATTTGCATTCGTAGCGAAGAATAGTCCCTTAGCACCATTCTTAAACTGGATACGGGCGGAAGCAGTATCTTCCACTTCGATGTTATAATCCAATAGCTGATCAACTGAACCTCTAATTGATTCAATTTCACCGCCAACCAGCTGCATAAGGTCTAAGGTATGCAGCGCTTGATTGATCATTACTCCACCACCGGCATATCTCCACTGCCCGCGCCACGGCTGGACGTCATAGTATTCTTTTGGTCTAAACCATGCTACTAGACCCTTAACCCCTATAATAGGACCATATTCACCAGTGCTAATAATCTCTTGAAGTTTTTCGAATGATTCATTGTTGCGATTTTGCAGGCAGACACCGATTTTGATGTTTTTGTATTTTTCCTCTAACTGAACCAGAGCACGCCCTTCTTCAGTGTTCAGGCCCAACGGTTTTTCTAGAAAAACATTTATACCTTTTTCCACACATGCCTTTGTAACAGGGTAGTGCAGATAATGGGGCAGACAGATATGAACACAATCCAATTCTTCATTTTCTAGCATTGTTTCATAGTTACTGTAAAAGTTTGCTCCTGGTACTGAATTTGATAAGGTTTCGTTATTATCACAGACAGCCACCAACTGAGCATTTGGGTTTGCTTTTATCGCTGGAATATGGATATGTGAAATCGTTCCCAGCCCTATAACTGCAACTTTCAGCATTTGCTTCTCCCCTTTTTTGAAACGAACTCAAAGCTTATAGCGATGAGTTCGTTTCCATGTGGTTGTTTACTTTCTAACTGGATATTTACCTTCTTCGGCAATGCGTTTATTTAATTCTTCTAAGAATAAATCTTCATCAAATGGTACTTCGATTTCCTTGCCTAACCAGCTTGATAAGTGCATAGCATTTGCAAGTCTAACACCATTAATACCGTCGCTGCCTGGTGCTAATAATGGTGTACCTTCAACGATCGCTGAAGCAAAGTCTTCTAATACAGCAATGTGTTGTTGTCCCCATACATTGCCAAAATCAAGTACTTCCTCAGTGAATATATCACCAGCTCCGCCGCCCATAAACAGCTTCATAACATCTGACATATCCATGGAATCGCTCATTTCCCTCTCAGATTGTTTCAGGCGCTTGATGGTAACTTTCTTACTATCGTCTACTACAATTTTTCCTTTATCGCCATGAATTTCTAAACGGTCTGTTCCTACTACATCGTGTGTCTTCGTTACAAATACACCAGTAGCGCCATTTCCATAATCAAATACTGCCGTTACATCGTCTTCAACCACAATATCTCTTTGATAGCCGAAGTTTAATTTTGCATAAACCTTTTTCGGCATCCCGCAAATCCATTGAAGCAAGTCAATTTGGTGTGGAGCTTGGTTTACAAGGACACCGCCGCCTTCTCCGCCCCAAGTTGCTCTCCATTCACTTTGGTTATAGTACCCTTGAGGTCTCCACCATGTAGTGATAATCCAGTTAGTACTGCGAATGCTGCCGATTTCACCATTATCAATGATTTCTTTCACTTTTTTATAAAGTGGATTTGTACGCTGGTTAAAGAAGATGGCAAACTTAAGCTCAGGCTTAGTTGCTGCAAAGTCGTTTAACTCTTTCACTTGTTTTGTATAAACACCAGCTGGTTTTTCCACTAATGCATGAATGTCTCTTTTTAGTGCTTCAATTCCCATTTCAGGGTGCAGGTAATGCGGAACAGTTGTCACAACTGCATCAACATCACCACTTTCAAGCATATCGATATAATTATCATAGAAAGGAACACCCGGATACTTTTCTTCTGCTACTTGTTTTTTCGCAGGATCATTATCACAGATTGCACCAATCACCATGTTTTTCACTTTACCTTCAGCGATGAAATTAGCGTACATACCACCTTCTGCACCTAATCCAATAATTCCTAATCTTACATCTGCCATAATTAAATCTCCTCGCTTTCAATTTTTTTAAGAATGTCTAAAAGTGCTTCATATTGAAGCTTATAGCCGCCGGCACCATCCAGCCCTTTGTTGTCCTTTATGATCTCAGTCGCATCTTCAAGCTCTAAATCTTTTAGAGAATCAAAGAGAACGAGATGTGGCTCTAGAGTTAAAAAGCCTTTATAGCCGCTCTTAATAAACTGAGCTAACAATTCAGGTATTTTCCCTTCACCAGTCCCACAGACAACGTTTTGGCTATCAGTTGTTACAGCATCCTTTATGTGTATATAAACAATCTCATCTTTTAAGAGATCGTAACACTCCTGTGTATCCTCACCACACTGAACGAAATTCGCAAAGTCAAAGATTCCCTTAAAGTATGGAGAACCTACTTCTGTTAAAATTTCATGACAGCGTCTTCCGATATCACCAAAGATATCCTTTTCATTTTCATGCAGCAAGATTACATTGTATTTTTCTGCAATGGCAGCAAAATCTTTCAACTTGCTGACAACTTGACTGCGATATGGATCCGCATCCTCACCCTTAGGAATATAGAAGCTGAAAATCCGCATATACTTGCAATCAAGCAGATTGCTGATTTGGCAAAGCGTGTCCAACATAAGTTTTTGCTTTTCAAAGCCTTCTTCATCATTGATGAAGACTTTACCAATTGGTGAACCAATCGATGAAACACCAATTCCAGCTTTTTGCAGCCTTGGCTGTACCGTTTCTTTGATTTCATCAACAGTAAAATCACCAATATTCTTGCCATCAATTCCACGTAACGATATATATTTCATCCCTAAATTAGATACCACTTCAAGCTGGGTATCAAAGTCAGATGAGATTTCATCTGAAAATCCCGAAATTAATAAATCTTGATTCATTTATTCTTTTCCTCCTTATTCCCAGGAATATGGCTATTAAGCTTCGTTTTACGATATTGCGATGGAGTGGTTCCAACCTTCTCTTTAAAAAAACGACTGAAATGTGCTACGCTTTCAAAGCCTGTTGCACGAGCAACTTCTGTTAGCGATTGATCAGGCTCCATTTCCAACAAATACTTTACCTGATTAAGCCGGCAAGCCATCACATATTCCATCACCGTAAAGCCAGTAACTTCCTTAAAAATATGTGAAGCATAATACTTACTCAAACTTAGCTCCTCTGCAATTCTGTCTAAACTAACTTTTTCTGCATAATGATCATTAATCCAAGAAGCAATGGACTCGGCATGAAGCTCCTTTTCTGACCTTTTACTCGTTACTTGAGACAATTCTTTTTGACTCATTTTATAAATGCCCATCAATAATTGAATCAACTCAAGCTTTACTTCAGCTTCTAGAAGCTCATTTTTCTTACCTGTCCGCTGCATTTCTTCATCAATATCACTAAGTGAACGGGCTATTTCCTTTATCCTGCCGTCAACAAATTGTCCAAATTCATCATAGCCTGTACGAAGAAAGCAATTATGAAGTTTTTTAAACGGGTCTAACAGATTAGGGATTCCAAGTCCATTTAATGATTCCTGCAGCCATAAAGGTGAAAAGTGAAGCATACTTCTTGTATACGTACTGTCTGTTCCTGGATTGGCTTTATGCAAAGTCATCCCATCCAATAGGATAATATCACCAGGCTGTAATTCGTAAATCCGATTATTAATTAAATATTTACAATCGCCTGAGTGAAAAAAATAAATCTCATATTCTTGATGTGAGTGAAAATTAAAGTTGTAAAAGTCAACACCTTGAACACGGTAGAAACCATATATCCACTCATCCATTATTCTTTTTTTCAATGAAGAGTTAGTTAACTTTCCCACTGCTTTCACACCCTTATAAGTAAGCGTTAACATCTTAATTTGTTAACTGACCTTATTTATATTATATTGCAGGTATAATCAAAATACATTCTCTAAAAATGCTCAAAAATATATAATATTTGACTGATATTGCTTTCTGTTCTTGATTTTTAGACAAACAAAAAAAGGAGACAATTACAGCGTTTAGTGCTAGTTTTTGTCTCCTTTTGCAGTTGGTTTTCTACTAAACCATTATTCCATCCAATTTGTGTGGAATACTCCTTCTTTATCAATACGTTGATACGTATGTGCTCCAAAATAGTCGCGTTGTGCTTGAAGCAGGTTCGCTGGAAGTGTTTCAGTACGATAGCTGTCATAGTAAGCAATTGCACTAGCAAATGATGGAACTGGGATTCCACGTTCAATTGCTACAGCAAGAACTTGACGTAATGGCTGCTGATAATTTTCAACGATTTCTTTAAAGTATGGATCTAATAATAAGTTTCTTAATTCAGGATCACGGTCATAAGCGTCCTTAATTTTTTGTAAGAATTGTGCACGAATGATACATCCGCCGCGGAAGATCATTGCGATATCGCCGTAACGAAGATTCCAATCGTATTCTTCAGACGCTGCACGCATTTGTGCAAAACCTTGTGCATAAGAAACAATTTTACTCATATAAAGTGCTTTACGAACCGCTTCGATTAACTCTTCTTTATTACCTTCAAAAGCCTTAACTTCTGGTCCATTAAGAACCTTGCTTGCCTTAATACGCTCATCCTTCATAGCAGAAATAAAGCGGGCAAATACGGATTCAGTGATAATTGGAAGTGGAACTCCTAAATCAAGTGCATTTTGACTTGTCCATTTTCCAGTACCTTTTTGACCAGCAGTATCTAAAATCAAGTCAACCATAGGCTTACCTGTTTCTTCATCCACTTTTGTGAAGATATCTGCAGTGATTTCAATCAAATAGCTGTCTAATTCGCCTTTATTCCATTCTGCAAAGACCTCATGAAGCTCTTTCGCATCTAAACCTAGTACATTTTTCAGAATAAAATAAGCTTCACAGATTAACTGCATATCTCCGTATTCGATTCCGTTATGAACCATTTTTACATAGTGGCCAGCACCATTTGGACCGATATATGTACAGCAAGGGTCACCTTCCACTTTTGCAGAAATTGCTTCAAGAATCGGCTGAACAAGCTCATAAGCTTCCTTTTTACCTCCAGGCATGATAGAAGGACCTTTTAACGCGCCTTCCTCTCCACCTGAAACTCCAGTTCCGATGAAATGGAATCCTGCTGTTTCTAGTTCTTTATTACGTCTGATTGTATCTTGGAAGAATGTATTTCCTCCATCGATTAAGATATCGCCTTCTTCAAGAAATGGCTTTAAAGAGTCGATGGTCGCATCTGTTGCAGTACCCGCTTTAACCATTAACAAAATTTTGCGAGGTTTTTCTAAAGAGTTAACGAATTCTTCAACTGTTTTAGCACCAACAAAGTTCTTTCCTTCCGCTTCGTTCTTTAGAAATTCTTCTGTTTTGTCATAAGAACGGTTGAAAACAGCTACGGAATAACCACGGCTTTCAATATTTAAAGCAAGGTTCTTACCCATAACTGCCAAACCTACGACACCAATTTGTTGTTTAGTCATTTTTATCCCTCTTTCTTCTTGATCTTGTTAGATAAATTTTATTCTTAGTTTAAGTTTGGAACTGCCGTTCAGCACTTCCTTCACTCATAACATTCATAATAACGATTAACGAATAGAACATCAATTATTTCGGTAATTTTTGCCTGCGCCCTTATGCGAAAAAATTTCTTTCCACTTTAGCTTGCTCAATAAAATAAAATTAACACTTTATTCTATGTATGTAAGGGGGATGCCCTTTTAAAGGCGCCCCTTAATCCAGCACATCTACACTCTAGCGTTGTAAAAAGTATTTTTCTGCGTTATGGTAGCCAATATTTCTAACCATTTGCTCAAGGAATTCCATATCATTAGGTGCCAGCCCTCTATCAACCCAATCACCCAATAGGTTGCAAAGAATACGACGGAAGTATTCATGACGTGCATACGATAGGAAACTGCGTGAATCTGTCAGCATTCCAATAAAATGGCTCAACAGACCTACATTTGCAAGATCTTTCATTTGTCTTTCCATTCCATCGATATGGTCGTTAAACCACCAGCCGGAACCAAACTGAATTTTACCCGGAACGCCTTCTTCATAGAAGTTCCCCATCATACCCGCGAGGACAGGATTGTCTTTAGAGTTGAGGTTGAATAATACCGTTCTTGGTAACGCATTTTGCTGCTCAAGCGTATCAAGGAATCGAGACACACCTTCAGCAAAATTTGATTCACCTACAGAATCAAAGCCTGTGTCAGGACCAATAAGCTCTTTCATTTTGGTATTGTTATTTCTTAGTGCACCCATATGAAGCTGCATGACCCACTGTTTTCCAGCATACATTTTTCCAAGCTCTGTTAAGAGGAACCAACGATATGCAATTAATTCCTCATTAGGAAGCTGTTCACCATTCAAACCTTTTTTGAAGATAACTTCAATCTCTTCTTTTGTTGTTTCAACATATTCCATTTTTTGAATATCATGGTCTGATGCACGGCCGCCATTTTCATGGAAGAAATCAACGCGCTGCTGAAGAGCATTCAAAAAGCCGTCGAGTGAATCTACTTTAACTCCAGAAACCTCTTCTAATTTTTCAATCCAGCTGCCAAATGTAGGACGCTCGATGAAAAGCGCTCCATCTGGGCGGAATGTTGGTGCGATGATTGGAGTAAAGCTTTCGTCATTCTTTAATAAACGATGATATTCTAATGTTGAATTAGGGTCATCAGTTGTTCCAATAAACTTAACATTTGATTTCGCAATAAATGCTCGAGCTGTATAATCAGAAGATTTTAGTTTTTCATTACATTCATCGTAAATTTCACGTGCAGTTGTTGGGCTTAGTAATTTTTCAATGCCAAAGAACATTTTTAACTCCATGTGAGTCCAATGATAAAGCGGGTTACCAATCAGATGTGGTACAGTTTCTGCCCAAGCAGCAAATTTCTCCCAATCTGAAGCATTACCAGTAATATATTCCTCACCAATACCGTGGATACGCATAGTACGCCATTTATAATGGTCTCCACCCAGCCATAATTGTGTAATATTCTCATATGACTTATTTTCCCATACCTCTTGTGGATCAAGGTGACAGTGGAAGTCAAAAATCGGCAGCCCTTCCGCTGCATTTTCATATAATTTAATGGATGTTTCTGTATCTAGCAAGAAGTCTTTGTCTAAAAAGTTTTTCATTCGATACCCTCCAATTACAACTATTTTCTGTAAACCCTTACAAATTTATTAGATAATTTCATAAAAAAAGATTCTCTTAATTTGTTTAGTAAACAAATTAAATACATTACTAACTTATCATGTTTAATTTGTTAAGTCAATTGACAGTTTGTGAATTTTTAAAAATCAACAGAGACCTACAAGAGATAACCTGGTATACTAATGTTATAGTAGAAAAGCTGCCGAAATGGAGGATACAAATGATTACCGGTGACGCGTCATATATAAAAAAAATCAATCGCTCAATTATTCTAAGAGAGATTGTTAAAGAGGGGTTAATTTCTAGAGCAGATTTATCAAAAGTAACAGCACTTACACGTGCAACCATCTCCGCTCAGGTTGCAGATTTAATAGATGAAGGCCTTGTTGTAGAAACACAACTTGAGCATTTTACCGTCGGAAGAAAACCGATTATGCTTTCTTTAAACAGTGAAGCAGGTTATGCTCTTGGCATTGACCTTGATTTTGACCATATTTCGTTTACAGTTTCTAATCTTACAGGAACTCCTATTACCTCTAAAAGAATCGAAACCAATACGACAAACTATAGTGAGATACTGAATCTATTACTAGAGCATATTAAAATGTATAAATCTGAATACGCTTACAGTCAATATGGAATTATCGGAATTGTTATTGCTATTCATGGCTTAGTTGGAAAAGATGAAACGATACATTATGTACCACGCTTACGTTGGAATAACATTGCACTTAAGAGTGATCTTGAAAAACAAATCGACATCAACGTGTATTTAGAAAACAATGCGAATCTAAGTGCTTTTGCTGAAAGAGTTTATGTTCACCATGAAACCGATAACTTATTAGCAGCTACTCTTTATTCTGGTATAGGTTTAGGAATGATGATGAACAACGAGTTCTTTCGAGGACATGATGGTTTTGCTGGTGAGATTGGTCATATGATTGTTGTTCCAAATGGAATTCAATGCAATTGTGGAAATAAAGGCTGCTGGGAAAGATATGCGTCAGAAAATGCTATATTCAGGCATTTATCAGAAACAAGGAATATCCATGCAGTGACATATGAAGATATCCAACGATGGCTTGATGAAGGTGACAAAGAAGTACGTCAATTGATGGAACACTTTATTTACTACCTCTCCATTGGTTTAAATAATATGATCAACATGTACAATCCTGATGTCCTTGTGCTTGATAGTGAGCTCCTGCGGATGTACCCGAATTCTCTCGATAAAATAAGAGAAAATTTGAATTCCTCTATTAGCCATTACCGTGCACTACAGATTTCTTCCATTGGCAGAAACTCTGCTGTTCTTGGAGCTTGTGCACTTGCCATTAAACATTTCTTAGAAGTTCCGATGTTAAATTTAAACTATGATTTTCAGCAAAACAATAAAAATGCAAGCGTTAACATATAGCGTTTAGCTCATTTCTTTGCAAAAGATCCCCTTTTACTATACGAAAGGGGATCTTTTTTACTTTTGGCTCTGTTATAACTAAATGTTGTTATGAAAAAATAAGCGGAGAAATTCCGACTGAATTGCGAAATACCCATATTTTCTTAAATATAAGAGGAGTTTTTCCTTTTATATGACCCAAACCTTTGGATTTTGTCCTATTTAGAGCAGTTAAGCGGAAAATCTCCGCTTATATTAGCCTTTTGAGCTTCCTCATATACATTAAAAGGAAATTCTCCGCCTATGATTTTCCATACCACCATGAAAATCAACAATGAATAATAACAGAGCCTTACTTTTAAAATATTTCTTTCTGTTGTTTAAGCGAACGAGACTCTTCTCTGCCCGCGCATAGCATTCGAACGTAAAAAAAGATAAGATTGTTATGCAACCATAACAATCTTACCTCTAATGAAATTTTAAGCTTTTCTTTTTGCAACTAAATCCATTGCAAGTTGTGCAGTACGTTTTTTGTTTAATGGATATAAGAATACAATCAATAGGAACACGACACCAAGTGTAATTGCAGGTACTAAAGTTGCAAGTGTATGAATTCCTTGTAATGTTTCAGCTGATTGTGCTTCGGCACCCGCATGGTAACCAACTGCCGCAATCGCTGCACCACCAACACCACCAGCAACCGCTTGTCCGATTTTACGTGCCATTGAGTAGATTGAATAAACGGTACCATCTTCTCTAAGACCTGTTAAATACTCGTGATAATCGATTACGTCTGTAACAAACGCCCACACTACAAGGTTAAACACACCATAACCAAACATAGCAACTGTTAATATACCGATAAATTGGGTTGCTGTTAAATTTGGTAGGAAATATAGAACTCCGTATACAAACGCTGCGACTAATAAACCACCCGAAGCCACTTCTTTTTTACCAAATTTCTTAACCAATGGCTGAATAAATGGCATGGCGACAAATACAGCAACTGCTTGCAGAAGACCCACTATACTTAATGCTTTAGCATTCGTGAAATAATCCTTAAATAGATATACGTTAACGGTACCAATTAACATAAAGACAATCATGAATACCAATGCAGCCACAAGGAATACCATTAATGGTTTATTTTTCGTAAGCCCCTTCATGGTTTGGCCAAAATTGACCTTTTCTTTATTTGATTCTTCTATGACAATACGTTCAACAGATAGTTTATAACAGGCAATGTAACAAGCAAGTGCAAGTCCACCGAAAATTAATGCTGCAAGAATGAAGCGATTTGCGTCCGGCTTGTTATTAACGAATAAAATAATGGGTCCAACTACGTTAATAATTAAACCTGCCATTTGACCACCTAACGTTCTCCAGCTTGATAGGGAAGTACGTTCTACAGGATCGCCTGTAATCACTGAAGCCATGGAGCCATATGGAATATTAACAGTTGAATATAATGTTCCCCACACAATATATGTTACATAGGCATAAGCTAGGTAAAACCCTTCCGACATGCCAGGTATCTTTACGAACATCAATATACCCATGATTACAAGTGGAAATGACATTCTTAAAATCCATGGTCTGAATTTTCCTTGAGCAGTTGCCTTTCTCGTATCAATGAAACGACCCCATGTTACGTCGGCAAAAGCATCCCAAAGACGGGCGACCGTGAATAAAAGTCCGACATGAGCAGGATTAATATGAAAAATATCCGTATAAAAAACCATTAAGAATGAGGCGGCTAGGATAAAGAAGAAATCGTTTCCAAAGTCTCCAAACAAGTAACCTAATTTATCTTTAAAACCAAATGGACGTACTGTTTTCCCGCCTGATTGTGGGGATTCTACTTTTTTTTGCAATGCTTGAGCCATTTCTTTACCCTCCCAATAAAATATTCTAAAAAATCATTTCTAGAATGCATGAATTTGTTTTGAAACTATTTTGTGTAACCCCTTACTAAATTACTCATAACAAAAGACTGACTTCTCGAGAGTGTTTTTCGCTTTAATTAATTTGTTTAATAAACCAACAAAATAATTACACACTTAGAATATACCCATTTTTTATATTCGTCAATAATTTTGTAAGCGGTTATAGTGGAAATGTTTTCTTTTCTTAGAAATGTAAGTTTGTTTGAAAACTATGATAGGCCGCTACGCCTTCTATTTTTTTACCCAATACGATTATCCCTTTAAGCATTAGGCAAAAAGGGAGAAAATTGAAAAAGGGAGCAAACAGTGTTTGCTCCCTTTTTAATATGATTATTTTGAATTACGTTTTGCAGCTAAATCAATTGCAAGTTGTTCAGTACGCTTTTTGTTTAATGGATACAGGAATACAATCATTAAGAATATAACAGTTAGTATTACTGCAGGTACTAATGTAGCAAGTGTATGAATTCCTTGTAACGTTTCAGCTGTTTGAGATTCAGCACCAGCATGGTAACCAACCGCTGCAATCGCTGCACCACCTACACCACCAGCAACTGCTTGTCCAATTTTACGAGCCATTGAGTAGATAGAGTAAACGGTTCCATCTTCACGAAGTCCTGTTAAATACTCATGGTAATCAATGATGTCAGTAACAAAAGCCCAAATAACTAGGTTGAAAATTCCATAACCAAACATACCAACTGTTAAAACTGCGATAAATTGTGTTGCTGTTAAGTTAGGTAAGAAATATAAAACGGCATATACAAGTGCTGCAAGTAAGAGACCAGCTGAAGCCACTTCTTTTTTACCAAATTTTGAAACTAACGGTTTTACCATTGGCATACCAACAAATACTGCCACTGATTGAAGAAGTCCAACCATACTTAATGCTTTAGCGTTTCCAAAGAAATCTTTAAATAAGTATACGTTTACAGTTCCAATTAACATAAAGCAAACCAAGAACAGTAAAGAAAGAGTAAGGAACACAATAAGTGGTCTGTTTTTACCAAGACCTTTTACAGTTTTCATAAAGTTTGCTTTTGGTTTATTTGTTTCATCCATTACAATACGTTCAACAGTTAATTTATAGCATGCCATATAACAAGCGATTGCAAGAACACCGAAAATGATAGCTCCTAAAAGGAATCGATTTGCATCTGCTTTATTGTCAACAAACAAAATCATTGGTCCAACCACGTTAATGATTAATCCAGCTAAGTTCCCGCCTAATGTTCTCCAGCTTGATAATGCTGTACGTTCAACAGGATCAGCTGTCATAACAGAAGCCATAGAGCCGTAAGGAATATTAACAGTAGAGTATAAAGTTCCCCAAATAATATAAGTTACATATGCATACGCAAGGTAAAATCCATCAGACATTCCCGGAATATGAACAAACATTAATACACCAGTAATAACGAGTGGAAATGACATTCTAAAGATCCAAGGTCTGAACTTTCCATTCTTTCCTGCTTTTCTTGTATCGATGAAACGACCCCATGTAATGTCAGCAACTGCGTCCCATAAACGTGCGATCAGGAATAGTCCCCCGACAGCAGCTGGATTAAGACCATATATATCGGTGTAATAAACCATAAGGAACGCTGCAACTAGGATAAAAAAGAAATCGTTTCCAAAATCACCAAATAGATAACCTAACTTATCTCTCATCCCAAATGGGCGTACTGCGTTCCCCGCTGATTGTGGGGTTTCTACTTTCTTTTGTAATGCTTGAGCCATTGTGAACCCTCCCATAAAATAATTGTAAAATATTAATTTAAAACGTTTACATAATTGCAAATTGCTTAGAAACCGATATTGTGAAACCATTTACTTAAAAACAAAATTTGTTATCTCGAGATTGGTTATACATTCCATTTAATTTGTTCATTGAACTAACAAATTAACTGTACACATAGAATATCACCCTCCTTACTATTCGTCAATAACTTTTTGTAAACGTTTTTAAATTTAATTTTTACCATCTTCAGAAGTATCAGTATTCAGGAAAAATTAACGCAATGAGCAATCAAAGTATTTATTTAGCTTTGAAAAATATGGTAGGCTATTTCTATGGGGTTTCAATATTTCGCAAGGGAGAATGGGGAAAATGCTAAAACGTCCATCAAAAAGTGAGTATCCAAATTATTATGTACCATATGTAGATTTAGTTCCTGAAGCTGACTTAGTTCAGCTGCTTGAAGAGAATCTTCAAAAGACCATTGCTCTTTTTGAAGGCCTCTCTGAAGAAGATAGTTTACATCGGTATGCTAAGGGTAAGTGGAGTATTAAGGAAGTACTTGGACACATTGCTGATACAGAAAGAATTATGAGCTACCGTCTATTGCGTGTTGCCCGTGGTGATCAAACACCTTTAGCAGGTTTTGACGAAAACGACTACGTCCAAGCGGCACAATCAAACAACTTATCACTTAAAACCATCCTAGAAGACTTCAAGGCAGTACGAAAAGCCACCATCAGCCTAATCAAAAACCTCCCAGAAAACACATGGGCAAACATTGGAAACGCAAATGGAACGGAAATCACAACCAGAGCCATCGCCTACATCATCGCCGGCCACCAAATGCACCACTGCAAAATCGTGGAAGAAAGATACTTATAATCGTCAATAACGGTGACAATAACGGTGACAGGCACCACTCGTGGACACTGTCCACCTAGGGTGGACAGTTAAAAAATAAAAATAAAAACAGACCAAATCGATGAGGTTTGGTCTGTTACTGTTTTGCCTGTATTATCCCATTTTGGTTCGGGTGGCTGCTGGCTGGTATTTTCTCATTGGTCCATTTTCGAGTACTTCATGAAGATAGAGATTTCCATTAGGACTTGTTTTTCTGAGCAGGTCCATGAGGTATGTAATATCGTCAAGTGCTCTATGTGTTTGGTGGTTTGTAATTTGGTGTGCTTGCAATAGCGTTAGGAGTTTACCATTTGGAAAGCCATAGTTTTTCCATTTCACACCCCGCATGGTGCAGTACCACTTTAAATCATTCACTTCAGGGTACATATGATAGAGAAAGCTTCGATCAAAAGAAGCATTGTGGGCAAAAACAGTATCTGCGCGATGGAAATAAGTTTTTATCTTACCATCGGTGAAACTCTTCCCTGCTACCATTTCATAGGGAATACCATGAATTTGGTACGCTCGGTCATAGTTCCTTCTAGCAGAACTAGTAAGTGGTTCGCGCAAGAAAGAATCTTCTTCAATAACTTCTTGGATCTCTCCCGTATCCGTTCTATAAGAAAATAATTTAAGTGCAAGTTCTATTACTTCGTCCGTAGTCGGACCTAATCCTGTGGTTTCAACATCCAATACTAACCCTAACTTCTCAAATTTACCCATAAATTTCATTCCTTTGAAATTATTAATAGAACTATTATAGCATCTTTATAAATAGAAAGGCTCGCCAATAGGCAAGCCGTTTAATAACTAATATTGGAAACTCTCGCTGTCGTACTCTAATTTTTCCGAATCCCATTAATAAACGCCTTGATGATTATCTCTAAACTCTCATCCAAATTTAATGCCATTTTAAAACCGCCACTCTTTTCTAAAGAAGAAAAGCCGTGTAAAATGCTTCGAAAGCCTCTTACTGCATGTAAGGCGGTTTCGCCTTCTAACCGATATGCCTGCAAAATGCGAACGGTGAGATCAACGATCTTAGAACCTGTAAGCTGAACCTCCTCATCTTCCATATTCGGCGCCATCAAAGTTGCCTCATATATCCCAGGGTGCTCCCGCGCAAAATGAACATAGGCTTTACTTATAGCCATTACAGCTTCATCTCCTGCGACTCCAATCGCTGCTTGAGCTAATACCTCATATAGCCGTTCAATCCCATATATCGCCATTTTTTTTCTTAAATCACCCAGTCCGTCAAAATGGTTATATAAAGAAGGCGGACGGATTCCTAATTTCTTAGCTAGATTTGCGAGCGTAACTTCTTGAGTCCCGAATTGGTCCGCTATCTCCGCTGCAGCATCCAAAATCTCTATTAATTCAAGTGCAACCTTTGGTCTCGGTGACATTATCTCTAACTCCCTTATTTCAATTTCCGTTCCAGATTCTTAATAGCCCTTTCCATTTCAACAATTGGATTCTCCAACATTTCACCATGTCCAACAGCAAGAAGCTTTGGCTGATAGCTCACTAACTTCTTTGCACTGGCTAAAGAGGTTTCTTTACTCCATGTACCAAAGGCTGGAAACGGAAACCATGGCTTCACGTCTCCAGCTACTGCTATCCCGCCTCTAGTTTGATAAGCGTCCCCTGCAATTATAGCCTTCGTACGAGTATCAATAAAAGACATCGAACCCGGTGTATGCCCCGGAGTTTCAATGGCTGCCAACGATCCAATCAGGTCTCCTTCCTTCATTAGTATATTGGCTCTGGTTTTCAGCTTTTTTGGAACTCCGCCCTTAATCGGTGTTTGGGGCTCATGCTCATCAAGCGAAGTGTCACCATTCAATATTCTGTTATCCCTTACTGAAATATAAACTGGTACATCCGGGAGTTCTTCCTTTAACCTATCTAGTGCACCCACATGGTCCTCATGTGCATGGGTTAAAATGATTTTCGTAATGGGCTTCCCAATCGTTTTGGATGCCCTAACGATTCCCTTCATACTATATGGCAGGGCTGCATCCAACAAGGTTAATCCTTCCTCTTCCGCGACCAAATAACAATTAACCGGAAACACACTTGCCATAAACGTCACTTGATATAAAAAACCGTTATTGAGCATTCTCACAATCCCAACCCCTTTTAACTAATCATGTTAGTTAAATTATAACTAACAGCATTAGTTTTATCAAGTAAGTTTTATAAAAATTATCCTGCTTTTAAAGCCCAAAAAGTCTTGTTTACAATTTGTTCAAAACTTTTTTACAGATATGTGAAATAGTGAACAATTTACCCTAAATTCAAGATTTATTTGTTATATTAGCAGTGTAATAAATATTTAAAACATATTTAACAAGGAGATGGCTTTAAAATGTTTATGAACTTTTTAAGAGAAAATAAAATTGCGGCTGGAATTTTAACAGTCTTACGTTTATATCTAGGATATTCTTGGTTCACTGCAGGACTAGGGAAATTACAAAGCGGTGCATTTGATGCTTCCGGCTTCTTAAAAGGAGCAGTTGCTAATCCCGTAAAAGGTCCAGATGGCAACATGGTTTATAGCTGGTATGTACACTTCCTTGAAAGCTTTGCTCTACCCAACATTGATGTATTCAACTTCGTTGTTCCCTGGGGCGAAACATTAATCGGTTTAGGACTCTTACTAGGATGTTTAACAACAGCTGCAATGTTCTTTGGACTAGTAATGAACTTTTCATTCTTCTTAGCTGGTACGGTATCTCACAATCCAACTGATATTTTCTTAGGTTTCATCATTTTAACCGCTGGATATAACGCAGGTCGTGTGGGTCTTGATCGCTGGGTAATTCCTTTCATTCGAAAAACAATGAAAACACAAGGCAAAAACAAAGCAAAGGCAACAGCCTAACAGCTCGGGGTCTTTTTCAATCAAGGTGTTCAAGATTCTGACAAAACATTTCAAACAAAGTGTGAACTTATCACTACAGTCGTGTTGTTAACCCACAAATTCTTATATAGTGAAACTATCAAATACAAACTAATTCTTGAAGGGCGGAGTGCTTTATGTTTAACAAATTTTTGAGAGAAAATAAAATTTCTGCGGCTATTTTAACTGTCATTCGTTTATATCTTGGTTATTCTTGGTTCACAGCTGGTTTAGGAAAATTAACTGGCGGCGGTTTCGACGCTTCTGGATTCCTAAAAGGAGCGATTGCTAATCCAGTAAAAGGGCCAGATGGCAACATGGTTTATAGTTGGTATGTACACTTCTTAGAAAGCTTTGCTTTACCCAACATTGATGTGTTCAACTTCATTGTTCCTTGGGGCGAAACATTAATCGGTTTAGGACTGTTACTAGGATGTTTAACAACAGCAGCCATGTTCTTTGGTCTAGTAATGAATTTCTCTTTCTTCTTAGCAGGAACTGTATCTCATAACCCAACTGACATTTTCTTAGGCTTCGTTATCTTAACAGCTGGATACAACGCAGGACGGATTGGTCTTGACCGTTGGGTAGTACCATTCATCCGTAAAACAGTTTTAAAAGGCAAAGAAACAGCAAAACAACACGCATAACGAAAAATGCCTCAATCACATGCTGATTGAGGCACTTTTTTATTAATAGCTTTGTTAAAGTCTGATGTTGATTTATTGTGTTTGAAAAACAAACGGAAAAATACCGGCTAAATTGGGAAATACCCATATTACCTTAAAAATAAGGGGAGTTTTTCCTTTTAAATGATCCAAATCTTTGAATTTTGTCTTGTTTAGAGCAGTTAACCGGAATATCTCCGCTTAAATCTGAATCTTAAGCTTCCTCTATATACATTACCGGAAATTCTCCGCCTAAGAATTCTCATGCCTACACGAAAATCAACGATAGATCATAACTGAGCCTTATTAATAACTATTATCTTCTTCAGGATTTTCAAACCCGACACGATCTTGATACCAATTAGTGATTTGCGTTAGAATAGCAAATACGAAAAAGAAATTCATCGCCCAAACATTAATAAATGGTGCTAAGCCGCCAAATTCAATTCCATGATACCCTTTAATTTTCATGACGATCAGTGATTCTATAAAAATTAAAACAAAACCCAAGACACCAGCAACAGCCATTCTAATCATTCCGTTCCCTCCATATCTATCGATTATGTTTTTCCAATATATAAATTTGACAATTATGTGAACTTTTTTATATCCCTATTATATGGCAAACTTACTAAGAACAACAACAAAAAACATTTGTGATTTGAAAAGAAAATTTTTTTAGATATGAAGGTTCGTATGTGCATACTATAGTGTGAATATGTTTGGTGTTAATAACCAAGGGAAAGCTAATGGAAAGCAAGCATTTAATATATATAAACGAGGTTTTATTCATGGTAGAACATATCTTACAGGTTCTTCAAAAAATTGAAAGAGAGTATGATGTGAAAATCCTCTATGCCTGTGAATCTGGCAGCAGAGCCTGGGGCTTCCCTGATGAAGAAAGTGATTATGATGTCCGATTTATTTATGTTCATAAAAAGGATTGGTATCTCTCTATTGATCAGAAGCGCGACGTGCTGGAAGTCCCGAAACACGATAAGCTTTCCATCCAAGTAGACAAGCTGCTGGATTTGAATGGCTGGGAACTAACCAAAGCTTTACGGTTATTTCGCAAATCAAATCCGCCCCTGCTGGAATGGCTCCATTCAGATATCGTATACTTTCAAGAGTCCTCTGCCTTTAATAAAATGAAAGAGCTAGAAAGCCAAATCTTTTCTCCCAAATCTGGTATTCATCATTATATAAAAATGGCAAAAGGGAATTACAGAGATTATTTACATCGAAAGGAAGTTAAAATAAAAAGATATTTCAACATCTTCCGGCCGCTGTTAGCAGCTAAATGGATTGAGAAGCATCATGCATTCCCCCCGATTAAATTTACTCAACTTTTAGACGATATTCTTTCAACCAGTGAGATTAAAATTGTACTTGAGGATATTATTAAACTAAAAATGGCTGGTGAAGTACTTGATCCAATCCCACGAAAAGAAATGCTCAATCCATTCATCGAATCGGAAATGGAGCAGTTAGAACAATATGTAAAGGAAGTATCTGAAAAAAAGGACAACCCCACTGAACAGTTAAATCAATTGTTTCGGGAAACACTTGATGAAGTTTGGTGGTAAATAGAAATTGCCACTTGAAGATAGTGGCAGTTTTTTATTTTCATGGAAAGCTTGAAAATCCGATTAAAAACGAATATTATATAAAGGTTGTTTATAAATGTTCGTGTTTTGGAGGAAACCTATGTTTAAATTAAAAGAAAACCAAACAGATACAAAAACAGAATTGCTTGCGGGAATAACAACCTTCTTTACAATGGTCTACATCGTGGTTGTTAACCCAGTTATTCTCGCGGATGCAGGCGTTCCGTTTGAGCAGGTCTTCACTGCAACCATTATATCCGCAGTTGTTGGGACACTTTGGATGGCTTTGTGCGCAAATTATCCAATTGCCATTGCACCAGGAATGGGACTTAATGCTTACTTCGCTTATTCTGTCGTTGGCGGCGGGCACAATATTAACTACGAGACAGCCTTTGCTGCTGTTTTTATTGCCGGTATTATTTTCGTCATCCTATCTTTAACACCTTTTAGAGAGAAATTAATCGATGCGATTCCCGATAACCTCAAACATGGAATTACAGCAGGTATCGGTTTATTCGTTGCTTTTATTGGACTAAGACTTACACATATTATTACTGCCCATCCTACCAATCTAGTCGGATTGGGTGACCTAAAATCTCCTTCAGCCCTCCTGGCAATAGTGGGTTTAGCAGTTACACTCATTTTGATGGTGCTCAGAATCAATGGTGCTTTATTTTTTGGAATGATTATTACTGGAGTCATTGCCTTTTTTACGAACCAACTTTCATTTGAACAAGGATTTGTTTCGTTACCATCTCTTCCTGAGGGTTTTATCGTAAGCAATCCACTAACAGCTTTAACGGATGTCATTCAGCACAGTCTATATGCAGTAGTCTTTTCATTCATTTTAGTAACAATCTTTGACACCACTGGAACCATGATTGGTGTTGCTAACCAGGCGGGATTAATGAAAAATGGAAAATTACCACGTGCACGTCACGCATTACTCTCTGACTCTGTTGCTACATCAATTGGAGCGATGTTTGGTACGAGTCCAACAACCGCCTATATAGAATCCACTTCAGGGGTGGCAGCCGGCGGGCGAACAGGATTAACTTCCCTTACAGTTGCGATTTTGTTTATTCTTTCGGCATTCTTTGGACCTCTCGTCAGTGCGGTATCTGGAATCTCTGCGATTACAGCGCCTGCCCTTATTATTGTCGGAAGTATGATGATGGGAAGTATTGCGAAAATTAAATGGGATGAACTAGATGAAGCTTTTCCGGCATTCCTTGTTATTCTGAGCATGCCGCTGACATCCAGCATTGCCACCGGCATTGCACTGGGTTTCATCAGCTATCCGCTTCTAAAGATTGTGAAAGGAAAATGGCGTGAAGTTCATCCGCTTCTATATGTTTTCGCTGTTTTATTCTTTTATCAACTTGCCTTTTTACCACATTAAAAATGGAGACCCAACCTCTAAGTTGGGCTCCATTTTTTTTAAAACTTATTAGGGAACTGCTTAATAATTCCGTTTGTAAGGAAATCGGCCATATGCATTAGATGATTTTGATTTTTGTCTAAAGCAGCAATGTTCTGATTCCAAGCCTTATTAAGCTTGGCCGCCACACCTTCTGTAATCAGTCTTAAATGCATATACAGCATGTTATTTAATTCTTTTTTATTGTAATTCGGATTCGCAGCACTTAAAAAGTTCGTAATATCATCTGCGTTTTTAAACCATTCATCATTGTATTTTTTGAAATCAGGCTGATTCCCACTTTTCGCTGCTGCCACTACCTTACCGGCAATTAGAATATGATCTCTTAACAGCTGTGCAAGCTTGTTACCTGCCTCCTCTCCATAATAAGGCTTAATGGCATTCCCGAGATCGTCCTGGTTTTTCAATAATCTTGCTAGTACTTGTTCTTGGTCCTCTAAACTCGCTATGAAACTTGTTACAAACTTTTCTGTCCAAAAAGCGTGTTCAGTCCAAAGTTCCCTCATATCCACCCTAAGCTGGACAGTTTTGTGACTTAGCTGCTGGGTTTTAGGAACAGTAAGTTTACTCCCTTCAGCATTTGTGAACGCTGGGAAGACTAATAAAAATGAGAGAAACAAAAACAAGATTTTCGATAAATATTTCATTCCATTCATCTCCTAATAATAAATTTCACCGGACAATTTATTATTAGATATTTGATCCATTTTCACTCATACAGGAAAAATTTGATTTTACCATCTTCATAAATTCCACATAAGTTCTCTATAACTTCTACAAATGTTTATCCTATTATAAAGATAACTTATTTGAGACTTAGGTTTTAGGAACCTTATTCTTAAAAACTTCCCATAATTTGATTGGTACCCGGGTACCAATCCTTTTTTTTTGCCAATTAGCCATCTTCACAAATTCCACACAACTTCTTTATAACTTCTACAAATGTTTTTCCTATTATAAAAGTAACTTAATTGAGTCTTAAGGTTTAAGGAACCTTATTCTTAAAACTTCCCATAATTTGGCCTGGTACCCATGTACCAGGCTCTTTTTTTGCCGATTTTAACAAAAACTTTTAAATTTTAAAAATAATAGTAGAATGGTGGTATATAGATATAAAGGGGCAGAGTCTTTGTGGTTATCAATCATAAAATCAGAACCATTTCCAAAAAATTAATCATATACATACTCCTTACTCTCGTTCCATCGGTATTAATCAGTTACTACTTTGCAGATCATCAGGTTAAGGATGCGATGATTCAAAATAAAAACAGAGCTCAAAAATATGCCAATACACATGCAATTAACATTGAAAACTTTTTGGGAGAAACTGTGGGCAGGTTAGAAATGCTTGCTTCTTCCATCAACATTCAACATAGTAATCTTACGAATATCGAAGCGATTCTTAAGGATACCCAAGCTAAGGACTCTAGATTTTCAGGCTTTTACTTGACTAATTCCTCAGGCGATATATTGATCAGTACGAATCCAATAACATCCATTATCAATGTCGGTGACCGCCCCTATTTCCAGCAAGCTATTAATACGGGACAAACAAGAATATCAGAGGCTCATATTGGCAGGGTAACAGGGCGTTATATCATAACCATTGCTACACCAATTGTCCAACATAGAGTGACAGAAAGCGTCCTGCTCGCGAGCCTGCGAATAGATGAAATCGAAAAGTCTTTAAACGGGTTCATTCATGAAGAGTTTATAATGGTTTCTGACTCTGACAATCAAACCCTTATAAAAGCAGGACCCTTAGCAAATAAAGATCATACTGTAAAATCTAGTATCGCGATAACCCAAGTTCCTTGGACGATTTCAGCCTTTGTAATCCCTGAACATAATTTTTCCTATAAAAATATATTTTTAAAGTATCTCGTGATCTTCCTTACCATTACCAATATCATATTTTTGCTTGTAAAATATATTCTTTTAAGAAAAAGAGTAGAACATGAACAAAAACAAACCGAGATACAAAAACTTGAGTTAATTGGCAATCTTGCTGCAAGTACGGCGCATGAAATCAGAAACCCCCTAACCGGTATAAAGGGGTTAATCACGCTATTAAGTGAGGAACATCAGGATCAAAATTCTCAGTATTATTTTGGCGTGATTCAACAGGAAATAGACCGTATTAATGGGATTGTCAGTGAATTACTTGTCTTAGGTAAACCAACCACTCACACATTAAAAACATATGACGCAAAAACAATTATTAAGGAAATTGAGCCGATTATCCAATCCGAAGCCAATCTAATGAATGTTGAGCTGATCATTCATTATGCAAACGGTGAGCTGCCTATTTCCTGTGTAAAGGACCATTTGAAGCAAGTTATTCTAAATCTATCAAAAAACTCTTTACAGGCTATGCCGAATGGCGGGAAATTGAAGATCATACTAGAGAAGCATGCTCAGACTTGCGTGATTAGAGTGAAGGATACAGGTGTTGGCATGCCAAAAGAGCATTTAAGGCATGCATTTAGTCCATTTTTCACGATGAAAAAAGACGGTTCTGGACTTGGATTGACCGTTTGCAAACGGATCATCGAATCTTTTGGCGGACAAATAGGTATGGATAGCAAGCCACATATTGGAACGCAAGTGGAAATTACATTTCCACTAATAGATAAATAAAATGACAAAAAGGTTAGTGCACTGGCACTAACCTTTATTTAATATAACTAACTTGGTTTCTGCCGCAATTTTTGCATTGATATAGACCTTTGTCAGCTCGGTTCAATAAAGAATCAATACTGTCACCATGTCTAGAATGGGTAACTCCAAAACTTGCTGTAAGCTTTCCTGCCCCCTTGAAATGATGATCAGCCCCTATTTTTCTTAGATCCTCCGCAAGCTTAACCGTTTCTTCCCCTGCCGTACTAGAGATGATAATAAACTCTTCACCACCCCAACGTCCAAAAAGCTCTCGATTGATTAGCTGCTGCTGGATGAGTTCTGCTAATTCTACGAGAACTTCATCACCAATTTTATGCCCGTAATTATCATTCACTGACTTAAAATGATCAATGTCAAAGAAAATGATAGAAAAGCCTTCTCTCTTTTCCTCAAAATTCTTGAGTTTCTTTTCAAGCCATTCATCAATCCGCAGACGATTGGCTATTCTCGTTAAAGAATCGTAATAGGCGTGCTTTTTAAACATTTCAAGATCTGCATAAGTCTTAAACACATGCTGAGCATAGTAGAGAACAATAATGTAAACGAGGTTAGCAAAGTAGTACTGCCCCAGCGAATCAATCGATTCTGTGGAAAGAACATGTAAATACATGATTCCCATAATAAAGGTGGTAAGAAATATTACGATGGAGTAATATAACCCCCGTTTTGTCCCAAGGGTTAAGAAAAAGAACAAAGTGATGATTGGCATCCAGATGATAAAATCTCCAAGAGACCCGCCATCTACAACCATATAGTTACGGACTGCGTCAAAAAAAGTCGTAACATGATAATAACTAACCAGTGCCAAGTTGGAGTATTCAGTGAAGGGTATAAACAGTCTTTTGTACAGAAAAAACCAACTCAAGCTAAACCAAATAGTAAGAATGTTATTAATGGTAAACTCAAATAGGTGTACGCCATCAACATTTTGTAACAGCGTATTTGAGATGAGAGAAATTACAATACATGGTATAACCCATAAATAGATGCGGATTTTAAGCTCATTAAGTGATTCAAATCTCGTTAACATTTGATGATCTCATCTCCCACCTACACCCCTATCACCTATTATATCAAACATATTATAAGGAAAACTATATTGTGGAAACTGTTAAAAATTTTAGTTTACGGGCAAATTGAAGTATCAAATCCCTGTATAAACCATACGCGGACGGACATATTAAAAAATAAAAAAGGAAAAATAGATGATAGGACTTTTGATTGCACTGGCCGCCTTTAATTTTTTGGGTTTTAAAACAAATAAATTACTAAGCGGGAACCAAATTCTTCATATTTGGTTATTTACGATTGCCTTTCAGGTGCTATTCGATATTTTTATTGAATTCAAGTATCATGCTTACTGGTACTTTGACAAAGAATTAGACTGGCGGGGAGTTCTCCCTCATGTGTTCCTCATTCCCCCAGTAAATATGGTTTTTCTAAATTGGTTCCCTTATAAAAAGGGATGGAAAAAACAATCCATTTATTTAACTATTTTTGTGATTACCATTTTAATCTATGAACTTATTACCCTGCTGCCTCACCCTTGGGGATACTTTCATTATGGCTGGTGGAAACTGTGGCATGCAGCTATCCTTGACCCTATACTATTACTTACCTTATTGGGTTTCTATAAGTGGATTTGCCATTTAGAAAAGAAAGCTTGTTCCAATTATTGATTTGGTCTAGCGTCTGTTCTGATGACGACATGTGAAGCTGGTTTTTAACTTCATGAAATTATACATGACATTGGCTTGTCTGCCTTTTTTTGAATGGGGATTTCTTTTGGGATGAAGGCATTCTGTGAACGTTTTATCGCAGTAACAAGAGGAGTATCCTTTTTTTAGACAAAGGTCATGTTTATAACAGCAGGAATCTACATCATTAACAGGAGCTCCTGGACCGCTGCAGCCAGGTCCACACCAGTTATACCCTGAAAAAATACAGAACCGAAACGTTTTTCTTCTACAACTCATATAATCACCTCCTTTTAATAATATATGTAGTTGCTAGACAGTGAGGACAAGCTAGTATCCCGGCTGTATGAAAAAATCACCTTTACGTGGGCACGCAAAAAAAGGAAATCTGTCTGATTTCCTCTATAACTCAAATTGGTTATTAATAAATATGTATGAAGTTACGGATCCTTTCCCCTATTTCAATTCCCCAAAAAGTCTATCTACTTCATCTCGTAATTCGGTTAATAAATCAAAATCAGATTGTACCCCCAAACTATCTACCACATTCGTGTAATACCACCTTTGCTGTTCTTTACCCGCATTAAATCTGATCCAAACCTCTTCTCCAACTTGTTCATAATCTCTTATAATGGAACGGATATTATGAAGTTTATCTGCACAGACTACAGCTCGTATATCCTCAGAGGCCGTTTTTAAAAATTCAATTGTATGTTCCTTTCTAGCTTTCCATGGAAGGGATTTATCAGGTTCTGAACTGCCTTCAACAATTTTTGCAATGTTTGACCCAAAGTCCCTTTTGATTTCATCCAGTGTCAGCGGCGTATCTTCAACCGTATCGTGTAAAATTCCAGCTGCAACGATCTCTTCGCTGTACCCTTTTTCTAATAGCATAAAGCCTACAGTGACAGGGTGTGTAATATAAGGAATATCCGTGTTTTTCCTATATTGTCCTTCATGACTTTTACTAGCTGCCAGCAGAGCCTTTTCTAAAATATCCACTTTTTGACCTTCCTTCCATCATTCTAACAATCTTCTATTTTTACCTTATTTCATCATGTTATACAAATCTCCTTCTCACTTTTCAATATAAAAATTTATTTCAATAGAAAATAATGTATTTGTCCAAACACATACTTTTATAAAAGCATATTCTGTAGTACAAGCTTGAAAGGGGGGATATGAAATGAATAATAATAGAAGACAACGTGATGAAGAGCGCAGAGAAGTCAGAAGAGTATTTATTGATGCAGAAGAAGTTATTATCCGTGCTGATAGAGTAAGAATTGTTGGCGATGATAACAGAAGAGAAGACAGAGATGACAGAAGAGAAGACAGAAGACGCTCGTTCTGGTTTTAATTAGTATGTCTAGGGATTAATTGATTCCTCAGGCTGGTGAGACAAAAAATCTCACCAGCCTGTTTTTATCTCTCCTAAAAGTTATTGAATATGGTAAATTATTCAATATAAAAGAAAGCAGGTGGTATGATGTTAGAAAAATTTCAAGTTTATATGTCCTCATTCAAACAAGATAGAATGATTAGAGTCTATTTACCTGAAAGTTATCATGAATCACATAAATGTTATCCTGTATTGTATATGCACGACGGTCAAAATGTTTTTGAAGATGAAGGTGCCATTAAAGGGGTATCTTTAGGTCTGAAAGATTACTTGGAAGAAAAGAAGGTAGAAATCATCGTGGTAGCGATTGATTTAAATCCTGAAGGAGAAGAACGTATTAACGAGTACTGTCCATGGAAAAATGGCGCCATCGCCGAAAAAATCATTGGCCAGCCAAGCTTTTCAGGCGGCAGGGGTGAACAATACTTGGCATTTATCGTAAATGAACTCAAACCGTTAATAGATGATAAATACCGAACAATCCATGAACATACTTCAATGGCAGGAATTTCGTTAGGTGGACTTATCTCTACATATGCAGCCTGTCGATATCCACAAATTTTCAAGCGAATTGCGGCGATATCACCTGGATATTATAGGAACCAAGAGGAACTTGAGGTATTTGTAAGAAATTCTGACCTGTCTGAAATTGAGAAGTTTTATATGGATTTTGGCACCCATGAAATACGTGATGATGAGGAGCTTAATAACCATTTTACAGATATGATTCAATCCATCTATGAAATCGTGAGCAGTAAAATAGTGGATACCCGCTTTGAAACAATTCAAAATGGCGAGCACAACTATACATCGTTTAAGAAGAGAATTGGTGAAGTACTATCCTATCTTTATTCTGATTTGTAAGCTTAAACAGGTATGGTCAAGGAGAGACCATACCTGTTATGTGAACATAATTTTTATCTTTCGGTCATTATGACGCATATTGTTACGATAAACCCGGCTCCTGCCATTTATCGGCACTATGATCCTATTATTGTTACCATTAATCCTGCTCTTTTCATTTTGGCACTTGAACCTTATGTTACTCAAGCAATCTGTGTTTAAGTCTTCTTTAGAGTATACTAAAATGGTTTTAGTATCATTAAAGCAATAATCACAATAAAAATAGCATTTTCCAAATGTTCATAGCGAAAAAGTATTTTTGATAAACGATAATATTCTTCAGGAATTTCATCGTCTTTATGTGACGCTAATAAAGCCTTAACTGGTTTGGATCGAGGTGATAGAACAAGCGGACCAATTGCCAGTGCTGCTAAAAATAGAATAAGACTTGTTACATACCAGCCCATACGAAACAAACTAGGATTCATAAAGCCCATAATTAAACCTGTGATGAGTAACAGCGTTCCGCCCACCATAACAAAAATATGCAGTTTATGTCGTATGGCATAAGAATGTCTTAACTCCGTCATCGTTTTTCCTGACTTTACAACGGTCGTTAAGATAAAACCGGGACCCATTCCCATAATCGCAGAAAAAATATGTAAAACTACTATAATTTTATAGAAAGTCATTTAATCAACCTCCAAACTTGACTTCACTATTTTAACATAATGGTGGTTGAAACGGTTTTTATGTACTTATTCTGTCAAAAAACTTTCTATTTTTAAATGATATAATATAGGAAATAAGACAGAAGGGGCAGCAAACATGCGCAAAATTATTAAATTTCTATATATCATCATCGGTTTTATTGCCCTAGGCTTAGGCGTTTTGGGTCTTGTTTTACCAGTGTTGCCGACAACTCCTTTGCTTCTCTTAGCCTCCTACTGCTTTGTGAAGGGGTCTGAACGATTCGAGCGCTGGTTTAAAGGGACAACTCTTTATAAACGCCATTTAGAGACTTTTGTCAAAGAACGGGCCATGACATTAAAACAAAAACTTTCGATCCTGCTATTTGCTGACGTGATGATCGCTATTCCTTTTTTTATCTTAGAAAGTTTTTTCGTCCGGCTCATGCTGGTCTTGATTGTTTTTTATAAATATTATTACTTCATTTATAAAATAAAAACGGTTCCAGAAGCAAAAAAATAACCGAGAGCCAAGGAGTCGCCTCCGAGCTTTCGGTTTTATATTGAACGGCAATATCTCAGTGATACGTACTCTTCACCTTCTACGTTGCCATACCCATTTTGTTCTTGTTGAAAAATAAATCCTCGTGCTTCATAGAAAGGGATACCCATCTCATTCCCTTTATGTACGGAGACCCACTGCTCACTCGCGTTAAATTCTTCTTTCTGCTGTTTCGTAATCGCTTCAAGCAAGTTGGTTCCAATTCCTTCATTGCGCCGGTTGGGATCCAAATACAGCACAAAGATTTCTCCTGCTGTCTCATTGATCATTCCTCCCCCGCCAGCACCAACTACGTTATCATTTTCGACCGCTACAAAGTAGCCTCCCCAATACCTGCTGGATTTGGTTACTTCATCCAATATTCTTTCGGTGTTGTAAAATTCACTTATGATTCTCTCTATATATTCTTTTGAATGTGTTTCACCGTATGTTGATTGATATCCTTCAGAACACACTTTTGCTATGCCTTGAACATGAATAGGGTTTGCTTTGCAAATGTTAATCATGGGATAACTCCTTATTCTTGATTAAGGGAAAGTCGATAGGCTTTTACAACGATTCCATCGTCAGCAGGTTCAAAGTCGTACTGTGGCAATCGTTCAAATCCCATTGCTTCATATAATTTCATTGCCGTTTCCATGAATTCTCCGGTATGCAGCCCAACCGCCTGATAGCCCTTCGCTTTAGCCCGCTTAATGCATTCAGCAACTAAAGCTGACGCAACACCTTTACCTCTCATTTCCGGTGATACAGTCAGCATTCGAATTTCCGGATAATCTAGTATTTCTACATTTCCTTCATAGGCATCGATTTTAGCTGGAAACAGGACGACGCTTCCCGCAATCTTCCCATCAATTTCAGCTACTATTCTCTCAACACCTGGAAGTGTATCACCCTCTGATAATATTGCCTGCTTAAGAGCCAGCCAATGACCTTCCGGAATTTTTGCTGAATGTTCTACATAGGCGTTGACTCTTTGCTCTCGTAAATAAGGTAATTCAGTTTCCATTGCTTCACGAATAATCATCACTACGCTCCTAATCAATTAAAAATTTTTCTATCTTTTTGCTTAACTGATGACGATTGTGTTCCGAATAAAGTCCAGATAAATCCGGTCCTTTTGGCAAAATACCATTATGGCCTTTTTGATCATTGCTAGCTATATGATTCGAGAGATGGTAATGTCTCTTTATGGCGTCAAAATCAGTGGTATCGCCAAAACCAGGTGTTTGATATAAATCCCTTAGATAGCCCCAAAGATGTGGGAAATCAACAATCCGGTTACGATTGGTTTTAAAAGCAGAATAATAAGCCGCATCAAAGCGAATTAATGTTGCATATAGACGGACATCTGAGTCAGTAATATAATCTCCAAATAAGAAACGTTGTTTCGATAAACGCTCCTCTAATTCATCTAATCTTTCAAATAAAGTATCGTACGAATGTTCATAAGCTTCCTGTGACTGCGCAAAGCCACACTTATATACCCCATTGTTCACTTCATGAAAGATAACATCGTTTAAGGCATCAATCTCACTCCGTAAAGATTCGGGATATAAATTTGGTGCATTTTCCTTATGATAGGCAGACCATACAGTTTCTAAATAGTTCGTTAGTTTGAAATAGTCATTGTTAACAACCTTTTGTTCCTTCATATCCACCATCACAGGAACGGTTGGCCTGCCATCGTAATCCGGTACAGTCTTTTTATAAATTTCACTCATATAGCGAATGCCTAATACAGGGTCTACCCCGTCCTCATCTAAAGAAAATTCCCAGTCTACATGCGGAAGTTTAGGCCTCATCGGGCTAGCCGTACCTAAACTAATTACTTCTTCTAAACCAAGAATTCTCCTTACAATCACTGAGCGATGTGCCCATGGGCAGACTGCTGACCATAATAGACGATATCGCCCTGCCTCTACAGGAAGCTCGCCTTCACTGCAGCCGAACGGTGTGTTAAATCTATTTTTCTGCCGCTTAAACGATCCATCCCCGCTAATTTCAGCAGCAAGGCTGCCTTGCTCTTTTTGTACCATTTCATATGCACCTCTTTTTATAGTTTAACTGTGATATAACGGAATGTTGATTTCACTATGTATGAAAAATAAACGGGAAAATTCCGGCTAATTTGAGGAATACCCTTATTTTCTTATAAATAAGGGCAGCTTTTCCGCTTATATGCTCCAAATCCTTCGATTATGTCTTATTAAGAGACGTTAACCGGAATATCTCCGCTTATTTCTGCTTCTTAAGCCTCCAAATAGACATTAGCCGGAAATTCTCCGCCTATGATTTCTCTTACCTACACGAACCATACGTTCATTATAAATGCAGCACCCGATGTTCATCGTCCAAGTAAACTCCATTTAGTTTCATAGCTTTTTCTTCGTACCCGAATACTTTAAATCCAAGTTTCGTATAAAGCTTCTTCGCAGGTTCATTGCTTGCCATGACTGATAGATTTATTTTTTCAATTGCTTCTATTGATTTTGCTTTATCGATTGCTTCTGTGAGCAATGCTTCTCCCACACCAGCTCCCTGTTTCTTTGGAGTCACGTACATAGCAAAGATGTTTGCTCTGTGCTGTATTTTCTCGGCTTTTTCTTGGATGAGCGTTACAACACCGATTAGCTCATCCCCATCAAACGCTCCAAAAGTATAATTTCCTTCTGTCGAGAGGTTACTTTCAACCTGGGCAATCGGATTTTCTCTTTTTATCGCGTCTTCATAAGTCGTTAGAAAAGCTTCCGGAGCCTCCTGTAGAGCCTCTAATCTAAGATTCCAGTATTTCTCTGCGTCTACTGCGCTTAGCTGTCTAATTTTCACGGGGCACCCTCCTTTTCCATAAATCATATACCTACTATATTACTAAAATTCAAAAAAGATAGATAATAAAAAATATTGGTCTCTAACTGAGGCCAATTTATTGAGGAGTCGTTCATGATGACCATTTTTCAAGTTTTATATGATATTCGGGCTTCATGGGACCTTCATGATGACCACTTTTCACTTTTTCG
>NZ_BCVA01000050.1 GCF_001591505.1 Neobacillus niacini NBRC 15566
ATTGAGGACAGATCTTGCTTGGACTCAAGAGATTTGTCTTCAAGACCCTGTATTGAGGACAAAATTTTGCTTGGTGCTCACGCGATTTGTCTTCAAGACCCTGTATTGAGGACAAATACTTGCTTGGCACTCAGGAGATTTGTCCTTAAGACCCTGTATTGAGGACAAACCCTTGCTTGGTGCACACGCGATTTGTCCTCAAAGCACATAAAAGTAAAAAATTGCCGAGAAAGATACCCTTCTCGACAATCAAAAGGCCAAATTGGCCCTGCTTGTTAGTTGACTATTACCTTACCAACCATTCCTTCGTTGAAATGATAACTACATATCAGCTCATATGTACCAGGCTTATCCGGTTTCACGATAATGGTTCTTTCTTTTCCCGGCTGAACTTCGACATCAATTCTAAGATCTTTTACAGTGAAGGTGTGTTCTCTCGTCCCTGCGTTTTTCAATATCAACGTTGTCGGTTTTCCATTGGGAATCGTGATGACTTTTGGATTAAAGTAATTATCGTTCAACTGGACCTCGATGGCATTCACGGTCTCCATAGGCTGCGTTGCAACACGGGATTCGGCAAATACACCGAGTGAACCTGAAGTCGTCACAACCAAAATCATTGCAAGCAATACGATCAATCTTGGTAACCACTTTTTCACAGACATTCGCAAACCCTCCTTTCTTAATCAGTATTTTTTACCAAATCATTAAATATTATCAATGTCAATTGATTTCCAGTGTGGGTATTAATGGTAACTTCTTTATCCTAAAGTAAGAAAAATTCACTAAATATAAGAGTTTCATTTTAAAGTCTAAAATTTTTTCCAGCAAACCAAACAAATTAGAATAATATTCATTTAATTCCGAGATTTATATATAATACAAAGTGTGAGTCGTATAAGTACTGATAGATTTTGTATGAAACTAACTTTTGAATTTCTCACAAACAATTGCGGATGGTGAAAAAGATGTTCATGAATGCAAAAATAGAAACAAACCGATTAATCCTGCGACCTCTCATCGAAGAAGATGTGACACCTATCTTTAGGATGGCAACAGAAGCAAGTCACTTTACATATCAGCCTGACCTGCCCCCTTCAACGGTAAATGAAATGGAAAGCCTTATTCAATGGTCTAAAAGCTGTAATCAAAGAAATACTCCGGAGAAAATATATAAGTTTAATTTGGCGTTCGTCTGAAAAGAAACGTTAGAAACGATTGGGATTGGCGGTCTTGGGCCTCATGATATAGACCCAGAAGAAACTGAGATCTACTACGGTATTCAAGAAGCCTACCAAGGACGCGGATTATCGACTGAAGCTGCAGCAGCCATATTGGATTATGGTATTAATACCATCGGTTTAAAGAAAATCATCGCAACTGTACATCCAGAAAATACTGCCTCTAAAAAAATCCTAGAGAAAATCGGGTTGAAATATTGTAAAACATTATCAGGATTAACAGGAGAAAATAGTAATTTTAATGGTTATTTTCTTTATGACATTTATAAATCAAAATAATTTGGGACACAAATTAAAACGCTAGATTAGAAGAAAGCAATACATTTCTCTAAACTAGTTTTTTTTTTGCATTTATTTGTTAATCTGTAACGATATTCTAAATTTCACTACCCTTAATGGTAGTAATTAAGTAATAGGTATTATTTATTATTTTTCAGAAAATTAAAAAAATCACAAATTTATCTAAAAAAACTCCCTACTCCCTATTCCCTACTTTCTCATAAACTGAGTTTGTAACTGAAAGCGTTTTCTAGAATGTGGGGTGATTTTTGATTACATAATGCCTATTTTTTTAGTTTCGGTATCTTAAAAAAGGGGAGGAAAAAATGTGGGTTTATTTAAAAAGATAAAAAAAGCAGCAGTACTATCTGCAGGAGCACTTATGTTGTCTTCACTAGTGATTCCTTATGCCTCGGCTGATCGCGGCAATGAAAACAAGGCACAGGTTAAAACGGCTCCTCAACTTAGTGTCACTTCAAAGGATATTCTTACCATTAACGGGAAAGAGTACAAAGATTTAAATGATAACGGCAAACTAGACAAATATGAAAACTGGGACCTTCCAGTAAATGTTCGTGTAAAGGATCTTGTGAAACAGATGACCCTTGAAGAAAAGGCTGGGATGATGTTAATCTCCTCCCATTATATGGGTAACAGCAGATCCTGTCCGGATACTGGGGGATTTATAACATGTGAGCAAGATACAGTATCAACAACGAACCGTTGGTCGGTACCTGGTCAGCAATTCCATACATTTGATCCCCCGATTGTAGAAGCATCGGCAGCTACCAAGGGAATTCAAGAACGTAATTTACGTTACTTAATTATTCGTGACAATCCATCCGCGAAAGATTTAGCAACATGGATTAATGAGCTGCAGAAAATTGCTGAGGATACTAGACTTGGAATACCTGTCGTCATGACCTCTAATCCTCGAAATCATGCAGGGAATTTGGCTTTTGGTTTTAGCGAAGCTTCAGGTCAGTTTTCTGTATGGCCAGGTGAATTAGGCCTAGCTGCAACTCGTGATGCTGATCTGGTAAAGGAATTTGGGGAAATTGCGGCAAAAGAATGGACTTCTACAGGTATCCGTAAGGGCTATATGTACATGGCTGATGTCGTAACAGATCCTCTATGGAATCGAATTAACGGGACTTTTGGAGAACATCCTGATCTTGCCTCTGAAATGATTTATGCGGTCGTAAAAGGCTTCCAGGGTGACGAACTTGGGAAACATAGTGTTTCACTAACAACAAAGCATTTCCCAGGCGGCGGTGCTCGTCAAGATGGTCATGATCCACATTACGAGTGGTCCAAATTCAATCCGTATCCAACGGAAGGCAGCTTATATAAATACCACCTTCCTTCCTTTAAAGCTGCGATTGCAGCTGGAACCACTTCCATTATGCCGTATTATGCTTACCCAAGTAATGAATACAGCGTACCACAGTTGAAAAACGGCGAGGAATTTGAAGAAGTCGGCTTTGCTTACAACAAAAGGCTGATCACAGATTTATTGCGCAAAGAGCTTAAATTTGAAGGTTACGTAAATAGCGATACTTCTATTATTTACGCAATGCCATGGGGTGTTGAAAACCTGACAAAACCTGAACGGTATGCAAAGGCCATTAATGCAGGCACTGATATTATTTCCGGTGAAGCCGACCCTGCTGACCTTATTAAGGCAGTCAAAGAGGGCTTAATTTCCGAAAAGCGGATTGACGAAGCAGTTTCAAGGCTTGTAACGGAAATGATGGAATTAGGATTATTTGAAAATCCATATGTTGATCCGAATAATGCGCAACAGATTGCGGATGACCCAGCTTCACAGGTAAAAGCAGATGAAGCACATCGTAAATCGATTGTCCTACTTCGTAATGATCAAACCACTCTACCTCTCACAGATGAGAAGGTCGAGAATATTAAACTATATGTTGAGGTATTCTCCAGCGGTTCAAGCGCACAATCTAGAACAGCTGATTTGAAGAAGTCTATCACACAATATGATTCATCTATCACTGTAGTTGACAAACTTGAGGAAGCAACGCATGCATTAGTTTATGCCATTCCAAACACAGTTCCAGATCGTCCGGACGTTCCACTTTCTGTAGCGCTAAATGCAGAAACAGGTATTAATGTTGATAGAATTAAAGAGATTGAAGAAGCAGTTCCAACCATCCTTACGGTCAATATGACTAGTCCATGGCTAATTGGAGAGATTGAAGAAAACGCGGCAGCTACACTGGCAGTTTTCGGAGTAAAAGCAGAAGCCTTAGTCGACGTTATTCGGGGGAAATTTGCACCTACAGGAAAACTTCCATTTACCATCCCTGCTGATCAAGAAGCCATCAATAACAACAATGGTGATGTTCCTGGTTACGATGAAGATTCTTCCTATGTATACCGCGATAAGAATGGGAACGCATATGGGTTTGATTTTGGTCTAACCTACGATAAGTAAAAGAATGGAAAATAATCGAGGTTAAACGTTTTAAATGGGCTGACTTAGAAAAGTCGTTACACTACGGCTAGTATAAGTCAGCCTATTTTTGTATAAAGAAGGGCGTCAATCCTGCTTGGATTAACACCCCTGGTTTTTTTAGTGAAATATTTTTTTCATTCCTTCTTTAGAAACTAGTCATCCTCTATATACGCTATCACATGTTCCTGGTTTTGGTTCATAAAAACAATGTTCTTTAAATTGACCAGTAAACGGTTGGCCGTACCAAGTTGGAGGACATGGACCAGATGGATTAAAGTACCAGAGAGAATATTTCGCTGGGTGATCTCTCCAATGTTCCAAATTCTGTCTAGCTAATCTTCTTTCGGATTCTCTTGCTCTTTGATAAAATACATTGCCTTTTTGGACAGCTTCAAAAGAGAAATTTCCTCCTTGTACATGGAAGATGACTTGCCTAACAGTTCTCAAACTCTTAAAGTCTGTACAATCCGCTACAACACGGTTCACAATGACATTTCCCACATATAGCATTCCTTGTTTTCCTTCACCTTCAGCCTCTGCTCTCATCATCCTAGCCATTAAGTCAACGTCAGAACTTCGGTATGCTACTCGTGGCAATATTTACACCTCCAACATATAGTATGAAATAATGCCTACTTACTTTGATATTTATTTAACTTGGAAGTGATCGAAACCGGTTTTCTTTCCTGTTTCATCAATTTTAAATTAGACGCCCAACGAATACCTGACTCATAATTTTGCGTATTTTCCTTTTTTACGAGGTTCTGAAGTCGTTCCTTATTCTTTTCAATTGATTCTTCTACAGAGAGCATCCGGCGAGTTGGGAAGGATAATCCAGCAAGAATAGTTGTGATGGTAGGGTCTGTTTCTGTGATATACGTTCCTTCAAATAATTGCAGCGGTTCCCCCACCCTTTCAAAGATGGATGGCACATTAATCAGCTTTGAAATGTTCTCCGGTCCCTCATAGATTAGCCCAGCCCGGATGACACCCTGCGATTCAACAGGACAGAAAATGGAATTCTCCCATGAGACCTGGACTTTCTTTGAGACTTCCGAGGTGTTTTTCGCGTCTGTAATTGGCGCAGAAGAGATCATCGTTACCCCTCTGGACCCTAGGATATTCATTAGATCAGTTTCATCAAAATTGCCAAAGAAGGAGCTCTTCTTCGTGATTTTTAAAAGATGGTTAATCGCCTCTATGGCTTGAAGATTAGCAGAAAGATATATTTCGTGTTTACTTGATTGAGGTTTCTGTTTACGCATTTGATCATTGTCGACAAGAAATACAGAAGAAATGCCTTCGATATTGGAAAGTTCTTCGATACACTCTGCCGTATTAATTCGATTTCCCGCTAATACATTGCGCTCAGGGATTACCGCGATGGCCCCAACCCTAACACCAGGCAGCTGATCGATTAACAGATCAATCAGCATCGGACTCATCCCAGATCCTGTGCCGCCGTCCGTAGAAAAAGCCACTAATAGAAGCTTGATGTTTTTAAAGGAGCTGTTAACAAAATCAATAATCTCCTTATAGCTTTCTTGAAGCGCCCGTAATCCTAATGAACGATCTTGCCCCGCTCCATTGTATCCTGGAACAAAAAACTTTTTTTCTACCCGGGTATTTACAACACCATCTCGTTGATTCGTATTAATGAGAGCTGTTGGAAAATTCAAGGCTGATGCAATTTCCGCTATATTCCCACCTGCTTGACCTACGCCCAAAATTCCAATCGATTTCACCAAACACTCCTCCTTAATAAGCTAAAAATCTAAGTTGTAAAGTTTAGAAGAATTCCGAACCCAATATTGGATATGGAAAAACAATCCTTATATCATTTTTACTATTTTGATGGGCAATTTATGACCATAATTGGTTCCTTCCTTTTTATTGTGGCAGCTTCAGGAATATTCGTATCCATTGTTAATTAAAAATAGCCCAATTTCTAAGTATTAAATGGAGAAATTGGACTTGAAGTAAAGCGCCTTTAGTTGAAGAAAGGGACCCAATTTATGATATATTTCACTTATAATAAGTAACTTTCCAACTCATCTTGTTGACGCAAATGATGACGAAAATGCATTCCAACCAAATCATGCCATTCCTTAGCATTCAACCAGCCGAACCCTCCATGTTCAACTTTATGATGTGGGTTAATATAATCCACTTTTGTTTCCCACAGACTCAATCTTTGTATTAACTGGTCCATCCTGATAATTAAGTCTTCCTTGCTGTCTGAATTACTTGGTGGAGAATTTAGTTCATCTGGTAATCTTATTTTAATTGGTGGAAACCCTCCGTTTCTAAATAATTGCTCACCAAACTGAGTTTTCCCTAGGGGTTGTTCCTCAGTTAATGTAGTACATGTTTCCAGATTATCAAGATACTCATGGGCAACAACAATTAAATGATCATACATCTGACCAATAGACCAAACTCCTTCTTTCGAGATATATCTTAGCTGTTCCAATGAATAATTGTATAGAGCACTTTTAAAAGTAATAAGCAGTTTAATGTCACTCAAATAAATCCTCCTTCGTAAATGAAATCTAAATTTTCTCTGTTTTTGTATTAATAAATAATTTAAACATGAATGATGACAAATACCTTCTACAACTAACATGCCCTTTATTCAATAACAAAAGCTGTCTTGGATGGCAGCCTATTCCGTTTGTGAAGTAATACATAGTACTGTAAAAACTGAAAATAATACCAGTGAGGTGTTGTTTTTATATTTGTGCTTATTTATTTATAATGTGAGGAACGCACCTGGCACCGCTCTAACTGTAAAAGGAGTTGAAGTAATGGAAAATATCTCTAATGGTGTTCATATAGGTGAATTAATAGCTGTCTCTAAGGTTTTTGAACTAAACCCTTTTCAAATGGTAACACTAATTGAAAAGGGGATATTGGAAGTATTCGAAACGAAAGAAGCTTTTTTAGCAAAGTACGGAATTAAGGAAACGTATGATGAATTAGAAGATTGGTGTGAGTTAAACAATGGGAAGATTTTTACTAAACCTAAAGTTGATAGCAGTCAATAACGAATGGTTTTAAAATTGCCCCCGTTAGAGGAACAAAAATGACTGAAAGGTTAATTTAGTCCTTCGTTCCCCTAACCGTAACGGTATGATACCCTCTTGAATCTGGACCTCTGACAAATGAAACGTCCCTAAATCCTGCATTCTTCATAGACGGAATTACTTGATTTTCAGTAATACCTCTTATGCCTTCCCAAGTTTCGTCTTCTTTTCCGTCAGAAAAAGTAAGGATTACAACTCCTTTTGGCTTTAGAACACGAAAGATCTCTGATAATGTCGTCGCTATATCAGTCCAAAAATATATAGTTTGGATACTGAAGACCGTATTGAAGTTTTCATTATGAAAAGGTAACTTAATGAAATTTGCTTGTACTAGTTTTACTCTATTTTCGTTTAGTGCCTTTTTGTTTCTAATTCTTGCTGATCGAATAATGGTTGGAGAAATGTCCAAACCAACCATTTCTTCAGCTAAATCCTTTTCTAGAATTAATTTAATTGCATAACCTGCCCCACAACCTAGCTCTAAAATCCTGTCCCCTTGTTGAACATTCAATAGTTCTAATGACCAATTTGTTTCAATCTTGTGCTGTCTTACCATTTTTTCACCAATATAGGTACCAATCATTCCTTTTGGTGTTTGATATTGCCGATCAATAAACTCTCTAATTGTTTTAAAGAAACCCATACATAACCCCTTTGAAAGTTACTTTTTCAACGCATTGGAAAACCCATAGTCCTATTTCCAAGTGCAAAAAAGCCGTGAGCAAGTTAAACCTGCCCACGGCTTCTTAAGGAAAGAATGGGTAAGGAAAACTTATGGCGGGAACATCGCTTAATAGACAAAACGCGCACAACTCTCCCCGTAGACAGTAAATATTGGACGGTGTGAACTTTTACAAAACTAGTTACAATAATACGTAAACCGTTAAGCATTTCCTTACACCTCCTATTACTGAAGTTTCCTAATTATCTTAATTATCCATTCAAATTATAATTTACTAATAATACCCATGTAAAGAAATTTTATAATAGATAGTTTCCTATAAATAAAGGTCTTTATTATACCCATCATCCTTTCTTTCCACTAATAACAACAGAAGCGATTATCCTTATAGGACAATCGCTTCTGTCAGTGTAATATAATTTCTTAGGTTAGTTCTGATATTCTGATGAAGAATCAAGTAACTTTACGCAAATGAAGTAATTAGTTATTAACGATTTTTATTTCTTTTATCGGAAAGAAAACGACATTTGTTGTACCAATTACCTTTTCCTTTGGTATCGCACCAATATGACGGCTATCTGTGCTATGCCTTCTGTTATCGCCCATTACAAAGAAACTATCTTTAGGAACGATATCACTACCAACTGCGGTCTCCTTTAAAGTGAAGGAGTCTGTTAATGTTCCTCCATTAAGGCTGTGCTTATATTTTTCCAAATAAGGTTCGCTGTATGCCTTCCCATTTATATATAAAACATCATTTTTGTACTCAACCTTGTCACCGGGAAGTCCAACTACACGTTTAATGTAATCCCTCCCATCTGGTGCGTGAAACACGACAATATCAAATCTTTTTGGTTCACCTATCTTGGTTACCACCATACGATCCTTGTCCTGTAGAGTTGGGTTCATTGATTCTCCATCAACAACAATAGGGGTAAAGAAAAAGGAACGAATAATTAATACAATAACTAGTGCACCTGTAATTGATTTAATCCATTCAAATGTTTCATTTTTCTTCTTTGTCATTATTCATCCTCCCTTACTTTCCTTTTAACTTTTATCCTTATTTTACCATGAGTGGTTGGTTATTTAGTAGTTTTCTTCGACTATCCTCCCGTTTAAAAAAACCTTATGACTTTCTAGTTATCAAGTAAATGCTATTCTCTGATAAACCACACCTTGGAAATTAGATTATCCTTTATTTCATAAATCGCCATTAAGCTGGTAGTCTCTCCTGTAAGTCCATTTGTAGCGACTTCCCAATCGATGACCCTGTTTCCGACGATAGAACGATTCTTGATCTCCGCAAACATTTTCTTTTTGAAGGTTTCGGTATACCTTTCAATCAAGGCATGCTTGCCGAATATGGTGATGGTATTATCCGGGAAGGTGTAAACGGTAATTTCATCGGCATATGTACTTGCAAAACCCTCTATATCTTGATTGTTGTAGAAGTCTATTTGCTGTTGGACAACTGTTTCAATTGACATTTTCTCAACCCTTATATGATTATTTTTTAACGCCTTTAAATTTATTTTGTATTCAGTTAACATAATATAATTATTTACATAAAAAAGATTCAACTCACTATCAGAAAACGAATCTATTACTGAGAGCCAAATTGTTTCTTTCCTAATGCAGCTTCTTTACTTCTCGCTTATAAGCAGAAGATGCCATGGACAGACTTCTACCACCGAATATCATATTGCATTGCAATTATATTTAGTGTGAAATATGCAGGATCGTATACATCACTCCCTGCTTTTCATCTATTAAATTACTAACATCATCTAAAAAGTAAAAAACATCGTATTCCCACTTATCCGGATTATACGTAAGCATATACTCGGCATTGTTAATGATTGGTAGATTTTCAAGTATTTCTTCTTTAGTGTTACACAGACTTTCCTGTGGCGGAATCGATTTAGTTAGATGGAACAGATATTTATAAGAGCTGATGTCTAATGGTGGATCAATCAGTGGAATCCTCACCTGGACTTGTTGCCAGCCGAAAGAGGTAAGAATATTGTCATAATATCCTTCAAACAAAAACTTGTTTAGACCATTGTGATTTTTCCAAAGATACAACGGGCTATAACTGTTTTGTAAATTATGATTTATCCCTTTTTCTGTGATCAGATACAATTTGAATACCAAATCATCAAATCCATCTGTTTTATGTCCATTCTTTGTGACTCGTTCCTTAATGATGTTCATATCATAGTCACTAGGTAATAGTATCTTGTATTGCGTCGTAATCATTCTTTTCTCCTTTTTTCATCTTGTATGATTGGATTTCTTTAAGACTCTTCTTCAGGCTAAGAATAGGTACTGACACGGGATAGATGAGATTGATCCTAATGAAGAGTGATTTAGTTAAACATATGCTTTTAAGTACGAAAAAATATTTTTTTAAAAAAAGGACCTCCTAAGGAAGCCCTTATACCCTATTAAGTTTATTTTTCCTTGCTCACAGTGATTGGAATTGGAACTCTAGCAGGTAAAATTCCTTTATGAGGTCCCCTGTTCTCCCAGCATCCCTCGTTCCTTCATACTCACATCTAAAAACTCTCGAGTGCAGGGACTTACATGGCTACATGTGAGTTATATACCTTTTTGAACTTCATAAAACTTATGATTCTCCATAACACAACATAAACAAACAGGGATAAATAAATAAAATTCTATACAAACATCTAATCAACCGAGGTGGAATTTTCCGAACTTAATAGAAACAAAACGATGGTTTATTTTCACACTCCTAGCAACTAGATTTTCCTTCCATTTGACTTTTGATTTGCATGTTAGATATTCAATGAACAAGGGTATAAATCCTTTTTCGATCAATGCCCCTTTGTACATTTCTTTATTAAACAAGTCTACCTCGATAATTTTATTACCATATTCATAATCTTGGAAATAAAAAAAGGAAAAGGACAATCATTATCTTGAAGTAACGGGATTGTTTTTTCAAGAAGTAAATTAAAAGGAGCGTTAATCCTTCTTAACCTTAATTATGATATAATAAAAAAATGTCTAATCCCATATGTACCAATGGTTTAGACATTTTTATAACCAAGTTTATTAAAGCGTTAATTGGTATTATACGCGAATATCCTCTTCCTGCTATCCACTTACATCAATAGATCATATATCTCTTTTCTTGCTTGGTGATATAAACGAGCATACAACTGTGTTTGATGTGGACGGTAATGCCCTAAAAGCACCTGAATACACGCCAATGGCATACCCTTTTTGGCTAAATGGGCAGCAAATGTATGGCGTAGTGTATGTGGTGACATGTAAAAACCTACCTTCTCTGTATAGGTTTGAAATTTTAATTGAATGGTACGCGGACACATTGGACCTGTACTTTTTGTATTAACAAATACAAACGGTAGATCATCATTTCGAATGTCTAGGTAGGCTTTAAGATGTTCCTCACACTCTCTTGTAAATAACACAATCCGTTCTTTTTTACCCTTCCCTTTTGGGATTGTAATCATGCGTTCCGGCCAATTAATATCCTCTTTATTCATTTCAACCATTTCCGTAATACGTACACCCGTAGCATAAAGAACCTCAATAACTGCTCTTTCCTCTATCTTTCCTTTTACTAGTTGGCGCAATTGAAATAGTTCATCCTTTTGCAAATACCTCGGTAGTTTATCGTCTAGTTCAGGTAAAGGGATGTTTTCCGATGGATCTTTACTAAGTACCCCTTCCTCTAAACAATACTTAAAAAACAATTTTATACCAGCTAGTTTGGCTCTCACTGAACTCACCTTATAATCACTTAATTCCAAAGATGACATCCATCTTCGTATATCTTTCGAACTGATTTCAGAGAATGGCCCGTCACAATAAGCTACTAATTGTTCTACTGCTACTATATATTGTTTTACTGTGTTTTCTTCTAAGCGTAAACTATATGCCTCCTTAAATTGTTCTAAACAAATATCTGTGCTAATCAAGAATTCCTACCCCCTATCCCATGAATTTACGGTAAAGCGATATTATCTCCTTCCTGGGGAGTCTAGCATAGATTTGAGTGGTACTTATATCGCTATGTCCCAGTTCATCCGCTATAAACGACAAATCAGCCCCTTTTGTCAATAATTCTGTTGCAAATGTATGGCGTAGCCGATGTGGATGCAAATTTGTTTTCAACCCCGCTTCACCTCCTAATTTCTGTAAAATTCCTTGGATGGATCGAACAGCTAAACGTTTTCCTGTAGTAGTGACAAAAAGTGCCTCCTGGGGATTTAGGCTTAAAGCAAAATACCGTTCTAATAATAGAGCACACTTTTCTGTAAAATGAACATAACGAATCTTTTTGCCTTTTCCTATAACACGCGCTGTACGATCCTCAAGGTCTACATCCTCACGATTTAAATCACTTACCTCTTTTACCCGGCACCCTGATGTTAGGAAAAATTCTACCAATGCCTGATTTCGAAGTGAGGTAAATTCACTCATGTTGCGAATTTTAGCAATTTCCTCTTTCTCTAAATACTTTGGAAGTGATTGAGGGAGACGAGGAAACCACCTACCTTTCATTGGGGAACTCTCTATATAATCCTCGCGTATGCAAAACTTAAAGAATGAAGAAAGAATACTTAACCGAAGTCTCAATGTTGCTTCACTATAATGAGCACCATTTTTTTTAAACCATTCTAGTATTGTATTGGATTCCAGTGAGGTATATGGCTCTTTCATTTCTCCAAAGAAAAGTTCTAAAAACTTGCGGTAGGTAATAATCGTTATTTGGCTCCTGTTTGATACTTTTAAACTTAATAAAAATTCTCCGATGATTTCCTGATTAATTTCATTCGGCAAATCTTTAGTTAACTGCCAGTAATTTTTCACTATTTTCACCCTTAATGATAAAGATCATATTGCTTTTTCCGCGCATGTTCCATTAGTCGTGTATAAATTCGAGTACTATTAATATCAACATGACCCAGTAGTTCTTGGATGTAACTTTGAGGCATATTTTTTTCTGCTAAATGTGCTGCAAATGTATGTCTTAGAGTATGCGGGGTCACCTTAAAACCAAGAGATTTAGAAAACTTACGAAAGTTTTTTTGAATAAATTCCCGGTGTAATTGTTTACCTCTTCGATTTGCAAATAAAAACTGGCTGTTAGTTGTTCGCTTTTCCAAGTACATCTTTAAGCGTTCCGCACAATCGTGAGAAAAAAGTACAAACCGTTCTTTGGTTCCTTTTCCTTTTCGTATCCAAATTTGCCGGGTATCCCATTTAATATCTACTAATTTAATTTCTAATAGTTCACTTACCCTTACACCTGTAGAATATAATGTTTCGACGATGGGGCGAAATTGGTCATCATTTCGTGTTAACTCTTGTAGTAAGGCAACCTGACGCTTACTTAAGTAGTATGGAAGGATATCATCTTTTTTAGGAGTTTTTACCGTTAACACTGGATTTTTCTTTAGAAGATTCTCCTCCATGCAATATTGGTAAAACGATTTCAAACCTGATAATTTAATATGTATGGACCGTTTTTTAAGACCTTTTTCCTCCATTGAAGCAAGCCATGCTCTAATATCCGTAGCCTTAACTTCATTAAACTTTTTCCCACAAAAGCTAAAGAATTGTTTGAGTGAAAGTCTATAACTTCTAATTGTTTCATTACTAAACTTAGATTGATTATCATTAAAAAAAGTCTCTAACGCTTCTTCTGTCATAGTTATTTACCCCATAATATTTTGATAAGATAAAATCAAGTCTTCTGTTAGAATACTTGCATAAATACGAGTTGTATTTAAATTTACATGTCCCAATTCATCTGCAATTACTTCAATGGTGGCCCCTCTTGCAAGCATGTTTGTTGCAAATGTATGTCTACAACAGTGTGGATGGAGGGATTGTTGTAGTCCTGACATTTTACCAACTTTACGTGTAATGTAATAGATTTGATTTGTTTGAATGCGTTGACCTGAATCATTTAAAAATAATGGGTCCTTTTCGGTAATGGATCTTGTTTGTAAGTACTCACTTAATACAATTGCACACTCTTCAGTAAAATGTACCTTTCGAATTCTTTTTCCTTTTCCTGTTACCTCAGCTGTTCTTTTTTCTAAATTGAGATCTTTAATAGATAGATTAGAAACTTCATTACTCCTGCATCCTGACGAAAATAAAAATAGTATCAGTGCACGGTCACGAAGAGTCAAATTTTCTACCGCGATTTTTACCCTAGCAAACTCCTTCTCAGTTAAATACTTGGGTAAGGACTTTGGGATTTTAGGTCTCCATCTTTTTTTGATAATTACATTTTCTATATGCTCTTCAGCGAGACAAAATTGAAAAAATGAAGAAAGTGCTGATAGATAAGCATCCACTGTCTTTTCCTTTTTTTTGATTGTGAAATGATTTATATACTTTCTCACATCTTCAGATGTTAATAGTTTTAAAGGAACTGTACACTCACGAAAAAAACGTTCTAGAAACCAACGATAATTTCTTATTGTTCGTTCTGCTTTATTTTCAAGTTTTAAACTTAATAAATACTCATCCAGAACCGCCCTTGTTGATTCATCCTCAAGGTTACTCTTCCAGTAATTTCTTGATTCTTTCATTTGTTAACCTCTTCTATTTAATTAATGCTAACCTATAATAATCTTTAACAAATTTATCTTTTAATAAACATTATAATAAGACGTAATATAAAACTAATAATATTAGCTGACAATTCTGATCAGTAATATTAATTTTGTTCTTACTTTTTGCGAATCACCTGTAAATCAATCTACAAAAAAAAACACTCCTCCTTTTAAATTCAGTTTGACCTTGTGAACAAGTGAAACATCTACTGCAACCATTTGAGCAATATCATCCAATGGCATATCCGGCTTATTATTTAAGTTTTTAAAATTAGATTCTGTAAGTTGTTAATTTGGAATACCTTATTCGTAATGAAAACTATATAGCCGAGATGAATTGCACCTGGAAATTGCATAGCAATATGGTCACAAAAATTAAAAGGAATACTATTGGAACATTGCATATTAATCTCTCCTAACTTTTCATTTCTTTAAAATAGTGTTGCAACGTTTTTTTACAACACCTCTTACTTAGCTATAAATCCCCATACCTCTATATTCCTTTAGAGGCACAAAAAATATGATTTGGTCCAATTGTCAAATATACAATTAAAGCCATTTTAAATGACTGATTCCAATTAAAGTAAATTGATTGATATTAGCTTAGAGGGAGAACTCAAATAAATACTAAGACAACTTAGAGGATAGTATGGAACATTATGATTAGGAGCAAAAATAATCAATATTAGGCAAAAAAGTTTCTAAATCCTATAAAAAGAAATGGTGGGATTTTCCCACCATTCAGTAACGTTCACACATATTATTTTTTGGATTTTCTTTCTTGCAATGTCTTTGTAGTGATCAAAATGTGACTCTTATTCATTGGCTATTTTTACGGTATAACCATGTTTTTGGAAAAGTTCCATTAAATATGAACCATCAATTAAGGTAATAGGCTTGTCCTTCACAAATTTATGGCTATCGTTTCCAAAATAACTAGTGGTCACTAATAATCCCTTTACAGCACCCTCATTAATCATGGTTCCATAAAGGTCCCTTACAGCGGAAACTGGTACAACATTATTATATCTCTTAGCTTGTACAACAAATACTCCTCCACGAATTGGATCAGGATCATAGACAATTACATCCACTCCGCCATCCCTGCTCGCTTTTGTGGTTCTTACTTCGCTCCCATTAATAGAAAACATTCGCTCAAATAGACCACGTACTAGATGCTCAAAGTCTTCCCAGGGCATTTTAGAGATATTTGGGATATTTTCCACCCCTATTAAAATGTCTTTGGATTCAACAAATCTTTTTTCGTTTTTTGTAAATTCCATAAAGGGTTTCACAGGTGCCATGTCTTTTAATGCACCTATTGAAAGACCCTTTAACTTTCGAAAACACTCTTTAGGGTTAACTCTTTCTAAATTTAAAGGTTGATAATCCTCTTTCCCAACACTTAGAGTTATAATGCAGGACGTAAAATCATTGCCAGTAGCTGGGCTTGTCCCGTGAACAATTCCATTAAAAACAATGGTATTAATGTTGTTATGAGTATCACTACTAAAAAGTTCATGGATCGTCTTTAACGACAATTGGTAAATGACATGATCGTAAAATGAATCTAATTCTTTTTGATTCATTAATTTTTCAGTTATTTCCTTTTTAGTTTTGATGTATTTGTATTCAATAACTCTTGGCAACCTATCAGGCGTGGGAAGCGTAAAATCAACAATTAAGGATTTCATTTGCTTTATATAATCAATCTCAAACTTTGGATTAAAGTCGTTCGGTAAAGGTGCTCTCCTTATGACTAAATCGCAATGTTCAAAAACTGCATGTTTTTCCCCTTCAATAAGACCATTTTTAATTTTTAGAATTGATTCATTATGGCTGTTTTTAGCCGCTTCAAAAATTGACTTCTCTTCTAGGTATTTTTGATATAACTTTTGCTTCTTATCTCTATAGAGGCTATATTCCCTTTCATAATCTATTCTAGCAGCCTCCACAATCTTAAGACGGGAGTTTTTTAAAAATGGTAAGAGGTCCTCCCAAAACGATGTGCCGGGTACCTTGTGCTTCTTAAGATAATCTTCTAATTTTGGTGCAACATCATTAAATACGAATGGTTCAAACTCCCTTTTAATTAAAAGGTTGTCCCAGTTTACTGCATGGTTAATTTTTGCCGAGTTTAATAGTAAGTTTCGGTATTCATTAATTAATTGATTCGCTTCCTTTGTAAGTGCTTCGGCTTTCAATAAATCCTTTTCCTCTTTATTTTTGTTTTTTATTTTCTCCACTTGTATCTTCCACTTTTCCTTTTGTTCTTTTACTTTGTTATCTAACTCAACCGAAGTTTTGCCTTTTATAGTCTTGCTAACTCCTAAATGAGTGTTGGAGATGGTTTTTTGGTAAGGATACTGTGATGCCATATTCAATTCCCCTCCATCGAATCACCTGTTATTGAAATAAATAGTTATATAACGAGAATCAATATACAAATTTTGGAATATTCGCAGCAATTTTTTAAAAACAAAAAAGGCATCTGTTAATTACCAGATGCCCTTTGGATTTAATATATTTTTATATCCTTCAATTGATTTCGACTTTTGAATAATGAAGGTATTTTGTTCTTGACTGAATACTGTATCGTTGTAGAACGTTAAGTCCTTAAATAGTTGACTAATTTAATCTTCTCCGATTCAACAAAATTATCTAATATAACCAGGCTTTTGCGTTGTAAGTGGTAGTAGCAACCATATTGGCAGATTGTAATTGTAAAACATATTCTTGTTTTTCCTTGTTACCAATAATATCTTCGTATTCTATCGTAATGTGTTTTCCATTACATGTCTCAAAATTATTGAACCTGCATTTGGTAATAATAAAGAAATTTATGTCAGTATGTTATATAATTTTATATAAACTTTTTAGGCTTGTTTTATTGCTTATTGGGGTAAAATCCCTATTAAATGAATTATCTATAGTCCTTGCGAAAAAGATATCACTTAATTAAATATCTCCTATAGTAGTATTAATGTTGACTAGTTATCCTAAAGTAATTAACATAATAATGAGTATGTTAGTTTCTCCGCTACCGTAATGTAGAGCTGCTAACAAACAGACTGATAGCTTTTCCCCGCTACCACATAGGCAGGGCTGAGCTATTTTTTATTTGCATTAAACATAGTCTTAGTTAACTTTACGCAGTCCTGTGAGTACGAAGTTTTCAGCACACCCCATAATTAATCCGCCTTGTGAGTACGAGAATTTCAGCACACACTAAAGAAGCCCCTTTTTCAACAAATACCATTCCAACTCTCCAAATGTTATAGCGACTGCTATTTGTTGTTTCAAAAAATATTACCTACCTCCAGGTACCGACAATTTATCAGGTATAATTTAATAAAGGGTTTGTGGGCCGATACAAGATTCAAATGACTGGTACAACTATTATCAAGACCATATCCTCTGTACTAAAAGCACGCCCTCTACCACTTTCTTATGATACTTTTACTGTTTTAAATACACCTTCGAAAAGTGCTTTTTCAACTTGGTAGGTCAATCTACGCTCCTTTGCTTCTTGGTACTGTCCTTCACGATCCTTTACAAAAACCTTACAAAAGAATTTCGTATCCTTACAATTTGGACATTCCGAAAGTACCATAGATACTTTAACGTTTTCTGTAAATATTTCTTCCATTACCAATCTTTCTTGGATGATGTAGTCAATAAAACCTTTCGTATCATTAGCCAGTATTAAATCTTCTATTTTGTCAATGGTTTCTATGTATCTATCTGAATCAGTATGAAAAAGTTCAAATTCTTTTAAATATGACTTTTTACAAGCAGTACATTTATTTTTTTCGCTTGTTAATATCGGAGCTGTACAGATTGAGCCTATAATAAACCCTATGATTTGCAATAGAAATCTAAATTTAGTTGCATCCCCGTCAAGGTCAAGAGTTGTACTTGAGCCACGAAGAGAAAGGATGCTTCCTTCTAGGGTAAAAGATAGATAACTAAAGAAATTAACCGGTACATTTGAATCGTCCAGAGCATAGTTGCTTATATGTTCTCCGTTAAAATCATAATTGAGTTGGTTATTATCAGATACATAGGCCATTTGATATTCTCCATAATAGATAAAGAAAAAGCCTAATAAACCAAATAAAGCTCCAATGAAATAATGTTTTGCTGTTACAATCGAGGTCTTTCTTATTCCTAGAAATAATCCAATGGAACTTAAAAAACCGAAAGCAACAGCACCGGCCGGAATAAATACTAAAACTGACATCGAATATAGTTGAAAGTCTAAAAGCCAAAGAAGTAAAAGTGCTAATGCTGTTGAAGCTAAAGTGGATAAAAACCCCCATATGTAAGCCATAGCTATAATCCTCCCCCAAATTTTTTATTGCTAATTAAATTATACAATTTTATCCAATTTTATTTATATTCAAAAATTGTATTTTTTAAAAAAATCCCCACAAAGTCCGTTTCTAATTTAGCAACAGGAGGAGTTGAATAATGAAGGATAAAAAAAGCCCAATTCCTCCTTCTTTTAGCGAGGAATTAGGCTTGTGATGCTCCACAAACGCGGCCGATTGTGGAATCTTGAAAATGCAAAAGACGTGCAAAAATAATTCCTGTGTTATCTAAACTAAGCCCTTATTAGTTGAAAATAAACATAAATTCAATTTAACCACAAATACTTATTACACTTACGAATTTTCATACGTTATTTTGGACTTTCTTTACCTATTTTGCAAACGCAAAATTTTATTAGGAATGTGGTGCTTCTTTATGAAAAAATTATTTTTAGAACTATAATCTATATCCTACTTCTCTATGCTTATTCCTTCTTAAATTCTTTATCAATTTTGCTACTGTTTCCTCGTTTATGCTCACGTTGTCTTGTAAGTTATATAAAAAAGAATCATTCTCAGGTATTATTGAAGAGTGGAATTTGGTACCAATAGAGATATACTTATAATCATTTACTCTATAGTATTCTTCTACTTTTACGTCCTTTAGACTGTATACTTCATCCTCAATTTCTACATATCCTGAATTAAGGTGATGGGATCCTACTATATGTTCATCGTTTATTATTAACGCATAATAAGTCTCTTTTCCGTTTATAATAAAAGGTTCATTTTCTTCTGTTTCAATTAAGATTAAATCATCATAACTACTATTTATATACAACCATATTCCTTTGATTTTTACTTCTCTATAATCAAACAAAACTGTTTTATTTCCCAAATACGTTAGTTTACTGAAATCACTATCTCCTCTTCCAGTATTAAACTCAAGCTTACGCTTAAATTTTTGTTTATTGATATTTTCCACCAATCTTTTTATGTATTTTTCATCTTCAACGAACTGTAAGCCTTCAGAAACAGAGGGACATGTAGCTCTAATAACATCATTTAATATACTCATTTCCTCAAAAGGATCAACTTTTCTTCTAGAATCCTTAATTTCCTCAATATGTTCAAGAATTTGATTAACATTCTGATATCTTTGTTCGTGGTTATTATAAAGACATTTATTTATCACTATTTCAATAACTTCTGCTTCTTCTGATGTAAAAACATCAGTTATTCTGCTTCTATTTGTACCCCTATGAGTTGCTCCAAATACATACCATTGGCAAACTTGTCCAATAGCATATATATCCATCGATCTGGCAGGAACAGCACCCTTATTTGCTTGTTCAGGAGCTGAAAACTCATAATTTGCTAACCTATCTTTTCTTTCAGTTTTTGCTTTTAATGTATATAACTCAGGATTATAGTTAGCAATTCCAAAATCAGTTAAAATAAACTCAATTCCTTTTGTTACCAAAATATTTTCAGGCTTAATATCCCTATGTATTATTCCATTTTGGTGTATTTTATCTAAAGTATTAATTAAAAAGTAAAATAATTTTATTAATGTCTCTTCACTTATTTCCGAGGTATCACCTCTTAAATCTTTGAGTGATTTGTCGTACCTTTTCATAATAATTGCCGGAACCAAATAGCCATCTTCTAAGGGCATTTCTTCATAATTTATATAATTAACAATGTTACTACGATCTCCCAATAGATTAATATTGAAATATTCAGCTTTAAAACGTTGTAATTTACTCTTCCTACTATCTTCTACGAGAAACTTTATGGCAACCTCTTGATTATTCTGAACCCCACCATAAACAAGACCGTTCCCACCTTGACCTATTTCCTTTAAATTGGAGATTTCCCCCAACAACGAAATAATTGACCCTTTATTTTTCTTGATAAAACGCCTTACTCTTGTCACTAAATTTATGTTTTCATCTTCTTTAGACATAATATCCTCCCTCTACATTCTACTTTTCTCTGAATTATACAAGTTCTTATGCAACTAACCTCCCTCAATAAACTAATCACAGCGCTGTTCCTTGTTATAGAAAACGCCCGATTGCAGTATAGTTTTTATGCAAGCAGTGTTATCGGCTATCAATGCCCTCTTTGAACAGTACTATCTTCTCACTTCATTAATTCTCACTGACTCATCTTAATCTTCCTCACCTTGACAATCATCTTCAATATCTTCTTCGAAATCATCTTCATCATAATTAAAATTAAACCGCACATTAGGATTGCTTAACAATTTTAGCATCTCAAAACGTTTTTTCTTATTATCAATATCTTGATAATACTCCTCAACCTCATAAATATAGCTGTGTTTCTCTAAATCAGATTTGAAAACATTAAGATAATTGTTAACTAACGCCGGATCAAAATTAAGAGGTTCTATTTCCCTGATGAAATCCAAAATATCAGAACGATCATTTGTATTTATTAGATATATTATTAATTCCTTCCAAACGATATCATAATCAAAAAAATTGTATTTCTTACCAAGGAATATTATGCTTGACTTTGACCCGTTTGGTAATTCATGTGTATAAATATTTTGCGCTCTAGCTTCACTTTCTACAAGATCGTATAATACTTCGCTAATCTTCCCTACAACTTTTCCGATAAATTTCTTAAATTTCCATCCATTGGGTGTTACGAACATATCCTTATAATCAATCTTGGTTTCTAAATGTTTTTCGAGAAAAGTAACTAGACCTACTCTCTCCTTATCATGATATTGAATACTATTCAAAGTGTACCTATCATACCTCATCGTTTTGTAAAAATTACTTAGCAGTTCGAGGAATTCATTATGCAGATTACTAAGGCCACATTTGTGTTTCTTCGAAATTCTTCTTAAAAGATACAAATGATTATGTGTTATTAAACTTTTTTCAAACTCCTCTTGATCGATTGTATCACTATGTTCTATTAATATAACTACTACTTTTAATAACCTTTCTATACCAACAGAGGTATTATAAAAGAACTCAAATATTTCATCCTCTTCCGTGAAATTTTCTAGGGAATCAAAAGCTTTTAAACCATTAAATATGAAACACCCAGCAACATCCAATTCCTTCCCCAAACTGAAATTTTTCCAAAAAGTTTTATCATCCATTTCCAACTTCATCACCCAAGTTATAGTATTTTTCCTGCTGCAAAGTCCAAGTAAAGAGACCCTACATAAATCTAGTCCAACTTGTTCCATACCTGATTTAATTTCCGATAATGTTCTCTGCACTCACCAACCCTTATTAAAGTAATTATTACACCGAATCGAATGATGTGTCTACGATATAAAGAACTTCGGTTACTTACTAAATTCCTTTCATTTACTCCACAATCTGGCCCGATTGTTGAACAAAGAAATCCCCTACAAAAAAGATATTTTTATCAAACTTTTTTACAAATTTTCAAACTTTATTATAAATGAACAATAGCTGTTGCTTTGAAATAAAGTTTAATCAAAAGCATGCTACAAACGTTGATTTTATAATAAAAAAAAACCACGTATTTTGAACAAAGATTGATCAAAATGTGTGGGTTTAGTTTTACTGTCGGGTGAGGTTTTATAAAAATGATTAATCATTAACTTTTCTTGAGAATAGAATATTCTAAAGTCACCTCAAATACATACACGATTGCTGAAAGTATAATTACCTATTAATTGTATCTATTATTTCTTTAAAATCATCCTCATACATTTCTTTAAATGATCTGCCTACTTTATCGCTCAACAACTTGATGAAATCATCCATTGGAGGTATTACAGAATTTAACTTTCGCATATCTACTGCTAGATTGACCATTAATTCTGGAGAAAGCGCTGCTTCTTTAATACTTCGCTCTAATTCTGCTTTTTTATTTCTCCATGAGTAACATATTTCAATCTATCCATAACATCATAAATTTTCGCTTCAAAGCCATTATATCTATTTTTTTCATTATAGTAATCTACATCATCTCTACTAACAATAATAAAAAATAACTTTTCTTCATAATCTTTATCTTAGATGGCAAAGAATCATCCAATATTTTTGATATTTTGCTAATATCCATAACCCTTTCGCACCATAGCCCAGTCCAATCAAAACGACTACAAACCCTCCAGCGTATCGCACATTTATAGACTCCTCCGTATTTTGTACTTTTATTTTACTTCCAATCGGCAATATTGTTAATACATTCCACGCTTTGATTTTTATAAGCCTGAATGACTGCCAATTGCTGCCGGGTTCCAAAAGTTAGTGGCAGTATTCAATCTATTAAAATATGCTTCAACAGCCGTGCAGCTCGGAATATAGGCTAACTATAGTCAAGCACAACTCAAAACCTCTACCGACGAATATGGAAACACACAAAAGGCCGCCAAAATAGGCAGCCCTGTGCGGAAATTCGAAAAGAATCTGGAAAAACTTCGATGAAAGAGAAAGCCACTAGAAGAGCCTTCCTCTGAGCTATATTATGCTAACTTTTTTTCTTTTTATATTTTTTTAGAACAAGGGTCCCAGTTTTTTCTTATTCCCCTTTACAGCCTTAATATGATTTCACAAAAAAGATGGTGTCAAGTTCGGCCATTGAAGTATCCTTATGTTTCTCTTCTGTGCTTAGCAGCAGTCGTCCTCTTTGCTCGACGTATTGGTTGCTGATGACTGTCTCAAATTCCCTTTGGATGGCTTTCTCTTTAATGCCGGTAAAACAGAATAATTGCGTGTTGGTTTTGTTCGCAAGGGATACCATCGGTTTTACCACAAAGTCAGCACTGGCCTTACCAAATGGATTATCCAAGATTATAAATTTCCAAGCATTTTCCTTTGCATATCGTTTTTTCCGCAAGTGGTTAATTAAAGCGATAAACAAGGAAATCTGGGTGGCGTGTTTTTCCCCACCGCTCCACTTGCATACCTCGTCCCAGGTGTAATAATCATTTTTATTGAGCAACTCATTCCGATGCTTCAATGTTTTGATGATACAACGGGTTGTTTCTGCATAGCAGTTGAGGATATCCACCATATTGACCCGCTTTTCAAACAGTTCATCCATCTCTTTTACAGGAGCATTCCGCTCATTCATTCCTACGAGGTCCTCAAGTAACCGTTGGATAAACCGGTCTATTTCCATCTTCGCTTCCTCAATGGATTTTTTATGCCAACTGATTTGGAACAGAGAAGTAATTTCCCCTTTTTCCTCGATTTGAGAACTCTTTGCAATTTCCATAATGTTTTTATAAACCGTTACAGCACGGTCATACATCTGTTCCACCAATTCTCCGCTCCTCTGATCCAATTCAGCTTTTTGCAGCTCAATGCCCGCTTCTAACTCTTGAACATAGTTCATTAGATTTTCAAAGGTGCGGATGATTTCTTGATAATCTTCAATGGAACTGTCGAGTATTTTGGACAAATCAAAGGTTAACTGTAACAACTGGGTATTGTTGGTTTCACGGACATCTTCTTTGAGTTCGTCGATTTTTTTCAGTAATTCCGTTCTCTTAAGCTCCATTCCTGACTTGTGAACACCCATATCATCCCGAATGGTTCTGACATCCTGAATCGGTTTCTCCTGATTCCACTGTCCTTCCTCCAATAAATTTTGGGAGGCAGAAGCGATAAGCATATCTTTCGTCGTCTCCAAATCCTCAATTGCAGTCCGGTTACCGGATTGTTGCTTCAGCAATGCCGCCTGCCGTTCCATAGACCGACCTTCGTTTGATTTGGCCATTGCCAACTCGCTTTCATACAATTCTTTTTCCGCTTTGGCATCCGTCCCGTATGGGTAAATGCCCTTCTCCCCTAATAGCTCCGCACGTGTAAGATACTCGGTTTTTGCACTGGCTAGTTCTTTTCCTGAACCTTCCTTGCGATCCCTATCCTTTTCAAGCTGTTCTTCCAACCCAGAGATGTTATATTCAATCTGCTCCAACAAGTATGGGTCATATTCAAGCATCAATCTCTCCATTGATTCCACTGTAAATCCGTTTTTATGAATGTCTTCCTTTGCCCGTGTGACCAATTCGCTGTAATGGTTTTGGGTCGATTCCAGAATTTCCAGATGTCTACTGTCTGAACTGTATTGTTCTCTAAACGCTTTATACCTTTCAAGTGTATCCTTATACTCCACTTCTGTCGCAGGCGTTGTCTCCTCGGCCTCTGCTATTTCATAATCCTCCAGGTCCCTCTTTAGAAGGATGAAACTTTTTTGAAGCTGGGTAATTTTCTCTTGAACCGCTCCCCTTGCTGATTCCCATTCTTGGGAAGTTTGGTTAAGAGCATTTTTTATTCCCCCTAATTCCTCGAGTTGTTTTGCTAGCTGTTCCAATTCTTTCCGAGCAGCGGGAATGGATTGATACCTTTTGATAAAATCCGATAATCTTCCCGTAGCCTCAGCCAACTTAATTCGAAGTTTCTCTTTTTCTTTTCTTTGGGATTCAGCATCCGAATAAGAAGCAGATTGAGCTTCTTTTTCTTTGTTGTGCTTCGTTTTTTCTTCCCCTAATTTTCGTAGGTCATCTCGCAAATCAGTTACCCGGCCTAGTAGGTCCTTGCGGGAATGAGGGGTATATTCCTTCCAAAAGTCTTTCAGGGTGTGTTCAAACAATTGCAGTTCCTGCAATTTCCCCTTTATTTCGTTCCGTTTGAAGTAAAGATCGCCCCACTTTTGTTCCAGATCCACCAAATAGGATTCCCAGTCTTCGGCCTTTAAGCGCGTATTGAAATGATGGAAGATGTGGGCGGATTCACTTAGCTGGAAGGTAGCGTCCTTTTCCGGTTCTATTTCCATCTGTGACTTGTTTATCAAAATGACCGGGATGGTCAACTCTTCTTTATAATGGCCTAGAGTGGTTTTCACTTTCGTTAGCTGCACGTCCTCAACCAGGATAGAAAATGGCAACAACGGGTTCTTCTTCAAGAGTTCTTTTTTCGAGGCATCATCCATTGTTGCTTTTGTAATCCACTCCACTCCGAGTAGTACCTCGATGTCTCTCTGAACCAGGTAATCTTTGACCCTCTCTAACTCTTGGTGAATATGGTATCCTTTGTTTTCAATGATGGCACGGATTTGTTCTATCTCATCCATTTGAATGGATAACTGAATCGCTTCACCATCGTACTGACTCTTCAAGCGGTCTAACCTGATTGCAATCAGATCCTTGTCTTCAAACAAGCTATTGCCTACTCGTACCGTGACATACTTATAGGTGCTATCAATTAAGAGTCTTTCTCTTTCAGAAAATGTGTCATAAGCAGTTTCCGCTTCATCCAAGTCTTTTCGCGACATTCTTTCATTCGCGTTGCATTGTTCCAATAGCCGGTCAAGCTCACTTATCCGATTCCTGCACTGTTCAGCTTGACCCTTATAATACTCCTCTTCCTTAACGACGGCACTTAGCTTTTCCTTTAAATGGTGGTGAGTGGCTTGTTCGTTCTCTTTCCAATCCTCAATCAATTCCTGTTTAAACCCTATAAGTTCTTTGTCATAGGTTTTTACTTGATGTTGAAGAACAGCCTTGTGTGTCCCCAGTTCATTCATTTTCTGATTGGTATCCGTTAAGCTATCCTGAACTTTTTTCCATTCCCGTTGTATTCGATTTTTTTCCTCATTTAAGTCCCGTTCCGTCTTTTGATTTTGCCGATACAAATGATAGAATTGGCGGGATAAGGTGTATCGAATGTTTCCTAATTCCTTTTGCCGTTCTCCTCCCTCGAGCCGCGCTGCCTCCAATTCACTTGACTTTTTGGCAAGCTTGGTTTGGTTCTTCTGATAATCCTCGTAGGCTCTTGCCGCCATCTGTTCTTTTTCCCTACGCTTTTCGCTTTCCAAATCCGCTCCTGACTTCACGAACGTCTCTTCGTCCTGTGCCGCTTTTTCTTTAGCTTCCTTATATTTCTTTTCAAGAAGGAACACATCATACGAACGAATTTTCCAATCCAGCTCCTCTTTCGTATCTGCCAGCCTTGTTAATTCGGAGGCAATGCCCTCTAATTCCAAGGCATTGGCTTTGGAACTTTCCAAAAGCGTGAAATACAGTCTGGATAATAGCGTTTGGGACTCAAACAGGGATTTTTTGAATGCATTGTAGTCTTTGCAAACCTGTATAATACCGCCGGCGTTATTATTGATCACTCCATAATCCTGCAGATTCTTCCTCATTTTAGGAAGTTCCATCAAACTATCCTTATATTCCCGGAAAGATTCTTTGAATGAATACCTTTCCTTTTCATCCGGATACAAGCTCTCCAGTACGGACGGGATTATGAGTTTTTCCAATAGCCTTTGGGTCGTATTGGCCTTACCAAAGAAGTCCGTCACCCCGCCCTCCGAACTGTTGACCAATGAGATATTTTTCCATTCGGTAGAAAGGATATTATAGGATTCCAATTCCTCTTGATAACGGGTGTTGGTGGGAGGTAGATTGATCCCTCTCGACTTTTTCAATTTTTCTCTTAGCACGTTGTAATTGGCCACTTTACGGTCGATGATAAAAGGCAAATCCTCTATCCGGTATGCCCCTTCAAAGTCATATTCAATGATGTAATTGAAATATTGGTATACATCCTTTGAATCGGCAGTTTTCTTCCCAGTATTTTCGAAGCAAAAGCCGGTCACAAAAGGAAAGCGCTGTTCATCGTCGTGCACCCATTCGGCCGCAATGTGAATGGTTTGGCCAACCGGAACCATTTCTTTCATACTTCTTTCGCCCATCTGATGGTTGGGCAAAATCAACTGGTGGATAAACTGGATGATGCTTGATTTTCCTCCGCCATTTTCCAATAAAAAGAGACTGCTCCCACCATACAGGTGAAAGATCTTATCGGTGATAATCTTATTCTTGTCATCTAATCGGATATTGGATAATCGCACTTTATTGACTCTCGGCATAATCAAGCACCCTCTCATTCACTTCATTCAACAGACTTTTTATTTCATTGATCCGGCTCTCTTGATGATAATAGTGGTCGATAATGTGTTTCATTTTTTCCGTCATTACAATTTCTTGTTCTTCCTTCACCACAAGCATTTTTTCTTTCTCCAGAAAGCCGAGCGCTTTTAATAAAAAACCATAATCCATCGTCCGCGCTTTCCTCAATTCTTTGACTTTATCCGTTACTTCTGAAAGGTTGTGCCATTCATTTAGCAAATAAGGGATATTCAATTCATATCGATATGCTAATTCCAGCTGTTCCTCTTCCGGAATCTGGTCAAATTTGCCCATCCATTCTTTGGCTTTGTTTAAAATATCGTCCACTTTCACAAAGGAACGGGTCTCCCCTGTCAGCAAAAATTGGTCGCCGTAAAACTCCGATATGACAAGCATCCAGATAAACTGTGCCAAGTACAATTCTTTATTGTCACGAAACTTCCCTTTTTCTCTGAGTTCCTCGTTTGTATAACTGAAAGCATCATTCTGTACTTCCGGAACAAAAAAGAGCGTTTCCTCCACTTTCACTATGATGGCCTGGTCGATCGGCAAAAACACACGTTGCAGGACTTCGCGAATATCCGGGTCTGAATACAAACGGTACAGATCGGCATCCTTCTTTTTCTGTATTTCCCCTTTGGTCATTAACTGTTGGTGCAACTGATAGGCTTTAAGCAGCACATCTTCTTCATAAATCATTCCATTTCATCCTTCCGTCTTATGACATAATCCGTGATGATGGTGCCGTCCAAAAAGGTATAGGTTTTGTCGGTTTCATACATCTCAAATTCCTGTATTTCAAGAAGACCTCGATGTTCTCTTGTCATCTCACACAATAACCGAGTTTCCCGGGTATCCCATATCAATTCTTCTTCGCTTATAAGTTCGAATTTTTTGTAATCACTTTGATGCAAGGCAATGCTGAGTTCCAAGAACCGTTGATGATGTTTTTCCTCCAAGTCGACATACGCCTTAAAATCGTTTTTTCTTAGACTCAATAAACCATCGGAAACGAAATAAAATTCCTTATCGAGTAAGGGAAGAAGTATAAATTTAAGGAGCTCCTTATCCAGTGTAAATTCTTGTTTTTCCCTCAATTCGGCATGTTGGGTTTGTTTTTGCGCCTCTTCTTCATCCAGCTCAATGATTTCTTCCTCCACATCTTCAGTCTTCCTTCGAATCGTTTGCGGAGCAAAAGCGAGGAGCGGATTATACGCCTTTGGCACTTTGATGGGCATTATAGGTTTTAAAATTTTCCCGATTTTTTCTTCTGTGATTTTTTTCTCAACCCAGTTTTCCAAAATCTCCTGTTCAAAATGAAAATGTCTCGAAAAGGCATTTTCTATTAATCTTTGAATGGAGTTAGTCAACGTGGTAAGCAGCCTGAATTTTTTTACGAACAACCTCTCGTGTCTCGGTGCAGCCTGCTGCAATAGCCTGTCTATTTCTAGAACAATATCATAGTTTTTGGTTCCCTTTTTATCCAATACACCGTTGATATAATTCATTTTGACCCGATCTACGTTTTCCTGCAGGTCGGCGATTTGTTCTCTTTCGTTTTTTGTTTGTTCATAGGATCGCTGAAGTCGTGTCTCCATTTCCTTTTGGTTAAAGGCAGATAGCACGTTTCGCTTAATCCTTTCCCCGTACTCATCCATCGCCCGGATTTGAGTGTCAATTTGGAACAACAACTCTTTCGCAATGCTTAAAACTTGTGAGTAAGCACCCTTTTCCAACTGTTGTTTAAAATATAATAAAGTAATAGAGATTTGCATCTCAGAAAAGTACTCTTTCGTTTTAAACAGTAATTCAATTCCTTTATCGGATAGGCGAAGTTTTACTTCTTTATTGGTGTGGTCGGCATAGGTCCAGTTGTCATATTCAATTAATTTAAACCGAACATATTGGATTTCTTTTTTCTGATAGTCCATATAGTCGTGGATAAAGTCTTGGCCGTTATTCCGCAGCTTTTCATCCACAATATAGTTTCTCAGTTCATTAATTTCCTCATGAGTATAGGCTTCCTGATACATCTCGTTCATTAATTGACTTAAAAACTGATTCAACTGTTCGTTCGTTACATTTCCACGTTCGGTTAGCATCTTCTCTAACATAAACAGTAAGACACCAAACCCTATTTCCATTAGGTCTAAATCTTTAAACTTTGGATTTTTGCCTTGGTTTAACTCATAGACCGGCAAGAAAAGCACTAAGTTTTGGAAGCGTTCATTCATCCCTTCAAACAGTTTTTTCAATTCCATCCGAAAGCCCCCTTAACACCTCTATACTTAATGACTCTTGCGGTATATATTGATCCTCTTTCAGGTAGCGTAGATAGGACTGTTGTTCCTCTTTATCAAAGTTGCTCAAAAAACGGGTAATGGCCTCCTCGTTCCATTCCTGCTCCTTCTTGACCTTGCCGTATTTTCTCCGTTTCCACATTTCCCTGTAAAATGAGGTCATTAGATTAATTTCCCTATCACACGATGACTGCACCCGGCAGAATATGCTGATGCCTGTTGGGTCAAAATCCCCGAAATAATAGATCGGTGTTTCCACCGGAACTTGCAATTCATCCATATAGTCTATGGAGCGGGTAATCTTGTTCCCTTCTCCGTACACCAACATAGAAAATCGAATTCCATTCCACGAATAAATTCCTTCTTGAAATAACTTTTTCAAGCTAAAAAAGGTGTCCTTGTTTTCCACGATTAAAATGGAGTTGTTTTCAGCCTGTGTTACGCTGTAGTAAAAAAAGGGTTCATACGTAAAGTAGCAGCATAAGTCCTGGTATGTGATGCCGATATTGGCTAGAATCCTTTTTCCTTTTTTGCTGAATAACAACTTTTCATCCCCAAACAATTGGTAGGACCGTTCATTTACAGACAATACCGGTTCACTTTTCCTTTTATTCGTCAGGAATTGGCTAATAGCCATCAATTGACTTTTTTCCTTTTTATATTGATCCGGCCTATTTAAATAATAGGTCATTGATATACTGGTATGATAATTGGTCAACATTTCGTCTTTCAGATTGTCATTTTTCGCCTTTTGTTTTATTTTTTCATATCGATTTAGAATACGGCTATCCATTGAATAGGATTTGGATGATTTTATTGGTTTTACTTTTCCTTCATCCACAAGTTCCAGAATGATATTAGCCATTTCTTTATAAAACAGGGGTGTTCTTAACCCCTCATTTTTCAAATATAATTCGAGCTCCATTACTTCAAATCGTAGTTTTTTTAAATTTGCTATATATTGTTCGATGGTTGTTTTCATCTTTGCCTTCCCTCCACCTTCCACATCTCCTCTAATGACTAATATGAGGATGTTTTTACAGGTAAATAACGAGCCTATGGATATATGGACCTAAATATATTCCAAATTTTCACACCCATACTACCAATTATAAACAATTGTTCTTCTGAATGCCCACATTTATCTGAGTGATTGTTTTGATAGAATAATTTATTAATAAAGAAAATCTATGTTGAATATGGGATAGTAATGCAAGATGCTAGTCGTACTTCAACTATCTATATCATTTATTGTCCTTGGTGTGGTACTAAGTGAAATAGCTCGAAAAGGAGATTATGGTTGGAGTCTCTAGAAAAATTAGGGTATAGTAATCCGTTTGGGCAAAATATACCCAAAAAACATATGTCTGGTGAGTGGTACAAGGATAAAAGTATATTATATAAATAATTTTTAATGATTTAATGGTTTTTAACTTAACTATTGAACTTCTAACAATATTTCAAGTTTGGGGGCAATGTTTATAGAGAACATCGAAATTTTTATTTTTGAGTTTGTGAAACGTAGTACTTAAACTAATAGGGCGTTTCTTAAATAAAGAGATACGCTCTTTTGACTACCGAAAGAAACTTAGAAAAATATAAATTTCTAGAGAAAAAAATGTGGTTGTAGCTTGTCCAACATTACATTTTCAAAGCAAGTAGGTACGAAATGCACCATATTATTTTTAAAAGATCAACCGAAATAATTTTCTGCTTATCTTGAGGAGTCCCACTTGCCAACATAGATTTTATTGCTGCCGAAAGCATTTTTGCAGTTTTTTGTTCATTTTTCATGATAAAGCTGCTAGATGAGAACAGGCGTTTGATATAATGGGTAATATAATATTTCGATTAAACCCATTATTGAACTAACGGGTAGCTTTAATAAACAACATGAGAGCTAAATAATCTCTTTTATATATAATAAGATCGTGTATCGAAGGGGGATTGAGATATGGCTAATACATATAAGCTGCAACTTAAAAATGGAGAAATAATGGTGTTTACATCAGATATGAACAAGCAGGAAATATACAGATTACCACAGTTTGCTAACCAGCATGAATTTTTTAGTTATTTTAAAGAAAAAGGAATCATACTTCATGGAATCGTTAAACCACCATTGGTGGATAGCAAAGAGAAAGAGTAATCGATTTGAAGAATACTATTATGATACCAAGGTGATTAATTATTTTGATTCTTCAACCTCTTGTTGAACTAACGGGGGCTTGAGTTGAAAATGGAGTTGTCGGCGGCAGCACTTATTTGACGTGATTGAGTTATTCAGAATTTATAAAGAGGTTTTGCCAATAGCGGGAATATCAATAAGCATTTTTACTTTTGCTTATTACATAGCTTTTCTTTATTATTTTCTTTGATAAATAATTAATCTACATTTTGATTTATGATAATAAAGGGGGACTCTTCAAAAAAGTCACCCCTTCACCAAGTTAGCTAATAATATAGATATCTTGAACATCAAAATAATAATCAATATCTTTTCCTAGGATATAAATATCCAGAGATTAGTAACCGGTGGCATCCAATACAAATAATTTCCTGATGAAGATACATATTCATCTTAATGATATAGTAATTATATCTTTTACTATTTTTTGGAGGTTTTTATGAACATAAACAATTTGTACAATTTTAAGAATCCCGTCAGGCATTTCTTGAACATAGGTGATGTGCGATTACATACAAATGTTGAAGATGTCGAAATAAGAGATTTAACTTGGACTCAACCAATTCAATTCCGAGTTAGGAAAGATGAAAGTGAGTACAGAAGATTAAAAATGCCAAATATCCTAAATTTCTTATGTGCTCTAAATAGGTTTAAGGATTCAACTAACTTTTTTGAATTTGAAGAGATAGACATAAGAAAACGATTAATTCCCAATACCGAAACAGGAGATTTTGCGACAGGTGTCTATGACGTACAACTAGAGAGCGACTTTGAAAAATTATGTGTATATGACAATCTACTTAAACTAGATATTAAAAGTTATTACGAGAGAATATATACGCATGATATTTCTTTTGAAAATGCTGGTGATGAAAATTTTCTTACCAATTTAAACGCAGGGAACACAAACGGATTGATAATGGGTAACTTTATCTCTCTATATTTTGCTGAAAAATACTTAAAAGATATAAGCGTTGATCTTCTCCGAATGTTTACTCAAGAAAATATTGATTGTGATTTTTCCTATTTCTCTGATGACTTTTACTTCTTCTGCAACATAAAAGATAATGAAAATGTAATTAGAATCTTCGATAGAATACTTGAGAAATATGATTTAGAGAGAAATGACGGTAAGATAGAGACGTGGACTTATCTAACATATAATGACTATAACTTGTCCGAAAAGTATTGGAAAAAGATAACTTCAGATTCTAAAAGGAGGTTTAATGAAGACCGACATGATAACATCTTATATTTCACGAATCAACTTATTTACCGCTTATCAAACCTTAAAGAATATAAATTAAAAAAGACTTTCCTGAACACGTTTTTTAAATCTACTTATTTTTATACTCTTGATACTACGAAGTTTAATATTGAGCCATACAATTTTCACCAACTTTGTTATATCTTTAAATTTTCACCCGAAACCATGTTATACTCCATAAATCGATTTAGGCAGTCCGCTCTGTTTAACAGTGACAACTTCAAGAAATTCCTATTTACGAGATTTAAGGAAATATTATCAACATCTTTTAACGATGAGCAATTGTACTACTACTATTCGATAAAGATGCTTGGTTTCAACGACATATTGGAAAACACTGTCGACATGGTAGTTGATTGTAATAATCAGTTACTTATTTCTTATTATCTAAAAGATAGAGTGTTCAATACAGAACATATAGAAAAATTAAAATTGAAGACTGATGAAAAATACTGGTTTCAAAACTACCATTTAATACTATACACTAATTTAATTGATGACCTAGAAAGTAGCATCAACAGGTACTTAATGCCTTCATATGCTATTAAAGATAGACAAAAAATCTGTTACACTAATTTCTACACGTTAAACCTAAACTCTGCAATCTCTCTAATAAAAGATATAGAGTTAGTTGTTGATAATATAGGAGATTACATGAGCTCCCTCATTGACGAACGTCATGAATTCTTTGGTGACCCATACGATCTTGAGGATGAGAATGAAGATGAAGTCCAGGAATACACCGAAGACTAACTTGATTATTGCGGATGAAGAGAGCCACTTGTGCGGAGTTTTGTGCCATTGATTGCGTAAGATAGAGCCACTGTTTGCGGATAGGAGAGCCAACAATATACTAAGAACAACCTCTTTTATAATAAGAATTGCGAATCTTTACCCCCTTGGTTTTTTATCTAGAGGGGTTTTTCGTTGTAAAAGACTTACATATTTAAGTAGTTCAGTGTAAACTGAAATTATGGTTGTCTGAATATTAAAAAAGGAGGGAACTTATGAAAAAGTATATTTGTAATGAGTGTGGAGGAGAATTTTCCAAAAATCAACTCGATTTAGAATTACTGGTAGATGGTGAGTCTTTCTGCAAAGGATGTGCTAGCAGCTTAATGGAAGCTGGAAGAGACTTTGTAGATCCTGATCATAATTTTGATTCGTATGAAGACTGGGACAAAAATGGACGTTAACTAAAATAACAGAAGTATTAAGAATAGACCTCAATTTATTTGGTTAAGATTTTTTGTTATTTCTTTGCTTACTATACTGGATGCTATAGTATATTCGCTTTCCGAAACAATCAATCTTTTTTTGAAAAAACAATCTTATATCTGCTCGATAAGAACCCATTTTGATCAATCTTTTGACAAATTGGGTTCTTATTACTTATTGTAGCATGTGTGTTTGGGACGTGCTTATGAACAAACCTCATTTATAAGCTACACAAGTGGCTCACTCACCCGCAGTCACTGGCTCTATTGTCCGCAAACGAGGGATTTAAACTCCGCACAACGGGCTCATTCTGTCCGCAATACTCAACTAACTCGACGAAGAATATTGATGAATAAACAAGAAAAGAAAACCGCTATTTAGCGAGTTTTCTTTGTTATATTCATTTTTCTAATTTCTTTTGAATAACTGTCAAATTCAAAGCAGTTCGTCTAAGAAATACTTTGCGTTTTAGTTGTTCGTAATGGTCAAAATATTGAAGGTCAATAAAAAGCAAAAATGGCTTGAGGTTTCCTCAGCCATTTTTATATTCTAAATTGTTGCACGATGCTTTTATCCTCCATACGGATCAAAAAACGGTTCTTTTTAATGGTCTTTTTTATTTTCCTTTCTGCAGTATTATACTCCAGACAAACAAACGCGCTGCTATTTGTCGTGTAAATCTAAAGAAGATCATATCATTAACCACGTCGAAGTAGTCATCTGTTTACGCAATCCAGGACGCTAGGATAGGTATTAAACAAAATCTTAAATACTAATTTAGTTTTCTATAGGTAAAGTAAAATATTACTATATTTCTTAGATTTTTTTAATCGATCTATAACGAAAAACCTGAGATTATTTGCCGAGTATAACCCTTGATCTACTTCAGAGTGCGTTGGGTCGTAACCTGCATGTATTATTTTATTTCTTAATTCATAACACCTTTTATACCAACTTCCTATTTCTTTGCGATTATTAGAAATGTCCCAAGAACCCCCAATTCTTTTTGAGAATTCCCTTTTAACCATTGTTAAAAAACTAGTCTCAGATTGAATCCGCTCCACTTCTTGTACCGAGTGTCCCTCTAGTTTTAAAAATTCGGAAAATAGTGTTCTAAGTAAAGTTTCGACACTTGATTGAGCATGTAGTATGCATTCTTTATAAAATCCATTAATATAGCTTCTCTTAGCATTTAGCATAAGTTCTTCTGTAAGAACAAACGGGTTTTCATTGTTTTTAATTCTATGAGCAAACTGTATTATTTTACTATTAGTTTCATGACTAATCAGCTCCTTCTCATAAACTAAGTTCATATGGAGCATAAGAAGTCCTGTACTAACTTCTTCAAATTTGTTATTACTTAACTTAATTAACCGGTATAAGCTGACAGGCTCTAACATTTCTCTTGATACTTTATAAATTCCTATATCTTTTTGTTTATTTGTATTGCAGTTATGTAAAAATTCAAGGTTTCTAATAATAAGTTAAATACATTGGATAATTCAAATTCGGACAACAAATAGTAGTATTTTTCAGAAAAAAATGTCATTTCTACTCTGGTAGAAAAATATCTAAATGATTGTCCAGTTTCTTCGAGATCTCCTGCTGTATACTTCTTTTCCTGCTCAATATGGCTAAAAAAGTAACTTAAAATATAATTATCCTCTTTGAACGAAACAATCGAACAATCCGGCAACGGAAGCTGAAAAGGTAGGATGATACCAAACTGTATAGCATTTCTTATATTTTTATATTGATAAATCAGTTGCTTGAAGTTACTTTCGTAAGTTTCTTGATTTAAAAAGAATGAATTTTCCGTCTTATCCATGAAACTTATCATCCCTCGAACAAAAATTATCGGATATATAATAAAAAAATAAAAAAGAGGAAAAGCCTCTTTTGACAATGGGTGGTAAACTAGCATTTTTGATCTTGTAATTTTTTCCTCCCATTAGATAAAATAACCCCTTCGTTTAACAGAACCGATTTGGACAACCTCTCAATAAAATTAATTATTAAATATACTGTTTATGTGTTTAACTATGAACTTACTTTAGACTATTTAGTAATTGTAACTTCTTGTCGCCCTTTTTCGTCGGATAAGACTTATATTTCTTTTTAATATGATCCCATCGATTATATTTTAGATTTCCAAATCCAGAATTTATAATTCTATCTAATAATCTTTGAAAATCTGTTCTCTTATTGGAATCCAGATTATCGATTTGATGGTATAGAATTGTCCAATTTAATACCGCATCTCGCCATTTTACCTCGTCTTGATTGATAGAGAATATGTATTTAGGTGGCTTAATATTATTTTTCTTAAAACTGTTTTTTAAATGGATAGGCATCTTTTGCTCATCTGTTCCACATGCTGATATTGCTAAGAAAAAATCTTTGCTATAATCCATGCTAAATATAGGTGTTAAACTTTCTGAAATTTCTTCCCACGACAAGTCATCCTTTCCAAATAATACACCATCCTCATTACCGTGGGAACTGATGTGAATACATATTGGCTTATCTTTATTTTCATTTCGTCCAATTTCATCAATTGAAGAGATATAATTGCAGATAGTAGTGAATTCATCTTTAGATTTCGCAAAAAAAGTAACAACTTCATGCCCCATCATTTTGCAAATTTGCTCAAGAGTTTTTCTTTCAGATAATCCGTCCATTAAGTCTAGTGGGCTAGCAGACTCTATTACAAATACTCTCATATTCGCATCCCCTATTTAAAAATAATTAAATTATAGCATAAACTGGAAATTCAAAGCACATTTCATACACAATGCCTATGCATTTTGCTTATTATTATCCAACACCTTCAATTCCTTGATATTTTATTGTCTACTAGCACACCCTTTAAGTGGTCCTCAGTAAGTGGGTCTGTATAAGGACAAACATATGATAAAAATACTGTTCCATCGATACCAAGTTTCAAAAATTGTTGATTGTAATACCATCCAAACTGCTGTATAAACTTTCCTCCATACATTTCATGGCAAAATCTTAAAGTTGGGATAGCAAGCTGACAACGATGACAAACACCATTAACAAACGTAATTTCTGCTAATGGGTTATCTGGATTTTTCATTGACCTTTCAGCAATTGCTTTAGGTAACTTATAACTATCCAGTGGTGCCATTCTTAATGGGTCTGAATTCATTGTTTGTTCTTTAATTGACTTTAATACTAAATAATAATCTACTGCCGCCTTTAGAACAGGAGCATAAGACTGGTTCTGAGTTATTTTCTTTTGAAAAAGCAAAGAAAGCCCCTCCACCAGGATAATGAACAAATGGATAGGGTAATTTCTCTTCGAAAACAATAGGAGAATCTATAGCTACTTTGTTATTACCTCGTTTTTGTCTGGTACTCATTTAATCCTCGTCTCACTCCTAGTGGAAAACATTAAGAAATCCCATTGATTTTATATTTATTTTATTACTTTCGTCTATATTTTTGTATATTTTCATAAATCTGTTCGTGGGTAACCATTTATTTTGATTCATTTAGCCGATATTAGAAAAATCACAAATATAAGCGCTAATTCTTAAAATAAGCGTTAATCCAAAAATAAGCGTTAATCCTTCTTGAATCAACGCACCTGTTAGCTGAATAAGTTAATACTATTTATTTCACTTTACTGCCCATCAGAATATCTTTTAACTGATTAACACTTTTGACAATATAAGTAGGGTTGGAATGACTTAATTCTTCAAATGAACCATACCCATAAGTAACTCCAATAGAGTCAATTCCAGTATTAATTGCCCCAATAATATCGTGTTTTCTGTCTCCAATCATGATAAAGTCACCAAGTTTATGTTCAGTATATTTCTCTAGTATGTATTGAATGATTTCAGTTTTTGACGCTCTTGTTCCATCAAGGTTACTTCCTACAATAAGTTCAAAATACTGGTCAATATTAAAATGCTTTAGTATTTGTTCAGCGAAAACAGTAGGCTTAGAAGTAGCAACAACTAAAGTAAATCCTTGTTCTTTTAACGATTTTAATAAAAAGGGAATATTTGAATATAACTCATTTTCAAACATTCCTTTTTCCTTAAACCTCTCCCTATATAAATCTATTGCTCTTTGTGTATTTGTCTCATCAAAATTGTAATATTCAGCAAATGACATTTGTAATGGTGGTCCAATAAAACATTCTAGTTTATCAATATCAGGCTCAACAATGTCCATTTTATGTAACGCATATTGAACGGATTTAGTTATTCCCACCTTCGGGTCTGAAAGTGTTCCGTCTAAATCAAATAAAATTACTTTATATTTATCCATATGAAACTCCCTTCTAGTAACAGTTAGTTAAACTGATCTTACCATAAGAAAAACAAATAAGTTCCAATTTTTATTCAACTATCCTGCCCGTTACTTCAATAGAAAAAAGCTACCCCTGGTTATTGAGGAATCGCACCCATTAGCTGAAGAAGCACATTATAATTTTTCGATAGAAAAAACTAAATCAGTAAAGTCAGTTTGAAAACCATAATATTACATTTATAAATTAAAATACCATCGTCCTGTTCATTCACTAACATACCGAGGTATATCCTTGTGACTGCCTTCCATTGCCCTTATCCCAAATATTATAAACACTTAAATTACCATCTTTACTAAAGCAATTACAAACCACTTCTTTTGGTGCTGTATCTTCCCAAAGCGAAACACCTGGAAATACTTCATCACTTAATTCTGGGATTACGATTCCTTCGTCAGTTCGCAACCATAATCCCTGTCTATGAAGGGAACTTTTGCTAATAAACCTTACCCTTATTAGTTGCTCATTCTTTATGTTTTGTACATCCCAAAGGACTACATTTTCTAAACCTTTTTCATAAAATGCATCATTATATATTCTTTTTCTTCCAATATCCATCATATAATCACCACTTATACTTTGTCATAAAGGATTAAATTCGCCGTATATAAACTCTATTCCTTCTTCCACTAATCTGCTTCGTTAGTCCAATAAGAAAAGGCGGCCGCAACAGCAAATCCACATAAATTCAAGCACCCTCTTAATTGAATTACACCAAAAAGGATTGAAACTTTTAGCCACTCTAAAATTTTCATTCAAAGGTAATTAGGAGAATTCGTGATTATGTGATACACTTTGTTTACCATTTGATTTACTGTTTACATGTGCCCTACTCATTCGTGAGTAGGGTTCCTTGCTTTTAAGATAAATAAAAAAACAGACTCTATAAAGAGCCTGCTTGAGTTTAGTTTTATTATTAAGCTTTACGCACGTTTGCTGCTTGAGCTCCACGTTGACCTTGCTCAACGTCAAAAGTAACTGCTTGACCTTCGTCTAAAGATTTGAAACCTTCGCCTTGGATA
>NZ_BCVA01000051.1 GCF_001591505.1 Neobacillus niacini NBRC 15566
GATTTGTCCTCAATTGGGTGTCTTGAGGACAAAACTTCGGCTACGACGAAAAGATTTGTCCTCAATCGGGTGTCTTGAGGACAGAACTCCAGCTGGGACCAAGAGATTTGTCCTCAATCGGGTGTCTTGAGGACAAAACTTCGGCTACGACGAAAAGATTTGTCCTCAATCGAGTGCCTTAAGGACAAAACTTCGGCTACGACAAAAAGATTTGTCCTCAATCGAGTGCCTTGAGGACAAAACTCCGGCTGTGACGAGAAGATTTGTCCTCAATGGGGTGTCTTGGGGACAAAACTCTTGCGCGACCAGGAGATTTGTCCTCAATCGAGTGTCTAGAGGACAAAACCCCGGCTATGACGAGAAGATTTGTACTCAAAGGAATGCCTTGGGGACAAAACTCACGCTGTCACAAGTAGATTTATCCTCAATCACCATCCAACAGAGGAATCCTCCAATAAATAGAAATTTCCCCTCAGAACTTTCCTGTAAACTGGAAAAATAAAACCGCAAAACCTAGAACCCAGACATAAATGGCAAACGGTTTTAACGAGTGTTTCTTTAAAAATCCGATCATCCACTTTACCGCAATATATCCGAATAGGGCAGAGGAGGCGATCCCAACGATTAATGCAGATAGAGAAATTTCCTCTCCGGCCCCTCCGAATAAATCCATTGATTGCAGTACAACCGCACCGGCGATGGCAGGGGTAGATAAGAGAAAAGAAAAATAGGCTGCAGTTTCGCGGTCTAACTTCCTCCATAGCGCAGCCACAATCGTGAACCCAGAGCGGGAAATCGCAGGAAAAATGGCAGCGGCCTGAAAGGAGCCGATGATGAAAGCATCCGTATAACTAATATCATCCATTTTTTTATAGCCATTTTTTGCGGAATCAGCAATCCAAAGAAACAAACCGGTAACTAAGAACTCCCAGCCAATCGTAACACCTGTCTTGGAAATCTCCTCAAAGTAGTCTTTGAAAAGCAACCCTATTACGACAGCTGGAATGGTTCCGACAATTAACAGAAAGGTCAGCTTACTAAACGGATTTTTAATAATCCTAACAAATTCATCCTTATAGAAGACAAAAACGGCGAGCAGGGTACCAATGTGCAGCATGGTATCAAGCAATAGACCAGCTTCTTGTAAACCAAATAAATTCCTTCCTAAATATAAATGTCCTGTAGAGCTTATTGGTAAAAATTCCGTTAATCCCTGGATAATTCCTAATATGAGTGCTTCTAATTTACTTAACATATCCAACCTCTCTTTCTGCACCATTAGCCTGTACATAGTAAAGATATGCAAGTCCCTCAACAAATAAGCAATAAATTTTTTGACCGGATTAAACTTGTCTGTTGTTGTCCTCTCCAAGCTAAATTTTTATATACTACTAAGGCAAAAATAGTGCAAAAGCAGTGAAATCTCCCATAAAATAGAAGTAAGAATTTTGGAGAGGAGCAGCACTTTTGAAAAATCACCATCTACTTTTCAATACATCCATCGGAGTAAAGAAACCAGAAAGTATAAGAAATAAACAGCAGGCATGCCCTTTTTGTGCACGAGAAGAGTTGACTGACCTTATTGAAGTGGATGGACCCATCATATTACTAAAAAATAAATATCCTGTTCTAGAAAATGCCTACCAAACGGTTCTAATTGAAACAGACGATTGTCATGGTGATTTATCTGTCTATGAGCTTCCCTTTCTCCATAGACTCTTACAGTTTGCGATCAGAAATTGGCTTGAACTAGATAGAACTGGAAAATATGAATCAGTTATTTTTTTCAAAAATCATGGCCCGTTGTCAGGAGGGACTATTGCCCATCCTCATATGCAGATAATTGGCTTAAATGATATTAACTATAAGGAAAACATATCTGAAGAAGTGTTTACGGGTATTATAATAGAAGAAAAAGATGGGGTAACGATTACTCTTTCCACAAAACCAAAGGTAGGCTTTTATGAATTTAATATTCATATGGATGACTCAAGCTATAATGAAACCTTTGGTGTTTATCTTCAAAAAGCCGTACATTACATTCTGAATAACTTCCCGTTTAAAGCAAGCAGCTATAATCTTTTTTTTCATCATTATAATAAAAGATTATACGTGAAAATTGTGCCTCGATTTGTCACTACGCCACTTTATATCGGCTATGGGATTCCCCAAGTACCGAGTAATTTACATTGGATGGCAGATGATTTAAAAAGTAAATACTTCACCAGTGGGAGCGCCTAATAACTAGGAGCTTCCACTTTTTTGCATATGCATATGTAAATTCACCCATTCTTACTTTATAAGTTGTGCTTTGGGCATATAAAAAATATAATGAAATAATGTACAAGTTCCTTTTTGAGACTTTGACATAAAGGAGTGCGAATGATGACATCATCTAAAAATACAACTTCAAAACTTGATTATAGCCTTGTTTTTATCTTACTGTTATTGTTTTTGGCCAGCTGTTTATCGATTTATAGTGCACAGGCCAGCGGTCAATATGAAAGTAACTTTCTTATAAAGCAGATTATCTTTTATGGAATTGGCTGCGGAATTATTGCTGCCGTTATTAGGCTGGACTCCGACCAGTTAAAAAAATTAACCTGGTATGCTTACGGAGTGGGAATATTTCTACTTATACTATTAATCATAGCGCCAGAAAGCATTGCACCTGTCATCAATGGGGCAAAAAACTGGTTTAAGGTTCCCGGAATCGGCTCACTTCAGCCGTCAGAGTTTGTCAAAATCTTTATTATTTTAGCGCTGGCCAAAGTAATTGAGGCCCATCACCTTAAAAACCCAGTTAAAACCATAGCCTCTGATTTTTGGCTATTAATAAAGCTGGGAGTCGTCACGATGGCCCCATTAATATTAATTATTAAACAAGACTTAGGGACGTCGCTCGTATTCATAGCCATCCTATTAGGGATGATATTTATTTCTGGCATAACATGGAAATTATTAGTACCAATCTTTTCAGTTGGAACGGCACTTATTTCAGTTATTTTTTATTTTGTATTGTTAAAGCCTGAGGTTCTTGAAAAATATTTAGGTGTGAAGCAGTATCAATTTAGCCGTATCTACTCTTGGCTCGACCCTTATAACTTCCAAAGCTCAGCAGGATACCAGCTGACACGATCACTCTTAGCGATTGGCTCAGGACAAACGGGAGGTAAGGGGTACGGGAATAGGGAAGTATACCTCCCTGAAAGCCATACCGATTTTATCTTTAGTGTCGTTGGAGAAGAGTATGGTTTTATTGGTGCCAGTGTACTAGTAAGTTTATTTTTCTTGTTGATTTATCATATCACCAAGGTTGGGATGGAAACGAAGAACAATTTTTATACGTATATTTGCGTGGGAGTCATTAGTATGATTACCTTCCATGTATTCCAAAATATCGGGATGACGATTGGAGTGCTGCCGATTACGGGTATTCCATTGCCATTCATCAGCTATGGGGGAAGTTCTTTAATGGGGAATATGCTTGGTCTGGGATTAATCTTCTCCATACGCTACCACTATAAAAAATACATGTTTTCAACAAATGCATAAACAAAAAAACGCGGGGATTAATATCCTCGCGTTTTTCTATATTATTTCTTTAAAAAGATCTTTTCAACATCATCAAGCATGAGGTTTGCAGCAAGTACACCGCCGGCTGTATTCCAGATGGTATCACTAACTTTGTGTACTTCCCCTTTTTTGGCTACTTCAAGGTTCTTGAACAGCGGGTCAGCAATCCATTCTTTTTCTAACTCAGAACCTTTCCCGTCTCCAGTCTCATAAGTGAAGTAGAAAAGGATATCTCCATCCATGGCTGGAATGCGTTCCTTTGTTACGTTTCTTTCTGCAAAATCATCAACATTTTGGCTTTCCGGACGAGCAAATCCAAGGTCCCCTAAAATAACACCAGAGAATGTATCTTTATGATAAATACGAACCTCACCGGCCATAAAGCGAACCATTGAAACCTTCATGTTTAATTTGTCGCCAAGCTGTTCTTTTAAATCAGCAACTCGCGTATTGTACTTATCTAATACTTCTTTCCCTTTTTCTTCTTTATTTAATGCTTTCGCATAAAGTTCAAAGTTTACCTTCCAGTCTCCTCGAAGTGTTTCCGCGAAAACTGTCGGTGCAATCGCGTTCAGTTGATCATAAATTTTTTCTTGGCGCATTTTATTACCTATGATTAAATCTGGTTTTAGTGCAGCAATCGCTTCAACATTGACTTCACTCTCAACACCAACCACTTGGGTGTCCTTTAATTGATCAGCAATATGATCATACCAAGGGTCACCTGTAAAGGATTTTACTGCACCAACAGGAGTAACTCCCATTGCTAAGAGGGCTTCGGTACCTTCGTTTGTTAAAATCACAACACGTTCAGGGGTACCTTTAATCGTTGTAGATCCCATTGCATGCTCAACCGTATAGCTTGTTTCCTCTTTTGGTTTTTCCGTTTCTTTCTTTTCCGTTGTCTTCTCCTCGGTACCACCACACGCAGCTAATAACAAAAGTGCGATGATTGAAAAAAGAGTAAATAGTGGTCTTAATCTTTTCATACTAGTATGTATCCTCCTTGTTTCCTAATTGTTAATGATAATCATTTTCAATGACAACCTAATCATAAAATGGAAATAGTACGTTGTCAACGCTTTATTTTAAAATGGAATATTTCATTTATTGACAATCTTGTAGACGTATGTCCAAATAATTGAAAATGGTTATCATCCTCATTGACAATCATTATCAATGGGATATAAACTTAAAGATAGAAAACGCATTTATACTATAAATATGGTTAGAAAGGTCTCAAAAAATGCTTTTAAAAAATAGCGCATTAAGGTGGGTGGGATTACTAACCTCCGTACTTTTACTGTTGTTCTTCATGTGTGCCAGTATCGTTTTTGGTTATACAGAAACTACATTCCGTACGGCTATGAATGCCTTTACCCATTATAATGGCTCAAATGAACATATTATTATTCAAACTGTTAGACTTCCAAGAGCGCTCATAGCGGCTGCTGTTGGGGCAAGCCTAGCTATTGCTGGAGTTTTAATGCAGACATTAACCAAAAATCCGCTGGCGTCCCCAGGAATTTTTGGTATCAATGCTGGTGCGGGCTTTGTAGTAGTGGCAGCTGTCACTTTATTTTCTGTTTCAAGTTTGCAGGCATTTAGTGGTCTCGCCTTTTTAGGAGCAGCCATTGCTGCGATAAGTGTATACGCCATTGGCTCAGTCGGTCGGGAAGGTTTAACTCCGATGAAGTTGACTTTAGCTGGAGCAGCCATTGCGGCGATGTTTTCATCATTCACGCAAGGATTACTTGTCATCGACGAGGCAGCACTAGAGCAAGTGCTATTTTGGCTAGCCGGGTCTGTTGCTGGACGCAAGCTGGAGACGCTTGTTTCCGTGTTACCTTACCTCGGAATTGGTTGGATTGCCTCAATTATGATTGCCGGGAAGATGAATATCCTCTCCATGGGAGAAGACGTAGCAAAAGGACTTGGTCTAAAAACCGGATTTGTAAAAATTATGGTCGGCGTGATTGTCATTTTGCTTGCAGGCGGGGCAGTCTCTGTAGCAGGTCCAATTGGATTTGTTGGAATCGTTATTCCGCATATTACTAGGTCTATCATTGGAATTGACCATCGCTGGGTGATTCCATTGTCAGGTATCTTAGGTGCAATTTTGTTAGTAGCGGCAGATATTTCAGCACGATATGTTCTTATGCCCTCCGAGGTGCCAGTCGGGGTTATGACAGCCATCATCGGGACTCCATTCTTTATTTACATAGCAAGAAAGGGGTTCAATGCACGATGAGTAAATATAAAAATATTCGCTTTTTGAATGGGAAGATTTCTTTCTTGCTGGATCGGAAAGCATTGTTAACCACATTCACACTCTTCCTGGCGGCGTTTATTGTTTTTGTTGTCAGTACAGCTAGTGGAGAAATGAAAATAAATCCACTGACTGTTTTAAAAGTATTTACAGGCAGTGGACCTGAAATGGAAACACTAATCATAACATCATTTCGTCTGCCTAGAATTATTATCGCATTGATTGTTGGGATTTCCTTAGCCGTTGCTGGGGGGATCTTACAAGGAATGATCCGGAATCCGCTCGCTTCGCCTGATGTACTTGGTATTACAGGCGGAGCCAGTGCAGCAGTAGTAGCCTTTCTCGCTATATTCAGCGATGAAAGTAATGCTTTAACGGTCAGTATCGCATGGCTGCCATTAGCTGCATTCTTAGGTGCTGGCTTCGTGGCTTTTTTAGTTTACTTCTTGGCTTGGAAAAATGGGGTATCCCCTATAAGGTTAGTCCTAATTGGAATCGGGATTTCTACCTTAATGCAAGCAATAACGACGTTAATGATGATCATGGGCCCTATCTATCAGGCGAGTCAGGCAAACATTTGGATAACAGGTACGGTTTACGGGTCTAATTGGAAAAATGTCGGTACATTACTTCCATGGGCAGTGGTATTTCTCATTATCGCCTTTGCCGCTGCAAGAACCATTGACATACAAGAACTTGGTGACGAGATTGCCACAGGTTTAGGCAGTAAGATTCAAAGACAAAGGTTTTTGTTACTTATGATTAGTACAGCATTAATCGGCGGATCGGTTGCTTTCGCTGGTGGAATTGGTTTTGTTGGATTAATGGCACCGCATATGGCAAGAAGAATGGTGGGTTCTTCGTTTGGAGCATTACTGCCAGTTTCAGCATTAATAGGTGGAATTCTCGTAATGCTGGCAGATTTAATTGGAAGAACGATGTTTTCACCTTTGGAAATACCTGCAGGAGTTTTTACAGCGGGAATCGGTGCACCTTATTTTATATACCTGCTTTTTAAAACAAGAAATGCTTAATCGAAATAAAGCTTAAAGGGGCTGGGAAGATGAAGAGCGCGATTGAAACAAAAAATCTGTCACTTTCATACGGGGAGACACGAATTATTGATGAGTTAGATTTGAAAATTCCTCAAGGTGAAATTACCGTGTTTATTGGGGCAAATGGCTGTGGAAAGTCGACTCTGCTTCGTTCTATTGCCCGCCTTCTTAAACCAACATCTGGTGCTGTTATTTTAGAAGGGAAAGCAATCGCAAAGCTTTCCACAAAAGAGGTGGCAAAAAAGATGGCGATACTGCCACAGTCACCAACTGCACCTGAAGGATTAACCGTCCTTCAGCTTGTAAAACAAGGGCGTTACCCGCATCAATCATGGCTAAAACAATGGTCAGAAGAAGATGAGAAAAAGGTCACTGAAGCTTTAAAGGCTACAAGACTAGAGGATTTGAAAGAGAGATCCGTTGATTCTCTTTCAGGCGGTCAAAGGCAGCGCGCTTGGATTGCCATGACCTTAGCTCAAGATACAGATGTCATTCTTTTAGATGAGCCCACAACCTATTTAGATATGACACATCAAATTGATATTCTTGACCTGTTATTTGAACTTAATGAAAAAAGAAAAAGAACGGTGGTAATGGTCCTTCATGATCTTAATCTTGCATGCCGTTATGCACACAATATCGTTGCTCTAAAAGATCAGAAGGTATATGACCAAGGAAAGCCAGAGTACGTGGTCAACCGAAATCTTGTTAAAAATGTTTTTGGCATGGAATGTGAGGTAACAATGGATCCTCTATTTGGAACACCGCTTTGTATTCCTTATGGAAAAGGAAGACGGATCCTTCAAAAGGCGGCTGTGTCCCATGGGTAATATACTATTAGAAAATGATCTAAGTGCATTACAGAAATATAGACTCAAATCAATAACAGGCAAATCATTTAATGTGGCAAGTTTAATGGATAAAGCTTTTGCAATCGACTTTATGAGGAAACTGGCTCTTTCAATCGGTTCACCTTCTGAAAAAGCGGCAGCCTCCATATTTATAAAAAGATATGCATTTATTGCTGTTATTTCCCTTTTTGCTATGACGACCGCTAATAAGAAATTGAATCTGTCTTTGGACAATATTGATATGGAAGAAGCTGAACGTGGTACAGACTGGCTGCCAATGATTTCATTAAAGGATACATCCATCGAGGAATGGAATGGTCAGGACCGTGATGAATGGCGAAAAGATGTTTATCGGGACCTGTTTGCTCACAATATTTATCCACTGATTGAGCATTTTGAAAAAACGTTTAGGATATCAAAATTGATTCTGTGGGAAAATATCGCCGTTTATCTTTTCTGGCTTTACGAGACGGAGTTAAAAGAGAGTGAATATCCAAACGTACGCAGTGATTTCAGTTTCTTAATCAGGGAAGCAGAGGGTAAACTATTCGGTGAATATCACCTTAATCCAATAATAAAGTATTATTCTAAGAAGAATTCTCAAGAAGAGATAAGGATAAGAAAAACATGTTGTTTTACCTATCAGCTTGGGTCAAAACGCTGTAAAACATGTCCATGTACTTATAATACTAACAATGGAGTGTGCTTTGATGGAGAAAGTATTTGTGGAGCAGTTTCAAGCGCTACTTGAAAAATATAGTGACTTGCTCGTCGGTGAATCGAGCAAGGAGACAACGGAAAAGGTAAAAGCATGGGCTCTGTATACTCATATTGCGAAATCAATGCCAGCCTTAGCGAAGCACTGGAATGAACTTTATCCAGAAGCAAAAGAAGAAATGAAGATCATAATTAATGAAATTAAACTGCTAAATGAACAACATAGACAATCAAAATAACATACAACTAAATGAATATTTATGAACTCATTCGGCCGCTTCAATTAATGAAGCGGCTTTCTTTATTGTATTAAAGAAAACGCTTTCTTTTGAACATGCATAAAATATTCAAAAAATTAATAAAAATTGTTGTCAAAATTTAAAATCCGCAATATAATAAATTCAATGTTAGGTAAAGTGACATGAATACGGGAGGAAAAATAACATGACAGAAGCTATTCTTTCAAATGTAAAAGATCAATCTGCAATTATCGAGCAAATAAAAGAAGAAATAAAGAAAAAGTGTGTTGAACTTCTTCACTTACAGTTTGTAGATATAGAAGGAATCTTGAAACACGTAACTGTCACAAGTGAGCAATTGGAAGATGTAGTAGAAGGAAAAATGATGTTTGATGGCTCCTCAATTAAAGGATTTTCACCGATTAATAAATCTGATTTATATTTACAGCCAGACTTAACAACATTCTCCGTTTTACCATGGACAGTCGAAGAGGGATATTCTGAAGCACGTTTTCTATGTTCCGTTAAAAATCCTGATGGATCATGGTTTGAAGGTGACACAAGAAATGTTTTAAAGAAAACAGTGGAACGTGCTGCAGATAAAGGATACACCATTTCTGTCGGTCCTGAGCTTGAATTTTTCCTATTTAAAACGGACGAAAATGGATATCCAACACAGGAACTTAGTGACAAGGCTGGATATTTTGAACCTTCACCTAAAGATCTAGGAGAGCGTGTTCGGTTAGAAATTTACCGTGCGTTAAAGGCGATGGGTTTCATCATTGAAGCATCTCACCATGAAGTTGCTGAGGGCCAGCACGAAATTAACTTTAAGTATGCTGATGCTCTAGGTGCAGCAGATTCTTCTACTACATATAAGTGGGTTGTAAAAACAATTGCAAAGAAATATGGACTGCATGCAACGTTTATGCCTAAACCGGTATTTGGGATAAATGGTTCTGGGATGCATGTCAACATGTCTTTCTTTAAAGGAAATGAAAATGCCTTCTTTGATCCGGCTGATGATTTGCAACTATCAAATGAGGCTTATCAATTTATTGCAGGACTACTCGAAAATGTAAAAAGTTTTACGGCTATCACAAATCCGCTTGTAAACTCTTATAAGCGTTTAGTGCCTGGATATGAGGCGCCTTGTTATATTGCATGGAGCGCTTCAAACCGTTCCGCATTGATTCGAATTCCGGCAAAAAAAGGGATGGCTACACGTGTCGAACTTAGATGTCCTGATCCATCAGCAAACCCATACTTAACCTTTGCTGTAATTGCCTCTGCTGGATTAGATGGAATTGAGAAAGGATTAGAAGTGCCTTTCCCAATTAATGAAGATATTTTCCATATGAACGAAGAGCGTCGTGGAGAATTGGGTATTGAAAGCCTTCCTGGCAGTTTAGCTGCAGCGGTGAAGGAACTTGAGAATGGAGAGATTGGACGTAATACATTAGGAAACCATGTTTATGATGAGTTTGTTTCTGCGAAGAAAGCAGAATGGGATAGTTATCGCACAGCTGTTCATGCATGGGAAATTGAGAACTACCAAGCTAAGTTCTAATATAACAAATTTAAGCAGGCTGAATACATACAGCCTGCTTTTTTACATTTCTCAACAAGTTATCTTAAAGGGGGTTCTTATCGTTTAAACTGGTTATTTTGGCTGTTCACTTTGTCTTTTTGTGACCGTTCCCCGCCAGGACCTGCGTTCCCTTGAACGCTAGCAGCGCTTACGCCTGCTTTGGATGGGTTTTTCTTCATTTTACCCATGAATTATCACCTCGTTTTTAGGGTGCCCAATTCGTTTTTTTTATGTAGAAATGGATAAGAAAAATAATTTATAAAAAAAATTAGTTTTTTCCGCTTTTATTTATTGCGCAAATTTTTGAAATATTCTATAGTAATAATTAGCAGAACTCATTCTTTTGTGAATTTTTTTTGACTAAAAAATGAATGAGTATTCATTCAAAGTTGTGAAGGGGGAGACAATGTTGAACCATCTAATTAAAAAAGCAGCTGTTTTAGGTTCCGGAGTCATGGGATCGGGGATTGCTGCCCATCTAGCAAATATCGGTATACCAACTTTATTATTGGATATTGTACCTCGGGAGTTAACGGACGACGAAATAGCAAAAGGGTTGACGTTAGAAGATAAACAGGTCCGTAATCGCATAAGCAGCCAATCAATCCAAAAATTATTAAAGCAAAAACCAGCTCCTCTAGCTTCCAAAAAGAACTTGGCACTCATCGAAGCGGGGAATTTAGAAGATGATCTAGTTCAATTAAAAGATGTGGACTGGGTAATCGAGGTTGTTGTTGAGAATTTAAGTGTTAAGAAACAAGTATTTGAAAAAGTGGACCATTACAGAAAACCTGGAAGCATTATCAGCTCCAATACATCGGGAATATCTGTTGAAGCAATGGCAGAAGGAAGGTCAGAGGATTTTAAAAAGTATTTCCTTGGCACCCACTTCTTTAACCCGCCAAGATACTTAAAATTACTTGAAGTGATTCCTACACAATATACTAGCGAAGAAGTCATTTCATTCATGAAAATATTTGGTGAAGATGTTTTAGGAAAAGGTGTTGTTCTAGCAAAAGATACACCAAACTTTATTGCCAACCGCATTGGAACCTATGGTCTCCTTATCACTGTCCAAGAAATGTTAAAAGGCGGTTACAGTGTAGGGGAAGTTGATTCTGTAACTGGTCCAATAGTCGGCCGTCCTTCAAGTGCAACCTTCCGTACGCTAGATGTTGTCGGTTTAGATACATTTGCACATGTAGCAGGAAATGTTCATGAAAAAGTATCTGGTAAAGAAAAGGAAGTATTTGAGGTCCCTGCATTTATGATAACAATGCTTGAGAAAGGATGGCTCGGAAGTAAATCTGGCCAAGGCTTCTTCTTGAAAAAAGGGAAAGAAATTCTGGAACTTGACCCTGGTACTTTAGAATATATCCCGCGTAAAAAGCTTTCAACAGCTGCAACTGAAATGAGCAAGCAGGTAAAAGGTACTGCAAATAAATTGAAAGCGCTTGTATATGCGGATGATCGCGCGGGTGAGTTACTTTGGAACATCTTTAGTCCCGTCCTAGTATACTCTGCACAGCTTTTAGGTGAAATTGCTGACACGGTAGTCGATATTGATCGGGCGATGAAATGGGGCTTCGGCTGGGAAATGGGTCCTTTTGAAACTTGGGACGCAATCGGAGTAGAAAAGTCAGTCGAGAAGATGAAGGAAAATGGATTGGAAATTCCTGCTTGGGTAACAGAAATGCTTACGAAGGGGCATACATCATTCTATATAGAGGAAAATGGCAAACAGTTTTTCTTTAATAATGGTGAATACCGTCTAGTGGAAAGTAATCCAAAAGCGATTGACTTGAAAAAAATAAAGAAACAAAAAGGTGTTATTAAAAAGAATGGTGGTGCCAGCTTAATCGATTTAGGTGATGGTGTGGCCCTCCTTGAATTCCATTCCCAGAATAACGCAATTGGTCTTGATATTATTCAGATGATTAACTTTGCGATTGACGAAGTAGAGAAAAACTATAAAGGACTTGTAATTGGCAATCAGGGTAAAAACTTCTGTGTCGGCGCAAACCTCGCGATGATGTTGATGGAAGCACAGGATGATAATATCTATGAACTTGAAATGGTGGTTCGTCAGTTCCAGAATGCAATGATGAAGGTAAAATACAGTGCAAAACCAGTAGTCGCAGCGCCATTTGGAATGACACTTGGCGGCGGAGCAGAGGTTTGTTTACCTGCAGCGCACATTCAAGCATCCACAGAAACCTATATGGGTCTTGTCGAAGTGGGAGTCGGCCTGCTTCCAGGCGGAGGCGGTAACAAAGAACTATACATTAAACATTTAGAAGGTATGCCAAATGGTGTTCCATTTGACCTTCAAGCTGTTGCTAATAGAGTGTTTGAAACCATCGCTATGGCAAAAGTATCAACCTCTGGTGCTGAAGCACGTGAAAATAACTTCTTAGGATTAGCTGATGGCATTAGTGTAAACGGAGATCACCAATTGTATGACGCTAAGCAGGCTGTTCTTGCATTACATCAACAGGGTTATGTACAAAAAGCACGCAAAAAGGTACCGGTTGTCGGAGAGACAGGTTATGCGACCCTATTATTAGGAGCACAATCTATGTTTTTATCTGGATATATTTCAGAACATGATTTGAAGATTGCCAAAAAAGTTGCCTATGTGATTGCTGGTGGAAAAGTACCTTACGGAACAGAAGTAGATGAGCAATATTTGTTGGACTTAGAAAGAGAGGCATTCTTAAGTTTAATAAGAGAAGGTAAAACACAACAGCGTATGCAGCATATGCTCGTAAAAGGAAAGCCTTTAAGAAACTAAAATAATAGATTGCAAATATAAGAGGAAAGAGAGGGAACGAAATGAGAGAAGCGGTAATCGTAGCCGGGGCTCGGACCCCGGTTGGTAAAGCGAAGAAAGGAACGCTTGCCCATGTTCGCCCTGATGATTTGGGAGCATTGGTTGTACAAGAAACACTAAAGCGTGCTGGAAATTATGAAGGGAATATTGATGATTTAGTCTTTGGCTGTGCAATGCCGGAAGCGGAGCAAGGGAATAACATGGCTCGTAATATTGGTGCGTTAGCGGGTCTGCCACACACTGTACCGGCGATTACGATTAATCGTTTTTGTTCATCTGGACTGCAGGCGATTGCTTATGCGGCTCAGGGAATTATGCTTGGACATACCGATACTGCAATTGCAGGTGGAGCAGAATCCATGAGTCTGATTCCAATGGCAGGACATGTGGTACGTCCAAACGTCAAATTAGCTGAAACTGCTCCACAATATTATATGGGAATGGGTCATACAGCAGAAGAAGTCGCAAAGAAATATGGTATTTCTCGTGAGGACCAGGACGCTTTTGCAGTTCGCAGTCATCAGAAAGCGGCAAAAGCCCTACAAGAAGGAAAATTTGCTGATGAAATCGTCCCTGTAGATGTTACCATTCGTTCAGTTGGAAAAGACAATAAGCTGACGGAAAGAACTCTCAAGTTTTCACAAGATGAAGGAGTCCGTCCAGATACAAACGTGCAATCGTTATCGAAGCTTCGTCCGGCATTCTCAGTAACAGGTTCTGTTACGGCAGGGAATGCTTCACAAACAAGTGACGGGGCTGCGGCCTTAATGATCATGGACCGTGAAAAAGCCGAATCACTGGGACTAAAGCCATTAGCTAAATTTAGATCATTTGCCGTTGGAGGCGTACCGCCAGAAATTATGGGAGTAGGTCCTGTGGTGGCAGTACCTAAAGCAGTGAAATTAGCTGGATTAGAAATGTCTGATATTAACCTGTTTGAATTAAACGAAGCATTCGCATCACAGTCCCTTCAAGTTATTCGTGAGCTTGGGTTAGACGAAGAAAAAGTCAACGTAAATGGAGGCGCCATCGCCTTAGGTCATCCGTTAGGATGTACAGGAGCAAAACTCACTTTAACCCTTATCCATGAGTTAAAACGTCGACAGCAGCAATTTGGGGTAGTAACCATGTGTATCGGCGGTGGAATGGGCGCAGCAGGAGTGTTTGAACTTTTATAATAAAGCGTTAAAAATTTATTGGTGAAAATAAGGACCACATTAATTGGAGCGGAAATTACGGCTAAAAATTTAGGGGGAAACAATAATGGCACAACAAACAGAAAAAATTATTAAGGGCGGAAGCTTTTTAATAGATGATATTTCCTATGACCGCATATTAACACCTGAGGATTTTAACGAAGAGCAATTAATGATTGCGAAAACAGCAGAAGACTTCATTGAAAAGGAAGTCCTTCCACAGTTAGAGCATCTCGAAAACCACGAATTTGATCGCACTGTAAAACTTTTAAAGCAAGCTGGTGATCTAGGGCTTTTAGCAGCAGATGTTCCTGAAGAGTATGACGGGCTAGGTCTAGATAAAGTAACCTCATCACTTGTAACGGAAAAAATGTCAAAGGCTGGCGGCTTTTCATTATCATATGGAGCGCATGTCGGTATCGGCTCATTGCCAATCGTTCTATTCGGGAACGAAGAGCAAAAGAAAAAATATTTACCTGCACTTGCTTCAGGTGAAAAGATTGCAGCTTATGCTTTAACGGAACCAGGTTCTGGTTCAGACGCTCTTGGTGCGAGAACAACAGCAAAACTGAATGATGAAGGTACCCATTATATTCTTAATGGTGAAAAGCAATGGATTACCAATGCTGGTTTTGCGGATGTATTTGTTGTCTATACAAAAATTGATGGTGAACACTTTACTGCATTTATTGTTGAAAGAGATTTCCCTGGCGTTTCTACAGGTGCGGAAGAAAAGAAAATGGGTATTAAGAGCTCCTCAACACGTACCCTTATTCTAGAAGATGTACCTGTTCCTGTTGAAAACCTATTAGGGGAATATGGAAAAGGGCATGTCATCGCGTTTAATATCTTAAACATCGGGCGCTATAAATTAGCTGTTGGAGGTGTCGGCGGTTCTAAAAATGCATTTGAGCTGGCTGTTAAATATGCAAATGGCCGTAAACAATTTAACACACCGATCTCCCAATTCAATTTGACCAAAGAAAAATTTGGTACGATGGCTTCTAAGATCTATGCTGCAGAAAGCTCTGTTTACCGTACCATTGGGCTTTATGAAGATAATCAAGGAAAGCTTACAACGGAAGAGCAGAAAGACATTAAATTAGTAGCAAATTCCATCGCTGAATATGCGATTGAATGCTCTGTTAATAAATTCTTCTGTAGTGAAGTTTTAGATTATGTTGTTGATGAAGGTGTCCAAATTCATGGCGGATATGGCTTCATGCAAGAGTATACCATCGAAAGAGCATACCGTGATTCACGTATTAATCGTATTTTCGAAGGTACAAATGAAATTAACCGTCTACTAGTGCCCGGCACCTATATTAAGAAGGCGTTTAAAGGAGAACTTCCATTATTCCAAAAAGCCATGGCGCTTCAAGAAGAAATCATGATGTTAATGCCTGAAGAGCCAGGTGATGAGCCACTTGCTCAAGAGAAACATTTAGTAAGCAATGCGAAGAAAATTGGCTTGCTGGCTGCTGGGTTAGCTGCTCAAAAATTTGGTAAGGCACTAGAGAAAGAGCAAGAAATCTTATCTAATATTGCAGATATTGTTTCTAATGCTTATGCAATGGAATCTGCACTGTTAAGAACTGAAAAAGCAATAGCCAAGACTGGTCTTGAGAAAAATAAACAAAAGCTTCTTTATACACAAATTTTCTGCCAAGAGGCTTTCAATGAAATTGAGCAGCATGCGAAAGAAACATTAGTTGCAACTGAACAAGGGGATACCCTCCGCATGCTCGTATCAGCACTTCGTAAATTAACTCGCCATACGCCAATCAATGTTATCGGTAAGAAACGTGAAGCAGCGGATGTTCTGATTGAAGCAGAACGCTATATCGTTTAATTGACCAGCTTTAGGCTCCCGGTGACTTTACGGGAGCCTAAAGTTTTTCTATATGATAAGCAGGATTTTTGCAGAATTAGTCGAAATTTTAAACTGAGGCGTTTTTACTTTTAATCCCGTTATGTTACTATCAAAGTGACGATATATGTCATGAATGTTTTAGAGGAGGGTGGACCGTTGTCGCTTACTTTTTATTGGTATCCAAAATGTGGGACATGTCGAAATGCAAAGAAATGGTTAGATGCACATCATCTATCTTACAAAGAAATACATATTGTTGAAACTCCACCATCTCGCGCTGAACTTCAGGATATCTACGAAAAGAGCAACCTTGAGTTAAAGAAGTTCTTTAATACAAGCGGGCAAAAGTATCGTGAACTGGGTATTAAGGATAAAATACCCACTGCTTCTGAAGATGAGCTGCTAGATCTGTTAGCCTCAGATGGGATGTTAATCAAAAGACCATTAGTAACGGATGGAGAAAAAGTGACTGTTGGCTTTAAAGAAGATGAGTATGAGAAAATGTGGCTGTAAACACAAAAAAAGTAATTAGGGTAGTATCAATCAATATCGATAAACGATATTAGAAAATAATGGAGGGATTTTTAATGACTACACCAAAGGAATTGCGTTATTCTGAAGAACATGAATGGGTAAAAGTTGAAGGAGAAACAGTTCGAGTGGGTATCACCCACTTTGCTCAATCTGAATTAGGAGACATTGTTTTCGTTGAACTTCCTGAAGTGGGCGACGAAGTAACTGCTGATGAGCCATTTGGCAGCGTGGAATCCGTTAAGACAGTTTCGGAATTATATGCACCGGTAAGCGGAAAGGTTGTTGCCGTTAACGAAGATTTAAGTGACAGCCCTGAATTTGTAAATGAATCTCCATATGAAAAGGCATGGATGATTGTCGTTGAGCCTTCTGATAGCAGTGAAATGGAAAAACTTATGACAGCAGAACAATATGAAGCGATGATTAAAGAAGACTAGTTTTCGGAACACCTTGTTACGCAAGGTGTTTTTTTTATGGGAAAAATTCGCACCTTGTATATTCTAAATCCAGGAGATACTATAATAAACTTTAAATAAAGGAGCTCTTGGAATGACATTGAAACAGCAAAAGGTTGATGTGACAGATAGAGTAGTTGGAAAAATGAAAAACGGTGAAATGGAATTATTTCTTGATAACACGTCCATCGGTAAAATACAGTTACCAGGGGATATGACTTTTCAGTTAGATCAACAATTTCAAGTAGAACAGCGAAAAATTTACCAAAATGTAACCGTTACGGAACAGCCGGACGCAAAATATACAGATTGTGATGATGGTGGATGGTGTTAAGCATAATCCTAAGCAAACACCTATTATCAAATAAACAATCATGGTATAGTTAATATATTCACACGTAATTAAATTTGTTGAATATGTTAACATCAAACAAATAATTCTCTTTCGTATAGGTGATGAATGATGAATGACACGTATGGTGATAAAGTTCTGATTGTTGAAGGAAAATCAGATAAGAAAAAGGTAAAGAGTATCCTGAAGGAACCGATGGAGATTGTCTGTACCAATGGAACAATCAGTATGACAAAATTGGATGAGTTAATTGATACACTCGAGGATAAAGAGGTTTATATCCTAGTGGACGCGGATGATGCAGGCGAAAAGCTTCGCAAGCAATTAAAAAGGGAATTCCCACAAGCCGAACATATTTATATAGACAGAATGTACCGTGAAGTAGCAACTGCACCAGTGTACCATCTTGCCACAGTCCTTTTAGGTGCAAATATCGATGTTCATTCTGAATTTTTAGAAATGGGTTAAAAAATGAACGATTGGAACCTAGATGAAATATCATCATTCTTAAATAGTCATTCATCTGGACTTATATACTTCTATACGCCTTTATGCGGTACTTGTCAGGTAGCGTCGAGAATGCTTCAAGTTATTGAAAATATGGTTGATGTAAAAATAGGGAAAATGAATCTGAACTTTTATCCGCAGCTAGCAGATAAGTTTCAAATTGAAAGTGTTCCCTGTCTGCTTTTTATTAAGAATGGAGAATTGGTTGAAATGATTTATGCATTCAACTCGGTTCCTTTCCTATATGAAAAAATTAAACAGTTGTTACTATAAAACAGGTGCTGACGCGTCTGTTTTTTTTAAAATTGTCATTTAAAGTAGAAATTTGTCGATGAGATTGTAAAGGAATCCGAGCCTGTTTACTTGAATATATAACAGAATGGAGTGTTAATCGGAGTGATGAAAAATGGAGGAAATGATACAGATTTTCATTTCTGCTATCAAGAAACGCGGTCACGTTCTCAAGTTAATAGAAAAATTAGATGGGCTAAAAATAAAGCTGGTATGTGATGGTCAAGAAAACTTCCTCGTTTTTCATGAGGGAGAGGTTACTTTATTTATTGATTATAACAGTAGGGCTGTTACATACGAAATCAGCGGTCAACGTGAGTCCATTTATGGCCTGCTTGAAGGAAAAGAGAAATTAAGAATTCTTATTAACAACGGACAGCTAAAAGTTAGAGCTCCATTTCGTACCATTTTACTTCTCGAATCAATCTTTTATTTAACCAAACCAGAGGAGCGCTATAAAAAATTTATTTCATAAAAATGAAGGAGTGTTAGTATGGGGGAAAATCAAAAGAATTATCGTTTCGAAACATTTGAGTGTTCATGGAGGGTTAGCTCCAGATCCAGTAACAGGTGCACGAGCTGTACCTATTTACCAAAATAATGCCTATCAATTTAAAAATACTGAACATGCTGCAAATCTTTTTGCGTTGAAAGAGAGCGGATATATTTATACTCGGATCCACAACCCGACTACAACGGTTTTTGAAGAAAGAGTTGCCTTACTTGAAGGTGGAGTTGGCGCCCTAGCAGTTGCAAGCGGAATGGCTGCCATTACCTTGGCAATTTTAAATATTGCTGAAGCAGGAGATGAAATTGTTTCAGCTTCTAATTTATATGGTGGAACCTACAACCTATTTGCCGTTACTCTTCCGAAATATGGAATAAAGGTAAAGTTTGTAGATCCCGAAGATCCAGAAAATTTCCGTGCGGCTATCACGGATAAAACAAAAGCTGTGTTTGGCGAGACGATTGGTAATCCGTCTTTAAGAATTCTTGATATTGAAAAAGTAGCTGAAATTGCCCATGAAGCAGGAGTTCCATTAATTATTGATAACACTTTTGCTACGCCTTACCTTTGCAGACCGATAGAATATGGTGCTGATATTGTTATCCATTCTGCAACAAAATGGCTTTTAGGTAATGGAACAACAACAGGCGGAATTATTGTTGATGGAGGTAAGTTTGACTGGAATTCTCCGAAATTCCCCGGTTTTACTACTCCTGACCCAAGTTATCATGACCTCGTATATGCGGAAGCACTTGGTGCTGCAGCGTATATCGTTAAAGCACGCGTACAGTTATTACGTGACCTTGGACCTGCATTAAGCCCGCAAAATGCATTTCAATTCACCTTGGGTCTTGAAACACTTCACGTACGGATGAAAGAACATATTGCCAATACGAAAGAAGTTGTTGAATATTTAGTTAATCACCCCGCGGTAGAATGGGTATCATATCCAGGGCACAATTCTCATCCAGATCAAGATTTGGCAAGTAAGTATCTGCCAAAAGGCGCAGGTTCTATGATTGTATTTGGAATAAAAGGTGGAAGAGAAGCAGGAGCAAAATTAATTGACTCTATTACACTATTTGCGCACGTAGCGAATGTAGGTGATGCAAAGAGCTTAATTATCCATCCAGCTAGCACCACTCATCAACAGTTGGATGCAGAAGGACTAAAGGCTGCAGGAGTTTCTGAGGACTTAATTCGACTCTCTATAGGCATTGAAAATGTAGAGGACCTAATTGAAGACCTAGAAGCAGCGATTGAGAAGGCTACGGGTGTTGCTTCTTTAAAGGCAAAAGCTTAATAAGTATTATCGAAATTTGTAGAAAATTCCGTTGACACCTTTTTTTATCCATGTTAAGATAATTTTTGTACTAAAATGATTGCTTTAATACATGAACGTATTAATTAAATACTGAATGATATACTCTTATCAAGAGAGGTGGAGGGATGTGCCCGATGAAGCCCGGCAACCGTCAATTTATTGAAATGGTGCCAATTCACACAAAGCGAATGCTTTGGAAGATGGGAGAAAGGTCTTTTATTTATAATGCCTTTCTGCCTATTGCAGAAAGGCATTTTAATTTTTCTAATATAAGAATGTTTTTCTAAAAACAGTCAAACCCTATACTGAAGCGTATTGCAATTATTATTTTATTGGATAAGAAGTAGGTGATGAAATGATTTCTATAAAAGATGTCCGAAAAGTTTTTCCTTCTAAACAGGGACAGTTAAAAGCTGTTGATGATGTAAATTTAGACGTTAAAGAGGGAGAAATTTTTGGAGTGATCGGATATAGTGGCGCTGGAAAAAGTACCTTAATCCGAATGCTGAATGGACTAGAGCTGCCGACAGAAGGATCTGTTACCGTTGCTGGCCGTGTTATTTCAAAAATTAAGGGCAGTGAACTTCGAAAAGCACGTCAAGAAATAAGTATGATATTTCAGCATTTTAATTTGCTTTGGTCAAGAACAGTTAGCGAGAATATCGCATTTCCTTTGGAAATAGCAGGTGTAGGCGGATCAGAAAGACAAAAAAGAGTAAAAGAATTGATTCATTTAGTGGGTCTTGAAGGCCGAGAAAATGCTTACCCCTCCCAGCTAAGCGGAGGTCAAAAACAGCGTGTGGGAATTGCACGGGCACTGGCCAACAATCCAAAAGTACTTCTTTGCGATGAAGCAACTTCAGCCCTAGATCCTCAAACCACGGACGCTATATTGGATTTATTGGTAGATATCAATAAGAGGCTTGGATTAACGATTGTGTTGATTACTCATGAAATGCATGTCATTCGTAAAATCTGTCATCGGGTTGCAGTTATGGAAAGTGGTAGAATTGTTGAGCTTGGACAGGTGTTAGAGGTATTTAAAAACCCTCAACAGCAGATTACAAAACGGTTTGTTCAACAAGTTACCGAGCCTGAAGAAACAAAAGAAACAGCTGAACATTTGTTAGAACGCTATCAATCAGGTAAAGTTGTTCAATTATCCTTTATTGGCGATTCAGTCGAGCAACCGTTAATCACGAATTTAATCCGTCAAAATAATGTTACAGTCAATATTTTGCAGGGGAAAATTTCGCAAACGCAAAGTGGTTCCTATGGGACTCTCTTTATCCACCTTGATGGCAGTGAACAAGAGGTTATCAAGGCAGTGGATTACATTCGCTCCCAGCAAGTCGGCGTGGAGGTGATTAGTAATGGCTAACTTTACAGAAATAGTAAAGTGGACTCAATTATTAGAAGCCACACGTGAAACCCTTTATATGACTACTATCTCAGTCCTCGTTACATTTATTTTAGGATTAGTACTAGGTCTGCTGTTATTTCTAACGGATAAAGGTAATTTGTGGGAAAACAGAGGTATAAATGTTATTATTGCTGGATTTGTAAATATTTTCAGATCCATACCGTTCATTATCTTAATAGTATTATTAATTCCTTTTACTAAATTATTGGTTGGAACCATGCTAGGTGCAAATGCGGCGCTTCCTGCCTTAATTATTGGAGCAGCACCTTTTTACGCTAGAATGGTGGAAATTGCTCTTAGAGAAATCGATAAAGGTGTTATTGAAGCCTCACAATCAATGGGAGCAACACATAGCCAGATTATTTTTAAAGTATTAATTCCAGAATCTTTGCCTGCCTTAATATCAGGGCTAACCGTTACAGCTATTTCGTTAGTAAGTTTCACCGCAATGGCTGGGGTAATTGGAGCAGGGGGACTTGGCCATTTTGCCTACCTAGAAGGTTTTCAGCGCAATAGACCGCTCGTTACGTTAGTTGCAACAATTGCCATTTTAATTTTGGTTTTTATCATCCAATTTATTGGGGATTATTTTACAAAAAAAACAGATAAACGATAACAGGAGGAGTTAGATTATGAAAAAAGCATTTGGTTTAATTATCATTGCGTTAGTAGCACTTGCACTAACAGCTTGCGGTGGTGCTAAAGACGATACTGCTGATAAAGCAGGAGAAGATGGAAACAAAAAATTAGTTGTGGGTGCATCTGCTGTACCGCACGCTGAAGTGTTAGAGGCGGCAAAACCTTTATTAAAGGAAAAAGGGATTGACCTAGAAGTGCAAGTTTTTCAAGATTATATCCTGCCAAACGTAGCGTTAAGGGATAAAGAACTAGACGCAAACTATTTTCAAACACCAGGCTATTTAGAACTGCAAATGGAAGAAAATAAGGATTTTGATTTTGTAAGTGTAGGCGGAGTTCATAAGGAACCGATCGGTATTTATTCAAAGGAATACAAAAACCTTAATGACCTTCCAAAAGGCGCAAAAATTATTATGAGTGATTCACTAAGTGACCATGGACGTATCTTACCTATTTTTGAAAAAGAAGGATTAATTAAGCTTAAAGAAGGCGTTGGGGCAAATGCAAGAGTAGAGGATATTATTGAAAATCCCAAGGAACTTGATTTCTCAACTCTAATTGAAGCAAAACTATTAGCTTCTTCTTTTGAAAGTGGTGAAGGAGATGCGGTCGTAATTAATACGAACTACGCATTAGAAGGCGGTATTGACATTGGAAAGTACGGAATCGCATTTGAGGGCGATGACGTTGTACCAGCAAACCTTGTAGTGGTTCGATCAGAGGACAAAGACCGTGAGGAAATTAAAACCCTTGTAGAAGTTCTGCAATCAGATGAAATTAAAAAATTCCTCGAAGAAAAGTACCAAGGTGCTGTAATACCGGGTGAATAAGTTCTAGATTGAATATTAGTCAAAAACGATACGAAGATAGATGGAGACCGGTGAAGATGTTTCACTGGTTTTCTTTTATCTATCACATAATATACATGAATCGAATGGGATAGGTAAAAATAGGTATCAAATATAATGTCGAAGTCTTGGCAAAATAGAGATAAATACGTTATAGTTTTATTCGTATGTGACTACATAAAGCGTTCACATTATGAATCAGTTTAGAATTATTATGTTACAAGTACATCTTGTCTGATTCTAATTCTCATTTGGAATGTATGGAGTGAAAATAAAATTTCTTTCTTCTTCATATTAAAGTTATTACTGTTTATGAGTTGCTAACAGATTCTATTTGTTATAAGATTGTAATGAGAATAAAGTGAGAATAGAATTTTGGGCTAAGTGTTTTAAGCTACAAGATACAAAACTATCTTTGCGGAGGTATATATATGGCTGGGTCAACATTAACGATCAAAGATTTACATGTAGAAATTGATGGGAAAGAAATTTTAAAAGGTGTAAACCTCGAAATAAAAGGTGGAGAAATTCACGCAATCATGGGACCAAATGGTACGGGTAAATCCACTTTATCTTCTGCTATCATGGGTCATCCGAAATATGAAGTAACTAGCGGTTCTATTATGTTAGATGATCAGAACGTACTTGAAATGGAAGTAGATGAGCGCGCACGTGCAGGTCTATTTTTAGCTATGCAATATCCAAGCGAAATTAACGGTGTAACAAACGCTGATTTCTTGCGTTCTGCCTTAAATAGCCGCCTTGGCGAAGGAAATGAAATTTCACTTATGAAATTCATCCGTAAAATGGATAAGCAAATGGAATTCCTTGAGATGGACCTCGACATGGCACAACGTTATCTAAATGAAGGATTTTCTGGTGGAGAGAAAAAGCGTAATGAAATCCTTCAATTGATGATGCTTGAGCCAAAAATCGCAATTTTAGATGAAATTGACTCTGGATTAGATATCGATGCATTAAAGGTTGTTTCAAAAGGTATTAATCAAATGCGCGGAGAAGATTTTGGCTGTTTAGTCATTACTCACTATCAACGACTTTTAAATTATATCACTCCTGACTATGTGCACGTTATGATGCAGGGCCGTGTTGTAAAATCAGGCGGACCAGAACTAGCACAACGCTTAGAAGCAGAAGGATATGACTGGATCAAGCAAGAGCTCGGAATCGAAGATGAAACAGTTGGGCAAGAAGCGTAAGAGTTAGCGTTAGGAGGATAATCATGACAACAGAAACGAATTTATCATTTGATAAAGATTTTGTTCGTTCCTTTTCGAAAGAATTGAACGAGCCTGCGTGGATGGAAGAATTGCGTGTGAAAGCATTAGAATTGAGTGAATCTCTTCCAATGCCAAGACCGGATAAAACCAAGATTGATAAGTGGAATTTCACTCAATTTGATACAACTACAGTAAAAAGTGAAACTTTTTCATCACTGGCTGAGCTTCCAGAGGAAGTAAAAGCTTTAATTGGTGACGAATCGACAACAAAAAATCTTTATATTCAACGAAATCATACCCCTGCTTACATTTCTTTAACCGAGGAATTAAAGGGTCAAGGCGTCATCTTTACAGATATCTTTACTGCAGTTCGTGAACATAGCGAACTTGTACAAAAGTACTTGTTAACAGAAGCAGTAAAAACAGATGAACACCGTTTGATTGCCCTCCATGCAGCATTAATGAATGGTGGAGCATTCTTGTACATTCCTAAAAATGTTGAAGTAAAAGAACCAATTCATTCGATTTATTTACATGATTCTGCAGATGCAAACCTTGTAAACCATGTATTAGTTGTTGCTGATGATAATAGTGCGGTTACGTATGTAGAAAATTACCTGTCAACTTTAGAATCTGCTAATGGTGTCTTTAATATCGTAACAGAGGTCATCGCAAAGGCGGGTGCAAAAGTTCAGTATGGTGCTGTGGATACTCTTGCAAAAGGGATCACCACATATGTAAACCGTCGTGGATCAGCGGGAAGAGATGCACGAATTGAATGGGCACTTGGATTAATGAATGAAGGAAACACTATCTCTGAGAACACCACCAACTTAGTTGGGGATGGTGCTTATGGTGATACAAAAACAGTTGTTGTTGGACGTGGAGAACAGATTCAAAACTTTACAACAAAAGTTGTTCACTATGGGAAAAACAGTGAAGGTTATATTTTAAAACATGGTGTCATGAAAGATAGTGCTTCTTCTATTTTTAATGGAATTGGTCATATCTTACATGGTGCTTCTAAATCTAATGCAGAACAGGAATCTCGTGTGCTGATGTTGAGTGAAAAAGCTCGTGGAGATGCAAATCCAATTCTTCTCATTGATGAGGATGATGTAACAGCTGGTCACGCAGCTTCAGTTGGACGTGTGGACCCTGTTCAACTTTATTATCTAATGAGCCGCGGTATTCCGAAAAAAGAAGCAGAACGTTTAGTTATTCATGGTTTCCTTGCTCCAGTTGTTAACCAGCTGCCGATAGAGGGAGTTAAGGAACAATTAACAGCTGTGATTGAAAGGAAAGTACGATAATGAATGTCCTTGATATTCGTCGTCAATTCCCTATTTTAGATCAGGAAGTAAATGGAAAACCACTCGTTTATCTTGATAGCTCTGCTACATCTCAAAAGCCTATCACGGTTATAGAGACGGTGGAGAGATATTATAAAGAAATCAATTCCAATGTTCATCGGGGTGTTCACACGCTTGGAACTAGAGCAACGGATGCCTATGAAGGAGCAAGGGAAAAGGTTCGTAAGTTTATTAATGCAAAATCAACCCAGGAAGTTATTTTTACTAGAGGTACCACAACTTCTATCAACACTGTTGCACAAAGTTATGCAGCTGCCAATTTAACTGCTGGGGATGAGATTGTTATTACGTATATGGAACACCATAGCAATATCATTCCTTGGCAACAGGTCGCTAAAAGGACCGGAGCAGTGTTAAAGTACATCCCACTTCAAGAAGACGGGACGATTTCACTTGAAGATGTTAAAGCAACGGTCACAGGTAATACACGTGTAGTTTCTGTTATGCAGGTATCGAATGTACTTGGTGTTATTAATCCTGTAAAGGAAATTGCCAAAATTGCTCATGAGAATGGTGCGATTATGGTAGTTGATGGAGCACAAAGTGCACCGCATATGAAAATCGATGTTCAAGATCTAGATTGTGATTTTCTAGCTTTTTCAGGACATAAGATGTGTGCACCTACTGGTATCGGCGTTCTTTATGGTAAAAAGCATTTGTTAGAAAACATGGAACCCATTGAATTCGGTGGAGAAATGATTGATTTTGTTCATTTACAGGAATCTACATGGAAAGAACTCCCATGGAAGTTTGAGGCTGGTACTCCGATCATTGCTGGTGCAATCGGTCTAGGAGCTGCGATTGACTTTTTAAATGAAATTGGCTTAGAAAATATTGCAGAACATGAGCATAAGTTAGCTGCTTATGCGTTAGATAAAATGTCATCTGTACCTGGAATGACGATTTATGGACCTTTAGACGCTGCTAAACGTGCAGGTCTTGTTACCTTTAATATTGAGGATGTACATCCACATGATGTGGCGACTGTACTCGATGCAGAAGGAATTGCTGTTCGTGCCGGACATCATTGCGCACAGCCGTTGATGAAATGGCTGAAGGCTTCAGCAACTGCTCGTGCAAGCTTTTATTTATATAACACTGAAGACGATATTGATAAGCTTGTTGAAGGACTTGTTAAAACAAAGGAGTATTTCAGCGATGTCTTCTAATTTAGATGCACTTTACCGTCAAGTTATTATGGATCACTATAAAAAACCTCGTAACCGTGGTCTATTAGAGGATGGCAGTCATACCATCAATATGAACAACCCTACTTGTGGCGACAGAATTCAACTTACTTTTAAAGTGGAAGATGGTATTGTTAAGGATGTAGGATTTGAAGGCGAAGGCTGTTCTATATCCATGTCCTCTGCCTCAATGATGACACAAGCCATTAAGGGCAAGAAAGTAGAGGAAGCGATCAGGCTTTCAAAGATTTTTTCCGATATGATTCAGGGGAAAGAGTACGATGATGAAGTTGACCTAGGTGATATCGAAGCACTTCAGGGTGTCTCTAAATTCCCTGCCAGAATCAAATGTGCCACACTTGCATGGAAGGCAATGGAAAAAGGGTTGAATGAAGGGGAACAACAATAGAACAAACTAGGGAACTTTCCCTAGTTCGTTATGAAATGGAGGAATACGACGATGGCGAAGAAAATGCCGGAAATCGGTGATTATAAATACGGTTTTGCCGATAAGGACGTTTCCATATTCCGATCAAAACGTGGTCTAACAAGTGATATTGTTAAAGAAATATCAAAGCTTAAAAATGAACCACAATGGATGCTCGATTTCCGTTTAAAATCACTTGAACATTTTTATAACATGCCAATGCCTCAATGGGGTGGAGATTTAGGTTCATTGAATTTTGACGAAATCACTTATTATGTAAAACCATCTGAGAAATCGGAAAAATCATGGGATGAAGTCCCTGAAGAAATTAAAGCAACATTTGACAAACTAGGGATTCCTGAAGCAGAACAAAAGTACCTTGCAGGCGTTTCTGCTCAATATGAATCTGAAGTTGTTTACCATAATATGAAGGAAGAACTTGAGGATTTAGGTATCGTCTTTAAAGACACTGATTCTGCTCTTCGAGAGAATGAGGATATCTTCCGTGAGCACTGGGCGAAGGTTATCCCGCCGACAGATAACAAATTTGCTGCCTTGAATTCAGCAGTATGGTCTGGCGGATCATTTATCTATGTACCACCAGGTGTTAAAGTTGATACTCCATTGCAGGCGTACTTCCGTATTAACTCTGAAAATATGGGACAATTTGAGCGTACGTTAATCATTGTTGATGAAGGCGCACATGTTCATTATGTAGAAGGCTGTACCGCTCCTGTTTATACTACAAACTCACTTCATAGTGCTGTTGTTGAGATTATCATTAAAAAGGACGCTTATTGCCGTTACACAACGATTCAAAACTGGGCGAACAATGTATTTAACTTGGTTACGAAGCGTGCTGTTTGTGAAGCAAATGCAACAATGGAATGGATTGATGGTAACATCGGTTCTAAATTAACAATGAAATACCCAGCTGTTATTTTAAAAGGTGAAGGTGCACGTGGTATGACTTTATCAATTGCCATTGCAGGTAAAGGCCAGCACCAGGATGCAGGGGCAAAAATGATTCACTTAGCTCCTAACACTTCATCAACCATCGTTTCCAAGTCGATTTCAAAGCATGGTGGTAAAGTAACCTACCGTGGTGTTGTTCACTTTGGACGTAAAGCGGATGGCGCTCGTGCAAATATTGAATGTGATACGTTGATAATGGATAATCAGTCAACTTCTGACACAATTCCTTACAACGAAATCCTTAACGACAACATTTCACTTGAGCACGAAGCAAAGGTTTCTAAAGTATCTGAAGAACAACTCTTCTACCTGATGAGCCGTGGTATCTCAGAACAAGAAGCAACTGAAATGATCGTTATGGGCTTCATTGAGCCATTTACAAAAGAACTACCAATGGAATACGCAGTCGAAATGAACCGCCTAATCAAGTTTGAGATGGAAGGTTCTATCGGTTAATCTTTTTATCATGATTGATATGTTTTATTAGAGTCCTAATAAAGCTTGAAATTCATGCTGGTAATACGGGAACTATTGCACCCCCTGCTCCTTTAGCAGGGGGGTTTTTTCCATTGAATAATATAGTGAATTTTGTTAATATAAGGGGTATTTTGCACATTGGAGGATTTAGCTATGTCTAAGCGTATTACTTGGATTGATACGTGTAAGGGTATTGGTATATTTTTGGTGATTATTGGACACACCACTTTAGTAGATGCTCCTCGTATTCATATTTATTCATTTCATATGCCTTTATTTTTCTTTTTATCAGGATTTTTATTTTCGACTAAAGGCAGTTTTAAGGAATTTTCATTAATTAAAGTTAAAACATTATTGGTTCCTTATATTTTTTTTGCAATCATTTCTTTCTTATTAACCACTCATTATTTAGGCATGCCAATTGAAATTGATTCCTTTTTTTATTCCACTATAGAATCAAGAAGGAATTATATTTTCTACAACATCCCATTGTGGTTTTTAACTTCATTATTTCTAATAGAAATAATATTTTATTATCTAGTTAATTTAATAAAAAATAAGTATGCAATTTTAATGGTTGTTATTACTGTCGGTTTTTTATCGCATTGGCAATTGGGAGCAGCTAGAGGGACAAATATTTTACCATGGAGTTTAGACCAATCTTTATACTATCTTGTTTTTTTCGGTATTGGATATTTTGTCCGAATTTTAAATTGGCTTGAAAGGGATTTAAAGAAATCATTTTTACTAGTAGTTCCCTCCATACTCTACATTTGGTTCGTTCTTGATTCAACTGTTTATGAAAGAGCATGGCAGATATTACATTTACCACCTAATATCCAAATTTATTTAAGTGGAATCCTTTGGGCATTATTGGCAATTTCTTTTACAATTTATATTTCACAGTTTTTATCGTTTAGTCCTGTTTTAAGTTATTTGGGAAGAAACACACTTATTCTCATGTGCCTGCATTTGCCATTGGCAATTAATGTATTCAATACTCATTTTCGGGAAGGGTTGAATTTAGAAAATCACCCGAATATCTTAGCTTTGTTTATTACAATTTTTGCCATACTAATATTAATTCCAGTTAGCTATATAATGAATAATTTATTCCCATTTATGTTAGGAAAAAAATTCAACCATAAACTCCTCGTATATAACTATATCTTTAAAAAATAGCCCTTTTTTTATAATAGGCTATTTTTTTATGACTTCAAAAATACGTTGAAAAATAAGGTTATGCTATTATTAATAGGTGGGGTGATACAGTTGATTTATATAGGTGTTACAGGTTGGGGCGATCATGATAGCTTATATCCTGGTCAGATGTCTCCACGTGATAAGTTGAAAGAATATGCGGGTTATTTTCCAACCGTTGAAGTGGATAATGCTTTTTATGCGATTCAGCCGAAGAGGAATGCAACTAAATGGGTGAATGATACCCCATCCTCGTTTCAGTTCATTGTGAAGGCCTACCAGGGTATGACAGGCCATCAGCGAGGAGAAGCTCTATTCGGCAACAAACAAGAAATGTTCCAGGCTTTTAAAGAATCTCTAGAACCATACATAGAAGCAAGCAAATTAGCAATGGTCCTTTTTCAGTTCCCACCTTGGTTTGATTGTAAGCGCGAAAATGTTGAATATTTACGTTGGTGCAAAAATGTTATGGGTGATTTGCCTTGTGCACTTGAGTTCAGACACCAATCCTGGTTTACACCCCGTTTTCGCCATCTTACACTAGATTTTATGAGTGAGGAAAAATGGATACATAGTATTTGTGATGAACCTCAATCAGGAGCGGGATCCATTCCAGCCATATTAGAGGCAATTGATTCTGAAAAGCTTCTCATTCGATTCCATGGACGAAACATGCATGGGTGGCAGAAACGTCAGGCAGAGAATTGGCGCGAGGTTCGCTACCTCTATCGGTATAATCAACAAGAACTTCAAGAATGGGCTGATATTATTAGGAAATTAGCTAAGGAATCCGCGAATGTCTATGTTCTCTTTAACAACAATTCTGGCGGAGATGCTGCCGATAATGCAAAAGAAATGATTGACCTGTTAGATATCAAATATGAGGACCTCGCTCCTAGACAACTGGATTTATTTTAAAATAAAGGAGAAAGAAATATGGAGTGGATTGTTTTAGTTTTAATCGGGATAGCAGGAAGTTCCTTAGGGAGTTTAATTGGGTTGGGAGGAGGAATTGTTATCGTTCCTTCCTTGCTCTTTTTAGGTTCCTTGTCTACATTTGGTTATATTTCACCGCAGACAGCCGTGGGTACCTCGCTTTTTACGATGATATTTACCGGACTTTCTTCCACGTTAGCTTATATGAAACATAAAACGGTGGATTATAAAAGTGGATTGATTTTTTTGATCGGAAGCGGTCCTGGGAGTATTCTAGGAGCCTGGGTAACGGAGATTTTAGATTTAAAATCATTTAATTTGTTTTTTGGTATTTTTATCATATTTGTTTCATTTGTATTGCTATTAAAAGATAAATTAAAACCTATACCTTACCAAAAAGATAAGGGGATTGTCAGAAGCTTTACAGATAACTCAGGAAAGGTCTTTGAATATGGATTTAACCCTGTGATGGGGGTCGTTATTTCATTAATTGTCGGCTTTTTATCAGGTATTCTAGGGGTTGGCGGTGGATCCTTAATGGTGCCGACTATGATCCTGTTCTTTTTCTTTCCTCCACATGTAGCAACAGCAACATCGATGTTTATGATCTTACCAACCTCCATTCTAAGTTCAATTACCCATATCACTTTAGGAAATGTTGATTGGCTTCTTGCATTGGCATTGGTTCCTGGGGCATGGATTGGTGCAAAGGTCGGTGTCTATTTAAACACAAAATTAAAAAGCAAAACAATTGTTTTTTTACTAAGAACCATATTAATAATCGTCGGCATACGATTAATCTATCAAGGTATTATTGGCTAAAAAAGGATGCGAGAGATGCATGGAATTCATTCACATATATCATACAAATGATCTTCATAGCCATTTAAAGCGCTGGCCGCGAATTCAGCATTTCTTAACTAACCGTAGGGCAAATCATGAAAAAGTTATGGAAGAATTTTTTCTTTTTGACATAGGTGATTTTATAGACCGGTGGCATCCATTTTCTGAGGGAACTCATGGGAAAGGGAATATTGAACTGTTAAACGAAAGCGGCTATACAGCTGTGACGATCGGTAACAACGAAGGGATCAATTTCCCTTATGAAGGGCTGAATCATTTGTATGACAACAGGAAGTTTGATGTTGTACTGGCAAATCTTTATAACAATAATGGGCAGTATCCAACATGGCTAATACCATACAAAATTTATCAGACACAAAGAGGTACGCGAATTGGTGTGATTGGACTAACAGCTTATTTTCCCCTTCTATATGAGCTATTAGGCTGGCAGCTTACAAAACCTCTAGAAGAGTTAAAAAAATGGATACAGCCACTCAATGCTCAGTCTGATGTCATTATCTTGCTCTCTCACCTTGGACTTACCGATGATGAACAAATTGCAAGAGAATTTCCGGAAATAGATATTATTCTTGGCGGTCACACCCACCATACACTTCCTGAAGGAAAGTGGGAAGGACAGACATTGCTTGCGGGAGCTGGTAAGCATGGACGGTATGTGGGGCATGTTTCCATACAAGTTGATGAAAACAACATAATCAGCAAACAAGCAGAATTATATAATGTGTTAGAGCTTCCTCCATTACTAGATGAGAAAGCAATTTCCAAGGAACTTTACCGTAAAGGTAAGAAATTATTAAATCAAAAAATTACAACCCTTTCTAAAGTATATCCGCATGACCCATTCCAAGAAACAGAGCTTGCACTGCTCCTTTGCCAAGCGCTAAGAGAATGGTGCAAGGCGGATTGTGCATTTTTAAATGGCGGTCTTATCTTAGGTCCGCTTTCAGGTAATGTGACATTGTATGATTTGTTGTCTATTTGTCCACATCCGATTAATCCCTGTAAAATCCCACTAAACGGCAGTGAATTAAAGGAGGTATTACTTGAAACAAGGAATGAAGGCTGGTCACAACAGCATGTGGCAGGTCTCGGTTTTAGGGGAACTGTAATGGGAGCAAGTATATATGACAGAATTACTTTTAATGAAAACAACGATATTTATATCAATGGCCATCAACTAGACTTAAACCAGAACTATACGCTGGCTGTACCAGATATGTTTACTTTCGGACACTTTTTCAAAGATGTTTTTCCTCAAAAGAAAAAGGAATATTTTCTTCCTGAATTTTTACGTGACATTCTTAAATGGAAATTAGAAAAGCAGTCCTAAAATGAATACACGCTTTTTCTTTCGCTTTCATAAGTTGATAGTGAGGAAGGGAGTGTGTAAATTGATAGAGTTATCACCGGTAGAGATTAATGGTCACACGTTCTTGGCTGTTACCGTCTTACTACCAAAAACTACACTGCTCTCAATAAGCAATGATAAGGGATATATCATGTGCGGTGCTTTAGATGTAGGGTTATTAAATGAAAAGTTAAAGGATCGCAAAATCATTGCAGCTAGAGCAGTGGGGGTAAGAACCATTGAACAGCTCCTTAATGCTCCAATGGAGTCGGTTACAGTCGAGGCAGAAGCAATCGGTATTACAAAAGGAATGCTCGGAAAAGACGCCTTGTTAAAAATGGTATGAAAGCTTGCATTACTGCAGGCTTTTTCTTATGTAAAGACTGCGGTAAATTTATAGGCTAGTTCATCTCCTTCCCGCATACATATAACATGTAAGGGGGGATCATTTTTGGTTAAGTTTCGAGTGCGTCACCGAAAAAAGGGACCGTTACCTTTCCGATACGTTTTTTTATTATCATTTGTTTTTTTTCTATTGTCTACTGCAATGGGAATCTGGCTGGTTAACAAAGGAATTGAACCTTCCTTAATGAGATATGCGGAATCCAAAACAAAGCAAATCGCTTCACAGGTTATCAATAAGGCAATTAACAAAAAAACGGTAGAAGTGGGAGATGTCATTGCTGTTGAAGCCGGTCAAAATGGCGCGCAGCCAAGTGCAAGTTTAAAAACGGAAATCATAAATCAGAAATTATCCGAAATCACGAATGAAATACAGAAAAACTTAAACGCTGCTGAAAAAGGGGACCTTGATTCACTAGAGAAATTAACAGATGTTGATATTGAGGTAAATACAGAACAACAGGATGGGATTGTGTGGAATGTACCGCTTGGTCAAGCAACCAACATGGCTTTGCTAGGGAATTTAGGTCCTAAAATCCCTGTACGGTTTCATGCGATTGGGGAAGTACGTCCGGATGTGAAAATTAACCCAAAACCAATGGGGATCAATAATACATGGATTGACGTTGCCATTCATCTAGAGGTTTCAGTGCAAATTATTACGCCGTTTGCAACGGAAATTACAAAGTTAGAACAGAATATCCCAGTCGGAGGAAGATTAATTCAGGGTGATGTTCCGCAATTTTATAATAATGGCGGGAATGGTGTTACCCCATCGATTCAAATACCTTCTCCGCAAAATTAAAAGGACTGTCACCGGACAGTCCTATTTTTTCGATTTTAATGCCTGTCTTTCTTGCTGTTTCCACAATCGTAAATGCGGGGTTGGGTCAAATGACCATTCGGTATAACCGTTATCTTTATACATTCCATAGTGCAAATGCGGCGGGAATTTACCAGATGTCCCTGGCGGTCCATATCCTGAACTGCCTACACCGCCAATTAAAGACCCGGGTTCAACGATTTGACCAACTTTTAAATCTTTAGCAAAACCGCTAAGATGAGCAAAATAATGATACGTATTATTAATATCACGAATTCCAACTCTCCAGCCGCCGAACTTGTTCCAGCCCTTCATTTCCACTATGCCATAGTTGGTAGCACGTACAGGAACACCGTATCCTGCAAAAATATCAGTACCTTCATGCATTCTACGGCCACCCCAGCCTCTCGCATCGCCCCATGTACTGCGATAACTGTGATTACTGCGTAATGGCAGCGGGAATACATGGGTATCTAAGTCTAACCGGCCAAAATGGCGGTACATTTTCGCCTTTCCAACGATCATACCAACTGTTTTGTCACGGTGATAATAATTCCATAATCCAATTTTTATATTATCATCGTCAGTTCCATATGAAAGGAGATAATTAGCGAAAGTATATAATACATCCTCATCACTCTTTAAACTGGCTTTTCCATCTCCATCTCCATCGACGCCCATACCGTTGAAAAATTGGATAATTGCTGGGTTTTCTTCTTCAGGAATTGGATTAGCGGGTCCAGCCCATTTTTCCGGAGTGAAATAAATACCAATTACACTTTCCGGCTTTGGCAAATCTTTGCGTACCTGCCGTATACTCCTCTCATACTGATCCACGGCTGCTAAGTAATACCATGGAATTAATGTAACGGTTTCAACCTTTTTGTATAGTTTCATTCTTTCCTGATACTCATCAGGACCTTTAGCATGAGCATCCCTGAGAGAAAAGCTCATTAATAAGAGGATTGTTCCAATTATCAGAAATGCCCGCACAGGAATCCTCCTTCCGAATATTGTACGCTTTTAGTTTATGAATTTTAGGCTATTTCATTATGAACAAAAATTGGAAATAGGAGTTTGCGGAGTTGTCTGCTTGTTGTTGTTACAAAAAGTATGGTAAAGTGACAAGGAGCAAACTCATTTATAGGGGTGTAGAAACGTGAGCAGGAATAGTGATTACCTTAGAAAACCAGAATGGTTAAAAATAAAATTAAATACGAATGAACATTATACAGGCTTAAAAAAAATGATGCGTGAAAAAAATCTCCATACGGTTTGTGAAGAAGCACGCTGCCCAAATATCCACGAATGTTGGGCTGAGAGAAGAACGGCTACCTTTATGATCCTTGGTGATACATGTACACGTGCTTGTCGTTTCTGTGCTGTTAAAACAGGTTTACCAACAGAATTAGATTTGGCAGAACCGGAACGAGTGGCAGACTCTGTTCAATTAATGAACTTAAAACATGTTGTAGTAACAGCCGTAGCTAGGGATGATTTAAAAGATGGCGGTGCAGCTGTTTTTGCTGAAACGGTTAGAGCCATTAGAAGAAAAAATCCTTTTACAAGCATTGAAGTTCTTCCTTCGGATATGGGAGGAAAAGAAGAAAATTTAGCTTTGTTAATGGACGCAAAACCTGACATTCTAAATCATAACATTGAAACGGTAAGACGATTAACACCAAGAGTTAGAGCACGTGCAAAGTATGACCGCTCATTAGAATTTTTACGTAGAGCCAAAGAAATGCAGCCAGCGATTCCAACCAAATCCAGCTTAATGGTTGGACTTGGCGAAACAAGAGAAGAAATTATCGAGGTCATGGATGACTTACGAGCAAATGGTGTGGACATTATGACGATAGGACAATACTTACAACCCTCTAAGAGCCATCTGAAGGTTGAAAAATATTATAGCCCTGAAGAATTCGCTGAATTACGCGAAATTGCCCTTACAAAAGGTTTTAGTCATTGTGAAGCAGGTCCATTGGTTCGTTCATCCTACCATGCAGATGAACAGGTGAATGCTGCTGCAAAACACAAACAATTACTTGGAGAAGCAGAAGCCAAAGAAGCTTAACATGAAAAGTGGAAGCTCCTAGGTGTGGCAGCTAGACAATAAAAAGAGTTCAGTCCACTTTGGGCTGAACTCTTTTTATTAGCGGGTTGTATTCATATTATCATCAGCGGTAGCACCATTTTCGTCTTCACTATCGCTCATACGATTGCCTTGCGGTGACTTCTTCATTTGTGTAATTAAACCATTCACTAAATTTCTGGCATTATGGCTTGTTGAATCTAAATTTGCCAGGTTTTCCACATCACGCATTAATTTTGTATTGTCTGATACATATACATGATAGTATCTAGGGACAACAGACATAGCCGTTCTCTTTACTTGGTCCGCAGTATGGTTACGATCTTTGGAGTCAGTATCATAGGAAACAAGAACCTCTTGGTCGGTAACAAGTGTGGCAACATCATTTACATTCGGTATATCTGTGCTTAGCTGACTAATAATATTAGCCACCTGTTCACGGTCTATAGCTGCATAGTGTTGCATTCCCCCACGGTCACCCTTAATGGGGCTTTTTTGATGACGGACAAAGCCGTAATCATCACTAACATTTCGAACACCCTGACTGCCGCCTTCATTATAAAGCTCTTCACGTTTGTTATTGACATTAATGGTATCTCCGCTTTCTTTATAAACATCACGGTTGGCCATATCCCTAGAGCAGCCTGCTGCTGTAAGGAGTAAACAAAAAACAATCATCATCGACCATTTATTCATTTTAAGCACCTCCTTTTTATAGAATAGCCAAATAACTGATTTTTTTTCTTAGTAATTGATGGTGAATCGGTTATAATGAAAGAAAGATTTACTGGTAAAATTTGAGGTGATTACATGATCAATATAAACGGCACCGCATATGAAATCGTGCAGGAGCATAGAGAGGCCTTTAATGAGGAAGCTCTAAAAGCAAGGTATAGTGACATATTATCCAGATATGATTATATTGTTGGGGATTGGGGATACGGACAACTCCGGCTAAAAGGCTTTTTTGAAGATCAGAATCAAAAAGCAACATTTGACACCAAAATCAGTACATTAAGTGAATATTTATATGAATACTGTAATTTTGGCTGTGCGTATTTTGTCTTGAAAAAAGTGAAGAAGTAATAAAAAAAAGGCTGGCCAAAGCGGCTAGCCTTTTCATGTAATATTCTTAAGCTTCTGTCACATTCGGAAAAGGAAGAGCCAAAAAAGCAAGAGCTTGTCCGAAGTCGT
>NZ_BCVA01000052.1 GCF_001591505.1 Neobacillus niacini NBRC 15566
AGCAGGTTAGTTCAAAAGGTTTTGGTAATTTATGGTGTTTTGTTGTAATCTTAAAGAGGTAGAGGAAAAAAGGTTAAGCATTAAAGGGAACTGTTTAATGTAATTGATAGATATAGATTATGAATGGTTTAATTTGATTAATAGTAATGTTCAAAATTATAGATTATTAGATACACTTATGATTTTGTTTGCCGAATTATTCAATATGCCTTTATTTTATTGATTTTGATGTTGTGGCTATTAAACAAAGACAATTTTCGTGTTATAGCTTTTCAGGCTAAGTTTGCATTTACCTTGGCATATTCAACAAACAGACTTATTGAGCTATTCATTTATAGGGAGAGACCGTTTGAATCAAATGAGATTATTCAACTCGTAGAGCATTCTGCAAATTCTTCTTTTCCAAGTGACCATGCTACATCTGCAATAGTAATTGCTTTTACACTGTGGTTATCATCATATCGTTATAAGCATATATGGTTTTTTCTTGCATTAGGAGTAGCGTTTTCAAGAATATGGGTAGGGGTACACATAACAGTTGGAATTATTGGTGGTCAGTTGCCTTTAATTTCTTATGTGTTGTTATGTTAAGATATCATTACTTTAAACCTATTCCTGCTTGGGTTGTTTCGTTTTTATTTACTGCATTTTTTATTATTTACTTTCATGTTCCTTTACCTTAATACTAAACGTTCCTTTGTTCAACTAAAGAGGAGAGTTACTTAAAGTTTGGCTGCCATTTTCAGCGGGTCTTTTATTCAACTAATTGGACAGAATAGTTTAATAAGAAGTGGGTACTATAATTTTATTAGGTAGGCTGGTGTCTAATGTTTAAAATATAAAAGTTTCGTCCTTTATCACGTACAAAATTATAAATAATTTAAATACCAAATTTGTTTACTTAAGATTAAGGAATGATGATATGATCCAAGATAGGATGTTAGGAATAGGTATATTAGGTGTACTTTCAACAATACCAGGAGAGATTGTTTCAAGGATATTTGTACATTTTGGCTTCGGAAAGTTTAGTATTTATGAATTATCAAGTCTTATTATTACATTTAACAGACCTGTATTTACTATAGGATTAATGGTTGATTTTTTAGTTAGTAGTGTTTTTGCAGTCTTACTTTACTTTATATTTGAAAAGTTTGGATCATGCCATTTGGTTATAAAAACGACCGTAAGTAGTTTATTTGCCTGGTTAGTATGTGAACTATTATTCACAACATTAATAGAAGGTAAGTATATCGATATTAGACCTATCAATGATTATTATTCACATATTCTCAGCACCATGATTTTTGGTATTACATTAGGATTGTTGCTAAAAGAATTTATATTCAAGAGTTATTCATTGGGTAGAATAAATGATTGAAGAATATCGACAGCAGTAAAGGCGCTCATAAAAAGGGGTGCTTTTTCTATGTCTAAATGAATTCATCCCTGGGCAGATAGGGATGGAGCACACCAAATATTTTTTACCAAGCTTGTACGAGAGCTAAGTGTTTTTAGTATGTAATAAAGGGATTTTTTATACTAAAAAAAGAGCTAATCAAATTACTCATATGGAAATTTTAAGAAGTTTATCATATTAAATGTTATTAGGGATACAATTTTTGTATTACCAATGAAAAGGTTATTTACAAAAATAAAACTATATAGACTCTTAAATTTAACGAAATTCATTTTTTCTTATATTTCTTTTACAAGGCTTTTTTCTTATATGGATTTCAATACCTTTCTGATAAATACAAAAGGGTTGCTAATTAAGACAACTATGGATGTTAAGGAGTAGAAGCTGCAGGTAAAAAAATAATTATAAACAAAAGTAAAGACGAAACAATAGAAAATCAAGCGGTTTATGAATAAACCGAGGGCGATTACTGATTAAAGGTAATCGTCTTTCTTATTGAACAAACGAAGCAGGATAGTTAAAAAAGGGGTAGCGTCAGGAAAACGCAGATTTACGCCGATAAGTAATTCTGAATTTAGGAGCTGTTGTACTTGCAGTTCCTTCTGAGAAGTAAGGTATTATTAATCGAATAAGTAGTATTATAAGCCATCTAACCTACATACAACATTCTGGAACAATCCGATAAGAGGTTGGTCCTTTTTCCATTTATACCTTAGATTATAGAAGGTCATAAAAATCCAATATTTTTTCAAACCAAATGAAGGTTAGCTACGTCTATTATATGTGAGAGGGTGATAACAAGATGAATGGACTAAAACAACTGGCGGTGACAGATGAAAGTATGTTGCTTGAGAGAGAGGAAATAATTGATCAATTAATGCAAGAATATAGCGATGATATCCTGCATCTCGTATATACATATGTTAAAAATCGAACGACAGCAGAAGATTTAACGCAGGAGATATTTTTAAAATGTTATGAAAAGTTAAATCAGTTTAATCAGCAGGCAACACTAAAAACATGGGTATATCGTATTGCTAGTAATCATTGTAAGGACTACTTAAGAAGCTGGCATTATCGCAAAATAACGCTTAGCGATAAAATTTTGGATTATATACCTTCGAAATCAAAACAGGTTGAAGAAGAGATTATCGCGAATAGTGAAGAAAACATCTTAACAAATGCTGTCATGAATTTACCTCTAAAGTACAGAGAAGTAGTATTTCTGCATTATTATGAAGAACTATCTTTAACCGAAATAAGTAAGATTACGACAGTAAATATAAATACAATAAAAACTAGATTAAAGCGTGCAAAAGAATTATTAAAAGACAAGATGATCGAGGAGGTTTAGGAGATGAATGATCCATTTACTAACCTGAAGAGTTCGATGAAAAAATCAATTTTCAAGGATTTTTCTTTTTCCAATGAGAGAAAAAATGCGGTGAAAGAATCCATTCGTATGAGACAATCTCAATCACAATTTCATTCTTGGAAGATAGAAACCATCATAGCTATATTAGAATCGGTTCAGCATGAATCAAAGGATGGCTACAATATTTCTACCCAACTTTTTCAAAAAAATGAACGTACTTTCCAAAAAAATGAAGGGCAGCTTTATTCACTTCTACATCTACTAGAAAATAAAGAAATTCTTACTTCAAAATGGATAAACAAAAAGAAATATTACTCCTTAAATTCCAAAGGGGAAAAATACTTAGCTACCTATAAACAAGATAAATCAAAACAAGAGTTATCCCTTAAACACTTACTAGAGGAGGCGTCCTTATGAGTTCTCCCAAATTTGAAGAATTTTTAAGTAAAGTAACGTCCAAAGTGAAATCAAAGGAAGCCCACAACATGATAAAAAAAGAGCTTATTCATCATCTGCAAGAGTTAAGTCAATCTTACAAAAAGAGAGGGTTTTCTAAAGAGGATGCAGAGGAAAAGGCGATTCAAGAAATGGGAAATCCATTTACCATTGGGGAGAGATTAAATCCCCTACATAAGCCGAAAATGGATTGGGTTCTAATTGTTTTATTTGTTCTTTTTGCTGGTATTAGTTTTCTCCCGTTAGTTGATGGGATTCCTGAATTTTCCCTATCAGGTACCTATTTTATGGGGAGACAGGCGATTTGGTACACCCTGGCTATTCTTGTAATCATTGGATTCCTTTTCTTTGATTACCAAAAATTAAAGAATGGATGGATATACTTTTATGCGATAGGCCTATTGATCCATATATATCTTCATCTTTTTGGAATTATGACCAACGGAGCAAAGAAGTGGGTTTCCCTCCTAGGCCTGACGGTCGATGGAACCATGATGAGCTTATTTTTCTTTTTTCTTGCTTGGGCTGGTATTTTTAACAAAATAAATGAGTTTCGTAGTTGGAAAAAACAAGGTTTACTTTTTGTTTTATTTTGGATTCCCATCTCGCTCTACATGATGGTGCCAGACTTTATGGTTAGTATTATTTACTTCTTCTGCATACTTGGGATGTTTGCTTTCGCTCGAATCCATAAGAAATTAGCTGTAAATCTGACCCTAACAAATCTATTGGCTGGTATTATTTTCATTATCATGTTCTACATGACCTCACGTCAAAGTTATTTGTTAACTAGATTATCTGCTTTTATAAACCCTACTGCCGATTCAAATGGAGCAGGATATATGTATAAGGCGGTTAGGAATGTCCTTTCAGAAGCGGGATGGTTCGGTAACGGACTTTCCAACGAGTTGAATTTTCAATTGTTACCAGAAGCACATACAGATTTTGCTTTTCCCTTCCTCGTCTATTCTCTTGGTTGGGCTTTCGGATTGGTTCTATGTTTGATCCTACTGATATTTATTTCAAGGATCTCAAAAAATGCGTTTAAAACAAAGGACCTCTATGGGAGATTGATCGTAATAGGTGGTGCTACATTGTTTGCGGTTCCTACTACCTGGAACATCTTGATGAGCTTTGGAGTCGTGCCTATAATGGGGGTTTCTCTGCCTTTTATTAGTTATGGAGGCAGTGCGATACTCTTTTACGCTGCTGTTTTAGGACTCATTTTAAATGTTTATCGAAGAAAAGATCTTGTAGAACCCACGATTGCAGATGAAATTAAAAGTTAAAGTCGAACATGTAATTGCTGATAAAAAGGGCGACAGCTAAAGTAATAGTTGTCGCCATTCCCTTATTGAACTATCGGGTGCGTTTCTTAATAAGCAGGAACGCTTTTTCACTAACGGGCAGAAAAGTTGAAGAAAATATTAACATCTATAAGTCAAATTGGAAAATGAATTATTTTACAATTATATTAAATATCTTTATATATAACTGACTTTCCATAATGAGTTTATATAATATAAGAAAAATACTTTTTTATAAAGATATTTAAGGACTGATAATCAAAATGGTATCCAATATAGGTCAGGCAAGAATAAAGAAGAGAGAGCTGTTAGAAGTTTTTATTAAGGAATTTACAAAAAATAATAATTCACTTTTAGAGAGCCAGGATTCTATTTTCGTGATTGAATTTAACGGATATTTAATTTTCTTAAATCAAACTTGTACAAGCCTGTCAGGGTACACGGCTGAGGAAGCACAAACACTAAGTTTCCTAAAATTAGTTTCTTTAGATGACATAGATAAAGTTTATAATCACTTTCTAAAAACAGTTGAAGGTAATATTCAATGTTTTGACTGTGAAATAATTAATAAAAATGGGCAACGTATAGAAATTCATATAACGAAAACTCCAATTATTGTTGATGGTGAATTTGTAGGTGTTTTGGCAAAAGCAAATAACCAATCAAAAAGATAATTATTTTGTACTTCAACTAACGTGTGGCAGAGTGAAACAAAGGAGTTATTGCGGAAGCTCCTTTTCTTATTCAATTAACGAAGCAGGTTAGTTGAAGAAGAAATTATTAACTTGTCCATAATCGGGCCAGATTGTGGAAGATATAATTGGACAGAGAGTCTGGCTTTCTCCTTATTACATGTAATATCAGTAACCTTAATTAATCAAAGTGAAGGAATCCCAATAGATGCCACTTACCCCTATATAAACTTAACTTCCCACCCAACCAATTTTATCCACCTATAATACCGACATGATAACAGCATATATAGGCAGAAAAGTTAATATTATTATACATAGTAATCCCAAATTTGGAGTTTCTTCGAGTCAAATGATAAATGAAGTATTGGGGGATTGAAAATGTTTATTCACATAGTTCAGCCAGGTGAATCTTTATTCTCAATAAGTAGAAGGTATGATTCTTCTATTAATCAGATACGTAGTACCAATGGTTTAACAGAGACGAATGTGGTTCCAGGTCTGGCTCTTCTTATTCCACTTTATATATATACTGTTCAGCCGGGCGACACGCTAATTAGTATTGCAAGAAAAGCATTTGTTCCCTTAGAGCAATTAAAGGCAGCCAATCCCCTAATAAATCCGTATTCATTACAAGCAGGAATCAAACTAACGATTCCAAATATATCGAATTACCTTGCCTCTACACTGGGTTTTTACGTAGTTAGAACCCCAGAATTGGACCAGAATTTAATTAGGGATTTTGCCCCTTATAGTACATCTATATCGATTTTTGAATACCACATTACTAGTAATGGGGATATCGCTAACACCTTAAATGACCTGACTGCTATTCAAACAACTTGGAGTCATCGGGTAAGACCGCTTGCAACGGTTACCAATTTGACGTCTGAGGGTTTTAGTCCTGAATTGGTTCATCAAGTGTTAAATAATCCTACCGCAAGGACAAATCTTGTTAATAATATAACATATTTAGTAACAAATAAGGGGTATGGCGGCGTTAATATTGACTTTGAACGTGTCTTGGCTGAGGACAGAGATCTGTTTACAGGTTTTTTACGCGAATTGAGGGATCGTTTACGGCCATTAGAACGGACGTTAACCATTGCTCTTCCCGCAAAAACAAGCGAAGAAATTCCTTGGCTTAAGGGGTATGATTACGGAGGAATCGGTTCAGTAGTGGATTTTATGTTTATCATGGCTTATGATTTTCACCATGCAGGGAGCGAACCAGGACCAGTAGCTCCTCTTACAGAAGTACGAAGAACAGTTGAATTTGCCATAAGATTTGTTCCACATAGGAAAATTATTATCGGCGTGCCTTTATACGGCTATGATTGGATAATCCCATATAGACCAGGGACAGCTGCACCAGCTATATCAAACCAGAGCGCCATTGAAACAGCAATAAGGTACCAGTCGCCTGTACAATATTCGGAGGAATATAAATCTCCATTCTTTCGATATAGAGATCAGGAAGGACAATTACGTGAGGTTTGGTTCGAGGACGTCAGAAGTATGAGTGAAAAAATGATATTAATTCGAGAGTATGATTTACAAGGGTTAGGCGCATGGCAGTTAACACTAGGATTTACGCCAGGGCCTTGGCTTTTGACAAAGTTTTTTACCATAAGGAAGGTATAATATTAGATAATTCATTTTTTATTTGGACACATGTTTAAAGACGTCTAAAACTCTTATAAAGTTTATTACTCAATAGAGTAAGGCCTATTGGTCATAATGTTTTATAAGACTATTATCAAAATTCTTATCGTGTAAATCCTCATTTTCCAGACTGTGCTCCTTTAATGCTAATTTTCCACAATGGGCGCGATTGTGGAATAAGCGTCCCTTTTCTTATTTAACGAACGGGTGCAAGTGTTATAAAAGTAATCTACGGCTATACTTTTTGTTATTCAGATAACTGGACAGATTTGAATTAGGAATTTACATTACCAAATGACCTTTGTTACAAATAAAAAAGCACTCGTAAAAAGAGTGCTTAATGGTTTTCAAATCAGAAATATGATTGCTGCTTATTCTAATGGTGTAAGGTCAGAACGTTTTACTAACTTAATATTGTTATCGTTTTTTATTTCGCAGTATCCACTCTAAAAGGATACTTGAAGAAGAAAATAGTGTAATTGATTTAGCTTATAAGATTTATGAAATAGTTCGTAAACTTGATAATTGTGATGGTCTAGAAGAATGGTACAACATTAGTGATATGATAGATGATTTTCGATATGGAGATAATATTTCAAACTTAAGTAAGGTTGCTTTAATTGTAACTGCAAAAAAGGCGCTCATGTAATTGGTGCTTTTTAATTTTAAAAAAACCGCAACAAGTGCGGTTCACGTAGGCTGGTTATATGACTTTTACCTACGTTAATAATATGCAAGAAAGAATTTAATGAATGGGTAAGAGCGGAGTATGGTTTGAATTTTACAAAAAAAAGATACCTCGAAAGGTATCTCTCAGTTGGAGGGAACAGGAAAACTATGCACTCAAAATATGGTATGTGCAAGCTTTAAAAGCGACTGTACTATTTGGCGTTTTTATTAAAATTAAATGACGTTAAAAGAGCTGCCCGAAAATGGACAGCTCTAGTGAAATAATACTAGCAACTTGCTAAGGAGTAGCAAGCTACTTTAGTATTATCTGTCAACTATCTAAAATCGTCTAGGTTTTTTTAAAAATTTCTATCTAATAAGATCTTGCTTAAATGAAGAATCCATCCCAGGCAGCTAGGGATGGATAGCACATCAAATTAGATTTCCAAGCTCGGTAGAGGGGAAGCTAGGTGTTTATATTATGGTGTTTAATGTATTTTTTTATACACAAAAAGAGCCAATCATATTACTTTATACAGGGTCAATCTTCATGAAAGTACGAATTGGCTCCTAATTAAGCATATACGAAAGTAAAGTTAATAACAAATTAACCGAGCAAGACTTATTCCATTTAGAGTTTGGCACTTCACGAAAGGTGGCTGTCTTGCTCTTGTTGTAAGTCTATCCACTTACTTGGTTGATATGCAAACGTCCCAAGAGGCTGACTTAATCTGCCCCTATATAAAATAATACCTTTCAAGACATAATAAAAATTAAGAATTCTAGTGGAGAAAGGTGGGGGGTTATTATGTCTTCAAAAAATCATTCGTTATTAAATCTTACAATGATAATAATCTCTTGGATTACTATACCTCTGTTGGGGTTTCGTAGTATCAAGAGATTTTTACCTGCCTCAATTTTTGCTGTGTTATTGTGTAGCTTAGACGCTCTCATTGGGAAACGACGTAGGTGGTGGGCTTTTTATAACAAACCCCAATCCTTTATTAGAAATGAATTTCCATTCCTTATAGGTCCGATGTTAGCCATCGCATTATGGATATTAAAATGGTCATATGGGAATTTTAAGAAGTTTATTATATTAAATGCTATAGGTGATATAATTTTTGTATTTCCACTGACAAGGTTATTTACAAAAATAAAACTATATAGACTCGTTAAATTTAACGAAATTCATTTCTTTTTATATTTTTTTTACAAGGCTTTTTTCTTATACGGATTTCAATACCTTTATGATAAATACAAAAGGTTTTCTAATTAAGAAACTGTGAATGCAAGGGAAGCTGCCGGTATGGCGGCTTTTTATCGTGCTAAAGAAACTCAATAGTTTAATGGATACCTCACCCAAATGTGGTTAATAATGTTGGAATTTCCTAAATGAGGAGTTATAATTTTTAAGTACATTATTGACAACTAGGAGGATGTTAGTGATTTCTTCAATAAAAGTAGGTAGTTATGAGAACCTACTAGGAAAGTCGATTTACTTTCGTATTATTTTATTCATTTGTCTACCTATTCATTTGTTTATTGATGGCAATATTATTTATGAAAGAACCTTTGTCCCAGGTTACATTTTGTTAATGATTCTTACAGGATTCGCTTTCTGGAATACATGGCATCAATTTTTTTTAAGCCTTCTTATAACCATACCCCATTTCTATTTTAACCCTAACGGTTTTCCGGAATGGCAAGGATTCGTAATCCAATGGGGAGCATATTTTTTACTATCATTTACTACAACATTACTAATTAAAAAAAATATTAGAGAAAGAAATAATGTTATTCAACTAATACGGGTACTTGCCAAAACATTAGACTCAAAGGATCCCTATACTGCAAATCATTCGGAAAAAGTAGCGCGATATTCATTAATAATTGCAGAAGAGATGGGACTGTCAAAAAAGCAAAAAGAAGATATTTATATTGGTGGGCTTCTTCATGATATTTGCAGATTCATTTGACGCAATGACCTCAAACCGAATTTATAGGGAAGGTCGAACAAAAGATTATGCGATAAATGAGATTAGAAAAAATAAGGGAATTCAATATGATAATGATGTTGTAAATGCTTTTTTGAATACTCTTAATAAATGATAAATTGTTGATAATTTATCCTAAAGAGATTTTTTTTTAAGAAATAGCTGCCATAAAGGGTGTTTTTTGGGTCGTTCCCAAACATAATAAGGTCTTTAGTTCAATTAAATAATTTCAAACTTAACTGGTAATTCAATTTATTTTAAAGATAATATATACATTTTGATTTCGGATTATATGAGCAAATATGGGTTCATTGCATCGTTTCTTTTAAATTTTGCAAATGATGAAGGATAGTAAAACCAGTACCTTTCATGATAGAAACAAAAAAATCCCCAAGTAAATCATTACTTAGGGAGATGTTGTTTATAAGGAAGGTACGGAACTTCCTTAGGATTATATGAGATTACATCAGAAGAATAAAGTTCTATTTTTATTTTGTTTTCTAACGTTTTTGCAATAATGAGTATAGGTTGATTGTATTCATTTTTGAAGATTAAATCAGGTCCATTCCAACTAACAGTTGCATCTCTCTTTGGCGGTACATATGAAACCTCTCTACTGTGTGAATAACGTTGAACAACATGTAATCCTGCATTATCAACTGCATTAAAAAGGGTAGATGAAACTTGACAAATTCCACCGCCAAAGTCTTCTGAAAATTCCCCTTTAACGATCACAGTAGCAGGCATATATCCTTTTCCTGCTGTTCTTTCACCAACCACTTTATTAAAAGAAAACATTTCACCTGGAAACAGAACATAATTATCAATGGCTTTTGCTGCAAGTAAAATATTTTTGTTTCTCTTCTTGTTATTGGAATTGAAGAATGTTATATATTCCCCAATTTTTTCAGCTCTAATATTTCCAAGTAATTCACTGTCGATCCCTGGATAAATGGCTTGTAATGGGACCTCTAATTCTGTTGAATTATTATTAAAATAGGCAGACAAAATCTTTTCTGTGAAAACTTGGCGATCTAAACGATAACCGACTTGTTCGGGTATAATATTTCCATTCATGTCTATCATTGCATTTTTAGGGTTTATAATAAGCTGCTGATCAATCTGTTCCATTAAAGTATTAAACTTTTCTGTATCAATAAGGGGGAATACAGAGTGACTCGAAAAGTAATTACGGTTATAAACTGAGATAGGTTTTCCGTTATTAGTGATTACTATATTTCCTGGCATAATCATTTGTTGAGATAAAATTATTAATCCAAACAACCCACTAAAATTCATATGTTTAAACCTCCCTAATATAATTATGAATAAAAATCTCTATTATATGTAACGCTAGCTATACTTTTATTAAGCAAATTTCCGAAGGGTATTTAGACTAATGGGTGCAATAGTTAAAGATGATTGCTGCGGCGGTATTTTTGCTTGTTCAGCAAACGGGGCAGGTTTATAAAATAAGGAATTTAATTATAGACTTTTATTTTGAATTTGAATAATTTGAACCTTGTCAAAGAGCACACAAACAACGTTAAAGAAACCTCAAATAAATCCTAAATTCCATTAAAGGGACATATTATAGAACATCTCTTCAAGTAGAAGTTCAATAATTATGATACTCCAAATAGCAGTTTGTAAATTGTATCTTTAATGTTTTTATAGTTAAGAACAGGTTTATGGGGAAAATTTTTTTGGAACAGTTAAGATACTAATAAAAAATGGATGAGGTAAGTAATAATGGAATCAAGTGAAATACGTCTTCTTTCACATAATGATTTACCCAATGCAGTTGATGTAATGAGGAAAGCCTTTTTTTATGATCCACTTTGGGTATATTTATATAGTAATGAGAAAAATAGGAGGAAGTATTTAGAAAAGTTTTTCCGAGTATTTCTTAGTGTTTTTATCAATAAAAAAAACGTATATGGTGTTGGTTATCCCCTTCAAGCAGTTGCAGTATGGGCTATTGGGCTATTCCTCATAAGGAAAATGTTAATTCTAAAACAAAATCATCCTTAATAGTTATATTTCCTTTGATAAAATTGTTCTTTTCTCCGTTTGCTTTCAAACTTTTTAAAGTTTCTTCTGTATTTTCATCTTTCACAACTTTGGAGAAGAAGTATGCTCCAAATATCCATTTTAAATTAGAATCAATTGGAGTTGACCCTGATTTTAAAGGGAAAGGTTTATCTACAAAATTAATAGCTCCCTTTATTTCAGAAGCACAAATGAAAAATATACCGGTTTACACCGAAACCACTACTCCATTAAATGTAGGATTATATGAACATTTTGGCTTTAAAACTATGGAAAAACGTTCTATTCCCCAAAAAAAACTTACTGTTTGGTCACTCTTAATTAAATAAATATATACTACAATCGGGAGTTAAAAACGCCATGTCTTTTCATTTATAAATGATAAAAGAAAGCCAAATTAGATTGTGAAGAATTACACTCAAACTATCGGGGTGCGTTAGTTAAAGAAGGACTTCAATCTATATTTATATAAATGGTGATATTTAACAATGTTTAGCGTAGCTTTAATAGTATTTTTTCAGTTCAATAATTTTTTAATGGGGAGTGGCTTTTTTGCAAATTTTTTTTAGATATAACTGGATAGTTAGAGAAGACTGGTATAGTTGGTGTGAAGACTTAAGTGAAGAAGAATTTCTGCAAAACCGAATGGGTGGAATGGGAAGTATATTGCACACACTTTTCCATATAGTTGATGTCGAATGGAGCTGGATACGTCTCTTACAAGGTAAATCTGACTTTCAGGAGAGTTTCGATGGTTATAAAAGCTTGAATAAGGTTCGAAAATTGGATGCTCAATTTCATTTAGAAGTAGAAAACTTTGTAAACAACTGGGATACTAGTATGGAAAATCGTTTATTTTACGATACCTTACCAGATAGAAGAATTGTGACGGATACTTGGGGTGAAATCATGCGACATACCATTGCTCGTGAAATTCATCATATAGGACAATTATCAATTTGGGCAAGAGAAATCGGAAAAAAGCCTGTTTCTGCAAATCTTATTGGTCGGGGCCTTTCCTCTTATTCCAATAAATAATTCAATGTAGAAAATAATTTAGTCGGTTTCAGTATATTAATACATGCAAAATAACAGGAACGTAGGAGGTATGAAATATGAAGATCCAAAGAATAGATCATGTGGGTGTAATCGTAAATGATCTCTCTGCTGCTAAAGAGTTTTTTCTCAATTTTGGACTTGAGGTCAAAGGGGAATGGGAAATGGAAGGAGAGTTAATGGGATATGCAGTTGGGCTTAATGACGTTAAAGTAGCGTGTGTAGGATTGGGAATGGCAGACGGTCAGACTTGGATCGAGCTAATCAAATTTTATTCGCCGTCAGATGAAGGAGATAACCGGCAACCCCTTGCAAATACACTGGGTATCCGACATATTGCATTTACAGTTGAAGATATTGAAGCTGTTGTTGCCAAATTGAAAAAGAAGGGTACAGAAATCTTTAGTGAGATCCAGCAATATGAAGAAAGTTATAAATTATGCTACGTTCGTGGTCCAGAGGGAATTATTTTGGAGTTAGCTGAGCAAATCAAATAAGGAATGTTAATTACAATGAAAGGACGAATCTTTGTTACTTTCTAGGATGAATGAACCTTATTGTTGATTATTTTTATTGTGCAAAAGATTGAATGAGAAAATTGTATTTTATTTATGGAGGTCATTAAATGGATTTATATAAAACTGCAGAAAATATAAATATATTAAGTGACTTTCTTGGAAAAAGAGATATTGATACTTTGTCAAGTAACGATTGAACCTTCAGATATATGGGGTATGTGGGACATCAAAATGTATATTTTTCTATTGATGGGAGAAATTCCAAGATTATTAGATGATGAGAATGGATATGGTCCTAACGGAAAAAATTATATTGCACACGTTGATATTCCTGTGAATGTATTGAAAGCATTTGAAGAGTTAAAAGTGGAATATGCAGACTTGGTGAGAGCTGCAAATCCTCTGTACGCTTCAAAGGAATAAGTTCGTTGAAGCAGAAAACGAAGACCACTTATAGGTTGGTCTTATTTTTTTGTTCATCTAAAGAACGTTTGTTCGTGTGTAATGATACCGAGGAGATGATACGAAATGGCCATTCGTGACCGTGGTAAAATGAAATGGCAGCCAGCTTCATTCTTACCGCTAGCTTTTGAAATGACTAGCGCGATGTTTAGGGATCAAGCTCGGACTGCAAAGCCAATAATAGACGAACATCAGACGGAAGAGTTCGACCTGCGTATAGCATACGCAACAGAATACAATCATGCGGTAAAGGTAACAGTATGGGAGGACGGATTTACGCACGACATTACTGGTCGTGTTCATTATGTCGATCCTATCACGCATGAGCTGCGGATTGTACTAAAGTCTGGGGAATTTGAAAGGGTGGCATTCGATGATGTAATTGGAGTGAAAGTTTTGAATTGAGCTAACATCTCAGCTTTTAAGTCAACCTTAGATGGGTTGGCACTATTTATTCAACTAATTTGAATATCTGTTTAATTGTATGCCAAACACACAAACACTTGTCTCTATACTTGTATAGACTATTAATAAAAGACGAGGTGATTTGGATGGGTTTGAGAAATTGTCCACAACAATTAACTCAATGTGAAGGTTCACAATGTCAAGAACTTAGAAGTCAGATTGCCAGTAATAATTACGATGCTGCAGCTAATTTAGTTTATACTTACACACCAGTAAATACACCATTTGAAATAGCAGATAATTTTTGTCAGGGTTTAGAGAGTAACTACAGTCTTGCCACTATAAATCAATTGGAACAACTCGCTCACATGTTTATGTCTTGGGATGAAAACGGTAATGTTTATCAGTGTCCAACATTAGTATGGAGTAAAGATGAGAATGGAACCCCGGTTATCGTCCGAATGCAGCCGTGTAGCGGTGATAAGATTGAGATTATTAGGGATTTTATCAAAGAAATATGTATGGCTCATGTAATTTGTGTTGTTCAACCAACATAGTCTCAAAAGGTTCAATATCGTTTGTGATAATAGGTAAAAATTTATTGTTGGGTTCGAATGGGGTTATTCAGGAATTTTATAAATATCAAGAATGATCGCTGCTGCGGTCTTTTTTTTATTTTGAGCAACGGTTCAAGTTTGTTGAAGAAGGAAAATGGCTAATCGGAAGCGAAAAGGTAGTTGAGAATAAACAACATATATAAACACAGAGGAGAAAAAATGACTGCAAACCAGATTGTTTTAGTTGTTAGTGTTTCAATAATAAAAGATGAAGAAGTCTTAATGATTAAAGAAAACAAATCGGATGTAAGAAATAAATGGAATTTTCCAGGTGGGCAAGTTGAGACGGGAGAAGACATCCTTTATGCAGCGAGAAGGGAAGTGAAAGAGGAGACAGGACTAGATGTTGAACTAACTTATACAACTGGTATTTATAACTTTATAAGCAGTTCTCAAGACCAAGTTATTATGTTTCATTTTATAGGGCAGGTCACTGGGGGTTCCATAAATCTTGTAGAAGATGAAATCATAGATAGTACCTGGGTGAAGGTGAGTGATTTAGTAAAGTCTAACGATGATTCACTTCGCAATCCAAGCGTTATAAAACAAATAGCATATTCTCTTGTTAATAAAAGTTACCATCCTATTAATGTATTTCATAAACAAGTAGTGAACAAACAAAAATTCATAATCACTCCGTATATTCCAAAGTACGCTGAACAAACAGTGGAAATGTGGCGGGATAGTAAGGAACGGGCTATTGGACAGAAGGAAAATCATAGTTTTGAAAGCCATGTTCATTTTTTAAATCATATATTACCCAAACAGTATCAAATAGATTTAGCGTTAATGGATGAAAAAGTAGTGGGAATAGTTGCCTATAATGAAAAAGAGATAAGCCAACTTTATATTCATACTGGATATCAGGGAATGGGCATAGGGCAAACATTCCTTCAAAAGGTAAAAGAACAATCAAGTGGGAGATTAACATTATATACATTTGAAGTAAATGAAAACGCACAACGATTTTATGAAAAGAATGGATTTACGATCATTGGTAGAGGAGACGAAAACGAAGAAAATTTACCTGATATTCACTATGAGTGGACATTAAAATAAATCATGCAAACAGAGAATATAAGCATACGAACGGGTGCATGATTTTGATGACATATTTGGCTGGATAACCATAATTAGTATTCTCCTTTTAATAAATTAAAGGATTGGGTTACGAACGTACTAAGTAGACTGAGAAACGAGAAAAATCGTAAATAATGAGGGACTGCTTTTTTTTATTGAAATAATGGTCAGGTTAGTGCAATGAAAATGGGTATTGAAGTAATAGTATTAATTTTAATATAGGGTGTGAAGTCTTTGGAAGGTAAAATACTAACTATATTCAATGAACTTCCGAAAATAGAAAAAGGTCAAAAAATTGTTCTTGGAATAGACGGGTTAAGTCGTTCTGGAAAAACAACATTTGCAAAAAAAATTGAACATCATCTTCAAGAAAAAAACATTTCAGTTTGTATATTTCATATAGACGACTACATTGTTGAGAGAAAAAGGCGGTACAATACTAATTTTGAAGAGTGGTATGAGTATTACCATTTGCAATGGGATGCAGAATTGTTAAAACATAATCTATTCAAAGAACTGAAGGTATCTAAGGAACTACACTTGAAGAATTATGATTATAACTCTGATACACAAAAACTGCAGGTGGTTACGATACCTGATACTTGTTTCATTATAATTGAAGGAGTATTTCTGCAACGTAGAGAGTGGAGAAGATTTTACGATTATATGATTTACTTGGATTGTCCGAAAATTAAAAGATTTAAACGTGAAAGCGATGAAACACAAAAAAACATTGAAAAATTTGAAAAGAGATACTGGAGAGCAGAAGATTATTATATGGAAATAGTATCGCCAAAGGAACAAGCCGATTTAGTCATTCAAAATTAAATTAAAATCAAATTTTGCGAAATCTAACACTTAAACAAACGGGTTAGTTGACCTAAATAAGATTAATGCATCCTCTTAAACTACTTTTTGAAAATTCTATAATTTGTTATGATGTACTTTGTAAGTAAAGTAATAGAGTATACAGAGGGAGAGCTTAAAAATATGGAATACATAACGCTTAATAATGGGTTAAAAATGCCAATTGTAGGTACAGGCACAAATACTTATGGAAAAGAAAATAACGAGTATAATGGGGCGTTAACAAATGAAATTCCTGAACTCGTATCAGCACTTGAGTTGGGTTACCGTTCAATAGACGCAGCCATCATGTATCGTAACGAAGAACTTGTCGGAAGAGGATTAGCAGAAAGCACAGTGCCTCGAGAAGAGTTATTCATTACGACAAAGGTTCCAGCTAGCGAAGAATATATTTCTTCAAAGGAAGCTACTCGAGCAGCTATCGATAACAGTCTAAAAAACTTCCAAACAGACTATCTCGACCTGTTTCTTATTCACTTCCCTATTGAAGACAAAGTACAACTTAAAAACACTTGGGAAGTCTTTGAAGAATATTACGAAGCGGGCAAACTAAAAGCAATCGGCGTTTCAAACTTTGGAAAAAATCATATTGATGAATTGAAAGAATTCGCTAAAGTGAAGCCAGCTGTTAACCAAATACAAGTTAACTTAAAAGAACCTAACAAAGAATTACTTGCCGTATTAAAAGACGAGGGCATTACACCTGTTGCATGGGGACCTATGAAAGCCGAAGCCCATCAAAATGAAGTTTTGGATGAAATCGGTAAAGCCTATAAAAAATCTGGTGCACAAGTCTTATTAAAATACCAAATCCAACGCGGTGTGATTGTTATTCCTAAATCTCACAACCGTGAAAATCAAGCATCTAATATAGATCTTTTCGATTTTGTATTATCTGCAGAAGATATAGAAAAAATTGAAAACTTATAATTAGTTAGTCCTTCATCCTAGTGATATGAATAATATCGCTAGGATTTTGACTTTTTCAAAACAATGAGATTGGTGTAGTACCGTTTTTTATTGAACTAACGGTGCAGTTTAGTGCAATAAGAAACAAACAATAACAAATGTAAAGAGCATGTTTATCAAAATTTGTTGAAAACTTGCTCTTATTTAATAGCGGTGGCGTAAATCAAATTTATTTCAAACCTATACCCTAAATATTTTGACAGTGATGGATTACAAATGTAATATAAGATAGTGGATTACATTTGTAATATTGGAGGTGCCATACTATATCATGAAAGAATTACCTAAAATATCGGAAGCCGAATTGGAAATTATGAAAGTTCTTTGGGCAAAATCCCCTCAAACAGCGAATGAGGTAATTGAAAACCTTGAATTAATGATGGACTGGAAACCGAAAACAATTCGAACACTTATTAACAGATTGGTACAAAAAGAGGCGGTTTCTTATCATCAAGAAAATGGGCGTATGTATGAATATTTTCCTTTGGTTTCCCAAGATTGTTATTTACAAGTAGAAACAAAATCTTTACTCAATCGTTTTTATGGTGCGGCCTTTAAACCGTTACTTGTAAATTTCTTAAAAGAAGAAAAACTATCTACGGAAGAAATTAACGAACTAAAACGGATTCTTGATCAGAAGACAGAAGAGAATCGGGGGAAGGATCGGTAAAAATGATAGATATTTTTTTAGACATTTATCTTCCTCGATTATTTGACTGGGTGATAGAAACATCCATTATGGCAAGTATACTTGTGGCACTCATCTTAGGTGTTAAAATCTTACTAAAAAACAAGCTAACCCCAAGGTGGCACTATCTACTTTGGATGATTTTAATTGTGCGGCTCATACTCCCGTGGTCACCAGGTAGTTCGTTTAGTATTTTTTCTATACTTTCTATAAGTTATGAAAAGGCTGTTCCTGTTCAAAGCAAATCTGTAGTTTCGTTAGAAAACGAACTAATACAAGAAACAACTTCGGGTATTTCTGGCACCAGGGCAGTCACAGAAGAGGGACGCTACCCCACTGCTCCACAACAAACAACCAAGGAAAGAATTACAGACACACCAATTTCTCCTAGTAAGAAGCAAAAGGAGGAATCAATTTCCTTCTATACCATTGCATTATACATTTGGTTAACGGGCGTTATGGTATTAGGATTTGTAACTTGTCTAATTAATCTACAATTATATAGATACATAAAACAGCAACCAGTTATTATAGATAAAAGGATTTTTAACATATTCGAAAATTGTAAGAAATCTATGTCAATTCAGCAAAGTATCCCACTACTGCTAGCGGGTAAAATATCTAGTCCGACAGTTCTGGGTTTTTTCCGCCCAAGAATATTACTGTCAGATGTTCACATTAGTAAACTGACTGATCAACAACTACGACATATTTTTTATCATGAGTTAGCCCACATTAAACGAAGAGATGTTGGTGTTAATTGGCTAATGCATAGTTTACTAATCTTAAATTGGTTTAACCCAATTTTATGGTGTTCCTATGTTTTCATGAGGGAGGATCAGGAACTTGCGTGTGATGCATGTGCACTCACGTTTATGGAAGAAGAGGAAAAAACCTCATATGGACTTACCATTATCAGTCTTTTAGAACACTACTCGCATTATTATCAAATACCAAGTTTAGCAAATCTAAGTAGAAATAAGAGAACCTTAAAGAGGAGAATCTTAATGATTAAAAAATTTCAAAAGAAATCATATGGTTGGTCTATGCTTGGAATCGTGGCAGTGATGATTATTTCATCGCTATCCTTACTAAATGCACATGCAGATGATTCAAATGTAAAGCAGGAAAGGCAAGCAGAAACCAGAGAAACAGCTACTGCGGAAGCTGAATCGAATGAATTCAATCCAAGAATGAAACAATTTATTGCAGAACAAGCTGAAGAACTTAAAAATACAAACGACAGATATGAATATAATGCGAAGATCGAACAATTAGTGTCAGAATTTGCTAATCAGTACACAGGATATTCTACAGTTGAAGCAGCTTACGATTTTGAAAATTTGCGAAGGTTGATACAATGGGGATCAATTATTAACTTCTCATTCCAAGAAGGAACAGGTGGTACCACAGCAGAGCAAATTGTTCAAGGGATGAGTGTGTTTGAATACCTAAAACAATTATTGAACGACCTTGATGTGGTAATTAATAAAAATGGTAAAGGCAATACATATGGAGTGTTGCACCAGCTTGACGGGGAACACGTTATAGAATTAGAAAAGCATGTATATGGCGAACAGGGATTTCCTGCTGAACTTAAGGAATATTATATAGAAAACTATAATAAAATTGTGGAAGTAGAATCGAGTAGAATCGACCCAAGTGCGAAACTATTTATTGCACGACAAGCCAAAGAATTTAAGAATACAACCGACATTAACGAATATCTTTCGAATATCCAACAAATAATGCAAGAATACCGAAAACAGTCCCCTCTTTTTAATACAGTTGAAGATAATAACGATTTTGCAAATCTGGGAACGTTGCTAGGAGCGGGAGCACTCTTTAAACATTCGATTTCATATCAGAAACAACAAGGTATTGAAACAGTTGAATATAGCGATGATTTGAAACGTATATTTGAATACACAAAACAATTATTGAACGACCTTGACGTGGTAATGAATAAAAATGGCAAAGGCGACACGTTTGGAGTGTCGCATCAGTTGAACGGGGAACACGTTAAAGAATTAGAAAAATTCCTAAATGGAGAAAATTAGTAAAAAGTTAGTTGTTAATCAAGCAAATGAAGTGTAGAGCTGTCATTGAGGCAGCTTTTTTCTTGTTCCAATAACGGGTCAGGTTAGTTCAAAAAAATTTGGTAATTTATAGTATTTTGTTATAATCTTAAAGAGGTAGAGGAAAAAGGTTATGCATTAAAGGGGACTGTTTAATGAATTTTATAGATATAGATTATGATTGGTTTAACTTAATTAATAGTAAAGTCCAACATTATCCATTATTAGATACAATCATGATTTTGTTTGCCGAATATGTTCAATATGCTTTTATTTTATTAATTTTGATGTTGTGGCTATTAAACAAAAACAATTTTCGTGTTATAGCTTTTCAGGCTATGTTTGCATTTACCTTGGCTTATTCAATAAACAGACTTATTGAGCTATTTATTTATAGGGAAAGACCGTTTGTATCACATGAGATTATTCAACTCGTAGAGCATTCTGCAAATTCTTCTTTTCCCAGTGACCATGCTACATCTGCAATAGTAATTGCTTTTACATTGTGGTTATCATCATATCGTTATAAGCATTTATGGTTTTTTCTTGCACTAGGAGTAGCGTTTTCAAGAATATGGGTAGGGGTACACTATCCATTTGATGTAGTTTCAGGGATATTAAATGGGATAATAATAGCATTATGTACACATTATTTTTTATTCAAGTTAAAACCTTTAACCTCACTTATTGAAAGACCAATTTTCCAAGGACAACGAGAATAAAAGAATGTAGAAATATAAATTTTCTATTCATGCTTAGTAAATGGAGTGCGGAGCTGTCATAGAGGCAGCTTTTTTCTTGCTTCACTAACGAAGCAGTTTAGTACAATAAGGATGACAATGTATGGATTTATTTGAGTTGAGGTGTAGTTTATGATTTTGGTCAGTTCTTGTTTAGCTGGATTAGAAGTAAGGTATAACGGTACACATAGCTTAGATAATAGGATAAGTAAATTAGTTGGAGAGTATAAAGCTGTTACTATCTGTCCCGAACTGCTTGGGGGATTTTCAACCCCAAGGGAACCTGCTGAAATAGTAGGCGGAGACGGAGAAGATGTACTGGATGGAAAGGCTAAAGTGGTTGAAAAATCTGGTGAAGACGTAACCGAACTGTACATAAAAGGAGCTTATGCTACTTTAGAAAAAGCTAAAAAAATAAACGCAACAATAGTTGTTCTCAAGGAGAATAGCCCTTCCTGTGGTAGTTCAATGATTTATAATGGTGAATTTAAGGGTAAGAAAATTGTTGGAAATGGAGTTACTTCAGCCTTACTTAAAAGAAATGGTTTACAAGTAATTTCAGAAGAACAATTTGTTGAAAATTTCTTTTAATTATTCAACTAACTGTGCTTAGACACTTAAAAGGGGAATAAAATACTTCAGATGCTAAAAAAATCAGATAATTTGATTATTGTGATACACGAAATCTATGGTATTAATCAACATATAAAAAAATTTTGTGATTTATTTTCAAAACAAGACTTTGACGTTATCTGTCCGAACTTAATAGAACGAGAACAACCATTTGATTATTCAGAAGAGAAGATTGCTTATTCCAATTTTATAGAGAATGTAGGGTTCTCTATCGCGGTACATAAAATAAAGAATTTATTATTAGGTGTTAAAAATGAATACAAAAAAATATATATTATTGGATTTAGTGTTGGGGCAACTGTGGCTTGGTTGTGTAGTGAGGAAGAGGTTGTTAATGGGGTTGTGGGATACTATGGTTCAAGAATTAGGAATTATACACAAATAGTGCCACTATGTCCTACAATTTTATTTTTTCCCCAAGAGGAACAATCCTTTAATGTGGATGAGTTAATTTCAAATTTAGATAAAAAGAATATCGAGATTTATAAATGTGTTGGACAACACGGATTTAGTGACCCATACTCTACAAAATTTAATGAAAAATCATCCCAAAACGCTTTCAATGAAATGCTAAACTTCTTAAAGAAACATTGATTCAAAACAAGGTTATTATTCAACTGATAAAAAAAGATTGTGAAACATTACACTTAAAGTAACGGGTGCAAGAGTTAAAGATGGGTAGCTACGGCGGTCCATCTTTCTTTTTGAACTTATGTGGCAGTTTTGTTGAATAGTGGTAGTGATTAACTTGTGTTCAACAATCGGGCCATTTTATGAGGTAACAGTAAATAAAATAGACAAGTAAAAGAAATACCCCCTGAATCGTAATAAATTGACTATATGATTCAGGGCTATTTCTTTTTAGAAGACCCCTAGATTACTAATCTAGTGTTTATTTTATTTAATGGATCAAGTGGAATACTAAAGTTGCTTTATTACATAGAGCACTCAACAAACAAATCCTCCTATTTTAAGTTGCTGAACATTAAAAGTTAATGATGATTCCCCTCTAAGATGTATTCGTCTCGATTTGCTTTCTCAATATTGCACCTAACATAACAATCGTATATTGTTGTATTCAGCGATATGGTTCATCAACTTAAACCATTAAACTGATTACTGGAGGTATTTTACTGAATGAATAAACAGGACCAACTAAAAATGATCAAAGAGGATTTTATTAATTGTCAAAAAGTACTATTGGCAATTGGTGATGAAACACGTCAATCGATCTTGTTAGTTCTAATGGGGACGGATTGTCAAACAGGATTACGTGTCGGTGAAATCACTGAACAAACACATCTTTCTCGACCTGCTGTGTCCCATCATCTTAAGGTTTTACGAGATGCCGGTGTTATTTTAATGCGTAAAGAAGGGACAAAAAACTTTTATTATATTAATGTACGTACAGAATTAGGTTTATTAAGAACACTTGTGTTGGATATTGATAAGTTCATGCAGAACTTTTATTGAAATGGTGAAATTCAAACAGACAGTATTAGGAGGTATAGGCTATGAAAGCAATGGTTATTGATAGATATGGGAAAGTTCCAATGAGTTTGGCAGAAATGCCCACACCTGAAATTGGTGAATATGAGGTACTCGCAGAAATTCATGCCGCTAGTATTAATCCTATTGATTTTAAGATTCGCGATGGGAAAGTGAAATTGTTGGTTAAATATAAAATGCCCCTTATCTTAGGGAATGACTTTTCTGGAGTCGTTGCAAAGGTTGGCGCAAAAGTGACTCGTTTTAAAGTTGGTGACGAAATATATGCACGTCCACGTAAGAGTAAAATCGGTACTTTTGCTGAATATATCGCTATTCATGAAGATGACATCGCCTTAAAGCCTAAAAATTTGAGCTTTGAAGAAGCTGCTTCGATCCCACTGGTTGGGTTAACCTCCTATCAAGCTCTAACAGACATTTTGCGATTACAAAAGGGACAAAAGATTTTGATTCAAGCTGGGGCAGGTGGTGTCGGTACCTTTGCTATTCAACTGGCCAAATTAATGGGGGCCATTGTTGCAACGACTGCCAGTGAAGCGGGTGCGAATTTAGTAAAATCTCTTGGTGCAGATGAAATTATAAATTACAAGACAGAAAAATTTGAAGAGATACTGAAAAACTATGATGCCGTATTTGATACTCTTGGGGGCGAGACACTCGAAAAATCATTCGAAGTGATAAAAAGCGGAGGAAAAATTGTTTCTGTTTCGGGATTACCAAATGCTCGTTTTGGCAAAGAATATGGTTCCGGATTTTTTAAAACGTTGTTGTTTTCAGCAGCAAGTCATAAACTTACTGCGCTTGAAAAAAAGCATAATGTTCAATATACGTTTTTGTTTATGAAGCCAAGTGGAGAGCAATTACGTATAATCGCAAACTTTATTGAGACTGGTAAAATAATACCTATTATTGATAGATCTTTTCCTTTTGAAAATGCACAAAAAGCGATGGAATATGCAGAGTCTGGTAGGGCTAAAGGGAAAATAATATTAAAAATCAAATAGTTATGAAACGAAGCAAAACAATGTGCTGAATAATGCTCCTTGAGAAAATCATTTAGTAGAAATAGAAAATACATTTTAATCTATCTTTTTTTAACATGGAGTTTTGTATTTAAGGTGATATAGAGGTTAGTTTTTCAATAAAAGGGCGCTTTTCTTTAATAAGAAGGAGTCTTTTTGTAATGATTATGTTTAAGTATAAAAGAGATTGTGAAGGTTTCCACTTAAATGATAGGGGGCGTTGATCCAAGAAGGATTAACGCTCTTTTTTGTGGAACTTATTGAGCTAACGGGCAGGATAGTTCAAGAAGAATTGACACAAAAGGTCGTCAATGAAGCGATCTTCTTTTGTCAAATTTTTAGAATAAGGGATGTTTAGTTGGAATATTATGTTAAAGTTAAAGAGACAGAGCAGTTTTTAGGGTATTGATGGTGAGAGTAATTGGGCAAATGATTATCTTCGTGAAAAGTCCTATGATTCATTAAAACTAAAACAGTTTAAATTATAATTCTTAAGGGGTGTTTATTAATAGTTATAACTAGAAATAAAAATGAGAGTTTAATTGGAAACGTTCTGTTCATTGTAGAGATAGAGATTTACGAACTCACTGGTCTAGCGGCCGAGGTAACCTCATGAGAGTAATGAAAAAGCTACCAATTTCACAATTGCTGAAGAAGCGTAGATTTTGGGGCTATGGTGCCGCTATAGCGGTAATGCCTTATCTGTTAATCAAAATCGCCTGGACTTTCGGTCTCTTCATGCCGACCGAACAAATGGGTGAACCAAGTTGGCGCACTGCAAACGCAGTAACAATGGTTCTAGCTGCAGTTGGTATCCTGTTAGCTTTGGCCTTTAGTATGACATGGGGTGAGCGACTGCCCGCCTGGGTGGTTGCCTTGCCCGTCTGGGTAGGTACTGGTTTACTTATACCTATGCTGTTGCTGGCACCTGTGCTTGGTCCTGCTGCTATGATACGCGATCAGCAGGCAGGAGCTGCCAACGTTTGGGTATATGAGCAGATTTTCGTAGTGGTCTCACTGGTTGGAGTCGGCATTTGCCTACCTTTCGCCTTAGTTGGATACGCTAAAGCGCGTTGGCCAGAGGCATTTGCTGATCCAATCGACATTGAATTACTCTCGGGCAACAGCCAGAAACTGCAAATCACCTTAGCTAGGCTTGTCTCGGCTGGCTGTATCCTGCTTGGATTGATTAAGCTATTCTGGGCGGTTGGTGGAACTATTGGTATCAACCCAGCTATGTTGGATAAACGCGATATATGGTGGCATCTATTGTCGTTGAGTACCGGTGTGTGGGCCTTCGCGGGGGCGTGGGGTTTATTGGTACTGACCACCCGCCGCAGGTCGAAAAGGTTCTTCCCTCCTATGGCAGCAGCATGGATCTCGTCGGGAATGCTGTTCTCTTATAACCTCTTTAACCGCTTGTCCGCCACTCGCCCCGATGCACAACCAACTATAGAGTACCCGTTTGCATATGTACTAGCCACCGAGTTAGGTAGCATATTGGGAGTGATGATGGGAATAATTATCCTGATGGTACTGCACGACCGGCAGAGAGCAATGCGGAGTTCTAGAATGAATTAATGTTCCTAATATTGAATTATATTTATAAAAAGAAAATAAATTAAATGAATTGGCCCCCAATTTGGTGGCCTTAATACCCTTGTTCAAGTTCAACTATCGGGTGCTTGAGTTTACAAGCGGAAGCTGCTATTGAGGCAGCTTTTCTTTTTGCACTAAAGAAGCAGGTTAGTTCAACAAGGGTTTTAATATTTGTACGGCGAATTTATAATAATGTTCAAAAAAATAGGTCATTTAGAGAGGGAATAAAATGCTATTTGAATATGAATTCAAAAACGGGTCGGATTAGAAGATGTTATTAGAATTGGTCGAAAGTGAGGTGATTTTTTAGTGAGATTACCAAAGATAAATGGTTTAGTATTAATGCCTTCAGCAAGCGATAATGAAATTTTGAAGGTCGAAAACCAAATGAATACAAAACTACCTAATTCATACAAAGATATAATAAAAACTTCAAATGGTTTGTCTACTGGGGAAGGCATATTAATTTATGGAACCCAAGATATCATTGAAAGAAATGAAAATTGGGAGACACAGATATATGCACCTGGTTATATTGCTATCGGTGACGATAGCGGCGGAGGAGTTTTTATTATGCCTCAAGGGGAAGAAGAAAAGAAGGTTTTAATAAGTGATTCTGGAGATATGACTCCTGAACATTTTGAGTTAGTTACTTCAGATTTTACTATATGGGTTAAAAGTGGGTTCTTAATTAATATAGATAAAATTAAAGAGGAGGGCAGCTGGTCTAACAATTGTAAAATAGTTTTAATAGAATCTCCTGATGGTGGATTGAAGGATTTATTGAAAATAAAAAGTGTTTTTGGACTAACTATTTCAGCAGCCGATTTACTAAAGGGGTCAAAGAATTTACCGTATATAATAGAAGAGGAATTTCCCTACGGAAAAGCAAAGAAATTAATTGAAAAATTGGAGGATATTAAAGTAGAACTCAGAGATACAAAACAATAATCCTTATTATACTAACAGGGGCAAGAGTTTTAGAGGGAGAACGCTGCTGCGGTCTTTTTTTGCTTGTTGTGCTAACGAAGCAGGTTAGCATTCCTGTAGATTGTTAAATATCAGGTTTGAAAAAAATAGAGCCCCTCAGTAAGATACGAGTATAGAGTCCAATCTAACTCAGAGTCTTAAGGAGGAAGCCCTACTATGAATTTTAAAATGCAAGACAAACAAAATCAACTAATAGAAAGAATTTCCGATACACATCTTATTGTTGGTGTAGATATCGCTCAACATCTACACGTTGCAAGAGCAGTGAACTTTCGCGGAATAGTTGTTGGAGATCCTTTTAAATTTGAAAATAATGAAGAGGGTTACGTTAAACTATTGAACTGGATTCAAGATTTAAAAAGACTAAAAAATTTAGATGCAGCAATAGTAGGTATGGAGCCTACAGGCCATTACTGGATTAACCTATCAAAATGGTTAAATAACCAAAACATTGAGGTAGTAACAGTCAACCCCCACTTAGTAAAAAGGAATAAAGAGAATCGTGATAATACGCAATCGAAGAGTGATAAAAAAGATGCACTAGTTATCGCAGATATGGTCAAAAACGGCTACTATTCCTTTATTCGTCCATCCTCAGAATCATTTGAGAAACTTAGAGTTCTAATGTCTAAACGTGATGTGATTGTAAAACGTCTGGTAATGTCCATAAATCAAATAAATCGATGGGTGGATGTTGTCTTTCCAGAGCTGAGACAGGTGTTTAACGATGTTTCGTGCAAAGGATCCATCGCAACCCTTCGGTTGTTTCCAACTCCAGATGAAATATCTTTAATGGATTCAATAGATGTCCAGAGGGGATGGAAGTCATTAATGAAAAGACAACCAGGACCTAAAAAAGCCCAACTACTGATCAATCTAGCAAAAACCTCAATTGGAACTGGACAAGCACTTGATGCTTATAAATTCCATCTTGAACAATTATTAGAAGAATATGACCTGGCTGAAAAACAACTCGAAAGAGTTGAACAACTAGTTAAAGAAGTTCTCGATAAAATACCATTTGCAAAAAAACTACTTACGATTAAAGGAATAAGTGAAATTTCATTAGCTGGGATACTAGGTGAGTCAGGCGATTTAAGTGGATTCTCCCACGGAAACTCTCTATTACGTCATGCAGGATTACATTTAGTTGAAGCAAGTTCTGGCAAGTGGAAAGATCAGATTGTTATTTCGAAGCGTGGAAGGTCGAGACTAAGACGTTTCCTCTACTTAGCAACCATGAGCCTTGTGATGAATAACCCTGAGTTTAAAGCCCTCCACTCCCATAATGTGAAGGTAAAGAAGCTAAAGAAAATGAGGTCAATCATGAAACTGATCGGAAAACTAGCAAGGATTTTTGTAGGGATAGCTCGACGAAACGAGTCTTATTGTCCTAATAAAGTCCAAGTATTAGCCCCTATAGCAGCCTAGAAAATAAGCATTAATTATAAATTGTATCGTTTTAAATAGTTAGCAATAATTTTGAATGTTGTCTTATTCGTAGGATTTCAAATATGTACGGAGTACCAGGTTTCTTCAACAAAAGGGCACTGTGACCCATCAGGTTAGCATAACTGGCCTCCACCCCTTGGATAGGCGTAACGAAGGAATGAGAGGGCAATTGACCCGTTGAGACATGGGAGGGAAAGCCTCCAGGGGCGGCGTGGAGATGTACATTATATGGGAAAATATGGAGTAGTAGCTAACTCCTCTATTTAACTATGCCTTCACGAAGCCATATGATCTGAATTTATTCCAACTACCCGTCATTCTATTTATAGAGGTTATGAAATCCTGCGAATAAGTGAGCATTCAAGAGATATTTGTATCAAACTGAGGGAGTTGAATACACACAATATATTTATACCGTGTAGCAATAAGATATTTAATTTTAGAAAGGGTTTATATTTAATTTAAAAGCAGTGAGATTTGTTACTTAAAATTAATAAGTATAGAAGTTTATTACCAGAAGAGACTAATGGTATTAACGGACGTAAAGGACGGGAAATCTATGCTAAACAAAATTGTCCTATTGATGATACTTATTGTCCCATGGTTTACATTATTTTTATTAAAGAAAGAAGAAATAAAACGTTATATGCCAGCAGCCATTTTTGCATCATTTTTAATGATCATTTATAACGTGATATCCAAAAATTTAATGCATTGGGAAATAAAGGAGACACTAATTCCTGTATTAAAGCCATTATTTGTTTCAGGTGTATTTGGTCTTTTTCCAGTCATTGTTATATGGATCTTCTATTTCACTTATAGAAAGTTTTGGAAATATCTTCTTGCAAACATCATTTTGGATTTCATGTTTGCTATTTTTCCTATTCATTATTGGTTACAAGATATATTAGGGATTTACAAACTGATTAATATCACTAAGTGGGAACGTTTTATTCTTTTTGTTGCCACGTCTGTTGTCATCTATGGTTTCTACAAATGGCAAGAAGAGATTATCAAACCCGAAATAACAGGAGCAAAATAAATTGGAAAACCGTATAGAAGCATTACTATGGAGCATTGCCCTCCCAGGTTTTAGTCAACTTTTAAATGGAAAATTAATAAAAGGAATATTATTTGTTTTTTTAGAAATATTGTTTAATGTTCAAGGGAATTTTAACACAATAATTCTTTTGAGTTTTCATGGGGATATTGAAAAAGCAATTTCACAGACTAATTATCAGTGGTTGATGTTTTACCCATGTATGTACTTCTTTGCTATGTGGTTTGGATATAAAGACGCAGGTGGTAGAAAAGATAGTTATAGTTTTCTACCATTTGTTTTTTCAGCTTATTCTGTTACGGTTGGTTGTATTTATTCAAGTAGTTTTCGTCTATTCGGATTTTTTATAGGCCCTGTATGGCTGCCAATATTATGTGTGTTGCCAGGCGTAATTGTTGGGATAATTCTAAGGAAAATACTATTGAAAAGAAAAAGAGAAACGACTGTCGGATAATACGGTAGACATTTGAAATGGTTAGTATTTCACTGCGGATGAAAATACGTTTTTGCTAAAATCTCATGAGGGAAGCAAGGGCAAACTGATAGGGCAACATGGCTTTCAGTTTGTTATGATGAATGATTTGGAAGATGAATTGTAACGCATGTAGAGGAGTTACAAAAATCAATCCGTTAATTTTGAAAAATGTAACTCAACTATCATGAATATAAACTTTAATGATAGCAGATTGTGAATAAATGCACTTAAACAAACGGGTGCTTTAGTAGAAGAGAAAATGAGTCAACCTTATGTCGGCTTTTTTATTTTCAAATTTATGTCGTAATGGCTGCAAAAAAGGCGCTCATGTAATGGGTGCTTTTTTAATTAAAAAAACGCAACAAGTGCGGTTCACGTTGGCTAGGTTATATGACTTTTACCTACGTTAATATTATGCAGGTAAGAATTTAATGATTGGGTAAGAGCGGAGTATGGTTTGAATATTAAACAAAAAAGATACCTCGAAAGGTATCTCAGTTGGAGGGAACAGGAAAACTATGTTTTCATAAATATGGTATGTATATGGTTTATAAGCGTCTGGACAATTTGGAGTTTTTATTAAAAATAACCGACGATAAAAGAGCTGCCCAAAAATGGACAGCTCTAGTGAAATAATACTAGCAACTTGCTTAGGAGTAGCAAGCTACTTAAGTATTATCGGACAACTATCTAAAATCGTCTAGGTTTTTTTAAATTTTTTTCAACTGAAGATCATACTTAAATGAAGAATCCATCCCAAGGCAGCAGGGATGGATAGCACACTAGGTTTTTTATTTTTTACTTAACTCGTAGAGGGTGAGCTAAGTGTTTTTAGTATGTTATTAATGGTATTTTTTATACACAAAAAGAGTCAATCATATTACTTTATACAGAATCACTCTGCATGAAAGTACGAATTGGCTCCTTATTAAGGATATACGAAAGTAAAGTTAATAACAAATTAACCGAGCAAGACTTTCTCCATTTATAGTTTGGCACTTCAAGAAAGGTGGCCGTCTTGCTCTTGATTGTAAGTCTATCCTTATGAGTTTGTAGTTATGTACTTTTTGAAGGTCTTATAGGCAAAGAAATAGCGCAAATGATAAAACCAGTGCTGCAACTGCTCCAACTTTTCCGTTTTGTTTTTAGATAAATTGTGAATTAAATGTAATGGAACTTATTCAAAAAACAAACGTCTATAGTTTAATGGGTACATCATCCTGATTTGGTATTTAATGTTGGAATTTACCGATTCTAGGTTTATAATTTCTTAGTACATTATTGAAAACAAGGAGGATGTTAGTGATTTCTTCAATAAAAGTAGGTAGTTATGAGAACCTACTAGGTAAGTCGATTTACTTTCGTATTATTTTATTCATTTGTTTACCAATTCATTTGTTTATTGATGGAAATATTGTTTATGAAAGAACATTTGTCTCGGGTTATATATTGTTAATGATTCTAACAGGATTCGCTTTCTGGAATACATCGCAACAATTTTTTATTAGCTTTCTTATAACCCTACCCCATTTTTATTTTAACCCTGTTGGGTTTCCGGAATGGCAAGGATTTGTAATCCAATGGGGTGCATATTTTTTAATATCATTTACTACAACATTACTAATTAAAAAAAATATAAGAGAAAGAAATAATGTTATACAATTAATTCGTGTACTGGCCAATACATTAGACTCAAAGGATCCCTATACAGCTAATCATTCAGAAAAAGTAGCGCGATATTCACTAATGATTGCAGAAGAGATGGGACTTTCAAAAAAGCAAAAAGAAGATATTTATATTGGTGGGCTTCTCCATGATATTGGGAAAATTGGAGTTCCAGAATCCATATTATTTAAACAATCTGGTTTAACAGATGAGGAATTTGAGAAAATAAAAATGCATCCTGTAATTGGATTCAAAATTCTAAAAGATATTCCTTTCTTTAGAGAAAATGGAATATTAGATATGATTTTATTCCATCATGAGAGAATCGATGGCAATGGATATCCAAAAGGGTTAAAAGGTAATGAAATTCCTTTGGTGGCAAGGATAATGGCGGTAGCAGATTCATATGACGCAATGACTTCAAACCGTATATACAGGGAAGGTCGAACAAGAGAATATGCGATAAGCGAGATTACAAAAAATATAGGTATACGATACGATTATGATGTTGTAAATGCTTTTTTGAAGACCCTCAATAAAGAATAAAAATTGTTGAGGACTTGTCCCTAAATGGATTTAATTGAAGAAAACAGCAGCCATAATAGGTGGCTTTTTTTGGTTCGTATCCCTAATATAAGAAAGTCAAGAATAATTTTAATTAATAATCAAATACTACCTCTATCAATTTATGGGAGGATTATCTATGCGCTCCGATAATTATTTTGCTATACATGTTTACTTTTCACTACTTGGCTTAATTGCTACTACTGTTTTTAGCTGCATAATAATTTCTCAGAACAACAAATTAAGCTATATGCAAGAGAACGTAAAAAAGCGCTCAGAATAATGAGTGCTTTTTTTGTATTGCCCTTCATTGTCTCACATAGGAATCTCGATAGCTATAAAGAACAGTTGGCAAAAAGGACATTTCTTCTTAAACTAATGTGCAGTATAGTTCAACAAAGGGACCGTCATTTTGACGGTCCTTTTTTAAGATAAAAGTGAAGAAAATCTCAAAATGTCTACTAAATTTCTATACGGAACGAAAAAGATGAAAATTTCAAAGTAAAATCCTATTCTTTTAATCATAAGCTTTCTCTTGCACTATGGTAGATTAAAATAAAAGATTTTTTGTAAATGCGAGAAAAAAACACTTTCAATTCGTTATATAAGGTGTAAAGGCTTTTACAAAAAATAAGGGGAATCGGTACATGAGGTCTAATGAATCAAATTTTATACATCGACTACAACGACAAAAAGAAGATGCTCTAGAATATATCGTTGATAAATATTTGCCATTAATAAAAGGGATTACTTATAAAGTGCTTAGTCCCCTAAATAACAATGGTGTCATGGAAGAATGTATCAACGATATTTTCCTTTCGATCTGGAGCAATTCGATGAAATTTAGCGGAGAACCAAACGATTTTAAAAAATGGGTTTGTGCCATTGCTAAATTTAAAGCTATTGATTATTACAGAAAAGCTAGTAAGCAAATAGAAATAACTTCAGATAAAATGCCTCTTAATGTTGAAAAGTCTGCAGAAGAAGAATTACTCTCCACGGAAGACAAAAATGAACTGATAAAGTTAATAAATCAGTTAGAACCTGTTGAAAGAGATATTTTTATCATGAAGTTCTTTTTAGGTTTAAAGTCAGAGGATATATCAATAAAACTAGGTTTAACTAAAGCTTCTATTGATAATCGAATTTACAGAGGAAAAAAGAAGCTCATTAAGCAAGTGACAAACCTCAAGTTAGGAGAGAATGGCGTATGAAGGATATTTATCAATTATTGAATGATATAAACTTAGATGAGAGTGAATTTGAGGAAATGGAAGTAAGTGCCCTAGAAAAAACTAAGGTTAAAAGAGCCTTAAAGAAATCGATCATAAAGAATAATCAAACGAAAGCTTGGAAAAAAAATATTGCTGCAGCGTCCATTTTAGTTGGACTAACCGTCACAAGCTTTGTAACTTTACCTGCATATGCTAGAAATAACCCAGTCATTGAAGATATTTTCCGATTTTTCGATTATGGGACAACTGGTTTTTCTGGTGCAGATAAGGAAGAAACTCACGATAGTAAAGATACACAGAAAAAAGATATTGGACTTTATTATGAGTATAAGCAATTCTCCAGTGAAATCAATATGACCAAGGAAAGTAACGGTATAAAGTTCACCGTTAATAATGCCGTATTTGATGGGAAAACAGTTACATTAACTTATACCATTGAAAGTGAACAAGAGTTAGGAAATGCAGGTATAACTTCTCCAGTTATCCAAGGGATGGCTGCTATGGGAGGAACGAGTAAAACTACCAAAATAGATACAAATAAATATATAGGCATTTTAACAGTTAGCAGTCTGGAAGATATAGAAATGGATGTTGCTAACGTAAAATGGAATATAGACAGTATTAATAACCCAGATAGTGATTCAGAGATAAAAGGAGATTGGAGATTTGCGTTTAGTCTAAATGCTGTTGATAGCAAAATGCAGTTGAGTGATAGTAGTTCGGAAAAAAATGGAGTTAAAGTCGATATAGAAAAAATATCTGTCACGCCAATGTCCTTTATCGTTGATTATAGTCAAGATGTTTCTCAACTGGTAACAAACACTTGGGACGGAGTAAATGTTGATTTAGAGATTAAGGATGATTTGGGGAATATCTATTCTGGCGAGGGTAATGGAGGAAAAGGCAGCGAGGGCACTTTTAATTTCAGTTGGAGTAAAACATTTGAAAAATTGGACCAGAGGGCAACCAAGTTGATAATTACACCTTATGTCACATTCAGAGATCACAATTCTGATACTTATACTTCAGTTGAAGAAACAAAGACTGGGGTAAGAGAAATTCCACTTCCGTACAAACCTGGCAAAGGGAAAGAAGAATTTACATTAGAAGACATTATAATTGATTTAGAAAAATAACATTGTAGTTGGGACTGCGATTCTTCGATATGAAGGGTCGCTTTTTCCTTTAATAAACAGATTTCATATAACTTTTATTAAGAAAAATGGCAAACATAAAGAATTGTATTTGATAACTTTGTTGAAGAAAAACCAGAATAGACGGTGATCTATGGTCATTTGACATTCATATTTGGGCATTTAACAAAATCGTTGAACTGTCTTCTACAGAAAGTAGTATGTGAAAGAATGTAGTTAAAGTAAGTGGCAGTTTAGTTTAATAAAGAAGAACAAATTGGGAAGATTAAGGGGTAAATATAAATATGGGGTGAATAATGATGGTTAAACAATACATAATCATTTTAGGATTTATATTATTTACTTTTACACCTTTTCAAACTGTTGAAGCAGCCAAAGTTTCAAAATACGAACCAGAATTATATATGACAACAGAGGACATTATTTCAGATATTGTATTTCCAACCATAGATAAGAAGGTTCTAAAAGAATATAATAATAATTCGACAGATTGGCAATGGACAAGAATTGTTGATATTGATTATAACGATAATCATTCTTATGATGTTGCCGTAAGGATTAGAGTAAATCCTAAAAATGACAAGGGAGATAACTATATAGACGACTTGGTTTAAATAAGGATTTCTCCATCTTGTGACAGTATTAAAATTAATAAAAAGAAATGCAACCATGATTTTAAGATAGAAGTATTAGAATATAACCATTTGTAGTTACTTGTAAATGTAACGGGTGCGAGAGTGGAAGAACAGAGCTGTCATTGTGGCAGCTTTTCTTTTTGTCCTAACGGTGCAGGTGTGCGGCCGAGCCTAGGTCGTATCATATAGCGGGTGGGATTCCCGTCGAGTAAGAACTAGCCATTCGCTCGTAGCGAGTCTTGGAGGGCTAAAGGTAACTTTAGTCTTTAAGCGTAGACAGTTAGGTGGAGGGCCGAAAGCCAAATGGTTGAAGGGATTGAGCCCCATAATGTTAGTAATTCGAGAGGGCTGAGGCTTTACCTGCAGCAGAAAGCAATATTTCATTCTTCGTATATGGCAAGAAGAATGAAACCTCTCTGGGGTCAGAGACCTTGGCACGTTACACATTGATATGATACGGCAACTCGGGAGACCCTATCGGTCTTTTCTTGTTGGAAGAGTATGGTGTACAAGCGATAAAAAGTAAGGAAGCCAAATGCCGATTTAGGGAGTCGGATAGCAGCGTAGTACCAATGAAGTTGGGTAATGCCGATGGAGGAAAGGCTAGTTACCAGTTATCACCGTTACTAGGGGCACATTTACTACACACAGAGGTAGGAATGATAAATGGAAACAAGACTAGTAAGGATAGCAGAAATAGCAAATCAGATCCAAGAAGATAAGCTATATTTTGTGAATGGTAACTTGGAGGAGCCGTGTGCGTTAATTGCGCAAGCACGGTTCTGGGAGGGGGGAGAACACAATCTACCGTAAGGTAGAGAGGTTCTCTTCTACTCGACTAGTACAAAAGGAATTATGATTAAAGAGTAATATTTAAGATGACAGAGTGGGGGGGGGGATTTGATGATAAAAAAGGTTACTCCACGATGAAGTAACCCTTATTGTATCAAGAATATTTATTGCCCTTTTTTTTATTCCAGAACTCTGGTGGGGTTGCCGAGGTGTTAGGGCTACCGTCATGTTCTATCGGTTCATGTATATCTCCTGGGTTTGTACCACCATGACCTGTTGCTCCTCCACTTGTATGTTCTCCAGTGCCTGGACCATCTCCACCCTCAGTGGGCATATCTGCTCGTTTTAATAAACCCGATTTGTTTTCCATAAAAATCACCTCCAATATTAGCTTTTCAAAATACTGTAAAAAAATTCGCCTAAATAGGGAGATTGTGAAACATCTCACTTAAACTATAGGGTGCAATAGTTCAAGAACAGGGATTGCTGCGGCGATCCTTTTTTTGTTATTGAGCTAAACCAGCTAATAGTTTGTCAATATTTTTCAATAAAAACTTAAAATATCTCATGCTATACTAAAAATGTGCATGCCAAATAACCTTCCTTTAGTCTGTTTTTGGAAGGTTTTGTACTATTTAGTTTAATTTAGGTTCTAAGCTATATCTTGGAAATTCGTTTTGCTTTTTAAAAGGGCAAATATCCAGTGTAAGAGCTTATTTACACATGCTATTACAGCTACTTTAAAGGGTTTTCCTTCGCCACGTTTCTTGTCGTAAAACTCTCGCATTTTCTTGTTGCGAGGGATGATTTCATCCGTTGTTTTCTTTTTACGGCAATCACGAATCGCACAACGAACAGCCATATAAAGGGCGTGACGAAGTCTACTTGACCCTCATTTTGTAATTCGGTTTTTTGTGGCTGTAAACTTACCAGATTCGAATACACTAGGATCAACTCCAGCGAAAGCTACCAGCTTTTTAGGATCAGTAAATCGATCTATCTCTCCAATTTCTGAAATAATCGTTGCAGCGATTTTTTCTCCGATACCAGGGATAGATTTGATAATATTATATTCTTCAATTTCTTTAGTGAGGGCATCTATCTCCGACTCCAACTTTGATAGGTGCTCTTTGTATTGAAGAATCATTTT
>NZ_BCVA01000053.1 GCF_001591505.1 Neobacillus niacini NBRC 15566
GATCAATTTTCCCGAATCGCTCTTAAGCGACTTTAATAATATATCATCTATTAAAAAAAATGTCAACGTCTTTTTGTTTTTAATATTACATAAAAACGAATGAACCGCGCCGACTCAAATGAGTATACCAGCATTAACACTATCAATCAAGAGAAAATTAGCAATTTGTTAAATTATATTAAAAAAGGACACCAACTTAGTAACCTGTATTTGATGTACAGAAAAAATTAAGCTTAGACTTCTATATAACTGAAAGTTGATTTCACTGAGAATGAAAAATAAACGGAAAAATTCCGGCTAATTTGGGAAATAGCCATATTTCCTAAATAATAAGGGGAAGTTTTCCGTTTATATTGTAAAAAACCTTGAATATTACCTTATTTTGAGCAGTTAAACGGAATATCTCCGCTTATCCCACTCCTTTAGCTTTCCTAATATGCATTAGCAGGAAATTCTCCGCTTATTCTTATACTTGCAAAAAAATCAATACGATAAGGCGGAGATAATTTGTAACTTCATCATTCAAATACGAAAAAAAATAACAAGGAAATAAATCCTTGTTATTTCTAATGTTTTTTCAATTCCTAGCCTTACAGTTCACCCTGTATTTTAAAAATGCAAGCAGGATTACATTTCCCTATGCAAATTGCTCGTTATGCGATAGGGAACGGATCCTGTTACCAAATAGGTGTTCTTTTTAATCTACTTATTCTTCATCAATCGTATCTGTATCAATATCCTGAGAATCTAACTCAATTCCTGCATTTACTTCTTCCGGACCGGTTATTACTTCTGCCCCTTCAGTATCACCAGATTCAGTTTCCTCTGAAACCTCTTCTTTTTCTACTTTAGCAACAGTTGCTACATAGTCATGTTCATCGCCTTTAATACTAATTAATTTAACACCCTGAGTGTTTCGACCCATAGTTGATATGCCGGCTACATCGATACGAATAAGGACTCCGCCAGTAGTGATTAACATTAGGTCTTCTTCACCCGTTACCGCTCTAACAGAAACTAATGGGCCATTCTTTTCAGTAACATGGCATGTTTTAATACCTTTACCGCCTCTGCCTTGGATACGATACTCCTCTGCCGGCGTGCGCTTTCCATATCCGTTCTTAGTGACAATAAGGACGCTGCTATTCTCTTCAAGCACTTCCATACCAACAACTTCATCATCAGAGTCTAAGGTAATTCCTTTTACTCCCGTAGCAGTTCTGCCCATAGAACGAACATCAGTTTCAGGGAAACGGATAAGCAGACCATTTTTTGTACCAATGATCATATGCTTGGTTCCATCGGTTAGGCGAACTGAAATTAGTTCATCACCTTCACGAAGATTCAATGCAATTAGACCATTATTACGAATATGTGCAAATGATGTTAATGGAGAACGCTTTGAAATACCTTCTTTCGTGGTAAAGAATAGGTACCAATCATCGACAAATTCCTCTATTGGTATAATCGCATTAACCCATTCACCCTTCTCAATTCCAAGAAGGTTAATGATTGGCAGTCCTTTTGCTGTACGGCTGAATTCAGGAATCTCATAACCCTTTGAACGGTAAACCTTACCTTTATTTGTAAAGAAGAGAATCGTATCATGGGTTGATGTTGTGATTAAATGTTCGACAAAGTCATCCTCATTTGTTCCCATGCCTTGTATACCTCGTCCGCCCCTTTTTTGTGCGCGGTACGTTGAAACTGGGAGACGTTTAATATAGCCATTATGAGTTAACGTAATTACAACATTTTCACGTGGAATGAGATCTTCATCTTCGATATTTTCAATCCCGCCTGTAACAATTTCCGTACGGCGAGTATCATTAAATCGTTCTTTAATCTCCGTTAATTCTTCACGAATGATTTCAAGAACCTTTTCTTTATCAGCTAAGATGGCTTTTAATTCAGCGATAAGCTTTACTAAGCTCTGATACTCTTCCTCAATTTTTTCCCTTTCTAAACCGGTTAAACGCTGCAAACGCATATCAAGAATCGCTTGTGCTTGTTTTTCAGAAAGGTTAAAAGTAGTCATCAAACCCTCGCGTGCAATATCTGTTGTCTGCGAGTTTCTAATTAAGCTTATGACAGCATCAAGATTATCCAGAGCAATTCTTAAACCATCCAAAATATGAGCACGTGCTTCTGCTTTCCGCAGCTCAAATTCTGTTCTTCTGCGAATAACAACGACTTGATGGTCTAAATAATGAACTAAACATTGTTTTAAACTTAATACCTTAGGATGTCCATTTACAAGGGCTAATGTATTGATACCGAAGCTGGTTTGCAATGATGTTTGCTTATATAAGTTATTTAAAAGGACATTGGCATTCGCATCTTTGCGGACTTCGATAACAATTCGCATTCCATTACGGTCTGATTCATCCCGTAAGTCGGTAATGCCTTCTATTTTCTTATCACGATGTAATTCTGCAATTCTTTCAACTAATTTCGCTTTGTTTACTTGGTATGGTAATTCACTAACAATGATAACTTCTTTACCATTTGATTTTTGTTCAATTTCAACTTTTCCCCGAATAGTGAGTGATCCTCTACCGGTTTCATATGCTTTACGGATGCCGCTTCGGCCAAGAATAATTCCTCCAGTTGGAAAGTCCGGACCAGGAATGATTTCCATTAACTCTTGAGTTGTGATTTCTGGATCATGAGTAATGGCTAAAACGCCATCAATTACTTCACCCAGCTGATGGGGTGGAATATTCGTAGCCATACCAACGGCAATCCCCATAGAACCATTGACTAAAAGATTAGGAAATCTTGCGGGAAGTACTGCAGGCTCCCTTTCCTCACCATCATAGTTATCCTGGAAATCAATCGTATCTTTGTTAATATCCCTAAGTAATTCCATAGAAATTTTGGACATTCTAGATTCTGTATAACGCATCGCTGCTGCTGAATCACCATCTACTGATCCAAAGTTTCCATGACCATCAACAAGCATATAACGATAGTTAAAGTCTTGAGCCATCCGTACCATCGTTTCATACACGGCAGAATCCCCATGAGGGTGATATTTACCGATTACATCTCCAACGATACGAGCAGATTTTTTATATGGTTTATCTGCATGTATTCCAAGATCATGCATTGCGTATAAAATACGGCGATGAACTGGTTTTAAACCATCTCGAACATCTGGAAGGGCACGAGAAACAATAACACTCATTGCATAGTCGAGAAACGATGTTTTCATTTCTTGACTGATATTAATATCTTTCACTTGAGAATTTGGTGTTTCGGCCATATTAGTACCTCCTATTTTGGCGACGTCTGCCTTTAATCATCATCCACTAAATTTAGATAAACGAAAAAAGGAGGATAGTGGTCACCCCTCTATCCCTTTTTGAAATCGGAAGCGCCTTGTCCCCGGAAAAAAAGAAGTTCATTTTTCCTTGGGGCGACAGCTAGACAAATCTATATATCTAAATTCTTAACGTATTGGGCGTTTGCTTCAATGAAGTTACGACGCGGCTCTACTTTGTCACCCATTAACATTTCAAATGTCTCATCTGCTTCAATCGCATCTTCTAGACTTACTTGAAGCATAGTTCGATTAGAAGGATCCATTGTTGTTTCCCATAACTGTTCAGGATTCATTTCTCCTAAACCTTTATAACGCTGGATATTAGGCTTTGGCTGACTAGGGAGCTCAGCGAATATTTTTTCTAGCTCTTTGTCATCATAAGCATACCTAACTTTTTTTCCTTGTTGAACTTTATATAATGGCGGCTGTGCGATATATACGTAGCCAGCTTCTAAAATTTTTCGGATATAACGGTAGAAGAAAGTCAATAACAGTGTTCGAATGTGTGCTCCATCCACGTCCGCATCGGTCATAATGACTATTTTATGGTATCTAGCTTTAGCAATATCAAAATCTTCACCAATACCTGTTCCGATGGCAGTAATCATCGAGCGAACCTCATTATTTGACAGAATTCGATCTAAGCGTGCCTTCTCCACGTTAAGAATTTTCCCTCTTAATGGCAAAATAGCTTGAAAATGCCGGTCCCGGCCTTGTTTTGCTGAACCCCCTGCGGAATCACCCTCAACAATGTACAGTTCGCTGATTGAAGGGTCCTTTGAAGAACAGTCGGCTAATTTCCCAGGTAAACTAGAAACTTCTAAAGCACTCTTTCGGCGTGTTAGTTCTCTAGCTTTCTTCGCAGCAAGTCTTGCTCTAGCAGCCATTAAGCCTTTTTCAACGATTTTTTTACCTACTTGTGGATTTTCCAGTAAGAACTTTTCGAAATGACTCGAAAACAATGAATCTGTTATCGTTCTAACTTCAGAATTTCCGAGCTTCGTTTTTGTTTGCCCTTCAAATTGTGGGTCCGGGTGCTTAATCGAAACAATGGCAGTTAAGCCCTCACGAACATCCTCACCAGATAGATTTGTATCATTTTCTTTAATTAAACCATTTTTTCTCGCGTAATCATTAATAACACGGGTTAATCCAGTTTTAAATCCAGATTCATGCGTTCCACCTTCATAAGTGTGGATGTTATTCGCAAAAGAGTAAATACTGTCCGTATACCCCTCATTGTATTGAAGAGCTACTTCAACGCTAATACCATCGCGTTCTCCCTCAATATAGATTGGTTCATCATGAATAACCTCTTTTGTGCGGTTTAAATGTTCGACATAGGATTTAATTCCGCCTTCGTAGTAATATTCATTCTGTTTATTTTCCACACGATTATCTTTAATCGTAATTTTTATTCCACGATTTAAGAATGCCAATTCACGCAGACGGGTTGCTAGAATATCATATTCGTATTCCAATGTTTCAGTAAAAATTTCGCCATCTGGTTTAAAGTGAGTAATCGTACCTGTTTTATCTGTGGTTCCAACAACTTTCAATTCTTGAGTTACAGCTCCACGCTCAAACTTAATAGAGTAAATATTGCCGTCACGGTGTACTAATACATCCAAGTTTGTGGAGAGGGCATTAACAACAGAGGCACCTACACCGTGTAGTCCACCAGAAACCTTATATCCTCCGCCGCCAAATTTACCTCCGGCATGAAGAACAGTCATGATAACTTCAACTGCAGGTCTGCCCATTTTTTCCTGGATTCCAACTGGAATACCACGCCCATTATCTTTAACGGTTATACTATTATCTTCTTCAATGATTACATTGATTTCGTCACAATAACCTGCCAATGCCTCATCAATACTGTTATCTACAATTTCCCAAACAAGATGATGGAGACCTTTTCCACTCGTTGAACCAATGTACATACCAGGTCTTTTTCTTACGGCTTCTAAACCTTCAAGAACCTGTATCTGATCGGCACCATATTCTTCTTCCTGGACTACTTTTTGTTCCATTGTCATATCGTTCACCCCGCACTTTCATTCAAAAAAAATCACACTATTAACCTAAATGAAAAATAATAATTTCAATATTCCTGCATTTCCTTTTGATTTGAACGTTTTTTTAATGTTCCAGAAGAAATTGGGGATAAATAAACCTTGTCATATGTGATTACGACAGATTTAAAGGGGTTTTTCGATAGGTTAACAAGCTTTTCCTTATGCTGTTCTAAGAACTCTTCGACTAAATTTGAAGAATTCACGCACCCTTTGTCAAGAATGGCGATGATATCCTTCGCCCTAATATTTAGGTCTTCCCCGACATGAATATACACACTTCCCACCTCAATTTACTTTATTGATAACACCATACTCTACTTCAAAAGTTGAAGCTTCTTTTAATGTTTGATGGTGAATTCCGTCGACACTCGTTGTTGTAACGAATGTTTGGACCTTCCCCTGGATGGTATTAAGCAAGTGTGACTGACGATAATCATCCAATTCTGATAAAACATCGTCAAGGAGTAAGATGGGATATTCGCGAATTTCCGAATGAATTAATTCAATTTCGGCAAGCTTAACAGAAAGTGCTGTTGTTCTTTGCTGTCCTTGTGAACCAAATGTCGAAACATCCCGACCATTAACAAAGAATAACAAATCATCACGATGTGGACCAAACAATGTTGTACCACGTTCTATTTCCCTTGCTCGAACTTTACTGAATTTTTCCTCAAAGCTTGCTTTCATTTTCGACAAATCTTGGTCTTCTAATACATCAACCGATGGTTTATAGACAATTTCCAATGATTCCAGCCCTCTAGAGATACCTTTATGAATAGGTTTAGCCCAATTTTCAAGCAAATGGAGAAACTCAAACCTTTTCAAAACAATTTTTACAGCCATATCAATAAACTGCTCAGTTAGAATTTCTAGCATAGTTTGGTCTGTTTGTTTTTTTATTTGCATCATTTTTAAAAAATGATTTCTCTGTTGAAGTATTTTTTGATATTGACTCATATCATGTAAATAAATGGGCGATACCTGCCCAATTTCCATATCAATAAACCGCCTTCTAACTTGCGGGCTGCCTTTTACTAAATTTAAATCCTCTGGAGCGAACATGACCACATTCATGTTCCCCACATATTGGCTTAATTTCTGCTGCTCAATATGGTTGCATTTAGCCTTTTTTCCTTTTTTGGAAATAATTAATTGCAACGGCAAAGAGCTATGCTGTTTTTGAACCCTACCCTCTATTTTAGCATATTCCTGGTCCCAGCGAATAAGATCTTTATCATTTGATGTCCGATGAGACTTTGCCATAGCTAAAACATAGATGGATTCCATTACATTTGTTTTCCCCTGAGCATTTTCCCCAAGGATCACATTGACTTTATTTTCAAATTCAACCGATAGGCTAAGATAATTTCGATAATCTCTTAGTGCTAATTGTTCTATATACATGAAAACGACACAACCTTTAGTTACTCGTAATCAAAAACTCACCAAAGCCAGGAATTTTGATTGTATCTCCTGCTCGAAGCTTTCTTCCTCTTCGTTGATCTTGTTCACCATTAATAAAAATATCGTTTTCACTTAAAAACCATTTTGCCATTCCACCAGATTGGATGACATCGGCTAATTTAAGAAATTGACCCAATGTAATAAACTCAGTATTCAGCTTAATTTCTTCCGACAATGTTTATCACTCATTTCTAAATGGTCTCAATACTTTATTTTACTAAAAAACAAAAAATAAAGAAAGTCACCAAAAAACATGGTGACTATTTGCAAGGCTATCCTAGTAGGTTCTTACAGGTAAAATCAACTGCAATGTCGTTTCATCATGCAGTGGTTTGATAACGAACGGGCGCATTGCACCAGTAAAACTCACCCTTATATCGGTACCTTCGAGAGCCTTTAAGGCGTCCATCATATATTTAGCACTGAAAGAAATTTTTAATTCTTCTCCATCAATGGATTGACTTTGAATTTCTTCAACAACTTTACCAACCTCAGGTGTATTGGAGGAAATTTCTATTACACCGCCGTCAATCGTTGAAAGTTTTACAACATTGTTTCTGCCTTCACGAGCAAGCAAGGAAGCACGATCGATAGCTTGAAGGAATTCTTTTGTATTTACAATAATATCGGTTTTACTTTCACTCGGAATAAGTCTAGAAGTGTCGGGATAATTTCCTTCTAGCAGCCTTGAGAAAAATAATAAATGCTTCGCCTTAAACAAAATTTGATTTTCTGTGATAACAATATCTATTAATTCGTTTGAATCATCAATGATTTTACTCAGTTCATTCAAACTCTTACCTGGAATGACCACATTGTAACTCTCGTTATTTTCCAGTTCAATTTTTGCTTTTCTTAATGCCAGACGATGACTATCTGTTGCAATACAGTTTAGTTCGCCGTTTTCAATCTTCCAGTTTACACCTGTCAAGATGGGTCTTGTTTCAGAGGTAGATACTGCAAAAAAGGTTTGGCGAATCATCATTTTTAGAAGGTCCGTGGCAATATGAAATTTGTTATTTTCTTCTATTTGCGGCAGGTGAGGGTATTCTTCTGCATCAAGGCCGTTTAAATTAAATTCAGATTTCCCAGAACGAATAACGGTTTGTAAAGATCCTAGTACTTCAATTTCGACTGAATCTGTAGGTAACTTCTTTACAATTTCACTAAAAAACTTTGCTTGAAGGACGATAGAACCCGCCTGTTTGATTTCTACAATTTCATTTCCGTCTTCCTCTTTTGGTATGAAAGATTCAATCGAAATATCCGAATCACTACCTGTTAAGGTTACTCCCTCGCTGCTAGCTGTTATTTTAATACCCGTTAAAATGGGAATGGTCGTTCTTGAAGTGATAGCCTTCATAACATCTTGGACACTTTGAACAAGACGGTCCCGTTGGATGATAAATCTCATTTCATAATCCTCCCAGCATTTTTTTCCTAAGTACGCATAAATGAATTTTCTTAAACATATAATAATAAGTTTTTTAAATAAAAAACAGTAGAAGTACTAGTAGGGCCTGTTAGTATGTGGATAACTTATCTTTTACAATGGAAATACAGTCTATCCACATGTGGACAGACTGTGCATAAACTAGTCCAAGTTATTCACAATTATGTTAAACTCTCAACAACTCATTTAGCTCTTTCATTTGCTTTTGAAGCTGGAGATCAGTCTGTAATAGCTTTGATATTTTTTCATGAGCATGGATAACGGTGGTATGGTCACGTCCTCCGAACTCTTCTCCTATCTTTGGTAAAGAATAATCGGTTAATTCGCGTGATAAATACATGGCAATTTGTCTTGGGAAGGCTACAGATTTTGTTCGCTTCTTCGCTTTAAAATCTTCAAGTTTCACACTAAAGTGCTCCCCGACAGTTCTCTGGATGTCAAGAATGGTAATAACCTTAGGCTTTGAGCTGGGAATAATGTCCTTTAATGCTTCAGAAGCTAGATCAGCGTTAATATCTTTATTGATTAAGGAAGAATAGGCAACGACACGGATTAATGCTCCCTCAAGCTCTCTGATATTTGTATCAATCTGATTAGCGATATAGAGCATAACCTCATTTGGTATATCTAATCCTTCTGCCTTTGCCTTTTTCCGTAAAATTGCAATTCTTGTTTCTAGATCTGGAGGAGTAATATCCGTGATTAATCCCCATTCAAAACGTGAACGCAGGCGGTCCTCAAGTGTTGGAATTTCCCTCGGCGGACGGTCACTTGAGATGACGATTTGCTTGCTTTCTTCATGAAGAGTATTAAAAGTATGGAAAAATTCCTCTTGTGTTGATTCTTTTCCAGCTAAGAATTGAATATCATCAATTAGTAACACATCAACGTTTCGATACTTATTGCGGAATTCGACAGCCTTATTATCACGAATAGAATTAATAAATTCGTTCGTGAATTTCTCAGAGGACAAATAAACTACCTTGGCGTTAGGTTTATGTTCTAAAACATAATGACCAATTGCATGCATTAAGTGTGTTTTGCCTAAACCAACGCCCCCATAAATAAATAAGGGATTGTATGCTTTTGCGGGTGCCTCAGCTACTGCTAGAGATGCAGCATGAGCAAATCGGTTACCCGAACCAATAACGAACGTATCAAAAAGATACTTTGGATTTAAAATGTTTTGCGGAAAATCATGTTGATCATCCTCTTTTTTGGCCTTTTTAGCAGGCAATAGTAAATCAGGGTCTTCCTCTTTTTGATTTTGCGGAATAATGAACTTAACAGAAAGCTCTTCTCCAGTAATTTCATACAGGATGCCTGCAATTAACTGGGAGTAGCGCTCCTCGAGCCAATCTCGTGCAAATTCATTTGGAGCAGTGATCACAAGTAGATTGCCTTGAAGGGAATGGGCCTTTGTGGACTTCAGCCAGGTGTCAAAACTGGGCTTGCTAATCTTCTTCTCAATATTGGCTAGAGCAGCATTCCAAAGATCCGCAATATTCTCCAACGGGTTGTCCCTCCTTTTTTTATCTATCTATTATTCAAATGCATTTGCAGGTTCGTTTCTGTCTAAACTCCATATATATAGATATTTTTTCACAAAGAGTTATGAAGTATCCTCATGAAGCCACATAACAAATTTGATAACAGTTCCGTGAAAAAACAATGTTATACAAGCTGTACAACCTACTAATTTATAAATATACGAAACAATGGTTGTGGAAAAACATATTATAGGAAATAAAGTGGAGTTTCGACAATATCCACGGCTTGTGGACAAGTTTCTGCAGTATGCTAGAATAACTTGTCCACACCTTATCCACAATTTGTGGATAACATATTTTAGAGACGAAGTTATTCAGAGTGAAAACACAAATATAATATCAGATAAAAGACAGGTGTGCAATGCCTTTTCACCGTTTATCCACAACTGTAACAATATGTGGTTAAAACTTGTCCACAAGTAGTGGCTCCTGTGCAAAAACTGTCAATATCTTGTGAAACGATGGAAAAAAAGTCGAAAAAAATATCCACAGGTAATTTTTAAAAACGAAGATTGCGATTACCAAGTTTAATTCGTGAAAGTCGATCTAGGCGTAAAGATTTTTTGACTGGGGAACAATATAGTAAGGGTAGTTGACAATATGAGGGTCCGTCTTTATAATAAATTAGACTGTCTTTAACAGCTATTCCTCAGGGAGGTGTCATATATGAAAAGAACGTATCAACCAAATAAACGTAAGCATAGTAAAGTTCACGGTTTCCGTAGTCGTATGAGCAGTGCAAATGGACGTAAAGTTCTAGCACGCCGTCGTCAAAAGGGAAGAAAAGTATTATCAGCTTAGGCCACTGAAACATCAGTGGTCTTTTTTCTAATAAAATCTTTCTAATGTAGATGGAAGGTGTTTTCTATGAAGAAAGAATTACGGGTAAAGAAAAATAAAGAATTTCAAGAGGCATTTCAAAAAGGTCAGTCATTCGCTAATCGGCAATTCGTTGTCTATAGTCTAAAGAAAGAAGAACAAGACTATTTTAGAATTGGTCTGTCCGTAAGTAAGAAGATAGGAAATGCTGTGATGAGAAATCAAATAAAAAGATACATAAGACAAGCTGTTTTTGAACTATCTGATCAACTGGTTCCGGGGAATGATTACGTGATTATTGCGAGAAAACCTGCAGCGGAAATGGATTTTTTTGAAATTAAAAAGAGTTTAACCCATGTTTTTAAGGTTGGAAAAGTTTTAAAGAAAAAATAATTTGCAAAAATAATCATGAGCACTCCTAATTTAGAGGAAAATTATGATAAAAGATGGTAAAATACCTATGAAAAATACCACAGAGATATCATTACTATAAAAACTATTCATACTTAACTAGTATATCTATTGTTCAAGGAGGAAAATTCGGTTGAAGAAACGAATATTACTTTTACTTGGCATTGTTTCTGTGTTTTTGTTTTTATCAGGATGTACAGAAATTAATAAGCCAATTAATGCTGAAAGTACTGGATTTTGGAATGAATACATTGTTTATCCACTTTCCTGGGTCATTGTAAAAGGTGCAGAAATATTAGGTGGAAGTTTTGGATTATCACTGATTGTAGTTACGATATTAATTCGTTTGGCAATTTTGCCACTGATGATTAAACAAACTAGAAGCTCGAAAGCAATGCAGGCGTTGCAGCCAGAAATGAAGGCGCTTCGAGAAAAGTACAGCTCTAAGGACCAGAAGACACAGCAGAAATTACAACAGGAAACGATGGCTCTTTTCCAAAAGCACGGAGTAAATCCAATGGCTGGATGTTTTCCATTAATCGTCCAAATGCCTATCCTAATTGGATTTTATCATGCGATTTCACGAACAAGAGAGATTGCAGATCATAGCTTTCTTTGGTTCGACCTTGGTGATAAAGATCCATTTTATCTTCTGCCGATCATTGCTGGTATCACAACATTTATTCAGCAAAAATTGATGATGGCCGGACAAGAGCATAACCCGCAAATGGCGATGATGCTTTGGATGATGCCGATTATGATTGTCGTTTTTGCTTTTAATTTCCCTGCAGCTCTTTCTTTGTATTGGGTAGTAGGTAATATTTTTATGATTGTGCAGACCTATTTCATTAAAGGACCGGACTTGAGAAAGACCCAAGAATCCGGTAAAGCGGGAGGAGCAAAAAAGTGAAACAAGTAACTGCTACCGGACAAACAGTCGAAGAAGCAGTGGAATCAGCTTTAGCTCAATTAAAGACAACAAAAGACCGCACAGATGTTGCTATAATCGATGAAGGTAAAAAAGGCATTTTTGGGATTTTTGGTTCACGTCCAGCAGTCGTTAAGGTTACGGTTATTATTGACCCAATTGATGAGGCAAAAAGGTTTCTGCTTCAGGTTAGTGAACAAATGGGAGCGCCTATCGACATCGAAATTAAACGTGATGGCAAACAAGTTCTATTTGTTATGACCGGAGAGAAGATTGCTCTTTTAATTGGAAAAAGAGGACAAACATTGAATTCGCTGCAATATTTAACACAACTAATTATTAACCGTTTTTCTAACCAATACTTAACCGTTATTTTAGATGCTGAAGATTATCGAAATCGAAGAAATGATACGCTGATCCAATTAGCCCATCGTCTTGCACTTAAGGCGATAAAAACAGGCAAGGATGTTGCTTTGGAGCCGATGCCTTCATACGAGCGTAAAGTCATTCACACAGCTTTATCCGATAATAAACGGGTAAAAACTTTTTCAGATGGTTCAGATCCACATAGACATATCGTAATCTCGCCGGTTAAATAAGATGAATGAAAGACATCCTTTTCGAAGGATGTCTTTTTTTACGTTGTCAAAATTTAAATTTAAAAGTCTTTTGTTAACAATAATATGAAATCTCTTGTTTTATTGTTATTCACATGTGGATAAGTTAAAATAATAGGTAGACATTTTATAGGCTGTGGATAAATAAACTCAGGGATTTCTAGTTTTTCAGACGAGACTAGATGTGGTATTCTAATAATTTGGAGTAAAATACTTCGTTTTTATATAGATTAATTTTATAAAGAGTGGTGAAAGTAATGGAATTCGATACGATAGCTGCCATATCTACACCGATGGGTGAGGGAGCAATTGCAATAGTACGGTTGAGTGGCGATGATTCCATTAAGATCGCTGATCAAATTTTTCGAAGCATCTCGGGTAAAAGGTTAACGGAGGTTCCAACCCATACGATCCATTATGGTCATTTAGTTGACCCCAAGACGGAGCAAGTAATAGAGGAAGTAATGGTATCGATTATGAAGGGCCCAAAAACTTTTACAAAAGAGGATGTAGTTGAAATAAATTGTCACGGTGGGATTGTTTCTGTTAATCGGGTTTTGCAGCATGTATTGGCCTATGGTGCCAGGCTGGCTGAACCAGGTGAATTCACCAAACGAGCGTTTTTAAATGGCCGGATTGATTTATCCCAAGCAGAGGCAGTAATGGATTTAATCAGAGCCAAAACGGATCGTGCAATGAATGTGGCTTTAGGACAAATGGAAGGCCGGTTATCAAAGTTAATTAGGGGCTTGCGTCAGGAAATTTTAGAAATACTTGCGCATGTCGAAGTAAATATAGATTACCCCGAATATGACGATGTTGAAGAAATGACACATAAAATGTTGTTAGAAAAAGCCATCTATGTTCGTGATGAGTTAAAAAAGCTGCTCCAAACTTCTCAGCAAGGAAAAATACTTCGTGAAGGTCTTTCAACGGTAATTGTTGGGCGCCCAAACGTCGGAAAATCATCGTTATTAAATAGTCTGGTTCAAGAAAATAAAGCGATTGTTACCGATATTCCAGGGACAACCCGTGATGTGATTGAAGAATATGTCAATGTTCGCGGAGTACCGCTAAGACTATTAGATACAGCGGGTATAAGAGAGACGGAAGATATTGTTGAACGAATTGGAGTAGAAAAGTCTAGACAGGTTTTAAAGGAAGCAGATTTAATATTGTTAGTGCTAAATTATGCTGATCAATTTACAAAAGAGGATGAAAATCTTTTTGAGGCTGTTAAAGGAATGGATGTTATAGTCATCGTTAATAAGACAGACCTAGCGCAGCAAATAGATATGGAACGTGTAAAGCAACTGGCGGCAGAGCATAAAATTGTTACGACTTCATTATTGGAGGAGAGCGGGGTTGATGAGCTTGAAGAAGCTATATCCTCCTTATTCTTTGCAGGGTCAATTGAGACAGGCGATATGACCTACTTATCCAACAGCCGCCACATTGCGTTGATTGGACAAAGCTTGCATACGATAGAGGAAGCAATTAATGGAGTAGAAATGGGGACCCCCATTGATATCGTCCAAATAGATGTTACGAGAACATGGGAGATTCTTGGGGAAATTATTGGTGATAGTGTGCACGAAAGCCTAATTGACCAGTTATTTTCACAGTTCTGTTTAGGAAAATAGGAAAAGCCGAAGCTCTCGTTCAGCCTCGACAAACGCTGGACTAATAGTGACCTCGAGGGGCTAAGTGCTGGAACTAAACGGTAGAGTTAGAAAGAGGAGGAAAGAGATGTCATACGAAGCAGGTAATTTTGACGTTGTCGTCATTGGAGCTGGTCATGCAGGCTGTGAGGCTGGCCTCGCGGCGGCACGTATGGGTGCCAAAACATTAATGATCACCATTAACCTCGATATGGTGGCCTTTATGCCATGTAATCCATCCATCGGAGGACCGGCAAAAGGAATTGTTGTCCGGGAAATAGATGCACTGGGCGGCGAAATGGGCAGAAATATCGATAAAACATATATACAGATGAGAATGTTGAATACAGGGAAGGGTCCAGCAGTGCGTGCACTGCGGGCACAGGCGGATAAAGTCGACTACCAGTATGAAATGAAGAAAACAATTGAAGAAACACCTAATTTAACGCTCCTTCAAGGTATGGTTGAAAGACTTATTGTTGAGGACGGCGTCTGTGTTGGGGTAATTACGAAAACAGGTGCAATTTACCGTGCCAAAACAGTCGTCATAACAACTGGGACGTACCTCCGCGGTGAAATCATTCTCGGAGAATTAAAGTATTCAAGTGGTCCCAATAACCAACAGCCATCGATTAAGTTATCAGAGCATTTAGAGGAGCTGGGATTTGACCTCGTTCGTTTTAAGACAGGAACTCCTCCGCGCGTTAATAGTCATACGATTGATTACAGTAAAACGGAAATTCAGCCTGGGGATGAAGTTCCGAGAGCTTTTTCATATGAAACAACTAAGTATATCACTGACCAGTTACCTTGTTGGTTGACGTATACAAATGAACAAACACATACCTTAATTGATCAAAATCTTCACCGTTCACCAATGTATTCCGGAATGATTAAAGGAACAGGTCCGCGATATTGTCCATCCATTGAAGATAAAGTGGTTCGTTTTAATGATAAGCCGCGCCACCAAATCTTCCTTGAACCAGAAGGAAGAAAAACGCAAGAGGTGTATGTACAGGGTTTATCAACGAGCTTACCTGAAGATGTTCAGCAGCAAATTCTCAAAACCATTCCAGGGCTAGAGAATGTGCAAATGATGAGATCTGGATATGCGATTGAGTATGATGCAATTGACCCGACTCAGCTTTGGCCGACACTTGAAACAAAGGTGGTAAAGAACCTCTTTACTGCTGGTCAAATTAATGGAACTTCAGGGTATGAAGAAGCAGCGGGACAAGGAATTATTGCTGGAATTAATGCCGGGCTGAATGCACTTGGAAAAGAACCATTAATCTTAAGTCGTTCAGATGCTTATATTGGTGTGTTAATTGACGATCTAATTACAAAAGGAACAAATGAACCGTATCGTCTGCTGACTTCAAGAGCAGAATATCGCCTTCTTTTACGCCATGATAATGCAGACTTACGATTAACAGATATTGGTTATTCCATTGGATTAATAACTGAAGAACGTTATCAAAGGTTTTTAGCTAAAAAAGCGGCGGTCGAAGCGGAAAAGGAAAGACTTTCATCCGTTAGATTGAAACCTTCCACCGAAGTTCAAAAGCTTATTCGAAGCATTGGCGGCAGTGAGCTTAAGGATGGGATTCTTGCTTCTGATCTATTGAAACGGCCTGAAATGACCTATGAACACATCCAAAGTCTAGTACCGAGTGAAGTGGAATTAGATCAAGATATAAAAGAGCAGGTTGAAATTCAAGTTAAGTATGAAGGATATATTGAAAAATCACTTCAGCAGGTTGAACGCTTGAAAAAAATGGAAAATAAGAAAATCCCTGAGAATATTGATTATGATGCGATATCAAGTCTTGCAACGGAAGCAAAACAAAAGTTAAAACAAATCAAACCATTATCACTTGCCCAAGCCTCTAGAATCTCTGGTGTAAACCCAGCCGATATATCGATTCTTCTTGTGTATTTGGAGCAAGGTAAAGTGTCTAGAACGAGTAATTAATAAGTAGGCTATTTAAAGCTAATAATTCATTTTGGCACTCTGTTGATTGGAGCGGAAGGCACGAAGACTCCTGCGGGAGTACGGGGCTGGGCGGAAATCAACAGAAACCTTTAATAAAGCTTATAATTTTTACAAAAAGAGGAAGTTTTGCGGATGAACATCGAACAATTCAAAGCCATGCTTCTAGAGAAGGGGATTGCCCTTAGCGATGAGCAGCTAGATCAATTTGATAAATACTTTCACACTTTAGTAGAGTGGAATGAAAAAATGAACTTAACTGCCATCACAGATCAAGAGGATGTCTACTTAAAACATTTTTATGATTCCATTTCTGCTGCATTTTACTTTGACTTCACGCAGCACCTTCATCTTTGTGATGTAGGTGCAGGTGCGGGATTTCCTAGTATCCCATTAAAAATTGCATTTCCTCATTTAGAGGTAACCATCGTGGATTCATTAAATAAACGCATTACTTTTTTAAATCATTTAGCAAATGTATTAAAATTGGAAAAGGTTCATTTCATTCACGACCGCGCTGAGACCTTCGGTGTAAATCCAGCTCACCGTGAGTCATATGACCTTGTAACGGCTAGGGCTGTTGCAAGAATGTCTGTTCTTAGTGAACTTTGCCTTCCTCTTGCAAAAGTAGGGGGACATTTTATCGCGATGAAGGCCGCACATGCAAACGATGAGTTAACTGTCGGTCAAAAGGCGATAAAAACTCTAGGAGGAAAATTAGAGCAAATGCATACTTTCACGCTGCCTATGGAAGAAAGTGAAAGAAACATTCTTGTGATTAAAAAGGAAAAACAAACGCCGAAAAAGTATCCACGAAAACCAGGGACACCTGGTAAAATGCCAATCGAATAGTGAAGGAAATTTTTGTATAAATAAAACTGCAGGTTTGGCAGGAAGAAAACGATATAATAGAGAATAAGTAATAGGGAGTTTCGTAAAGGTGGTGTTGGGGATGAAGAATTCGTTTTCACGCTTTTTTGGCCTCGGCGAAAAGGGAGATCAAAAGGTTGAGTTAGAGAAAGAGTTTGAAAAAGAGCTAGAACAAGAGCTAGATGTTGAACGAAATGAAGAAATTAAAAAGATTCCGATTGAATCGATTGTTCCTAACCGTTTTCAACCTCGAACCGTATTCGACGATGAAAAAATAGAGGAATTATCACGAACAATCCATACACACGGAATCATTCAGCCAATTGTGGTCCGACAGTTTGATGGAAATTATGAAATTATTGCCGGTGAGCGCCGCTGGCGTGCGATGAAGAAGCTGGGCTGGGATGAAGCACCAGCAATTATAAAAAATTATTCTGATACCGAAACGGCTTCCGTGGCATTAATTGAAAATTTACAACGGGAAGAGCTGTCTCCGATTGAAGAGGCTATCGCCTATGGCAAGCTGCTCGAGCTACATAACTTAACGCAAGAAGCTCTTGCTCAGCGTCTTGGAAAAGGTCAATCGACAGTAGCCAATAAGCTCCGGCTTCTAAAGCTGCCTCAGCCAATCCAAGAATCCTTGTTAAACAAAGAAATAACAGAACGGCATGCCCGAGCACTTATTCCACTTAAAAACCCAGAGAAACAGGTATTGCTTTTACAGGATATTATTGAAAGAAATCTTAATGTAAAGCAAACGGAGGATCGAGTGGCCCGGCTGCTAGAAGAAAAGAATCAAAAACCGAAACCAAAAAGAAAAGCTTTTAGTAAAGATATGAGAATTGCTGTAAATACCATAAGGCAATCGCTGACAATGGTGTCAGATAATGGAATCACTCTTGACTCACAAGAAGAAGAATTCGAAGAGTACTATCAATTTACAATAAAAATTCCAAAGAAAAAATAATATATTCTTAAAATGGAACCAGACTATAAGCAGTTTGGTTTTTATTTTTGTATTTATCTGTGAAGGTTTAGAATAAATTGTAAAATTGTGTTAATGATTACTTTGATTCGCCATTAATATTTTATGAAAAAAAATAACAACAAATCAGTTTCATGTTAAAATAAATAGCATGGAAATTTAATATTTGCTAGAAAACAAGTTTAATTTATGTTTACATTTACGTAACTATTTATATTTGTATCGGCTATTTGAGTAGAATGTAAGTAATTTATTTGAAACAAGGTAGGTGACATCGTGGGCAAAACGATTGCAATCGCGAATCAAAAGGGCGGAGTTGGAAAGACAACTACCTCTGTCAATCTAGGCGCCTGCTTAGCATACATTGGGAAAAAGGTTTTATTAGTAGACATTGATCCACAGGGGAATGCAACGAGCGGAATTGGGATCGAAAAGGCAGATGTAGCACAGTGTATATATGATGTTTTAGTAGACGATGTGGAAGCAAAGGATGTTATTAAGCCAACATGTGTTGAAAATTTATATGCGATTCCAGCTACTATACAGCTTGCAGGAGCGGAGATTGAGCTCGTTCCAACTATCTCAAGGGAAGTTCGATTAAAGCGTGCACTTGAAGAAGTGAAAGATCAATTTGATTATATAATTATTGATTGTCCGCCTTCATTAGGATTGTTAACACTTAATTCCTTAACAGCTTCTGACTCTGTGTTAATCCCTGTCCAATGTGAATATTATGCTTTAGAAGGTTTGAGTCAGTTATTAAATACTGTTAGACTAGTGCAAAAACACCTAAATCAAGACTTGAAAATAGAAGGCGTGTTATTAACGATGCTCGACGCCCGAACTAATTTAGGCATTCAAGTAATCGAAGAAGTGAAGAAGTATTTTCAAGATAAAGTATATAAAACCATTATTCCAAGAAATGTACGTCTAAGTGAGGCCCCAAGCCATGGCGAACCAATTATTACGTATGATTCAAAATCACGAGGCGCAGAAGTTTATTTAGATCTAGCAAAGGAAGTGGTCTCAAATGGCTAAAGGTCTAGGAAAAAAAGGCATAAATGCATTTTTTACAACTATCGAAGCCGGTAAGGAAGAGACTGTCCAAGAAATAAGTTTGAAAGAATTGCGTCCCAACCCTTACCAGCCTAGGAAAACCTTCCAACAAGAGGCCATTGATGAATTAAAAGACTCTATTTTAGAGCATGGAATTCTTCAGCCTATTGTTGTTAGGAAAAGTATTAAAGGGTATGAAATTGTTGTAGGTGAAAGACGTTTCCGAGCAGCCAAAGAAGCAAAGTTAACAACTGTCCCAGCTGTTGTCAGAGAGTTAACAGAACAGCAGATGATGGAATTAGCAGTTTTAGAAAATCTGCAGCGTGAAGATTTGAATCCAATTGAAGAGGGACAAGCTTACCAAACTTTAATGGAAAAGTTGAAATTCACTCAAGAAGAAGTAGCAAAGCGTTTAGGGAAAAGTCGTCCACATGTAGCAAATCATATCAGGCTGCTCTCTCTTCCTGCTAAAATTCAGGAGCTGATTTCAGATGGGAAAATCTCGATGGGCCATGGCCGTGCGCTTTTAGGATTACGTCAAAAGGCGAAGCTGCCAGCTTTAGTAGATAAAATTATTCAGGAATCATTGAATGTTCGTCAATTGGAAAAAATCATTCAACATCTAAATGAAAATGTTCCACGTGAAACAAAAAAGCCTGAAAAGAAAAGGGATATATTCATCCAGGAACGTGAACACTCCCTTCGAGAACGATTTGGAACGACTGTAAACATTAAACAGTCTAAAAATAAAGGTAAAATTGAAATTGAATTCTTTTCTAAAGAGGATTTAGAACGTATTTTAGAAATGTTAGGTCAAGAAGAATCACTTTAAACCATCAATGGATGGTTTATTTTTTTATAAAAAGGCTGTGTTAAAGCTGAATTTTGAGTTAGCACCCTGTTGGTTGGAGCGGAAATCAGCAGGTTTATATAACACAGTCATATTAAAAAATAGCTTTCCAATTTTACTAAAAAATGATAGTTTAATACTATTATTAATTTCGAGATGCGAAGAATAGGTGAATAACAGATGTTTTTATTAGGGACGCTTGTGAATGGGTTGTTAATTATTATTGGTGTGCTAATTGGAAAGCTCTTAAACCGAATTCCGGAAAGCATGAAAACAACGGTTATGTATGCAATAGGTTTATCAGTAATTGTTTTAGGACTGCAAATGGGGTTGAAAAGTGAAAACTTTCTTATTGTCATCATTAGTTTAGTCATGGGAGCTGTTTTAGGAGAGCTCATGCAATTGGAAGAAAAGCTGAATCAACTGGGTCTTTGGCTGGAAAATAAACTCGGTTCTAGCAAAATGGGTTCAAATGGAAAAGGCAGTATAGCAGAAGGTTTTGTTACGGCTACCTTAATCTTTGTGATTGGGGCTATGGCAATCATCGGAGCACTTGATAGCGGGATCCGTGGTGACCATGACGTCTTGTATACCAAAGGGCTCATTGATGGTTTTACGTCCATTATATTAACAACAACCCTTGGAGTGGGTGTCATTTTTTCTGCAATTCCAGTCATGCTCTATCAAGGGTTGATTGCTTTATTCGCCACCCAAATAAATACCTTTATCCCCCAAGTGTTGATGGACCAATTTATTGTTGAAATGACAGCAACCGGCGGGGTTATGATTTTTGCTATCGGGCTAAATTTAACTGGATTAGTAAAAATAAAGGTTGCTAACCTCCTCCCTGCTATTGTTGTGACAGGTTTTATTGTGACTGTTCTGTATTTATACAATGTATTTATGTGAAAATATACAATATTTGTAAGTGAAAAAGAGCAACTTGGCTTATTCCGGCTGCTCTTTTAATTCGTCTTTTTTTGCTCCTCTTGAATCAATTCCTGCAGTCTTCCTTTGGAATGGAGAATACTTGCCTGATAAATCCCATTTGCAATGGTTTTTGCCATTTTCATTACCAGGTTTAATCGGGTATTTTGTAAGACAAAAAACTCCATAAAGCCACTCACGTTGACAATCCCTGTTATGTGAATATCACCGACTGCCGGAAGCTCTTTGTTTACACCCGCTCCAGGTTTAACAGGTCCGTCACAAACCTGAATCACTCCAACATTCTTCATTCGGCCTAAACAAGCATCGATACCAATAATATAGGGGTTATGATGTTTTAATGCTATTTCCTTTAGCCGATCTCCCAAATTTACCGCATGAATGGGTTCATCTAACGTACCGTAAACATGAAATGAAGGGACGTCCCTCTCCTCTAAAAATGATCCAACAAGTGGTCCTAATGAATCTCCGGTCGAGCGGTCTGTTCCAATACAAACAAATACGATTGGACGATGAGAAGCTGGAGGCAGGAACTTAAGCAATTCCATAGCTAAATTTTCAACAGCCTGAAAGTCATCATGGGGTATCCGCCCAGTATTGGCCCTCCTATCAAAGAAACTAGGTTTCAGATTCATACGTACACTCCTTAATTGTGATCATTATTTGTTTGCATATTTTTACTATTATACGGAAAATTCCGAAAATCTATACATGGGTTCTCAAAGATATTCCCGTTGAAAAAGGAAATAAATCACAATACTATGAACTATAAGGGAAAATTGATAAAATAAGTGTGATTCACCAGGGTCAGAGGAAAGGATGTTAATATGACTTCTACACAAAGGATTATTCAAAGATATACGGATAAATTCCAAAATGAAGATACATGGATGGCCATAGGGGAAGGTTTATTAAAAATAATTGTGATTATGATTGTTGCTAAAATCTTAATTAAATTGGGAAGTATGGCCATTGATAATGTTTTTAAACTAAGAACTCGATCTCCGCTTAAGACATCAGAACGAAGGGAAGAAACGTTAGCAAAACTTCTTGATAATGTTCTTACATATGTGGTTTATTTTATTGCTATTATGATGATTCTCTCTGTCCTAACGATTGATGTAAAAGCTTTAATTGCAGGTGCAGGGGTTGTTGGGCTCGCCGTTGGTTTTGGCGCACAGAGTCTTGTAAAAGATGTCATTACTGGTTTCTTTATTATTTTTGAAGATCAGTTTTCAGTAGGGGACCATGTAAGAATTGACCAGTTTGAAGGAACTGTTCAAGCTATTGGTTTAAGAACAACAAAGTTAAAAAGTTGGACGGGAGAAGTTCACATCCTTCCGAATGGAAGTATCATTCAGGTGACGAATTTCTCTTTAAATAACAGCCTTGCAATTATCGATATATCCGTTGCTTATGAAGAGGATATAGAAAAAACGCAGAGGATTATAAGGGATTTACTTGAAAAAATGCCCGAACAATACGAGGCCTTAACAAAGACACCTGAGCTTTTAGGCATTCAAACGTTAGGACCATCAGAGATTGTATTACGAGTTGTTGCAGAAACATTGCCAATGAAGCATGCAGCTGTTTCTAGGGATATAAAAAGAGATATCAAACAATGTTTAGATGAGCATGGAATTGAAATTCCATATCCACGTATGGTCATGTACTCAAAGAATTCTGGAAATATCAATGAACCTAGTGTTTAAAAGGAGAGGTATTCAATGGAAGAAAAAGAATTTGGGTTAAATGATGTCGTAGAAATGAAAAAACAGCATCCATGCGGAACCAATCGCTGGAAGATTATTCGTATGGGAATGGACATTCGGATCAAATGTGAGGGATGCGAACATAGCGTAATGATTCCAAGACGTGAATTTTCAAGGAAAATGAAGAAAATATTGGTGAAGCATGAACAATAGTTTATGCTTCTTTTTTTTGGTTAACTGTATTATTCTATTTAAAAAGTAGAGATTGTTCTGGGGGTGGAGTAGTGGCAAGTATAGTGAAATCGGCGTGTCCGTTGAATTGCTGGGACAGCTGTGGTTTTCATGTAACGGTAGAGAACGATAAAGTAATAAAAGTTGAAGGTGATCCCTCCCACCCCATTACTAAGGGGAAAATTTGCGGCAGGGGCAGAATGCTAGAAACAAGGACGAATTCACTTGAACGGATTCTATATTCTTTAAAAAAGGTGAACGGAGAATTTAAGCAAATTCCATGGGAACAGGCTCTTGATGAGATTGCCTTACAGTTGAAGGAAATAAAAGAAGAATATGGTTCCACAGCTGTCCTCCATAGTCATGACTATGCGAACAACGGGGTACTTAAAAATCTAGATCAACGTTTTTTTAATGCTTATGGCGGGGTAACAGAGCTTTATGGTTCCCTCTGTTGGGGTGCTGGAATTGAGGCGCAAAAGTGGGATTTTGGCGACGCTTATGCCCATGAACCAGAGGATGTTTTAAAAAGTAAAAACATTGTCATTTGGGGAAGAAATGTAGCGCGGACAAATATGCATTTTTATGAAAAACTCCTTGAAGCAAAGAAAAAGGGAGCAAAAATTTATGTTATTGATCCATTATTCAATGCAACTGCGAAAATAGCAGATGAATATATATCCGTAAAACCTGGAATGGATGGTTTACTGGCTGCAGGAATCATAAAGGAAATTCTACATTTAGGACTTGAAGATCGTGCATTTATTGAACACTATTCATATGGCTTTGAGGATTTAGAGAAGCTGATTGAGAGTATTTCTATAGAAAAAATTAGTAAAATGACGGAAGTGTCCGTAGAGCAGATACAGCTATTAGCAAACGTCTTTGCTGATAAACCTACCTCTACGTTTATGGGACTTGGTCTGCAGCGTTATAAAAATGGCGGGAATACAATTCGCTTGATTGACGCTCTTGCAGCGATAAGCGGCAATATTGGATTACCTGGCGGTGGTGCTAACTACGCTAACCTGCAAGTAGGGCAAAGCTTTGATATTTCAAAACTAACGCTCAGCAACCGGAGGGAGAAACATCGACAGTTTTCAATTATGAAGCAGGCCGAGGAAGTGCTTTCGGCAACGGATCCAGAAATTAAAATGATTGTGGTAACCTGTGGGAATCCTTTAACACAGGTGCCGGATTCATCAATCGTAGAAAAGGCTTTTTCATCTGTTTCAAAACTGGTTGTGATTGAGCAATTTATGACAGATACCGCTCGACTAGCAGATTATATCCTGCCAACCACCACTGTTTTTGAGGAAGAAGACCTTTATTATTCTTCTATGTATCACCATTATGTGAATTACGGACCGAAGCTCGTTTCAGCCCCTGGTGAAGCCAAGTCTGATTTATGGATTTGGACACAGCTTGCTGAGAGACTAGGATTTGGGGACGATTTTCAGTTTTCAAGAGATCAGTGGCTGGAAATGTCTTTACAGTCATTATCTAAAAAAGGACTGTCACTTGATAAACTGAAGGAAAACCATAACTTAGAATTGCCAGTCAAACCAGTTCCGTGGGATGATTTCCAGTTTAAAACGCCATCTGGAAAATATGAGTTTACAGCTATAAATAAGGGTGCCTTGGGTCAGCTGAAGTTAGCTGTACCGGAAGAATCAAAATGGAACAAACCAGAGCTAGCTAAGAAATTTCCTTATAACTTATTAACCATTCATCCACTAAGGTCAAACCATTCGCAAAACTACCATCTTTTTTCCAAATCAACTCAGCTAAAGGTTGAGGTTGCTAGAAATATTGCGGATGAACATCACCTGATGGATGGTGATTCGGTACGAGTTTGGAATGATCGCGGCGAAGTTAAAGGATATCTTTCAATTCTGCCAAAAGCACATCCTAACACCATTAATATTGATGAAGGGATCTGGAAAAGGTTCGGGGGCTCTGTTAATAATCTAACATCAAGCGGAGAATCCGATAATGGTCTTGGCAGTACCTTGTACGATTGCCTAGTGAATATTGAAAAAGTAAACTAACTGGTGTCTAGGGCACCAGTTTTTGTTGTTCTTGTCTTTTTAGCTTCTAATGCCTATAATTGTGAGAGGCTTTTTAAAAATTACGGACATTATTTTATTAAAATAGATTAGATTTTAGAGGAGTGAATTTTATGGCATTAACAGCAGGAATTGTAGGTTTACCGAATGTCGGAAAGTCTACTTTATTTAATGCAATTACACAGGCTGGGGCTGAATCAGCAAACTACCCATTTTGTACGATTGATCCTAACGTAGGAATCGTAGAAGTACCTGATCACCGCTTAACAAAACTAACTGAACTTGTGCAGCCGAAAAAAACAGTTCCTACAGCTTTTGAATTTACTGATATTGCAGGGATTGTTAAAGGTGCCAGTAAAGGTGAAGGACTAGGGAACAAATTTCTATCTCACATCCGTCAAGTAGACGCTATTTGTCAGGTTGTCCGCTGTTTTGCAGACGATAACATTACCCACGTATCAGGAAAAGTAGATCCTATTTCCGATATCGAAGTCATTAACTTAGAGTTAATTCTTGCTGACATGGAGTCTGTTGAAAAAAGAATTAGCCGTGTCGAAAAATTAGCGAAGCAAAAAGATAAAGAAGCTGCAGCGGAATTTGAAGTGCTTTCTATGCTACGCGAAGCTTTTGAAGCTGAAAAGCCAGCTCGTACGGTTGAATTTACTGATGAACAAATGAAAATTGCCAAAATGCTTCATCTTTTAACCATTAAGCCTGTTTTATATGTAGCAAATGTTGGTGAGGACGATGTCGCGGATCCATCTGGAAACGAATATGTACAAAAGGTTCGTGAATTTGCAGCAGCAGATAATGCTGAAGTAATCGTAGTTTGTGCAAAGATTGAGGAAGAAATTGCTGAGCTAGAAGGCGAAGAAAAGCAAATGTTCCTTGAAGAGCTTGGAATTGAAGAATCAGGGCTTGATCAATTAATTCGTGCTGCCTACAACTTGCTTGGATTAGCAACGTATTTCACAGCTGGTGTGCAGGAAGTTCGTGCATGGACATTCAGACATGGCATGAAAGCTCCCCAATGTGCGGGAATTATTCACTCTGATTTTGAACGTGGATTTATTCGTGCCGAAACAGTTTCATACGAGGATTTATTAGCTGCAGGAAGCCATAATGCTGCTAAAGAAGCTGGGAAAGTCCGTTTAGAAGGAAAAGAGTATATAGTAAAAGATGGAGATGTTATTCACTTCCGTTTCAATGTGTAGAATTGTCAGCCTTGCGTTTGCAAGGCTTTTTATATGGAAAGACTTTTAAGGAAAAAAACTAGAAATGGTGAACAACCTTGCTTTTCGTCATTAACTATGATAAAATCTTAACTTGTGAGTAATGAATAATTGCTCCTTGCCCAAAGTGGGCCGTTTAGACCAAAAGGAGGTGACTGTGATGAATAAGTACGAAATCATGTACATCATCCGCCCAAACATTGAAGACGAAGCGAAAAAGGCTCTTGTAGAGCGTTTCAACGGAATTCTTCTTGAAAACGGTGCGGAAACTGCTGAAACAAAAGATTGGGGTAAGCGTCGTTTAGCTTACGAAATCAACGATTTCCGTGATGGTTATTACGAAATCGTAAAAACGAACTCTTCAGCTGACGCGGTACAAGAATTTTCTCGTCTTGCGAAAATCAGCGAAGATATCATTCGCCATTTAGTAATTAAAGAAGAAGCTTAATATAAATACATTTTGGTTGAATGTTTCACATGAAACATTCTCCGAAAAGAAAAGGAGTTGATTCTGATGATGAATCGTGTCGTGCTTGTTGGCCGTTTAACGAAAGATCCTGATTTGCGTTATACACCAAACGGGGTTCCTGTTGCTACCTTTACTTTAGCTGTTAACCGTCCGTTTTCTAGTCAGTCAGGTGAGCGTGAAGCAGACTTTATTAATTGTGTTGTTTGGCGTAAACCTGCTGAAAATGTGGCAAACTTCTTGAAAAAGGGCAGTCTCGCAGGAGTGGATGGCCGCATTCAAACTCGCAACTATGAAGGACAAGATGGTAAGCGTGTTTACGTTACTGAAGTTCAGGCAGAAAGTGTTCAATTTCTTGAACCGAAAAATGCGTCTGGCGGCGGTGGCGGAAGAAGCGACAATGATTACTTCGGCGCTCCTCCTAGGGAACCGCAAGGAAATCCTTATGGCGGCGGCAATCAGAATCAACGACAGTATCAAAACAATAACAATAACAATAATAAGGGTTTTACAAAAGTGGATGATGATCCGTTCTCTGGTAACGGTCAGATAGACATCTCCGATGATGATCTACCATTTTAATGTAAACTTTTAAAATCGTTAATCATTTAATAAAGGAGGGAATTTTCATGGCAGGTGGAGGACGTAAAGGCGGACGCGCGAAGCGCCGTAAAGTGTGCTATTTCACAGCAAATGGCATCTCACGCATCGATTATAAAGATGTAGATTTACTTAAAAAATTCATCTCTGAACGTGGAAAGATTTTACCACGTCGTGTAACTGGTACAAGCGCTAAATATCAGCGTAAACTAACTGTTGCAATCAAACGTGCACGTCAAATGGCATTATTACCATTCGTTGCAGGTGAATAATAAAGCGTTAGCGCCTAGGCGCTGGAGCTAGAATAAGAAATGACTAAAGGCAGCTGGGGTTTCCCTTGCTGTCTTTTTATTTTATCTTGCAGATTTGTTGAATAGGAGAGCGGAACTGGCTAAAATTAAGGAATAGGCTTTTTGAAATAATTGGGGTGAAGTAGTGAAAAATGTTCGAAAACTTACTGAAGGGGCTATTCTATTAGCTGCCTTTGCTGTTTTATTATTACTAACGATTTATGTCCCGTTTCTTGGGATGATTGTAAATTTATTTTTAGCAGTACCATTCATGCTATTTGGGGCGAAGAATGATGGGAAGAGTATCGTTGTTTTTATTATTGCCTCCCTTCTCCTTTCGTTTATTGTAGGAACCATTATGTCACTGCCATTAACACTTGCATATGGGACAACTGGTGTCGTAATTGGCTACTTAATTCAGAAACAGAAGAACATGGGTGTATTATTCATCACGGGGTCTCTCGTCTTTTTAGTTAATTTAATTATTATTTACGTGGCAAGTATCGTTCTTTTTAAGGTCAATATGATTACTGAAATGATTGAAATGATGCGAGAATCACTTAACGTTTCAGCTGACTTACTAAAGAATTTCGGGAATACACAGGACGCGGAGAAAGTGATGGAACAATTTAATAATGGATTAAACCTAGTTAAAACTTTAATCCCAACTTTATTTGTTCTCTCTTCCTTTTTTATTGTGTTCGTTATGCAGCTTATATCCTTCCCCATCATAAAAAGATTCGGGGTTAAGGTGGAAAAGTGGAAAAGTTTTAAAGAGATAACCTTACCAAAAAGCATATTATATTACTTTCTTCTTACTTTGCTCGTTAGTATGGTGATGAAACCAGAAGAGGGCACATTCTGGTATATGGCGATTATTAATTTGACCTATATCCTACAATTCTTGATGATCCTGCAGGGCTATACATTTATCTTTTATTACTTCGACAAAAAGGGTTTTTCGAAAGCCATTTCTATTACAATAGCGATTGTCTCTTTTCTCATTCCAATTTTCCTTTATATTGTAGGGATATTAGGTATAATTGATTTAGGCTTTGATTTACGAAAAAGCTTTAATAAAAAAGAGTGATGACTACTGTTTAGGAGCTGAAAAAATTGCCTGCATTTATTGAAAAACGCTCGATTCGATACCCTTTTTACGGGCTGATAGGCATTACAGTAGTGCTGCTCATTGTCCTGGCCTACTATAATTGGATACTTAGTTTGGTGGGATTGTTTCTTATCATTCCGACGCTGTACTATATGATAGTCATTGAATCCAGCCAAAGGAAAGAGATGGAAGAATATATCTCAACCCTTTCATACAGAGTGAAAAGGGTTGGCGAAGAAGCACTAATGGAAATGCCGATTGGGATTATGCTCATAAATGATGAGTATTCTATAGAGTGGACAAATCCTTTTTTATCTTCTTATTTCGATGAAGATACCCTTATTGGGAAATCTCTATATGAAATTGCTGATACGTTGATACCGTTAATTAAACAGGAAGTAGAAACAGAAATTATTACTCTTCATGAACGAAAGTTTCGAGTCATTCTTAAAAGTGAGGAAAAGCTCCTTTACTTCTTTGATGTCACAGAAGAAAAGGAAATTGAAAAACTTTATCATGATGAACGGACTGTAATTGCGACTATCTTTTTAGACAATTATGATGAGTTAACGCAAGGCATGGATGACCAAATGCGTGGAAGCATTAACAACATGGTTACTTCAACTCTAAATAAATGGGCCCAGGAAAATGGTATTTTTATTAAAAGGGTTTCATCTGAACGATTTATTGCTGTCTTTAATGAAGCGATTCTGCAAATATTGGAAAAGGGCAAATTTACTGTTCTTGATGAAGTCAGAGAAATGACTTCAAAGCAGAATATATCCTTTACATTAAGTATTGGCGTAGGCGCTGGAACCCCTTCGTTGCCTGAATTAGGCGTATTAGCGCAATCAAGCTTGGACCTGGCTCTAGGTAGAGGCGGCGATCAGGTTGCGATCAAACATCCTAACGGCAAAGTGAAGTTCTTTGGCGGCAAAACAAATCCAGTTGAAAAACGGACAAGGGTCCGTGCCCGCGTCATTTCCCATGCACTAAAGGATTTAATTACTGCTAGTGATAAGGTAATTATTATGGGACATAAAAATCCCGATATGGATTCAATAGGGTCCTCTATTGGAATCTACAAAGTTGCCCAAATGAACCAAAAAGATGCCTACATAGTTTTAAACTCGCAAGAAATGGATGGTGCTGTCCATAGGCTAATGGATGAAATCCGCCATCAAGAGCAATTATTTTCTCGATTTATTGGTCCAGAAGAGGCATTGGAAATTTCAACAGAAAAAACATTATTGGTGGTCGTTGATACCCATAAACCTGCCTTAGTGATTGAAGAACGACTACTGAATAGAATTGATAATGTGGTTGTAATCGACCATCACCGTCGCGGGGAAGAATTTATTGAAAATCCAGTCCTTGTTTATATGGAGCCATACGCCTCTTCTACAGCAGAGCTAGTTACTGAATTTCTTGAATATCAGCCAAAACGCGGTAAAATAGAAATGATAGAAGCAACTGCACTGCTCGCAGGAATTGTGGTGGATACGAAAAGTTTCACCTTACGAACAGGTGCTAGAACCTTTGACGCAGCTTCCTATTTAAGAGGTCAAGGGGCAGATACCATTCTCGTTCAAAAGTTCCTAAAGGAAAGTGTTAATACGTATATAAAAAGGGCTAAATTAATTGAATCGGTTGCATTTTACCGGGATGGAATTGCCATTGCCAAAGGCGGCGAAGATGAACTTCATGACCAAGTCCTTCTAGCCCAAGCGGCAGATACGCTCCTGACTATGGATGGGGTAGCAGCCTCGTTTGTCATTGCAAGGCGTAATGAAGGGCTAATTGGAATTAGTGCCAGGTCGCTCGGCAATGTCAACGTTCAAGTAATCATGGAAAAACTCCAAGGCGGCGGACATCTGACAAACGCAGCCACCCAGCTGATGGGGATATCCATAACAGAAGCAGATAGACAATTAAAGCTGGCAATTGAAGATTATTTTGAAGGTGGGAAAAAGGAATGAAGGTAATTTTTCTAAAGGATGTAAAAGGAAAAGGAAAAAAAGGTGAAATTAAGAACGTTGCTGATGGTTATGCACATAATTTCTTAATTAAGCAAGGCCTAGCAATCGAAGCAAATAATACGAACATCAGCACGCTTGAGGGACAAAAGAAAAAAGAAGACAAACGTGCGGCTGAGGAGCTTGCTGAGGCAAAAAAGCTTGGTGAGCAGTTAGATAAAATAACTGTAGAGTTATCCGCGAAGGCCGGTGAAGGTGGCCGCCTATTTGGATCGATTACAACAAAGCAAATTGCAGAAGAACTTCAAAAGAAACACGGAATTAAAATCGATAAACGAAAAATGGAATTAGCAGATGCCATTCGTACCTTAGGTCATACAAAGGTTCCAGTTAAACTTCACCATGAAGTTCTAGCTACGTTAACCGTTCATGTTAAAGAGGTAAAGTAATTTCCAGTTCAAATTTCAGATAAACATGTTAAAATAATAAAAGTTGATGAGGAAAAAGCGAACTGACTTTTTCCAAAGTGATGTGATCGGTCTAGACTGGTCACTTTTCTTCATTATGGACATAATTAGGTTTTTAAAACTATTAATATATTTAATTATCCTCTTCACAATAGGAGGTCTTTGATAGATGAATGATTTATATGCAGATCGTCTGCCACCGCAAAATATTGAAGCTGAACAAGCTGTCTTAGGTGCTATTTTCTTAGAGCCCTCTGCTTTAACTGTGGCTTCCGAAATCTTGATACCAGAGGATTTCTATCGTGCCTCTCACCAAAAAATATTTAATGCGATGCTGAAGCTGAATGATGAAGGTAAGGTAGTTGACCTTGTAACGGTAACTGAGGAATTAGCTGCAGCGAAACTAATCGAAGATACAGGCGGAGTAAGTTATTTAAGTGAATTGGCAAGTTCTGTGCCGACAGCAGCTAATATCGAATATTATGCTAGAATCGTAGAAGAAAAATCTTTGCTCCGACGATTAATTCGGACAGCAACTGAGATTGCTTCTGACGGCTATGCTCGTGAAGACGAGGTCGAAGCACTTTTAAGTGAGGCAGAAAAAAATATCCTTGCTGTTGCACAGCGCAAAAATGCTGGGGCCTTCCACAATATTAAAGATGTCCTTGTTCGTACGTATGACAATATTGAGCAAATGCACCAGAATGCTGGGGAAATTACGGGGCTTGAGACAGGATTTATTGAGCTTGATAGAATGACAGCTGGTTTCCAGCGCAATGACTTAATCATTGTTGGTGCACGTCCTTCCGTAGGTAAAACCGCGTTTGCTTTAAATGTTGCGCAAAATGTTGCACAAAAAACAGGTGAAAATATTGCCATCTTTAGTCTTGAGATGGGCGCAGAGCAGCTAGTCATGCGTCTATTGTGTGCCGAAGGGAATATTGATGCACAAAGACTTCGTACCGGTACACTAACAGATGATGACTGGGGCAAACTGACGATGGCGATGGGTAGCCTTTCCAACACAGGTATCTTTATTGATGATACGCCAGGGGTAAGAATAAGTGATATTCGTTCTAAGTGCCGCCGCTTAAAACAGGAGCATGGCTTAGGGATGATCCTAATCGATTACTTACAGCTTATTTTAGGTAGCGGTCGTTCTGGCGAGAACCGTCAGCAGGAAGTATCAGAAATTTCCCGTTCTCTAAAGCAATTAGCTCGTGAGCTTCAGGTCCCAGTTATTGCCCTGTCACAGCTTTCCCGTGGCGTCGAGCAGCGTCAAGACAAACGTCCGATGATGTCCGATATCCGTGAATCTGGTTCGATTGAGCAGGATGCTGATATCGTTGCCTTCTTATACCGTGATGACTACTATGACAAAGAATCAGAGAATAAAAACATCATTGAAATCATTATTGCCAAGCAGCGTAACGGTCCGACTGGCACAGTTTCACTGGCGTTTGTAAAGGAATATAATAAATTCGTTAACTTGGAGACGCGGTATGATCCGAGTGCTTAGTTTTTTGAGAATCCAGCCAAGCTTTTGGCTGGGTTTTTTGTAAAATAAGGTATTTGTCTTTGTCAAACTAGGCTAGAGGTTGCGATCTAAGGTTATCGACCCATCTGTCGTTAGTATATGAAGGATGAGGAAAAGGTAATGGGAGAATCGTGCCCTTCTACCGTTATTGTAGCAGGATAAGGGAACGATACCGGGATAATCGTTCCCTTGACCTGATAAAATATGGTGATAAGGGAACGATACTGAGAGAATTGTGCCCTTGACCTGATAAAAAGCGATAGTAAGGGAACGATACTGAACTTAAAATTAATAATTGCTATTAACAGGAAAATAGTTGCGACTTTTTACTGGGTACGGCATACATAATGTGACGCTCTTGCTTTACCAACAAGAACAAAGTATTTGGAAAGTATTCTTCGAACAGCCTTTTTTGACTTAAGACCTCCACACCAATCATGAATAGAATCAACAGTAATTTTCTTATCTGGAAAAAGTAATGTAAATTCCTTCACACTCCTCAAAACTGCTGCGTCTACCTCCTCTTTGCAACCGCACTTTTTACAAATCATTCGCTCATCTGTGAAAAAGGTATTACAGTTTTTTGAGCATATTATCCCTTTTTGTAACTTTTCATAGGAGTATTCGGGTAAGCGTGTATATGGGGACTCTTCTTGATGATGGTCAACTAATTGCTGTGCTAATTGATAGTATTTTTTATTTAGCTTTACCGGCCTCTGATTTAATTTTTTCAAAAAGCGATTAAGCTGTGTAGGAAAAATAATAGCAGGATTGATTGAGGTTGTATTTAAATGAAACTCGGGGTTGTTGAAGATAAGGTAGGATTCAATCTTATAATGGTGCCCTAATTTTAATAATAATTTTTGAAGTAAGGTCTCACAACGTTCAAGTTGGTGTAATGGGTTCTTTTGAAGGGCACCTGCGGGGTTATACCATTTATCATCTTTGATCGAGTAATCTCCTTCAAAATATTTAACATCTAAAAGGTAAATTTTTTCGTAAGCAATGATTAAGGTATCAATTTGAAAATTTGAACCATGATATTCAAATAATAAATCATGGAGAATGAGCCATTCTTCTGTTAGTCCCTTAAGCCAAATATCGCTTTTTAACTCTCCTTCGTAGCCCTTTGCAAGGTTATTGTAATTTAATGCCTGATCGTAGGAGGACTCCATTCGAGACTTTAAATATTTTAATAGGGTTAATTCTAGCTTTTCTGGCCGCGCTCTAAATAACATATAACACTTCCTCATTATTATTTTTAAAAAAACTCTAGTACCTATTTTATGGAAATCCCTCATCCAATACAAGCTAGTTTCATAAATTAATATTTTACGAACATATTTTAATAACCTAATATAAATCGTTCGTGTTTTATTGACTTTTAGCAGTAAATATTGTTAAACTTGTCTGTGGGAAAAAGAAATGCGTATATAATTTGGAGGTGCCTTTATGACATCAGTAGTGGTAGTTGGTACACAGTGGGGAGACGAAGGAAAGGGTAAAATTACCGATTTTCTTTCTGAGAATGCAGAAGCAATTGCTCGTTATCAAGGTGGAAATAACGCGGGGCATACCATTAAATTTAATGGAGAAACATACAAATTACACCTTATTCCATCTGGTATTTTTTATAAAGAAAAGATCTCTGTGATTGGGAATGGAATGGTAGTAGATCCGAAAGCTCTTGTTGCTGAGCTAGCTTACTTGCATGAAAAAGGAATTACTACGGATAATCTTCGTATCAGTAATCGTGCACATGTTATCCTTCCTTACCATTTAAAGCTTGATGTTGTGGAGGAAGAAAGCAAGGGTGCCAATAAAATTGGAACAACCAAAAAAGGAATTGGACCTGCTTATATGGATAAAGCAGCTCGTGTCGGCATCAGAATCGCTGACTTACTTGAGCGCGATGTTTTTGAAGAAAAGCTTGAGCAAAATCTTGCTGAAAAAAACCGTTTATTTGAACGTATTTATGAGACTACAGGGTTCACTAAAGAGGAAATCTTAGACGAGTACTATGAATATGGACAGCAAATTAAACAATATGTTTGTGATACATCTGTCGTATTAAACGACGCTTTAGATGAAGGCAAACGCGTTTTATTTGAAGGTGCACAAGGCGTTATGTTGGATATTGACCAAGGTACTTACCCATTTGTAACTTCTTCAAACCCAGTTGCAGGCGGTGTTACCATTGGTTCTGGTGTTGGTCCATCCAAAATCACTCATGTTGTCGGAGTATGTAAAGCCTATACCTCTCGTGTAGGTGACGGACCATTCCCTACTGAATTACATGATGAAATTGGAAATCAAATCCGGGAAGTTGGCCGTGAATATGGTACAACGACAGGACGTCCACGCCGTATTGGCTGGTTTGACAGCGTAGTTGTCCGCCATGCCCGCCGTGTCAGCGGTCTTACCGACCTATCTTTGAATTCAATTGATGTATTATCAGGAATCGAAACGTTGAAGATTTGCACAGCTTACAGCTATAAAGGTGAATTAATTACTGAATATCCTGCGAGCTTAAAGGTATTAAGTCAATGTGAGCCAGTTTATGAAGAGCTTCCAGGCTGGACTGAGGATATTACAGGGGTTAAATCATTAGATGAATTGCCTGTTAATGCACGCCATTACGTTGAGCGTGTAACGCAGCTTACTGGAATACCATTAACAACTTTCTCTGTAGGACCAGATCGCAATCAAACGAATGTTGTTCGCAGTCCTTGGAGACAAATTTAAACATAGAAAAGCCCTCAATTTCAGAGGGCTTTATCTTTTTAAAAAACTTTTTTTAAAAAAGTATTGCACTATATGTATAAACCATGCTAATATAAAAAGCGTCGTCACGAACGAGGCACACTAGTACGAGCCATTAGCTCAGTTGGTAGAGCATCTGACTTTTAATCAGAGGGTCGAAGGTTCGAGTCCTTCATGGCTCATCAAGTTATTTTTGTAAGAAAATAACTTTCAATAT
>NZ_BCVA01000054.1 GCF_001591505.1 Neobacillus niacini NBRC 15566
ATTACTATCCTTGCACTCAGTGATCATCAAGACGAAAAGTTAATCTTATACTATCCTTTACACCGAACAAAAATAATTCTTCTAAAGCTTACCATTTTTCAAAAGTATTTGCAAGAAGACATAATCAAAACGATTATTGCCTCTCCTGAATTTTCGTACCTGGTTTCCAATTCTTATGTTGTTCTTATTATAAAATGCACAAATAAGGAGGGTTGGATTTCTAAACCTCCTTTAATTTTTTATATGGTATTTCGGGTTCACCTTTTTTTATTATCATATCTGTATTTAGCAAATCCCTATTTATTAATATTTATGCTACATAGTTTGTAATAAAAGGGTTTTTGTCCTATTTAATCCGTCTATCCTTGTCCGACAGCTCTGAATAAACTGTTTAGTGTCATAAGATAAAGGATATGGTTTACATGAAAAGAAGGGAATTTGATGAAAGAGGAAATCAAAATTTCTTTAGGGGTTCCGATAGAGACATACAAACTTTGGAATGGATAATGAGCAAGAATCAAGTTCGGAATTCCACATGGATAATCCGAGAAATAGAAATAAAGATGATAGACACGGTAATGTTGGGGGTGTAAACACTTCAACATGCCGACAACTTGCAGATATTATTGGCGGGATGGTAATCGCTGCAACTCCTGTTTGTGTAGTTCAACGTCTTCGCAATATTAATGCCACTAATTTAGGTCGTCGCACACGTTCTCCACTTGCACTTCCATTTGCACTTTCTTTTGAAGACAATAGAAATGGAAATACTCTTAATTTAGGGGAAACGGTTATCCTTCAGAAGAAATAAACCCATTCCTTTCGGCTCTTCGAAAAAGAGGGATTATCGTTACAGCTGTCCATAACCATTGGCTTTTTGATAATCCACGTTTAATGTACATTCATTGGGAGAATGTTGGCGATCCGTTTGAGTTTGCTCGAAATAGTATTGAAGCAGCGAGAGAAGCAGGGCTTTTTAAATAATAGTTGTTTTTTGATCTTTATTTGAACAGTATTTTCCAATTAAGAAATGTCGCTAATGGCAGTATATTTTTAGTATGAAAAATAAGGCTTACTATACAATTTATGAACCAAATCTCGTATAATAAGCCTTATTTAAATACATATCCTGATTCCTGTGGAATTATATAAAGTACGGACCTTGTATCATTTATTTATATGTATACACAAAAGTTAAGGACTTGACTAATAGGACAGTTGCTTGATTTCCTCATTAAAACGAACGTCGTTTTCTTCGATTACGCAAGAAAGCTGGGATATCCTGAGAATCCTCCGATTCTTCTGGGTGTTGCTCATATTTTAGAATTTCTTCGAAATGGATAATTGGTTCAGGTTCCTGATAGGAATGACGTTTTTCCATTTGATAGGTATGTGGCTTTTCCTTTATGGTTGGCTGTGAAGGTTTATGTACCTCGATTTCCTCTTTCTCTGTAAAACCTGTAGCAATGACGGTTATAATAATTTCGTCTGTTAAGTTTTCATTAATGACCGAACCGAATATCATATTTAATTCCTCATTAGAAGCCGATGCAACGATTTCAGCTGCTTCCTGTACTTCAAAAAGACTTAAATTGTTTCCGCCCGTAATATTCATAATGACACCATGTGCTCCATTGATAGAGGTTTCCAACAACGGACTATTTAATGCCTTTTCCGCTGCTTCTGTTGCACGATTTCTTCCTTCCGCAATACCAATTCCCATTAGTGCCGTTCCCTTGTGGGACATGACTGTTTTGACGTCTGCAAAATCAAGGTTAATTAAACCAGGCACTGCAATTAAATCCGATATCCCTTGAACCCCCTGGCGAAGTACATTATCTGCTTCCCGGAAAGCTTCAATCATCGGTGTTTTTTTATCTACAATCTCCAATAAGCGATCATTTGGAATAATGATTAATGTATCCACTGCTTCCCTCATCGCACTAATTCCATTTTCTGCGTTAACAGCACGCTTGTGGCCTTCGAATTTGAAAGGCCGTGTTACCACTCCAATCGTCAAGGCACCAAGCTTTCGGGCAATTCTCGCAATCTCAGGTGCTGCACCTGTTCCTGTACCACCGCCCATTCCTGCTGTAACGAAAACCATGTCGGCACCTTTTAACACTTCTTCAATCTGGTGCTTGCTTTCATCCACCGCTTTTCTTCCTATTTCCGGATTAGCCCCGGCACCTAAGCCTCTTGTTAAGTTGGAGCCGATTTGCATTTTGATGGCTGCTCTTGATTGCTTGATTGCTTGTGAGTCTGTATTAACCGCAATAAATTCTACACCGCCAACTCCATCCTCAATCATTCGGTTAACGGCGTTGTTTCCCCCGCCGCCTACACCGATTACTTTAATCGTGGCTAATTGGTCCATACTTGTATCAAATTCTAACATGGATATTCCTCCCGTTCCCCGAAATCCTACTTTTACACTACTTATAATCGTTCGGTAGTAAATCTATTATTTGATTTAGCAACGTTACTTCTTACCCCAAGTAAATACTAGAAAAATAATATAGTGTTTAGTCTACGGAACATTAAATTTATTGTCTAGTTAAGTGATACCTATTATTAAAGGCGCTAGCATGGGAAAATGCACCCCCCTTTATCATGCGAAAAGCAGTCATATTTTTCCTTATTGAAGGAATAAGGTCCTGTTTATTTTCAGGGTATTTCTATTGTTAAAGGAAGTTAACAGTCTAACTACAAATTGATTAATATCCTTTGGTTCGACAAATTTTGAAAAATCGCTTGTTATAATGGCTTTATAAATTAGAGGGATGAAGATAAGGAGGAATTATGGCAGAAATATTGCTTTATTTGGGTACATATCTCATCGTTGCTCTTGCTGTTGGCTGGCTCATTTCAATCGGTTTTGATCTTTTTTTAAAATGAAACTCAACTCATTCAATCATTCTGCTATCCTTCATCAACAGATCGCTTAAAACGTAATTTATCATGAAAAAAGCCAAAAGGCATCTGAATAGTCAGATGCCTCTTGGCTTACAGAATTGAAAATTAAACTGCTTGTTTCAAAGCTTGTATATGATTCACAGACATATCTTGAAGTTGAGATTCTAATTGAGCTAAATCAGCTTGATCTTTCTCCTTAAGTCGGTCAAAAATAACAACGGTAATGTAATAAGAACCTATAAAATAACTGATACACATCAACCAAGTAAGAAACATTGTATTTCCCCCTTTGTTATCATCTTAATGTTATTTTAAGGGATTTATCTCCCTTCAGATGTGATATGCATCACGAATATCCTTATTTTTTTCAGCTAGATGTTTCACATTTTTGTCAGTCCTATTACAAATCGTTTAGTCTTTGCTGGTTCGACAAATAATTAAAAATCAAATGTTATAATAACCTTAACTATATATTTACCATTAGTTGAAAGTAATAGAGGAGGCATGGGTATGGAGCAAATATATTCCCCTAGTCACGTACAAGAATTGCTTGGCATAGACAGCAATACATTACGAAAGTATGCCACTCTATTAGAAAGACACGGGTATCCAATCCACCGGAATAGTAGAGGGCACCGTGGATACTTTGATAAGGATATCAACACGATTCGAAAATTCATAGATTATAGCAGCCAAGAAGGTATGACTTTGGAACTTTCAGTACAAGCCATAATGATATCGAGTTCTGATGAAAATAAAGCAATTACCATTACGGATGAAAATCTTGCATTAACTGAACCAGACAAAGAAATGCCGTTGAAGCAGGATACAAATGATTTAAATGAATTAATGGAACGGATCGAAAATTTAGAGCGCATCAACATGGATTTGATTAAACTACTAAAGGAGAAAGCTGTACGGGAAGCGTATTTAGAAGATAAGATGAACCAGATATTAAAGTATGTGGAACGAACGGAGCAACTAGTAGAGGCGCGTAGTAATTTCATGTTGGAAGAAACAAGTATGCAAATAGCAGCTGCACAGCAACGGAAATGGTGGCAGTGGTGGAAATAAACAACGTCATTCTTGATGGAATGGCGTTGTTTTCTTAATTCTTTGTAATCTATTAGATTTATGTTGTTCAAAATCCCACACCGATAAAAATTTCTTTGTGGAAGTATAACCTGATTGATACAGAAAATCGATTTCCTCCTTATTAAGATTAAAATCAGTTGCATTAATATCCCCTGTTGGGATTTTTATTGTGCGCTCTAGTGTATCTTCATTCAAATGTCGCAGGTCATGGGCTTGAAGCATCGTTTTAAATATATTTTTGAAAAGGTGCAGCGGCGTTGGTATTACTGGGTCTATACTTACTTTATCTTTTACAAAGCGGAAACCGAACGTTGGAAACCTAGGGTCTGGCGTATCAAAAATCCAAATGGGGAAGTTACTCAGCAAACCGCCATCTAATATGTAGGATGTGTTTCGATCCTTTGACTTCCAAATAACAGGACGGTAGAAAAATGGAATCGACGCACTCATCATTACCGCAGTTGAAACCTTCAAATCTGCAGGAGTCATTCTATAGCGCTCTAAATCATCCGGCAAAACAAGCATTTGGCCATTCGAAACATCAGAAGCGATGATCTTTAACTTTCCATTTGGTAGATCTGCAAATGTTTTTATCCCTTTTTTTAAAAGAAGTGAATCTACCCAGGCTTCTAAATAATCATTTTTATAGATACCAAGATGAAACAGTAATTCGAGTAAGCTGCCGACAATGGGGATTCGGTTCATGAAAGTCCTGCCTCGGAGCTTAGAAAAATCTAGTTCACTCAAAAACTTTTTAATTTCATTGCTTTTATAGCCGCTTGCCAAAAGAGCGGCGATTACGGCTCCCGCTGAGGTTCCAGCTATCCTTTGCCATTCTACCTTTTCCTCTTCCATTGCCTGAATGGCTCCGACAAAAGCAATTCCCCTTGCTCCGCCGCCTTCAAAAACAGCATCTGCTCGCAACTAGATTCACCTCTTCTTCTGATATATATATTTTAAAATACAAAGGTCTTTCATGTGCTATTTTTACTACGAAACAAAATCCATTATATATTGGTTAGTTGACCATGTACGAGTTCTTTATCTAGTTCACGTACTTGATCATAAGCGTGCAACATTTGTTCAGGCACCAATGTTCTCCCATACACCCAAGCATTTCTTTCTATCTCCATTTTAAGCTTTGCTATTTCGTAGTCTTCACCGTACATTAAGGTCCTTAAATCATATTTGTTTTTCTTATAATCCAAATAATAGCCAATCACATGATAAAGAATAATTTTAACCAAGTTTTCCTCAGTCTCTTTCATTCTAATTTTATTGATATAACCGTTAACTTGAAGGTAATTAAATTTTATTGTATTTGTCGAAATGTTAAAACTCATAGGTACAGTGAGTTTATTGTTAATTTCATAATTAATATCTAAATTGTGCTTTTCTAAAGTTTCATCAATGATTTTCTCAATATTCCTGATATAAAGCATCATTTAACACTTCCCTTTACCTGTATACATCTATTATCTGAATATTCCTAGACTCTTCTATTTTACAAATAGGAATGAAAACTATAAAGCTATAATACCAAAATTTAATAGACACATAATAAAACAAATCTAGATACCTATATTGTTACTGACAAATTGGGGAATAATCCCTATAAAAAAAAGCGTCCAGCACCTTGGATGATAAACTTAAACATTCATCAGTGCGAGACACTTTTTGGTGCAATTGATATTTCGTTTTGTTAAAACTATTTAATGGTTCCTTTAAAAATTAAAAATAACGAGACAAGTAATAATGCCAAACCTGAAATGCGGTACCAATCAATTGGAATTCGTTGATTTGTAAAGACTCCAAAATGATCAAGCGTTACACTAATAAATAACTGTCCAACAATGACGGCAGTGATGGCAGAGGCAACTCCAATTTTTGGTACGATGGCAACCATAATAGAAACATAAACAACTCCAAGCGCTCCACCTAGCAGCTGCCATTTTGATACGTCTGTTACTTTTAATAAATCCCCTTTTCCTGCAAAAATAACGAGTAATAAGAGAATGATTGTCCCGATAAAAAAAGAAACAAAAGAAGCCTCTATTACTCCGATTCTTTTTCCCAATACACCATTTATCCCTGCTTGCAGCCCAATACAAGTACCGCCAATAATGGCTAATAATAAATAAAAAAACATATACATGATTAATTCCACCTATCCACCTAAGGAAAAAACCAAAGGGTTGATTAGTAATAAAAGTATTCATCTAGCTGACTGGCTAAAACATTATCGCACATCTTGTTTAAAAAAGGATGTGATTGATACAAAATAAACTAAAAGTACTTGGGGTGGCAAATGAGTATAACATTTATATGGGAATCGATCATTTTACTTTTTATAAGCACCATTCTCCTTAGGATTGCAGGAAAAAAATCAGTTGCTCAAATGTCAAGTCTGGAGATTATCATTACTTTAGCAATAGGAACAACGATGGGCCACGCGATTAGAGAACATACATTTTGGCAAGTATTAGTTATATTAACTATTTTTGTGCTTTATTTAATTTTTGTTCAATTTCTTCAGTTAAAGTTAAACTTCTTAAAACGTTATTTAACTGGTAATGCAACAGTGGTAATTCGGAATGGCCAAATCATCGTTGATAGCTTAAAAAAATTACGTATGACAACTGACCAATTAGAAATGAAATTACGGCAAAAAGGCATTGCTTATATTTGTGATGTAAAAACCGCCACGATTGAATCGGATGGCGGATTAGGTTATGAACTAATGGAACATATTCAACCAATTACACGGAAAGAGTTTTTACAAATGAATATGGAATATCGAAATGATAATTTACACTCAAGCGAAGAAAATAAACAAGGTAATTTATTTAATAAAATACCTGATATTAAATAAATTACCAGTAACGGTGTCACATAGAAGGAATTTAAAATCCCCGTGTATGTATCGGGGATTTAAAGTCACAATACTAAAGACCTTTAGTTCTCTGCAAAAACTCTGGAGCAAAATCAATATTTTTGAGCCAAATACTCTCTTTTGCATCTAATGCATCCTTTAACCATACATCTCCTTTAAGCTCCCTCCCCTTTTTGCGAAACCAGGTTATATATGATCCAACTACCTGAGGATCTCTATCCAGTTCATTATCCCTTGGAAAAGTGATTTGCTGTTGTTCTTCTGATTTAATATTAATCGCATATAGTGCTGTAAACATAGTAGGGACAGGTCCTTTGTTCCACGCCTTATTCTCTTTTGCACGAGCAACAATTACCTTATCCGAAGAGAGCCATTCTAAATCAAGGTCAACGAAGCCTTTAGGTGTATATTCCTTTTGTTGTAATGAACTTGGCATATCAGCAATTTTTGTTTTTTTGTTTTCAACGAAAAATCTTCCTTCTCCTGAGATATAGGCGAGTTGATTAGCTGAAACTGACCACTTGATCCAATCTTTATACCATAGCATCTTTCCAACTGCTTGAAATTGATCACCTTTTGATGATAAAACACACAAGGTATTGCTATCATTGGACCAGGAAGCAGTAGGCATCGCTAAAAAACTAACCCACTTTCCATCAAAACTCCATTTAAAATAGTCAGCAGAAATTGCAAACAAATCAGATTCATTCGTTTGTATCGTATAAAAAGGCTTTATTTTCTTTACATCCAGATTTGCGTTGACAGGAATTCTAAACAGGTGAACAGGTCCCCATCCAGTGGGAAGTAAATTGGCTTGGGAGGAAACAATAAATTCCTTCCCATTCGGAAACCATTCAAAATCACGAACACCTAAAGAGACATTTTTAAATCCATGTGGCCGGCCATTCTTTTCTTTCGTAATATTCAATACACCGCCGGAATTGTAGGCTAGTTGATTTTTTAGCGGGGACCACTTAAAATCGGATGTTTGAATGGTTGTATAAGGCTGATAACTTTCTTTTTCCTTCGTATCATATATAAATAAATTTGATTTCTCCCCTTGTTCATCACCATCAATATACGCAATAAAACGTCCATCATATGACCATTTTGGAGAACTTACATATTGTCCTCTTGTGAGTTGAACCTCTTCCTCGCCCTTTTTTAGCCATAGTTGATGGTCACGGATAAATGCAGCGGTAAATGGAACTTCGGCACGGACCATCGTTGAATAATGAAAACAGATGAAGATTAATAGAAGTAAAACTCGAAAACCCATAATCAATCCCTCCTAGTCATAGGATATCCTGATTATGGGTGTGGATTCGCGAATAGCTCGGGGGACTTACAATTTATTGCGGCGACTTATAGTACCATTTTCCGCTTCTCAACAAACTATGTACCTCTCCACTCTTTTCAAGGTATATAAGTCGTGCAATAGTGGCCATTAAGGGGGCAAAGAATTTGGTTTTACTAAGCGAACCGTAAATGTCCTGGCAAATTTGCCACGCTGTTTTTTCTTCGTTTTCAACAAAATGTAAGATCTGCTGGAGGCGATACTTGTGGCTCCCGATCATTTCGTCTATTCGATCATTTAAGTTGTTGATGAGTACACCATGACCAGGGAGAGCTAGCTTGGCAGGATATGCTTTTAGGTTTTCCAGCGAAGTGAAGTTATCTTTTATTGGATTCACATCGTCCTCTGACCATAGCGCTACGATCGGTGAAAGTCCAGCTAGCACATGATCTCCTGTCAACATCACCTCCTGGTTTTGATTATAAAAACAGAAATGGTCATAAGAATGACCTGGCGTCCAAATCGTTTCATATCTATCGTTTCCTAGCATGATAGATTGCTGATTTTCAAATATTCCATCAGGTTCAAACTCATAGGCAGCAGCTTCTGAATTACCCAAATTTTGAGATATTTCAGGACAATCATGTGATTTTAAAAAATGATGCAGCCAATTAACCCTACGATGGTTTCGTCTTCTCTGTAATTCTTGATAACCTAAACTTGAAATAAGGACAGGAACGTCGTGATGGTCCTGAAACCATCTAGCAAGTCCACAATGGTCTGGATGAGCATGTGTTAACACTAATTTTTCAACAGTGATTCCTGATGATATGGTTTTCTCCCAAATATCGATTGATTCCTTTGCTTCACTACCTGTATCGACAATCGTAAATCCGTTCTCTCCTCTGAATAAGTAACTATTCATTTCAAACATGCCAAACGGATACCGAACAACTAGTTGATAAATATCCTCTGAGATTTTTATTAGCGTTGGATACTGGTCCATCTAGTAGAACCTCCTCTAACTTCAATGTAGATTGTAAGGTCTTTTGATGAAAATATTCGCTTAGTGACCAAAAAATAGGTCTATATTTCATTCATTTCCTTAATCATAAAACGTTAATAATTGCGCTGGCAAGCATTCTTTTCTAAGTGTAGAGTAAGTTTATCTATTTCGCGTCTAGAACGTCCCTAAATAAAGTTTGTTTTTCTTAAAACTATATAATAAAATAACGACATTTCTACGTAACTAGTAGAAATGCCGTATATAAAAAAGTTGATCTTTATTTTTGTTTATTCACCTAATTAAATTTACACAGCCTTGAATAAGTAATACTAACTACTCAAACCTCCGATTAACCAAGGCCGTGGTCGATAGGGACCAATCGGAATTTGAATTAGGCTCGTTTTTCCTTGCGGTTCCATCCTGTAAATTTCATCACACAGGTTGGAATCATATCCAAGGAGAGGGTGCCCTCCCATTCCACTGGCTCCTGCCGATAAGAGTAATCGTTGCACGAGCATACCTGCCTCCATTTGTTGGATTCGATATCCTCTGTATCCAAGTGTAGTTTTATAGTAATCCTTTACTCCTGTGATATGAATGCAGAGTGGTACTTGGAGCAAATTTACATTATATAACGACATACCAGATTGCAGCAGGAGTCGATGATCTCCTAGATTTACAGGACGTAATTGATGAGAAGTGCTGTCATATTGATACGCACCATTAGGAATTCCTTCAACATTATACAAGCAGACATTTAGTGAGACACGAGGCTCATTTTTCTGATAGACAGCCTCCAAATCATTACGATACAAAAAGGAATCCATTGCTCCGCGTAAGAGATTTGCCATTTCGAGTGGACTTACCTTTCCCAATATGAAATCCATATCAGGAGAAAATCGCTTTCGACAAACGGATCCTAGGTCATACGACTGCCTCTCCGCATGTGGCAGAGTTACCGCTTGACCCTCAAAACACTCCTTTTTATCAGCCTCAATCAACTGAAACTTCGTTGTGGAATCCAACATGGACACTTCATTTAACTTGGTTAACATCAGATACTCTTTAAGCCTTTGTGACTTTACATAGTGATGGGGATGAATCGGTGTTAATTCTCGACACAACTCTGCAGCGGAAACCATTCTGTCTTTTTCACTCCCGTTGGCTGACCAAATGGTTGGTTCCACGGAAAGCGGAATGACACCATACACGCTCTCTTCTTTTTCGGTTAATCCAAGCAAATGATTCATAGCCCGATCTAGAAATTGGAAGTATACGCCCGATTCGAAGCCAAATCGTTTTGACACTTCCAATAATTGTCCAATTAATACACCCGCATCCAATCCCTGCAATCGGTAAGAAAAGTTATTGTATTTGAAAAAGTTTTTCCAAAACATGGTCGATATAAAAACCGTTCCAAAACAGGCTGGAATTTCACAACGATTACCAAGTGCCCTAGCAATATAGGAGTCGAAATTCCCTTCTCGCAGTAATACTAAGCGATGGTGTGCCACATCATAATGATACACACCAACTGGCAAATCCTCGATTTTCAAATATACGTATAATTCGTTTGGATACAGAGCACCGCCCGAGGGAGCAAACCTCCTGTATGATTGCATAAGGTCTTGTGTTTTCTCAGTTGAATCTAAGCTAAAGACAGATTGGCTAAATTGAGTAAGGCCGTAAACATACCAAAGAAAATGACCTATTTTACTTAGGTTCGGTGTGGCGGGTTGTTCCTGTCCTTCAAGTGTTAGTGGTACTTCTAGAGATAAAGGAAACACAGGCAATCCGCGGTATAGTTTATACGGAAGCGGTTTATCTTCCCAATCCACTTCCCAATTGGGTATGCTTGCCTTCTCAATATCAAAATGCAGATGGTGCAGAAACTCATCTAGACTCATACTCTATCCTCCTAGTGTTGCGTTTATGGAAACGGATGAGGATGTGGATTGAGCTGTTCAGCTTTCAGCGGTTCATTGGAATATCCAAGTTCCATAGGTACCTTGAATATCCTCTCCAGCCCTGTTACGCGAGTTAGGTGATGTCCGAATGTCATCGGCAGCATCCCGGGTATAAGTACTTTTACACAATAGAGTCCGTTTCGGCTTGTTTCTGGTGTCGTTTGGTCCACTACAATTACATCGAGGTTTTTTCGACGAAAAACTTGAAGAATTTCCCGAAGATCTTCGGTAAGATCTAAATGTTCTGAATTCCACTGTAATTCTAAGTGAAACGGTCGCAATGGACGATTTTCGTCCAACAAAAACTGCAGGCGCTCTTCAGCTTCCGGCAAACCATACAGCATTCCATGATCATCCATTTGCTGCACTAAGGAAGAATCATGGAACATTCTCACATACTCCTCCTGGTTTGCCTCTAATTTCTCGTCCAACGACAGCATCATACCAGTTAACTCGTGAACCGCTGTTTTTACTGCTCGTATCGGGTCCAAATGAGATCCGGCCGCACAGATAAGATTCATTCCTTTTTCCTTTCGATTTTTCGCTATGGCCAAAATACTTGGAATTCCGTGCTCCATAGTAGAGTTATACAAATATAAATCATATCCCGCGACAGCACGCATTCGTTCAATCATTAACTGAAGCTCTTGGTCGTCAATGGCGGCAGGGTCCAGCCGAGGGAGTGGCATCTGTGCGTACCAAGTCATCAGGAACGAATCTCGTTCCACCACTTCCATAATCCCATAGAAAATGGCCTCTTCTAGACTTCCGCCCAACGCACATCCATTGGACGTCTCATAGACAAATCCTCGTGATCCGCAGCCCAAACTATAATAGGCAAGCAGCTGTGGAACCAGAATCGGACGCTCCTGCAAAAACGAATATCCCCATACCCAATCAATCGGGCGATCTGGATCAAATTCTGTAAATGGAAAACCAGGTCTCTCATACTGTTCTTTTGCGTGTACTCCAACCTCAATCGGATTGAGTGCTTGATTTTTCAAATGGTTATAACTGTCATGAACCACAGTCCGTTTTCCACGCGGCTCAAGTCCACAGTACCGCTCCAATCCTTCCAAAATAGCCGTTAATTCACTTACAGCGAATGAGTTCGTACGGCCTGCTGTTCGCTCGTCACCCTCGAATAATGGCAAATTGACACTGACATCTGCAAATGTATGCACGAGATTAACCATTTTATCATTCATAAGGCCTGTGCGCTGATCCAAATAGTCTTTAACGAGAACATTATTCAGGTCATCTAACGAACGGCTGCGATAACTGTCACTGGTAAGCTTCGGACTTTGCTGCAAAGTAATTTGAGCATTTACTAGTGAATCGTCAGGTAATTGACTACATATCTGACACAAGGAAACGGGCAAAAACCTGTGCCAGGAACTTTTCAACGTTTTCAGATTGATAAAACATACCTTTTCTTCAGATTGTGCCTGCTTCCCTTTGAGTATTCTTCGGACCTCATCCACGACCAGGTGGGATAGGTGTAAAAGACCTGTACGAGATGCCCAAGCTTCCTGCTGTATTCCAGCTGTTAACTCCAACCTTTTTTGTATCTCCCACATCTCATTCCGGTCGTGTCCTGTCATTAGACGCCTCATATCCGAACATCGTGAACACCCTTGCCTGCTGGGGCGAACTAGCGGTCCTATTACACCTTCACCAAAAGTAACAAAACCTCTCAACCAAGGTGTATTGGTTTGACGAAACACCTCTTCTGCTTTTTGATGAACGGAGGGATTCCATTCGTCATGTAATACCAATGCCAAATCAACACTACCGGGCACGATTGCCCCAAAATCAGTTTGGCGAAATACCAAGTATTGAGAAGAAAGTTCTTCACACATGTGGTCTGCCAGCAGTCCTTCTCCTACGACCAATATGACAGCACTCACGTTAATCCCTCCTCTTGAACCAATACCCCAAATATCCCTGCCAATCCTTCCTTCAAAAAGGGTTCTAGTTCTAATTCATATATAGACAACTGCTTTCCGTTCCGTTTCAAGATTTCCATGGCATTCAGCAAGTCCTCAGTTTGTATCCTCTCTTCACATCCAGGTATTTCAATGCTTTTCGGCACATTTTCATCCAGTATCATGGATGAAACCTCCAATGATCGTGCCAACAAGTATTCTTCTTTATTTTGCACAGTGCTAATTGCCTGTTGCAGCGCATTTCGTAATGCCAATGTGATATTCAAATCGGCACTGCCATACCATCCGTCGTTGGTACCAATCCACACAACTGGGAATCCAGACACTTCCTCGCCAATCCCTATCGTAGGTGCTCCCCGTAACGTGGACAGTGCCTTCAAATAAAACTGACAGCGTTCATCTTTTACCGTACTTAACTGCACCGGGAGGATGGAATAATTCTGTGCAAGACTTTGAATGATCAACTCCTCATCCAAATATCTTTGCAATCCTCGACAAACACCTTCCGCGAAAGTTTCACCTGCTCCAACCACCACTTCCGGAGGCAGCTCGAGGGAACCGACCATTTGTGATACATACGATTCTATTCCGGACAACCCAGCTTCCCTCCTTGCCTCCTCATGTGTCAGACCTGTACAGACGATATCATCTAACAGTTCAGATGGCCCCTCTGCCAATGGGTTGACTGCTTGGACTCGACACTGAGATAACGGGAGCTGACTTAAATCCCCCTCCTCCCAAGTATGGAAAATTCCAGATACCTTTGAAGTCATCTGGTTGAAGGCAAGAAGTAATTTACCCGGATCCCCTCTGTCCGTTCCTTTTGCTAGTCGCATTTCTAAATCTTCAACCATTCTAGATGATGGTTGTCCTGTCACCAATGGATGAGGCATGAATGTATGCCAATCACCTTCTAACGTTTCAAAATCTTGAAGAAAGACTTTATTCTTCGGTTCCTTTTCCGAGACACCCGTAATGTTTTTAAATAGCTCAAATACGATAACATTAGCCAACATTGCTCCTGCTGTTGAAGAAAATTCGGAAGATGGCTGATCTTTGTAGAGAGCCGATTGGTGAATACGACGCCATGCTGACTCCCAACACCCCTCTGAGTCTGGATGTACTAAGGGACCAGCTAGACCCGCCTGCTCTAAACAGATAGCAGGGAGAAACACTTTCTTCTCTTCTTTGCTAACCCTATGTAGAAGACGGAGTTCCTCTACATCGTCCTTTTGTGCAACATACAAAATATAATCAAAAGGTTTTATCATCTCCTGCCATGTACTTTGATTGTTTCGCAGGACCTCCTCTATCTCCACTTCACCGTCTGTTTTACGGACATGCTCCACAAGATCCATCAATCGCCTTCTATTTGTTTGAACACTGTCCTTGATTAGAATATGGAACTTCGCTAATCCAGAATCAAGCAGGGAAGAAACCAACGATACAAAAAAAGGACCGGATCCCACTGCCAATACTTTCGCCTGACGATAGGACTGAAAATGGAAAGCTCCTGAACCAATCAAATTATCTACAAATTCAATTTGAGAAGCATACTTTTTTAAAACCTGCTCCTTCAATTGATGTGAACGATCTTGGCTCACATCTCGAACAAACCCATTTCGATATAGTGCCTCTGCAATTTCATAGACTCTATTTCGGTAAGGTCCTTGCAAACCGGTTGTCAAATTTTCCAAGGTGTGCTCGCCATTAAACATTGGTATCAATTTTTCAACCCATTGATCAATCATACTGCCTTCCATACGGAACGAACTTACATTGTTCCGAAAATACACACCTCTGTTGGGGTCAGGGAGAAAAAACGTATCCCTATTGACTTTCAGACGCATAGAAGGGTTCATATTCGTCATTGCGCTCCTCCTTAGCCGTAATTTACCTCTTATTTAATTATCATCACTATCATCCTATGTATCTCAATTTGTCCCTTATGTTAATTCTGTAGAGAAAAGCCCCAACAAACATTGTTGGGGCTTACTCTTTCCATTTTTAAGTTGAAATGTCTTACAAATCGAAAGCTATCAACCGCCGCAACGATGGCCTCCGCCACCACAACGACCGCCACCTCCACAGAAATGCCCGCCGCCACAATTATGGCAGCGATGTCCGCCGCAATGATGGAAGCAATTAAAGCAATTGAAACAATTAAAGCAGTTAAAGCAGTTAAAGCAGCTAAAGCAGCTAAAGCAACTAGAACATCGATGGAAACCACCAACACCGCCAAAACCACCGATACCGCCAATTCCACCAACACCGCCAATACCACCAAATCGAGTAGGATCAGAATAGTACATGCTTGGGTCAAAAGGAACGGCCTCGGTCGTTTGGAAATCCCCAAGACTTAACCCCTGGAGTTGACTTTGGAAATCATTCATTTTCAATACCTCCTTATATATTTAAACAAGGGCACAGCAACTTTAAACGGGCACAGTACAACTAGAAAATAGGTAAATACCGCTATACCTTCCTCAACAAAATATGTACAATGGGTGGGTATTGCTACTCATATAAAAGCCTATTTTTTTTTAGCCTTTAAGGTTGGTCTGGATAAATAGGAAAAGAGGCCAGTTATGGATAACAGGATCCGTTTCTTATCGCCAAACGAGCAATTTGTAAAGGGAAATGTAAACTAAAATGTAGTATGGTTTGCATTTTAAAGGGCAGGGTGAACTGAAAATGACGAAGTTACAAATTATCTCCGCAGGTTTGAGAATAAGGCGGAGAATTTACTGCTAATGAATATAGGGAAGCTTAAGGAGTGGGTGTAAGCGGAGAAATTCCGGTTAACTGGTCAATATAAGGTAAAATTCAAGGATTTTGACTATATAAACGGAAAAACTCCCCTTATTCTTAAGGAAATTTGGCGATTTCCAAAGTTAGCCGGAATTTTTCCGTTTATTTTTCATTTGTAGTGAGAGCAACAATCAGTTATAACAAAGTTTTATCTAAATTACTGTATATACCATACAATTTTAAGGTCATTTTACATTACATATTTAATGTTTGCGATAGTTAACGGAACCCGTTAGGAATTGGACCTCTATTATTCTATAAATCATTTACATAAGATTCTGGATAGACATCCCTAACTCATAACCAGTCCACCATCGACATAAAGTGTCTGTCCTGTCACAAACTGACTCCATTCGGAAGATAAGAACAACACTGGTCCTACAATATCCTCCGGTTGTGCGATTCTTCTTAGCGGGGTTTGAGCAATAATCATTTCTTTTATTTCTTCTCTTGTTTGTCGGCTTGCATCGGTTGGATACACCAAACCAGGTGCAATACAATTCACTCTAATTCCGAAGGCTCCTAGTTCAACTGCCAAATTCCGGCTAAAACCGATTAAGGCAGATTTAGCCGTAGTATAGTCATGATAAGGAATGAGTGGTCGCTCTACCAAGTTTGTTACCATATTAACAATGCTTCCTTTTGTTTGTTTTTTCATCAAGGGAATCGCTTGTTGACATACATAGTAAGTAGATTTAACTGCTCCATCGATTTGATCCTGATAGTCTCCCCATGTTAATTGCGAGAACATCTTTCGTGTATCGGGATTAAACACATAGGGTTTAAAGGCATTATTGACGACCACATCTATATTACCAACTTCGAGTTCAATTTCCTCCATCATTCTTATGACGTCCGATTCAGATGTTACATCTGCTTGAATCGCCCATGCTTCACCGCCACGCTCAATACAAGAAGCAACCGTTTCTTCAGCGGCTCCTTGATTTTGAACATAATTAACAATGACTGTTGCCCCTTCTGCAGCAAAACCTCTCGCGATGGCGGCACCAATTCCTCTGCTTGAACCTGTTACTAATACGGTTTTATTTTCAAATTTTTTCACATTGTCCCCCTATTTAATGAAGTCTTCAACGATAAAATCAGACATATGTAAATCCTCTTCAATTAAACCTAATTGTTTATAGCTATCGGCACCCTGTTGTAAGACATCCGTTTCTAATGCCCCTAAGCCTCTGTCGCTTGTTGCTTGTGAAATACTAGCTTCGTTCCGCAATTTAATAATCTCTCTATTATGATTTTTATCCTTACCATCAATCGCATGTTTTACGGCTAAAGCAGCAGCTTCCTCCGGTTCGTTCATCATCCACTCCGCACTCATTTGATAGGCTTCAACAAACTTTTTCAGCATATCCTTTTTCTCATTGTACGTTTTTTCGGTCACCACAAAGAGATCACTTGGAACATTCAGATAATCTTTTACCTCAAGGACATTTACATCTGCCAATCCCTTTTCCCTTGCGGTTACTAAGCCCGTGTCCGTTGCAGCTGTTGCATCCACCTGACCCTGCATCAGCGGGGCAAAATTCAACAGACCTGTTTCAACAATCGTAACGTCCTTTTCGGTAAGACCGGCTTGGTTTAATAGAACCAGAAGATTTTGTCTCGTACCACTCGAAAGGCTATATACACCGATCTTTTTGCCTTTCAGGTCCTCTGGTTTCGTGATATTACTTTCTTTTAAAGAAACGACATTGAATACGTTTTGCGGATAGATATTATAAATGACCTTTAACTTCTCCCCTTGATTTAAGGCAAAGTAGAGTGAGCCTGGATCGGTAAAGGCGATATCAGCCTTACCTGAGAGGATATTTTTGATGGCGTCTCCGCCCCCTGCCCCCGGTATAAATTCAACATCTAACCCCGCGTTTTTAAAAAAATCTTTTTCCTCACTTACAAGAAGGTTCGTTTGTTCTGCTATCGGCTGACTCCAGCTTGCCATTTTTACTGTTTCTAATTCTGTTTTTGTAGCGGCTTGCTGATTATTTTTTGAACCACAAGCCGTTAACAATAATACGAGGATCATAACAGCTACTGTAATACTTCGTTTCAATTTCATTTGTAATAAGCTCCTCAATGTTTTTTATATTGAAATAAACGACGTTCAATGAAATAAATGATTTGATAGAGAAAAGTTCCAAGAATCGTAATGATAATTAGCACTGAAAACATTAAGGGTGTGTCCATCATGCCTTGAGAGGCAATAATTAATGCGCCTAAACCCTCACTGCCTCCGATAAATTCACCCACTACAGCCCCGACAACAGCTAGAACAACCGCAACCCGAAAACCAGCCATAATACTCGGAAGCCCAGCGGGAATTTTTAATTTGAACAAAGTCTGCCATCGGGTTGCCCCTAACACCCGAAACAGTTCTACTTTTTTAGAATCGGTGTATTGAATGGCGGTTACTGTATTTTCCATTAACGGGAAAAAGCAAATTAATGCCGTGATGACAACCTTTGAGGTCATTCCAAATCCAAACCATAGAATAAATAGTGGTGCCAGCGCGAGTTTTGGAACAGCTTGACTAGCAATGACATAAGGAAAGAAAAGCTTTCGAATAAACTCAACTTCACCCATCCATACCCCTGTTAGGATCCCTAGCAAACTCCCTAGAAAAAGACCAATAACAATCTCCAAACTGGTTCGCAGAATATGCGGAGTATAATAACCGCTTTTTAATCCATCTATCAGAGTGGTGACTACAACGGACGGTGCTGGAAGGACTAATTCGGACATTTGCTTGGCTAGCATTTCCCATACGAATAGAATCAAGATGAATAATAACCAGGAATATACCGAAACGTTTTTCATCGTTGTCCTCCACTAATGGCCGTCCGTATTTCCAAGCAAAGCTGACTAAACTGTCCAGAATATCGAAAATCGGTAGAATGTCGATCTGGTAAATTCACTGAAAAATGCTTGATGATACTACCTTTATCCATAACCGCAATATTGTCCGATAAATAGACTGCTTCTGAAATATCATGGGTAACAAATAACACCGTCATTTGATGAACTTCACAAAGGTGCAACAGATCGTCCTGAAGTTCCTCTCTTGTAATCGCATCTAGTGCTGAGAAGGGTTCATCCATATAAAGCAGGCTTGGTGATCCAATCAGCGCCCTCGCAATCGAAACACGACTTTGCTGTCCGCCTGATAAACGAGTTGGGTATTCCTGTTTTAAATGAGTTAGACCCATACTTTCTAAAAGGGATTCTGCTCTTTCTACTTGTTCTCTTGTTACTTTACGTTTAAGCGATACGGGTAAAAGAACATTATCTACTACTGTTTTCCATTCCAAGAGAGTCGGTGCTTGAAACACAAATCCAATTTTTTCTGACGGTTTGATCTCTTCACCTTGAAACAGGATACAACCCTTATTTGGGGTGAATAAACCTGCCGCCAGCTTTAATAATGTGGTTTTTCCACAGCCGCTTTTACCTAACAAACTATGAAACTTTCCTTTTTCTACATCGAAATTCACGGCATCAACAATCATGTTATTTTTTGCATAACTGTAGGTAACATCTTGTAAACTCAAATAAGCCATTTTCTATCCTCCTAATCGATATAAGCGGCAAAATTCTCTGCATACTCTTCGGCTGAATGCTCTATATCAATCATTTGAACCAAATCTAGTAAATTAAAACGGCCATCATGGTGCCAGCCTGATTCCGGAGAAGTCATCTTTCCTATAGAGGTGATTCTTGTTACCCCCACATTTCCTAACTTTTCAGCCCATTGAAAAAGTTCCCTCGGGGCAGCAGCCACACCTGCACTTTGTAAAAAGGAACGATAGGGTTTAAGATTAGGCAAAATATCATCTACGGTTTCAAATGGTATGACCTTCACCGCTCGATTGGAACAGGTTGGTGAAAACAGCCCACCCTCTTCATAGACAACAGTCCAATGATTTTCTGTTTGACCCAAAACCAGCTTAGTAGGGCCGGTATAAGATGATATTTCTTCTTGGTTACGCCAATGGATAGCGGCTGTCATTTCCTCTAAGGACAAAGTGCGCCTAGGGTATCTCTTTTGATAACTTTCGAGTTCCAGGGCGAGATACTGCGCAAACGCTTCGGGTGATATATTTCCCCCTTTCTGAACATAGAAAAGATGTGGAGAATAACAACCCTGCTGATCGAATTGAATAATGTCGAATGCTGCATGATGAGCAGTGATTAATGCTTTTCGCGAGTCTAGTGCAGTGTTGCTGATTACCCCGAAACTGACTTTATGACCAAATGGCAAGAAACGAGTGGTGACTGGGATTCTACGACTCATTGATTCTAGTGACTGATTACTTCCATAACCGACCACCACATCTGGATACGTAAAAAACTCCTTTTCACGTTCCTCATCTCCTCCCTTCCACCAGACAACCGCTAGGCAATCCTTGAGTACAGGAGCAACTTCCACTAAAACCTGTGCAAACCATCCGGCAAACAACGGCTCCGCACTCGATACCTTGCCAATGTTACCTGATTTCACCAATAACCCTGAAAGGAGACTCCATAACGGAAGTGCTGGAACATTTCCAGCCCATACATGGAGAATTAATTCAGGTCCCACTGCTTTAGAAAACCCTCTCTTTATGCGAGGTTGAAAATCATCAAGCAGCAAGGGGTTTCCTAGGTCCTCCACCACAAAGCGCTGCAGCTCATATTTGCGGAACTTTTTTAAAAAAGATGTAAGTCCGAGTCGAATCATTTCTTCATCGTAACCAGTAACAATTGGCAGAAACTTTTCTGCTTTCTTCCGGTAGGTTGAGTTCCGGTCGAGCAAAACTTCAATGGCGGTATCAATAATGGTAATAATCTCCATAATCGTCATGTTTTTTAACACTTCGGCACTGGCTCTTTTAACCTTCTCGCTCACTTGTTGCATTTGCTTTCTAGTAAGTAACGGCGCTTCTACTTCTAGAGTCACACCTTTTCTCGTAAATGTAAGAATCTTTGACTCTATTACCTCATCCCCGATATCGGGAAGGTATCCAACTCTTTCTCTCATTGTGTTGCTCCCTTTGCAGCCTTGATAAATTCTTCAACCGCAATCGAACAGCCCTTCGCCTCTGTACCTTGTACCCTGCCTAAGAGAAGAAACCCTCCATCCACTTTCATTCCTAAGTCTTCGGTCAAAATGGTGGTGACAGAATTGAAGTTGGCAAGGTCACAATGAACAATGACCCCGCGTTCCCCCTCGGCCACGTCTTCATCTGTTAACGGGTCTATGATTCTCGTTTTCAACCAATGAGGACCGGACTTAACAGATGGAACGCGTTCATTTCCGGAATCATAGAGCTGTGAACTTAACTCCGTCATACCATACATGTTAATACAATCTTTTCTTGGAACACCTAATACTCTTGATAACTCATGGTAAAAATCATCCAGTTCCCATTCTTTTGACTGATTTTTATATCCACCTGTATCCAAAATTCTGCTTCCAGGCGGCAGTTGGAAACTCCGTCCGATGTTTCTTAGTTCTTCAAACAGATGAACAAAACTGTATGAGGCCCCTAATAATGCATATGGCTCACCAGAGCGTTCTGCATGCTCCAATTCTTGTATGAGCCTCTCGATTTCAATCCTATTTTCACCTAGGAGATAGTGACTCTCCTCCGTGCCGAACTCTTGCTTCGCAAGTGCTAAATAGCAAGCTAATGAGGAATTTGGCATTTCATTTTCCGTCGGGAACAGAACTCCCATTCTGATTTTTTCAGTTTCTTTCATAAAGCGCTGTTTAAAATAAGTTTTCATCGAGAGATTCCATACCTCTAAGGTCGGATGGTAGTGTTTCCCTTTTACACCTTGTGTGGTACCGCTTGTCATAAAGTATCTCTCTGCTTCTGCTGGTGGTGTACACGTAAGTGGTACCTCCTTAAAGGCATTAATGGGTACTGCTGGTATGTCCTTCCACGTTTTTACCGTCCGAATGGTCTTGCCTTTTTGCTGACAGAACTTCCGAAATGGAAGGTTATTGGTGTATTGATATGCGAATAGTTGTAAGGCATTTTGATTAAATTCATCTTCAGAGAGCGAATCTGATTGAACAATCGTAAGTAAATACTGTATGATTTTCTGCTGTTCCATGAAGGTCCTTCCTTTCTATTTCAAAGTTGTTCCATGTTGAGTTACGACAGGTATTTTCTTCTTTAAAAATACGGAAAGAATGATGGCGCCAATCAGTGCACCCGCGATCGAGCTAAAAATAAATAACGGGATAAAACCAAATACTGCCGCTTTTTGACCTAATAATAGTGTTGCGATTGGATAGCATAGTATCGCTCCGAGAATTCCTGTTCCTATTACTTCACCGACAAACGCCATATAAATCTTTCTGGTTTTCATAAAAAGAAGTCCCGCTAATAAGGCACCAACCATACTACCTGGAAATGCAAAGAGTGAACCCGTTCCCATCATATTGCGCAGAATGGAGACACATAGTGCCTGGGCAACGGCATAAACCGGTCCTAATAGAACAGCAGACAAAACATTTAAGAAATGTTGAATCGGAAACACCTTTGTGAAACCGATCGGAATATAGAATAAATTACTCGAAAGTGTGCCAATCGCGATCATCATCGCAGTCAATGTGAGTTTGTGTGTTTTTCTCATAAAAAAAATCCCTCCATGTTTTTGATAAGCACTGGGGGATAACCGGTTATACGATACCGTTGCCCCATAAAACAGGCATTGGATCGTTCACTTCCCTACGCTGGTATAACCCAGATCAGGTTCAGGGGTTTAAGACCACTACAAGTCTAATCTCAGCCAATTCCGGCTCCCCCAGTGCTAGTATGAAATTTTAATAGAATGGTTCTGTTGTTAATTACGTTATGTTATTCCGTGGACGATACGGGTCCGAGTATTGCTTTTCGTTACCGCATTTCACAAAAATCCGCTTTGACGGGCATGAATAGTACCGTTTCGTTACCGTTTTCCACAAAAATGAGTTATTGCGGGCACGATAAGGGTCAGAGTATTGCTCTTCGATACTGCAGACCGCCTATATTTTCTTTGGCGGGCGCGAATAGTGCCGTTTCGTTACCGTATTCTACAATAATGAGTATTGAGGGTACGATACGGGTCCGAGTATTGCTTGCGTTACCGCAAACCGCCTATATTTGCTTTGGCGGGCACGAATAGTGCCGTTTCGTTACCGTATTCCTCAAAAATCTGCTTCGACGGGCATGAATAGTACCGTTTCGTTACAGTTTTCCACAAAATTGAGTTATTGAGGGCACGAATAAATTAACTTCCATAACTCCCTAACAAAAATCAAAAAAAATCTCGTTAAATCAAGACCGTGTCTCTAACACACCTTTTCTTAACGATTTAGCTGCTTCAGTAACAGAAGGAGCATGACTAATCGCAGTTATAACCGAAACACCATCCGCACCTGCTGTGATAACCGACCCTGCATTGTCCGCAGTGATTCCGCCAATTCCCACAATCGGAATGCTAAATCCTTTGTGCCGGAGTTCTTCAATAAGCTTCGTACCGTTTGAAGGCTTGGCATCTTCTTTGGTTTTCGTTGGAAAAACGGGACCAATTCCAAAATAATCGGCTCCTCCCTTTAAGGCTGTGACAGCCTCGTCGTAGCTATGTACGGAAACGCCAATGATTTTATCATTGCCAAGCTTCTTTCTTACTTCCTCCACGGGTTCATCATCCTGCCCGATATGAACACCGTCCGCATTAAGTGAAATGGCTAAACTGATATCGTCATTAATAAGAAAAGGGATATGGTTCTCTCTGCATATTTGTTGGAGTTGTCGAGCCTGTTCAAGCTTTTGATCCCCTGTTAAAGCTCCGGTTCCTTTTTCACGAAATTGATAAAGGGTGATTCCACCTTCAATCGCTTCCTGCAGAACGCGAACTGGATGGTCCTTGCAATTGGGACTGCCCATAATAAAGTAAACGTTCAATGCCTCTCTTAATGAATCACTATTGCGAAAATTCAACCTGGTCACCTACCTTATCGTTAACATTCTTTTTCGAAATGCCCAATGATTGGTTGGCCCATGACCTTGACCAATCAACAGCTGATCTTCTATGGCTGCCTGGATAAACTGCTTCGCTTTTGATACGGCTTCATAAACACATAAACCTTTGGCTAGTTCTGCCGTGACAGCTGCCGAGAATGTACATCCTGTTCCGTGAGTATTCTTGGTTTGAACTCTTTTACTCGTAAAGGTCTTAAATTCCTTCCCATTATATAAAAGATCTATTGACACATCACGGTCTTCATCATGGCCACCTTTTAAAACCACATGCTTAACGCCTAAGTCATAAAGTCGTTTAGCAGCTTCCTGTTTATGCTCATCCGTTCTAATCGACATTCCTGTTAATACTTCCGCCTCAGGAATATTCGGTGTAACGACCATCGCTAGTGGCAACAAATACTGTTTTAATGCCGAAATCGCCTCGATTTGAAGTAGGGACGCTCCACCCTTAGCAATCATAACGGGGTCAACTACGACATTTTGCCAGTTGTAGAATTCAATTTTTTCAGAAACAGCTTTGATAATCTCTGCATTAAATAACATCCCTGTTTTAATAGCATTTGCTCCCATATCTTCGCCAATTGACTGTATTTGTTTGCTGACTGCTTCGGCCGTCATGGGAAATACTGCTTGAACCCCAAGTGTATTTTGAGCAGTAACAGCTGTCAGAGCTGACATCCCAAACACTTCTAACTCTTGAAAGGTCTTTAAATCAGCCTGAATTCCTGCACCGCCGCCGCTATCAGAACCAGCTATCGTTAATGCTTTTTTCATGATGTCCACTCCTTATACTTGTTTAAAAGACGCTAATTGATCAAAATCCTCAGAAGAAACGAGTGACAGTTGATTTAAAAATTCCACTTGGAAACTGCCAGGTCCCCAGGGACCTGTCTTAACAAACGCTTTTTCGGCTGCCATTCCATAAAAGGTTAACGCGGACAATCCAGCAAGGAGCAGGTCCTGTTCGACTCCCGCAAAGGCACCGATCACAGAGGTTAACAGACAGCCTGTTCCAGTCACTTTTGTTAACAGAGGGTGACCATTGGAAACCAAATACGTCGTCTCTCCATCTGTCAGCACATCATCTTTTCCGGTAATTACGACAATGGTATTCAACTTTTGTGCCGCAGCTAGAGCCAATTCAACATTGTTTCCCTGCTGTGCTCCCGCATCAACGCCTTTGATTTTCCATTTTTCTCCTAGAACATTGGCGACTTCAGCAGCGTTTCCTCGAATTATCGATATTTTCACTTCTTCCAAAATTTTTTGTGCCATTTCAGTGCGGAAAAGAGTAGCGCCAGCACCAACGGGGTCGAAAATGACTGGAATGTCTAGCTCATTCGCTGTTTTTCCCGCTAAGATCATCGAGTCGACCACTTCTAGGTTTAATGTCCCGATATTAAGAACGAGTGCACGCGATATCCGAACCATGTCGGCTACCTCTTCTTTTGCATAAGCCATCACGGGTGAAGCCCCTACCGCTAAAAGACCATTTGCAGTGAAATTGGTGACAACTACATTGGTAATATTATGTACGAGCGGGTTTTCTTCTCTTACTCTTACTAAAACAGAGCTTAGTTCGTTATGATTCATTACTGCACCTCCACTTTTTTTCCTTTTTCCATGACCCTATTAGTCTTTTAAACATAAAAAAGCCAGATCCATAATTGGACCTGGCTTAATAGTTAGGGAAAAAGGTAATTTCACTTGGCTACTTTCCTACGCTGGTATCATCCAGATCAGGTCCAAAGGGTTAAAAAACGTAACGTTTTTCTCTCAGCCCGTGTATAAGGGCACCCCTAGTAGGTAAAATCTTATGTAATTATTTCCTATGATAGTCCTTAAATTTCGAGATGTAAAGCTTTTAATCCCACCAATATATTTACTGGTGTTATGGAAAAGATAATGATACAGTAATATTTTTCAGGTTATTTTACGATTTTTAGTGAATGAAGGGGATAAAAGATGAACATTTTATGGGACTTTGATGGAACACTTTTTGATACATATCCAGCACTGGTGGAGGGGTTTGTTGCGTTAAGTCAGCGTGACCTTGATCGGGCTGAGGTGCTGCGTTGGCTGAAGGTCGACTCGAAAACGGCTTTTAAACATTTTGGGATTGATGAAGATCGACGTGATGAATATAAAACGCTAGATATCCAATACTCAAAAGACAGTAACCCTTTTGAACATTTAAAAGAAGTCTTAGCAGCCGTGGAAAACAATATTATTGTAACCCATCGTGACAGGGAATCTGCCAACTATCTTCTAGACAAATTTGGTTTAACCAACTACTTTAAAGAGATTGTTTCTGTGGAAGAACAAGGGTTCAACAGGAAACCCCATCCTTCTTCTTATGAATTTGTTTTGAAAAAATATGACATTGATTTTGTGGTTGGTGACCGTGAATTAGATTTACTTCCGGCTAGACAACTAGGAATTAAAACCGTTGCCTTTCAAAACCGCGACATCGAAGCTGATTTTCATTTAGACAGCTATGCTGAATTTATTCCTGTCGTTTTTGAAAATAAAAGCATGTAGAATCAGTCCTATTGGACTTTTTCTACATGCTTTTTCATCTAGTTATTTAACTATAATAACGGGACAATGTGCTTTTTGCACGACATAGTGGCTGACGCTACCTAAGAATAGTTCCTTCAATCCACTTAATCCCCTGCTTCCCATAACAACAAGATCGGCGTCATTTTGTTTCACAAATTCTACAATCATATGACCTGGTGAACCCTCAATAGCAAAGGTTCTAGACTTATTTGGAAGCGATTTTAATTCTTGCTCCACTTCTTTACATACTGCCTTTACTTCCTCTTTCTGCCTCTCATGATATGCATCAAATGCATAACCATACGAATAAACCATCGGTCTATCAGGCTGCATAACCATAACCACTAATAATTCAATTTGTTGATCCTGTTTCGCTAAATTCATGGCCATGTTCAAGGCTTTTTTACTTAAATCCGAATGATCATATGCAACAACGATTCTTGAATAATCCGTTAACATGTTTATCATCCTCTCATAAAAAACCAATATCTTATACCTTTATTATACTTCTGTGATGTTTATTTGTGGCCATGAGATAGTGACAACTTTGTTAAATGAATGCTACGATAACCGTTCCGATACCTACAATTAATATAATCATACCGCTAAAACGTGTTGTCCAAAGATACAGACCAGATGGTTCTGTACCATCATTGGACTTCCAGCTTTCCGAAATCCACCAAATGAAAGAAGGTACTATGATAAACAATAAACCAATAAGGATAAAAAATATTCCAAGTGCTAACATTGAATCCCCCTATTTAAACGCTTTTCTTACTAAAACATACGTTTAAGAGTTGATTTTCGTACATCCCAAAATAAAAAAATAAATGTCATTTCCTCATAAAAAAATCCCTTCTGTGAGACAGTTACTGCCTGTCTACACAAAAGGGATTACGCTTTTATTATGCAACTTTCTTGATATCGATCTTTTTACCTTCTTTTATCCGTTTCTTATAATCAGCTGTTGCTGTGAAAAGGACATCTGTTGAGGAGTTAAGAGCCGTTTCAAAGGAGTCTTGTAAAACACCGATGACAAAACCTACTCCAACTACTTGCATCGCTACATCATTAGGAATACCGAACAAGCTACAAGCAAGCGGGATCAATAATAGTGAGCCGCCGGCTACACCAGAAGCACCACATGCACAAACTGCGGATAATACGCTTAAGATGATGGCTGTAGGAATATCCACTTGAATGCCAAGAGTATGGACAGCTGCAAGGGTTAAAACGGAAATCGTAACCGCAGCACCAGCCATATTGATGGTAGCACCTAAAGGAATCGATACGGAATACGTATCTTTATCTAAATCTAGTTTTTCACATAATTTCATATTAACCGGAATATTGGCAGCAGAGCTGCGTGTAAAGAATGCCGTAATCCCGCTTTCCTTAACACACTTGAAAACTAGTGGATAAGGATTCTGACGAACGTTTACGAATACTATGAGTGGATTGACAACGAAAGCCACAAATAGCATACAGCCAATCAAGACAACAAGTAATTTGCCATAGCTTAATAGAGACTCAAGTCCATTGGTTGTAATCGAATCAATGACTAGACCCATGATACCTAGTGGAGCTAACTTGATTACCCATGTTACCATTTTCGAAACGGCGTCTGAAAAATTAGTAATCAGCGTTTTTGTGGTATCAGGGGCATTTTTTAATGCCAATCCAAGTACGATAGCCCATGCTAAAATACCGATATAATTTGCATTCGCAATGGCATTAACCGGGTTATCTACAACGTTCAATAGTAATGTTTTGAGAACCTCTACCACACCACCTGGAGCTGCCAAATCTTCAGCACCCTTTGTAAGGGTAATACTAACAGGAAAAATAAAGCTTACAATAACCGCAATGAATCCAGCCAGAAAAGTCCCTAAAAGATATAAGGAAATGATGGATTTCATATTGGTTTGCTGACCACTCTTGTGCTGCGCAATGGCAGACATAACCAAGAATAGAACCAATACAGGTGCTATGGCTTTTAAAGCACCTACAAATAAGGAACCTAAAATGACAACTGGTTTTGCTACTTCGGGAACCGTGACAGCCAGGATAATACCAATTAGTAAACCAATAGAAATTTGCTTTACCAGACTGATTTGATTCCACTTTTTCAATAAATTTTTCACAGATGTACCCCTCCCGCTTGTTTGCAATCTCCGGTACAAAAGAACCATAAAGTGTGTCCCTTTGTATAACTTAAAGATTTCCCCTATCCCTTAAAATCTAATAAATAGAATTATAATGAATATTTAGATATATTACAATAGTTAATTACATAGTTTAGTATAACAACATCCTTCAAGTTAATCAATAAGATGTGAACAATATTCATATAACATTTATCATTGTTCGGTTTTTGCATAATATTATATGGATAATAAATTTAATCATTCGGTTTTCCGAAGTTTTATAAAAGGGATGGTAAATAATTTTGTTATAGGCTAAAAGGCTAAAGGAAAAAAGTAGGATTTACTTTCCCTTAACATCTCTTAAAATACATATTGGGAGGTTCGCAGTATGTACAAAAAAATCATCATCCTTGGAATACTCTTATCTATATTATTGGTTTTACTCATGATAAAATCACAATCCAGTAGTCCGGTTTCCAATCTTGGGAATGAAACATCTGAATACAAAACAGTAGAATATAAAATTAGTCAAATGAAAGACGAGCAATTTTATGGGCAAAGTGAGGATGGAACCAAAATTGTCTTTTCAGCTGAAAGCATCGATTCAAATGAAAAAATAGATGTCGGTGATGTGGTCATATGCTATTTTGAGAAAGATAATGTCGGAAAAGGGTTAATAAAGGTTGAAAAAAAATAATTTAGCTGTACCCGAGTCATTTTTACTATTAGGCATTTTATAAATACTAAAGAAGCAGCCATTCTCGCATTGAGGATGGCTTTATTCTATTTTAACTTCAATAAGATTTTTTAATTAACCGTCACGGTTATTTAGGTACAATTTACCATTTCTTGTTATTTCGTTATAATATGCTGCTTGGAAGTACATCATGGTAAAAATTCAAACTATTTGGAAGTGGTTAACATTGGAACATAATATGACCGGGACTTACAACGATTACTGGTTCGTTTTTTCCATTCTACTTGGAATTCTTTTTTCGTACATTGCGTTAGATCTCCGCTGGAAAATGATCATTTTTAAAAATGTCAAATATAATCTCTGGTTATTAGGTTGTGCGATTGCAATGGGTATCGGGATTTGGACCATGCACTTTGTGGGTATGTTTGCGATGAATATGCCGAGGCATAGTGTATATGATGTGAGGATGATAATGTTTTCACTGCTGATATCCATAACCGGTACAGGACTCGCCTTCTTAATGATGAAATCAAATCATCTTAGACTGCTAATCTCTAGTCTGTTTATGGGTGCAGGAATTGTTGGTATGCATTACTTAGGGATGGAGGCCATGCATTTAAACTTCTCCATCACTTATAACCCTGCAATCGTGCTTTTGTCGGTAGGGATAGCTTTTACTGCTGCATTTGGATCTTTATGGGTACTCTTCTTTTTTAATCATCACCGCTCAATGAATTTTAATTGCAGGGTATTGAGCAGTATCCTAATGGGCATTGGAATTGCTGGTATGCATTATATTGGGATGTGGGGAACGAATCTTTACTATCACCCCGCTCTCAACCCTTCCGCTGCCTATTATTCAGTAAGTTCCAGTACCTTGAGTTCTTTTATCAGTGTCCCAGGTATGATCGTCGTATTGATTATGTTATTATCCAGTGCCTTTCTGGATAAAAAACTAATTGAACATATGAAGGATCTAAATAATCATGAGAAAAAGTTAAGAGAATCGGAGAAGCTTTCGCTAGTGGGCGAACTGGCGGCTGGTGTAGCACATGAAATTAGAAATCCTTTAACAACATTAAAAGGATTTACGCAAATGATCGCTGAAAATCCGGATGCCGAGAACAATAAACGATATAGCAAGATTATGATTGAAGAAATTGACAGGATTAATTTTATTGTAAGTGAATTTATGGTCCTCTCTAAACCACATATTCTTCATTTTGCTTTAACCGACATTTCGCAAAGTATCAAAAATGTGATTACCCTTTTAAATACGCAGGCAATCATTAATAACATTGAAATCATTCCGGAGTTTATTGGAGAGCAGTTTTTAATTAAATGTGAAGAAAATCAGATTAAGCAAGTGCTTGCAAATCTGATCAAGAATTCGATCGAAGCACTTCCGCAAGGAGGCAAAATCCACATTCGAATAGAACAACAAGAAATGAACCTTGTTATTTCGGTGGTTGATAACGGTGTAGGGATTTTGAGGGAAAATCTTCCTTTACTAGGTACCCCCTTTTATACGACAAAAACAGAGGGAACCGGTTTGGGGCTAATGGTGAGCAAGAAAATCATTCAAAATCACAATGGAAAATTTCAAATAAACAGTATTCCAAACATCGCTACAACGGTAACGATTACCTTACCCATTAAACATAGCCATTTAGATTATGTAAAAATTAATCGTAAAGATGATCCCACTTTATCCCAAACTTCTTAAGTTGTACGGCTTAACTAGCCAATAAGCTTTTTTATTGGTTTCTGAATATAATCATTCCTATAATCATCGGTACTACCATGAGCAATCCAACCATTAATGTGGGAATGGGTAATCGATTAGAAAAGATCGCCCCGAATTCCCCGAGAAAACCTCCTATCAAAAAAGGAATGGCGGTTTTTGTTTTATTTGCATTAGGTTTTGCAAAATACCAGGCATCCCAAACTGTATAGGCATAGAATCCTGGATAAAATAATACGTATTGAAAATTGGCTGCCTCTAACGCTTTTTGATGAAAGCCATTGAAATCTAGATGTATCGCCGTATTGATTCTCCCCAATACATTATCATAATGTTCAACAAAGAGAAGAAAAACACTTTTTAGGAATTGCCGATTGTAGAGTTGACCAAATCCAGGCATAAGCATGGAAAATAAAGCTGCAAGATTCCGCATGAAACTCTCCTTTTTTCTATGTAATGTTTATTATGTTTTCCAATTATTTGGAAACATATTGAAATAAAAAAATACAAATATCGACAAATACCGACTAATAACTTATTTAAGTGCAATCTTGTATAAACAAAAACGCAGAGTAAATTCCAATCGAATTACTCTGCTAATGTATCGGCTATCAGGTTTGCATATGTTTCCCCGCCAGCTCTAGAAAGATGGACGCCATCCTTTGAAAAAAACTCCGGATGACCTGCACTAGCACTATACCAATCTATAAGAACGGTATTCGGTATACTATTAACGACTTCCTCTAACGTATGATTCACTGTGAATTCCCAGGCACGTGGTACACGACAGTTTACTAAATATACTTTTTTATGATCTAGACTATTAATGACATTTATTAAGTCTGTTTTTACAAAAGGTCCATTGGTTCCTAGTTGAATAATCACATATTCCCCCAAATGCCCGCTTTGCTCCAGCTGCTTAATCACCTCTGGTATCTCTTTCATTTGCCGGCCAACACGGTAATCAATAACCGCTTCTGGATAATGGTTTTTAAAGAATGGAGCCACGTCATAGAGAATCGAATCACCTATCACTGTAATCGATTTCGATTTAGGGTCCGGAGCTGGAGCTGGTTCAGGTTCAGGCTCTAGAGTAGGTTCATGGATGAATTCAATTTGATTTATTGTTTCTATTGTTAATGGGGCTTTGGTAGTGACCATCACTGTTGTTTTTCCAGTAAATACGAATAATATTCCTATTAGTGCCGCAAATAGGACCGCACAGCTTCCTATAACCAGCCTTTGCTGAATAATGGTTCGTTTTCTGAATGTGGTTAAGCTGAACTTAATCTTCCCTGCTCTTATCGGAGTTTCCACAAAACGGTAGGATAAAGCCGAAATGATTAAGGTAGCACCTAGTTGTAACGTTATTCTCCAAACATTTATTCCGTCTGTGTTAACAATCGGTGTGGTCAGGATAATAATCGGATAATGCCATAAATAGATCCCATAAGAACGAATCCCAATCCACCGTAAAGGCTTAACACTTAGCCATTTACCAATCATACTAGCAGGATGAGCGAATGTCGCTACCACTAAAGTTGTAATAATCGATAATAAAAGCATGCCTCCCTGATAATGAAATGAATCAAATTCTGATATAACAATAAAATTCATCACGATGATTAACAGTCCTGATATCCCTATTATTTCGATGACCATACTGGCATGCCGCGGTAAAGTCTTAGATAATTTTTGACTTGGCCAAACAAACGCAAGTGCTGCTCCTAGCAGCAGGGAAAAGGCTCTTGTGTCAGTTCCATAATACACACGTGAAGGATCCTCGCCTGGAGTATAGAAGAATGCCATTAACCAAGCAGAAGTGACCACACCAAATAGGATAGCCAAAATCCGAAATCTTTTCCTTGTAATAAAAGTAAAACCAAGAATCACCAGCAGGGGCCATATGAGGTAAAATTGCTCTTCAATCCCTAGTGACCATATATGAGTAAGGGGTGACGCTGGGCCGAAGCGACCAAAATAGGAAACTTTGTGAAAAATGTACCACCAATTTGTAACATAGAGCAAGGATGGAAAAAAATCAGAACGTAATTTTTCAAATGAAGGATGATTGGTGAAAATTACCAGTAAGGTAACGATAAAAATCATACTCAGTAAGGCAGGAGCTAATCTGCGAAAACGCCGAATCATAAAGCGAATGTAGTCAATTTTATTGTTTGTGCTCCATTCATCGATAAGAATGTCTGTAATTAAGTATCCAGACAGAACAAAGAAAACCGTGACACCTGTAAATCCGCCCTGAAACCATGGGATGTTAAGATGGTAAAGAATCACCCCTATGACGGCAATGGCTCTAAGACCATCAATTCCTGGCATATATCTGCGTTTACCGCTGCTTGGAACTTCCATGCCATCCTCTCCTTCCTTTATGTTGAAAGGCTTAACATACATCAGCAGTATCCCTACACCCCTACTGTTTTTTTATGATTACGAAGGTTTAATCATTCTCCTTTCACTGAACAAAAGATGGGAAATTTACGCATAAAGAAAGAAAGGCAGAATCATCCGCCTTTCTTTACCCTACCAATATTTACGTTCTGAATTCCAAGAAAGTTGATGAACCCATTTCCCGGTATTGTTGAAACAAATGTGTAAAAATTAAACTCTTAGTGAGCCGCGAAAACCCCTAGCAGCATAATAGGAATCTGCTCCATTGTGATACACAAAGACCGTGTCATAACGACGATCACAAAACAAGGCTCCGCCAAGTTTCCTGATATTATCTGGTGTTTGCACCCAGCTCGATGTTTTTAAATCGAAATTTCCTAGTTTTTGCAGCTCCCGATATTGTTCTTCCGTTAATAATTCTATACCAATCGTGGCAGCCAAATCCATTGCGGTATTTTCTGGTTTGTGATTTTTTCTTGCATCCAGCGCTTTACGGTCGAAACAAAGACTTCTGCGGCCTTTTGGGCTCTCCGCTGAACAATCATAAAAAATGTATGTGCCCGTCTCTTGATTATAGCCAACTACATCGGGTTCACCGCCAGTCCCTTCCATTTCATTCAGTGACCACAGTTTATCAGGGTTAGCTTCAAGCTTAGCTACTATATTCTCCCACTCAAGTCCCTCATGTCGGTTCATGTTTTTCTCAAAACGAGCTTTCAATGTTTTGAGTAGCTCTTCACGTTGTTCAAGTTTCAATTCGTTATGTGTTATTGTCATATTCGTTTCCCCTTTACGATATATTCATGCACTGTTATTTGAGGATAATCTCATAGTTATTCATTTTACCATTATTTGACGAAAAAATATGTAAGTAAACCTCTTAAGTTCATTATGAAAATAACGATAAGGAAAAACATATTCTAAACTTCATTTTCTCTATCCTATTTATCTAGTACCTTCTTGTATTATTTTCCACTTTTTACTATTTTCCTTCTTGATCATCTTACCTTTAGGAATTAATTAGGAGACTGACAAAAAAGTAATTTCCAAAGACATAAAAGTTACCGTTGCCTATTAAAGAAGCAAGACCACATTGGCCCTCGGGCTGTCGAGAAAGTGTCGACAGCCTTTATTTTGACTATGATTAAACAGGGACTAGTACGATTCGTCCTTAAGCCCCTGCATTGAGGATAAAACCTTGCTGGCTTCTCTTGTGATTCCTCCTCAAG
>NZ_BCVA01000055.1 GCF_001591505.1 Neobacillus niacini NBRC 15566
ATTGCCAGGCGAAACGAAACACAACCTGTTATGGTTGTGTTTTTGTGTGTAATCTCATATCTTTATTGACCTAAACCGGCAAGTATCTCCAGCTGTTTCCTTATTAAATCATTACTCAATGGGGACAGTAAGTTTATGGAGGTGAATGAATGATGAGGCAAAACGAACCCCGTGATTATATTACCATTCAAGACGATGATGGGAACTTTAAGGAATTCGCTGTTGAGGCGTTATTTGAGATGGAAAGCAAATCATATGCACTTTTGGCAGCAGAGGATGAAACGATGCTTATGCAGGTAGAAGGCGAAGAAGGTGACCAATATTTAGTTGGAATTTCTAATCCAGTCGAAAGTCAGTCCATTTTAGATGCATACCAAGTTGCTGTAGAGGAAGCACCTGCAGAATAAGCGTATAATTACATAATAATGTTATGTTAACTAATAACTAATGCCAGTCCCAGCTGACTGGCATATTTACAGCTATTTAGCCCTGTAAAGGATAAATATTTGCTGCACCGGCTGAATATAATTCATCGACATACTTATTTCTATTGAAGGTAGGTATTTGCAGATGAAGTGTAAAATACATCGGTGTAATTGCAGGAAGGTTTGGTCGATTCAAAACCGAAAATCAAAAACTACTGCCCAATCTATTCTTCTTATCGGTGAGTGGTATACTGAACTAAAACCTGAAAGGATATGTGAACCAAAAGGTTTTGTGGCAACAAAGAAAAATCAGGAAATTATTTACAATCCAACGAAAAAGTATTTGGAAAAATTTATAATAATTGATAAACTTATTTATGATAAGAAAAACGTTAATTTTAATATAAAATCCGGAAATAGTTTATTTTTTGCTGAGGATGGCATCTGTTATGTCCTTAAAGAGGTAAAATAAACCCAGTTACGGTATTCTTTTTGCATAAAAATGTCAAAATAATAACTTAATTGACTGATATCAATTGGGATAGCGTTATGATATGTTAAATACAAAAGACTATCTTTTAGTAGTGAATATATTTTAATAGTAATAACTAGTAGTAGTATTTGATAAATTTGTAGTTTAATTGACTCCACACAGAGGTGGCAACGTTGAAATACACAGGCAGAATCACACTCGTTTTTATTTCTATGATGGTTTCTTTTATAGAATCATTTTCCGAACCAACAACTACATGGTCGATCCTAGAAGCCATTCTATTTGCCACCATCGCTGCCTTACTAGGCTGGGTTTACGATAAGGCCGTATACTATAAGAATAAGGCTGAAATGAATGAAAACAGACTATGTAATCTATTAAGATTCTCACCAGAACCGATCATTGTATACCAAGATGGAAAAATTGTATTTGTCAATAATAAATTTGAAGAATTAGTTCAATCATCTTCGTATGAACTTCTTGGGAAATCCATATTTCATTGTATTTTACCCGAATTTCATCCTATGATAATGCAACTGTTAAAAGACATGAGTCAAGGGAAGAAAAGTCTTGACCGTATGGAATTAAAAATCAAAACAGCACATCATAACATTTTAGATATTGAAATTTCCTCTTCACCCATTCTCTTTAACGAAAAACCAGCACTAGAAGTATTTCTCAGAGATGTTACGAAAAGGAATAAACTTGAAGAAGAGGTAAGGAAAAATGAAGAACTGTATCGATTTATTACAGAAAACAGTACTGATCTTATCTCTTTTCTCAATCCGAACGGCTATTATGAATATTTATCGCCATCTAGTAAGGATTTATTAGGATTTAGCAAAGAGGAAATGATAGGCAGCCATTTATTTGATTTTTTACATCCTGAAGAGGTTGAAAAAGTAACTACATTACTCCTTGAGGCAGATTCCGAATTGGAATTTGCTGCATTCACACATCAAATTAAGAAAAAAAATGGTTCGTATATTTGGATAGAAACGAATGCTCGGACTATCCGAAAGAATTCGCGAAAGCTAGAAGGGATTGTAGCGGTTTCACGAGATATTACAGAACGTTTAGAAAAAGAAAAAAGACTTCAAGAAGCAAATATCAAGTTACGCTATATTTCTAACATGGACGGGTTAACGGGTATTCCGAATCGAAGATACTTTGATGAAAAACTGTCAGAAGAATGGAATCGCATGAAACGAAATTCTAGTCCATTTTCAGCTATCATGATTGATATTGACTTTTTCAAAAAATTTAATGACTTTAATGGTCACCTAGCGGGCGATGAATGTTTAAGGCAAGTAGCCACTGTATTAAAAAATACAGTGAAGAGACCTAGTGATTTTACAGCAAGATATGGCGGGGAAGAATTCGTTATATTGCTGCCAGAAACCGATAAACAAGGAGCAGCGCATGTGGCTGAATTACTTCAAACAAATGTGAAAAATCTTAATATACCTTATATTTCCACAGAAACTGAACCTATTGTCAGTATCAGCATAGGTTGCGCAACACTTATTCCAAATGAATTGACAAAACCAGAGGATTTAATCAAACTGGCTGATACAGAATTATATATTGCAAAAGAAAGCAGGCATAACCAATTTATATTCAACCAACTCTCCCACCTTGCCTAAATACCAGGGTGATTTTTTTTGTATTATTTTCAAGTTTAATTTCAATAAAGTAACTGAAAATAAGAGAGGAACAAATTAGATATAACCATGGGGGTACATAGTGATGAACACAAAATATGCACCATTATTTGACACTTTAACATTTAAAAATGGCATCCAATTGAAAAACCGTATTGTGATGGCACCAATGACAAATTGGTCATCCAATCCAGATGGAACTGTTACAGAAGCAGAGGTAAGATATTATGCAAGACGATCAAGTGGTGTTGGGATGGTTATTACAGCATGTACATATGTTACAGCAAATGGAAAGGGATTTCACGGAGAATTCGGCGGGGATAGGGATGATTTAATCCCTAGCTTACAGAAGCTTGCAACTGCTATTAAAGAGCAGGGGGCCAAAGCAATATTACAAATTTTCCATGGTGGCAGACAAGTCCCGCCTGAATTAATACCCGATGGTGATGTGGTAAGTGCTAGCAGCGTTCCCGCAGAAGGGGATGGAAAGCCAGTACCACGGGAGTTATCTGACGAAGAAGTTCGTTCCATTATTCGCGACTTTGGTGAAACAACACGCCGTGCAATAGAAGCAGGTTATGATGGCGTTGAAATCCATGGTGCAAACGGATATCTCATTCAGCAGTTTTTCTCTCCTCATTCTAACCGTCGTGAAGACCGTTGGGGAGGCAGTCTAGAAAAACGGTTAACATTTCCAATGGCAGTTGTTGATGAAGTTAAGAGAGTAGTGGCTGAGAACGCCAAGAAGCCGTTTATTGTAGGATATCGCTTTTCACCGGAAGAAGCAGAAACTCCTGGGATCACCATGGCAGATACTCTTTTGTTAATCGATAACCTAGTTCAAAAAGACCTTGATTATCTTCATGTTTCTTTACAAGAATTTTGGTCAAAACCAAGAAGAGGCGTGGACGATACTCGTTCACGAATAGAAATTATCCTGGAACGAGCAGGAGATAAAGTACCTGTGATTGGAGTAGGCTCCATTCATACGCCAGATGAGGCTTTAAAAGCTTTTCAAACAGGTGTACCGCTTATTGCCCTAGGACGTGAAATGATTATCGATCCTGATTGGGTACAAAAGGTAAAAGAGGGTAAAGAAAATGAAATCATTACCGAGATTAATAAGGATAATCAGGATCAGCTTGTGATACCTGATCCACTGTGGCAGGCAATTATTCACACACCAGGATGGTTTCCTGGCATTCGTTAATGCAAAAGAGTTCATCCTCACGCAGGATGAACTCTTACTGTTTATACTCGGCGCTATATGAATTTTCACCAGAATGAACAGATAGAAGAGTATCTGCATAACCTACCAGCCGATTTACAATTTCATCTCCAAGAGCATAAACAAGTTGGTGCTGTTCGCTTTTATGCAGGGTAGGATCATCAAAGATGATTGTGGTATTAATAAAAATCTGTTTCGTGTCATAGAGGTTATAATGAATAATGGTTTTTCCAGCAGCACCACTGGTTATCGGATCTCGAAAACTAGGGAGAAAAATATACCATTTCTCCGCTGTTGGTGACCGGAAATTTTCGTAAACTTCATTCCCCTAATTTCATATTCAATTTGCTCTTTCAAGCTTTCATCGATTACCTCAACAATGTTGTTTTCCAAAAACAGTCCCCCTTTTCTATAGGAATTATCATACCCACTTCGTAGAAGTTACTATCCATTTAACGAAAATTAGAAAATAGTAGTTACAAAAAATAGCATTTTGCTATAATAGTAGAGTTCCATTTATCTTACAAAAATATTTGAAATGATCACGGACACCATCTAGGAGGAACAAAATGAACAAGAATAAGTATGTATTTATAGGGCTTGTGATTACGACACTTATTTCAGCTCTTGATACAAATATCATGCAAACAGCAAGTCCCACCATTGTTAATCAACTTGGGGGCTTAGAATTGTTTTCATGGATATTTGTTGTTTATATGTTAGCCAGTACCATAACCGTTCCTCTTTACGGAAAATTATCCGATATGTATGGACGAAAAAAACTTTTAATGATTGCTGTAACCTTGTTTACAGTTGGATCAATTCTTTGCGGGTTAGCTAATTCTATGGTCACGCTAATTATTTTTAGAGGAATACAAGGATTAGGGGCAGGAGGAATGATTCCTCTCTCCATGATCATTGTAGGGGATTTATTCACGATTGAAAAACGCGGAAAAATCCAAGCCGTATTTAGTGCCATTTGGGCGATTTCTTCAATCATAGGACCAATATTAGGATCCTTTTTTGTGGAAGCATTGACTTGGAGATGGATATTCTTTATTAATATCCCGATTGGTATGGCAACGGTTCTTTGCTTACTACCATATAAGGAATCTGCAGAATACAAAAAGACACATATCGATTATAAAGGATTCTTCCTTTTTGGGATTTCCATTACACTTTTATTGTTATCAACCAGCTTGAGTAATCCTTTTTGGTATGTCTTTAGTGGTGTTATAGGGTTGATCCTATTTGTCCTTGTTGAAAGAAAAGAACAGCATCCATTCCTGCCCGTTACATTATTAAAAAATAAAGGGTTACAATCTACGAATCTTTTTATGTTAATTTATTGCCTTTCTTTTTATGGAACATCAAACTTTATTCCGTTATATTTGCAAGAAGGAAGTCAAATGAGTATTTATAAAAGCGGATTAATTTTGTTAAGTATTGCACTAGGCTGGTCCTTTGGAAGTACTCCTGCTGGAAAATGGATCATTCGCTTTGGTTACAAGGTATTATTTATGATCGGCAGTATTGTTACGACCCTTTCAGGTTTGGTCCTTTATTTATTCATCCAGAATTTATCCTATACGGGTTTATTTATCATCTTGACAGTTCAAGGCTTTTGCTTTGGATTATTGTTTGCCCTTGGTACCATTGCTTCACAAGAATTTGCCGATTCCCATTTAAAAGGAATGTCCACTTCACTTCAAATATTTTTAAGAAATATTGGTACATCCGTTGGAGTTACCATCATGGGAGTAATTATTAACCATGGCGTTACACTTGCCGTTGGGATGAAGAACGTTTTTCTATATGCCCTGATTTTGAGTTTCATTACCATTTTTCTTAGCTTTCGAATTCCAGAGAAAACATCAGCTGTTGGAGAAACAGCATTAACGAAGTAAAGGTTCCACTTGTTTTGAATAAAATACCTACACAGATAAATAATAGACTTAGTGTTAAAGAATAACATTAGACATAATGTTATCCTTTAACACTAAACTTCAATGTGGAGGGATATACTTTGAATATACTCTTTAGCTTACTTAGGACCTTAATGCTTCTTGGGATTAGGTTAACGTATCTACTTAATAATGTTCAATCTAAGTTGAATTTTCTATTAAGGAAGCAAGTTAGATTAAGCCCAGTGTATTCGTAAAGTATGATCATTTCGCATTGCAGGAACAGAAGGTGAGCATAGAACTATGCTTGCCTTTTTATATGGTTGATTTTATGACTTTTATGAATCTAAATAGAGGGAAGAATCTCGCTTATTTAGTCTTTACTAATAAAAAACAACCAAATAGACGGAGAGATTCCGCCTATTGCCATCAAATACGTGAAATAGGATAATATTGCTTTGCTTAACCGGAAAACCTCCCCTTATTAACCCCAAAACAGGCTCCATTCTGCATTTAACCGGAATGTCTTCGCTTATTTTACTTTTGCTAATACCTGGAGTGTAAATCAACAGCCTTCTTTAACATAGCCTTTTATATGCGTTATTTATTCTATTATTTCTCTATATTCTTTTCCTTTTTGCACATAGTTATCACTTGAATATTTGAGCATTTGCAGGTCTTTTTCTGCTAATTCACGAACTACTTTCCCTGGTGACCCCAGGACGAGTGATCGAGGAGGGATCTTGATTCCACCTGCTAAAAGCGTGTTTGCACCAATAATACATTCTTCCCCAACTTCAACATTGTCAAGTAAAGTCGAACCCATTCCAATAATCGAATTACTGCCAATCTTGCAGCCATGTAAGATAACATTATGTCCAATGGTTACATCATCACCAATCTCAACCGGAGAGCCTTCATACAGATGGATTGTGGAGTTATCTTGAATACTGCATCTTTTCCCAACCGTGATTGGGCCATCATCCCCCCGCAACACTGCATTAAACCAAACGGTTGATTCCTCTCCAATCGTAACATCTCCAATAATATAAGCACCAGGTGCGACGAATACACTCTCATGCACCTTAGGTGTGGTACCTTTGTATGGAATATTCATAGTTAACACTTCCTCTATATTCAGAATTGTTTTACATTTAAACAAAATTATACCATTGCTAATCTTTCAAGGGAAAAATATTGATTTGTAAAGAACATTTTTTATGAAAGCGTTTTAAAATTCACAAAAGAATTAAAATAGTCAAATAATATTGACTCTGCCGCTTTACAGTGATAATCTTAGTAATAATTTAAAACGAATTGATGACGAGAACAGTAGGCTAAGCACCTTGTCCAAAGAGAGTCGACATTTGCTGAGAGTCGATGGCAGGGCTTATCTGAAGATCATCTCTGAGATGTGCAGCTGAAAAGATAGAAGTAAGCTGCTCCGGAATAATCCACCGTTACATGGAACACGTATCATTCCTGATACGTTAATCGAGAGCTGCAGTCTGGTGATTTTTGCTGCGGAAGTAGGGTGGTATCGCGAGTTAAACTCGTCCCTATACATGGGGCGGGTTTTTTGTTGTTTTCTAAAAAATAAATGCCTTAAAAAGGCGATTTAGTTTAAGAAAAAAAGAGGAGGAAAGTGAAATGAATCAACAAGTAGACCAAAAAGAAAAAACTGTTCAAGTAGAGGATATCATTATTGCCAGCCACACCATTAAGGATGTGATTTCGCCAACTCCTCTGCAGTATAATCACTTATTATCTGAGCGGTATGACTGTCATATTTATTTAAAAAGGGAAGACATGCAAAGTGTTCGTTCCTTTAAAATCCGCGGAGCTTATAATCGCATAAAGAAGCTGACGGCCGAAGAATTAGAAAATGGAATTATTTGTGCAAGCGCGGGAAATCACGCACAAGGAGTTGCCTATTCCTGCAACCATTTAAAAATTAACGGAAAAGTGTTTATGCCGACTACTACTCCAAAACAAAAGGTAAATCAGGTAAAATTTTGGGGTAAGGAACATGTGGAGATTGTTTTAGTAGGGGATACCTTTGACGACGCATATGAAAAAGCAATGGAATGCTCTCAAGTAGAAAATAGAACGTTTATCCATCCATTTGACGACACAGATGTAATTGCTGGTCAAGGTACAGTTGCGGTAGAGCTGTTGAATGATTGTCCTGAAAAAATTGACTACCTATTTGGAGCGATTGGTGGAGGTGGACTTCTCTCTGGAGTTGGAACCTATATGAAACATTTTTCACCAGAGACCCAATTAATTGGTGTAGAACCCCAAGGGGCTGCTGGCATGAAGGAGTCAATTTTCAATGGAGAAGTGACCTCTCTCAAAGAAATTGACCCATTTGTCGATGGAGCAGCAGTCAAGACCGTCGGATCTATGACGTTTGAGATTTGCAAAGAAGTCGTTGATGATATTGTAGTCGTACCGGAAGGAAAAGTCTGCACAACACTTTTATCTCTCTACAATGAAAATGCGATTGTGGTTGAACCAACAGGTGCACTCTCGATTGCAGCACTTGATCAATTTACAGATGAAATTAAAGGCAAAACGGTAGTCTGCATTGTAAGTGGCGGAAACAACGATATCGGTCGGATGCAAGAAATCAAAGAACGTTCTAAGCTATATGAGGGGCTGCAACATTATTTTATTGTTCAATTCCCACAACGTCCGGGAGCATTACGTGAATTTTTAGATGATGTGTTGGGACCAAATGACGATATCAGCCATTTTGAATACACGAAAAAGAACAACCGTGAAACCGGTCCAGCCTTAGTAGGGATTGAGCTGAAGTGCAAAGATGACTACTTCCCACTTATCGAACGTATAAAGGCAAAAGGATTTGTTTACCGTGAAGTGAATAATGACAGCACCTTGTTCCAAATGCTGGTTTAGAAACATTAAAGAGTCCAATTTGGGGCTCTTTTCTTTTTGTGACCATATAACCAGATAACACTTTTACCACATTCGTTGAATTTTCATTTATAATGGTTTCAAGATAACAATAATTTATAAGGTGGGGGCAATGTGTCAAAGTTGATTTATACAAATGGTGTCATTTATACCCTTGATTCCAACCAGCCAGTGGTTGAGTCTGTGGTAATAGAGAATGGCAGGGTCGTAGATTTAGGTTCACATCAGGAGATGAACCTACAATGGGGAAGAGCAGGGGCAAGAGTAATTGACCTTCAAGGGAAAATGGTTACACCTGGACTCATTGACAGCCACTTACACATGTCAGGCGTTGCCTTTAATTTTTTGGACTTAGATCTAACTGGGGTAACATCTAAAACCGAAATGCTCGAAAAAATAAAGCAAAAAGCAGATACTATTTCCCCTGGAAAATGGCTGATAGGAATGGGTTGGGATGAGAATCTTTTTACAGAAGGATCGATTCCGACTATCGAGGAATTAGATTACGTTGCGCCCCATTGTCCGATTTACCTAAAAAGGATTTGCTATCATGCCTTTTTAGTGAATAGTAAAGCACTAGAGATGAGTCACTATCATCCATCCATTGAGGTACCGAAAGGCGGAAGGGTGGTTTTGGACCCACATTCAAAAAAACCGACAGGGCTGCTGTTGGAGTCCGCTTCGCAATTAGTAACCAAACACATTCCAGATAAAACCTATGTTGAGTTAAAAAATGGTCTGGGACAGGCAATGAACTTTGCTATTAAAAAAGGCTTAACCAGTGTCCATACCAATGATCCTGCTTATTTAGGCGGCCTGGAACAAACCTATCGCATGTATGATGAACTACTCAATCAAGAACAAAAAGGGCTACGTTGTAACCTTTTGATTGATTATCCATACCTTCCTGCCTTAAAAGAAAAAGGGATGTTTGCTGGTTTTGGCAACGAAACATTACAAATCGGTGCTATTAAGATATTTGCGGATGGAGCATTTGGAAGGAGAACCGCTTTGCTTTCGGAGCCTTACCATGACGAACCCGGTCAATTTGGGGAAGCCATGCAAACGGAAGAAGTTCTTTTTAACATTGTTAAAGACGCCCGTGATCAATCTATGCCAATAGCCGTTCATACGATAGGTGATCAGGCTTTAGAGAATGTTCTCAATATCTTAGACAATTTCCCAAGGGCGAACTATCGTGATCGAATTATCCACACTTCATTAGTTAGAGAAGATTTAATCGCTCGATTAGCTGATCCGAGTATCGTTGCCGATATCCAGCCAAGGTTTGTTGTCGGTGATTATCCATGGGTAATTGACAGGATTGGCAGGGAGCGGGAACCGTATTTATATGCATGGAAATCCTTGCTATCTAATGGGGTTATCTGTGCGGGAGGGTCTGACGCACCGGTTGAACCTGTTGATCCTTTACTTGGTATTCATGCAGCTGTTACCCGAAAAACCCCTGGTAAGACTGAGTGTTGGAATGAGAGTCAGAAAATCTCGATGTTTGAAGCAGTTAAGCTTTTTACAATTGGCGGTGCCTATGCAACAAACGAAGAAGCAATAAAAGGGACTATTTCAAGAGGAAAGTTAGCGGATATGACAGTGTATTCTAAGAATCTCTTTGAATTGGAAAATCCTGATGAACTATTAACTACGAATATTGAAATGACCATTATCGACGGGGAAATTCAAAGGGTCTAGTAAAAAAAGAGTAGCGATTATTGTAAAAGAGTTCGATTGTTGAAGTACAAAAATTAAAAAAGCAGCAAATAAAAGCAATCCAATATTAGCTTATTTATTGGACTGCTTTATTTGCTGAATACAAAAAGAATTTTACTCATATTAACATGCTAATTAGCGATCCTTGGCGTATCATTTAGCAGGAGTATGCACACCAAAGCAGACAGACTCTAAAAAGTGCGCTGAAATAATTTCAAAATAAAAACATTATTTTTTTATAATCGGTATATAAATATCAAAATGTGGATCACTCGGATCACGATCAACAGGGCAATATTCATGTTTAATCGGCATATAAGGATCATAGTAATCTACACCAGCTTCTCTTAAAGCGGTATAGTCACTATCAAATAGCCATTGATGTAAATCCGCATATGTCTTATGTATATCTTTTCCTTTGTGATGTGTAGTCTTCACATACGTCCATTCAGGAACTCTTATTTCAATCATTCCATCAGGAATCTCCTGCTCGTCACTCACTTCATACACAGCATAATGTGCGAACCCATTTTCAACTACATGATAAGATAGACCTAATTGAACACTGGGATTCACCTTATACTTTAATTCATCTGCTCGGTCTTCTGTTTGTTGAATGACTTCTTTTAAATTCGGTACAATTTCTGAAAATATTCCCTCCCATTTTAATCCCACTGCCCGAAAGGCTGGTAACGTTACAATTTCATAGTTCACTTTATTTCCTCCCTATATCTTAAAGTTTCATAAATTCCTTATACAGTTGTTATTCAAGTGGTTATACAACTAATAAAGATCGATCAGATGGGTATCTAAAATATTGTCTAACAGTTAAAGAGATTCCCTTAGCAATCGAAGTAGCCATCGTATATATAAGATGAAGATCTGTACATAACAAAGAATCTTTTAAGGCAGGATTATTCTCGGTGACCACACCTGTTATACTGCAGTTCCCAATTGGAGGAAGAACATTTCCCAGCCCAAATCCAGGGACAATCGATCCATCCTTAACCACGAGGGAATTTACCAATTCTTCGCTTCCTAACACACTATCAATTGCGATAACAAAACTATTTTTTCGGAAGGAGTGTTGTGCTAATTCCGGGACAAGTGTTGTTGCATCTAGTGGTGCCCGCAGGTTTCCAAGGACGGTTAAGCGATCAGGATAATTGTTCTTCAACAGGCTTCCAACAAAAGGACCCAGGCTATCGCCATTAATCCGACTAGAGCCAATTCCAATTACATAAATATGTTCAGTCGTGTCTGGGATAAGAGAATAAAGTGCCTGGCGAATATAGAGAGGTGCTAATTTATCATTAAAGGGAATTACTATATTAGGTCTAGATTGTAAACTACAACTAAAAGTGCTGCTGCCCATGCTTTAACACCTCACCATCTTTTATATTGACAAACAATTCTTTACTTCTAATTAAATATCCTTCTATTTTTGCAAAATCAATTAATCTATTATTCTTTTGCTAGTGCACGTCCTGCTTGTCTGCCAGTAAATAGGCATCCCCCCAGAAAGGTTCCTTCTAGTGCACGGTACCCATGAACCCCGCCGCCGCCAAAACCGCAAACCTCTCCAGCGGCATATAATCCAGGCACTGGATTACCTTCTGAATTTAGTACCCTGCCAGATAAATCTGTTTGGAGTCCGCCTAATGTTTTTCGACTCACAATATGCAGGCGTACCGCTATCAATGGACCATTTTTTGGATCAAGTAGTTTATGAGGGGAGGCAACACGAATCAGTTTGTCGCCAATATAGTTGCGCGCTCCACGAATGGCAGTCACCTGCAGATCCTTTGTAAACTTATTGTCCAGCTCACGGTCTCTTGCTGCAATCTGCCGCTGGATTTCATTATAGCTAAGAAGGTTATCACCCGTTAGCTTATTCATCCCTTCCACAAGCTCCGTTAAATGATCAGCAATCACAAAATCCTCGCCTTTTTCCATAAACGCCTTGACCGGAGCAGTGGGACCGGGTAGAACACGGGACAGTACTTTTTTTATACTTTTACCAGTTAGGTCAGGGTTTTGCTCTGAGCCAGAAAGCGCAAACTCTTTTTCTATTATTTTCTGAGTTAAGATAAACCAGGAATAATCATATCCTGTTTTCTGGATAGCTTCTAGCGTACCTAACGTGTCAAACCCCGGGAAATTCGGTGCTTGAAAACGTTTCCCTTTTGCATCAAGCCAAATGGATGAAGGTCCTGGAAGGATGCGAATACCGTGATTACTCCATATGGGATTCCAGTTTTTAATCCCTTCCGTATAGTGCCACATACGATCGCGGTTTACGATTCTGCCTCCAGCATTTTCGGTAATAGAGAGCATTCTGCCATCAACATGATCAGGAACACCGGAAATCATATTTTTTGGTGCATTCCCCAGCCGCTTCGGCCAATTGTTTCGAATTAAATCTGGATTCCCCCCGATTCCTCCACTTGTAACAAGGACTGCCTGTGCATGAAATTCAAATTCTCCAATCACTTCTCGAGAACTTGCTTCACCGCGGGCTGCTGAACTCGGAATGAGAATTGAGCCATTCACCCCAACGACAGTACCATTTTCTGTCAGTAATTCATTGACCCGATGTCGAGGTCGATAGTCTATAAGGCCTGCCGACATGGCATTACGGACTTTTTTCTCAAAAGGTTCAACAATACCTGGACCTGTCCCCCATACAATATGAAACCGCGGAACAGAATTCCCATGCCCTTCAGCCAGATATCCGCCACGCTCTGCCCAACCAACTACGGGAAAGAAACGGACTCCCATATTAAATAACCATTCTCGTTTTTCACCGGCAGCAAAGTCGACATATGCTTCTGCCCATTTTTTTCCCCAGTAATCTTCGTCTTCTTCTCTGTCAAAACCCGCGGCACCTAACCAGTCTTGCCAAGCAAGTTCCCGTGAATCTTTTATGCCCATTCTTCGTTGTTCAGGTGAATCCACAAGAAACAATCCCCCAAAGGACCACCAGGCTTGTCCGCCCATTGAAGCCTCAGGTTCTTGATCCAGTAGCAGAACCTTCTTACCTGCCTCAGCAAGCTCAGCAGTTGCCACTAAACCAGCTAGGCCAGCACCTACTATAATCACATCAAACTTCATCATTTACCTCCAGAACATTAGATACCTTGATGGTATTTTAAGTATTCCGAAAAGTCAATCAGGTAATTTTAACAGGAATATGGACGTTGAACATAGAATAATAGTAGTAATGTTTTAAGAGGGGAGATTATTCTAGCCATGACGAATAGTAAAGGGAAATATAACCCGAACGCAAGTATTGAAGATTTAGACGAGGCGAAACGACTTCCTGGTTTCGGCAAACCGCTTCCCAAAAATTTTTTCTCCGGTGATATCTACTCTAATTTTCAAAAAACGGCCAAAGAAGCCGGTTATTTACCACCTTTTGTTGCATTACAAAAGGAAATCAAGCAAGATATGGCAAAACTGCTTAAACTAATAGACGACGGGACCTCTGAAGAGAAGATGAATAGCTTTATTGATGATTTGAATGTCAAGGTAAAAAAATATAATATCGAATGTCCAACAAGTATGCAAAAGATGTTAATTTCCTTAGAGGATATTGACCTGCATGCTAAGATTTGGCAGTAGAGAACAGGAAAGAATCAAATATTAGATAAAGTGACTAAGATAAAGAAAGAACATTCGATCTAGACTAGTTCAAAAATAGAGAAGGGATGTTGAGAAATGGACGATCGTTTTTTTCGAAATGCAATGGGGAAATTCGCAACGGGTATTACCGTTGTTTCAACGGAAGTAGAAGGTGAAGCACATGGCATGACAGCGAATGCGTTTGTATCTGTTTCACTAAACCCTAAATTAATCCTTATTTCGATCGATAAAAGAGCAAGAATGCTTCCACTCATTCAAAGATCCAAAAAATTTGCCGTTAGCTTTTTATCTGCGGAACAGCAAACAGAATCTATGCGTTTTGCAGGGCAAATTAAGGAGGACACTCCTTATAATTTTGAGCAATTTGGAAATTTACCCGTCATTCAAGGCGCACTTGCAAACCTGACATGTACGCTCTACAACGAGGTCGAGGCAGGAGATCACGTTTTATTTATTGGTGAGGTTACCGACCTTAAAGTAAACGAAGGGGACCCGTTGTTATACTTCGGCGGCCAATACCGAAAATTAACCGAATAATGTATTTGAAAAGCTGTCACATGGCAGCTTTTTCTTATTGTCATTCTGGTGAGGTTCTGTACAATTAGAAGAGGAGGGATGGACGGTGTTAAAAAAAATTAGACTTATTTTAGGCATAATCGTTTTAATATTAGCTCTATTTGGATTAATTACGAAAAACTTTGTTGCTCAGCCCTTTATGATGTTAGGTTTATTTGCCTTCATCTTAGTAGGTGGTATAGATGAACTGAACCAAGGAAAAAAACCACGTGGTTATGTTAGTATCTTTGTTGCAGTATTCGTTTTGGCTGTTGTTATAAAAACTTTCTTTCCATAGAGTAATAGAATGGAGAAGACCTTCAATCATTTGGAGGTCTTTTTTCTATCAAAAGAGGCTAAAGGATGAAGCCATTACACCAAATTATTTCCCAACTCTTCAACGATGATAATATATTGATTAATTAGAAGTTTCTAAATAAACTCAGTATTACAGCACAAAGAAAGCTGTACATAAAAAAATAGGAGAGGGGAAATAAAATGAGGAAGAAAAAAAAGATTGCTTCAGCACTAGTTGCATTAACAATGGGGGTCTCATTGTTTGCATCTGCGGCTTATGGTGAAGGCACAGATTCTAATGATACATTCCGAGTCAATATTAATGGACCTAGTTCTGAAAAAGTAAAAGCCAAGCAAACAACTGGAGTACGATGGGATTTCGGATCCGAAGGATATACAACCACTGTCAATTCTAAACAATACCAAGCTTTACTAAATAATAAAAATTTAACCATTGAGAAGGTTTCAGAAGTACAATTGGATCGTGTAGAAAATGCATCAAAAGATAAAATCGGTACTACTGCTATTACATCTCTACCAAGTGACCGCACACCGTGGGGCATGCAAGCAATCTATAATGACCCGAACATCACAAGTACATCTGGTGGAGCTGGAATTAAGGTGGCTGTGTTAGATACAGGTACGTATATTAACCATTATGATTTAACAGGTAGTGCCGAACAATGTAAAGACTTTACCCAATCTTCATCACCTATTATTAATGGTTCATGTACAGATCGGAATGGACATGGTACACACGTCGCTGGAACTGTTTTGGCACACGGGGCCTCTGATGGTCTAGGAATCTATGGTGTAGCACCACAGGCGAAGCTTTGGGCATATAAGGTTTTAACGGACAGTGGATCTGGATATTCTGATGATATTGCAGGTGCCATTCGTCACGTAGCAGATGAAGCCGTAAGAACAGGATCAAAAGTAGTCCTATCGATGTCACTCGGATCAAGCGCAAAAGACACAATGATTGCTAGTGCAGTAGATTATGCGTATAGCAAGGGAGTATTAGTTGTGGCAGCAGCCGGCAACTCAGGATATGCGGCCAATACTATCGGATATCCAGGTGCCTTAAAGAATGCCGTTGCAGTAGCAGCCTTAGAAAATGTTCAGCAAAATGGCACATACCGCATTGCCGATTTCTCTTCTCGTGGTAATCCTTTAACAGATGGTGATTACGTGATTCAAGAAAAAGATGTAGAGATTTCTGCGCCGGGCGCTGCAATTGAATCTACATGGTATGATGGGAACTACAATACAATCAGTGGAACTTCCATGGCAACTCCACACGTATCAGGCTTAGCAGCAAAAATTTGGTCATCGAATCTTTCTTGGTCTAACGCTCAGCTTCGTTCTGAGTTGCAAAGAAGGGCCAAACTGTACGATATTAAAGGCGGATATGGTGCAACAACTGGGGATGACTATGCTTCAGGATTCGGTTTTGCAAGAGTAAAATAATCATAGAGAAAAGCCATCTGATTTTTTCAGATGGCTTTTCTCTTTACCGCTTGACAACAGAAAGTATAAAAATAGTTGCAATAATCAGTAGTGCACCAAACCATTCAATTGGACTGAAGGGGACATGAAGCCAGGCTACGGCTAGAAATGCGGCAGAGAGTGGTTCAATACAGGCTAGAAGGCTCGCTTCAGAGGCTTTTATGTATTTTAGACTTTCCATAAAGCATAGAAATGCAAGTAATGTTCCAACTAGAACAACAAATGCAACAGCCATAAACGATTCGAGGGACCAGTGACCTTCAAATTTCCATGGAGGATTGAAGAAACTTAAACCAATACCTCCGATCATCATGCCCCAGCCAACAGTTAAAGTCGTTCCCCATTTTGAAAGTAGTTTAACCGGGTATAGCGTATAAAAAGCTAGGGCAAAAGCGGATAGTATCCCCCAGCCAAAGGTAGATCCAGATATCGACAGAGCCTGAATATTCCCTTTTGTAACCAGTAGGAATGTACCGCCTAGCGCCATTATAATGGCGGTCACCTCCTGTTTTACAGGTAATGACTTAGTACGGAAGCAAAAATATAAGGCAATAAGTACCGGTGCCAAGTATTGTAAAACGGTAGCGGTGGCTGCATTTCCTTGCTCTATAGCCATAAAAAAAGTATATTGAACACCGAGCATGCCAATAATTCCAAACAAAACGAGCTGTAAAACATCCTGCTTGTTTTTCCAAATACTCCATATATTTTGTTTCCCAACTATATGAGCAAAAAGTAATAAACCCAGACCTGCCAAAAGCAGTCGTATTACCACCAGCCAATTCGTGCTGAAGCCTTGTTGATGAAAGAGGAACTGAGCAACTGTCCCTGAGACACCCCATGACGTCGCCGCGATTACTACTAATAAAATTCCTTTTGTCCGTGGGTATGACAAAGAAGCACCAATTGTGGTCAAAGATATCCCTCCCCAAATAAACCATTCTATTAATTTACCAGAAATTGAAAAAGTTTAAAAGAGGAAAAATGCTTTGACTCTTAGGATTATTATCAAAAGAAAAGCCATTAGACAGAATCATTGTCTAATGACTTTTTCGATTATCTTGGTGTTAATGTTTTTACTGAAATCGCAGGGGAGTAGGAGGTAATAACGCAGCCTTCTAAGTTGCTGTCACTTAATAATCCTAGCTCGAGTGCAGATTTGATTTTGACATCATCTGGTTTTTTTACAACCCGAATGAGATCGTTCATGTTTAATTCTTCTAATCTTTTGACCGTTATATCTTCATTATATTTTTCTATTTTCCTGATTTGCCGTTGTAATTTATAATTATTTATCGTGATTTCTGCCTTATTCGTAGGACCGACAAGTTTATTAAAATAGTCCTGAAATAGATCCTTTAATTGACTCATTTCCAACTCAATTTCCTTTTTCTTCTTATTAAGTTCATAATATTTCACCAACATCTCATCTGTAATGAAGGAATCATTCTGTTTAACCAAGATCCTCTCCTCCTCATCGAACGTATATTCTATTTTATTAACGTTCATTGGGGATTAGTACGATTACCCTTCTACAAATATTTTAAAATCGGCTATTTTTGACACAAGATGTGGTGTCAGTTAATTGTAAGGTAACTATTCTCATGTATTAGAAAATAGCCCAAAGAAGCTTGGAGATTTTTCTCCTAGCTCTCTTTAATCCTGAAATTCTCTCATTCGGTCTAACAGCAATCCGTCTGTTTTGGCATTTTCTCCAATTACAAAATCTGTCATATAGTAGGTTAAATATTGTCCAAATTGATTATTCGTCTTTAGCAATAACTCGTCCACATAGTAAACACCCTTTGGTATTTGGTCAAGAAGGAGGACGGATAGGGAAGCATATATCCCACAAGCCACCTGAAAGTAAGTTGCGTTTGTTTTATATTGAGGAAAAATACTTTCATTATCTAACACGTTATAGATATAACGCTCTTTATCTGGATAAACCAGCAATACACCGACTAAATCCTCACCCGTCAACGGAGCATCTAACGGATTGAGTACTTTCATTTCAAAATCCCATAAAACATCTGAGTCATCTAAGTGCTCACGGATAATTTTTGTGGTGTGGTCATTTACCTTATACAAAAAACCACTTTCCATATCAAATTGCTTGCCTAGCGTATATACTTCCTCATGTGGCATTAGACAGCCATGAAAAACTTTCTTTCCTAAAGTAACTTTAAATTCAATATCATAAACATTCTCATATAAAAAAAGCGGGGTCCGATGTTTCATGAACATTGGATAGCACAATATCGCTTCGTCTAGGAAGCATTCGGGAGACCAAGTTGTATAGATGACATTCTTTTTTGCCTGGGACTTTTTCTTAAAAAAAGAGGTATCATGCTCAACAATGTAGCAGCCCAGGGGTTGTTCATCTACATGTTGTTTCATCAGTTCGAATGCCATCCACTGTACCACTCCTGGATTCATTCCAGAACAAACAATCGCACTCGTATTTTTAAAAGTATCCTTATGTTTTTCAAAATAATGAATTCGTTCGATTAGCGGAAAACCGGCAAACTGTTCTTCATGGTCATCAATATACGTATTTTCTAGTGCAGAGTTAACATACTGGATACCTAATTCATCACAGCAATGGAGCATATCAACGGTATCGGCCCATGAAACATCAATGACAATACTTGTTTTAGTACTAGTTAAATGTTTTTTTACCTGATCTTTATCTTTAAGGTCAAATTGATGGCAGTGTATCCTGTTCGTTAAATGAGGAAATAAGCTTTGATAATACAGGAGTTCCTTTTGTTTATAATCTATTAAGTGAATTGCACTATCTGTAATAAGATGATGTATAGGGTCTTTGGTATCATTTGCTGAATGATTTAAAATGGAAAGAACAGATTTTGCGACCCCGCCAGCACTTCCGAAAATGGATATAACTGTTTGGTGATCTTTCATTTCAACACCTCGTCCATATTTTTTATACTATAATATGTACAAAAGGTAGAAAAGGATTGGATGATTATCGGAGAATAATAATATAAGGTTTTCATATTACTACTGGACCTTGAGGTAGGAGAAATGATAAAAATAGTAGATACAGGAGCACGAGATTAGGAGTTGAAGGTAGTGAGCAGTACATTTCCAAAATGGTATGATTTTTTTATGAGTCCCTTGGAACGAAGGCGGTTTAAAAGCATCCGTAAAGACCTGCTTAAAGGTGCGACAGGGACGGTACTTGAACTTGGTTCAGGTACTGGAGTAAATTTTCCATTGTATCGTAATGTTGATCATGTCATTGCCATAGAACCTAGTCAGCATATGATTGATCAATCATTGCCAAGACTTCAATTAGCTGAGGTACCTATTGATCTGGTTAACGCCAGCGCAGAAAGACTTCCTTTTGAGGATCATACATTTGATACCATCGTTGCAACACTGGTTTTTTGTACAATACCAAATGTTGACGAGGCGATTAATGAATTAAAAAGAGTGTGTAAACCTAACGGGAAAATCCTATTATTTGAACACGTCAAAATGGAAAATAAGGTACTCAGCAGCATGCAGGAAGGTCTAACACCCTTTTGGAGTAAAATTTGTGACGGCTGCTGCCTGAATAGAGAAACATTAAAGGCATTCACATCCAAAGGATTCGTGATGGAGAGACTAGAAACATGTTACAAAGACCTATTTATAATAGCTGAGCTATGGAATCGAAAGGAGTAGTATCTTTTGATTCCCTCAGATCACGTTTTTTCACCTGGAAGGGAAGCAATATCAACTTTTGATTCCCTATTATCTGTTTTTTTCACTTAATTGGGAAGCAAAGACAGTTTTTGATTCCCTCCTATCAGCTTTTCTGACTCAGTAGGGAACCAAAGGCAACTTTTGATTTCCACTAACAACCATTTTACCGATGGAAGGGAAACAAAAAAGAAAAACCTCAAAATCAATTGAGGTTTTTACTGTGTTCTACGGGCAAAGTCAACAAATCTGAATTTGTCTGGACGGTGCCGGGATTCGGTATATTGAAAAAGACTGGCGTCCTCTAAATATACATAGTTTTTGATGACGACAATATTATGAAAACCTTCTAAGTCCAAAAATGAACGATCCTCCGCAGTGGGTTCTTCCACAACGATTTCCTTCTTTGCAAAGCTAATCTTCAGGTTCAAATCATTTTCAAGGTAGGCATAAATCGAGTTTGCACAAATTTCCTCAGTAATCGAAGGGACGTATTTTGCTGCAAGATAATCTTTATCAAGAATGATTTTCTTGCCGCCAATTTCCCGCGTTCGAACGATTTTCCATACTTGATCCTTTCCTGAAAGCTGCAGCTGTTGCTTGATATAGGCATCCGGCTTGATAATTAACGATAACTCATTAACAATCGTCCTTGGTTTTTTTTCCATTTTATCCGCTAGTTCTTTAAAGCTAACGAGGCCGGAAACAGGAAAATCAAATTTATTGATATCAATGACAATCGAACCTTTGCCTCTTACTTTTTGGATGTAGCCATTTTGCGCAAGAAGGTTTAAAGCTTTTCGAATCGTTTCTCTAGAAGTATCGTATTGTTCCTTCAATTCATTTTCAGAAGGGAGAAGGGAATTCGGCGGGATTTCCCCGCTTTTAATCTGATCCACAATCGTATTAAAGATACTTTGATACTTATTCGTCATAAAAATCTCCCATTATTTTTTCAAATGATAAACAATGGACTCAAAAGGTCGTAAATGTATTTCTTTTGCAAGTGGTGCTGAGTCCTCATAATTTGAGAGTAACACACCATTTGCCAACCCTTCAATGTCTAACTTCACAGGGAGATAATAAGTCGTATCTTTTCCATAGAAATTATTAATAACAATCAGCATTTCATTTTCGGTTTTGCGCACAAAAGCGAAGATAGATTCATGGTCTTCAGAAATCAATTCATAATCCCCGTTCGTCATCACATCATATTCTTTCCGTAATCGGATGAGCTGTTGATAATGATAAAACACAGAGTTCGAATCCTTCATGGCATTTTCTGCATTAATATCCTTATAGTTTGCTGCAGTATGAATCCAAGGAGTACCAGTGGTAAATCCAGCATGTTCGCTTGCATTCCATTGAACTGGAGTTCGGGAATTATCACGAGATTTTTGTTTTAAAATCTCAATAATCTCTTGGTCTGACAACCCTTCCTTTTTGAGAATTTCAAACATATTCAATGATTCCACATCCCGGTAATCATCGATCTTTTCGAACTTCGGATTGGTCATCCCAAATTCTTCCCCCTGAAAAATATAAGGAGTACCTTGCATCATATGGATGGTTGTTCCAAGCATTTTTGCTGATTCTTTGTGGAACTGCTGATCATCACCAAATCTTGAGACAACACGCGGCTGATCATGGTTACACCAGAAGAGGGCATTCCATCCGCCGCCTTTATTCATTTCAACCTGCCAGTCTGACAATATGTTTTTCAATGATTGGAAGTCAAAATCCGCTTTTGTCCATTTTTGCCCATTAGGATAATCCACTTTTAAATGATGGAAGCTGAATGTCATATTGAGCTCTTCATCCCGTGGATTCGTATAGCGAATGCAATTATCAATGGACGTAGAAGACATTTCGCCAACCGTCATGATGTCATATTTTGAAAATACCTCTTGGTTCATCTCATGGAGGAACTCATGAATTCTTGGTCCATCTGTATAAAATTTTCGTCCGTCAGAGTCATCTTCTGGGAACTGTTGATCTTTTGAGATTAAATTGATGACATCTAGTCTGAAACCATCAACACCTTTTTTGAGCCAAAAGTGCATCATTTCATATAATGCTTCACGGACTTTTGGGTTTTCCCAGTTTAAATCGGCCTGGGTAACATCAAATAAATGGAGGTAATACTGGCCAGTGGTTTCATCCCATTGCCATGCTGAACCGCCAAATTTTGATTCCCAGTTGGTAGGAGGGAGGCCGTCTTTCCCATCTTTCCATATATAAAAATCGCGGTATGGATTGTCTTTTGAGGATTTTGCTTGTTTGAACCACTCGTGTTCAGTGGATGTATGGTTGATGACAATATCCATAATGATTTTGATTCCGCGCTTGTGTGCTTCTGCAAGAAGCTGGTCGAAGTCAGCCATCGTGCCGTATTCTTCTTGAATGTTGAAATAGTCGCTTATATCATAACCATTATCTCTTTGAGGGGATTTATATATCGGAGTAAGCCAAAGAACATCAACACCAAGCTCCTTTAAGTAGTCGAGCTTTTCAATGATTCCTTGGATATCACCGGTACCATTACCGGTTGTATCATAAAAACTTTTTGGATAAATTTGATAAACTACTGCTTTTTTCCACCATGATGTTGTCATGATCTACACCTGCCTATATTTTTTAAGACTCTAATAATGAAAAGGAGGGAGATCATCTCCCTCCTAAAATGGAGTTTTATTTTTTAAAAGAAAATTTGTTCATACCTGTTTTTGCAAAGATGATGGTTAGAATAAACGGAATCACAATCGCAACCAACATCGCTACTGCAAACATCATCATGTGCTGCGGCTGGATAGAAAGGAATCCTGGAAGCCCGCCGACACCGATGGAGTTAGCCATGACATCACTACCTACAGAAATAACGGCTGCTACTAGAGAACCAATCATCGCTGCAAGGAAAGGGAAGCCGTATTTTAAGTTAATACCGAACATCGCTGGCTCTGTAACACCTAGGTAACAAGAGATCGCAGCTGGAATGGATACTTGTTTTTCTTCTTCATTTTTACGATTAATGAAGATCATTGCAAGAACAGCAGAACCTTGAGCAATATTTGATAGAGCAATCATTGGCCAAAGGTTCGTTCCGCCAAGCTCTGACATTAATTGTAAGTCAATTGCATTGGTCATATGGTGTAAACCTGTGATAACCAGTGGTGCATAAGCAAATCCAAAGATAGCGGCAAATAACCAGCCAAAAGCAGAAGTTAAGCTTGTATATACAACATCTGAAATCCAAGAGCCAATTGTCCAACCGATAGGACCTAATACCGTATGTGCAATTAATACAGTTGGAATTAACGCTAAGAATGGAACCACGATCATAGAAATTGAATTCGGAACAATTTTTCTAAGTCTTAACTCTAAAAATGAGAGTAGGAATCCAGCTAGAATAGCAGGAATTACTTGAGCTTGATAACCAATCATTTCAATTTGAGCAAAGCCAAAATCCCACGTTGGAATATCTTTAGCTCCTGCTACACCATAGGCATTTAGTAATTGAGGCGAAACTAATGTAATACCAAGGACAATACCAAGGATTGGTGTTGCACCCATTTTTCTAGCGACTGCCCAGGTGATACCGACTGGCAGGAAGTGAAACACGGCTTCACCTATTAACCAAAGGAATGCGTGAACACCCGCCCAGAATTGAGAAACTTCAACGATTGTCTTCGTTCCATCTTCAAGCAATTTAATATCACCGATTACGTTTCTAAATCCAAGGATTAAACCACCTACAACGAGTGCAGGAATTAAAGGTGTAAAGATATCTGCAAGGTGAGCAATCATACGTTGCAGCCAATTCATATTTTGCTTTGCAGCTACTTTTGCTTCGTCTTTCGATGCTTCACTAACACCGGCAACTTTAACAAAGTCATTATAGAAGGTAGATACATCATTTCCGATGATTACCTGGAATTGTCCTGCTTGGGTAAAAGTACCTTTTACCGGTTTAAGAGATTCAATTTTTGTTACATCCGCTTTGCTCGGATCATTTAATACAAAGCGCATTCTCGTAACACAATGGGTTACAGCCGCGATGTTTTCTTTGCCTCCAACGTGTTCGAGCAGTTCTTTTGCTGACTCAGTGAACTTCGTCATGTTTTTTCCCCCTGTAGGAATTGGAAATCTCCAATTCTTTATATAATGTATTATTTCCTTGTATTTACCATTCATGTGTACGTTTCAATCCGACATCTTAAACATGTATATACAAGTTTTTTTGGTTACGGTTACATTCTAACTTGTATATACAAGACTGTCAACATATTTGTTTTTAGTAGAAAAATGGGGTTGACCATTACTAGTGATTTACTTATTATAGGAGGTATTATTACAAGTTCATAACTTTTCAACTTTAACGCTTTAAACTGTTGAATGAATTTTCGGAAAATGGTATAATCAACTTGTTTAAATTCTTCTGAGTTTAGACCTCCTAAAACTAGAGCTTAGCCTTGACCACTAAGCTCACCTTTTGCCTTTGACATCTGTCAAAGGTCTTTTTTTTTGAATTTTTCGAATAAATTTTGTGCTTTATGTACAATAATATATTGTTGCTTATTTGTTATAAGGGAGTGTTTAGAATGAAGGGACAGATTACACCTTATTTATCTTTTGATGGAAACGCAAAACAAGCTTTGGAGTTTTATAAAGAAGTATTAGGAGCTGAAATTATCGGTCTACAAACATTCGGTGAAGCTGATTATCCGACTCCGCCAGAAGCAGATCAACGAGTCATGCATGCAAAACTAAGTAAAGGTGACATTTCACTTATGTTTTCCGATACCTTCCCAGGTCAGTCGGTTGTTGTGGGGAACAATATTACCCTTACGCTCGAGCCTGAAAGTGAAGAAGAAATTCAAAATTTGTATGACTCACTAATGAAAAATGGAAAGGCACTTATGGAGTTAGAGGATACATTTTGGGGTGCCAAATACGGAAGAGTTCAAGATCAGTTTGGGGTTATATGGGAATTGAATTATCAAAAGTCATAATTCGGAGCACTTTCTAAGTGCTTTTTTGTTTGCATAAAAAAAAAAAAGAAAGTGGTGGGGCCACTTTCTAAAGGAGGTATTGTATCATGGGTTACTTTAATATATGTACCACCTAGTACAGGCATGTAGTGAACATGTCCATTTTTTGAAAATAATTCTTACACTAAGAATCTTTTTTTCATTTCTTCAGTAGGCAGCATACAGCTTTCCCTTTTACCAAACCAATTGTAACGATTTTTTGCTACCAGGTCATAGAGGAAATCTCTAAAAAAAGGAGGGAGGACCCTTAGTATCGTAAAGCACTTCCAAAATCCACTTAATTTTTTACTTATTTGTAATGCTGCACTTGATTTGATATAAACTTTTTGTTGTTCAATAACTATGAGGCTGTCAATCTGTTTACTAACCCCGTATTGCTTCAATAGCTGCTGTCCAATCTCACTTTGGAGTGAAGCGAACTTGAAATAACCCGTTGGATCTCTCTTGATAATGAACTGAACACTGCTATTACAGAAGTAACATATTCCATCAAATAAAATAATTGCTCCCATGATTTCACCTATCCCTTGTATAAATAATATTAACAAAAATGATTAAAGGGTGGTTAAAGTTTAGTTACGGATAAACTTAAATACTGGCGCATAACTCAAAAAACTCCCACAACAAAAAAACCCATTCCAAAACTGAAATAGGTCATTACATATAAAGTCCAGCTAAAAAGATTCCCAATGTCTCTTCATAAATTTCGTCAAATTGGGTCAGTGGGAGGGGGTTCGTGCCTGTTCCGAGCTCGACAGTAAATCCAGGGCGGCGCCAGTCTTGGATAAACCAATCCTTATACCCTGCATAGCTTTCGATACTCTTGACAGGCTCATAACCACTTACTCTCGCAAATTCGTTTACAATCACCTCAGATTCAGGGGGCTCCAAATTTTCAAATCCCCAATAAATAACCTGACCTTGTGTATGAAACGCAAGAACCCGGGCAAAATCACGTCGTCTGGTCAAATCCGCCATCGCAATGGCTTCAGGTTCAGATAAAGGGTGTTCCCCCCCAAAATCACGTGGTCCAGGCTCTGTAGGATTTCTAGCTTTCTCCAATTCCCAAAGCGCAGGGAACTGATCATTCAGATCAACACCCCTAATATTTGCTTTCCAACCAGAGAAATCAGTACTTCCACGATTAAGTTCGATCACTCTATTTCTCCACGTTTCATTTTCTGGCGGACCATTCATCACAAGACTAACTCCGTCTGGATTAACCATTGGAACTGAAGACAGTAAGCTTTGGTTATATAACGGAAGAGTCGATAGCCCGCGGATGGAACTCCCATTCGTAAGCGATAAACAATAATCATTTAAAAAAGTCATTAAGATAGGGGTAGTAATCCATTCATTCGCATGAAAAGAAGCATTATAGTGAACTCTTTTACTGCCATTACCTATTAGAACTTCAGGAATCCGATTGCCAAGCACTGAGTTTCCGGCATTTGTTACTCGGAGAAATGGATATACATTTTGCATACGTGCGATGTCACTCATCATACGGCTAAAATCATAATGTTGCTTTCCTTGAACGAGTCTCCAAGTAATCCGAAGAGGAACTTTAATAGTCTGGCCGATTACAAGACGATTAGGATTTACATTAGGGTTTGCAAGCAGCAGCGCATCCAGTGACAAATTACGATTTTGAGCAATACTCCAAAAAGAATCCCCGCGCAGGATCTGGTAATCCTGCCCCACAAACCCCGGAATTCGGATTCGCTGTCCTGCTGCAAGCTGACTTGGTTGAATATCACGATTAGAATCAATTATCAGTTGGATATTCAATTGATACAATTGACTGTAATACCATAAAGAATCACCTTGTCTCACATAGATGTCCATGGAATCCTCCTGATGGTCGAAAATGGTCTTACTTAAAATGTATGCAGGAAAGTTTACCTTATATGTAGATTTTTATTTTCACTTATATCAGAAGGGATTAATAAATAAAAGAGTGCCGCCCTTAGGACACTCTGTCAAGGTTATATAGAAAGAATGATTCATGTTACCAAAAAGAGGCTGATAACATACTTATGTCATATGAACGGCTTTAAGGTGTTGTAGATTTAAATAGACAGGGTCACCTTTTGCCGTTAGTAATTCAATGAAATTATTTTTTATTCCCATTATTTTCCCCATACAATTCTCATTTTCTCCAAGATTAAATACAATTAATGTCCCAATCAATTTTTCAATCTGAACTTCAAATGATCTTGCAAATGTTATGTTCGAGGGGTTAACTGGTAAATTCGCATTGCTTAAACCATAGGGGCGCTGGTTATTGGTATAAGGAATTAACCATTTTAAGTGGTTAAGAGAAATAAACATTGTTTTATAAATAGGGGAGTAAAAAACAAAATAATTATTCATAATGCTGATAATGTAGCCGTGTATCGATTGTTTACTAGTCACAAATATTTCTGTGAAAATACCCTTTGCTGCCGTGAGTGTTTTTCGTAATGAAATTTCCTCGTTGGGATTAAAAATAGGGGATTGATCATCTGATAGTGTGATGATTTCATCAATTTCTTCTATTTTAGGGATCTTCCAGTTTTGAATATGCACCGTAGGAATATATAAATAATCATAACCATTAAAAATAACCCACAAATCACTGCCAATGTCGATTAAAATTCCACTTATGGGTTTGTTACCGGAGATTTCAAGTTTTATATAGGTACCAACATGGTCTTTTAATTTCATCTAATCACATCCTTTCTAGTAAAGTGATTCTACAAAAAGAGCGGGTGCATAGACTGGATATTAATAAGGAATGCCCAGCTCTTTATTGTAAAATTTATGATGGATAGTAATTGCCACAGGAATAGAGAATGTAAATTTATAGGAATCATTTACAGCCATTATCTTTTAGTGTGATTAAATGCGTTTTAGTGAGTTACTCCGATTCGGCCAACCTGAAAAGATGGATCTTCGGTCAAAGTCACTCTTAACAGGTTCACCTGAAAACCGAGATACACCAACTTCTTGAGCCTTCGGTTTGATATCCTCTTTTTTACTTTCGACGGTGCTCATTTTTGACTTATCTATTTTCATAAGTGGATTGGTATCAATCGTTTCCTTGACTTTTTTCACCTTATTTAATAGTTCCTGCGTAGAATTTGCAGTTACCTCTTTTTTCGGTACAGGTACAGCTTTCATTTGCTCACGTACAGTCTGTTTTACCTGAGCTCTTTTTTCCACTGATGGCGGAGCAGGTCTTAGGACACTTGCTTTATCATGTTGCACAACATTTTGAATGACAACCTCTGATTTTTGCTGTTTCACTTCTCCTTGTTGTGTTTGCGGTATTTCAGTTCGTGACCACTTACTATTCACAATTTGTGGAATGCTATCATTGTGAACACTCTGCTTTTTCTCTTCTTTTTTGATTTCATCGCTGACTTTTACTACTGTTGATGTGAACTTGATAGGTTCTGCCCAAACCTTTTTCTCATTCTCTTGTTGATCTACACTTACTTTTGGAGCAGTTATCACGTCAGCCTCTACCAGATTCACTGCTTGTTGAACATCAGATTCCTGGTTGTCTGCCTTCATGAATACTTGAGTTTCAACATACTTGTTATCTGTATCTTCCGCTTTACTTTCGGAAACAGCTGATTCTGTTTCATTTTTATTTTCTTCTTGTTTTTCTTCTTTACGATATCCTTTTAATATATTTGAAATGTGTGAGATTTTGATTAAAATTCGATCTTCACCATTGATTAACGTAACAAAGTCGCTATCAACGATGCTTAGTACCCCAGTAAAAGATTGCTTGTTTAAGCACAAAATAGATACCCATGAATTCTTTAATGAGCTTAATAAATCCGCTAAACTTTGGGTTTTCATAAATTCAGTCGTGATTTCTTCGCCTTTAAATTCTTTCGTATTTTTCGTAATCGCCTGGATTTTATCAATACTATAGTAATAGACGTATTTTTTTTCGTCCTCGATAATAATATGATCAGACTCTACACCCATTAATTTCCCTTTTATAATTTCTTCACCAACATACAGATTTACATTGTAGCCTTTTAGTAAATCCACAGTGGATGAAAAATTATCAGATCCCATTCAATGTTCCTCCTTAGGATAAATTTGTCGCTTCTATTAAGAAGCGACAAGAGATAAATTTTTCATTGTCTTACTTGTGCATTTTCAGCACGAACAACTCTTTGTCTTACTGCTTGTTTTTCTGTTTGAGACATAGTGTTCTCTTCTTTACCTTGGTCTTTATTTTCTTCTTGTTTTTCACTTTCGATTTTTAATCCATAGCTAACATTTCGGATATGCCACATAGATACACGAACAACTTCTTCTTTGCTAATTAATGATACAAAGTCTTTGTTAATTTCACTAATAACACCTTCAAGTTTTTCGGGACCTCCACGGTTAATTCTTACCCATTGGAATTTTAGGCTCTCTAGTAGACCTTGGAAGTTTGCAGCGCTTTTAAATTCGAAATTCTCCGGAACCTCAATACCAATATCCATGGTGTCCTTTGAATTCTCTGTTACACTTTTGACATGGTGCGTATTATAATAAAGTACTCCATCATCCTTAGTCAAAAGTACTAGATGGTCATCAAGAACCGCCATTAATTTACCAATTCTTGATTCAGGTCCGCCTCTGTCAACCTTGATCGTCTTCCCCACTAAAGACTTCCACATGTCGTTATTCACAATATTTATCCTCCTTTAATTAAATAAACATTTACACTGCATTTATATGTGTCACGGTATGATGTTGTACTAAACGACGAGCCTTTTTTCTTACCTTTTTGTAAAAATAGGCAAAAAAAAAGTATATGGAGTCCATATACAAGCAAAAAAGTCATAATGACGCTAACTCTTTAGTTAAATAGCGATTTCTATTCTTAATAAATTCAAGAATAACGTCTTTTTCTTTATCAAAGTATTTTTCATCCATATTTATATAGGGATCTGTCCTAATAAATGGTTTTAAATGCTGAAATTGTTCTTCGATAATTGGCTTTAATGTTTCAACATTAAAGTGAGTTTCTAAGATTTCAGTCAAGATTTCTTTGTATTTTAATTTAACTGGGTGAGTATGGAGAAGTCGTCCAGTTAAGGTATTATACCCAGTGATTGGGACGAAATCGTGATCAAGCTTCCTTCCGTGAAGGTCTCTCCCCCAGGTCCCATCATAATCCCAAGGTGTTATCTCATACAGATTCGTTTTGCTATTTAGATAGAGAGCGTAATTATGGATAAACCCATCAAAATTCTGTGTACAAACGACACCCCCAAGCCATCTAAGGTATTTCTCAATATTTAGGATTTTACCGATTTCCTTTTCAAACTCTTCATTAGGGAGGGTGTTAATCATTTCTATAAAATCCTCTAATAATGATAGGTCTTTTTCCTCACCATATTTGATCGTATAGCCTTCATCTAAACTCGTTTTTAATTCGTTCTCGGGAGAGATTAGAGAAAAGTTTGCAAAATAATTAGTGGCATAGATGATGGGGCCATCGGGAAGATTTCTTTTTTTCAGAAGATGTTGGTCAAATGATTCCAGTTCTAAATAAATTCCTTTACAGTAACCGTTGATATAAAGAAGCACGTGTTTGGAGTGCGGAGAAATAACTCCAATGGTATTAAAAAAATCAAGAGAAAGTTTATTGCGGCTCAGTGAAATATCATCGTATTCAGCATTTAGGTGGATTTCATGAGCACCGTCAAAGAGATAAGGTTTTTGAAAAATGATATTATAGGATTTTTTCTTCTTTTTTCTTATAACATTCCCCCGATAGGTGAGCCCTATTTTGTATCGTTTATTGGCAAACTTTAATACGGCAGGGACATGCTCATCCTCCCATATATCATCCTCCAACTTTTGCAGCCACTTTGGATTAATGAAGATTTCATATTTTAACACGTTAATACTCCTATACATACATTTTTTCTAGATAGTATGCGGCCTCTAGGAGGATTGTGCAGTACAAACATCTAGAATTTTTGTATTGGTCATATGTCAATCCGCAAATATTTATGATATTAATGTTAAAAAATAAATGTTTGTCTATATCAAGTACCACTTTATTACCATAAATTAGAGAGTGAAAGGAATATATTTATGGAAAGTGGTGGAAAACCAAGATGGGGATGGACATGAATCAGAGGCTATCGAAAGCTAAAGATAATGGAGTCGTTTTATTTCTAAATAACAATCCAGATGAAAAGCAACACAAAAAATGTTTCTGCGATGATCATTCAGATTCCAGTGGCAGCAAAGGGTCAGACGGTAGCCGAGGGTCTAAGGGAAGTAAAGGATCTCGTGGGAGTCATGGGACATGCGGCAGTAAGGGCAGCAAGGGATCTGATGGAAGTAGAGGTTCGAAAGGCTCACGTGGTTCTTATGGGTCTGGACGTAAAAGACGCCCTAAAGGTCCAAAGGGTCCTAAAGGTAGAAGAGGTAAACATCGTTCTGGTGGGAGTAGAGGTTCGAAAGGCTCTCGGGGTTCTGGCGGTAGTAAAGGATCAAGAGGATCTTATGGTTCCTGTGGGCGCAAAGGATCTAGAGGATCTAATGGCTCCCGTGGACGTAAAGGATCTAGAGGATCTAATGGCTCCCGTGGACATAAAGGATCAAGAGGGTCTAATGGTTCCAAAGGATCTTATGGTTCAGGACGGAGAAAAAGATCATATGGCTGTTCTGGTGGAAGTAGGGGCAGCAGAGGAACAAGAGGTTCCCGTGGATCTCACGGAAAAAGAGGTCCTAAAGGTCCTAAAGGTAGAAAAGGAAGACACAGTTCTGGTGGAAGCAGAGGTTCAAAAGGATCTCGTGGGTCGTGCCGAAGTAAAGGTTCAAGAGGATCTTATGGTTCCCGTGGAGGTAAAGGGTCAAGAGGATCCCGAGGTTCTCGCGGAGGTAAAGGGTCAAAAGGATCTCGTGGTTCACGCGGCCGAGGTTCTAAAGGTTCATATGGTTCGGGTCGAAGTAAAGGAACCTATGGCGGTAAGGGTTATGGTTATGGCCGTAAAAGCTCTGGCGGAAGCAAAGGCAGTAAGGGTTCAGGTGGAAGTAAGGGCAGCAAAGGATCCAGAGGCTCCAGTGGGTCTCGTGGTGACAAAGGTCCAAAGGGTCCTAAAGGTAGAAAAGGCAGTCGCAGTTCAGAAGGAAGCAAAGGTTCCAAGGGGTCTCGTGGGTCTGGCGGAAGCAGAGGATCCAAAGGCTCTCATGGTTCTAAAGGAAGTAAAGGATCCAAAGGCTCTCATGGGTCCAAAGGAAGTAGTGGTTCCAAGGGCTCTCATGGGTCTAGAGGCACTAAAGGATCCAAAGGCTCTCATGGGTCCAAAGGAAGTAGCGGTTCCAAGGGCTCTCATGGTTCTAAAGGTAGTAAAGGATCCAAAGGC
>NZ_BCVA01000056.1 GCF_001591505.1 Neobacillus niacini NBRC 15566
TCGACTCTCTCGATTCTTACACAGGTTGTCCGAATACTTTCCTGATTCGGACATGACTCTCTGAAATCTGACTCTCCTTGTCCAAATACTTGCCCGATTCGGACTCGTCTCTTTCGAATCCGACTTACGTTGTCCAAATGCTTACTCGAATCAGACTCGACTCTCTCGAATCTGACTTCCCTTGTCCGATTGCTTTCCCTATTCGGACTCGTCTCTCCCTTTATTCGAACCTGTACCACTAAAACATGACACAAGGTTATAATCAACTAAAGTATTTATCCGATAAAAAAAGAATGGCTTGAAGATAACTTCGAGCCATTCTTAGTTAGTGTAAATTATGAGGTAAGTGGTAAGATTGCAATCTATTTGCCCCTCACAAGTGACACCATTAATAATTTTTTAGTTTTTCATAGTCAAGAGTTCTTTCTGTCCTGAAAAGGAGTATTTCCCCTCTACATAAACCTGGTGCCAAACCATAAAGATTAGCACGGTCCATATTTTACGGCTGTTATCCGCCTTCCCTTGACAGTGGTCTTCAAGAAGTCTCAATACGTAAGATTTATTTAATAAATGATCAGTGTTGCTTTCTCTAATAATCGTTTTTGCCCACTCGTTCATTTCATTCTTCAACCAGTGGCGAATCGGCACTGGGAATCCAAGTTTCTTACGATTTAATACATGCTCTGGAACAATTCCTTCTGCAGCTTTTCGTAAAATATACTTCGTTGTACCGTTAGCTGTTTTCAAGCTAGTTGGAATTTTCGACGCTGCTTCAAAAACCACTTTATCCAAAAATGGAACTCGAAGCTCTAATGAATGAGCCATCGTCATTTTATCAGCTTTTAATAAAATATCACCGCGCATCCAAGTGTGGATATCAATAAACTGCATACGATCAACTGGATCATAGCCTTTTGATTCAGCATAAAGTGGTTTTGTGATATCCAAGTAATTTATACCTTCTCGGTAAACAGATAGCAAATCCCTTTTTTCTTCCTCTGTGAACATTTTAGCATTCCCAATATAACGTTCTTCCATAGGAGTTACTCCACGTTCAATAAAGCTCTTCCCTTTCATTCCTTCAGGCATCATGTTCGCAATGCCTTTTAGTAATACTTTTCCTACTCTTGGGATTTTATTAAACACTTCTAAATCTTGTGGTTCACGATAAATATTGTAGCCGCCAAACAATTCATCCGCACCTTCACCAGAAAGTACAACCGTAACATGCTTTCTTGCTTCACGTGCCACAAAGTACAACGGAATTGCAGCTGGGTCTGCAAGTGGATCATCCATATGCCAAATGATCTTTGGAAGTTCATTCATGTATTCTTGAGGAGTAATCACATAACTGATATTTTCTACCCCAAGTTTATCTGCCGTTTCTTTTGCAACATCGATTTCACTAAAACCATTATGCTCGAAACCTACTGAAAATGTCTTAATGGCAGGATGAAATTGTTTAGCAATCGAAGCAATAATCGAAGAGTCAATCCCGCCTGAAAGGAATGAACCAACAGGAACATCACTTCTCATATGCATTTTAACAGAATCGATTAATACCTCTTGAATTTCTTTGATAAATGCCGCTTCTGATTTCTGAACCGGATTAAAATGTGCCTTCCAATATTTTTTAATTTCCATTGGAGAGCCGATTTTTTTTGTAAAATAATGTCCAGGCTCTAACTTATGAATGCCTTTTGACATCGTATTTGGTTCAGGAACAAATTGATACGTTAAATAATGCTGCAGAGAATCATAATCTAAAACATCGTTTTCTAGTGCTAGAAGGATACTCTTCTTCTCTGAAGCAAAAAATGTCCTTTCCCCATCCTCAAAATAGAAGTATGGTTTAATCCCGAAAGGATCCCTTGCACCAAACACAGTTTGTTCTTGTTTATCCCAAATGGTAAAGGCAAACATCCCGCGCAATTTTTCAACCGCTTTTTCTTTCAAATGACTATACAAGGCAATAATAACTTCTGTATCAGAGTTAGTTGCAAATTGTAAGCCCTCTTTGAGCAATTCTTCACGAAGTTCTAGGTAGTTATAAACTTCCCCATTAAAAATAATCCAATAGCGCTCATTTTCATACGTTAATGGCTGATGCCCACATTCAATATCAATAATACTTAAACGGCGAAAACCGAATTGAATATGACCATCATAATAAAAGCCATCATCATCAGGTCCACGATGGGTTATAATATCGTTCATATTTTTGAATTGTTGTTTTTGTTCATCACGATAGTTTTGTTCCTTGTCGTGTACACAACCAATAAAACCACACATTATGTACGTCACCTACTCCAATCTAAATATCAAAACTTAAAAAACATACTCTCCTATCCTACCACTATTCACATAAAAATGGCAGTGTGAAAGGTAGGAAAATTCAGGTACAGATAGTTTTCACCTAAACACATTGCCCTAAACTTAGACGTAGAAATGAAAAAGAGAGTTACATTAAATGCAACTCCCGTATTGGGTTTTACTTAGTATTTGCTTGTTGACGTAATTCATCAGCTTTATCTGTACGCTCCCAAGGGAGGTCCACATCTGTACGGCCAAAATGACCATATGCAGCTGTTTGTTTGTAGATTGGGCGTCGAAGATCCAACATTTTAATAATTCCAGCTGGACGGAGGTCAAAATTTGAACCTACAAGTTCAACTAATACATCTTCGGTCACTTTACCAGTTCCAAAGGTATCAATCGAAATTGAAACGGGTCTCGCTACCCCTATTGCATAAGCAAGCTGTACTTCCACTTTGTCAGCAAGTCCTGCTGCTACAATATTCTTCGCAACATAACGCGCTGCATAAGCCGCAGAACGGTCAACCTTTGTAGGATCCTTGCCGGAGAAAGCGCCTCCGCCATGGCGAGCATATCCGCCATATGTATCAACAATGATTTTACGACCTGTTAAACCAGCATCCCCTTGAGGTCCGCCAATAACAAAACGTCCTGTTGGGTTGATAAAGTACTTTGTATTTTCATCGATTAATTCTTTAGGTACCACTGGATTAATAACATATTCCTTCAAATTACGTTGGATTTGCTCCAATGTTACCTCAGGATTATGTTGAGTTGAAATAACAATGGTATCAATACGAACAGGCTTATCATTTTCATCATACTCAACCGTAACTTGAGTCTTTCCATCAGGACGAAGGTACTCAAGCACCCCATCTTTTCTTACCTCTGTTAACTTACGAGCAAGCTTATGTGCCAGAGAGATCGGAAGAGGCATAAGTTCTTTGGTTTCATTACAAGCAAAACCAAACATTAAACCTTGGTCCCCTGCTCCGATTGCTTCAATTTCTTCATCAGACATTAGTCCTTCACGAGCTTCAAGTGCCTGATCCACACCCATTGCAATATCAGGACTTTGTTCTCCAATTGAAGTTAATACTGCACAAGTTTCGGAATCAAAGCCATATTTTGCACGATCGTAACCAATACCTTTAACTGTCTCACGAACAATTTTAGGAATATCAACGTAAGTAGATGTAGTAATTTCCCCTGCAACTAATACTAACCCGGTTGTAACTGATGTTTCAGCTGCAACACGAGCATTTGCATCCTTTGCTAAAATCGCATCTAAAATCGAATCAGATATTTGGTCACAGATTTTATCTGGATGACCTTCCGTAACTGACTCAGAAGTGAACAAACGGCGTTTTGTTGACATCTGATTTCCTCCTCTATTATGAGATAAATCAAGGTTCATATGAAGGTTACAGGAATACTTCTAGAACCACTGAATTTGATACGGTACTCATTCCCTTAGTATGAAATAAACAAAGGATTTTTATTAGCAGCTCTTATGATAAAAGGTCTTATACAAAACAAAAAACCTTACCACATGAGGAAAGGTTGTTCCGGGCCTTTCACTCTTATCGTTCAAGGTCAAAGCCTTGCGTCAGATTAGCACCTTCGCATTTGAGAAAATGACAACTACGTAATCGATCTTCTCATGAAGCAGGTTGCTGGGTTTCATAGGGCCTGTCCCTCCACCAGCTCAGGATAAGAGAGTATCCGTTCAAATTAGTATCATACTTGAAGCTGTCGAACATTGTCAATGAATTTTTTAGCAAAATTAGGATAAACATACGAAATTTTACCATTTTCAATTTACGGTTTATTAATACAACCTAAATTTACTAATTAGTATAGACTATTCAATTAAATGTGTTATACTTTTCGTGAATATATTGAATATTAAAAACTTGAAAAGGAAGGTTCGTTCTGATATGAATTCAGTCCACATCCCAAATGAATTAAGCCAATTGCTGGAAGAAAGTCATGTGCACATTCAAATGTCAGTTCCTCAATTAGTGGAAAAAGTCTTATCAAGAAATGAAGGAAAATTAACCTCAACTGGTGCCATTAGTGTATCAACGGGTAAATATACTGGCAGGTCGCCTCTAGACAAATTTATTGTTATGGAAGACTCCATTAAGGATAAAATTGATTGGGGCAATTTAAATCAGCCAATTTCTGAAGATGTCTTTAATAACCTCTATCATAAAGTATTAGAATACTTAAAAGGACAAAATGAAATCTTCGTTTTCAAAGGGTTTGCTGGGGCAGATAAAAAAACCCAATTACCGATCCAAGTGGTCAATGAATTGGCTTGGCATAATCTATTCGCCCATCAATTATTTATTAGGCCAAGTGAAGAAGAATTGCTGACACATAAACCTGGTTTCACTGTGATTTCCGCTCCTAACTTCAAAGCAAATCCTATCGTAGACGGAACAAAGTCTGAAACCTTTATTATTATCTCTTTTGAAAAACGAACCATCTTAATTGGCGGTACAGAATATGCTGGTGAAATGAAAAAATCGATCTTTTCGATTATGAACTATCTTTTACCTGAGAATAATATTTTCTCTATGCATTGCTCTGCTAATATTGGTGTTGAAGGTGATGTTGCACTGTTTTTTGGTCTATCTGGAACCGGTAAAACCACTTTATCTGCGGACCCAAAACGCCGCTTAATTGGTGATGATGAGCATGGCTGGTCATCAAATGGTGTGTTTAATATCGAAGGTGGCTGCTATGCAAAAACCATTAATCTTTCAAGGGAAAAAGAGCCGCAAATTTTTGACGCCATCCATTTTGGTTCTGTATTAGAAAATGTTGTTCTCAATCCCGATACAAGAATTGCAGATTATGACGACGGTACTCTAACTGAGAATACGAGGGCTGCATATCCGATGCATGCCATCGATAACATTGTTCAACCAAGCATTGCTGGTCATCCGAATACCATCGTCTTTTTAACCGCTGATGCATTTGGAGTACTGCCTCCAATCTCAAAGTTAACAAAAGAGCAGGCAATGTATCATTTCTTGAGTGGTTATACGTCCAAATTGGCAGGAACCGAGCGAGGAGTTACCTCTCCAGAAGCAACCTTCTCTACCTGCTTTGGTGCACCGTTCTTACCATTGCCAGCAACACGTTATGCAGAAATGCTGGGAGAAAAAATCCTTGAGCACAATGCAAATGTCTTCCTTGTGAATACTGGCTGGACTGGGGGAGAATACGGAGTAGGCAGCCGCATGAAATTATCCTATACAAGGGCGATGATTCAGGCAGCACTTGAAGGTGAACTAAACAATGTTGAAACCGTAAAAGATGATATTTTTGGACTGAATATTCCACTCCACATTGCAGGTGTACCTGATGAGGTTCTTCAACCAAGCAAGACCTGGGCTGACCCTCAAGATTATGAAAATAAAGCAAAAGAATTAGCGGGTAAGTTCCGTGAAAACTTTAAGAAATTCACAAAAGTTTCAGCTGAGATTGAAGAAAAAGGCGGACCTATTGCCTAGAAAAAAGCAAGCCCTTATCGCTGTCGATAAGGGCTTTTTACTAATTTGTAGAATTTAGTGAAATTAATTGATAAGTTAACAAAGTGCGGCTTCCTTGCCATTCTACTTTTTTAATGACAGCTGTTCCACTCGTATCGCTTTCAATGGTTTTTCTTACTTCAATTTGAATATCAATCGGATAAAGTCGATAGCCTTCTTTTTCTAATACGAAAAGATTTTCTTCAATTCTTTTTTCTCTTCCTTTTGTAACGATCATCGTATTCAATTCAAGGGGCATACCCATATCTACCCGCTCCTCTGTAATTGGTCTCTTACTGTTATTTTAACATCTTTTGATTTGGGATTTCATCCACTTCGCTAAATCCTTCACGATTTTTCTATTAACTGCAGGAGGAAAGTAGTGGGTGAAATCATCAAAATACCAACATTCCACCTGTTTATTTAACATCTTAAGCCTTTTTTCCAGCCTATAGGCATGCTCCACCGATACATTCTGATCATTAACTCCATGAATGATTAAAACAGGAGCTATAAGCTTTTCAAGCTCATAAAGAGGCGTTCGTTCTTCATATCTCTCAGGATATTTTCCAGGTGTACCGCCAATCACCCTTTTCATCATTTTCCGTAAATCTTTTCTCTCTTCATAGGTTAGTGACATATCACTTACCCCGCCCCAAGTAACAATCGAAGCTGCCTCAGGGTATTGAAGTGCTGTCAACAATGCCATTACACCACCTCGAGAAAAACCAAAAACGTGGATATGCCCAACATTAGGAAGCGATTTTAAAAGCTGATAGCCCGCAAAAGCATCCCCCCTGTCCTCCCCGGCAAAATCCTCATTTCCCTCCCCTCCTTGATTTCCTCGATAGTAAGGAGCAAATACGATGAATCCCTCAGAGGCAAATTGGGCAATTCTTGCGGGTCTCACCTTCCCCACATTCTTAATACCGCCGCGCAAATATAAGAAGCCATCATAGTTTCCTTGTATTTTTGGTTGTGCCAGTAGTCCTTTTACTCTCAATCCATTTGAAAGATAAGTAATCTCCCTTAAAACCACATTGGGATTGGGTGAAGGAAAACGATAAATTTTTATGATTTTTCCATTCTGATTGTTCACTACATTTCACCTTTCCATTATTCGGTAAAAAAATTTATGTAAATAGGCATTCACACATTTAGTTCTCTTTCATACGATATGTTAGGTCAACAGCCCAGATTTCTATTGTATTAAGGAGGGTTTGGTATGAAAAAGTGGTTAAAAATCAGCTTGTCTTCACTACTTATTGTACTTCTCATGTTCTCGCTAGCTGCTTGTAACAATGCTGACAAAACCGATTCAGAGAAAATAGAAAAGGTTCGATTGGTTGAAGTTACTCGTTCTATCTTCTATGCCCCTGAATATGTCGCTATTGCAAAAGGATTCTTCGAAGAAGAGGGCCTAGATGTTGAACTTTCTACAGCCTTTGGCGGCGATAAAACAATGACAACACTGTTATCAAATGGTGCTGATATTGCATTGGTTGGCTCTGAGACTTCTATTTATGTTTATGCTCAAGGGTCCAATGATCCGGTTATTAATTTTGCCCAGCTCACGCAGACAGATGGTACTTTTCTAGTCTCAAGAGAAAAAATTGATAATTTCTCATGGGATCTTCTTAAAGGGTCTACTTTTCTAGGGCAGCGTACTGGCGGTATGCCGCAAATGGTTGGGGAGTTCGTTCTCAAGAAACACGGTATCAATCCTCATCAAGATTTAAATCTCATTCAAAACATTGATTTTGCAAACATTCCGAGTGCCTTTGCTTCTGGAACTGGCGATTTTGTTCAATTATTTGAACCACAGGCGAGTATCTTCGAAAAAGAAGGAAAAGGACATATTATTGCTTCCTTTGGAACAGAATCTGGCCATGTTCCATATACAACCTTTATGGCCAAGGACAGTTACATGAAAGAAAACAAGGATATTGTAGAAAAATTCACAAGAGCCATTTACAAGGCACAGCAATGGGTTGACACACATAGCGCTGACGAAATAGCAGAGGCTATTCAATCCTATTTCCCAGATACAGATCTTGAACTGATTAGTACAGTTGTGGACCGCTATAAACAGCAAGGCTCGTTTGCAACTGATCCAGTCCTAGATGTGGAAGAATGGAACAATCTCCAAGACATCATGGATGAAGCTGGCGAGCTTCCAAAAGAGGTGGACCATGCAACACTTGTAAATACCGATATCGCTGAAAAAGTGAAAAAAGAATAAAAAATATGGGAGGCCGTCCAAATGAGTTTTTTAGCGATTAAAGATATCCATCACACTTATTTCACAAAAGCCTCTGCAACAACGGCCCTCTCGGAAATAAGTTTACAAATTGAGGAAGGTGAATTTGTTTCCTTCCTCGGCCCTAGCGGCTGTGGGAAAACAACCTTGCTTTCTATCATTGCCGGGCTTATAAAGCCCACACAAGGAACCATTTTACTTGAAAAAAAACCAATAACGGGGCTAAAGAACCAGATCGGCTATATGCTTCAACAAGATTATTTATTCCCATGGAAAACAATCGAAGAAAATATCCTTCTTGGCCTAAAATTATCCAAACAATTGAATGAGAAAACCAAAAATGCAGCTTTAGATCTTTTAAATCAAATGGGATTAAGCGGAATAGAAACACAATTGCCAAAGCAGCTTTCGGGCGGTATGAGGCAGCGTGCTGCTCTCGTAAGAACGCTGGCAACAGAGCCTAAGCTGCTTATGCTGGATGAACCATTCTCAGCATTAGATTATCAAACTAAGTTAAAGTTAGAAGATCTAGTTTCAAACACACTCGATTCTTTTGGAAAAACAGCCATTCTTGTCACACATGATATTGGTGAAGCCATAGCGATGAGTGACCGGGTCGTACTCTTTTCACCAAGTCCCGGCAGGATTCATAGGATTTTTGACATGCCAGATGAACTAAGAAGCTTAACCCCTTTTCACGCTAGAAACCACGAAGCCTTTTCGGGTATCTTTCAAACAATATGGAAGGAGCTGGATTCACTTGAAACAGGAAAAAAATAGCGTGAACCTCCTCCATAAAAATTATTTACATTCCCTGACCATTCAAAAAAGATGGGTACGTTTTTATCAAATTGTCATTTTCCTGCTCTTTTTTTCTAGTTGGGAAATCTCGAGTCAACAACGCTGGATAGATCCTCTGCTGTTCAGTTCCCCATCGAAAATTTGGAAATTATTTCTCGAGAAAATACAAGATGGCTCCTTGATGTCCAATCTTGGTGTAACCTTAACAGAAACGATTTTTGGTTTCCTTTTAGGTACATTACTTGGAACCATATTAGCAGCAGTACTCTGGTGGTCGCCATTACTCTCAAAAATTGTTGACCCCTATCTTGTCATTCTAAACGCAATGCCCAAGGTGGCCTTAGGTCCCATATTAATCGTATCCCTTGGACCTGGATATCCTTCCATCATTGCAATGGGAGCCATTATCTCTGTGATTATTACAACTATTGTTGTTTATACTTCTTTTAAAGAAGTTGACCCAAACTATTTGAAAGTACTGCAAACATTTGGAGCGACACGTCTACAATGCTTTAAGGAAGCTATACTACCTGCCAGTTTTCCAACCATTATTTCAACCTTAAAGGTCAATGTTGGTTTATCATGGGTCGGTGTCATAGTTGGAGAATTTTTGGTTTCCTCCAGAGGACTAGGTTACTTTATTATTTATGGCTTCCAAGTCTTTAATTTCACCCTGGTCTTTTTATCCTTGCTGGTCATCGCCGTCGTTGCAACGATAATGTATCAGCTTGTCGAGCTATTGGAAAAAAAACTTATCAAGGAGTAGCGGCTTATCTAAATTTGTCGCTATTCTTTTTCGTTTTGAAGCTTATGGATATACTCCAAACATTCCGCTACCACTTCATCCTTCATGATAAAACTGTACTCTTTGCCAAACCGCAATTCTAACAGATCACCTTCTACTAATACAGGCCCACTTGTCTCGTAATAGCTATTCATTTTATGTATCGATTTTATTTTCCCCGAAAATACAGCCTTTACAAAAGTATTTTTTTCATCTGTTACTCTATATTCAGCTATCTGTAAAAGTTCCTCCAAAGTAGCACCCGTCTCCTCATAAACTTCTCGGATAGCAGCTTCTTCGAGGGACTCTCCAGGTTCTACTTTGCCCCCCGGAAATTCCAATCCTCGAACACCATGCATTGTTAGTAACCAATCATTTAAATATCTACATATTACCAACACATGTTTCGCTTCCTGTTCAAAGGCATTGCTAGAAAATGATAGCTCAACCTTATTCCCTAATTGATCTAAAAACTTTCTCACTATCCTCACCCCGTTGGACCTCTTATGTATTTATTATAATCGAAAAAAAGGAAAATCCTTATTAATAGGATTTCCCCTTTAGAATCTACTTTGGTAATATATTCATCGTTTCAATATGATTTCTAGCTTCTTGGTCACCCAGTTTGTAAATCATCCCATACACTTGTTGGATTGTACTGTCATATGCGTCGTTTTCACGGTCATAATGATATTGAACATATGGAACATGGGCTCTAAAGAAATTTTGCCATTCTGTTGAATAATTTTGGTCAAATAACTCACGAAGCTGAGTAATTTCCTCATCATTGGCCTGAATTTTAAAACTCCAAGTAGATGCTGTTGCACTTCGGGATATTTCTCCATGCCCAACATCTATATAATAGGTCTTCTTTTGATCATCCATTATGTCATCCCCTTACTAATATTATTTAAAATTTCCCACAATCAAATAAAATTTATTCTTTTTCAAATTTCGACTCATTTTTTAGAAATGAATGAGGTATAATTGTCATAATATTAAGAAAATGGATTTTCACCATTTTTTCAAACTTTTGCTTCAGCCATAGAGGATATTTTTCATCATTAAGGGAATTGAATAAGTAAGGAAAAAATTTTAAAAATTCTTTGGAGGTGAAAGGAATGAGGTTAGTCGATGAATTATTTCAAATGTATCGAGACAAGCTGACAGGTGATGAAGAGGATATTGATATGTTAGCATTCGCCTTCTTAGAAGAAATGTCACATGAGGATCTCCTACACTTAATTAAAGAGATGGATAAGCAAGAATTATACGATTTAATGGGGCTTTATTTAATTGAAAGCTTAAAAGGTAAATTCGCCCAGGAAGAGTACGGTCAACGCACCCATACTTATTATCCAAGGAATATTCACTAATCAGTACATACTACTCAAGTTCTGGAACTGTATAGAGCAGTTCCTTTTTTTTGTTAAAAAGGAGTAAAAACATGCTAAAATATAGGAGGAGAAGGGGAGGAGAAAACATGTATACGATTTTCGTGGTAAGTATCATTATCATCATCGTGGTTTTGTTGCTTGCAGTTATCACTACGTCAAAGGCTTATAAATTTAAACATACAGTAGACTCACTTGAAGACAATCCTTATTTAAAAAACGAGAATGAAGAAAACAGGTCATAAAAAAATTCCTATTCATCACGAATAGGAATTTTTTATAGCTCCACCGCCTAAGCAAAAACTTGCTTTAAGTCTTCTTTACTTTGCTCAAGCCAAAAGCGCATCAAGCGTTTTGCACCTTCTAAATCATGAAGCTTTGCTTGTCCACATTGTCTCTCATTTGCTGCTGGAATCTCAGTAATTTCCACTGCGGTCTTCATTGTATCTTCAAGAAGGTCAATGATTTCTTCAACAGTTGGCTCACCGCTAACTACTAAATAGTAACCTGTTTGACAACCCATAGGTGAAATATCAATAATATCGAAATGATTGTATTTCTCTACGTGTGCTCGGAGATTAAATGCCAGCAGATGTTCCAGTGTATGAATGACATCAGGCTTCATGGCCTGTTTATTCGGCTGACAAAAACGTATATCGTATTTATTAACAATACCGTCGCTTCCTACTTTATGAACGCCGCAATGTCTAACATACGGTGCTTTAACGGCATTATGATCTAAATCAAAGCTTTCTACTGAAGGCATTATTCCCCACTCCTTTTTTACATCTAAGTTGTATCTTACTATAAATTCCGAGTTTTTTCATCTACTTAGGCATAATTAACAATTTAGACGTTTTTTTCTATTTATGATATCTTTTAAGTAATTTGTTGAAGGGAGTCTCCCTATGTTTAAAAAGATTTTAATTTCGGTTATTCGATTTTATCAAATGGTTATTTCTCCAATTAAACCACCAAGCTGCCGTTTTTACCCCACATGTTCTCATTATGGGTTGGAGGCTGTTCAAAGGTTTGGAGCTTTAAAAGGCGGTTGGCTTACATTAAAGAGAATTCTTAAATGTCATCCTTTTCATCCGGGCGGCATAGATCCGGTGCCAGAGAAAAAGGAGAACTAATCCTGGTAACCATCGACCACAAGGTCAAGTTTTCCTGTCTTAGGGTCAATGACTAACCCATGTACCGGCACACCTTCTGGCATTAAAGGATGGTTTTTTATTACTCCCACACTATGCTCCACGCTTTCTGTAACATTCTCAAATCCATGAAGCCAGTTTTTAATATCAATACCTGAATAAGTAAGAGTATCAAACGTTTCTTCTGCAACTCCACGGCTCAACATACTTTCGATAACCGGTTCAGCCTTTAATCCGCTCATCCCACAATCGTGATGGGCGATGACTAGCACTTCCTCTGCCTGCAGCTGATAAACTGCGATAAGAATACTTCTCATAATACTTCCAAATGGATGAGAAACCAATGCCCCGGCATTTTTAATCGTTTTTATGTCACCGTTGCTTAAGTTCATTGCCTTTGGCAGCAATTCCAATAATCGTGTGTCCATACATGTTAGTATGACTGCTCGTTTATTTGGAAATTTTGTTGTTTCATACTTCTTATATTCATGGCTTTCTACAAATTTTTGGTTATAATCTAGAATCTCATTTAATAACGTCACCATTATCCCACCTTAAATTTTGATTACTATAAGCATACATAAATACTAAAGAATGAAAAAATATTTTGCTTGCATTTACGGTGTTTTTTTTGTAAGATACATAAGGAAATCGGAATCGTTCCGTATTATACATTTTTTTATCACTTTAAACCTAAAAAATTTTCGAATACAAATCGTAATAACTCCGGTTTATAAACATTTTTAAAGGAGCATATATGAGAAAAAATATCTTTTTACCAATTATTTTACTTATTACCATTATAGTCATAACTGCCTGCAGTCCTGAAAATGGACAATTGGAAAAAAAGAAAGAGCAGTTAACCATTTATTCCACCGTATTCCCTCTTCAATATTTTACGGAGCGTATCGGAGGAAAATACGTTAATGTCCATACAATTTATCCACCAGGAGCAGATGAGCATACATTTGAACCATCTCAGAAAGATATGATTAAACTGGCTGATTCAGATTTATTTTTCTACATTGGCTTAGGGTTAGAAGGCTTTGTAGAAAAAGCAAAGGGTTCATTAAAAAACGAAAACGTGTCACTGATTCCAACTGCTGAGAGCTTGATTTTAGATCCCGCTGAAGAACATGAGGCACATGACGACCATGAGGATGACGGTCATGGAGATTTTAATCCCCATGTATGGCTTGACCCACTATATTCCAAAGAAATGGCTGCTGTCATTAGGGATTCTTTAATTGAAAAAATGCCTCAAAATAAAGAGACATTTAATCAAAATTATCAGAAGCTTGCAGATGAATTAGATCAATTGAATTCGGAATTTGCAACTACCATCAAAAATGCGAAACATAAAGAAATCCTTGTCACACATGCAGCATTTAGCTATTGGGAGCAAAGATACGGTTTAGAAGAAATCAGTATTTCTGGTCTTTCTACAACAAACGAACCAACGCAGCGAGAGCTAGAAAAGATTATCTCACTCGCAGATGAACAGGGACTGCATTATATTCTGTTTGAACAAAACGTCCAATCTAAATTAGCACAAATTGTTCAGAAGGAAATTGGAGCTAAGGCATTACCTGTCCATAATCTAGGAATTTTAACCAAAGAAAACATTAAAGATAATGAAACTTATTTTTCTCTAATGGAACAGAATTTAGCATCACTTAAAATTGCTTTAAACGATTAATTGGTTAGTTCCCTTTAACTTACAGGGATGAGCAGTTGTGAAAAATCAAAAGCTATTTTTGTATTACGAATATTCGACAAGGAGTGATACAAATGGCACAAGATGTATTATGCGAAGTAAACAATTGCTCTTTTTGGGCAAAGGGAAATAAATGCAGTGCAGATAGTATATATGTTGTCAGCCACAAAGGAAAAACAGCAGATAACAGTCAAGAAACCGATTGTAAAACATTCGAACCCTCAGATCTATAGAGCATAGGCAAACAATTAAACCAGACTTTTTGTCTGGTTTAATTGTTTTAGAATTTAAATACCTTTTCTATTCGGGTGGTTTCCTTCAGCCTCTTTTCATTAATGCCGAACCCAATGCCGGGTGTATCTGGGACACTTACACAACCATTTTTAACACTTACCTCAGGTGCAATAATATCTTCCTCCCAAAATCGATTTGAAGCAGAAATATCACCGGGGATTGTAAATCCAGGAAGTGAAGCAAGTGCTATGTTATGCGCACGGGATATACCGAATTCTATCATTCCGCCACACCAAACATCGATACCCCTATTCAGGCAATAATCATGAATTCTTTTTGCTTCGTATAGACCTCCCACCCTTCCCGCTTTAATATTAATAATCTTACAACTGCCAAGTTCAATCGCATTTTTTGCGTCATGAAAGCTGACAATACTTTCGTCTAAACAGATTGGTGTATTTATACCTTTTTGAAGTAGTGAGTGTTCAATGATATCGTCACTGGCAAGCGGCTGCTCTATCATTAAAAGATTAAAGTCATCTAGAGCCTTCAATCTGTCCATATCCTTCAAGGTATAAGCAGAATTGGCGTCTGCCATAATAGGAAGTTCCGGATAATAACGGCGTATTTCTTCTAAGACAGTATAGTCCTGACCAGGATGAATCTTAATCTTAAATCTCTGGTATCCTTCTTCTAAATATTTTTCAATTTGGTTGAGTGCACTTAGGAGTGAATCAGCAGCAATCACCACACCAGAAGCAATTTCACTTCTCGTTCCTCCAATGACCTTTGAGAGAGATGTTAAACTGGCTTTGGCATATAGATCCCAAATGGCCATTTCTAACCCAGCCTTAGCCATATGGTTTTTTCTGATGGACTGAAATAAAATCGCAGCGTCTTCAGGTTGGTTAATTAAATTCTTTTGAAGTAAAGGGATTAAAACATCACTCATAATATGTAAACTAGTCCTCACCGTCTCTTCTGTGTACCACGGTGTGGTAAAAGCGACACCCTCTCCATATCCGGAAATGCCATTCGAATCGATTACCTCTACAATAATCCCTTCACGCTCTGTAACCGTACCTAAGTGAGTGTGAAAAGGGGACTTCAATGGCATACTGATGACTCTAAGTTTAATTTGAGCTATTCTCATTATGAATCCTGCCCTCATGAACCAATTCTGATAGCTTCCTGCGAAGAAGTTTTTTAGAAGCATTCCTCGGGAGTTTTTCCGTAAAATAGAATGATTTCGGTACTTTGTATTTCGCCAAGTTTTCTAAACAGTACCGTTTAAGTTCGTCCTCCGTAACACGTGCATTTATTTTGCGTACAATAAATGCACCGGGAACTTGTCCCCATGTTTCATCATTGAAGCCAGTAACACCCGCATCCACAACATCAGGATGAGCTAATAAAACAGATTCAATTTCTGCAGGATAAATGTTTTCTCCGCCCGAAATTATGAGGTCAGAACGCCGGTCAAGCACGTATAAAAAGCCTTCCTCATCCATAAAGCCGATGTCTCCTGTATGAAACCATCCTTGATTAAATTTTTCCTTTATGACGTCTGGACGATTTAAATAACCCAATGTCACATTTGGGCCTTTTACAATAATTTCACCAGCTTGTTTTGCCTGTGCTATTTTTCCATCCTCTAAAATAATCTCAATTTGTGAAGGAAATAATGGTTTACCCGCTGAACCAAGTTTTGTGATACTGTACTCGGGAGCTAATGTAACGATTTGAGACGCCGTCTCTGTCATGCCGTAGGATTGAAAAACAGGAACTTCTATTGCCTTACATGCCTCTAGCAATGGTAACGGTGCAGGACCGCCTCCTAATAGCGCACAGCGGAAATGATTTGGCAGTTTCGAACCCGCTAGGGCTTCCACCATCCGAAAAAGCATCGTTCCAACCACTGACATAATCGTAACATGTTTGTTTTTAATATCATTAATGGCTTTATGCGCATCAAAGCTTTCATGGAGTATAATCGGCATCCCATATATAACACTTTTCATTAAAATGGAATAACCACTAATATGAAAAAGTGGAACGCTACAAAGCCAGCGATCACGATCGGTATATCCTAAGTTAAGCGCAGAACCCACAGCACTCCACCAATGGTTCCCATATGTATGAAGGACACCTTTCGGATTTCCTGTTGTACCGGATGTGTACATGATGGTACAGACATCATTTAAATTAATTTCTTCCTGTATATCTGGAGTTTCTGTAGATGCTGCAAACAATTCGTCTTTTGTAAAAACCGGAACTTCTAATGCCTGTTTGATTTCGTAAAAATCATTTTCAAGAATTAACGAGGCTGCCCTTGAATCATTTAACTGCCATATCAATTCTTTTTTTGATAATCGATTGTTTAAAATAACTGCCTTGACTCCAATGAGCTGAAGTGCAAATAAAATCACAATGGTATCAAGATGATTTTTGAGTAATACCCCAATATATTGATCTTTTTTTACTCCTACACTCTTCAGCTTTCCAGCAGTTTGAGAGGATTTTTCATATAATTCTTTAAAAGATATTGCTGTTTCATTGAAATAAACTGCCGTCCTTTCAGGGGTGAGAAATGCCCTTTTTTTTAGAAAGTTTGGCATGGTTTCATGTTGCATTTATTTTCACCTACTTCAAGTTAGTTACCCTTTTCTAATTTCTAGCTAGGCTTTTCCGCTTTTCTATACAAAAACAGCCTGATGGAAACCATCAAGCTGCAACATTTTTAAAATCAAGGGAAACGTGGGAATTGACCAAAGTCAGGCTTACGTTTTTCTTTAAAAGCGTCTCGGCCTTCTTTGGCTTCTTCAGTTGTATAGTAAAGAAGTGTTGCATCACCAGCTAATTGCTGCAGTCCAGCTAAGCCATCTGTGTCTGCATTCATAGCAGCCTTTAAGAAACGAAGCGCTGTTGGACTTTTCTCAAGAATTTCATTACACCACTGAATTGTTTCCTCTTCCACTCTTTCAAGTGGAACAACCGTATTAACTAAGCCCATATCAAGTGCTTCCTGTGCATTATACTGACGGCATAGGTACCAAATTTCACGAGCCTTTTTATGACCGATAATTCTAGCAAGATAGCCTGAGCCATAACCAGCATCAAAGCTTCCAACATTCGGACCTGTTTGCCCAAAGACAGCATTATCTGCCGCAATCGTTAAATCACAAACTACATGAAGGACGTGTCCGCCACCGATCGCATAACCCTTAACCATTGCAATAACTGGTTTCGGAATCACACGGATTAAACGTTGAAGATCAAGAACATTCAAACGAGGAATTTGGTCTTCACCCACATAGCCTCCATGTCCGCGTACCTTTTGGTCTCCACCTGAACAAAACGCTTTGTCTCCGGCACCTGTTAGTACGATTACTCCTACACTTGAATCATCACGTGCATAGGCAAAAGCATCAATTAATTCCATAACGGTTCTTGGTGTGAATGCATTATGTACATGGGGGCGATTAATCGTAATTTTTGCGATTCCGTTATATGTTTCATATAAAATTTCATCATAATTACGTTCTGCAATCCATTCTACTGTCAAAACGATCTTCCTCCTTTGTTTTAGTTCGACAAAAAGTCACTTACTATTGTACCAAATTTTTCTTTTGATTCCACATGAATTGCATGACCAGAATCATTAATGACAATCCATGAAGCTCTATTCATTTCCTCTGTCATTCTTTCAGCAATCTTACAAAACTTTTCATCCTTTTCTCCCGTTAACAATAACACTTCACAGCCTAGCAGGTCCAACTTTTCCCACCATGAGGATTGAGAACCTGTTCCCATTCCTAATAAGCTATTCGCAAGGCCTTGTGCATTATTGGACAATCGCTGCTCTCTAATTGAATCTCTAATTGAATCTCTAATTGAGTTAGGCAGACTTCTCATAGTGGAAAAGAGAGGAATTGCTTCCCAATAGTTAACAAAGGACATGATCCCTTGGTCTTTAATAAAGTTTGCTAGTTCCTCGTCTTTCATACGGCGCAGGATTCTTTCTTCATCTGTTTTCAATCCAGGTGAAGCACTCTCTAAAATAACCTTTCTAACTCTTTCTGGATATAGTATTGCAAGAGTCAGTGCTAATCTGCCCCCCATTGAATATCCAAGCAGGTCAAATTTTTCAATTTCAAGCTGATCCAATAGGAGAATTAAGTCTTCAGCAGCAGATTCTATTTGATAGCGATTTAAATCTTCTGGTGAATCTGTTTTACCATGACCGATAATATCAGGTATGATTAATTTTGAATGCTTGCCCCAAACCTGACAAAAAGGTGTCCAAGTGGAGGAATCTCCAGTAAAGCCATGTAATAAAAGTAAAGGAAATCCTTCCCCGCAAACTTCGACATGATACCTACTATCGTTAACCTCTATCTGCATTAGCGAACACCTTTGACAAAGTTTGATATTTCCTCGGAAACAATACGCCAAAATTCGCGGTGTTGTGTCAAATTACTATTTCGGTTCGTTACTACCTCATAGACATTTAATCCCTTGCCCTCGATGGATTCCTTCATAAGTTCCCCTAATTGTTCCCAATCTCGGACCCTTGTAAAGTTGCCATTGAACATTCGTACTGCATGCTCAAAGTCTAGGTTTAACGGAGTGCCAAATAAAAGTTCAAAATTCTTAGGATGCTGCGATTGCGGCAGGAAGGAGAATATTCCACCGCCATTGTTGTTGACAACAATAACCGTGATATCAATCCCATACAGCTTTGCTGTCACCAAACCATTTAAATCATGGAAAAATGTTAAATCACCTAAGACAAGATATAAAGGTTGTGTGTATAATCCTGCACCTAATGCTGTTGATACGGTGCCATCAATGCCATTTGCTCCTCTATTCGCGATGACTTTTATTGATTTATGGTTATTGAGAAAGAAGCTATCTAAATCTCGAATGGGCATGCTGTTGCCAACAAACAATGTTGCCTCATCAGGAAGCATATCCGCTAATTGATAGAACAATCGACCTTCACTTAATTGCTGACTATCCTTTATTAACGCCATGTTTGCTTTTGTAAGATTATTAACTGCCCGCCACCTGTCCAAGAACTCAAGAGAAGTCCTTGTTTCACTAACAGCTAACATTTGCTCGCAAAAGATGGTTTCATTACAGTAAATCATTTCCGTTGATAGTGATGATGGATCACGCCAGCCTCCTGCTCCATCTATAACAAATTGTTCTGCTTGGTGGTTTTCCTTTAAGAAGATAGTAAGTGCTTTTGATAAAGGCATCGCCCCAAAGCGCAGAATTACATCGGGTTTCAAGTATTCCTTTGCGTCTTCATTTCTTAAAAATGTATCATAGGTTTCAACAATATTTTCGAGGTTATGTTGTCCACTTCTAAGTTGTGATAATGGATCCGCTAAAATTGGAAACTTTAACATGTCAGATAAGTCTGTGACAGCCTGAGCAAAACGGTCGTCAGCAATATTACCACAAACAATGATGCCATTGTTATATTCCTTAAGTTTCAATGAAATGTCCTTCATTTCATTCTCACCAATCGTTAAATCTCCATTTCGGACTTTGACATACCCCATTTGTCTCTCTTCTAACTGAAACATAGCTTCATCCAAGTTGGGTATCAGTGGTTCCCTAAACGGAAAATTCAAATGGACTGGACCCGCTGGAGCTTGGCTTGCAATCGCTGCCGCCCGTGCACCAACAGTACGGGCATAACGTATGATTTCAGTACTGCTTTCAGGCAATGCCATGTCTGCAAACCATTTGACATGATGACCATACAAATGGATCTGGTCAATTGCCTGTGGTGCACCTACTTCTCTTAGCTCATGAGGCCGGTCAGCAGTCAAGACAAGTAGCGGTACACGTGAATAGCGTGCTTCAATGATTGCCGGAAAATAGTTCGCAGCAGCCGTTCCGGAAGTACATAATATTGCCACTGGCTTATTTGTTACTTTAGCGATTCCCAAAGCAAAGAAGGCAGCAGAACGTTCATCCACATGAATATGGGTATTTATCTCTTGATGTTCGGCCATTACCATTGCCATTGGGGTTGATCTTGACCCTGGACTGACGACGACATCCTTTATTCCTGTCTGTACTAACTCTGCTACAAATGCCGCTAAATAAGCTGTTAATGAGTCTTGTTGATTCATATTAATTTCCTCCAAGTGCGCGAAGCATCGGCCTAAATTTTAAGCTTGTTTCCAGGTATTCACTTTCTGAGTCAGAATTCGCAACAACACCGCAGCCAGCAAATAATGAAGCCTCTTTTCCTTGAATGAGACCAGAACGAATAGAAACAGAAAACTCGCCATTTCCTCGATAATCCACCCAGCCCAGCGGAGAAGCATAAAAACCACGGTCTAGCACTTCTACCTGCCTAATTTTTTCAACAGCTTCTTGTTTAGGAAGACCCCCTAAAGCAGGAGTTGGGTGTAGTCTCTCTACTAACAAAAGCAGCGAAGCATCCTTTTGGCATTTACCAATAACCGGTGTATAAAGATGTTGAATGTCCCGGATTTTCATTAATTGAGGCTTATCTGGAAGGATAATTTCCTCACATGATTCCTCTAATGCTTCCTTAATCATTTCAACCACAAATCCGTGTTCATTAAGGTTTTTCTGATCATTTAGTAATGTTTGCCCTAACTTATTGTCTTCTTCTTCGTTTTTACCGCGTCTAATCGAACCTGCCAGACAGGTTGAGAACACATTTTCCCCTTGTTTTTTCACAAGTCTTTCAGGTGTAGCACCAATAAAACAATCTCCGTTGGATTCAAAAGCAAAGATAAAGCTATCTCGTTGTTGATTGTATAAATTTTCAAGAATAACATCTGCTTTAACGGGATGATCAAAGAATAATCTTAATTCGCGTGCTAGTACTACCTTCTTCAGTGAACCGGTTTTCAAATACTCTACCACATCATCCACCGTCTGTTTCCACTGCAGAGGTAAAATTTCTTTCATTTCGAGAAGTTTAGCTGGTATAAAGTCAGTATTTTCTTTTAGTGATGCAAGGAGCTGTGTTCGCTCCGTAATTACTTTTTCAAAAAGTGTATAATCATCATTAGGGGTACAAACAATATTCGTCGTTAAATACGTTTGTCCCTTAACAATTGTTAACATATATTTTGGAACATGAAATAGAGAATCAGCGTATTTAGACCACAGCGGTGTTTTTGCTTTAAGTGGATCAAAGGAAAACCCGCCAAACATCACAGGTCCTAACCCATTTTCATTAAATGGGTTAAAGATTAAACTATCCTTTAAAAATTTCTTCCACTCTTCTTCAACATGAAAAAAGCGGTCAGTAGCCTGATCCGACTGAATTTGTTTTGTTATGCCAATGCCAATAAGCACAACCTCTTCTGATGGGTCTTTCCAATAGAAACGTTCCCCAAGATAGCGCTCTCTTCCGACATTGAAAAAGGATATAGGATCAATTCTGTCCATTTTATGAACTTCGCTAATTAAAATGGGGCGACCTAGTTTTTGAGCAGATCGGACTGCCGATATCCCTCTGTCCTTCAATTCCGTTTCCTGAATGGTAACCAAAAAAATCCCTCCAAAACAGTCAAGTGACTGTCATCCATTCATTTTTATGCCTAATTAACATACTACCTTATTGTAAAGAAGTCAGTAATACTTGTCACTAAGTATACTCATGACTATCTTATTATATCTTAATTCCTTCCGCGCAGGGTTGTATTTGATTTACATTCGTTTATTTCATTTTCCCTCCAAAAACTCATTACTAACCAAGCAGGAATTATCTACTAAATTCACTAATAAAAAATAATTGACTGCAGTTGCCAAATTCCCTAAACTAAGGTTTGGACAATCTTTAGACAATAATCGTATAAATTAATGATTTTACTATAGATAATAGAAAAAATTTCATACAAGGGAGAGAAAACAATGCAGCCAAATTTACAGCATACGTCAAAGCCTGCTGTTGAATCGAATCGTGGTTTTCAGGTTTGGTGGCAAATGACCCGTCCTCATACGTTAACTGCTTCATTCGTCCCAGTTTTGTTAGGTACAGCACTTTCATTATCACATGGAGAGATACATTTTGGTCTTTTCTTTGCGATGTTAATCGCAAGTTTATTAATCCAAGCTGCTACTAATATGTTTAATGAGTATTATGATTATAAACGAGGACTCGACAATGAGCACTCCATCGGAATTGGCGGTTCAATTGTTCGTGATGGAATTAAGCCGAAAACGGTAATGCAAATCGCACTAAGCCTCTATGGAATTGCCTTATTGATTGGGGTATATATTTGTATGAGTACTAGCTGGTGGCTGGCAATTCTTGGGCTTGTTTGTATGGCAGTCGGCTATTTATATACAGGAGGGCCTTATCCAATTGCATATACACCATTTGGAGAGATTTTTGCAGGGTTCTTTATGGGTATGTTAATTATTTTAATTTCATTTTTCATACAAACTGGAACTGTAACAACCTACAGCGTCCTAATCTCAGTGCCTATTTTAGTTCTTGTTGGTGCGATTAATTTTTCTAATAACATTAGGGATTTAGAAGGCGATAAAGAAAATGGCCGCAAAACACTAGCCATTTTAATAGGAAAAAACAAAGCAGTAACCTTAATGGGTTATATGTTCGTTTTTTCATTTCTTTGGATAGCAGGTCTAATCATTACAAATGTTGCTCCAATTTGGACGCTGCTCGTAGTTCTTAGTATTCCTAAAGCAATGAAGGCAATTAAAGGTTTTAAAGCGGGTGTTTCTCCCATCCAAATGGCTCCTGCGATGAAAGCAACAGCACAAACCAATACAATCTTTGGCTTTTTACTAGCCATTGGGATTTTCCTTGGACACTTTGTTTCTTAATTGATAAAAGCATCTGCTATTTAACAGCAGATGCTTTTTATTATAGAGGCTTAATTCCCCAAATATGGTCCGCATACTCTTTGATTGTCCGATCGCTTGAAAAATAACCTGCGTGAGCAATATTAACCAGACACTTCTTTTGCCAGACTTGCTGGTCCCTAAAGGTCTCACCAATTAACTTTTGAGTGTCCGCATAGGAAGCAAAATCCTTTAGTACAAAGTATTGGTCATTTTCCTCCAGCAATGAGTCAAAAATCGGTTCAAATTCGTTATAAACACCAGGGAAAAATCCATTTACGAGCTGGTCAACAGCTTGGCGGATACGGCTGTCATGGTGATAATATTCAATCGATTGATAGCCTCCATGCTGGTAAAAGTGTAGGACCTCATCCGCAGAAAGTCCGAAGGTAAAGATGTTCTCATCTCCGACCAATTCATGAATTTCAATATTTGCCCCATCCATTGTTCCTACTGTAAGTGCCCCATTAATCATAAACTTCATGTTACCAGTACCGGAGGCTTCTTTACTCGCTGTAGAAATTTGTTCACTTAAATCAGCTGCCGGAAAGACTTTTTCTGCGAGCGAAACGCGATAATTTTCAAGAAAAACCACTTTCATTTTATCGCCTATAAATGGGTCATTGTTAACCTTTTCTGCTACCGTATTAATGAGCTTAATAATTTTCTTTGCATAGTAATAACCAGGCGACGCCTTGGCACCAAAAATGAATACTCTTGGAACCATAGAAAAACTAGAATCCTCTTTAATTCGATTATAAAGATACATGATATGTAATACCTTTAGAAGCTGTCTTTTATAGGCATGCAGGCGCTTTACTTGCACATCAAAGATAGCAGAGGAGTCCACAACAATCCCATTCTTACTCTGGATTACTTCAGCAAGTCGTTCCTTATTATCCCTTTTTATTTTCAATAGCTGTTCCATGAAGGATGAATCATGTTGATAGTTTAGCAATTGAATTAAGTCCGCAGGTGATTGAGTCCATGAAGAACCAATCGAATCAGTAATTAGGTTTGATAATTTTGGATTCCCTTTCAGCAGCCAGCGGCGATGGGCAATTCCATTCGTTTTATTATTAAATTTCTCTGGAAACAATTGATAAAATTGATTCATTTCACGAGTCTTTAGAATTTCTGTATGGAGCTTTGCAACCCCGTTAACACTAAAGCTCCCCACTATAGCTAAATGAGCCATTTTTACAAATCCATCTGCGATGATTGCGAGCCGTGCAATCTTATCCCAATCTCCTGTGTATTTATCCCACAAATCTCCGCAAAACCGTTCATTTATTTCTTCTACAATCATATAAATTCGTGGTAATAACGGCTGAAAAATCCGAATTGGCCATTTTTCCAATGCTTCAGATAAGGTCGTATGGTTTGTATAGGAAATCGTATGCCTTGTTATATACCAGGCAAGATCCCAATCAAATCCTTCCTCATCAATTAAGATTCTCATTAGTTCAGGGATTGCTAAAACTGGGTGGGTATCATTAATATGGATGCAGACATGTTGGTGAAGTTCCTTCAAGTTTCCGTGTTGTTTTCGATACGTTTTGATGATGGACTGAATACTTGCAGATACTAAAAAATATTGCTGCTTTAGCCGCAGTATTTTCCCTTCATCATGTGTATCATCCGGGTATAGGAATTCTGAGACTAATTCTGTTTCCCGTTTGTACTTTAAAATGTCTTCATGAATAGGGAATTGAGATGGCTCTGCATTCCATAATCTTAGTGTATTAACTGTTTCAGAGTTATATCCAATAACAGGCATATCATGTGGGACTGCAGTAACGGATTCTGCATTCAAATGTTGAAACACTAGACGGCCATTCTCTGTTCTTCCTTCCACCTTACCCCAAAAAGGTATTTTAACCGCTAAGTCAGCCTTGCGAACTTCCCAAACATTCCCGCTTCTGAGCCATTGCTCCGGAAGTTCGACTTGATATCCATCGACAATCTTCTGTTCAAATAGTCCATGTTTATAGCGGATTCCATGACCGTGTCCGGGGAGATTTAGGGATGCAAGAGAGTCAAGAAAACAAGCGGCTAATCTACCTAAGCCGCCATTTCCCAATCCTGCATCACTTTCTAATTCCTCTAGGTTACTTAAATCGATACCAAGTTCTCTAAGACCAACTTGTACTGTTTCTTCGATTCCCAAATTAATTAGATTTTGCCTAAGGAGCTTTCCTAATAAATATTCTATTGAAAGATAATAGACTTGTTTTCCCTTTGCAGCAAGGTACCGTTCATTGGTTTTAATCCAATCATGGCTAACAAATTCACGAATCATAATACCAAGTGTTTGATAATGATCACGCTCTGAGCTTTCTGAAAAGCTCTTACCGCATACCATATTCAACCTCTTTAAAAAAGTATCCTTAAACTCTGTTGTATTAGAAAACATGGGTTTCACTCCTCGAGATCAGCTCTGCATACAGCTGATTATACTTAAATGCAGACTGGGCCCAGCTATTATCTTTTTTCATTGCTTTTTGAACGATTGTTTCCCACTCGGGATCATGATAAAAGCGTAATGCCCTTCTAATCGTATATAACATGTCATGGGCATTAAAATTCTTAAAAGAAAAACCATTTCCCTCATTGGTAGCTTCATTCCAAGATTGTACAGTATCATTTAGCCCGCCTGTTTCACGTACAATTGGTACCGCACCGTATCTCATAGCGATTAATTGACCAAGACCACATGGTTCAAATAAGGATGGCATTAGAAACAGGTCTGCCGCAGCATATAGCTTGTGAGCAAGTCCCTCACTAAAACCGATGTGAACCTTTAATTTGTCTGGATAAGAGCTTGCTGCATGGCGTAAATACTCCTCATAAGCATAGTCCCCTGTCCCTAGAACCACCATTTGAATATCTTCATGAAGAATATCATTTAGAACACACTTAACGAGATCTAATCCCTTTTGTTTTGTCAGCCGAGTAATCATCACCATTAGCGGTGTATTCGGTTTTTGTGGCAGCCCAAAGAATTTTTGGACTTCACTTTTATTTATTGCTTTACCTTCAAGATTATTACTGTTGTACGTTTTATAGATTAGGGAATCATCGGCAGGATTATAGAATTTATCATCGATACCATTTACAATCCCAACAAGATCTTCTTCTCTTGTTCTTAAGAGACCGTCCAATTTCTCACCATATACAGGCGTTTGGATTTCTTGTTTATAGGTTGGGCTCACTGTTGTAATTTCGTCAGCTGCTACAAGAGCACCCTTCATGAAATTAATACAGCCAAAGAATTCTAAATTTTCAGGGTTAAATGCTCCCCAATCTAATCCCAGCAAGTCAGAAAGCGCCTCTCTTGGGAAAATTCCTTGAAATTGTAAATTATGGATAGTGAAAACCGTACGAATAAGTCCGTAGCCTTTTCGCTTGTAATACTCCATTCTTAATAAAAAAGGAATCATAGCTGTATGCCAATCATGGCAATGCAGTACATCTGGATAAAAATCAAGATGTTCCAGCGCTTCCAACACAGCTCGATTAAAATAAGCGAATCTCTCGCCATCATCATAATAGCCATAAAATCCTTCGCGTTTAAAATAATACTCATTATCAACAAAGTAATAGGTTACTCCCTCATAGGAAAGCTCTTCTATACCGCAATATTGATTTCTCCAGCCAACAGGTACAGTAAATTCTTTAATTTTTACCATATCCGCCTTAAATTCATCGGCAATAGTACCATATTTAGGCATGATAACTCGTACATCCGTACCAAGACTTTTTAATTCCTTAGGCAGGGAGCCTGCAACGTCTGCTAGCCCCCCAGATTTCGCAAATGGTCCACATTCTGATACTGCAAATAATACTTTCACGATTTCATCAGAGCTCCTTGTTTAGTTCCTTTCCGTACAACATAAGGATCCCTGGCAGTACCTGTTAGAATTGTGCCCGCCTCTACCTTTACGTCTTTGTCTAAAATAACGGAATCCAGGTAGCAATTATCTTCAATTACACATTTTTGCATGATAATGCAATTCTTAATAACTGCCCCTTTACCAATTTTAACGCCCCTGGAGATAATACTATTTTCAACTGAGCCATTTATTAAGCAGCCATTCGCAATCATGGCATTTTGGACAGTCGAGCCCTTTAAATAACGTGTTGGCGGCTCATCTTTTACCTTTGTCAGGATGGGGTGTTCTTTTATAAACAATTGCTTCCAGACATCGGAATTTAATAAATTTAAACTAGTAGAAAAATAGTTTTGAATAGAATTGATCATTTCCGCATATCCGGAATATTCATAGCGGCAAATGGAGTAGAAATGTTCAGAGTCTAAAACGACATCTTTCATGCATGTATACCCAGTTTCGTTTCGTGTTTCAATTAATTTAACAAGTAAAGAGGTCTTCACTAAATACATCTTCATAGGAGTCCCATTTTCATGGAAGATTTCGGTAATATCACACCCTGAATGCATATGCCATTCTAACAATGGTGCAAAATCCATATTGAAAACGGTATAACAATTGGTAATTAAAGAGTACTCTTGAGAACTGCGGTAAAAGAAATCCAAGTTTGCTGCAAAGTTTTCAAAAGAACCAATTTTATTTATATCTGAATCAACCACGGGAGTTGGAAAAAAGAAAAGTCCATCACGTTTGCGATTTAAATCCCAATTCTTCCCCGATCCAAGGTGATCCATTAACGAACGATACATCATTTTAGGAAAGATGGCTACACTTTGAATTCCTGAATTCACCATATTAGAAAGTACAAAATCGATTATACGATAACGTCCTGCAAAAGGCAGGGCTGCGAGTGAGCGATGGGTCAAAAGCTCTTCTAAATCATCATGGTATGTGGTGGCGTCAATAACACCTAATAATTTTCTTTGCAATACAAGTCCCTCCCGTTTATTTAAAAGCAGGATATATCCCACTTAACATTTCTTCTGTAACAAGAATAATTTCATCATCAAATGAACGTATTACGGTTCCATCTGGAATAACAGCGTCACTTGGAACGATCGCTTTTTCAATCTTAACGTTCTCACCAATTACAGCATCTGGCATGATTACAGATTCCTTTATAATGGATCCTTTACCAACACTAACCCCTTGAAATAAAACAGAATTATCAATTTCTCCTTCAATGGTACAGCCTTCATTAATTAGTGACTCCTTAACTATTGCTTCAGGAGAGATATACTGAGGGGGTTGATTAGGATTGACAGAATAGATTCTCCAATCGTGATCAAATAGATCTAAATCACATTCGTCATTTAATAGATCCATATTTGCTTCCCAAAGACTCTTGACTGTACCAACATCTTTCCAATAGCCTTTAAAAGGATAGGCATATAACTTCTTATTTTCATCTAATAAAGTTGGAATGATGTCTTTACCAAAATCGTGGGAGGATTTACTATTTCTAGCGTCCATCTCAAGATAATCCTTCAGTATATTCCAGCTAAAAATATAAATGCCCATCGAAGCTAGATTATTCTTTGGCTCTGCTGGCTTCTCCTCAAACTCTGTTATTCTTAAATCCTCGTTTGTATTCATAATCCCAAAACGGCTTGCTTCCGCCCAAGGAACTTCAATTAAAGAAATCGTTACATCAGCTCGTTTTTCTATGTGATACTCAAGCATGCTTTCATAGTTCATTTTGTAAATATGATCACCTGAGAGAATTAATACATATTCAGGCTGGTATTGTTTTAAATAATTTAGGTTTTGATAAATAGCACTCGCAGTTCCGGTATACCATTTTACCTCAGAAGTCTCAGCATATGGAGGTAAAACCGTTACGCCCCCATCTTTTCGGTCAAGGTCCCAAGCACTGCCAATACCTATATACGAGTTTAATAGCAACGGTTGATATTGAGTTAAGACTCCGACTGTATCAATACCTGAATTAGCACAATTGCTTAATGGAAAATCAATGATTCTGTACTTTCCTCCAAAAGGAACAGCAGGCTTTGCCAAATCCTTCGTAAGTGAGTTAAGTCTGCTTCCTTTCCCTCCTGCCAATAGCATTGCCACGCACTTTTTCTTTCCCATTACCTTTTCTCTCCTTTCGTTTTTTCACCGGTCGAATGATCTGAAAGCCAAAAGGCGGTATCGTCACATTAACGGAATATGGTCTTCCATGAAATGGCTCTTCTACAGCCATAAATGTTTTTTTATTAATAAAGCCAGCACCGCCAAAGTCTGCATCGTCACTATTAAATATTTCACGAAACTCGCCTTGAGCAGGTACACCAATCTTATATTCCGGATAGTGTATACCCGTAAAATTGCAAATAATAACCAAATAATCATTTTCGGCTTTTCCTTTTCGAATAAACGAGAAGACCGATTGGCTATAGTTATTACAATCAATCCATTCAAAACCTTCATGCATATGGTCTAGTTCATACATCGCTTTAGATCGTTTATAGAGTTTTGTTAATTGTTTAACATATTGATTTACATTCTGGTGCATTTCATAATCTAACAGGTTCCAATCTAACTGTTCTTTGTCTTTCCATTCTGAAAACTGACCCAGTTCAAATCCCATAAATAAAAGATTCTTTCCAGGATGAGCGAACATATATCCTAGAAGCATGCGCAGCTGTGCGAACTTTTCCCAATAATCACCCGGCATTTTATCTAACAGTGACTTTTTACCATGGACAACTTCATCATGTGAAAATGGGAGCATAAAGTTTTCTGAAAAGGCATAAAGAAGCGAAAAAGTTACTTTAGTATGAACACTTGAGCGTGCAAATGGAGGAGTTTCCATATATTTCAAAATGTCATTCATCCAGCCCATATTCCATTTATAATCGAAGCCTAATCCACCATAATGGACCGGTGCAGTAACATTAGGGAAATCTGTTGAATCCTCTCCAATCATGACAAAAGTTGGATCGTACTGATGAACTTCTATATTCAATTTTTTTAGAAAGTCTATCCCAAATGGGTTTTCAAGGTTTTCAACTGAATTCGGCCAATATATGATGTTTGCAACGGCGTCCATCCTAAACCCATCAATATGGAAGTAATCTATCCAAAAGAATGCATTTGAGATGAGGAAACTTTGCACCTCTCCTTTTCCAAGGTCAAAGTTTGCTGTACCCCAAACATGATTTTCCCTGTCACTTTCTGTTTCGTAAGAATAAATATGTGAACCATCAAAACGGTATAAACCATGTGAATCCTTACAAAAGTGCCCCGGCACCCAATCAAGTATTACGCCAATTCCATTCAGATGACATTGATCTACAAAGTACATGAAGTCCTTTGGTGTGCCGTAGCGGGAGGTTGCTGAAAAGTATCCAGTACCCTGATATCCCCAAGATCCGTCAAAGGGGTGCTCGATAAGAGGTAATAATTCAATATGTGTAAATCCATGTTCAAGCACATAAGGTATGAGTTCTTCAGCCATTTCCTTATATGTTAAAAAATCACCATTCTCATGTTTTTTCCATGAACCAAAATGCACCTCATAAATGATCTGTGGTTCAGATAAGAAGTTTCTTTTTTGCTTTCGGTGCATCCAATGATTATCCTGCCATTCGTAATTTCTCAAAGAATAAACGATGGAAGCGGTATTTGGCCGCAGTTCAGAATAAAATGCATATGGATCCGATTTTAAAAGTCTTTCATTTTGTGCTGTAATTATTTCATACTTATAGAGGCAGCCATTCAGGTCCTGATTAATGACAATAATCCATACACCTTCATTGTTTACCCTATGTAAATCGTAACCTTCTCCATTCCAGTTATTGAAATTTCCGACCAGCCTCACTTTGTTAGCGTTAGGAGCCCACACACAAAATCGCGTATATACTTTGTCTGATTCTTTAAAGACGTGTGCTCCGAACAGCTGGTGACTTTGAAAAAGGTTCCCCTCATGAAATAAATGCAACTGATAGTCTGTTGGATATAACGTATTCACTGCCATTATTAACCTCATCCTTGTGAAAATGTATTTCAAGGGTTAATTATAAGTGCAAATTACAAATAAGCCTTGTAAAACTTTTTTATCTTTTCTGACAATAAAATATACAGACCGTCATTTTCCTGTTTTTTTCAACACCTTTCGACAAGAACTAGCAAGAAATCCTTCATTAATCGACAAAAATATATAAAGTTTTTTTTATTTTTTGAGTAAAAAATATTATTTGATTTATAAGAAACTTTGCCAAGTAAAAGTGCTAAATATGCAGTGAGTGTAAGCGTTATCAAGGTTTTTCCTAGGAGCAAAGAAAAGAAAAATATTATCCTAAAATAGTAATTAACCATGAAAATGCCTCCCTAGATGTAGAACAAGCTATTCGCATTTTAAAGGATTGTTTTGTTTGTTTTTCTTATATAACACCGGGATTTGGGTAGGGCAAAATGTAGATGATTGGCACAATTAAATCTTAAGCAGCATGATATCTTAAAGGTAAGGGAACGAGCAATTTGATTACGGAGAGGTTTGGGCAATGAAGGCCATTAGAACTAACAGGTTTAAGATCCTGGGCAGTAATACAAACAATAGAACAGATTGGCTCACATTACGGGATAACAGCACAGGACAGCCTTGAATCCAGCCTATATTACCAGGTGGATTTGATCACCTATTATAAAGAGGTTTAAGCAATGGATCAGAACAAATAGTAGAACAAATAGTGATAGAAAGAAAGAGGCAGGATTTAATTCATCCTGATAACACAGTGGATCAAATGCTGTCTATCTTGGTATAAGAAATAAGTGAAGTTGCTACAGCACTGAATGAAGGAACTAACCTAGAAGAATAACTTATTCACAGTGCTGCCGTGATTTGTCTGATAAAAATAAGCACAAAAAAACTGATGATAAGTTTATCATCAGCCTTTTTGTATGACCCCTACGGGATTCGAACCCGTGTTACCGCCGTGAAAGGGCGGTGTCTTAACCGCTTGACCAAGGGGCCAAATAATT
>NZ_BCVA01000057.1 GCF_001591505.1 Neobacillus niacini NBRC 15566
TTTTTTCTTTACGCGGGTGTAGTTTAGTGGTAAAACCTCAGCCTTCCAAGCTGATGTTGTGAGTTCGATTCTCATCACCCGCTCCAATTAAGGGCCTATAGCTCAGCTGGTTAGAGCGCACGCCTGATAAGCGTGAGGTCGATGGTTCGAGTCCATTTAGGCCCATAAATACTTCGAAAAGAGTGATTGCTATTATAGTAATCACTCTTTTTTTGGACTTTTTTAAAGAGGAATGATTAGCTTATTCTAGGAATTTAATAACGGGATGGTTAAAATAGTGTTGAGAAAGGTGGGTTAAGGATGATGTTTAATAAATTAACGATCGATTTAATGAAAAAACGACAATCGATTAGAAACTTTGATACTCAAAACATAAAAGATTCCCATGTTAAAGATATAAAGGAATACATAACCAATGATGAAAACTTAGTTGGACCATTTGGGAATAGGGGAAGAATCGAGTTCATACCGGTAACAAATAATGTAAGCGATAAAGGCATTAAGCTTGGTACATACGGATTTATTAAAAATCCACAGGGATATTTGGCAGGTGTGGCACGAAACAGTAAATACTCCCTTGTTGAGTTTGCCTATACCTTTCAAAAACTAGTAATATGGTTAACGGGGTTAGAAGTCGGTACTTGCTGGATGGGGGGAACGTTCAACCGAAATTCGTTTGAAAAGGAAATCCAGCTGGGTGAAGGTGAATTTATCCCCTGCATAACACCAATTGGATATCCGAACCAAAAACAACGGGTATTTGATAAGGCACTCCGATACGTGGTTAAGGCTGATAATAAAAAACCATGGGATCAGCTGTTTTATGACACTTCATTTGAAGTTCCATTGAAAAGAGAAAATGCAGGATCACTGGAATTACCTATTGAAATGGTCAGGCTTGGCCCTTCCGCATCTAATAAACAGCCTTGGCGACTTTTAATGTCCAGCGATAGAGAGGTCTGTCATTTTTACATTGAGCATACACCCAATTATAGTTCGAAACTTGGATATGACATGCAGCTTTTAGATATGGGAATTGCCATGGGGCAGTTTGAGTTAGCTTGTAAGGAATTGGAGATACAAGGTCATTGGTCTGTGGAAGAACCAAGTATACAACTCCCAACGGAGCATACTGAGTACATCGTCAGCTGGAATACTCTATGATGAAGGTGATGAATGGAGGCGGTAGAAATGCCCCTATTAGAACATAAACAATTTATTCATGCGCCCATTGAGGTTTGTTTTGACGTAGCTAGAGGCTTCGGCATTCACCCACAAACTCCGTTGAAAGGTACAGGAAAGACTGTCGGAGGTCTGACAGAAGGTTTGCCAGGGGAAGGTGATTGTGTAACTTGGGAATGTGTTAACTTTGGGATTAAACAAAGGATTACTTCGAGGATTATATTCATGGAAAAGCCTCATAGTTTTGTAGAAAAAATGGTTAAGGGCCCATTTAAAACTTTCATATATATCCATCAGTTCATTGAAGAAGAAAAGGGAACGACAATGATTGATCATATTCAATATCATTTATGGTTGGGTCCAATTGGAGTGTTAATGGATAAATGGTTCTTAGCTAAATATTTCAAAAAAATTATTGTTACACGTTCAATAGAATTAAAGGAAGCAGCAGAAAAAAAAACTAATCAAACGTTTGATTAAAGGGGTTGAACCTTTGTGTAAAAGGATTTTCGATGAACTAATCAAACGTTTAATTAACTTCTTAAAGGTTCAGAAAATATTATGGCTTCGATAGTTCCACTTTTCTTTTTTCCATATCCATGGCTGATACAATATATGCAAAACCATTCATTAAAAAGTAAATTACATTTGATTGTACCCGTTCCGTTTCTCCTAAATAAGTATTTAAGATAATGATGACTGAGTATAAAATAACAAAAAATAGAGCGATTTTATTAAAGATAACCATTTAAACAACTCCTTTTTTAGGATATTTATTTTATCATATTTTCGTAAAGCTAAACTTATGCAGGTCAAGAGGCATTTGTGGATGAGTTTCTCGGTTCCTTCATTCCTTATTAATTACCATGATAGACAAGATTAGTAAAATTTATAAATGAGTTCAATGAAAAACCAGTATAGATGATACCTTATTCATCTATACAGGTTTTTTAGGTGTTCTTATATTATTTTTAATGACTTAACGACACAGAGGTTCGTGGTCGGGCAGCCTTATACCATTGTCGGCAGAATAAGAATATCAGGATAATTTCTATCATATCCCCGCCATAATACATGATCATTCCTCCCACTTGTGCCTGTTCAATTGGTACACCAGCGGGGGGATAAGCATAAATGTACTTTGAAAGGATTCCGTGGGCGGCTAACGACAGAATTAGAACGATTGCTCGAAAAATAAAACTATACCGATGGGGGAGGGGATCAATATAGATAATCGAAATGGTATAAAGATATCCTGCCAAGAATACATGCAGATGTATAATCGTATGAAGAAGGTTATATTGGTGCATTGCTGCGTACAGGTCTGTCGTATATAATACCCATAAACCTCCGATATTGAGTATAGAGGCAACAAGTGGATGGCAAAAGATGCTAACTGGAAAACTCTTTAAAATGCGGGAGAGTTTTCTAGCATGTCCAACACTTAGTGTTCTCATTAATAGAGTCATTGGAGCGGCATGTGCTAAAAGAAGAGGTGCTAGCATTCCAAGAAACAAATGGCCGATCATATGGGCCGTGAAATTTTCATGAGCAAGGTCGGCGACAGGACCGATTAGTGCAGCAGCTGCTGAAAAAACGCCGGATACCCAGTACATGTATCGATAAATCGGCCATCGCTTATGACGTTGGTTAGAGACTAATCCTAATAGAAGATAAATCAATACAGCCAGGACAAAAGGGAGAGCTAAAAGAAGTTCATTTGACAGCTCATTTGCTTGATGGACATGGTGATGTTCCATTTAGACTGTACCGTCCATCGTTTTTGATTCCCGGCTAGTCCGAAAAATGATGATAAATCCAACAACTAGTATGAGAACCGCGAGTATATTCCATACCCAATCGTAAGGTGCAATTTCGACGTTATAGCGAATTTGATGAATCCTCATGATTTTATGTTGAACCGTACCATCGTATAAATTAAATCCGCCTCCGCCCAAAAGAAATCCTCCAAACCATCTCTTTGGCCACCAAGCATTTCTACGACGAAGGTCAGGAACCAGAAATAACCCTGCTACCGTTGAGAACCAGCTAAATGCATGAAAAATCCCATCTGATACCAGACCAATATCAGGGGTAGATTTATCATAGAAATGGTGCCAGTGCAGGAGCTGGTGGAACACAGCCTCATCGACAAAAGCGACAAAACCGATCCCTAGTAAACATCCCGACAATAGATTTCGTCCTAAGTAGTTCAAACGTTCATCAAGAACCTTAGACATTTAATTCTCTCCCTATACCAGTTTTTACCTCCCATTAGTTTATCCTGTCTCAATAAATTCCAAACAGTTTATGGATAAAGGCAATAGAACTGATTTTAAGGGTACAAATCTAATCAAACGTTTGATTAACAGGTAAGAAAAGTGGGAATATAATTTTTTGCCTGCGGTGGATTAACCGCAACGCTAATATACCAATGCCAATGTTTGTCACCTTTTCGCCTGCCGATGACACCACTTAAGATCATACCTAATTCCACATTAACAGTCGGCAAATCTTTTACATAATACGATTTATGAGAACCCAAATCAGTTAATACACATGTGTCTTCAATTTTGCTTGTGACCTCGAATACACCTTCCTGAGTATTTACAAAATGGGCGCCATTTAGTGTTAAGTTTTCGATGTCTTGTTCTGGATTCCAGTCAGGACTATAAGCTTGCGGAAAGTGTTTGAAAAAGAGGACATTTAATAGTTTTTCACAGGATTGTAAATGAAGAGAAGCTTCTGAAGTGGATTTTTCGATAGCAGGATAATAATGAGTACCAACTCTTTTATCAAGCCATTGAACAAACTTTTTCAATTGGATTAGGAAGTTAGCTGCTTCCTTCATAGCTGGTGAGATTGATATGTTTTGGGGATAAAAGTAATAAATGAGTTTTTCCCAGAATGAGGACCCACAGAGATCCCAAGAGGAAGGACAATCATCTTCTAAACAATCGGTCATAAATTTTGATAGAACCCGGAGAAATTCGTTGCGATTTTCGTCAGAGGATTTTTCACGTTTGTATGCAATTAAGTCCTTTCCATAGTAAAAGACAAGACCTCGATTCCTCATTCCAAATTCAGAACTTGTCGCTAAGTCCATAAATACGCTCTTTCTTTCTTGTGGAGTTGTCATAGGAATTGCCCATGCGTTTATTTCCGGCATGTTTTTACCTCTAGAATTTTTCTTTTTACTAATTTTCATAAATCGACCTGCTTTCAGTGTTTTTTTAGGGGCGTAGTAGAGAGGTTAAATCAGGGGAATTGGATGTAACCATTTGTATTATACAATTTTATAGGGAAGAGGATTATCATGAGAATTGTAATATTTGTGAATATTTGAGTATTAATTTTTTGTAAAAAAAGAACCTGCCCCACGAAGGGACAGGAATGATAATCAGATTAAACCAGGGTGTTAATTGGGAGTACTTTTTGCAGTGCAGTCTTTTCTTCATCATTCAAGGGAATCATGGGAAGACGGACTTCCCCAACCTGGACACCTTGCATATTTAATGCAGCTTTTACTGGTGTAGGGTTAGGTGCTGCAAATAATGCTTTCATAATTGGGAGAAGGCTGCGGTGTAAAACAGCTGCTTCTTGAACACGTCCATTTTTAAATAGTGTAACCATCTCCTGCATTTGATTGCCAATGATATGCGAAGCAACAGACACAACACCTGCGCCGCCGATGGCTAGGACTGGTATAGTTAGTCCATCATCACCACTGTACAAGGTAAATGTATCCGGAGTACGGCCAATGATTTCTGCCATGGCATCTAAATCGCCGCTTGCTTCTTTTACCGCCACAATATTACTAATTTCTGAGAGGCGGACAATGGTTTCTACGGAGATGTTGACGGCACAGCGTCCAGGAATATTATAAAGCATTATCGGTAAGGAAGTAGCTTCCGCAATGGCTTTAAAATGCTGAAATAACCCTTCTTGAGATGGTTTATTGTAGTATGGAGCTACGAGCATAATTCCATCAACACCTGCTGCTTCTGCCTGTTTCGTTAAGCTGATAGATGCTCTCGTGTTATTAGAGCCAGTTCCAGCAATGACAGGCACCCTGCCGGCTGCAACTTCGACCACGAATTTAAATAACTCTATTTTTTCCTCTGTTGTTAATGTTGGAGATTCTCCAGTGGTTCCTGCAACTACTAATCCATCCGTACCATTAGCAATTAAGTAATTTACTAGTGCTCTAGCTGCGTGATAGTCAATCTCTCCATGTTGATCAAATGGCGTCACCATAGCTGTTAAAACTTGGCCAAAAATCATCAAGCTCACCCTTTACATAATTTTTAATAAAAATTAGAGGTAGATCAGGTCAATCAATAGTAAACGCAAAAAAGCAGCAACGAAGGCTCGCTACTGCAGTAGAAACATAATTTAAAACCGTTCCTTTGCGTAAGATAGCCCTCCATATAGTCAACTATATGACAGTTCTGTATTTATTCAATAGCAGAACCAGCGGCATAGACAAATGAGATTCTATCCACTTCGGCAAATTCCCCTTTCCACAATCATCATAGGACCTCATTATCCTCCTATTGCGTACTTATGGTCTTTGCGCCTCTATCCTCACTTCAAGGTAATGAAGTAAGAAAATATTTAATTATTAATAATAATAGCAGAAAATTCTATAAAATTCAAGAGCAAAGGTGCCTGTCACCGCAGGGACTGCGGTGACAGGCACCACTCGTGGACACTGTCCGTGTGGGGTGGACAGTAAATTCCTAGGAACTGGAACTTTATCCTATCTTTTTAATGAAAACTACTTTTAGGTAGTCCGATTCTGGGTAATGTTTATTGGTTCGGAAGTCGTCAGGAAGTGAGTATTCTTCCATTATTTTATAGCGTTTTTTTGATTCCTTAAAGGCTGTATCTATGAACCCTTTAAATTTGTCCATATTAAAAGAGCTAGAATTGGTGGATGCGAGGATCGTCCCGTTATCCTCCGTTATTGAGATGGCATCCTTTAACAGGTTCTTATAATCTTTTTCGGCACTGAAGACAAACTTTTTTGATTTTGCGAAACTTGGAGGATCAAGAATAACGACATCAAACAGTAGCCCTTTTCTTACAGCATATTTGAAGTAGTTGAAAACATCCTCTACAATGATATCTTGATCCTCATATGCTATTCCATTCACTTGGAATTGCTCAATTGTTTTACGTTTGCTACGATTAGCAAGGTCGACACTTGTCGTTTTTTTTGCGCCGCCTAAAGCGGAAAACACTGAAAACACTCCGGTATAGGAGAATGTATTTAATACCCGTTTCCCTTGTGTATACCTATCTCTTAATGCTTTTCTTACATCCTTTTGATCTAAGAATACACCTACCATAGCACTTTCATTTAAATAAACGGCAATATTGACGCCGTTTTCCTTCACGATAACTGGGAACTCTCCTCGTTTACCTGTGACGAAGTCATCCTCTTCAATGTATTTACCACTTTCATCAAAACGCTTTTTCTGATAGATGGCTTTATACTCCACTAATTCCTTCAATGAATCTATAATAAATTCTCGAAAATGGTAAATGCCTAAGCTGTACCAGGTAATCAAGTAATAACCATCAAAGTAATCAATCGTTAAACCACCGATTCCATCGCCTTCACCATTAAACACTCGAAATGCTGTTGTTTCAGAACTGTTGTAAAAAAATTCTCTTTGATCGAAGGCAGCCTTCAAAGTCTTTTGAAAAAAGCTATGATCAAACTTTTCACTTTCTTTAGCGCTAAGCACCCAACCGAGGCCTTTATTTTGCTTACCATAATAGCCTTTAGAAATAAAGTTGTTCTTTTCATCAACAAGGTTTATGGTGCTACCTTCTTCATCTAGAACATTAGGATTCATAATGGTGTCTTTTGTGATAAGCGGGTAGCCGCTTTTATATTTATTAACAAACTTTGATTTCACCTTTAACCTTACTTCTGTTCTCATCTCTTCATCCTATCAGTTGTATTTATTATTAGTATTGTTAACAATGTTTGTAAAATCAATAACTGTCAATCAATCATAACACTGTTTACTAGTGATGCGTATTTCGTCATCAAAATAAAGATAGAGGAGCATAAAAAAAATCCAGGTAAACTGGATCTTAATTTTCTAATCAGGACTATTATTTTCTAAAAAACGATGTGTAGGTGAGGAAGGTGCCTCACTGTTTCCCTTTAATGGGTATCCGCCGTTAAGGATAAATCTGCCGGCCTTTTCCCGTTTTGCAGATCTGCTAGTGTTAGGCCAAAGTTCATTTGTAAGTGGGGATAGTCTTTAAATTGAGCCCAATCACCGCCCCATTCAAAGCCTAGGGCTTTTGCCATTTCTACCACTTCGCCCCAATCCGATTTTCCATTTTGGTTGCTATCATATTGCATATCCCAAATAACATCTGCTGAGGGGGTCTTTATGGCAAAATCAATGGCAAGCCCAAAGTTGTGAAACGATTCTCCTCCTCTTGCATGAGTTACAATATTTCCAGCCGCTGTCCGGCCTTGTTCATAAAGTCGGTCTTGGTCTTCTGCACTACGGAAGTCATCGGTTATCACCATCACAATTCCTTTATCAGCTGCTTGTTGGACTAACTGATTGCTTCTTTCTCTCACTACTGGATGAAGTTCCGTTGGCATGGGAGCAGTACCACCGATGTTAAAACGATTTAATATGCTGGTGCCAATAGGGTTTTCTGCAATAAATAAAATAATAAGACCAATAATGAATGTAAATAGTAGTCTGCCTTTCCAGTTAAGTCTCAAAGTCGTAGATCCTTTCTTATCAAAAGTCTTTCATAAACTAAGACGAGAAATAAAGAAGCATTGTTTCAAAAAATTGCCTTCCTAATTTTATATATCCATATTCAGTTCATTACAGAAAAAGTCGTTCCATAAAAAAAAGGATCCAGCACAACTGGATCCTCCATATCAGTAGTTTATCCTTCAATTTGAGTAACTTTCACTGTCCAATTAAATGGATCTTCTTTTTTCCCTAGCTGTATTCCAGTTATCTCATTATAAATAGCCTGTGATAGCTCACCGATATTATTATCGTTAATAACGATGGATTGGTCTTTCCAAGTTAGTTCGCCAACAGGGGAAATAACGGCAGCAGTTCCTGCTCCAAAGACTTCCTCCAGTTCACCGCGCTCGTTTGCCGCAAAGACCTCTTCAATCGAGATTCTCTCTTCGCGCACCGGGATATTCCAATATTTTAATAATTGAATGACTGAATCACGAGTGACTCCAGGTAAAATGCTGCCATTTAATCTTGGAGTTACCACTTCGCCATTGATTTTGAAGAAGATATTCATACTGCCGACTTCTTCGACATATTTATTCTCTTTCGCGTCAAGCCAAAGGATTTGTGCGTAGCCGCCTGCGTCTGCCTTTTCCTGTGCTTTTAAGCTGGCCGCATAGTTACCTGCTGTCTTTACATGACCCACACCGCCAATAACCGCACGAACATATTGCTCTTCTACATATATTTTAACCGGATTTAATTGACTGCCATAATAGGCCCCAGACGGAGAAAGGATGACAAGCAACTTGTATTGGCTCGCAGGACGAACACCAAGATAAGGCTCTGTTGAAAAAATGAATGGTCGAATATAAAGGGATGTACCCTCACCATTCGGCACCCAGTCTTTCTCTGTAATAATTAATCGTTTAATTCCTTCTAATAAAAACTCCTCATCAATTTGAGGAATACAAAGCCTATCACATGACTCGTTTAATCGCTTCATATTTTTCTCTGGACGGAATAGCTGGATCGAACCATCCGACGTCTTATATGCTTTCATTCCTTCGAAAATAGCTTGTCCATAGTGGAAAACCATTGATGATGGTTCAAGTGTTATAGGCTCATAAGGAGCAATTCTCGGATCATACCAGCCTTTTTCGCTATGATAATCCATCACAAACATATAATCACTGAAATACTTCCCGAAACCAAGTGAAGCGGTATCAGGCTTTGCTTTTAATTGTTCTCTAGGAATAAATGAAATCTCCTGTTTCATGCTCGCACCTCATCTTAATAATAGATTCAGTTTGAAACACAATTCAATGAAAAATCATGTTTCAAACCCATAATAATTATATTTTTGAAATAGTAAAAATACTTTCCTATACTATACCACTATTTAAATAAAAACACGTAAATTTTGAAATAAATTTGTCAAAGCCGTGACAATTGTGATTACCATGCCTGAAAAACTTTGTCATGTATGACAAATATAACTTGTGAGAGATTATTCATTTTTGTAATGTTAACCTCGTTACCATACTACTAATTTTCGTTATTCCTATATAGATTGAGAGAAATTCATTAAAGGAAAGTGATCATATGAACAAGCCTAAAATTGCATGGATTACGGACACAACTGCTTCTCTTAGCAAAGTGTTTATTGAAAAGCACCATATACATGTTATTCCCTTGCATGTTGTTATTAACGATAAATTTTACAAAGAAACCATTGATATTACCGAGGAAGAGTTTTATCATCGAATGAAAAATGAGGAAGGAAAATTTCAATCATCTCAGCCAAATATCGGTGATATCGTCGACCTTTATGAAAAGTTAAAAGAAGAGTATGACTTTGGTATAGCGATTCACGCCTCTAGTACTTTAACTGGCACGTTTCAAACCTCTGTTATGGCAGCGGAAATGGCTGGTTTTAAATTGTTTGCGATCGATTCACGTACCGGTTCCTTCCCTTTATCGTTCCTGGTGAAAAGGGGAATAGAACTAGTTGAACAGGGACTTGAAATAGACGAAGTAGTTTCTCAATTAAACAATCTGCGTGACCATACTCGATTATTTTTGGTACCATCCAACTTGGATCAGCTTCATAAAAGCGGCAGGGTATCTGGAAGTCAAAAAATACTGGCCTCATTATTTAATATTAAGCCGATCTTATCGATTGAGGATGGCGCTGCAAAAATTAAGGATAAAGTCCGAACTGAAAAGAAGGCACTCGCTTGGCTGGTAAATCATTTAAAGGAAGACCTGGATACAAAAACCGTTCAGAAAGTGGCTATTGTACATGCAAACGACCAGGAAAAAGCGGACGGACTTGAAAAAATCATACAAGAAACATTCCCAGCGATTGAAACAGAAAAGTTAATGCTCATAACCGTTGCCGGTGTGCATACAGGTGTTGGGACACTTGGACTTTCATGGGTAAATGAATAACAAACAGGAAGAGACACCCGATCCATTGTGATCGGGTGTCTCTTGTATAAGTGGCTATCATTTCGATGATCTAGACTAAAATCAGTACCTTAACTCATTCATCTTCAGTATAGGCTTCGGTTGTCGTATCCCTGCAATCCCAGCATTCACTTCGATTTCTCTCTGGGAGAGATAATTCGTTTCCACAAGAAATGCAGATATCCATAAGAAAAGACTCCCCTTTCCAGTGAAAATTTGGTTTTAAACTATATATATTCACCCATGATAAAAATATTTCATTTTATTTTCGACAATCCATCAATTATCTTTAACTGGAAAGGGCATAATTCCTTATCATGAGTGCAAAGAATTCCTCATAATCATACATATAACTATGGACAAAAGCAGGTGTAAAATGAGTATTATTTTAGCATTATTAGCAGCTTTATTTGCGTCATTTACAGCCATTTTAGCAAAATTAGGAATTGAGAATGTAAACTCCAACCTAGCGACTGCTGTTAGGACAATAGTGGTAATAATTATGGCTTTTACCATGGTCATGATAACAGGCAAGCTGGAGACAATTTCTCTGATTTCAGCCAATGCTTTATGGTTTATTCTCTTATCTGGTTTTGCAACAGGCTTTTCATGGTTATTTTTCTTTAAAGCACTTGCCATTGGTGATGTTTCCAAAGTGGTACCGATTGATAAATCGAGTGTGGTGCTGACGATTATATTTTCTATTCTGGTCTTAGGGGAGCCGGCCGAACCTCTGATTATGGCTGGAGGAGCCATTATTGCAATAGGAACGTTTATTTTGATTGGAAAAAATGAAGATAAGAAACGATTTTCAGGATCGCAGCGGTATATTGTGTATGCAATTTTAGCGGCGGTATTTGCTGCCTTAACTTCGATACTGGCAAAAGTCGGAATGGAAGATGTCGACTCCAATGTGGCAACTTTTTTACGCACCATTGTGATCCTGTTATTTGCCTGGGTGATTGTATTTTTCCAAGGGACACATAAGAAGTTGAAGGACATTTCGAAAAAGGGGTACCTGTTTTTAATTCTATCCGGGGTGGCAACTGGTTTATCATGGTTATGTTATTTTGCTGCTCTGGCGATGGGCAAAGTTTCAATCGTTGCTCCCATTGATAAATTCAGCGTGGTACTCACGATGATTTTGAGTTTTAGCATTTTAAAGGAAAAAGCGGCCAAACATACGATTATCGGCGGTATTGTTATAACGATTGGAACGGTATTGCTGATTTTATAAGCTCAATCAAGTTCAAGGCTGGATTCAGGTTGGTTTTTGGATACCTTTTTTATAAAAGGAACCTTTACCTGCCAAAATGATTCCGCTACCTGCAATTTTAAGTCGCTTACCTGCATAAATTTCATTTTACCTGCATATATCCATTGTTTATCTGCCTAACAAATTCAGCCACCCAACCCGACACATAAAAAGCCAGGCTGTGACCTGGCTTAGGGGTTATGTTTTCCTATATATGGAATATTTTGCCCGAATTAAAGCATAAATGCTCGACTGCAGGTGCAGATTTCTAATACTTTTTTCATAAAAAATCCTTTACCTGCCAAAATGATTCCGCTACCTGCGATTTTTACATGTTTACCTGCATAAAGACCTGTTTACCTGCATATATCCATTGTTTATCTGCCTAACAAAATCACGGCAGTACAGGTCATCCTGCTAGTCCTTTTATTAAAACTTATCCCCGTTAAAAATAGAATTCTTTACAATAACATAATCGACATGACGGATGGCTTCTAACTCCTTTCCGCCAGCATAGGAGATAGAGGATTGTAGATCTTGCTCCATTTCGACAAGAGTATCGAGTAAAGAACCTTTGTGTTCCACCAGCATCTTCTTACCTTCGACATTCTTGCGTTCTCCTTTTTGATATTCAGAAGCGGAGCCGAAGTATTCTTTATAAAGATTGCCTTCTTTTTCAATTGTTTTGCCGGGAGATTCTTCGTGACCCGCAAATAGGGAGCCAATCATCACCATACAAGCACCAAACCGTATGGACTTCGCAATATCACCATGGGTACGAATCCCGCCGTCCGCGATAATCGGCTTACTTGCTGCCTTTGCACACCAGCGGAGAGCCGCTAATTGCCAGCCGCCCGTTCCGAATCCTGTCTTAATCTTCGTGATACATACCTTTCCAGGTCCAATCCCAACCTTTGTCGCGTCGGCACCCGCTCGTTCTAACTCGCGGACAGCCTCTGGCGTTCCAACATTGCCCGAAATCACAAAACTTTGGGGCAAGTGCTGCTTAATATGTTGGATCATTTGAATTACAGCATTGGAATGACCATGTGCAATATCAATGGTTATGTATTCCGGACTAAGCCGTTCTTCTGCTAGATGTTCAATGAAACGATACTCCTCCTGCTTGACTCCAACACTAATAGAAGCGAATAACCCGCGAAAGTGCATGTCTTTAATAAAATCCATCCGCTTTTCTGGTTCAAAACGGTGCATGATATAGAAATAACCTTTTTCCGCTAAGAAGATAGCAATCTTGTCGTCAATGATGGTCTGCATATTGGCAGGAACTACAGGCAGCTTAAAGGTTCTGCCGCCAAAAGAAACGGTTGTATCACACTCTGTTCGGCTATTCACGACACTTTTGGCCGGAATTAATTGAATATCTTCATAATCAAATACACTATCCATAAGGAGCCTCCTCAAACAAAAATCATCAATGGTTTAGTGTGTTTGAAATGGTATCTATTTATTCCTTTTTAAAAAAATCCTCCCAATCTCTACATAAAAATAGAGGATAAAGGTAATTGTAAGCATGAACTCATTTTAGGAGGAATTATATGAAAACAGTTAAACTCATATTGACCTGCTTTTGCATTGCGGCAGTAATTGCGGGGTGTAATATGAAAGAAGAAGGAAGAGAAGCCGATCAGCACGGCGAGATGAGTAACCGCAATTTTGGTGCTTTAGATACAACAAATAGTTTAGGGAATCCAAATTTAAACTTTACCAACACAAATACGAACACAAATACAAACAATACTAGAACTGGATTAAGAGTAGCTAAAGAAGCAGAGGATAACGTACAGAACTTAGATGAAGTGAAACGTGCGGATATCATTGTTACAAACCGTAATGCCTATGTAGGGGTTGTTATGGTTAATGACTTTGAAGGTGAACTTTACCCATACGTGGAAGACCAAATCGCTCAACAAGTTCGGGCTGCAGACGCCTCTATTCAAAATGTATATATTTCTACCAATCGTGACTTTGTCAGACAGATGAAAAAATATCGAGGTCAAATACAAAATGGACGAGCAGCAGATGATTTAAATGGCGGATTTAATACAATGGTGGATAGAGTGTTTAATCATCATCAGGGGGTTAACAAGCGCTAATCTGTACCTTGTGTAAAGAAAATAAAAAGGGGAAAACATTTCTACGCTAGCTAGAAATGTTTTCTCCTTTTTTACGCTCTATTATAATGGAATGTCGATTTCACTCGGTTTGAAAAATAAACGGCATAATTCCGCTTAAATTATGAAAAACCAAAATTAACTTAAAAATAAAGGAAGTTTTTCCGTTTATACTATTCAATTCTGTGGATTTTGTCTTATTTTGAGCAGTTAATCGGAATATCTCCTCCTAATCTGCTTTTTAAACTTCCTCCATATTCATTAACCGGAAATTCTCCCCCTATGAATTCGCTACCTACATGAAAATCAGCAATGAAAAATAAAAGTCTATTCATGGCGAATTTCAATCAGTGTAATATCCTCGGTCTGATTCAAAGCATCCTTCAATACTTGCTCAAATTCATTCAGCTGAGTAGGTCTTGCACCTTTTATTCCAAATCCTTCAGCAAGCTTTACATAGTCAGGGTTCCCAAAGTCTGTCCCAAAGGTATGTCCAAATTTTCCCTTCATCATTTGTTCCTCTAGTTTTAATGCAGAATTGTTGAGAACAATGATGATAAAAGAGAGACCCAATCGTTTTGCTGTCTCGATTTCAGAGATATTCATTAATGCCCCTCCATCCCCAGTGATACAAATAACAGGGGCTTCTGGAGAAGCTAATTTGGCACCAATAGCACCAGGCAGGGCAATTCCCATTGAGGCTAATCCATTGGAGATGATGAGTCGGCCAGCTTGTTTTGGTTGGTAGGTACGGGCAATGGATACCTTGTGGGCACCTACATCAGAAACAACAATGGTCCGTTCTGTTGACAGCTTTTCAATAACGGTTAAGATATTCTCTACTGTTAATGATTGATTCCCTTGCTGGCCTAAATTCATTTGATAAGACTCCATAACCTTTTCTTTCGCATTCCCTGTTGGAACCCATGTTTTAGGAGTTATATCGAGTTGATTAAGCGCCTTGAATGACTCTGTTAAATCGCCGGCCAATTCCCCTTTAATCGGGTAGTGTTCATCGATTTCTGCTGGCAGAGGATCAATATGTAAAATAGGGAGCTTTTTCTTATTCCAGTCCTTTGGAAGTGCTTCAACAAAATCATAACCAACCACAACCAATAGATCAGATTCCTCGATGATCGGTAATCCAGCATCTTTCTTGTTAAAACCGAACGTAAAATAATTAAGTGGATGATCTTTAGGTAAAATCCCTTTTGCCATAAAGCTATGGATCACTGGAGATTGAAGCTTCTCGACAAAGGTGCGGAGCTCTTTCACGGCTTTTTGCCGTATGACTCCGTTCCCTACAATGACAAGCGGTTTTTGGCTTTGATGGAGTAGAGTACGAGCTTCCTCTAATGATTGTGAAACAGGTGTTGATTTTGGAATAGGTGTTATAGGTATTGGCTGGGCTGAAGTCATTTGTGGTGCCAGGTTCTCTGGCAGTTCAATAAAAACGGCACCCGGTTTTTCCATTTGTGCTACTCTAAATGCCTTCCGAATGATGGCCGATAGGGTTTGTACATCTTTCATTTGAACAGACCACTTTGTGGCTGGTTCAAATACTTTAACGAGATCTACATATTGGTGTGATTCTTGGTGCTGCCTTTCAAAGCCTGCTTGTCCTGCAATGGCTACAACAGGGGAATGGTCCAAATTAGCACTTGCTATCCCGGTCAGAAGGTTAGTGGCTCCAGGGCCTAATGTCGCTAAGCAAACACCAACCTTGTTGGTTAATCTGCCGTATACGTCAGCCATAAAGGCTGCACCTTGTTCATGACGGACATTCACAAACTGAATTTGTTTTGATTTGGACAATGAATCCATCAAATCAAGGGTTTCCTTTCCCATAATGCCAAAAATATACTCAACACCCTCATTTTCTAAGCATTGAACGAGTAAATCTGTTGCTTTCATAAGACGCTCCTTTCCAACTGCATATTTCCTATTTTCCCCTTTTATTTACTTAAAAAACAAAAAAACTACTTCTTGTAGAAATAGTTTTTAGGTATTATTTTTTGATTGGTCTTATGAGTTTAGGGAGTAATCGTAAGAATAGTTCGATCCATAACCCACAATAAAGGAGTGAAAATAAGTAAATAACAATGATATTCGATACTTTAAAATTTAATAAAAATGGTCCTAAAACAGGGAATTGAACGACATAGAGTAAGAGGCAAATCCCTATACATAAAAACAAACTTGAGAAGGTTAGCACTTTCCAACGCCTGTTAAACAGGATAAAACCATAGCCAATTCCAATGGCCATAGCACCCGTCGTAAATGGATAGACAATCAGTTCAGAAGGTTGCATGAAAAGTAATAGGAAAATCGTAAGAACATAGCTTAAGAACCCATAGGATGGTGAGATTAACATGCTTAAAATTATGGGGGCGGTGGAAAAAGGGCTGATGAGCATTCCGATTCCTGGGATGATCCCTCCTGCAGACTGTAAGATAGCAGCAATTAAAGCCTTAAAAGCGGAGGTAACTAATTTAAAGGCGAAACTTCTTTGATTTCTTACAACTGCGATTGCTGGTAAGATGATTTCCTTTATATCTTTTTTCCAGAACATAAGATCACCCTTGGATTGTAAAACTTAATTTTTTTTGAGTACTTCTATTAAAGATATTCTTAAACCTAGGTTTGATTCTTCTTCATTTACATATTTGTTACTTGGCAACATTACTTAGATGGTTGAACTTTTTAGTTATGTTAATTAAATATTTACAATATTAATAAGAAAAATTTACAATAATCGGACATTTCTTTACAAATTTTTATATTATTCTTAATTTATATGTTAAAAAACGTGAGATTGAGTTACAAAAACCGCGTTTAAATAGAAGGGGGAAATCAGAATGAGGAGAAAAAGTATAGTTAACACCTTTGGGAAAATCTCTTTGGTTACTACATTACTGCTTTCTAGTACTATCTTAACGAATCAACTTGCTAGAGCAGAAGGGAATATGACAGATTCTATTGAAATGAAAAAGATTGCTGGGTATAGCATAGGTGTAACTGACGAAGACGGTGGAGTAGCTGAAATCGTAAAATACAACTCGGACAACAAAAAGTTTTATGTTATCAATGGGAAGGGGCATACCATTGATATTGTAAGTCTTGAAAGTTTATCATCTTCCAATACGGTTCAAACTCTAGAAAAAGAAAAATCTATTGATATTGCAAAAGCAGTCAACACTGCAACGTTTACATATGGTGATGTAACAAGTATTGATATTAACACTACCAAAGATATTATTGTTGCAGCTGTTCAGGATGTTGAATATACAAAAAACGGAAAAATTATTGTTATGAATTATGATGGAGACATTCAAAAAACATTCGATGTCGGTGTTCAGCCTGATATGGTCAAAATCACCTCAGATGGCAAAACCATTTTATCTGCGAATGAAGGGGAGCCTCGTAATGGACTTGTGAACGGTGTCGATCCAGAAGGTTCAGTTTCAATCATAGATATCGAAAATGACAACATCACCAATGTGAAATTTGATGATGAAAGTGTAATCGCTGATGATGTCCACATTCGGAACAATGGAACAAAAGCAAATGCTGTAACAGACTTTGAACCTGAATATATTGCCGTTTCAGAGAAAGCTGGAAAAGCATACGTTACTTTACAGGAGAACAATGCGATTGCAACTATTGATTATAAAGCGGGGAAAACCATTGCAGTCAACTCTCTTGGTTACAAGGACCATACGTTAACAGGTAACGAGTTAGATGCAGCCAGAAATGATAAAATCGAAATTGAAAGCCTTCCAATTCTAGGTTCTTATATGCCGGATTCAGTGGAATATGTAAGTATTCGCGGTAATGATTATCTGATTACAGCTAATGAAGGTGACGCAACTGAGTGGGAAGAGTTTGTAAATGTTGCTGATTTAAAGAAAGTTAAAGGAAGTATCGTGCCTAATGCTAGTCTTTTTAAAGGCATGCCGGAAGCAGAAGTACAAGCTGCTTACAATCGAATGCTCAATACTAAGGATTTTGAAAAGCTTGAGGTATTAACGGATCGTGGCAATGACGCGATTTACACATTAGGGGGACGCTCTTTCTCTATCTGGAATGCAAATACAATGGAGCTTGTCTATGACAGCGGAAGTGATCTTGAAAGGATTACCGCAGAGCGTTTTCCTGATGTATTTAACTGGTCTAATGATGATAATGTTTTTGAAAAACGCAGTGCCAAAAAAGGACCTGAACCAGAAGATGTTAAAGTTGGGATAATTGGTAATGATGTATATGCATTTATTGGACTCGAGAGAATTGGTGGAGTAATGACCTATAATATATCTAATCCGGAAAATGCTGAGTTTGCTAATTACCTTAATACAAGAGATTTCTCAGCAACGATTGCGGGAGATGTAGCACCAGAAGGACTTGCATTTGTTTCTGCTGAAGAGAGTCCTACCGGTCGACCTCTTGTTTTAGTAGGAAATGAAGTGAGTGGTACGGTAAGTGTTAATGAAGTCCAAGTAGATCCTATTAAACGAATAGAAGCGATTTCGTTAAATCAAACTGAAGTGAATCTTGAAGTAGATAAAACAATCACACTGAAAGCTTCAGTCCATCCAACGGATACAACTGATAATAAGGAACTTGTTTGGAGCAGTTCAAATGAAAAAATTGCTTCGGTAACGAATGAAGGAGTTGTCACTGCTTTAGCTGCTGGAGAAGCTACTATTATGGTTCAAACGAAGGATGGAAAAAATTCTGCAACAGCAAAAGTTGTGGTCAATGAGTCAGTTTCACCAGCACCAACACCAGCACTTTCACCTAAGGAGTCACCGTCACCTATACCTGACCAAGTAGATAATAATTACGGCCAAAATACTGACGTGAAAAATGAAACTAACTCTACTCAAAACGGAAATTACAAACTTCCAGATACTGCAACTAACAGTTATAACCTCATTGTAATTGGTTTACTTCTCATAGTATTAAGCGCTATCGCATTAATAGTGAAAAGGAAAAGCACAATTGAAGAATAATTGATTACTTATGCTAAAAGATATAAAATCAACAAACCACAAAATTTTAAAGTCTTTCATGCTAAAGCATGAAAGCTCTGTAAGATCCTTTATTCATCATGGATAGAGGATCTTTTATTTCTACCTATAAAACAGAAACCATAGTAAAAAACAGAGTAAAATTCCTTGCTTAAAAATTATGTCTACTCATAAGGGGAGTTTTAATAGTAAGATTATTCTTAAAGATATTTTTCACTTAAACACTATGAAGGGGTCAAATACTTTGGACCAAAAAAATTTAGAATTAGCTAAACAACTGCGTCATGAATTACACCAGAATCCTGAACTTTCGAATGAGGAAGTCTGGACTAAACAGTATTTAATTAATTTTCTTAAAAAGAATACTAGGCTTGAAATCGTAGATAGAGGCCTTTGGTTTTATGCGATTTATCGAGCAGGTGAAGATAAAAAGAACATTGCTTTTCGTGCGGATTTTGACGCACTTCCCATGCCCGAAGTGATAAACATTCCTCATGCTTCTATGAATCCAGGGATTTCCCACAAATGTGGGCACGATGGACATGCGGCAAGCTTAGCCGGCTTTGCATTGGAGGTCGACCAAAAGGGTGTGGATAAAAACATCTTTTTCCTCTTCCAGCATGCGGAGGAAACGGGAGATGGCGCGATTCAATGTGCCACTTTTATTAAGGAACATAACATTGAAGAAATTTTCGCCTTTCATAATATGAGTGGAATGGCCTTTAATTCGATCAATGTCATCGACGGAACCGCTCATTGTGCCTCAAAGGGCATGACCATCACCATGGAAGGTTCCCCCGCTCATGCGAGTCAGCCTGAAAATGGAGTTAATCCTTCATTTGCTATTGCAAAAATCATTGATGCGATTCCAGGGCTTATTTCTCCTGACAGAAATGAAGGTTTGGTACTCTGCACGGTTGTTCAAGTAAACATAGGGGAAAGAGCATTCGGATTAGCAGCAAGTAAAGGTGAGCTTCTGTTAACCATCCGTGCTCTGTATGAAGCAGAACTGGGTAATCTTCAGAAAAACCTTGAGGACCTTGCACGAGAACAGGCTGAAAAGTATGGACTGAAAGTAAGTTTCTCTTTCAACGATGAATTTCCAGAAACGGTTAACCACAAAGAAAGTTCTGACAAGATTCGTAGGGTAAGCCAAGAAAAAGGATTCCAGTTGGTTGAAATGAAGGAAGCCTTCCGTGCTTCTGAAGATTTCGGACACTATACAAAGTTCACTAAAGGTGCGATGTGCTACATCGGAAACGGTGAAAATTATCCGCATATTCATACCTATGAGTATGACTTCCGAGATGAAATCATTGAAACCGCAGTGGAACTTTTCAAAGGACTTGCTGAAATATAGGAACCGTAAAGCGAACCGTGCCTGGCACTGTTCGCATTTTTAGTAGCGTAAAACGTTGTGTTCTTGCATACCTAGTCATCCTAGAAAAGTACCGCTAATCAATTAAATTACGATACCTTTCTAGAACCGCCTCTATCAAAATCTCACTTTTATAAAAATGGCTGGCATAAACACTAACCATCATTTCATTTTCTTCGGTTATCTGGATTTTCCATAATACCCGATTAATAATGTCTGCTAGTGCTTTCGGATTTGCATACATTGTATTCCATGCACGTACTTGTAATTCTAAATCATTCCCTAAGGCAGCTGCTTCGATTTGTTCGGTTGGGACAGGTTCATTAAAATGGGCATACGGATATTCATAGACATCGGTGTAGATAAACTGAATTGGATTGTACTCTGTTAAATCATAAATAAAACGTTGATTCTCAACGGAAACAACCATCTCATTTTGTCCCAATTTGAAATTTCCTTTATTTAAAATAAGATTATCTGTAAATGTGTTAATGCTGCTTTTCAAATGAGGTGTAATCAACCAATAGCGATAATCGGGATTTAAAAGGGAAACGTATTCTGCAAGTGAAGTTTCTTCAAGCTTTTCTTCATCCCTCAATCTTGTATACACCATCGGACGATAATAATATTGGGCATCCATCCCCTTCATGGTAATTGTCCACTCCGCCTCGGGACAATCAAACAACACCCGAAACGCAAATCCCGCGTCCGTTTTCTGCAGTTCGTAGTAAATCAACCATTGCCCAAGTTGCAGTAGGTCATCCGATTCTTCTATTATGACGTCTTTAAAAATAAGATGAATATGGAATTTGGTTGAAAATCCGCTGTCTGTATTGATGTAAAGATGAAGCGTATTCCCTTCACGTTCTATTCTCTCAATGATGGCGTCATGCAGACTTTCCGCAAAGACATCCTGAACCGCCATTGGTAAATAGGCAACCGCTTGTTGTGTTTGTTCATAGGCAGCATCTAACGTTTGTTCAAATTCCTTGGCTGAGTCCTGCATCCATTGCAAGTAATTTTCCCTCACGTTTTTTGGTAATGTCGGTTGATTTAATGTACCATCCTCCACATACGGAATGAAACGGCTTGGCAAGACAAGTAACAATTCCTCTTTGACTTCTTCGAGTTCTTCATTCAAACGTGCAATGAGGTCTTCCCCTTCCGCCTTTGCTTCTGTTATGGCCATCTTCCAGTCATCATCAGATTCATGAATGGGAAGAAGATGACATTTTGAAAATTTTTCTTTTGCTTCTTTTGTTAAATTCCACATAACCGCACCTCAAAGTATTTGGTAAAGATAGTATACTATACCTTTTTGCCTTTACCCCGAACGAACTCCATTCTGTGTTGAAAGGAAAATGATTAATAAAAAAACTAGATGCCCTATATGGAGGCATCTAGTTTTTTGACTAGCTTATTTTGTGTAATTATCGAAATAACCTTGGATAAAGATAATAGGTGTACCCTTATCTCCACTTCCTGAAGTTAAATCTGATAGAGAACCGATTAGGTCGGTAAGTTTTCTAGGTGTAGTCCCTTGTGATTCCATTGATCCTACAAGGTCAGCTTCTTTATTATTAATAAATTGAGAAATCGCTTGTTTAAGTTCTTCACCCTTTAAATGAGCAAAGTTATTATCAGCGAGATATTTTAATTTTACTTCATTCGGTGTGCCATCGAGACCTGATGTGTAAGCCGGTGATACAACTGGATCCGCTAGTTCCCATATTTTTCCCACAGGGTCTTTGAACGCTCCATCTCCGTAAATCATCACTTCAACATTTTTTCCAGTCTTTTCTTTAAGCATATGCTGTATGTTATCAACGATAGGCTGGCAATCACGAGGGAAAAGTTTAACACTATCCTCTGTTGCTTTATTTGATCCTAGTAGACCATAAGCTTCATTACACCCGCTGCCATCAACAGACTCTGATAAGATGTTATCAAGGCTGTAAATCTTTTCTCCACCATTTGCTTTTAATATTCTCTTCGTTCTAAATCGTGTATGGATATCGCAAGTTAGAACATTTTTTGTATAATCCAAAATGGTTTTTGGATTGTTTGAGAAGATAACATCACATTCAACACCGTATTCTTCAACTAACGATTTATAATAATCAATATAATCAACACCAGTAAAGGTATGTTTCTTATATCCAAAATAATCACGGAATTGTTTTTCTGTTAATACATCTGTCCAAGGATTAACTCCCTTTTCATCAAGCATGTCAATATCCACTAAGTGATTACCAACTTCATCAGCTGGATAGCTAAGCATTAAAACAATTTTTTTAGCTCCTTTTGCAATACCACGGAGACAGTTTGCAAAACGATTACGACTTAAAATAGGGAATATAACTCCAATCGTATCTTCTCCAAACTTTGTATGAATATCTTTCGCAATATGATCGATCGTCGCATAATTACCTTGAGCACGAGCAACGATTGATTCGGTTATCGTAACAATATCTTTATCATTAATGGTAAAGTCTTCAACTTCTGAAGCCTTTAAAACACTATCCACAACGATTTCTTCTATTTGGTCACCTTGATTTATGATTGGGCAACGAAGACCTCTTACAACAGTTCCAACTACTCTTTCCAATATAATCGCTCCTTATAACTACTTACGTTAATATAAATTATATCTACTTGTAATATACCTTCGTTTAATGGTATAAGTAAAATTAATATCTCTAATGATGGGTATAAGAGGTGATTATGTGATAAGTAAATTAGATTTATATAAGGTATTTTGTATGGTGGGGAAAAGTGGAAGCTTTTCTAAGACAGCAAAAGATCTTTATATGACACAACCGGCAGTTAGTCAAGCGATTATGCAATTAGAAAGAGAATTAGATACACGTCTTTTTAATAGAACACCTAAAGGGGTATCTTTAACAAATGAGGGTAGTCTGCTATTTGAACATGTAAATTCAGCAATTAATTTAATTGATGCCGGAGAAGAAAAGATATTAGAATTTAAAAATTTAACTGCAGGGGAATTAAAGATAGGTGTCGGTGATACGATTTCTAGATATTTTTTGCTTCCTTATTTGGAAGATTTTCATAATAAATATCCCAATATTAAATTTAAGATTAAAAATGGTACAACATCAGAAATCTGTGCTTTATTAAAATCAGGCGAGGTTGATATTACAATTTGTAACTTTCCGATCGATGATCCTTCATTAGAACAAATACCATTTATTGATATTCATGATACTTTTGTTTGCGGGGAGAAATTTAAGAAAATCGTATCTAAACCATTAAGGCTTCATGAATTAGTAAAACTGCCACTCATCTTTCTTGAACCAAAATCAAATTCAAGACAGTATGTAGAGGATTATATATTATCTAGAGGTATAAAGATGTCGCCGGAATTTGAACTAGGCTCACATGATTTATTATTGGAATTTGCTAAAATAAATTTGGGGATTGCTTGTGTGACAAAAGAATTTTCACAAGAGTATTTAACTAAAGGATTATTGTATGAAGTACAACTAATAGAAAAGATTCCAAAAAGAAATATAGGTGTATGTTATTTAAAAAGTGTTCCACTGTCACCATCTTCAACAAAATTTGTAGAAATCATAGAAAAAAGTATGGAATGAAAAACAGCACCTTCTCGTAATAGGCAGAGAGGTGCTGTTTTGTAGTTTTCGAACATTAGACAGGTTTTATGTTTTTTATTCAGATGCCTCTCCGTAAGGCTGGGGAACATGTTAAGCACTCGTTAAGAAAAATAAACGGAAAAATTCCGCTTAATTTGTAAAACGGATTAAAAATGGTCCTAATAGACGGAGAGATTCCGCCTATTGACTTGAAAAACGTGGAAATGGGGGATTTTGCTTTGCATAATCGGAAAACCTCCCCTTATTAATCCCGAAACAGGCTTCATTCTGCCTTTAACCGAAAAATCTCCGCTTTTTTGACTTTCGCTGGTTACTTTAAGGAAAAGACTGATGAACTGGTTTTTAAATATTTGTATTGGTAACATATAGGGACTATGGTACTTAGAATAAAATTTAAGTGAGGGATTTTAATGAAGAAAGAATTAATGGAAATGTTAGAAGCCCGAAAGGATGAAATGGTTCAGATTCGCCGCTATTTACATGAGAACCCGGAGCTTTCATTTAAAGAGGAAAAAACTGCTCAATATATTGCTGATTTTTACAAAGGGAAAGATGTTGAAATACATAGAAATGCAGGAAACGGAAACGGGATGATCGTAACGATAAAAGGGGGGAAGCCTGGAAAAACGATTGCTCTTCGTGCTGATTTCGATGCACTGCCCATTTTGGAAGAAACAGATGTACCATTTAAATCGAAAAATGAAGGTGTGATGCATGCCTGCGGCCATGATGCCCATACTGCTTATTTACTTGTTCTAGCTGATTGTCTAATGCAATTGAAGAATTCCATTGCAGGAAGTATTAAAATTATTCATCAGCATGCAGAGGAAGCACCTCCTGGAGGAGCAAAAAGTATTGTTGAATCTGGTGTACTAGAGGATGTAGACAATATATTTGGTATTCATATTTTCCCTACTCATCCTGCGGGTTTTGTCGGCTATCGCAGCGGATATTCGCTGGCGGGAAGGTCGTTTTTCAAATTAATCGTCCAAGGTAGAGGAGGACATGGTTCTTCTCCGCATTTGGCCAATGATGCAATTGTTGCTGCTTCCTATTTTGTAACAGCGGTGCAAACAGTAATCAGCCGCCGGATTAATCCTTTTGAGATGGGTGTGATTACAATCGGCTCATTCGATGGGAAAGGAACGTTTAATGTGATTAAAGATCGTGTAGTGCTTGAAGGGGACGTTCGCTACATGACTGGTGAAACGCAGCAAATCATCGAAAAAGAAGTCAATCGGATTGTAAAAGGGATTGAAGCGGAATTTGGAGTACAATGCACGCTGGAGTATACGGCCGATTATCCGCCGCTTTATAATGATCCGGAAGTAACAGAAAAGGTTGTCACAGGTCTAAAAAACATGAGTGATCCAGACATTAAAGAGGTTGGCGAATATCCAATGCTCTCGGGATCGGAAGATTTTGCATACTATCTTGAAAAAATCCCCGGTTGTTTCTTTTTCATTGGCTGTAAACCAAAAGGAATTGAGCACGCTTATTTCAATCATCATCCAAAATTCGATATTGATGAAGAGTGTCTTCTTGTTGCAGCCAAATCAGTTGGACAAGTTGTATGCAGCTATTATGGGTTGGAGTAGGATTTGAAATCTACTGGATCTTGTAAAAAAGAAGCGCTAACCGAGTATACCCATTACGGTTTTAGGAATATCGGGATGATCGTAATGAATTCATTATAACCCTTCCCATTTTTTCAAGTATACAGGTACTATTCATAGGATAGCGCCATTTTTATTATCTAAAAAAATATATCTGAAAAAATGAACTTTTTATCCCTGCGATGACTAATAGAAATAGCGAACAGTGCCAGGCACTGTTCGTAAGGTATTTTCTTATCAATTAATCGTATTCTCTTAAAGATTTTAATCTATTATTCATAAAAATGATATACTAATTACATCTAAACTAGGAGGTGTTATTAGTGAAATGGGAACAAGTTCGTGAACAATATCCAGAACAATGGGTCCTTGTTGAGGCTATTTCCGCCTACTCAGAAAATTCTATACGCCATTTAAATGAATTATCAGTCATTTCTTACTTCCCCGATTCAACTCAAGCATGGAAAGAATATAAAAAACTACATTTAGCTGAACCTACCCGTGAATACTACATTTTTCATACTGATCACAAAACAATTGAAGTGAAAGAGCAAAAATTTATTGGAGTAAGGAGACGACTTCAATGAAGATTCAAATGTGTGATGGGTTGCCTCTAGTCTCCGTTTTGCTCTCTTATAACGGAAAGATAATGCAATTAAATGATGTTCTTTTGGATACTGGATGTTCCACAACTATCTTCGATACCGATGAAGTAGAGGCAATTGGACTTATTATTGACCGTACTAATGGTAGACCAAGAAGAATGTATGGTGTTGGCGGGGAAAGCGAACTCTGCTATGAACAAATTGTATCTGATATAAAAATCAATAACCATTTGTTCGATTCCTTTCAATTACAGTTAGGAATCACTAAAGAAACCTATGGATTTAACGGTCTTGGAATAGATTTTATGATTGAATCTGGTGCAATAATAGATTTAAGGGAAATGTTAGTGAAGTGAATATTCATATCAGCAAAAATAAAAACCTTGTTTAGATTTAATAAAACTACTCGAAGATAACAAAAGGTGCTATGTGCTGTTATTTTTTCATTTTTATATAGGTGCTATTCAAAGGAATAGCGCCTCTTTTAGTTGGAAAATAAAATATTTATCTAGAAAAAATGAACTTATTATCCCTGCCATGACTCTTATAAGGGAGAGAGGTGAAAGCATGAATATCGTTCGGTTAGTGAAGAAGGCGAAAAAGGGAAATAAAGAGGCATTGCTCCAATTAATTATGGCTGAAAAAGATGATTATTATAGGCTTGCTCTCACCTATTTGGAAAACTCGCATGATGCCATGGATGCAATGGAAGAGATGATTGTAAAGATATATGAAAATATCGATCAACTTAAGAAAGAAGAATCTTTTTACAGTTGGAGTAAGACCATTTTAGTGAATGGTTGTAAATCCATGCTTCGAAAGCAAAAGAAGCTGGTATTACTAGATGATTTGCATATTTCTGATGAGAAACAACCTTTTAGTGAGCAGACAAACGATCCATACAAGAGTAGTGATCAACAAATGGAAATCAAAGAGTTATTGATTCATATAAATGAGCAGCAAAAAGAAGCGATTCAATTAAAATATTTTCATGATCTCGACTATCAAACCATAGCGGAAATAACATCTGTTCCGATTGGTACCGTTAAATCAAGGATATCCCAAGGATTGAAAAAGCTAAGAGATCATTATAGGGGTGATGTTCATGGATAATCTTGAGAAACGACTAGCGGAAGAAAAGAAGCTTATCGATTCTATACAAGCACCGAGCGAATTAGATGCGAGATTAAGGACCGCGCTTCATAATACTCCGGAGAAAACAAAACGATATGCGTTTAGCTGGAAGACAGCTGTTATCGCTTTATTTTTAATTATCCTAATGGGATCGCAATACAATGCAGTTGCATTTTATGGGAAAAAACTGCTTGGTTTTGATGAAGTCATAAATGGTACTTTAAAAGAACTCAATGAAAAAGGCATGGGACAAATCGTAGAAAAAAGGACCGAGCTTGAAGATGGAACGGAGCTAATGATTAACGGATTGATTTCAGATTCTAATCAATTGGTTGTGTATTACACATTATATAATCCAAAAGGGATAAGGACGAGTACGAGTGAGAGTTTCAGACTTTCAAGAATATCTGGTTTTCTTACAAACTCAAATGCAGAGGCAGGTACCTCCTTACTTAATGATGAACATACTGAAATCAAAGGAATGATGTCTTTTGAGCCTGTTAGTCCATTTGCTAAAAAGTTGAATTTATACTTTTGGCAGCCTCATCAGAACGGCCAGATGACAGAAGAAAGTATTGAAATTCCATATAATCCAAACAAAGCAATGGCCGCTGAATTTAAGCAATCGCTAAAAATGACATTTAAAGTGGATAAAGGCACCATCAGCTTTCATTCCATTACAGCCTCCCCAACCATGACCATGATCAAAGGAACAGTAAATGTAGAAAACTTTGATCGAATCGATTCTTCGTTTGGTGGAATTGAATTACTTGCGAACGGAAAGCCGATTGAAATAATGGGCAGCAGCAATACTTCTTCACTAAGAGGAAGAAAGTTTGATATTCGTTACAATGCATTACCAAAGCAGCTAGATTCACTTGAAATAGTCATAAAGGAGTTTGTCGGCTATCAAAAGCTAGAAGAAAAAATCTCCCTTTCATCTATTACCAATGGGCCGATTACGAATGAAGGGAAAGAACTTTGGATCAAAAAAGTGTCAACCATACCACAGGGAGTAGAAATAACGATTGCTACAGATGGTGATGTAATGCTTGATGGTGTATCCATACAATCACAAGAGGAAGTCATCCCTATAAAAACAACCGTAAATCAAACCTATACAAAACAAGAGGGCAGGGAAGTAAAGGAACGCACCATGCAATTTGATTCAACGACAAAGCCAGAATATCTTCTAATAGAGGGCATGCATTATATGAAAGTATACAATAAGAAAATCAAGATTGTTGATTAGGACAAAATTTAAAGTGTAAAAAAAAGACTACCAGAAGGGATTTCCTCTGCAGTCTTTTTAGTTTGTCGGCAAATGAAAATATCTTAGAAAATCAAGATAATGTAATGACTTCATATTTTGAGGCTAACTCAATAAATTGAGCCATTCCGCTTATTTTACCAGCAGTAAGCTTATCATTCAGCTCATAATAGTCAACACATGTTTTACAAGCAAGGACGTCAACGCCCTTTTCTTCAAGTTCTTTTAATTGAAGTGAAACAAGTGACTTTTCTGTTAATGTAAACACACCGCGATTCATGCAAAAAACAGCCGCAGGCAGTTCTTCCCTTTGTTTAAGAATTGTAAAGAAGGTTTCTAATATCCCTTCACCTAGTTCTGCTTCACCTTTGCCAAGTTGATCTGAAGCAAGTAAAATTACTTTGTTTTTCATTTCCTTCACCTCTTTGAGTTACTGATATTTTTAATTATCTGGATTTATTTGCTTAATAGATTGTACCACTAAATATTGAAGCACATAAATGAATATTGCCCAAACACGGTCTAAACCTCCACTTAGAATTAATCCTCTTTTTAAATTTAAATAGTCCAGCTTTTGAGAAATATGAAAATAAGGTTAAGCATTGAAACTATCTATAAACTCATAAGCAAGTATTTTAAAAAGTTTCCGTAATTCTTAGCTCAATTAAAGTTCGCTAATGATTAAGTACACAATCTTATTTTGACTGTAAATGGAAAAATTTATGTTAAAGTAGTTTTGAAGGTGGTGATTACAATGAAAAATAAACAAATATTCTTAATGGCGTTGTTCACCATAGCATTTGTTATATTGTCTGCTTGTGGAAACCCGACAAATAGAGACATTGCAGCTAGAACAACAAAGGAAGATCCAGTAGAAAACAAAGCTCCAGAGAGTGATGACGAGAGTCCGGTAAACGACCAAGAAGATTCGCCTGCAAATATATCTGCAAATTCAAGTGATAAAGAGTCATCCAAAATCGATATTAGTGAAAATGAAGTGATGGAAAGTAAAAAGGAAGAGTATCTCCAAAAATTAAATACTACGAAACAAGCAACGGAAGAATTGGCAGCAACAGATTCATCAACATTCGCATTAAAAAAAGTGGAAAACGATAGATGGGAAATGTGGGATGCATTGTTGAATGAGGTTTATGGAGTCCTTAACGAGCAGCTTTCTACCGAAGAGATGGACCAATTGAGAACAGAACAACGGAATTGGATAAAACATAGAGATGACACTGCACTAGAGGCAGCCCAAAAGTATAAAGGCGGTACACAGGAGCAGTTAGAATATGTAGCTGTACTAGCAAATCTTACAGAAGAAAGATGCTATGAGCTAGTCGAAAATTATATAAAATGATTTTATAGAACAGTACCAGGCTCTATCATGAAAAGATGAGAAAATCTGAGGAACAAGCAGAGAATGAAATGCTACAAAGAGCAAAAGCTGCAATTGAAAGACCTGTAGGGAGGCCGAAGTCGAGTGAACTTCGGACAATGTAGAGCCAAAAAAGCAAGGCCGTGTCTGAAGTCGAGTGAACTTCGACAAGGTAGAGCCGAAAAAGCAAGGCGGTGTCTGAAGTCGGGTGAACTTCGGACAAGGTAGAACCAAAAAAGCAAGGCGGTGTCTGAAGTCGT
>NZ_BCVA01000058.1 GCF_001591505.1 Neobacillus niacini NBRC 15566
CCAAAAGGGCTCTGTTAGTGACCGATGCACTCGAAGAATTGAAGTTAAGGTCACTAAAAGGGTTCTTTAGTGACCGAGGCACTCGAAAAATTGAAGTTATGGTCACCAAAAGGGCTCTTTAGTGACCGAGGCACTCGAAGAATTGAAGTTAAGGTCACTAAAAGAGGTCTTTAGTGACCAAAACCCCAAAAAAAGTAGAAGCTGATGGGCTTAAAAGATTACTAGCTAATTTTCAACTATTTAAACAGCTATAAACCAAGCTTTTTTAAGAAATCAACAGTTTCCTGATGCTCCGGTTTAATCAGTTTGAATAATTTTTTATCCGTTTTTACAAGGGGTTTTCCGTATTCATCCGCAATAGGCCTTGTAAATGATTTACTGTTAAGAACTTTCCACTTTCCATTATGGACCTCCAGCTTGAGATCAATAATTCCAAGGCGGCTGCCAAACGCACTTGCCATGACAACGGGTTTTCCCTTGATTTTTCCTTCCTCCATATTGGCCTTTGGTAAATCTTTAAAGGTTGGCCCTGGAAATACACTATGAGAGTGTCCAGCTAAAATGGCATCAATTTCAGGAATATCGCTAAGGTAATAAACGGCGTTTTCCGTTTCAGGATGATAAGGTTCACTGTCTATTCCTGTATGGGCCAGAGCAATAATAATATCAGCACCTTCTGCCTTCATAATCGGTACAAATTCCTTTGCACTTTCGACGATTGGTCGAGCTATCACTTTTCCCTCTAGATTTGCCTTGTCCCATTTCATAATTTGCGGCGGCATAAATCCAATGACACCAATATTCAATTCATGCTTCAACCCCTGCTTGTCAACAACACTTCTTTTTAAAATAACATAAGGTTTAAAATAGGGTTTATTCTTTTTAACGGAATAAACATTTGCATTTACAACCGGCATTTTTAATCCTTTAAGGACAGTAGTTAAGAACTTTAAACCATAATTAAATTCATGATTTCCAATTGTAATGGCATCGTATTTTAAGTAATTAAATGCACGGTAAACAGGATGTACATTCCCTTTTTGAATCCCGCGTATTCTTACTAAGTATTCACCTAGAGGATTCCCCTTTAAATGGTCCCCATTATCAAACAATAAGGAATTGACTGCTTCGCTTCTTGCCTGATGAATAAGACTTGCAGTTTTTACAAGCCCGATATTATTGTTGGGTTTAGTTTGATAATAATCATAATTCACTAAAGCTGCGTGGAGGTCTGTCGTCTCAAGGATTCTCAAATCAATTATTCCATTGTTGTTCACTGTACTGCTTTCTTCAGCAAACATAATAGATGGGAACTGGGACCATATAATCGTGCTAATGAAAAGTAAAAGGAATAACTTTTTATTCTTCATAATTAGGTCAGCCTCCTAAAATTCTTATCCTGTGTTATTATTTGGAAATTTGGACTTGTTGATACATTGGTAAAAAATTCTTGAAACGTGACATGAATTTGTCAAAAACATATGAATAAAAAGTGAATAAAGCGTGTTTCAAAAAAATACTTTGAGGAGATTACTTATAATAAAAGAGACAAAAGGTGGAGGTTTTGAAAGATGAATATTACAACAATCATTGAATTAGAAAATATGGAAGTAGAGAAGATTGCCGGTGCAAAATTGGTGTTTGCAGAGGAACAGATTTCTGAGAATATTATTGAAACCTGTGTTGAATGTTTTCAGGTAGAAGGATCAAACGAATCCCTTTCGACAGAGGATGGGATGCAGCTAGTCTTCTCACAATTAAAGCAAGAAGGTATTATCCCTTCAAGAGTAGAGGATTTCTCATTTGAAATGCCTTCCTGCGGACGACTGAAAACAAAAAATGAAGATGAGATTGAAGTTCCGCAAAAAGTTATCATATCCTACATGTCATAAAGAAGTTCAATGAACTTCTTTTTTTCTGTGATATTGGTCAACGCGGGTGTACCATAGGTTACTTTATAATAAAAATGATAATTATATTTTTGTGAACGCTTACAAAAGTCGAGGAGGTACTTTTCTATTGGAAATGAATAAAAGGATAACCATTCTAACCGGTCATTTTGGAAGCGGAAAAACTGAAATTGCGATTAATCTTGCATTAAATGAGAAAAAGATACATAACAAAATAGCGATTAACGACTTAGATATTATTAACCCCTATTTTCGCTCAAGAGATGTTTCGGATATTTTCGAGCAGCTGGATATTGAATTAATAGCCCCTGCCAACCGCCTGCAAACCTCAGATTTACCCATTGTATCGGGAGAAATCTATCGTGTTTTACATGATCAGCGTTATCGAGTGATAATTGACGCCGGCGGCGATAAAGACGGAGCAATGGCGTTAGGGCAGTATTATCATGAGTGGAAAGAATTAAAACCTGAACTTATATTCGTCTTAAATGCTAATCGTCCATATGTTAGTACGTTTGAAGGAGCGAGGGATACGATTGAACAGATTGAACAAGCAGCCCGCTTACAGGTGACTGGAATGATTAACAACACCAATATTGGATTTGAAACGAGTATGGAGGATATACATAAAGGTTATGAATTTAGCAGCAGACTATCTGACCTGCTTTCAATACCACTACTTTATACATCTATTTCTGTTGATATAGAAAAAGAGGCTTCTTATTTTGCTAAAAGGCATCGGGTAATGTTTATCAAACGCTATATGAAATTACCTTGGGAAGGATAGGAGTGAAAAAAGTGGAAAAGAGAGTAGTTTTTAACAAGGAAATATGTAAATCCTGCGGGCTTTGTGTTCAGGTATGTCCAACAAACATTATCTTTCTAACAGACTATTTAAATGGAAAAGGATATCGTCCGGCATCTGTAACCAATCAGGAAAACTGCATTAGCTGTGCTAAATGTGCGCAAATATGCCCTGATTCTGTTATATCAGTGTATAGACCGGTAAAGGTACTGCAATCTGTTTAATGTGAAAGGAGCTTTATGTATGGGGAAAGTTTTAATGAAAGGAAATGAAGTAATAGCGGAAGCAGCGGTCCAAGCGGGTTGTAAGTACTTTTTTGGCTACCCTATTACACCACAGAGTGAGCTTGTAGCATATATGGCAAGAAGGCTACCTGAAGTTGGAGGATTATTCCTTCAAGCGGAAAGTGAAATTGCTGCCATAAATATGGTTTATGGTGCTGCTGGAACGGGAGTGAGGGTAATGACTTCATCTTCAAGCCCTGGATTCAGTTTAAAACAAGAGGGGATTTCCTATTTAGTAGGTTCAGAGCTTCCTGCAGTTGTCGTAAACGTTGTGCGAGGCGGCCCCGGCTTAGGGAATATCCAGCCTGCGCAGTCGGACTATTTCCAAGTTACAAAAGGAGGCGGTCATGGCGACTATAATATTCCAGTGTTAGCACCAGCCTCTTTACAAGAAATAGTCGAATTAACAAGTGAAGCATTTGATATTGCTGACCGTTATCGGACACCTGTTATTCTTATGGGGGACGGAATGCTTGGGCAAATGATGGAGCCAGTTGAATTTGGAGAGCGAAACGAATCTGAACTTCCAGAAAAGAAGTGGGCAACTACTGGTACACGTGGAGATGGAGCTCCTAAGATCATTACATCTCTTGAACTTAATGCTGAGGCACTTGAACAGCGTAATCATAAACTCCAGCAGAAATTTGCGAGAATAAAAGAAAATGAAGTACGCTATGAAACTTATAAAATTGATGATGCTGATTATATAATCGTAGCTTTTGGTACAGTTGCTCGAATTGCGTTGAATGCCATTAATAAAGCAAGACAGCAAGGTTTAAAGGTAGGATTAATCCGTCCAATTTCACTGTGGCCATTCCCTGAAAAACCGTTCTTTGAAACAAGGGATCGAGTAAAAGGATATATTGCCGTAGAAATGAGTGCCGGGCAGATGGTTGAGGATGTTAGATTAGCGGTTAACGGTCATGCAGCAGTTGACTTTTTTGGCAGAACCGGTGGAGTTGTACCGACACAGGAAGAGATTTATCAAAAGTTACTATCTGTATCAGGGGGGATTACGGTATGACAATGAAGACCGTTTTTACCAAAACAAATGGTTTAACCGATAACCCTACACATTACTGTCCTGGTTGTACCCACGGCATCATTCACCGGCTTGTCGCAGAGGTTTTAGAAGAAATGGATATTTTAGAGAATACCATTGGGGTTGCTTCTGTAGGATGTTCAGTTTTATCCTATGAATATTTTAATTGTGACATGACCCAGGCGGCTCATGGCCGCGCTCCTGCTGTGGCAACAGGTGTGAAGAGGGTGCTGCCTGACCGTTTCGTATTTACTTATCAAGGTGATGGTGACCTTGCATCTATCGGCATAAGCGAAGTCATTCATGCAGCAGCTAGAGGGGAAAAAATTACGGTCATCTTTGTTAATAATGCTATATATGGAATGACAGGGGGACAAATGGCGCCGACTACCTTGATTGGTCAAAAGACAGCTACAACACCTTTTGGACGAGATGAAAGTATCCAGGGCTCACCTATTAAAGTCTGTGAAATGTTGGCAACTTTAGACGGTACTGCATACATTGAAAGAGCTTCTGCACATGATGTGCAACATATACAAAAGGCAAAACGTGCGATTCGGAAGGCGTTTGAAGCACAAAAGAATGGGCTTGGCTTTTCAATGGTTGAGATATTGTCAACCTGCCCGACTAACTGGGGGCTTGATCCCTATGAATCCCTTGAATGGGTTAAAGATAATATGATTCCTGCTTATCCTCTAGGCGTTTACAAAAATAAACAGGGGGGCAATTAAACATGTTGGAGGAAATCATTATCGCAGGATTCGGTGGTCAGGGTGTCATGTCAATGGGTCAACTGATAGCGTATGCTGGTATGCTCGAGGGGAAAGGCGTTTCATGGCTGCCATCTTATGGTCCGGAACAACGCGGCGGAACGGCAAATTGTTCTGTCGTCGTGTCCGATGAACCCGTGGGTTCCCCGCTGGTCACAAGTCCTTCGACAGCGATTGTTCTAAATAATCCTTCTTTTGAAAAATTCGAGCACCGCGTACGACCGGGGGGACTATTGATTAGTAATTCATCATTGGTGACAAGAGCATCAAAACGCTGTGATATTGAAATCATTGAAATAACTGCTACCGATATGGCTTCTGACCTGGGGAATACACGGGTCGCGAACATGATTTTGTTAGGTGCCTATCTTGGATTTACTAAGGTAGTTACCTGTGATTCCATTATCGAATCATTGAAAAAAGTCTTGCCAGAAGAAAAGCACCATTTAATAGAGGTTAATAAACAAGCACTCAATAAAGGAGCCTCCATGATTCCTGTAATAGGACAATCTTAAGAAATCATATCTTTAGGAAAAATAATTTGGGTGTGATTAGTAAATATGAAAAAACAAAATCAAGTTGTCTTCTACTCAATTAAGGGTTCCACGATTAAGAAATTTATAATACTAGATTGTCTTACGGGTACAGGAATTTTTTATACATTAAAAATCATTACATCAAGCATTATAGTCGGATTCTTAGGAAGTCTTGTTTGTACCGAGGGCATTAAAAGGCTTCCAAGCAGCAAGAAACGTTAAGAATACAAAAAGTGGCTTAATAATTCTAATGATCTGTGTCGTACATAAATGAACATCTCAATAATTTTTCCTGGAGCGATGAGAAACAATAAATAGTGATATGTTTCACTTCATTGAAAATGATTTTCAGTTAGAATATAAGTATCAGATTGCTAGGAGGAAATAAGGATGGAGAAAATTTCAATTAAAGCCTTTCAGGAATTCAGTGAAGATAGATTCACTAAAAGAGTCATTTACCAAAAGGGTGAAACGACAGCTTTTGTATTGAATTTCTTGCCTGGACAGCAGCTTCCAGTTCATAAGCACCCAGGAACAGAGGTATATCTTTATGTAGTTACCGGAAGTGGGACATTCATTATAGATGGTCAGGAAACGAAGGTAACCGAAGCAGATATAGTACATGTAGGCGGGGAAGAAGAGCTTGCCTTTAATAATACAGGCAATGAACCTGTAAGCTTATATGTTATTTTAAGTAAAGTACCAAGCGAACAATACGCTAAAAATATCTAGATTCAAAAGCCAGCCTAAAATTTAGACTGGCTCCTTTTTTTGTTTTATTAAGCCTTTATTTTTATAGCCAAAGAACCACCAGTTCCAATCCCCGAATAACTTCATTAAAGCAGGAACAAGAACCATCCTGACTATCGTGGCGTCAATAAAAATAGCAATAGCAATTCCAACACCTAACTGCTTAATTGGCATAACACCTGTAAAGGCAAATGCTCCTGTAACCACGATCATAATAGCAGCAGCGGATGTAATAATTTTACTCGTATACGTTAAGCCGGATATCGTAGCTTCAGTATTATTTCCTGTTTTCAAATAAAACTCCTGAATTCTTGAAATCAGAAATACCTCGTAATCCATTGACAGTCCAAATACGAGGGTGAATACAAAAACGGGTAAAATCAGGGCAATATCTGCAGGCTCTACTCCTAAGTGCCCTTGCTGGAAAATCCAGACGACAATTCCGAACGTACAGCTTAGGCTTAATATATTCATTAAAATCGCCTTTAATGGGATTAGGATTGACCGAAAAGCCGCCATAAGTATGAAGAAGGTTGAGACAACAATTAACAACAATCCATAAGGCGCCTTCTCAAAAATCTCATCAAAGATTTCCTGCTCAAATTTTATTGCTCCACCAAAATGGACAGACAAGTCTAAGTCCTTGCTGGACCAATCTCGAATCCACTCTCTCGCTTCCGCGGAATGATCATTTGTATTTAAGTAAACTTCGATCAGCATTTTATTGTCTCGAACAAAATAATCAAGTATGGGCGCAGTCTGTTCTTTTTGTCCAAACCGGAGGAGTTGTGATAACTTCTCTTCATCCTGAATCTCTGTGGCAGAAAAAGCAGAATCTATAGAATCGACCAGATCATCCTTTGAAAGCTGATCAAGAATGCTGCTGACTTTCTCAAGATTACTGGTTTCTAATACATTTCCATTTGTTTCAAGTACGATTGATACTTTCTTTTCACTACGTTTATCCTTAGGAATGAAATGTTCCTCGAAGGCTTCAAAAGCCACTCTAGATGGATATTTCGCCGGAAGAGATTCGGTCCCTGGAATCGACAGCGTCATCTGAGCAACAGGTATAAGACCAGCAAGAAGTATCGCAAGTGCTGCCGCAGCCATAACTACTGGGCGTTTCATCACAAACTTTGCAAATGTATGCCAAATACTAGTTTTATTATTGGTTATTCGAAGGACACTGAACTTATTAATTTTAGCGCCAAGAACAGCTAGTAAAGCAGGGAGAAAGGTTAAGGCACAGAAGGCAGAAATAAAAACCACTGCCATGCCGCCTAGTGCAACATTTTGAAATATATCAATTTGAATAAACCATAAAGCAGATAAACCAATAAAAACGCAAAGGCCAGAAAAAATAATGGAACGTCCAGCGGTTGCTATGCTAATTTTAATGGCTTCTTCAATGGACCTGGTATGTAATTCCTCTTTGTAACGGTTTATTAATAAAAGGGCAAAATCAATACTCAAAGCGAGTCCTATCATCGGTACAATATTTAAAATAAAGATCGTTAAATCGGTACCATAACTAAAAAAGTAAACAGCACCCATGGTAGTTAAAATTGAGACAACCCCGATGACAATCGGAATGGAGGCAGCGATTAACCCTCCGAAGGCTAGTACTAAGACAATCAAGGCTATAGGCAATCCAATCATTTCGGCTTTTGCTAAATCCTCTTGGCTTGCGATATTAAGGTCTTGAACAATGATGGGCTCACCTGTCATTGTAACTTTTAATCCCTTCTTGTTTTTTATTATCTTCTTTAATTGGTGTATTTCATCACTTAATCCTTCTGCACTCTTATCAAAGGACAAAAGCCCATAAGCATAGTTCTCTTTTATCATTCCATCACGCTCATAAGGAGTGGTGATACTTTTGGCATCATCGAATTCTTTAAGGTCATCGAAGGTTTCCAGGATAAAATGATTCCATTCTGTGTCACTCAAGCTGCTTTCTCTTTGGAAAACAAGAATAATCGAAGATTTCGGCTGCCCAAAATCTTTTTCAAGCAGTTTTCTGGTTTCGTTGTACTCCCCTTTATACTCAAAACCATTTCCACTTAATACAGAGGGTAATTTTAAGGCAAAAATCCCTGATAGTATGATTATCAGTATCCAAATGGCGAGTACCCATTTTCGATAACGGTATATAATTCCTCCAAGTTTCTCCATTTTAAGACCTCCTTTTAGGAAATAATTCCCTTACCATAGTATATCAGAACTCATAGAAAGTTTTGGTTAACTATTTCGTGGCAAATGTAATGGAATAAATATGATAAGAATGATTCCCTCAATTAATAACGAAAATACAAATATAGAAGAAGTGATTAACTATGAAAAATTGTTCATGCTACATTTTATAAATGTAAAAAATATATGGAGATTTAAGATCGTTACTTGCTATAATAAAAAAAGTTAGGGAAGAGGGTGATGAACAGTGGATCAAGAGAAACTAAGTAAAGTGATTGAAGCAGCAAAATTATATTATTTATTGGATCATAATCAAAACGAAATTGCTAAAATTTTGGGTGTTTCTCGTCCTACAGTGTCCCGATTATTGCAGCTAGGAAAAGAAGAGGGAATCGTCCAAATAAATATCATCGACCCAACGGAAGATGTTGAAAATCTAGCTGCTAAGCTAGAAAAAAAATTCAATTTAAAAAGAGCAATCGTCACATCTATTCCACAATTTGAAAATCATATTATCAAAAATTATTTGGGAGAAAAAGCGGCATTATTCCTCGATGAAATAGTGAAAGATCAGGACATTATCGGTGTCACCTGGGGAACAACGTTATATCACATCGCAGTAGAGCTAAAACAGAAATTTGTTAAAGATGTAAAGGTAGTTCAGCTAAAAGGCGGGGTCAGTCACGCAGAAACCAACAATTACGCTTCAGAAATCTTGTATTTATTTGGAAAGGCATACAATACAACACCTTTAAATCTTCCGTTGCCTGCCATTGTTGACCATGTTGTTGTAAAACAGGCAATGGAAGCAGACCGCCATATTAAAAAAATTCTTGAATTGGGTAAAAAGGCAAATATCGCACTGTTTACCATCGGTTCCATCAAGACGGATTCGTTATTATTTCAGATGGGCTATTTTACAGAGAGTGACCAAAAGGCCCTAAATGAAAAAGCAGTTGGCGACATTTGTTCACGTTTCTTTGATAAAAATGGCGAAGTATGTGATGAAAGCCTTAATGAGAGAACATTAGGTGTGAAACTCGACGACTTACGAAAAAAGGAATATTCAATACTAGTCGCAGGTGGTCCGAATAAAATCGAAGGCATTTATGGCGCACTAAAAGGACACTACGCTAATGTCTTGATAACCGACCAATTCACCGCCAAATTTTTACTTGATAAAAACTCATAGGTTTTATTATGTGACATATTTTTAACATTTGTTCATTTTTATATTTACAATTGTTCAATTGCTTTGATATAGTTAATTTGTCAATATAAAAGATTCTATACGGATTTTGTAAAACAGGGAGGATGTACATGATGACTCAAAATATAACAAGCATGATTGATCATACATTATTAAAAGCAAATGCAACAAAGGATGAAATCGTAAAGTTAGTCGAAGAAGCCAAGAAATATTCCTTCGCTTCCGTATGTGTTAATCCAACTTGGGTAAAAATATCAGCAGATATGTTAAAAGATACCCCAGAAGTAAAAGTATGTACCGTAATTGGTTTTCCTTTAGGGGCATCTACTCCAGAAACAAAAGCTTTTGAAACAAGAAATGCGATTGAAAATGGTGCAAATGAAGTCGATATGGTGATAAATATCGGTGCACTTAAGGATAAACAAGATGATTTAGTTGAGAGGGATATTAGAGCTGTTGTTGAAGCAGCGAAAGGAAAAGCCTTAACTAAGGTTATTATTGAAACCTGCCTTTTAACGGATGAAGAAAAAGTACGTGCATGTGAACTTTCCGTTAAGGCTGGAGCGGATTTTGTAAAAACCTCAACAGGTTTCTCTACAGGCGGAGCTACGGTTGAAGATATCCGTTTAATGAGAGAAACAGTTGGTCCTGATATTGGTGTTAAAGCTTCTGGAGGCGTTCGCAGCCGTGAAGATGCACTTGCCATGATCGAAGCAGGTGCGACTCGTATCGGTGCTAGTTCAGGGGTGTCTATTAGTAAAGGTGAAATTTCTCAAAACAATTATTAATTAACGATTTGAGGGAATAGAAATGAAAGAAGTAGTATTAGCCTTAATTGCTGGATTAATTGTAGGAATTATTTTTAAATTTATGAGGCTGCCATTACCTGCACCTCCTGTATTTTCCGCAGTAGTTGGTGTTTTCGGGGTATATTTTGGAGGAGTTATTGCCAGCTGGATGGTTAAATTTTTCCAATAAATAAAGTTGTGTGCGGAGTGTGAATAAGATGGATGAAAAACAACTTAGGGAAGAAGCATTGAAAGCACGAGATTATGCTTATGTACCGTATTCAAAATTTCAAGTTGGTGCTGCTCTTATCGCAAAAGATGGGAAAGTATTTCATGGCTGTAATATAGAAAATGCTTCTTATGGAATGACGAACTGTGCAGAAAGAACAGCTTTATTTAATGCATACTCTGAAGGTGTTACTGAATTCGATTCACTAGTAGTGGTGGCAGACACCGATGGGCCAGTTTCTCCTTGTGGTGCCTGCAGGCAGGTGATTTCTGAGCTCTGTGATTCTGATATGGAGGTTATCCTTACCAATCTAAAGGGAGATATTCAAAGAATCTTAGTGAAAAATCTTCTTCCAGGTGCGTTTTCACCGGAGGATTTAAAATAAATTAGAAGCGGGATTAGAATCCTGCTTCTTTTTTTATTTACAGAGACCTGTCAATCGACAAAAATCTGCATTTTTCATCATTTTTGAATTTAATTTTATTGTACCTCTGGTTAATTAAGATTAGAATCTATTTATATCTTTTCATGCTTTTTATTGAAAAGGGCATAATTTAAAAGAATAAAAAGTAGAAATTTTTTTCATTTTTAATGCAGACGAAAGAGGAAGAAGAGTGGAAACTACAAGTGAGCAAAACAAAAAGAAGCTGTTTATTTCGATTATCGATAATGACGCAATAATTCAAACGATGCTGGTAAGAATTCTTAATATGATGAATATTGATCAGTTTGAACTAGATATAAAAGCATATGAAGATGGTTTACAATTTTTTGAATCTCAACGTTTAGATAATACTGGTGAACATTTTTTAATTCTTGGTGGCATTATGCCAGTTATGGATGGAATTGAGATATTGCAAAAAGTGAAAAGTGACTTGAGGAAACAGGTTTATGTATTAATGCTCTCAGGAAGAAAAAGTCCAGCCGAAATAGACAAGGCACTAAAATTAGGTGCAGATGATTATGTGACAAAACCATTCAGTATCAAGGAACTGCAAATCAGAGTACAACAAATCATTCAAAGGATCACGCAATGATTAATCAAGAGATTTTGTTTCTTTCTATTCTTACTTCATCTCTTATGTGTTTATTATTTTTATTATTGCTGTATTTGATCATTCGGAAGAGTAAAGAAATTAAAACAAGAAGAGAGATTGAAAGCTATAAGAATAAAATTAATAACCAAATTTTTTCAATCATCGCACAAGGGCAAGTTTTCAGGGGAATGGGGTGCGAAACAGCTATAAAACAAAGGGCAATGGAAGAGCTGCTGAGCAGGTATGTGAAAATATTAGAAGGGGAGGAAGAGAAAAAAAGATTATCGGATTTGGCAACTCATTGTTTACAGGGATATTATCAAAAACGTCTTAAAAGCAAAAGGTGGAGCTATCGTATGAATGCACTTTATCATATTGAGGACTTTCATATGACCAAGCTTTTAAACGAAGTTGTTCTTTTAAGTAAAAAGAAGAAACTCTCACATCAAGAAATGATCCATGTTTTGAGAATCCTTGCTTCCTTTCAATTTAAGGATTTACTTGATTTGCTTCTAAATCATTATCACTATTTATCCGAGTATGAAAATCGAGGTATATTAATGCGATTAAATCAAGATTTATTTGATCAGTTCGTATTAAGCTTTCACAAAAGTACTCCCCCGCTTCAATTCGCCATTCTAGATGTAATTTCATTGAATAAAGCAATAAAATATAGGGTGTTTACCGAAAATATTTATTTAACCTATAAAGGTGAAGTGAAGCTAAGGGCCCTAAAGGCTCTGTCTGAAATAGGCTATGTAAGGAATATCGAGCCGTATCTGCAATTACTGTACTCTCCTAACTGGCAGGAGAGGATGGTGGCAGCAAAACTAATAGGTTCTGTTAAGGAAGAAAAAGGAATTCCGAGATTAATTGAGCTGCTGCATGATCAGGTTTGGTGGGTCCGTTCACAGGCTGGCCAATCTATTAGTCAGTTCCCAAATGGAAAGGCAATTTTGCAATCCGTTTTAGAAACATCTAAGGATGCTTTTGCAAGAGACATGGCATGGGATTGGCTGCATAAAGGAGTATAGAAAATGTTAAATGTGGATTGGCTGGATATTGTTTCTGTTTTCGGATGGTTTATTGCTGTTTATATGGTAATTGTTATTGTTTTTTATTCTGTTATTTTAATGATTTCACTGTTTCAGCTTCGTAAAGAATACCAATTAGACCGAATACAGGCATATGAGGATTATATGGATGAATTTTACACAAGACCTGTCTCGATCATTGTTCCTGCCTACAATGAGGAAGCAGGAATTATTCAGAGTGTACGATCCCTTTTGAGTGTGAATTATCCCACCTTTGAAATTATTGTTGTCAATGATGGGTCAACGGATCGAACCTTAGAAAAAATGATTACCCAGTACGATATGAAAGAAATAAGTAGAGTTGTTCGTAAACAAATTAATACTAAACCGATTAAGACTATTTATCAATCCTCTATCCTTTCTAATCTTTTTTTAGTTGATAAGGAGAATGGCGGGAAAGCAGATGCATTGAATGTAGGCCTTAATTTCTCCCATTATCCCTATTTTTGTTCCCTTGATGGTGATTCTGTATTGGAGCCGGATGCCTTTCTTAAGGTAATGAAGCCCATTATTGATTCCAATGAAGAGGTAATTGCCTCTGGCGGCAGTGTGCGAATTGCAAATGGCTGTGAAATAAAGAATGGACATATTTTGAAAATTGGCCTTTCCAATAACCCTTTGGTCATCATGCAAATCATTGAATATCTCCGCGCTTTTCTTATGGGGAGAATAGGTTTAAGCAGACATAATTTGCTGTTGATCATTTCTGGTGCATTTGGAGTTTTTTCGAAGCATTGGACCATTGAGGCGGGGGGGTACAAAACAGATACCGTAGGGGAGGATATGGAGTTAGTTGTCAGGATCCACCGTTTATTAAAAGAAAAGCGAATAAACAAAAAGATTGTGTATGTTCCCGACCCTGTTTGTTGGACTGAAGTTCCAGAAGATATGACCATTTTAAGAAGGCAAAGACGGCGTTGGCATCGAGGATTATTTGAAAGTTTATGGACACATCGGGGGCTAACCTTTAATCCTAAATATGGTTCCATTGGGGTTATTTCCTTTCCCTATTTTTGGATTGTTGAGTTTTTGGGCCCCATAATAGAATTTCTGGGGTATATCTTTATGGTACTCTGTCTGTTTTTAGGCGGGGTTTATATTGAATTTGCGATATTATTATTTCTTCTATCTTGTCTTTATGGGTCACTTTTTTCTATGGCAGCAGTTTTATTAGAAGAATGGAGTTTAACAAAATATCCAAAAGTATCAGATATAGTAAAGCTCTTTTTATACTCAATCACTGAAACCATCTGGTATCGTCCTATGACGGTCTTTTGGAGATGTGAAGGAATATGGCAAATGATGGTTGGGGATAAGAGTTGGGGAGAAATGAAAAGAAAAGGTGTTTCAAAATGACAAGACAATCCTCTTTAATTGTATATGCAATTCTATTTGTTATCATTCTATTAAGTCCTTTTTGGTTCTGGCTGTTACAGCCTTCTAAAGAATTAAATGTACTGATCTATGATAAAACAGTTCCAGATCAATCGTATAGGGAACACAAAGGACTCGTTTGGATTTTAAATAATGCAAAATATGTAAAAGGAAATCAAAAGCCTTATAGAATAAATGAGGATTATAAAGGATTTGTCCCAAAAGATGGACAACAATATTCCGTCTCTTCTTTACCCGAGAACTTAAAAAGATATGATGTATATTATTTAACTGATCAATATGGAGTGTACGAAGAAGATTTTATTGGTGAAAACGAAACCGGTGAAAGATCTTCCATTATATACGGTGGTTTAGAATTATCTGATGTAGATCGAATAGAACAAGCATTACTAGCCTCTAAAGGGAAAACATTAATTGCAGAATTTAATACATTTGCTAGTCCGACTCCTGCTATCGTCCGAGATAAAGTAACAAACCTCTTAAATCTTGAATGGACCGGTTGGATTGGCAGGTATTTTCCTGACCTTAACAACAAGGAAGTTCCAGTATGGGTAAGAGACCAATTTGAAGCAAATGGCGGAAAATGGAATTTTAAGGGAGAAGGCTTTGTATTTGTAAGTAAGGATAATGAAATTGTAGTGGTAGACCAAAAGGATGTAATAGAAAGCGGCGCCCTATTTAATCTAACCAAACAGGGGGAAAATTTCTTTAATCGGGAACTACAGGGGAAGTATCAATATTGGTTTGATATTAATCGTGCAGGAAGCAAAAAAGAAATTCTAGCAGAATATCATCTGCCTATTGCAGCAAAGAAGAGGGAAGAGTTACAAGGACTTGGAATACCGACTAATTTCCCTGCAATCATCCATCATCAAAATGCAAGATATAATTCCTATTATTTTGCAGGGGATTTTGCAGATGAAGGAGAGGTTCCTGCCATTTATCAAACAAAAGGACTTAGCTTTTGGAAAGAGCGTTTTGGATCACAGGATTCTTTCTATTGGGAAGTTTATGTTCCTATGATGAAGGCTTTATTAGATACTGGTCTAAAAAACACCGTTAAACAAGAGAAAGTAGAAATAGTAAAGGTTAACAACATTAAAACCAATAGCACTACAGGAGACTCCTATATACAAGTCCAAAAGAATGGTGAGTGGAAAGATTTCTTGATAAAAGGAGTTAATATGGGGATTGGGAAGCCAGGCTATTTTCCAGGAGAGACTGCAATCACGAAAGAGGAATATGCACGCTGGTTTAAAAAAATTGGCGAAATGAACGCAAATGCAATCAGAGTCTATACGCTGCATCCACCTCAGTTTTACGAAGCTTTTTATGAATATAATCTTGTTGCAGAAAAACCGTTATTCTTATTCCATGGTTCCTGGGTGAATGAAGAAAAGCTCCTTCATAATCAAGATGCCTTTGCTGCCGAAAATGTCGAGGATGCGCAAACGGAAATTAGATACCTAATTGACATCATTCATGGGCAGGCGGAACTGCCTGAACGTCCTGGACACGCCTCAGGTGTTTACAAATATGATATCTCAAAATATGTTCTTGGACTTATCGTCGGGACAGAGTGGGATCCATATATGGTTACGAACACTAACCTTAAGCATAAAGAAATAGCACCATTTAATGGAAAATATTTTAAAACAACGGGTGCCAATGCATTTGAAATTTGGTTAGCACAATTGATGGAATATGCAGCTGCTTATGAAACAACACAATACAATTGGCAGCATACGATTAGTTTTACAAACTGGGTAACCACTGACTTGTTAGAGCATCCATCAGAGCCATTGGAAAATGAAGATTTAGTTTCGATAAATCCAAACCATATTCTAAACTCTGATCACTTTTATGCGGGATTATTTGCTTCCTATCATATTTACCCATACTATCCTGACTTTTTAAATTACGAGAAAAAATATCTAGAATATGTCGATAAAACAGGTGAAAAGAACAATTACGCAGGATATTTAAATGAATTGATAGATTCCCATCAAATGCCTGTTCTAGTGGCTGAATTCGGTGTTCCTTCTTCTAGAGGATTAACACATAAAAATGCCTATGGTATGAATCAAGGATTTCATTCTGAAGAAGAACAAGGGGAAATTAATAGCAGATTATTTCATTCCATTGTTTCTGAAGGGTATGCCGGAGGTTTAATTTTTACATGGCAGGATGAGTGGTTTAAACGGACGTGGAATACAATGGACTTTGATAATCCAGACCGAAGACCATACTGGAATAATCAGCAAACAAACGAACAGCATTTCGGATTGCTGTCTTTTGAACCTGGGGCGAAGGATGCAGCCATTTTGGTAGATGGTAACAGAATTGATTGGAATGAAAAGAATAGTAAAACTATTTTTCAGTCGAAAGAAGAGAAGGAAGTAATCAATGAGGTTAGGATTTCCTCTGATAGTGGATATCTATACTTTCTAGTATCCTTTGAACAGCCAGTTGACTTTGAAAAACAGTCTGTGTATTTACTTCTTGATACCATTGGTGAACAGGGTCAAACCACTATACCATTATCAAAAGATACTCCACTAGTAACGGATTTAGGTGTGGACTTCTTAATTAACCTTTCAGGTGAAAAAGGTTCAAGAATTATGGTAGACAGTTATTATGATACCTACTATTATCAATACGCATATATCCTCAATATGGTAAAACGAGAATCCTATGCAAATGTAAAAAATAATGGAGTATTCCACCCAATTCGGTTAGCACTTAATAAAGAACTGACTATTCCATCAACAAACACACTAGTTCCGTTTGAGGGCTATGAAACAGGTATATTAAAGTTTGGTAATGGTAATCCGGAACATGAAACGTTTAACTCGCTGACGGATGTGAGTCTAAGCAAGAATAAAAAAATTATCGAATTGAGAATCCCTTGGCAGCTTATAAATATGAAGGATCCAAGTTTAAAAGAAGCGATGGGGGACATCTGGCAATATGGTTTAGCCAAAAGTGAAACAATTGAAGGGATTCGCGTTGCAGCCGCAGCTACGAAACAAGGTAATCTTGTACAAACGATTCCCAAACAATCAAATAATTTGCTCCAGCGAAAAGATGTATTTCTTTACTCATGGAATGAGTGGGAACAGCCTTTATTCTATGAAAGGCTAAAAAAATCATATGATGTGATTAAGAAGACATTTGGAAAAACAAAGCTAGATAATTAAAAAGAAGGTGCAGCGGTTTGAATAAAAAAATCGGCTTTATCGGTGCAGGAAAAATGGCTCAAGCGATGATTGAAGGAATCCTTAAATCAAAGATGATTCCAAAACAAAATATGATTGCCAGTGCTAAAACAGAAACAACCCTTGAAAAAATCAAATTGAACTACCAAATTTTAACAACCTCTGATAATCAAGAAGCAGCAAGATTTGCGGATATTTTGATTCTAGCTGTAAAACCTGACCAGCATACCAACGTAATTCATGAGATACGAAATGCTATTCATCCTGAATGTACAATTATTACTATTGCAGCTGGGATTTCATTGAATGATATCGAAAAGGAATTTGGTTTTAACGTAAAGGCGGTTAGGAGCATGCCAAACACTCCCTCATTGGTTGGTGAAGGCATGAGTGCTATTTGTTCGAATGAGAGGCTGACAGAGGAAGAGGTCTTGGAGGTTGAACGCCTCTTTCATACGTTTGGAAAAACAGAGAGGCTGGATGAAAAATTAATGGATGCTGTACCTGCGATAAGTGGTTCTTCCCCAGCATATGTCTATATGTTGATAGAGGCGATGGCTGACGGAGGAGTTAAGCAGGGGATTCCCAGAGATAAAGCATATCGACTTGCCGCACAGGCCGTCCTCGGCGCAGCTAAAATGGTACTAGAAACAAACAGACATCCAGGAGAACTAAAAGATAATGTGTGTACACCAGGCGGAGCGACAATAGAAGCAGTAGCTGAACTCGAAAAGAGACAATTTCGCGGTTCGGTATTGGCAGCCATGGATACCTGTACCGAAAAGGTAAAGTCATTGCATTAATATGTAAACAAAGAACCTGCGACAGTGCTGCAGGTTCTGTTTTTTGTTTAGTAAGGTTCAGCTTTTCGAATCACTGTCAGAGAAGTCATTAATCCTACAAAAATAATAGTTACGAGAGAATAAAAGAATTTCTCTAATCCAACGACTTGAATCCCGCTTGTAATCACAAGACCATCTATCAAAAATATAATGATGCCAATATTAACCGATGTAAATTTAGTAATAATCTGAGCTAATAAATCAGTCCCACCCGTGCTTGTATCATAACGGAGCATTAAACCAATACCCACTCCTACAAGCATACCTCCAATAATGGTACTGGGGAAAATACCTATCTGAATTTTACCATTGATAAAAGAAAGTAAGTCAATGCAAAAAGAAGAGATAATGAGTCCATGCAAACTATAATAAAAATATCGCCTCTCAAAAAACCATGCGAGGATATAAAGAGGCAGACTCAAAACAATCATCGTAAGTCCTGTAGGCCATCCGTAAAAATAATGAAAGATTAATCCTAAACCAATAACACCGCCATCGAGCAGATGATAAGGCACAAGAAACCCATTTACCCCTAGGCTTAATAATAAGCTGCCAATCAGCATTGCAATAACTTTTTGTTTCAATTTAAACCACCCCAAACTTGTCCCTACATAAAAAGTATGAATATGTTTTCCATTTAGAAGTGTTGGTAAATAAAAAAGAGGAGGATTCACAGAGTTGTTCTGGTTGAAGAGGTAGTATGCTCAAAGAGTATAAGGAGAATACTTAACGTATGGTATAATAGGATTAGCTAGATTAATTATAAGTTTTTTGGATAAATCAGGAGGAATAAATAATGCTTCAAGAAGAACATGAATTATTGCTGAAAAGAACGGTTGAGATTGCTCCGGATTGGCTCAAAAGTGACATACACGATATTTTGGGTAAAGAAGGAAAACATGCTGGAGTAAGCTATGTCATTTCCCAACTTCACGATAGATATAGCTTTAGTTTTAGACACATTTTATCAGCCATAAATTTCTCGGATGAATGGACAATGGTTTCTAGAGAACGTCTAAGTTTTATTGATAATAATATTGATGTAATTGTTGCCTTGTATGATGACTATAAAGGAAAAACAGGTAAAAATTTATAAACAAAAAGAGTAATCCAATTCGCAGATAAATTGGATTACTCTTTTTTTAAAAGAAAAGATTTAAGATAAAATATGAAATTGCTGCTATACCTGCTGAAATCGGAAGTGTAATTACCCAAGTGATAAGCATTCTTTGAGCTGTGTCCCATTTTACACCTTTTAATCTGTGTGAAGCACCCACCCCAAGGATCCCGGAGGAAATAACGTGGGTAGTACTGACGGGTACATGGAGCCAAGTAGCACCAAATATTACGGCTGCACCTGTTAAATCCGCTGCAACTCCGTTAATAGGACGAATTTTCATGATTTTCCCGCCGACAGTTTTAATGATTTTCCATCCACCAACAGAAGTACCAAGACCCATTGCCGTTGCACACGCAAATTGTACCCAGAATGGAACTTCTGCATTAGCACCTAGGTAACCATTGGCGATGAGAGCCATTGTGATAATCCCCATTGCCTTTTGTGCGTCATTTGTTCCATGGGAATATGACTGTAGTGCCGCAGTGGCAATTTGCATATATCGGAAATTACGGTTGGTTTTTGCTAAATTAGCATTTTTAAATACCACTTTAAAAATACTGTAAACAATATAACCCACTACAAAAGCTAAAATAGGCGAAAGTATTAGTGCTTGTATAATCTTTAAAAAGCCCCCATAATTGAGTGCTCCAAAACCTGCTGAAGCCAATGCCGCTCCCGCAATAGATCCAATAATTGCATGGGAAGAACTGCTTGGAATTCCATAATACCAGGTTAATAAGTTCCAAAATATCGCTGATATTAATGCGGCTAAAATAACCACTGAACCATTTTCAAGCGTAAAAGGATCGACAATATCCTTAGAAATAGATTTTGCGACACCTGTAAACGTCATTGCTCCTACAAAGTTCATAATCGCGGCTAACAGAATCGCCTGCCGTGGTCTTAGAGCCTTCGTAGAAACAGAGGTTGCGATTGAGTTTGCCGTATCATGGAACCCATTAATAAAGTCAAATGCAAGGGCACCAATGACAACTAAAATAATTAAAATTTCCATTTGTTTGCTCCTTATGCATTTTTCATGATGATGGTTTCAAGTGTATTTGCAACTGACTGGCAGCTATCTGCAATATCCTCGAGATTTTCATAAATTTCCTTGTACTGAATAATTCGGATTGGATCTTTTTCTACTGTAAATAAATGCTTAATGGACTGACGCAAGATATTATCACATTTGGATTCATAATCTTTTATTTTAATTGCATGTTCTCTCATTTGAGGAAGTTTCTTATTCGCTAACAATTCCATCGCTTTATCAATTTCATGAACACTTGATTTTATTGCGTCAACAAATTGGAGCATAAAATCATCTGCTTGGGTGATGGAATACATTTCAAACAATGCTGCTGTCGCTTCTAGGCCGTCTAGGACGTCATCCATGCTGTTTGCAAGATGAAGAATATCCTCACGTTCAATAGGCGTGATAAATGCATCATTTAATTGTTTAATCACTTCATGGACAAATGAATCTCCCTTTGTTTCGATTTCTTTCATCTTTTCTGAGAAGATTTTCAAATCACTAATATTTTTTAATTTATAATCAGCAAAGTAATTTGCGCCTTCCTTTAAGTTTGAAGAAATATTACTTAGTAATGCTGAAAATTTATCAACCTTTTTTGCCATTTTTGAATCCTCCTAAATAGTATGTAAAGAGTTTTTACACTAACGGACAACATTTTACAGAAAAAATACCAAAAAATCATAAAAAGTTAACCTAATTTACAAAAACTTAACAAAAGAATTTTCCGAAAATTATTTTATAGGTGCAGCTTTATTTATTTTGTTAATGTCTCCAGAAAAAAATATTTATATGTAATGTAGAGATCTTGTATCTTCCTTTGTATGAAATTTAATAACATGGGTACTTTAATCGTACACGGCAGCAATTTTTAACGTTAAAAACCGTGTTATCAATTGAATCATCACAAAAGGAGTGTTCAGTATGAGTTTCATATGGGCATTAATTGTCGGTGGAGTTATTGGCTGGTTAGCTGGTCTTATTGTGGGTAGAGATGTTCCAGGAGGCATTATCGGTAATATAATTGCTGGGTTTGTAGGCGCATGGCTTGGTACGTTACTATTAGGAGATTGGGGACCAAATGTCGCTGACTTTGCGATTATCCCTGCCATTATTGGTTCTGTTGCCTTGGTATTCCTATTATCACTCGTCATGAGGGGCTTCAGAAAAGCAGACTAAAAAAAATATGAGAGGCCTCCCACGCCGGGAGGCCTCTAAATTTGACTCATATATTATAAACATCAATACCTTTGAAGATAGGTGGCTGATCAATAAATGGAGCATAACAAATAATGTTTTCACCAGTTATGGGATGTGTAAATTCTAGTTTTGCTGCATGTAATGCCTGCCTCTTGAATAACGGCTTTCCGCCATATAATCTATCCCCCACTAATGGATGACCTATATGACTAAAATGAACACGTATTTGGTGCGTTCTTCCTGTTTCAAGCCAGCATTTAACATAAGAATGACCTTTTTCCTCTTTAAAAACCTGATAATGTGTAACAGCTGCTTGACCAGAAGGAGAAACACGTCTTCTGGTTGCATGGTGCCTGTCACGCCCAATTGGTTCACTGATTATCGCTTTCTTCTTTTTTATATGTCCATCGACGATGGCAAGATAGGTTCTTTTTATTTCATGTTTTTCCAGCATTCTGTCTAAGATGGCACCGGATAATGCGTGTTTTGCAAAGAGAATCGCTCCTGTCGTATCCTTGTCTAGCCGGTGTACTTGACGTATCGTCAATTTTTCACCATTGGATTGTACATGAAATTGCGCAGCGTGTAACAGTGTGCCTTTATCATTTTCATCATTTGGATGTGTACTCATATTAGCTGGTTTATTGAAAACAATCACATGATCGTCTTCGTATAGAACCTGGATATCATAAAAGAAATCCAGTGAGCTTGCAGGTGCCACTTCCTCAAAAAGTTTAATTAGGACCCTATCACCGTTTTTTAGCGGATGATTCCAATTTGCTCTCAGACCATTTACTAATACGGTATTTTCCATCCGGAATAAATGGGTAAGCTTTTTAGGCACCTCCCATTCCTTACGAAAGATATCCTCAATCGTTTTTCCTTCCCATTTTTTTTGTGTAATGATTTCCATCCAATTGCCTTTCCGCGTTGTTTTTAGCATTTTTACTCCTTTAATCTTGTGATTTCTCCATCTTATACCGTGGTTATAATTACCACCGAACATTGATCAACAAATATGCTATTCTTATGTATATATATTACGATAGTTTATGTCTATCGCAAAGGTGGGTTACAAGTGAAAATTGTTTTTGCCTCGACACCGGGTCAGGAAGAAGAAATTTGTGAACTTGTGAGGTATATCTATTCAACTGTTTTTCCACTCTATTTTACGGATAAGGAAATAAGTGAGTTTGAACAATTAAAAGTATTGCATACTCCTGATGACTTTAATACATTAAAGGACGCCTTTCAAGTTATGGCAAGTATGCAAACAGTGATTTCAATACTCGAGTCTCCAACTCTCGATGATCAGTATGCAGCATTATTCAATAAAAATGTTACCAATCTGCAAGAATTTGGTCTTTTCTTTCCGTTTGAGTTTGAACAATTCGTTGAAGCAAAAAATATGAAAAACAGTGTATTTAGCATTTATACCAAAGCAGCAAATGAATTACTTGTCTAATATGGGAGAAAAATGTCTGCAAAAAGCAGACATTTTTTTTATTATTATCCTTGAACTTATAGAGATAAAATATAAAATAAAAGGAAGGTTAAATTTATTGGCAAATTCAAACAATAATCAATATGGAAGTTACAGGGAGGATTTAGTGATGGGTTGGAAAGAAAATGCAAACAGATGGATCGAATACTCTAATTTGAATGAAGAGTTAAAGCAGCAGCTTGAGGTAATTAAGAACGATGAAAAACAACTTGAGGAAGTTTTTTATAAAAATCTAGAGTTTGGAACTGGTGGAATGCGCGGGGAGATTGGGGTTGGTACCAATCGGATGAACCTATATACGGTTCGTAAGGCTTCTGCTGGTTTAGCAGCATACATAGAAGAACAAGGACTTGAAGCAAAACAAAAAGGCGTAGTAATTGCCTATGATTCACGACATAAGTCTCCAGAGTTTTGTATGGAGGCAGCAAGAACACTTGCAACGAAAGGAATTAAAACTTACGTATTTGATGAATTAAGACCAACACCCGAATTATCATTTGCATTAAGAAATTTAAACGCCTTTTCTGGAATTGTCATTACAGCCAGTCATAACCCGCCAGAATACAATGGATACAAAGTATATGGTTCTGATGGAGGGCAGCTGCCTCCAGATGCAGCCGACGAGGTAATTGCTAGAGTAAATGAAATAGAAAATGAGTTGTTGATAGAGGTAGAATCTGAAGAAAATCTTAGATCCCTTGGGTTGATTAACACCATTGGTGCAGAAATTGACCAAGCTTATATCGAAAAATTAAAAACCATTTCTGAAAATCCATCGATTTCAAGTGAAACAGATGTAAAAATTGTGTTTACACCATTACACGGAACAGCGAATAAACCGGTACGCCAAGCTTTGTCTGCTTTAGGCTATACAAACGTTACAGTGGTAAAGGAACAGGAACTGCCAGATCCTGAGTTTTCAACTGTAAAAAGTCCAAATCCAGAGGAACATGCGGCATTTGAATTAGCCATACGGGACGGTAAAGAAGTGGGTGCAGACCTGTTAATTGCAACAGATCCTGACGCTGACCGTTTAGGAATTGCTGTTCTGAATCCTCAAGGTGAGTATGTTGTTTTAACAGGAAACCAAACGGGAGCACTATTATTAGATTACATCCTTACCCAAAAGCAAAGCAAAGGAACAATTCCTCAAAATGGCGCCGTATTAAAAACGATAGTGACATCGGAAATTGGCAGAAAAATCGCAGAAGCTTACAATTTAGCTGCTTTTGATGTCCTAACTGGTTTTAAGTTTATTGCTGAAAAGATTAAGGAATATGAGTTAACTGGAGAGTTTTCTTTCTTATTTGGTTATGAAGAAAGTTATGGTTATTTGATCGGAGACTTTGCAAGGGATAAGGATGCTGTTCAAGCTGCCATTTTAGCGGTAGAAGTGTGTGCCTACTATAAAAAACAGGGTATGTCACTTTATGAAGGTTTAATGCAAGTCTTTGAAAAATACGGGTTTTATCAGGAAGGTCTTAGATCGTTAACCTTAAAGGGTAAAGAAGGTGCGGAACAAATTCAGCGTATTTTAGCTTCTTTCCGGTCTGAGCCAATTAAGCAGCTTGGAGACTTAACCCTTTCCATGTCAGAAGATTACCTAACAGGTATCCGACAAACAGCAAATGGTGATGAGAAAATTGAATTACCAAAATCGAATGTTTTAAAATATACCTTCACAGATGGCTCATGGGTTTGTTTAAGACCATCTGGCACTGAACCAAAAGTTAAATTCTATTTTGGTGTAAATAGTACTAGCTTAGAGGAGAGCAGAAGTAAGTTACTTGAAATTGAAAAGAATTTTATGGGACTGGTAGACGAAAAGGTTAAAATGGTAACAAAAAACTAAAATCTGTCCTCACATCTTAGATTTAACATGAAAGGAAGAAAAGCCGTGCTCAAGGACCAAATTGCGATTGTAACTGGAGCTTCAAGAGGAATTGGCAAAGAAATTGCAGTAAAACTTGCTGAACAAGGAATGAAACTGGCGTTAATTGGGAGTTCAGCGCAAATTTCAGAAACGGCAGATGAACTAAAGAGAAAAGGATTTTCAAATATCCTGCCAATTCAAGCTGACGTTTCAAAAGAAGAAGACTTACAGCAAGTCGTTAAAAAAACGATTGAAGAGTATGGTCATGTAGACATGTTGGTTAATAATGCAGGTATTGGATTCTTTAAATTAACAGAGGATGTAACACTGGAAGAATGGAAAAAGGTTTTTGAAGTGAATGTACAAGGGGTTTTCCTTGCAACCAAAGCTGTTCTTCCACATATGAAAGAGCGAAAATCGGGGACCATCATAACGATTTCATCTGATGTAGCCAGGTATACCATTCCTAACGGTGCTGCCTATACGGCTACGAAGTATGCCGTCCAAGGCTTCTCTGGATCAGTAGCACAAGAGGTGCGTGAGTATGGTATCCGGGTGGGTACCATCAATCCAGGAATGGTCGATACCTATTTTGCTGAATCGAAGCAAGGACTGCCAGAAAAACATGATTGGCTTAAAGTGGAAGATGTAGCAAATGCAGTTGTGTATATGGCTTCAGCTCCAAAGTATATGCTTATTGATGAAATAGTCCTTCATCCACTAGTACAACAATATCCAATTGCATAATAACTTTTAAAACGGCTTCCTTTGAGGAAGCCGTTTTTTGGTGGAATTCTTTGGTCCGGTTTGGTAAATATTTCTCAACAGTATCCACTTGATATTTCAGGAAAGACTATACATCGGTAACTCATTATCAGATTCAACGGTTTCGTTAGCATGGTCGATGTAACGAAGCAGTGAATATAATTTCTTTTCTATAACTGAGTAATCACGTTCAAAGTGATAGGCATGCAGGAATTGCTCTATCCGCTTTGATAACAATTGGTCTTTTGTTCGTACCATGAGTATCAGCAAATTATCCCATTCAGATCGATGTGTATAATACAAAGCACGATCGTAATCCATTTTATTCATTTGTTTTGTCTCCTCCTTACTAGGAGTTGAAGTTATTTTATGATATTTTGCAGATATATTTCACAGAAAATGTTGGACATGCCGATTTAACGGTGTTTTCAACTTTTACCTGTATAACAAGAAACGTATTTGTTTTAAAAGGAGGCAGCATGAAGAAAGTATTACTAATTATGTTAGTTTTATTTTTACATTTGGAAATGGAATCAAAGGCAAAGGTTGTTGAGACAAACCATCCTTATTCGTACGACGTACTAAAAAAAGATATAGCAAAAATAAATCAAAGGTATAAAAACGTAGATGTATTAGGTATTGGCAGAAGCCATTTTGGCAGGGAAATTTATGCGATTAAACTTGGTGAAGGAAAGCATAGCATTGTTCTAATAGGTGCGCATCATGGACGTGAATGGATGACCAGTATGCTTTTAATGAAGAAGCTAGAAGAGTATGCAGAAGCCTATCAAAATCAAACTGATTTTGGGACGTATTCAACCTGTATTTTAAACGATGTTGCCATTTGGTTTATTCCTATGCTTAATCCGGATGGTGTGACAATCCAACAAAATACACTGGATAAATTCCCTAAAAATCATCAAAAACATTTGTTAGCAATGAATGAAGGAGTAAAAAATTTTGATCGTTGGAAAGCAAACGGGCAGGGAGTGGATTTGAATAGGCAATATCCTGCAGGATGGAAAAATTTAAATTCTCAACCAAAATTCCCTTCTTATCAATTTTATAAAGGCAGGAAACCTTTAGAAGCGAAAGAAGTAAAGGTATTAACAAAATTTATTCGCGAAATTAATCCTGTGATTGCTGTCGCCTATCATTCTTCAGGCGAAGAGGTTTTTTGGAATTATCATAATGGTAAACATCTTCAGCGTGATAAGCGCATTGCTAAGAAAGTGTCAAAATTGACAGGATATAAGCTTGGCAAGCCTCCAAAACAGGCAACTGGAGGAGGATTCACCGATTGGTTTATTACCCGCTATCATCTTCCGGCTATGACCATTGAAATTAGCCCGCTTGTGGGTGAAACATCCCCGCCGCTGTCGGTTTTTGAGACTGAATGGGAAAGAAATAAATTTGTGGGACTCACACTGGCAAAAGAAGCAATGCGCTTAAAAAAGCGAAAATAAGCAGATAGACTTGTTGTTTTTTACATCTTGTTTCATCATTCCCAGATTTTCTTCATACATTGTGGTAAGAGGAAAAGGGGGAATGGCGATGAATGGGGACGATCGCAAAGCTCTTGAATATGCAATTAGTGAAATTACGGAAATTGCACGAGGCTTTGGCTTAGATTTTTATCCGATGAGATATGAAATTTGCCCAGCAGAAATCATTTACACATTTGGTGCCTATGGAATGCCTACCAGATTTTCACATTGGAGTTTTGGGAAGCAGTTTCACAAGATGAAACTTCACTATGATTTAGGGTTAAGTAAAATATATGAATTAGTAATCAATTCAGATCCTTGTTATGCCTTCTTATTAGATTCTAATTCGCTCATTCAAAACAAATTAATCGTCGCACACGTACTTGCACATTGTGACTTCTTTAAAAATAATGTTCGTTTCCAAAATACCAAGCGGGATATGGTCGAAAGCATGGCAGCCACAGCAGAGAGAATTCGCCGTTATGAAATTCAATTTGGTAAAAAGGAAGTTGAGACTTTTCTTGATGCTGTACTGGCGATTGATGAACATATTGACCCTTCACTGATGAGACCGAAACTTGCTTGGTCACTTGAAGATGAGGCTGAAGAAGAAATCCAACAAACAGCGACTCCTTATGATGATTTATGGAGGTTAGACGAGAAAGACAAAAAGCAGCCGGCTCAGCCTAGAAAGAAACAATTTCCTCCAAGACCTGAGAAGGATTTATTATTGTTTATTGAAACGTATAGCAGAGAGTTAACTGATTGGCAGCGGGATATTTTAACGATGATGCGTGAAGAAATGCTTTACTTTTGGCCGCAGCTTGAAACGAAAATCATGAATGAAGGCTGGGCATCTTATTGGCATCAACGAATCATCAGAGAAATGGATTTAACCAGTGGTGAAGCAATTGAATTCGCAAAATTAAATGCAGGGGTTGTTCAGCCATCAAAAACAGGAATTAATCCTTACTATTTAGGAATTAAAATATTTGAGGATATTGAAGAACGGTATAATAACCCAACGGAAGATATGATTAGAAGAGGGGTTGTGCCTGGTTCTGGCCGGGAGAAGATGTTTGAAGTCCGCGAAGTTGAATCAGATATATCGTTTTTACGAAATTATTTAAACAAAGACCTTGTAATGAGAGAAGATATGTATCTTTTCCAGAAACAAGGAAGGGATTACAAAATCGTTGATAAACAATGGGAACACGTACGTGACCAATTGGTTAATATGCGTGTAAATGGAGGATTCCCATACATTACTGTCAATGATGGTGACTATTTGAAGAACGGGGAACTATATTTAAAACATTGGTTTGAAGGTGTCGAATTAGATGTGAAATATCTTGAAAAAGTATTACCATATATCCAACAATTATGGGGAAGACCTGTTCATATTGAAACAATGATTGAAGATCGAAGAATGTTGTTTTCTTATGACGGAAAAGGTGTTCATCGAAAATATTTGTAAGAGGGAAGGCAGCTATTGTTCAAAATAGCTGCCTTACTTTGTTGCTAACTGTTATTTGACATGAAGTTCACTTTCCGTCACTCATTTGTGATTTGTCACTCTTTCTCCGCCAGTTGTAATTACGATCGTAAGCATATTTTTTCTGTGGGGCTTCCTTAGACAGTCAAACGAAGGTAACATCAAAAAATCCGAAAAAAGCACCCAATCAGCTATAGATGAAATAACGATGTTATAATAGTTTGGTAACCAGACAGGGAAAGGAAGTGAAACGTTTCATGAAGGCAAAAGTTTTCCTGCCAATCATATTTATATCAGCCGTGCTAGCTGGTTGTGGACAAGCTGATTCAAAAGAAGATACTTCTTTAAAAGATAAAGAAGTTGAAAACGTGAGAGAGTTAGTAGGAGACTATAGTTCAAATAAAACCAAGAATGTGTCTGCATCTATTACCTCTCAAGAGCTAATTGTTAAGAAAAGTGATGGCAAAGAGTTAGTTTATGACTTGTCTGGAGAGGACTTTTTCGTTTCTATTGCACCTTATGTAAATGAAACGCACCCTTGAACGAATCATAGCTTGACAGGTTGTCAAGGTGAATTGGTTGAAGAAGATTTTGATGTATACATTGAAGATATTGATGGCAATTTGATTCTAGACGAAAAGGTGAAATCTCAAACTAATGGATTTCTTGATTTATGGTTGCCGCGCGATAAAACATATCGAATAAAGATTGAATATGATGGAAAAGTAGCGGAATCAGAAATTTCTACCTTTGAGAATGACGGTACCTGCATTACAAATATGCAATTAACTTAAAAGCACCTATATAGGTGCTTCAGGCTGTCGAGAAAGTCTCGACAGCCATTATTTTTCAATGCAGAGGTGCTGGTGTGACCGAAGCCTGGCATGAAAAGTATTTTGGGTTAATGCAGAGGTGCTGGTGTGACCGAAGTCTGGTATTTAAAGAAGTTTGGGTCAATGCAGAGGTGCTACAGTGACCGAAGTCTGGTATTTAAAGAAGTTTGGGTCAATGCAGAGGTGCTGCAGTGA
>NZ_BCVA01000059.1 GCF_001591505.1 Neobacillus niacini NBRC 15566
TATGGTATTATTAATAGACTGCTAGGTATTCATAACCCCGAAATAAGCTAATTAATATTTACTGTTTCTTTCGATTCATAGAAAGTAGTGGTTTTAGCACAATTTGATTCGTCTAAACAAACTGTGATTTTTGCTGAATGTATGTTTTTAGATAACAACGCACCTTTAATATCGTGGGGGGGTTCCGAAATATAAAAAACCCCTAACCGAATGTTTAGGGGTTTTAAAGGAACTACGGAACTATTTATTCCATGTTCTTTTTATATTTTTTTCTATGCTTTTATTCTTATGGTCTTCCAAATTAATGATTTTTGATGTTTTATCAAGAACTTCGGGCAGATCGTCTCTTCCAATTAATTTTTCTAAGACGATTTTGCCACCTTCCATAAGCTTATAGCCTAAAAATGTAACTGCACCAATTGCTAAGGTACCTAAAAATACATCTCCTCCACTGCCGAATTGAATTTCTTTATTACCGTCTTTAATAAACATACTTGTTCCTCCTTATTTATCTTAGCTTAGCCCCGTTCCCTTTATGTAAATCTTGGCTGGAGTTTGCAAATACATTACTACAATCTTTTTAAGATATCGGACTTGTTGACACCAAACTTCATAGCAGTAGCTGCTGCTGCCTCATCTTTAGACATTCCTTCCAAAATCAATTGCAAAACAAAAACTATAATTTTTATCCAGAACATTTTTCATCTTCCCCTTATTTTTTTAGAATGTTAATTAGTGCCGTTGTTACTACCGGAATAACTGCTATCACCATATCTTTACCTAACTTAATAAGTTTCTCTTTTTCCATCCTTAATCGCTCCTTCACTTTTAAATAATTATTTTTATAAGGGTTGGAAGTACCTTTAGTGCCATTTGGGATAGATTTACGAATTTTCGCTCTTTTTAGTCTTGTCCATTAACACCATATAACCGGCAATTTCATCTTCAATCTCAAGTAACTTCATTTGATATTCCAGTTCAATTTTCTTTTTCTTTCTTTGTAATGCTTCGATGTAAATTTTTATATCTTTTAATTCAATTGTTTCGTCATTTGATGTTACATGTGAAGTTCCAGCACCATTATTCAACTTAGTTTTTGCTGCTTTATTTAATAAACCGGCAGCTCCTGCAGTAATAAGTCCTTTAATAATTGGATTTATAGCTGAGAGTGCTACCTCAGTTGCTACGGTTTTAGAAATAGTTGTTCCTGGTACCTTTGCTCTTTCTTGTATGAATTTATTAAGAGTTTCTTCATCAACTAAATAGCTCTTCCCATCCAATTGAGCTTTTAAATCCCCATTTCGTATCCATCTTCGGACAGATTCCTCTGAAACATTTAGTAATTCGCTTATTTCTTTTGTTGTACGCAAATTTGTTTCCAAACTATTCACTACCTTCCTTTTCATCAACATCCACCCTATACACACACCGTAACTTGTGAATATAATATAACACACACACAATGTGTGTTCAACTATTTGTGTGTGTTATTTTTTAATTTTTATTTAAATGTATGAATTTATCAAAAAATACATTCAATTCTAATGTTCTATGGAGAGGATTGTTGTGAAAGGGTGGGATTGGACCCAAATCGGTATGGCGCTCATAGTTTAAGAAGCGGGTTTTGTTCGACAGCTGCGAGGGCTAGAAAGGCTGAGCGTCAGATTATGAAGCAGACCAGGCATAAGAGAAGTGATTCGTTGCAGAGGTATATCAAGAAAGCTAATTTTTTGATGATAATGCAGCTAGTGGCATTAGGCTTTAATATAAGCCTGGACTCCTTTTTATAGTGCTAAAGAAAAACTTTAACTTCTTTCCTTTTTCGTATATTCACAACTTAGGAAAGGCGAACACTTGCCGGAAAAGCTTTTACTATTAAAACAATTGGACTGCCCAACACTGGCAGTCTTTTTTATTTGCAAGCACATTGATTTCATGACCTATCTCTACTGTGCCTGCAAAAAAAGTAAAAAATAAATGTTGACTTAGAAACAAATACCAACTATTCTTAACTTAGACACCTACTAAGTAGCTACTAAATTAATACTAAAAATAGGAGGTTTAATTTATGAAAATCTTTATGTTAAGAAGCAAACCGAATAACACAGAACGGATTGACGTGTTTCTAAGAGACAATGTGGTTACGATTGGTTGGCAGGAAACAGGAGACTTAACCAATGCTACTAAAGAGGATATTAGAGAGGCATTAAAATCTAATGGTTATGAAGGGCAATCACTTCTGACAAATTTAGGATTAGTTAATGCATTTGTTAGAACAATGCAAGAGGGGGATCTAGTATTAATTAGACAAGGAAACATAGTCCATATAGGAGAAGTAGGTCCATATAGGTGGGCCAAAGAATATGAAGACATGAAAATGTCTCATGCGCATTCGGTAAAAAGATGGTTTACTCCAGTAGCATTCAACCAACTTAATGCCTCTATGCAGTCCTTACTTAAAAATATTAGGACTATCGCACAATATCATGGAACTATAGAAGAAGCTGATTTACTAAAGTTTATTTCTGATAATCCAGAAGAGAAGCCCAATACTCACATTCCAGCAAAGGATAAAGAGAACTTGCTCGCTAATACACTAGAAATTCTTAAAGACTTGGCAAATAATGCAACAGATGAAAAAGTTCGATTAGAGGCAGCTAGGGAACTACTAAATCACCTTAAAAGTACCTACTAAATATTAATTGAAATCATGAGAAGGGATGCGGCGGTTACCGAAAAATTAAAAAGCTAAAATATTTGTAATTTGCAAGAAATAAGTAATGACCATATAGAAAAAACCACACAGACAAATCTGGTAAAGACTTGTTGTGTGGTTTTTTCTTGTGGTTAAGATTTGTTATTGTTTTTTTAGATACTTTTCAATGATGTTACGAGGAATGATACCAAGACTTTCCTAGGCTCCAAATACACCCGTTATGAAACATGATAAGATTTTATTTACTTAACCAATTGGACAACAAATTATTATTAATACTACCAGTACTGGAATAATCAGAAATATGCAACCTATCTTTTTTATAGTAGTATCCCTTTTCAACCCAATCTTTAATAAGCCCTCTCATGTTTTCGATATCTTTAACGGTCTCAAGCATCTTGATTACTGTACTTGTAAACTCATATTCATTTAATGCTATAGGATCATCACAGCTGCAATGTGGTATAACATATTCTCTTTGAATTTGATAATGATACGCATCTTGAATGTGTAGAAAATCCTCAACTGATAAAGATATTTTATTTGAAACAATCATAGCCTTAATTTTGATCTTTAAATCGTTGGGAATTTGAGCGTTCGATAAAACATCATAGTTATTAACAAGATTAAGGTTAAGATTAAGGTTAGTATTATTATTAATATTATTATTTTTAATAATATTATTTTGATTGATATTATTAATGTCCTGATTTCCCCTACCCTCAACGTCCGGATTCTGAAACACCGTATCCTGATTTTCAGGATACGGTTCATTTTCATTTTCCTTCATTGTTTTATCTTTTTTTGTTTTATATTCAATGATTAAGTCTTTACCGTTTGTGGCTGACCGTTGCTTTATATTTTCAAGTTCATCTGCTACTTCTTGTTTAATATCTGAAAAAATATAAATCATTTCTTCGAATGTTTTTGTAACAAAATCTATTACCCGGATCCTTGAAAAATATCCAAGTTCGATTAGTTCATTAACGATTTTATAATGAGCATCCCGGCCATTTTTTGAACGAGTGGAGATTTCTTTTATGTTTAGTTTCCAGCCTAGTGTATTAGATAAAAAGATTGCTAACAAACCTTTAGCCTGTAAGGATAATTCTTTATCCCATAATAATGAATTAGAAATCGGTGTAAATTTTTCTTTTTTTACATTCCGATAAGTAGTCTTTGTCATAATATATCGTCTCCTTTTTGGGAAAACAAAAAGAACGTAGCTCGTCGTAGATCTTCATACGACAAACAGCGCTCCCTAAAAATAGACAAAGTAAAACACTTGAAAAAAACATATTATATCCCTTAAAATAGCTACATAATATTGTTTAGATAAGAGTTTTGAGCAGAAGTTTGTCGTGGTTCTGGCACGATTGACGGTTTCAGGGTGTTGGTAGCACCAAGGAACACGCTTAAAGCTCTTTTTTTGTTTCCACACATGAACTTGTGTCAAGTATAAACTCTACAAAAATATCAATTCAAGAAAAAGGGATTTTTTTAATTAACTATGAACAAATCACTTCTTCCATTTATTAATAGAGGCACCTTTGATTAAATACTCTTTCTTATTTTTACTTCGAATAATAAAAGATTTCCCCTTAAATTAACGGAAAGAAAGGAGTGATATTATTCATGAATGTTGATGAATTAATAAAAAAGTTTGTTCGAACAAAAGCTGAAGCTGAAGGTATAGAAAAAATGATATCAATGATGATGTGTCTTAAGAAATACGAAAACCTTGCTAGATTTAAAGATGAAAAAAGTAATACTAGGAGTACTTGAGAAAAAATATATTTTTTCCATATTGTCGTTCTATTTTAAGATAAATCGATCAAGCCTGTTTTATTGGATATAAAACACTAAAAGGGCTAGGAGAATGATTTTTTTGAGGGGTATGAAATTTGTAAAAGGTTGCAAATTAGCAACGTTTTTAGGATGGTTTCATTTTTGTCATAAAATAGACGGCGCAAACCATTGATGTATCAAGCTTTGGATGAATAATGAAATGAACAATGAAATGAATAATTTAAAAATAATTATTATTCATAGGATTATTGATTTCATTCTTAATTTAAGGGTCTAAAACCTAGAAATAAAAACTGAATAAGATAAAGCCAAAAAGATTTTAGATTAACGCTTAGAAGTCGAAAGTAAAGCCCAAAAGTTAAAAATAAAAGATTAACAATTAAAACGACGGATTTTTTAGAAATAAACCTTCAAGGGAGCTCCCGTTTTTTATTTTTGGATTTACTCAAAAAAATGCGTATAAGAACTAAATGAGCAACAAAAAACCCGCTACACTTAAAATGTAGTTCTAAGTATTGGTATTAAAGGGATTTGACGGAGAAGGAAAAGGATAATTTAAAAATATATTATCCAACGAATAATCTATTTCTTTCTCCAAATCTTGAAAAAAAATTGAACACCACTCTAAAAATACCGATATATATGGATAACCCATTTGAAAGGAGGGAGATTATGATTATTTATGTACCTTGTATAGCAACCCCTGGTGATTATGTAAAAAACATTTATACAGGAGAAATAAAACGGGTAGAGCGCGTTGAAAATGAAGGACTAGCAAAAGTAGATGAAGATCCATTTTATGACTACACTGGTTGGTGGAATCGAAATGACTACCTTGTACTGTTTGAAATCTACGAATATCCAACTCCACTAGAATCCGTCCCAAAAATTAAAAAACTATTACAACTCCAAGAATAAAAACGAACAGGGACTGCTGTGGTCAGCACTCCTTGTTTTATTTACGAGATTTTTTTAACTTTAAGGAGGAATTTTCACCCCAATTTTGCTATTTTCCTTTTGGGGATAAAGGTATTTACCTCCTTATAAGCCACTTGAAACGCTGTAGTTCATTTAGAATGGCCTTATTCGCTAACACCCCAAATAATCCATTTTCATTTTCTTTTAGGCCAATTGCGTCACTAGGCTTTTGTTTTGGTCCCTTAAAGCGGTTTTTTGATTGAGGTGACTTTATCCCCTTTAAAATCATTTTTCGCCTTATACGGCGCGAGAGACGGGGTTTAAATCTCCCTTAACTCAGAGCATTCTTCCTTTTCCTTTGGTTTTTCGCTCCCAGGTGTGCCGGTGATTCCAGTAAATTCAGTTCAGAGGATGAAAATGTGGAATGAACCATGGCAGCCGGTGCCGAGTATTTGGAACGGGAAAAAGCCAAGATTTACCTGAGGATTTTAGCCAGATTGCAACTGAAATTGCGGGATGGCATATCTAATAGCCGGAAATCATGTGATTTGTAGTATTATCTAAACCGAATACTAGATTAATTGGCTGCCATTTTTGCAGCTTTTTTTATTGTAAAAGTAGAATAGGGTGTCTGTTGTTGTTGGAGGACACCCTAAGGGCTTACACTTTCAGTTTTTCAAAATAAAGTGGATATTTACTGACGATTTCCTCGTACTTCCCTTTGTCTTGGATGAAATCCTCTTTCCATTCGGAACATTTAGCGTGAACAATGCCGTTTATCCCGTCCAGGTAAACAAATTGCCCAGCTACCATTTCTTCTTCACAAAAAATACAATGCGGTACGTTTTTTTCCATAATTTGTTTCATGTTGATCATCACCTCCAGCACAAACAATTCCTTGCAGCAGGTGCGTTCTCCTTTGCCGTCACAAATTGTTCTTTATTTTTTAGCAAATCTTAGCTTTTTTCAATAGGTGACTTGTAGGCAAAAACACGAATAAACCCTTTAATCTCGTCACTTCAATGCATTAACGCAGCACACCTAAGGTTGTTAAGGTGAAAAGCTAGGATAAAGCGCCAGTATTGGTGCTAGAACGGTATCTGTGCTTATGGAGAACGGTGTTTAATTACCGTCCAAAAGATAAAGAGTAACGACTGTAGGTTTCCGTTTATTAGTCTTATCAAGAACGTAGACAATGCCATTCTTAATGCGTTTTTCAATGTTATTGACTTGATACATGTGTTCACTGTCCTCAATATCCCTTTCAATAAAAAAACGAACCACCTCTGAAGCCTCAAAGGTAATCCGTTCTTGAAACCGTTCGATTACATGCTTAGTGATATACATAGTATCCTCCTTTGATTTAGTTCTAAGGGGGATGTCTCCCCCACCCCCCGTTCTTTGTGAATCAAAAAAAGCAACCATCGTTGTTGGATGATTGCTGCAGGTTAAAACGTAGATTCGGTTGTGCTGGAAGATCGAATGGAATATCTCCTTTGCGGTATAAATTTGCAATGTGACCATAGCTTTCAAACGCCCCATTTTGGAACTTAAAGATGTAACCGTAGTTGTTGACGAGGAATGCGTTACAACGTGTGTATTCTTCCATCCAGGTACACCAAGCGTTGAAAAAATCCATGGCGTTTTTATTTCTTTGTAGTAGTAATAACTCGGATTGTACTAGGATGATATTTTCGTAAGAAAACTCGTAAAGTGCATTAACCATGTTATTTTTAAGATACCAAGTGGCTGTTTGAAGACTATCTTCCCAATCGAAGTTGTCTTTTAAAACCTTTTGATAGTTGGTTAAAATTACTTGTCCATGAGGAAGTGTCTTTAAGATTTCTAGATTGTTTTTATGGTCACGAATACTAAAGTAATAGTAACTAACTAGTTGTTCATCTGGTTCAGTACCAAATGTAAGTTTTAAAGCCTCTGTTACACACTCGATCATCTCGTCCCCAGCTAACTTTTTGACTATTTCAGCATTGTGCTGCCGACGAAGTATTTTCCAAGCGATTTGATGTAATGTAAAATAACTTGATCTTTCCACCCCTTTTAAATGTAATCTCGAAACTAAGCAGCTTTTTTCTGTCAGTGTCCTGGCAAATTGGATGCCATGTTGGACTGAATACATAAAGATTCCTCCTTTAGTAAAATAAAAAAACTGCCTATAAAGACAGTTTTAATACATAACCCCACGCGCTAGCGTAAGTATATGACCACAAAGAAAACGCAGTCTTTGTGAAACCTTAAAAGATTCCAAAAAGGGTGGAGGCGAAAGCCTCCCATGTTTCTTAACATCAATGACACTATCGATACTTCAGTAATAGTGCATATTGACTACGTAACCAACGTTGAACGTGTAATCTTTCAAAACGGGAAAGGGCGACAGCCCCAAAACCGAAAAGAATGGAGGGGCGCCTCCCTTTTAGCAGTAAATGTTGCTGGTGAAAAATTAAAAAGAGTGACTTGAAAGCCTTTTTTCGATGAAATCCTGTCTATTTTTTATAATGGTATATGCTTTATTTAAGTCATCTTCAGCCATAGAAATTGTCATTGCATGGCTAGCAAGTCCAGTCGCTCCGAATGGTAATGGATTTTTTACATTACGGTATTCCTCTTCGTATTTGTTATAAATCCAGTCATATGTAAGTTTAAAGTGTTCCAGTGTATACGTTATTGATGCTGTAAGAACTTGTAGTTCTGATAATTCTTTATGGTAATCGAGTGCGTTTTTGGTGCCCATTGTTCTTCACTACCTTTCTTTGTTTTAGATATAAAGGTTAGACATACTCTGAACAATCTTATCGTGCTGATACTTGAATTTTTCTAGAGATCTAACCAAGCTGACTTTTGAATAAGAAATAGATATTCCAAATATGCTATCTGGGTCATTTTCAGAAGTTAAGTGACTTTCAGCTGCTTCTGCCCATTCAATAGCTTCCTCAATGTCCGTAATTAACTTTTTCAACTCAAGCAATTCATAATGGTAATAAAGGGCATGTTCTTTCATACTTTTCTTCTCCTTTTCTTAGTGAAATTCAAAAAAGGGCACACCGCTTGCGGTGCCATGCTTATGCATACATGCTTTATGTCTTTATTCCAACAAACAGCTTGATTGGAGTAAGAACATAAAGACAACGTAACCTACGTGAAACGTGAAGAAGGTTCAAAAAGGGTGGAGGCGAAAGCCTCCCGTGAGCTAGTTTAAGTACTGAAGTATGCGTGCTGTTGTTCAAGAAAGAGCACACCACTTGCGGTGCTATGCATATGCCACTCTTTTTTATGCCGGTTTTAAGTTATGCTAAAAGAAAAAGAGAGAATAAAAGAGAAAAAGGAAATTTATCCTTGTTTATCAAGGGTGGCGGTGTTTTCCTTTGTTGTAGTTTAGGTGTATAGTTGTAGTAATTATCTACAACAAATAATTGGAGGAATAGGATTGTGGCAGAAAAATTTTTAAAAATGGACCAAGATAATATGGTTGCACTGATCAAGCTTATAAAAGGGGAGCAACAAGCGGCGGTGGTAAGTTACATAATTGATAACCTGGATTTAAGGTATAATAGGTTGGATAAAACTCAAAGAGAAATTGCGCATGATTGTGGAGTAAGTACCAAAACTGTAAGTGACATTATTAAATTATTATGTGAAAAGGGATTTCTAAAAAAGAGGTATGGGAAATCATTAGGGGGGCAGTACATGGTTTCGCCTCATTTATTTTATAGGGGTTATGAAAATCGCCAAAAAGTAGAATTGAATGATAAATTTAAAAATTTTGATAAGAAACCTAATTATCTTAAGGAACCTAAGAAACCAGAATAAAAGGACTCCTGAATGTAGAATCCTTTTGCTGCGGTCCTTATGCCCGTTTCCTGACGGTATCCGGCTTTTCTTTTTAGGGCAAGGAAAAAAAAATCTGGCGGTATTTTTAAAGTCGCTTATTCGGCTGATTATGGGGCCGTGCGCACGTCTAATGATGCCTTGAAAATCCTAAGATTCTGGTTCGTTTTTGCGTAATGACTTAGCAATGGAGAAATCCAGTAGCGTCAAGGGCTTAGCCTTTACATACGCGTTAAGAAATGTTTAGTTTTTGCTTATTTTCTTAGGTGTGCTTAATGTGCGCAGAAAATGGTGTGAAAATATTGCACAAAGTGGCTTGATAAAACAAAAAAAGCTTATTTGATGTTCTTTGCAATGCCTATGTAAGCAGCTTTTCGCTTTTCCATTCCTTCCTCAATTCTTTTCTGGACCACTTAATAGCCTGTTCATCGTCGTAGCTTTCACTGAAGCCGACAATAGCTTCATCTTCATCTTGCCAGTAATAAGAATAGGCTTCAAAAATACCATTATCTTGTTTATACACGTTTGTTCTAATGGTTCCTCCGATTTTATCCCTCGTTTTCACCCAGTAAAAACTTTCTGTGATCTTGTGCTTCTCCATTTTTTTCAACTCCCTTCCCTTCGAATGATAAGTGTAATCTGCTCTCATATCAAAAGACGAAAATGTGAATTTTGATATGAGAGCGTGTAGCAAAATGGTGTTTTTTACTGAAAAAAACAGTCGTTTTGGTGATTTTGCTACACCTATAAGGCATGAAAAATCAATTTTGGTAGTTTTTTTCGAAAGGACACGAAAAAGTGCCTCACATTTCTTTTAGAGGATTTTCACCTTTGAAAATAGAACGTATAAAAGAACGTTATCAGGGAGTGAAGGTGAATGGAAGGTGTATTTGAGAAGGCGTATTCGCCTAAAGAGATAAATACAACATTAGATATAGGAGATAGCACGCTAAGAAAATGGTGTCTTTCCCTTGAGAAGAACGGGTATGCGTTCATGAGGAACGACCATAAACAACGGATATTTGTAGAGAATGATGTAGTCGTATTACGGCATTTTCAGAATCTGGTGAAGCACCACAATATGCAATTAGAGAACGCTGCAAAATTGGTTGTAGATCGCTTTGGTAAAGGGGCGTTCGAGGCGGGAACGGGAGGCGTTCCTGCAGTAATGGAGGAAGAAAACGACGTTTTAAAGCGTGATTTAATACGTTCTAATGAGGATATAATGACGACGTTGTTAGAGCATGTAAAAACGCAAGATGAATTTAACCGCACGTTATTGCGACGCTTGGAACAGCAGGAAAATTTCAATTGTGAATTGGTTCAACGGTTAGAACAGCAGCAAACATACATTGAAGAACGCCTGGAACAACGGGATCGTAAGCTGATGGAATCATTAAGGGAATCCCAGGAGGTAAAGCAGCAACTTTTGCAAATAGCAGCCACACAGGAAGAACAGAAAAAGAAAGGCTTTTTTGCCCGTTTGTTTGGAAAGTAAGCGTGGGGAGAAAATAAAAGGGTGATAGATTGTTTATGGATATAATTCTCTGAAGAGGATTGCATTTTTATGGGTGTTTCTTGTCTTTTATATATCGGACTACAAACAAAAAGATAAAGAAAATTAGAAGAACAATTAGAAATACGTTTAAGTCAAGCGGGGATTCAAGATGATTCTTAAATACCTTGGAAGGTACCCATCTTAAAAAGGTGGAACAGCCATAACTCTGTCATTCGAAGCGTTTTAGAGTATCCTAAAGAATCCTGAAGAATCCTAAAGTATCAGAAAATGTCATACAATGTCAGACAAAAGTGTACAAAGTTAAACAAAGTTATGCTACTATTGTGGTAGTAACCTATCATCTTTGATTACTTAATTAATTTGTTCAAAACATGTTTGTGGGATTTAAAAACTGATAGGTTGCGAGGAGTTTTTGATCTTTTTATGGTCAAAAAATCAATTGGAGGGCCGAGACCTTAGCCGTGGGAAGCTAAGTTGTCGGTAAATTTAACTGGTTATAGTTTAGTGTTTTTAAACTTCAAAGATTACCTTTTTATGATTTAAGAGATGAAAAAACCTCGGGCGTGGGAACCTGAGGTTTTTTCGTTTAGGTATAGCATTTTTAGGGAAGAATCATAATAAATATTAGAGAAGGTGAGTGGGAGTCAGTTCGGCAGCCGTTTTAAGTCCAAGTGCTTGTGGGCACGAACCGAACCACCTTTCTTTTATGTACTATGATCTTACCGTCCGTATGGTACTACATTGTGGGAAGTGTAGTGCTACTGGTTATCCATTAAACACTTTGAAAACGAATAAAAGAAGGTTTCCGATGGTTAGTGCCCAATCGAAGCCTTTTTTTATTTTGCTTTCGTGAGTGGTAATGAAGTCTAGTATTTTTCTCTTCAACTTCATCGACCCCCTTTTTATTGATTTAAGAGAGGGCCGCCTTGGACTATACTCAATATTATAGCAGACAGATGTTCGATAAGTAGATGTTTTCGACAGAAAAATAGACCAAGATAAGAAATAAAGTAACAAAATAAACCGATTCTATTAAAAAATGTGATGCAGTGTTTCTTGTACGGGTCGGCAAAAATTTTTTTGCCCTATTTATTGATTTAAAATTGCCCAATCCTTAACCATTCCTTTTAGAAAAAAAGCTTAAAACAAGGCATTTATATGCATACACTCCATCACCATGAAATAGATCAAAAGTTTGTTATCCTCCGCAGCCAAATTCCCCTCCTGCATGAATAACGTCAGTATCGACAATCTCCTAAACAGGATGATAAAGATAACAATTTCTCATTCTATTACAATTAAACGAACAATCCCCTATAAAGTGAAAGTTAATTCGTCTGAAGTATTGCCCTCAGCAACACTGAGACAGCCCCTGCGGCCGGAGTTTTGGAAATTGGTATTTATCTTTGGCTTGGGTGAGAGGACCCCTTGACACCCCCTAGCCCCCTGTGTACCCACCTGCCCAGTAAAAAAATCAATGGTATTAACGGTAATAACTTCGTATGTTGGTACCGTTCGTTATCGCTATTTCCGTTCTTATTATGATAGTGAATACAGCTTTATTCCTGTTTTGTCATGGTACTACTTGCATATGTGTTTGACATCTGATGGTACCTCATGTGATTTTTAATATTCCCCCTGTCACTGGTGGGACTGACTGCCTTGGTTATACTATACAATTGGTATTACCTACTCCTTAGCTATAGTCCTTCTATAAGCCCACCTGAACCACAGAATAAATCCGTTAATACCTCCCTTTATTCAGTAACCATTCAATAAAAAAGAGGGTGCAGATCATAAAGAATCTACACCCTTAAAACTAATTTATGGACTCCTAAAACATAGCACTTTAATAAATAGAAGTGTTTGTACATTAGGTGAACATTATTTTTAAAATCCAATGTAACAAAATACCTAGAAACAGAATGAGGCGATATTATTGAATAATGATTTTTTTCAATCCTTAAGACATACAGGCATTAGTTCCTGAAGAAAAAAATATGGTTAACCTTAGTTAACATGGTTAACCTATGATATAATAATGTTATAAAAGTTAACCACAGGAGGGTAAACCAAATGTCAGATAAGACATTCGGAGTAAAGGTAAGTGAGGAACTATATGAAAAAGTCAAATCTATGATTGAAAATAGTGGGGATTCAGCAAAGGAGTGGTTTGAAAAGGCTGTTGCTATTACTGAAATGCAGTCCATTAAACAAGGGGCTTCAGATTACAACAAAGAGTTAACCGAATTAGATATACATACAGCTAGGATTTATGAATTAGTTTCTAATATGGTGCAATCATCAATCTATATCAAAGACAATGCTGTGAAAGAGGTAACTGATAAGCTGGAACAAAGGGAAGCCATTATAAGCGAGTATCAAGAAAAGGCTAATAATGCAGTAGTAGAATTAAAGCAGGCCCAAGAAATACTAAAGGTGCTGGAACAGGAAAAAGGGGAATTATCGAAGCAACTTGAAAGTCAGCAGGCGACGGTTGAAAATAATCAGTCATTGATCCATGAGTACAAGGAAAAGATTGATACTTTATCGTCATTGGTTAACCAGTATAAGGGATATGCTACTGAAAATGCAGAGTTAAAAGAAGCCTTCGCCAATGAAAGAGAATCCATGACAAGCCAGTTTCAGCAAAAGGAAAGCCGACTAGTATCGTCAATCGAGGAATTAAAGGCAACCGTTCACGAGCAGAAGCAACTACTAATCAGCAAAGAAAGAGAAATGGAATCATTAAAGGTTAATTATAGTAACCAGTTAACACAATTAACTAGTCAAAAGGACTTAGAAAAAGCAAGTGCAATACTGGTAGTAAAACAGGAATATCAAGAGAAGCTGCAAACAATTCACGACCAGTATAACGAAAAGTTGGCCCGAATATATGAAAAGTTGGAAAACGGTAGCAAGAAAAAGCCGGCAACAAGAAAAGAATAAATGTTTAAAGCCTGGGTATAGTGATGTTATTTAACGGGTCGGTTGAGAGGTGTAACTCGTCAATTGACAACCGAGTTGGACTAACAAAACGCATAAGTTTTAACAAAAAAATAGCGATAGAAAAAGCAACTGAATACAAACGATTTCAGTTGCTTTTTTTAGATTTTATTTAAAAAATGGTTCGTTTTTTCTGTTACGATTCTTTTTAAAGCAATAATCTTTTAATTCCTTGAAGAATTTGTTGAAGTTCATCCTTTAAATATTCCTCAGGATAGACACCTTCCTGCATTGCGAGCTCAGATAATACGAGTAAACTTTTAAAAGTTCCAGATTTCGCACTGAATTCTTCAAAAGTCAAGTCCTGCCAAGTTGTTTCAGCTTTAAGAAATTCCCTAAGTTCTTGCATCCCACTGTCATATTGTTCTTTTATGTTCTTTGTATCGCCCTTCAACTGCCTTTTCACCTCTCAAATTAACAATATTAGTTTTTTCACTTCAAGGAAATACTTTTGTTTTTTCAAAAGTTAGAAATTCATTTCGCAAAGGAATTATCTTTAGAAAATAACATCGTAACAAGTAGCAGTTAATTCCTTGTTTTTTCTAGCTGCTTTTATGTCTAATTAATCCCATTTTGAAGCATTATTACGGGCTTTTAGCAGTGTTTCAATTAGCTTATCAAGTTCATAGAGATTGAATCTAATTCCTACCGTATCAAGATTATCCACCCTTTTGCCGTCTATACATTAGAGATACGAGAACGACGTTTTCAAGCTGCTATTGAATTATTGCGTTTCGTAAAGTGATATTACCACCTAAAAAAGTAAAAGAGGCCTTTCTTTTTACCGAAAGGTCTCTTTTATGATCAAACCAGTGAAATTCTACTTTCTGGATATTCGCTTATTTAATCATTAGTTCATTTGCTGTTACGGGACTAGCTTTTTCTGTTACAGTTCTTATTTATATTCCATTCTATCAAAGTACTCATTAATTGCTTTTTCAACTATATCAACCATAGTGGTATCGTTTAAAGCAGCAAAAGTTCGTAGCTTTTTATGTAGAATAGCATCTAATTCAAACGTAGCTTTTTTGATCTTTCTTTCTGTATTTACTGTTTCCTGTATACCTGTATTTATGGTTTCGCTATGAACCATTTTACTTATAACTTCTGAATTCCCCTTTTTTTTGGGTGGCACTTGATCGGGTGTTGGCCTTTTGTATTTATTTTTGAGTGACACGTGAAAGCAGCTCCTTTATAAAATCTCTATGTATTTCCGTAGCTTGGCGAAGTTCTGGATTATCAAAAAATCCATATACAGATAGTCTTCCGATTGCTGCACGACGAGGTATAGTGGTTTTAAACACTAAGTCTTTATATTCCTCTTTGATTAGTTCTAGCAGTTCTTTATTATCATTTCGTCGTGAATCCGATAGTGTTGCTAATATTCCAGCGATTTTAAGATTCGGATTTCCATTATCCCTTGCCCCAGTGATTGAATCCATGAATCGAGGTATAGCGTTATAACTAAATTTTGCAGTCTCAAACATAATCACTACATAGTCACTTGCAATAAGAGCATTCACTGTTTGGATACTTAAATTTGGTGGAGTATCAATTAAAATAAAATCATATTCTTCTATAACCTTGTCGATGGCTTTTCTTAATAAAGTAGATTTAGGTATTGGACCTTTATAATCTGCAATTAATACTAGATAATCATCTGCAGCTACATAATGAAGATTATCTGAAGCGACTTTAATGAAAGGATCAACATCACCAAATTCTAGAGCCTCTTTGATTGTTTCTTGATAAAAGGGTTCTAAATCATCATATCCACTAATCAGTTGTGTTAGATTGCCTTGGCTATCCATATCTATTGCTAGTACTTTGTATCCCATATCACTAAGAAGGAAAGCACTAAGGCCACATGTGGTGGTCTTGCCTACGCCTCCCTTTTGTAGTGAATAGGTAATCACTGTTGCAGTCATATATAACCCTCCATTCCATTTATATATGTAAATACAGTTATACAGATTATTGTATTTACATATATAATGCTTGCTGTATTTACAGTTTAATATTATATATTCAAGATTACTAATTAAATCTCCTTCTTAATAGACCCTATAAAGTTAGATCAGCTAGGTTTTAATGGATTTTGGGTGATGTTTAATTCAATATGCACAGTTAAATTTAGATAATATTGTAAATCAAGGTATTTTTCTCTAAATACACCATTTTTGTGCTACTATTTTAGTAGATTAGAATGGAAAGAGGTAGTAGATTTGGAGCTGAATTTAGAGCAATTAAAAGAAGTAAGAAAATTAACCATCATCGCTTTATTTTCTGATGATGATTTAATGGAAACCCTAGTTTTAAAAGGTGGTAATGCTTTAGAAATTGGATATGGGCTAAATTCACGTGCCTCAATCGATGTGGATGTATCTATGATTCAAGAATTTGAGGTTATAGGTTTAGAGGAAACAACGGACCTTGAGGCTAAATTAGATAAAGTTTTAAATAAGGCTTTCGAACCTACAGGATACAGAGTTTTTGATGTTAAGGTTAAGGCAAAACCAAAAAAACTCAACGAAAAAAATGAAGATTTCTGGGGGGGATATGAAGCAAATTTTAAAATTATCGAAGCTAACCAGTATGAGAAGTATGAAGATAACCCTGTTGCTCTAGGAGCAAAAGCTATTGCTACTAATAAAGGCAAGAAAAATGTAAAAATTGACTTCGGTAGATTTGAATATTGTGGATCTACAATTAACAAAGAGATTGATGGGTTTGATATTCAGATATATACCCCTGAATTAATTCTTTTTGAGAAACTTAGAGCTATATGCCAACAAATGCCTACATACCTTGAAAGTATTGGGAAATCTCATGATTTTGGTCGACCAAGACCCAGAGATTTCTATGATATTTATACTATTTTAGAAAGTGACAAGATTCCTGATTTGAACTTAAAAAGTGAAGAAAATATTGAGCATATGAAAAAGTGTTTTGAGGCTAAGAGAGTTCCTTTAGAATTATTAGCGGAAATAATAAACACGCGCGATTTTCACAAACAGGAAGAGGCTAAATTAAAAGATTCCATACTTAATAAGGCTGAATATAAAGGGTTTGATTATTATTTTGACTATGTGCAGCAGGTAATTGGTAATACTGCCCTTAAGCCCGAGGTCATATAAAAAAGCTGAACCAATCGGTTCAGCTTTTTTATAAGTTCATAGGGTAATAAATACGCCAACGTTCGTTATATGCCTTGTTTTCCATGTTATACGTAAGATAAAAATCATTTTCAAAAGTGAACTTATTTTCGATAAGCTTTATGGCGTTCTCTTTATAACCAGCTTTTTCAAGGTAAAATCCAATAGCTTGATGGTACGGATAAGTAAAATCAAGTTTTTTTAAGTAAGCTATAATTCGATTAACCGAAGCGTCTCCTCGTGCTTTTTTAAAAATATTTAGTACCTCGAATACTCCTCCTGAATATTGCGGCCGAACTGTTATATCAATAAGAGTTCTTTCGATGTCCGTAACTCTAATGTTTTCACGTTCAATTACGCCTAGGTTATTCGAATATTGACTGTTAATAATATATATTCTTTGGTTATTGTAATCTAAATAGTTATTTGTACTTCTCATTGGTTTAGAAAACGCAATATCTATATTTTTTTGAGGAATGAGTTTATTATTTGTTTTTGTTTTTTTCGTTTGCTCATGGTTTACGTACGTTGATTTAACAATTTCATCCGTTAAATCATGGAACATAACGGCTGAATAGTGACATAGGTATGAATTTGGATAAAGCGATAATCCTAATGAGGTGATATTAATATCTCTTTTTAAATAGAGAAACCTTTTTTCTCTTCTACTACCGGTTCCAAATTCAACCTCTTTTAATAACTTTTTCTTAAGAATAAGATATTCTAAAAATTGTTGTAGTGTTGTTGAGTTTGGTAACCGCCAATTCAGTCTATTGCTTGCAAGTACTCTTTCAATTTGAGTCAGCGTTAATACATCTGTGTTTATTTCATTAAACTCATTAATGATATCATCCCTGTATAAATCCATAATTTGATATCTATTCGGGCGTGCCATAGGAAAACCACCTATTTTTGAGTTTCTTTCCACATATAATGAAATATATATATTTCATTATACCACCAATATTTAAAAATATACCATAAAACAATAAATTGTAACGAAAATTTATTGTTTTATGGTATAATGAAGTGTATACACTTCATTATACACTGTTAAAAATCGATTGTCAAGTGGATAAAAGAGGGCCATTTTCATATATCAGATCTCGTGGTTATAAGATGAAGAAATTTTCTATCCATATCTGCTCCATTGAAAATCACCAAATTAGAAACAATCATTCGATATTTATTTGTATTTATGTAAATACAGGTATACATTAAGCTGTATTTCCTACCAATAATATGGACAATCACTTTGAAAATTTGTTTTTGGGTTGTAAATTCTCTTTTGTAGAAGGAGGCACCGACAAACCGATGAGTTTCATTGAGATATTTGTATAGATGGAATTAGGATTTCCTCTCAGTAAAGTGGCATGAACCACCACGTCTTGACCTGGGAAGGTTTTCTCCAGCAGCGTTCTCATATGCCTTGTATCTTTATTCTTAGGATGGACACCAATAAACAATCCCTCTTGATACACACCATCCTCACTCTGACCATCATGTACAATTCTAATCACCAATTCTCCTCCAACATTCATGGCCTTCTTTTTCTGTTCCCATGTATCGGAAGGACATTGAGGTGATAGAAAATGTTTTTCCTCAACCTCACAGCTGCCATTATTAAATTTCTTGGAAAAGGAGCAGGTACTACAAGGTTTTACTGCCTTAACACGAGTATCAACAACAACTTCTTTTTCCTGGAATACATTTAAATCCTTATCCAAAGTTGCTGCTTTATCAAAATCATTATTAAGCTGGTTTTCCATTGCTCTATGATTTTCATTTTTTTTTGAAAACCATTGAAATTTAAAACCACATTCATAGCAAAAATTTGCTTTTTCGAAACGTTTTTTTCCGCACTGTGGACAAAATTTCATGTTGCTCCTCCATTCCCGTCTTTAAAATTTTACCTAATAAAAAATTCAACGCATTGGCATAATATCCTGTATTGTAGTGTGAAAGAAAAATCCACTATAATGGCAACTAGAGAACATTCTACAAAACATTTCAAAACTTAAGATAGTATTAATTTACATAAATCCTAGCTTCCGATAATATATAGTTATCGGAAGCTAGGGTAAAAAAACGCAGCTAAGTACTGACCTTACAAACTGTTTTATAAATTAAGGAGGGATGAAATTGCTCGAGCCCAAAAATGAATCTCTATTAAATATTGAAAGAGAAAAATTAGAAAAAATTAATTTTTACATAAAAAACTCCAAGAGTAAAAATACGCAAAAGGGCTATGAAGCTGATTGGAAGCATTTTACTGATTGGTGTGAAGTGAACCTTCGGTCACCTCTTCCGGCTGATGTTGGAACTATTTGTTCCTACTTAATTGAATTGGCCACCACACATAAATATTCAACATTACGAAGACGGCTATCCTCCATTAATCAGGCTCACAGGTTCAAAAAGTATCTCCCTCCTTCAAGACACATGGAAGTTCAGCTCTTAATGGAAGGAATCAAACGGGAAATTGGATCAAAGCAAGAGCCAAAAAAAGCATTAATGCTCCAGGTATTACCTGATTTAATCCAGAATATTGACACTGCATCCTTAATCGGAATCAGGGATAAAGCAATCTTATTGTTAGGCTTTGCCTTAGCAAGCAGACGTACAGAATTGGTATCTATTAACATAGAAGACTTACAAATCAATGATTTTGGAATGGATGTACGAATCCGGGAAACTAAAACACACAATGATGATTTGATTAAAGGGGTTGTGTTTACCCATAATGAATTTTGCCCTGTGAATGCCACTCGCGATTGGTTAGCTGCAGCAGGCGTTTCTTCTGGTGCACTTTTTAGATCCATAGATCGACACGGAAATGTAAAAGACCGTTTAAGTGATAAAGCGATTGCTTTGATTGTAAAAAAATATATTAGAAAGATAGGAATGGATGATACAGAATTTGCGGCACATAGCCTCCGAAGTGGTTTGTCAACAAGTGCTGCAATGATGGGGATGACAGAAATCTCCATTATGAAGCAGACCGGTCACAAAACCAGAGAAATGGTGGATCGATATGTACAGGCCGGATTACGCTATAAAAACAATGCGAGTAGCATTCTGAAAAACTTATAGAGTTTAAGCTTATTGCCAAAGAGTGGAAAAAGCATTGATTGATACTGTTTTTAAGAAATGCAATAAAAACCGGGGACCGAAGCAAAGTGGGTTATCGTTGTAAATCTGCATTTTCCTGACGTTGTCCATCTATGGAATCATAAGTATTTATGTAAGTACATTTAACTGTATACCTGTATTTATGTAAATAAGCATTTCTGAAGGGGACCTATGTATAAAATTAATACAAATATCCCTATTAAAGTTTTTTTATAGTTTTATATATACAACCGTCTTTTTAATTTGACATTATTCTCTCGCTTAGATAGCGAGAACATCCTTTTGATGGAGAATTGGAGCGGGTAATAGTGGATGGTGAAGATTCAACAAAAATGATGAAGGATTTGGAAAAAAGGGAAGGGTATGAAGCTAGATTTGCATTCATATAAAAGGGACATTAATAATAAACACCATTTTTGTTATAGTTAGCACCAAAAAAGTTATAGTACACCATTTTTGTTATAGTTAACACCATTTTTGTTATAGTTATAGCACCAAAAAAGTTATAATTAACACCATTTTTGTTATAGTTAACACCATTTTTGTTATAGTTAACACCATTTTTGTTATAGTTATAGCCCTTAAAGCCTTGATTTGACTAGTTTTTTTTGAACTGAAAACAATTAAATTCTATTAAACATTTAAAATATATATTGTAAAACAAACACAACAGATCTGTGTGTTATAAAATATAACAAAAAAATACTTTAGTTATAGTTCGATCTTTGACATAATTAGCATTGAAGTAGGAGGGAGAAGATTATTAGTGGCAACAACTATTATTGAGGCAAGGAAAAATCACCTTGTTACCAAATCGAATATGCTTATAGAGGCAAACTATAAACTTGGTGTAGTAGAACAAAAGATTATACTTTGTCTTGCTAGCAATATTCAGCCAACTGATTCAGACTTCAAAACGTACAATTTACCAATAAAAGAATTTAATAAATTACTAGGATTAAAGGGATCTCCTAAGTATTCTGAATTAAGGCAGATTACCAAAGAAATGATGCAGAAAGTTTTTGAAGTGCGGATTAATAAAAAAGTAATCCAGGTCGCCTGGCTTAGTTATGTTGCATATAACGAGTCAGAAGGTACCATTGATATAAGATTTGATCCTTTCTTACGACCTTACCTTCTTGAACTTAAAAAAAATTTCACTAGTTATAAACTAGAAAATGTAGTGAAACTGAAAAGCACATACGCCATCCGGATATATGAACTATTAAAACAATATGAAAAACTAAGGGAACGGACATTTCTTCTTGTAGATTTGCGTAAAATGCTTGGAGCTGAAGATGTCTATCCTGCATATGGTAACTTTAAACAACGAGTTTTAGTACCAGCTCAAAAGGAATTAAAACAGAAAACCGACATCAACTTTGAAATTGAAGAGATAAAAGTGGGTCGAAGGGTCGAAAAGCTAAAATTCATCATAATATCTGGTCAGAAGAAAAGTGAAATTAAACAATTGGAATTTTTCGGAGGTGATTTAGAGGAGTTTCAAAGTCCAAATACATACTTAAATACCGTTAAAAGGCATGGGGTACATTTAGGATTACAAATAGATGATGATACTATTAAATCATGGGAGAAATATGGACAAACTAGAGTTATAGATTTAATGGAACAAATGCTTACTAGGACTGATATTGATAACCCTATTGGATATATCACTACTGTCCTAAAGGCTAGTAAAGTGGAACAAGAAGTAACAGCAAGATCTGATACGTCCAGTATTTTATTATATTTAGTATCAAAGTTAAGAAAATCTAAAGAATCTAAACAATCATGGTTGATACGTGATTTAGCTATTGAAGAATTACAGGCAACTTTCAATATGAACTTGGACGAAGCCTCATCAAAGTACGAGGAAATCAAGAAAGATTTGTTTGAAGCTTTAGGGGTCAATGAACCCGTAAAGCAATTTTCAGAAGAAGAGCTGGAACAAAAGAAACAACGGTTTGAAGCATTTTTACAAAGTAGAAGAAGTTAATATAACATTTTTGGTGTCAGAAAACACTATTAACAATTACCCAGTGTCTATTACAATAAGCAGCGTTTTGACTCTATATAGGTAAGTTTAACAAGAGCATCCAAGAGGGTGCTTTTTTATTATGGTCAGAAATTTTTCTTTGAAAAAAGTATTTAAACCGCATGGGTACATGATATGTGATGAAAAAACAAGGAATTTATTACATTAGCCCAATCCTCTAATGCCAATCGTTAAAAACAGTATAAAGAGTGCATACAGAAGCCAGAAGAATACATAAAACTACAACAACCAGAAAATAAGATGGTCAAGAAGGGATAGTTTACTGGTAAATAAACTATGTAATGTATTATTTATTTTTTAAAATTAAAAAGTATTTAACGAAATTTATGTAAATACTTCTACTACACCATTAACGGTAAAAGTACTTAGGTTCAGTAGGAGGAGTAGAAATGAAACAAATACCATTAACTGAAGATGAAAAGAAATTAATATTAAGCCTTCATGAAGAAGGAAAAACCGCACCCGAAATCGCAGAAGGAATACAACGTCACAACTCGACCGTTTACGATTTTTTTAAGAAAGGAAATTTGGTGCCTAATTCCAAACCTGATATTTTCTCAGAAAATGAAAAAGAACAGATGAAGGAATTGTATATAAGAGGGGAAAGTCTAGAAAAAATATCAAATAAATTTAATTGTTCTCGAGCAGTAATAAAAAATCGATTAGTTAAAATGGGCATAAAGATTAGAGAGCAAAATAAAAAAATTTTCTTACCGAAACACATCATTAATAAAATCGTTGATGATTATCAACACGAGCGCTGCTCAACATATGAATTGGCGGAGAGATATGGCCTTTCTACCACTAAAATAACATCCATTTTAAAAGAAAATAATATAAAGATTCACCCAGTTGGTAAAAAGTACACAGAAGAAGTAGTAGATGAAGTTGAAAGGTTAGTCGGATTGGGTTTAACAGGGAGAGAAATTGCTCAAAAATTGGACGTATCTGAGGCTTGGATTAGTTACAAATTGAAAGAACGTGATTTATATCGAGAGAGAGGACCAAGCCCGAATATAAGAAGAAATGACTACTTTGACAACATCGATAGTGAAGATAAGGCATACTTTTTAGGGTTACTTGTGGCCGATGGGTGCATTCGTGAAAATTACTCGATACACTTGATTCTTCAGCGAGAGGATTCGGATGCTGTCATGGGTTTTACAATGTATATTGGAGCAGAGGGTAAATTCAAGTTTTTACACGAAAGACGAGATTATCCTAAGTGGAAAAAAACGTATGGGGTTAGATTTAAGTCCAAATATATGTATCATTCTCTTCTTCAATTAGGAGTTAAACCTCGTAAGAGTGGCAAGGAAGTTATGCCAGATATACCAGAACATTTAGTACCTCACTTTATAAGGGGATATTTTGATGGAGATGGTTTAACTTGTGTGGGACCTGCTCGAAAATATTCAGGATTTTGTGGTAGTAAAGAGATGCTAGTGAGCATTCAAAAACATCTAGGAACCAACCTAACTATCCATGAAGAAAAAGGAACATGTAAATTTTCTGGGGGAATTCAATTTTCAAAAGAATTATATGACTATATGTATTCTAATGCTACTATTTGGTTAGATAGGAAACGGAGAAGAATGGATATAATTTGTAATTATAGTTTAGAAACATGGCCCAGAAATAATATTATTCCAAATAGAGCTTAAAAAGATTAAAAATAAGACCGGAAATTTATACTTCTCAGATGGTCTGCAAAATAACAAAAGGTAAAGCAAATAGCTTCACCTTTTGTTTAGAGTTTAGTCAAACAAACCACTTGAAAATCCCCCTATTGATTCAATTGTCCTCCAATGCTGCACCCGCTCCAATTTCAACTCCTTCTGAAAGAAAGTTCCTACTGGACCAAACACTGAGTCCCCAACTAAGGAAACGTATCGTAACACACTTCCTTCAAGCTGCTATTGTGCCTAGTGAACATTTCTTCCCTCTTTTCTGTTTAATATGTAGGTCCTAGTTAACAAAAGTTGGTGAACACATTTTAAAAACCGCTTTATGTATTAGTTATTTACTCATTATTTTATCGCTAAAAAAAGTAACTCAATTACTTTTTAAAATAAATTATAATTTTTTAAACATTTAATGTTTACTTATTTTATTTTTTGTGTTAATTTATCTGTAGAGATAAAAAAGGGAGGTAAATAATATGAGAACAATCTTAGTGATCGGTGGAAAACGGAATAAATCATTAGAAGTGAAAGCCCGTGAAAATGAAATGAAGATTATGCATCATCCTTTATCTGAGAAGCAAAAGCCCAACAAAAGATATTTTGAGCAGATGGTAAAAAAATCAGATTGTATCATTTTATTTACTGATGCATGTTCTCATCGGAGTATGTGGGATGTCCGAGATTTATCCAAAGAGCACCAAAAGCCAATTGTTTATCCGAAAGGAATAGGAACTAGTCAGGCGTTGAAGTTAGCTTTTCAAGCAATGGATAAGAAAATAGGATAACCTTTTTTTAAAAGGTTATGATAAAAAGTAACTGACTTACTTCAGATAGTAATTGAATTGAGGGGATGATTGTTTGAAAGAAACAATGGAAGAAAAGTTGTTTAGAATGACTGACATTTTAAGAGGAGCGATAAATGCATCGGATTACAAAAAAATAATATTTCCACTCTTGGCACTTCGCCACCTTGAAAATCGACCAGAAAATTATAAAATACCTGAACAAGCTAAGTGGAGTGGAATAATTTACGAATATTATCGCCTTAAAGAAATGATCCTGGAAGCCCTAAGGGAGATTGAGTATGAAAACCCAGGATTGAAAGGAGTCCTTTATTCGGACCTTCTAGAAAATTTAGATCAAGATATTTTTCAAAAGGTTGTTGCAGCAATAAATGAAATTCCTCTGGATTCGGAAGTCATTGAGAAAATACTATATACCTTCGCAGCAGGGGAAGGAAAAATGGGAGCCGACTACATTACCCCTAAGTCGCTGACGAAATTGCTTCCTCCTTTACTGGACATAAAAGGAGGAAGTATCCAAGATGGGGCAGCAGGGGTCAGTCAATTATTAATTGCTGCTGGAGAATACGCTCGGAAAAAAGGTCATCAAGTTCAGTTGTTTGGACAGGAAATCAACAAAGATACATGGTCTATTGGAAAGATTAATCTTCTCATTCATGGATTTGACACTGAAAACTTTGTATTAGGCAACACCATTACCAAACCTGCTTTTACCAATCAGTTTTTCGATTATGTTGTCATGAACTTTCCATTTTCATTAAAAGATTGGGGACGTGAACAGGTAGAATTCGATTTGTATAGAAGATTTAAATACGGAATTCCAAGTGATGCAAATGCAGACATGGCCTTCATTCAGCATGGGTTATCTGCTTTATCCCCTGAGGGAAAAGCAGCCATACTTGTCCCACATGGAACGCTGTTCCGAGGAGGTGCGGACCGACAGATTCGTCAGGGTATGATTGATGATGATGTGATTGAAACCATAATCAGCTTGCCAACTAATCTTTTTGTATCAACCAGTATTCCGGTGGCATTAATAATCTTCAATAAAAATAAACCAGTAGAACGAAAAGAAGTTATCCAATTTATTGATGCAGCTGATCATTACGAAAAAGGAAGAGGCCAAAATATCTTGCAGGATGAAGATATACAAAAGATTATCGAGGCTTATCGTTCAAATCAACCGATTGAGAAATTCTCCACATTTATATCAATTGATGAGATTATAGCTGCTGAAGCTAATTTAAATATTAAGCGCTATTTTGAAATCAACGAGGTTGAAAGTGAAGTTCTTGGAAAAGTTCAGGTGAACCGTGAGCTGTATGAGCAGTCCGCTTATGAAAAGGTAGTCTTGAAGGACCTCGTAGTAATGTATCGTGGGATGAATACCCCAAACAAAAAAAATTTGGAAAAGGAAACAGGTGATAGTTACCTGATACAGTTGGCTGATGTCCAGGAAGGAGAGATCCTATTCGATCAGTTAACACCGATTGAGTTGGATAAAAAAACCAGCACCTATGAAGTGATGGAAGGAGATATACTTATTTCGAGCCGTGGAGCAGCCATTAAGGTGGCTGTCGTGCCTTCGACTGATAAAAAACTTATTCTTTCTCATAATTTTATAGGTTTAAGGCCAAGAAAGGGCGTAAACCCATCTTTCATTAAGGCGTTTTTGGAAAGTCCGATTGGTCTGTATTACATCACATCGCAACAAAAAGGGACATCGGTTACCGTGCTTACTATAAAGGATATTGAAAATATACCTGTCCCTGATCTCGAGAAAGACCAAATTAATGAAATAGGGAACTCTTTCCGGCGGGCTGATGAAGAACTTGCAAATATTATTGAAAAGGCAAAACAAGAACACGCTAGGAACTATTATTCACTTTATGAGAAAATGGGATTAACAGAAGCTTTTAAGGTAGGAGAAGATTACTAAGTTTAAAGTCACATGATAAAAATTACTTTGATATAAAAATACTGGAGGTTAAAAAAGGTGAATAATCAAATCTATAATCAAATTGTTAGCTTTATATGGGGAATTGCAGATGACTGCCTTCGTGATGTATATGTGCGAGGAAAATATAGAGATGTCATTTTACCAATGACAGTAATTCGCAGGCTAGATGCCGTGCTTGAGCCTACAAAAGAGGTTGTTTTACAAACTAAAAAAATGTTAGACGAAGCAGGGGTAGTGAACCAGACAGAGGCACTTTGTAATACGGCAGGGCAGGCTTTTTGTAATGCTTCACCGTTTACCTTGAAGGATTTGAAGTCTAGATCTAAACAGCAGCAACTAAAGATGGACTTTATTGAGTACTTAGATGGGTTTTCTCCGAATGTGCAGGAAATACTGGAGAAATTCAAGTTTAGAAATCAAATCGATACAATGGTCGAGGCTGACATTCTTGGTGCGGTAATTGAAAAATTTGTGAGTCCTTCAATCAATTTAAGTCCTTACCCAATTAAGGATGACCATGATGAGATTTTAATACCTGGTCTAGATAATCATTCTATGGGGGTCATTTTCGAGGAATTAATTCGTAAATTTAATGAGGAAAACAATGAGGAAGCCGGGGAACACTTTACACCAAGAGATGTAGTAGAGCTAATGGCTGATATCACGTTCCTACCAATAGAGGATAAAATCAATGATGCCACTTATGTTGTCTATGATGGAGCATGCGGAACAGGCGGTATGCTAACCATCGCTGATCAGCGTATTCACGAACTAGCCGAGCAACATGACAAATCCATAAACACGTATTTATATGGACAAGAAATTAACCCGGAAACATATGCCATCACTAAGGCGGACTTGCTCATTAAGGGTGAAGGATCACAGACCGATAATGTAGCTTATGGTTCAACCTTATCTAATGATGGTTTTCCAACGATGAATTTCGATTTCATGTTAAGTAATCCTCCGTACGGAAAGAGTTGGAAAACCGATTTAGAACGTCTTGGGGGTAAAAACGGAATTTCAGACACTCGATTTGTGGTTTCCCACAATGAAAATCCTGAATTCAAGATGATTCCTCGCTCTAGTGACGGACAGTTATTATTCTTAGCTAACAAAATCAGCAAAATGAAGCACGACACGGAACTTGGCAGCCGTATAGTCGAGGTTCATAACGGTTCTTCGTTATTTACAGGTGATGCAGGTTCAGGTGAAAGCAACTTAAGACGCTATATAATTGAAAACGACTGGCTTGAAGCCATTATTGCTCTTCCTGAAAACATGTTTTACAACACGGGCATAGCCACGTTTATCTGGATCGTGACCAATCGTAAGGCACCTCATAGACGGGGAAAAGTTCAACTCATTGACGCTACGAGCTTGAAGAGCTCTTTACGAAAAAACTTAGGTAACAAAAACTGCGAATTCACTGCTGAAATTAGACAGCAGATTACCCAAATGTTGATTGATTTTAAGGAAACAGAGTTATCTAAGATTTTCCCAAATGAGGAGTTTGGCTACCACAAGATTACGGTAGAGCGACCACTAAGGTTAAGGGTGAATCTAGATAAGGAAAGTATTGAACGTTTTGAAACTGTATGTGTAAGAGAAAAGGACCCATCTTTATTTGAGATTGTGAAGGTGGTTGCTGAAAAACTGCAGTACCTGACTATTTTTGACTACAATCTATTTATTATGGAGCTAGAGAAGGAAGCTAAAAAGTCCAACTTCAAGCTATCTGCTAAGAGAATAACGTTAATAAAAGCTTTTTTAACTACTATTGATGAGACTGCTGAGAAGGTGATCAAGAAGGTCCACAAAGCATCTAAAGTAGAATCAAATGCTTTATACGGTCTATACCATCTCGGTAAAGATAATGTTGTGGAATACGAACCTGATAGCAATCTAAGAGATACCGAACAAATTCCTCTACTACACAAGGGCGGTATTGAGCAATTCTTCAAAGATGAAGTTTTATCCTTTGCTCCAGACTCTTGGATTGACGAAAGTAAGAACCAAATCGGGTATGAACTGAGTTTTACGAAGTATTTTTACAAGCCAGTGCAGTTACGCACATTAGATGAAATCGTAGCCGATATTAAAGCGTTGGAAGCAGAGTCCGATGGTCTGCTAAATTCCATTATAGGGGGGAAAGGCTGATGAATGACAATCTAAAGCCCTATGAAAGTTATAATGATGTCAATCTACCTTGGCTAGATAAAATACCATCGCATTGGGAAATGATTAGAAATAAGAATGTAATGAAGTTAAAGAAAGATGTTGTAGGTGAACAATCTGGTAACTATACTCTTTTGTCACTTACCTTAAAAGGGATTATTGCGCGAGACATGAAAAATCCCAAAGGAAAATTCCCAAAAGATTTTTCTACATATCAAGTAGTGAATGAAAATGATTTGGTATTCTGCCTATTTGATATCGATGAAACGCCTAGAACAGTGGGATTGTCACCACTAAACGGCATGATAACGGGTGCATATACAGTATTTAAAATAGCTGATATAAATCCCAAATATTTATATTATTATTATCTTTCACTAGATGGAAACAAGTTATTAAAACCTTTATATACAGGACTCAGAAAGGTCATTAATACAGATACGTTTTTAAGAACGAAATTTCCTTTGCCACCCAGGGATGAACAAGAACAAATCGTTAAATATTTGGACTCACATCTTTCTAAAATTAATAAGTTTATAAGTATTAAGAAGAAGATCGTTGCAGCGCTAAAAGAACAAAAGCAATCTATAATATATAAAGCTGTGACACAAGGGATTTACCCAAATAGAAGTATGCAAAAAACAAATGTTGATTATCTTGGATATATTCCTGAGGAATGGAAGACTTCCAAAGTTAAATTTATGTTTGCGATAAAAAAGGATATTGCTGGAAGTGAAGGGTATGACGTTCTTTCGGTTACACAACAAGGAATTAAAATAAAAGATATAAGTAAAAATGAAGGACAGATGGCTCAAGATTACTCTAACTATCAGCTTGTTAATCCTAATGATTTTGTTATGAATCATATGGATTTACTAACAGGATTTATGGATTGTTCTAACTATTATGGTGTAACGAGTCCAGACTATCGCGTTTTTACGTTTAAAAATGGCATCGAAAAAAATAATAGGAATAAATACTACACATATTTTTTCCAGTCCTGTTACTCGTTTAAAATATTTTATGGCTTAGGCCAAGGAGTTTCGAGTATGGGGCGATGGAGATTACAAGCAGACAAATTCCTAAATTTCCCGGTTCCTGTTCCTTCACTTGCTGAACAACAAGAAATTGAAAAGTATATTGAGCAAAGAACAAAACAAATAGATAAGTTGATTGATAAGACTCAAAGTGAAATTGAACTTATGACTGAATACCGAACTTGCCTCATCTCAGAGGTAGTAACTGGTAAAGTCGATGTTCAGGGCATTGTTGTGGATGGAGTAATCGAAGACGACCTAGATTTAGCAGATGAAGATTTTGATGAAAACGAAACTGAGGAAGTTGAAGACTTGGAGGAGGTGGAGGCATAATGCCATCTAATACCAAAGAATCCGGATTAGAGACATTAATTGTAGAACATTTGGTCAATCATAATGGGTATGAACAAGGACAAAATAGTGACTACAACAAAGAGTACGCCATCGATGAAACTCGATTATTCAAGTTTTTACAAGATACTCAACCCGACAGCCTTGAAAAATTAGGAGTTTTCAAAAGTGACGTGAATAAAACTAAGTTCCTCAATCGGTTGCAAGGAGAAATTGCAAAGAACGGCATCATAGACGTTTTGCGAAATGGACTTAAAATCTATCCTGTCACACTGGATTTGTTATATCAGACACCTTCTGAAAATAACGAGAAAGCTAAGAAACTTTACAACCAAAACATTTTTAGTGTAACCCGACAATTAATGTATTCACGTGATAATACCCGGTTAGCCCTTGACTTCGTTCTTTTCATTAATGGTTTGCCAATTATCACTTACGAGTTAAAGAACCGTTTAACTAAACAAAGTGTCGATGATGCAGTTCAACAGTATAAAGATGATCGTGACCCACGTGAATTGTTATTTAAATTCGGGGTATGCATGGTGCACTTTGCAGTAGATGAAAATGAGGTAAAAATGTGCACCAAACTCGATGGCAAGAGCTCTTGGTTTTTACCATTTAACAAAGGATACAAAGACGGGGCTGGCAATCCTCCTAATCCGAATGGTATCAAGACCGATTACCTTTGGAAAGATATTTTAACTAAGCATGAGCTAACGAACATTATTGAAAACTACGCTCAAATAGTGGAAGAGAAAGACAACGAAACTAAAAAGGTAACGAGGATACAAATCTTTCCTCGTTACCATCAACTCGCCGGGGTAAAGGCAATCCTTGGAGATGTTTCTCAAAAGGGTGTAGGGAAAAAATATTTGATTCAACATAGCGCCGGCAGCGGTAAATCGAACTCCATTGCTTGGCTTGCCCATCAATTAGTTTCTTTAATGAAAGTTGATAAAACGATTATTGACTCAGTTATCGTAGTTACCGACAGAATTAACTTGGATACACAAATTAAAAATACCATTAAGGGTTTCATGCAAGTCTCGAATACCGTTGGCCATGCCGAGAGTTCAGGCGATCTAAGAAAGCTGCTGCAGGAGGGCAAAAAAATCATCATCACCACTGTTCATAAGTTTCCGTTTATTCTTGATGATATCGGGAACGCCCATCGAAAGAATAATTTTGCAATCATTATTGATGAAGCCCATTCTAGTCAAAGTGGTAATATGTCGGCCAAAATGAACATGGCTTTATCCGACAAATATGACAGCGAAGATGAGGAAGAAACAACGCAAGATAAAATCCTCAAGATCCTTGAGGGCAGAAAGATGCTGACCAATGCTAGTTATTTTGCTTTCACGGCCACACCAAAGAATAAAACCTTAGAGATGTTTGGTGTTCCTTACGAAGCAGACGGTAAAATTAAACACAAACCATTTCATATCTATACTATGAAACAAGCGATTCAAGAAGGCTTTATCCTTGATGTTCTTAAAAATTACACACCTGTTAAAAGTTACTATAAGATTGCTAAAATCATAGAAGATGACCCAATGTTTGATAAGAACAAATCCCAAAAGAAGATTAGAAAGTATGTAGAATCCGAAGAACAACCTATTGGGATTAAGGCTGAAATCATGGTGGACCACTTCCATGACAAAGTAATCGCTAAAGGTAAAATTGGTGGACAAGCGAGAGCAATGGTGGTCACCAGTGGCATTGAGCGAGCCATTCAGTATTACTATGCCATCTCAGCCTATTTAGAAAAAAGAAAGAGCCCATATAAAGCCATCGTAGCGTTTTCTGGAGAAAAAGAATTTGGTGGAAAAAAACTCTCTGAATCTGCTATTAATGGGTTTCCTAGTAATGATATTGAAAAAAAGTTTAAGAAGGACCCATATCGGTTTTTGATTGTAGCAAATAAATACCAAACGGGGTATGACGAACCTTTATTGCACACTATGTATGTAGATAAATCTTTAAGCGACATCAAGGCAGTACAAACCTTGTCACGCTTAAATCGAGCGCATCCTAAAAAGCACGACACATTTGTTTTGGACTTTGCCAATGAGACCGACCAAATTAAAGAGTCATTTTCTAGATACTACACTACCACCGTTCTTTCAGACGAAACTGATCCAAATAAGCTCAATGATTTAGAGAATGATATTAAACGAGCTCATGTCTTTACAGATTATCATGTAGACACGATTGTAGAACTCTACTTAAATGGAGCTGAAAGAGACAAACTCGATCCAATTCTAGACATTTGTACTGAAGCTTATAAAGAGGAGTTAGACGAAGATCAACAAATTGATTTTAAGAGTAAAGCAAAAGCCTTTATTCGGACCTACGGGTTTTTAGCTTCAATTCTTCCTTACGGTAATGCCGATTGGGAGAGATTGTCTATCTTCCTAAATCTCTTAATACCAAAGTTACCAGCACCTAAGGAAGAAGATCTGTCTAAAGGTATCTTAGAAGCTATCGACCTTGACAGTTATCGAGCTGAAGCCCAAGCCCAAATGTCGATTATTCTAGAAGATGAACCTATTCATGAAGTTGGTCCAGTACCTACAAGTGCTCAAGGTGGCAAGGCTGAGGCCGAATTAGATTTACTAAGCAACATCCTATCCATTTTCCATGACATTTTTGGAAGCACCCAGTGGAATGATGAAGATCGCATTAGAGAGCATATCGAAACCATCCATGATAAGGTTACGAAAGACAAAGACTATCAAAATGCCAAGAAAAATTCGGATAAACAGAATGCGAGAATCGAAAGTGATAAAGCTGTTGGAAGAGCTATGTTCAGTACCATGGCAGACGATATACAATTTTATAAATTGTATAATGATAATCCATCGTTTAGAAAATGGTTGACCGATGCTATCTTCGGTATCACTTATAACGCAGATGAAAGTAAACCACCGGAATTACAGTAGTTCGAACCTAGAGAAAAGGGGTATTTAACGTTTATGGCGGAAATCAAATTTGAAATTACTGAGCAAATTGCTATTCTTTCAGAATCAGCAAAAGGCTGGACCAAAGAACTTAACCTAATCAGTTGGAATGGTCGTGAGCCAAAGTATGACATCCGTGAGTGGGCCCCCAATCATGAGAAAATGGGCAAAGGTGTTACGTTGAGCAAAGAAGAGTTGGAAAAGTTAATGAAAGCTCTTACCAGCAATTAAACTTTTATTTTTTCCTATGTATCTTTTACTTTTTAGAAGTATAGCAACGATTAAATAGTAAAATAAATTATGAAGGGGGGATTCGTATTCTCCCTTTTTTGCTGTGTAGAAAAGAAAAAATCCTTCTTCCTTATATTGACTCAGACAATATAAGGAGTTAATATTGTCTTGGACAATAAAATTTGGAGGATTTCTATGATTGGATTAGAGTATATCTTGAATTTATATAATATGGAGCATCAAGGTTTAGCTGATAAGTTGGGAATTAAAAAACAGAATATTAATTTATGGATTAAGGGAAAGCAGAATATTTCCAAAAAGCACCTCCCTCTACTTTCCGAGATATTTGGTATCGATGAACAGTATTTTCAGAAGGAACTCGATGATGTAGATAAATTAATGGTCCAAAAAGAAAAGCTTAGACAGGAGTTAATGCCACAGGTGGTGGATTATGAAACAGATATAACACTGGGAGAAGATGCTGATTTCATTGAAAAGCCTATTTATAACAAAGCTGAATTTAATCAAATAAATAAAGAAATCGAAAAAGCGCAGCTAGTTGCAGAATACAGAGAGGTTGTATCGAGTATCGAAGATCCGACTGAATTGCAACTTATGAGCCAATTAAGCATGCTTTTGAAGGAACGTAGAAAAGAGACAATTTTTGAATACACCATAGATGCATTGTCTCATTATTATGATGTGCTTCCTGATTGGGTTGGCGAGCCGGAAAGTGATGAGTTTGTTGAGGAGTTTCTAGAATTTGCTGCTCATCACGATAAAAAGAAAATTGAAGGGAATTAATTTTACTTATATATGAAGAGGCGACCCTTTTAGGTCGCCATTTTGAATAATATAATTTTTTTACCATACTTAAGTTACTGCTTCGCCTTCTTCTATATTAGCCATTGTTTAGTTCTTCTGAGAATCTCCGATCCACTGTTTCTCCACCTCTTAGGGAAAGCTCCTGTGTTTCATGGACTCCACTTATACAAACAGTGTAAAAATGAATCCTTTTAATAATTTCATCTAGAATCTTTCTTGTTGTTTTTTGATTGAATTGAGGATTTAAATTAATGTGTTTTTTTTGTATGATTTTATTGTGTTTATTAAAAGTATTTTGTATAATTAACAGTGTTAAATATATCCAATTAAGGATTGTTGAGGGAGTGAATAGCAAATGGCAAAAGCGTCATTACAGGAATCGATCCGGAAAGTGATAAGTACGTCAAAGGAAGACGGTAATAAGAAACAAGTCAGTATCTTACTGCCAGAGAAGACCATTTCAATGCTCGACATTATTATGGAGCAGTTGAAAATTGTAACCGAAGGGAAATTATCTACCAGCCGGAATCAGTTTATTGAAAATGCCATTGATGAACTTATTGATGCAGCATCAGATGTGTTGTTTGAAGATCATGGAATTAATGTAGAGGAACTTCTAGACTATGAAGGTGAAGACGATATCGAGGAAGAATCAAAAGCTGAGGCTATTACTGATGAACTTGTTGTTCTATTTCCTGCGAAGAATTCGAACTTCCAGAAAATCTTTTTGGGGCAAAACCAATGGTGGTCAGTACGGATTGGGGCAAAAAATAGGCCACGTATTAAATATGCAGCCTGTTATGTAGGGTCGCCAATTTCAGGAATTACACACTACGCCGAGGTTGATAAGATTGTCCCAACCAGCAATGGAGATGGCAAGTACATCATTCACTTTAAGGGAAAACCTATTGCCCTTCAAAACAAAATAAAGCTTGGCAATAGTCCTATTAATTCAGTTCGGAAATTACGATATACTACGCGAAGCAAACTTTTGAACGCGCAGCAAGTTAGCGACCTATGGTGAGAAGAAGATACTAAGTATCTTCTTCTCAATAGTTGTACTTAAAGCAGGACTCGCACTCCTGCTTTTTTATTTTACCTTATTTTTAGATAAAAGGTTTTCGAATTGGAATAACAAGGATAAATTTATTAAGAGCTTTGGACGGTGCGTTATCGAGGTGAAAATCCTCCACCATAAACTGTCTTATAGGAATAGAAACGTGAACATCTATGGTTATCACTGACTTCTAAATTATAAGAGCTACATTTTTTACCATTATAGTTAGCGCAATTTTCACAACGTTTATATGCATTAGGATGAGTTAAATAAATCCCCTTTTCTTCAAGAAAAGAATCCTGGTTTACGGAAGTTTGACTTTGATGAATGAACTCCATTTGTTCAAATTTCTGTATTAGATCAAGAGTGCTTTGTTTTACCTTTTGTTTTTTGTTTTCTTTCCTCTTTACTTTCTTATGAGCTTGTTTTATTTGTCCTAATAATGATGAGGAGAAACTATTAATTTCTAATCGATATGATACTTGAGCATGATTCTGTTCTATAAGTAATGCACCCTGGTCAAATTTGTGATTTATCAGAAAGGAACCATCTATTTGTATATCTATATTAAATGTCTGATCTTCATTTTTTTTAATGGAAACTGGTGAACAATTCCGGGAGCTTTTTTTACTGTTACGATATAAAACGCTTTCAACGTATTGGTAAGTTTTTTCTTTTAGATTAATGAGGTATTTGTATTGATTATCTTGGTGTGAAACGGAATAGGTTTCATTGCTTTTCTCCAGCGATGTAAAGGGTACATTATAGATTCCAATCCTCAGTTTCGAACTTCCCGTTATTCTTACATTTATTCTCATGATTACCCTCCTTAGCTAATTTCCACCTTTTTCTAAATTTTCATTATTCATTCTTAAATACAGATTACAAGAAATTCGTCATCCTGCCTATACTATATTAATTGTAGTAATTTTGTAGGATTAA
>NZ_BCVA01000060.1 GCF_001591505.1 Neobacillus niacini NBRC 15566
AACTTGGGTTTTTTTGTTATAAGATAATGTACAAAGATTTAATGGGTTCTTTATAGTCTATTTTAATTTGCCAGTCCCCGCCTTCGCTTTTACCAGCGCTGGAACTGCCTGTGTAGGATCAATTTTTGTAAACAAGGATGGTTCCCAGCCAACATTTTCATTTAACTGGACCGTATGTGTTTGATTAAAGGCTTTGACTAAATCTACTTCATTTGCAGAGCTTTTTCCATTTACAAAAGATCCACTTTCAAAAATGGATGTTCCCTTCCAGTCCTTAATAATTTCTCCAGGATCAGCATCATAATCAAAATTAAAGTAATTATTCTCAGCATAAATTTTTGAATTCACGCCAACGCCAAGAGCATATTCAAACTGATAATTTGAGTCTTTATTAAACTCATAATAATTGTTGTAAACATGTACTTGACCATAACGAACCCTTGGAAGCCGCTGTGTTACGTTTTTGTAATAGTTATGGTGAATTGTAACCTTTAAATGTCCCTCGTCGGTTTTTCTACTATCACTGGAGCCAATAAGCGAGGTCTTGTCATGGTCCTCTAATACATTGTAAGAAATGGTTACGTAATCTGCGCCATTCGTCACATCAAGCAATCCGTCATGCTGCTGATAGGTTCTTCCAAACACTTTTCCAAAATCCTCGTCATGGTGTTCTCCATCCGTAAACTTGTTATGATCAATCCAGACATTGTGCGAGTTATTTGTTACCGTTACATTGTCATATTCGGAGTTCCATTCACCAAACTCGCCGTCGGTTGGGTCCCATTGTGGAAAGAAATCAACAGGTGCCTCAAATTTGATATTGCGGATAATGATATTTTCTACACCGCTCATAATAAAGCTGCCGCCTATAATTTTGGCATCGTCTCCTAGTCCGAGAATCGATGTGTTTGAGCCAATATTAACAACGATTTGCTGTTTTTGGTTTTGAGCAGAGCGGGCACGTGCATCCTCCAACGGCCCGAACACTTCGTCATCGTGACCCCATACCTCAGGTTTATAGGCATCAAGGTAGGCATTATAATCATATGCTTGATCTGCATAATACTCAGGTCCAACTGGAGTATTATTCGAATCTACATTAAAGTCAATCGTACCCTTAACATAAATAATTTTAGGAGTGTTATCCTTGCCGTTTCCAAGAGCTTTTAGAAGCTCGGCTTTATTGGTTACAGTGAACACATGGTTCGTGTCAGCGGCTGCCCCTCCTGTTGTTCCCGTACCATAAGCTGCCCAGCCATCCTTAGGTGCAAGAACTTCACTACCTAAATTAGACGAAGCTGATGTTACCGAAGCAATCCCCATTGACAACAAAGAGACTGCTAAAAGACTGCTAAATGTTTTTTTCATCCAGTACACTCCTTTAAAAATTAGATTTTAATAATTCATCTCATTTCCTGTTAATATTAACCGAAAGCGCTTACACTGAAAATTCAAAATGTTAAGATGTTTGTTTGATTTTTTTAGATTTTCATAATTTTTAATATTTAGTATCTCTATTAAGTTTCGGCATTACAAAGAGGGCGTAATTTTTAAATCACCCCCTGTTTGTTTCTTCTATTTTTCTACTTAGATAAATCAACTATTATTATGCATTTCCCACCTATCCTTAAGCGCGTTACATCTCTAATTCAAGTTCACGAATTGCTTTTGCCTTGATTGTACGAATTTCAGCAATTTGTTGATTTATTACCTCTGTTCTTGCTGCCATTGGTGAATCACTCTTGACAACGCTGCCCTCTTTTAATGGTGAGATATAAATATACATTCCTTTTGCTATCAGGTCTTGCTTATGCTGTTGGAGGCCGATTTCCCATGTAGCATTATTACAGAAATTATCATGAATTAACTCGCCATCGATAAACGCATAACCAATATCTCCGGCAAATTCAATTTGAAGAAGAAATTCTTTTACATCATCAAAAACCTCTGGTTCAAAACGAATCACTGCTTTATTTTGATTAACCATTTTAACATTTAGTCCAGAATGTGTTACATTGATTGCTTTTTTATATTCCTTGAATAAGCCATTGCTTCGGCTAGAAATTTCCTCACCAGCAATTTTAATTGAGGTATTAAAGCCTGGAAATGACTTTATATCAACATCCTCTAGTCCTTCGGTTTCCAGCCTTATTTTTTCTTCATCTACAAGCAAGGTTGCATTCGTGATGAATACCTGTTCTTTGCCTCTATATTGAAACTTCCAAAAGTTTAGGCTTTGTTCATGCGACATCGTACAAACATAAAGCGTCCTGCCCGATTTCAACGTGATTTCAACTAGACTAATATCCTTATTACTTACTTGTATCCATGTATGTTCATCAAATATGATGTTCCCTTTATCGACACTTACCTCTTGGATCTCATCACTTTCAAAATAATACTCCCCATTCATTCCTTTTGGATTGAAAAAGAAAAAGTATGATTCACCATTATGCTCTATGCTAGTTAGCAATTGAGTCGTTGAATATTTAAGAGTCAATCCTTGCAAATCCAAGTTAAATGGGAGGATACAGCACTCATCCTTCATTAGCGACATAGTACCAGCTTTAGGCAGACGTATCACTTCATTTTCAAGGTTAACTGTGATGGCAAAATCTTTTTGGTCCTGTGTTTCAACATGATCCTGATAATTATTAATAAAAATAAAACCAGAATCTCGATCTGCTCTTACAGAAAATCTTAATGTTTCAATATCTGTTGGGGCCATATCTTTCGTATCATACGGAAGGATGGTCTTGGTTTTACAAAAGCTCTCTTCCACTGTTTTATAAAAGTAGTGTTGACGTTTTAATCTCTTATATGATTCTCTTATTTGTCCAAACTCTCCAATTGGAGCTTGATAATCGTAGGATATTTTAGGTGTGGCATTTTCATTCAAGAAAGGTGTCTTTTTCCCCTTCGGATTCGAACCGCCATGGAAAACATAATAGCCCACAAAGTTACACCCACCTGCTACCTTCATTTCTGCCATTGCATCAACACTTTCATATGGCAACTTGAATCTATATTTATAGAAAACGGTCATCCCTCCCCCCATTTCACAGCAGGCAAATGGTAAACTCTCAGGACGATAAGCAGGATCAAACCCATAATTTTTCTGTTCATTGCTATGATAGTCTCGAAAGATAAATTCTGGTGTTGCTGGGTGCTCCTTCACATCACCATAGAATATCCATGGCCAAAACGCGTAGCCTCCCCATAATGGGAGGACCTCTTCTACTGGTGCTGCTGCACCACCCCACCCAGTACTCGTGTAAATTGGAGTTTGTATCCCCGCTTGGACGGCTAACTCTTTTAGTTTAATAATATGAGCTTCTGCTTCTGTGCCTGCTGGTACCCACTCGTTACTGGTTCCAGTTGTTATTTCCCACGGTGCACCTGCATGTTGATACTCATTTTCAATCTGAGTTCCAATAATTGGGCCGCCATCCTTAAAGAGATATCCTTGAATCTGTCTCCCAATTTCTTGATAAAACCTTTCGACATATGTCAAATACTCTTGATCATTTGATCGAAGCTCAAAGGGTCTTCCGAAGAGCCAATCAGGAATTCCGCCATTTCTTGCCTCACCGTGGGCAAATGGACCGATTCTCAAAATGACTCTCAAACCATGCTTCCCGCAAAGCCTGACGAATCTTCTGAGGTCTTTATTATTTTCCCAATCAAATATTCCTTGTACTTCTTCATGATGATTCCAAAAAATATAGGTTGGGATAATATCAATACCTGCCATTTTGATTTTGATGATTTCGTCTTCCCATTTTTCACTGTTATATCTACTGAAATGGAACTCACCGCTGATACCGAAAAATGGCCGACCATTTTTCTCTATATAATAGTTTGTAAAACTATAAGTTTCTCCGGTTATATTAGATCCACCAAGCTTGGTTTCAAGTGGATATATCTCTTTTTGCGTATTCTTGACATCAATACTATAATCTCTCATGAAACGATTGCCTCCATCCAATTGGCAAACAGGTCTTAACACTAAACATTAACCTGCTCTTTGTTCTCTGGTATGACTGTATGTTGATTTTACTGGTGATTGAAAAATAGGCGGAGAAATTCCGGCTAAATTGAAAAACACCTATATTTCCTTAAAAATAAGCGGAGTATTTCCGCTTATCTTATCCAGATCGTGGATTTTTGTCTTATTTAGAGCAGTTAACCGGAATTTCTCCGCTTATATCTGCTCCTTAGGCTCCATCTATATACATTAGCCGGAAATTCTCCGCCTATACATTCCCATACCAACACGAATATTAATTATGAATACAAAACCCTTTCCCATAAGGAACGAGCAATCTTTGCAAACAGGAGTGACTGTTTCCAGCGGTTGCTTATCTCTTGGCCGTTTACTGCCATTGCATAAGGAGGCGGCCCCAACTCGCAGACAAATGGGAAGACGTATTCTTCCTTTGCCGTTTGACGCCAACTGCGCATCCCTTCAAGCCACCAACGGAGAAAGTGTTTCAACATAGGGTGTTCAAAATCAGCAGCACCATCCCCACCCACTGGGATATCTACTTGCACCTGCTCTCCGTTCGATAATCTGGCGTGTATGCTCTTCGTCCGAGGGAGCAGCTTCTGTAGCAGCTCTTCTGCCTCGTCAGACACAGTACGCATTTCCCCGGCAACAACATAATGTGAGAAGTCGATCGTCAGCTCAAGCCCAGGCAAACGCTCGGCATACTCCACCGTGCGCAGCAGATCCTGCGTGATTGTGCCCCGGTGCGTTTCGATATACGCCGGAATACCTGCAGACCACGACAGCTCCTCCATGTCGGCTAGCATTTTCACCGCTTGCTCTCCGACCAAAAACGTCCTCATCACCTGTACGTTGACGAAATCCACCCTTCCGAACGATTTTGCCTTGCAAAGAAACACGTCCAGTTCTTCCACCGTTTTTGGATACGCATTTACGCTATATGAAAGGTTGTATTGATTCAGCAACCGGTGCCATTGTTCGGCCTCCCTGCCCTCCGGCAACATCCCGTTAATGCCGTCGTATCCTGCTTCAGCGATGTACTGGACCTTCTCCTCCATGGTCCATTCACCGCCAACGCCGTTTTGGCCTCCCAGTCCGTTCATCCCCCACCAGGACATTAACACCTCGAGCCGTGGCTCGCGCTTAGTGGAAATAAGGTGATTCATACTCAACGCCGCACGGACCTCCATCCGGATTGCTATCTAGTTCCACAGGTGTGCCGTCAGCACGGAACAGAGGACGATAATGTGTGGCAATGTGGGTAGCCGAACTGTTTGCGTAGTGACATATGAACGAGCGGCGGAAACGATCTTTCGTCTTATTGCGGTAGGATCCATGAATCAAATTCCCATTGAAAAAGAGCACATCGCCCCTGTCCATCACCACCGGAACTACCTTTTGATCCTTCGGCGGCTTTACATAGTGTGTTGTGAACGACTCCTTGGAATCAGACTCATCAGGACATACGATTTCATACGTACTCGTCTTTGGCACAACTAACAGCCCGCCGTTTTCCTCATCAGCTGGATCAATCGCTGTCCAAGCAGCAATGCAATTGCCCGGCTCGACCTTTAAGTAAAAGTTATCCTGATGGAGTGCCTGTCCCCGTGCGCCCGGGGGCTTGTAATAGAACATGCTTTGTGCTGCCAAAGGTTCCTCCCCATACAAATCAGACAGCACATCCAATACCGGCTTATGCAGCATATACCGTTTAGCTGTTTCATTAAACCTGTGCGGATGCATGACCCTCGGATAACGCTTTAGCGGATCGGTACTTTCCTGACGCAAATCCGGCTCAAAATGCCCCGGAAGCACCTGATGGCTGATGTCTTCCAATGTTTTGTCAATCTCCTCTAGTTGCTCCTCCGTAAATAACCCCTTTACTATTAAAAAACCTTCAGTTTCGAACTGTCGCTTTTGCTCCTCCGTTAACACACGATGGAAATACACCATGTTTTTAACCTCCCCTATTGCTGCTATAAGTGATGTTTATCACACCATCATTATATAGTTAGAGTACTGATTAGAAGAAGGATGTATCCTGCTAACAATGCATACGATTCTGCTATTTCTTAACCATCCATCTTGTATACAGTTGTCGGTTAAGCTAAACTAGTTTTGATATGGAATGATTAGTAAAGGATGAGTGCCATGAAGCTGGACCGCCCCTCCAACTATGATGGATTGGCCTATAGTACGGTCATTGCCGGACATTTTCATGAAACCGACACCTATTCTACCGTACGTCCGGACGGCATGAGTGACTGGCTGATCACGTACACGTTAGGCGGTGAAGGTTACTTTGAGACAGACGGTACTGAGAAGAGAGTAAGGGACGGTGATGTAGCACTGTTGAAACCGGGGACTCCACATCGTTACGGCACACCTAAAGGGGAAACCTGGCATTTCGTTTGGGCGCATTTTTCTGGCGGATTTATGGATGCTAGTCTACTTCCGCTAGGTGCTCTGACCATCGTGCAGATTGAGCAAAATGCCATGAAGGACCGTGTCTACGACGCTTTTCACCGTATTCTATCTGACTCCCGGGAACGAGGTGCTTATTGGCACGAGCTGTGCTTAGGTGCGCTGCGAGAAATCTTGATGCTGCTTGCAAAACAGCAAACCAGTGGATATGACCCGAGGATTGAAGAAACACTTTATTTGCTCGCCCAGCGGATGCAGGAAACCGTTCGAGTTGAGGAGCTGGCTCACAACATTGGGCTTTCTGCATCGAGACTTTCACATCTATTTAAAGAAAATACCGGCGAATCGATTGTAGAGGCATTAAACCGAATGCGAATTAAGCAGGCAGCCTTGCTGCTTGCCCATACGAATCGGAATGCAACTGAAGCTGCCCAGGATGTAGGCTTCCAAAATTACAATCACTTTACACGGCAGTTTCGCAAATATATTGGGATGACCCCAAGCGAATTCGGCCAAAGCGTTAGGTCCAAGGAGAAGTAGTGCTCTCATTAGTTGATTTTTTCCTTCACTTCGATCACAATGCCACCTTTCGTGACCTATTTTTTGGTTTTTTCATCGCTTTGGTCACGTATATTCCCTATTCGTGACCACTGCATTGGATTTTCTATCTCTTCGGTCACGAATAATTTCTATACGTGACCTTGAATTGGTTTCTGCCTCCGTTTCGGTCACGTATACCAAACTATTAAATAAGAATACTATTTGTACCCAAAGCCCTTATTCTGGTGATATTAAAAAGAAGAGACCGGATTCTACGGAGAATCCGGTCTTCATCATGGAGATAAAATTTCGACTAAGTATCTTATAATGTTACTGTAATGCCACCCCTAGCCACACATTATAACCGCTTCAACTTCTGAGGGTTTTGCTAGTATAACAGCTCTCATACTAACTAAATATTCATAGAGACTATGATTATCTTATTAAAAAATTGATTCTGGGGCCTTTTCTTCCATTTAACTGCATAGAATGTAGACAAGCGTATGTGATCTCTCAATGAAAATAGTTAACCTGGAGGGAATAACCGAATGCATTTTATAGAAGATGTTAAAGACGTGAAATTTAGTTTTTTGGAAAAGCCGCCGGCGTCGTCTATGACACATGCCTTTGTTTATGTGAATCATCACAACGAATACTATGCAGTTAAAAATGGAGAGCGTTTGTCACGTAGTGAACTGAGGATTGGAAAATATAAAAAGGTTTATACAATCAATATGCAACAGTATACTATCACCTACAAGGAGGAAGTTCCCTCGGCAACACGCGGAAGAAGGTTTTCTATCAATTTATCTATCGATATTGCCGTTGAACATCCCGAACGGTTAGTTCAACAAAATGCAGGAGAAATTAACACCATTTTTAAGAATAACCTACCTTTCTGGGTAGAGTCGGAAGCAAGATTTTACCCTATTGATGAGGAAATGAGTTTTGCCCGGCATATAGAAGAGTTTTTTCAAACGTCGAAATTGTCCAAGGTGTTAAGAGATGCTGGTATTGTGATACGAAATGTTCGCGTGTTGATCCGGCAAGGGATTCGGGACCAACGTCATGATGAGGCGATCGCCGATTTAGACCGGAACGCCGAACTATCTGCATATCAAGAGGCTCTAGACTTGGAGGAGGACCGCCGGATATCGGCAGCAATTAAAGAAGCCCTGCAAGCAGGTGATTTTATCACTGCTGGGAAACTTGGAGAAAAGAATGAAATGGCCAAGCGATTAGTGGAATCGGAGTTTAGCCAAAATCAAGCATTCAAATTTGAGGTAAACAAACAACTTTTTAACTTGATTAACGATCACTCTATTAACCAGTTTGAGGCAGAACAAAGATTGGCCAGGCTAAAAAAGCTATTCCCCTACCTCCCCGTCAATGAGGGAAACAATAATGGAAAAAAACAGATATCTGGTCCAAGGAGAGAACGTTTATCCTATTTAAATAAAGGAGACTAGCAATTGTGGAATCCATTATCAATCAGCTGTTTTCGATCTGGTCACTTTTTTCTGTCCTGCCTGAATGGCTGCGTATATTTATGGCTCTTTTTGTGCTCCTTCAGCTCGCAAGGTTGATTTTGTTGTACATTGTTCCTCCATTCTTAAACTTGTTTTGCCGTTTGTTTAAAAAAATGCTTCATTTTCTTTCTTACCCCATCATGGCAATTCTTTGCATATTGCAAAGGAGCCGGAGAGAATCAGGAAAGGCTGGCATACCAGTGTGGATGGATATCATCGAAGGATTGTTTGCCTTTTTCGAACGTTTTTTCAACAAAATGATTCAGCTTTCCAGGAAACGGAAAAGGAATAAGACAAGGATTAAGAGATGGACCTTCCATTCTGCTACTGTATTAGTGATTTTACTGACTTCCTTCATCATGAACAATCCAAATAACTGGTTTTTACAAACATGGGAGAAAACTGAAACTTTGTTAAACCAAGAACCTGCGCACATACAAGCATCCGGAACTTCCAAGGATCAAAAATTCTTAATTTTAAATAAGGATTATGAAGAAGGCGGTAATATTCGTGTAGCTCCCGAATTAACTGCTGCACATCTATATACGATTAAAAATGGAGAAATCATGCACTATTTGAATCAAAATCAAGTAGATTCCAAAGGAATTAAGTGGCTAAAAGTTCAAACCACAGACGGAATCGAAGGATGGATCTCATCCTTAATTGTCAAGGAAAAATAAAAAGAAGAGGGGAAATTTCCCCTCTTCTAATCTAACCATCTTCCTAATTGGTATTAATTCATATAACGGTACTCTCTCAGACTTTTCAAGATAGAGATTTCCTGTAATAAATTCTCTCCAACATTTGTTTCTCTTACCTTTTTTCTCTTTAACTCTTCATCTACCACTCTTTTTATTGATAAAACATCTGTCCCGTTAAGTAAAACATCTTCTTTTGAATTAAAATGCTTATGGGCGACTAGCTGCATACCGAAAGAATTATATAGTAACGTATATCCAGCGATTCCGGTTGTTGATTGATAGGCTTTGGAGAAACCTCCATCGATTACGATCATCTTACCATTTGCTTTAATTGGGTCTTCTCCCTCAATTTCTTTAACGGGTGTATGCCCATTGATAATATGCCCCTGGTCAGGATTCAGATCAAATTCTATTAGGATTTTGCGGCAAATTTCTTCATTTTCACGTAAATAGTAGTATGAGTTCTTTCCCTCCTTATGAGTTGCCTTGTCCTTTATAAAGTACCTCTCAAAAGTGGTCATTTCTCTTTTTCCAAAGAGTGATGAGTATTCTCCTGTCCATAAATACCAGACCATATCCGTCGCAAGATCATCTGACACTTCAGGGTGGGCAAATGCATGCCGTAAGTACCGTTCAAAAACATCGAGTAATTTACGGCCAGAATAGGTATTATTTTCAATAAACATTTTTTCCATATTCCCGTTTTCATCTAAAGGAATACAACCATGTATTAAAAGATTTCCATTATATTTTAAATAGAGACTCCCTTTCTTCAAAAGAAAATTCATATGTCTGGCCAGCTTTTCTGAATGCTGCACTGAAAATAATAATCTTTCCATAACCTGTTTTTCTTCTTCTAATAATTGATCAGGCTGTTCTGGATTTACCGTGGCAAAACAAGTATTTTCTAGAGAATAGGTTTTCCCATAAATCGTTATTTCGTTCTTGTCATAATCAATTTTCTCCAGCAAAAGCCTTTCCGACATATTAAAATACGGGCGTCTCTTGATAATAGGCATTTCGAGTTTGAATTGGATCATCGCTATAGCTTGATGGATTTTTGTTATTTGTAATATTTCATGATCAGACTGCTTCATATCTGAATGTACCTTAGGTCTGAAAGCCGGATTGTCCTGATAGTATTTCTCCGCAAGATTCAACAGTGGCCTAAGATTGATTCCATATACATCTTCAATAATATCTAGATTGTCATATCTTGCGCAGATACGAATGATATTAGCAAGACAAACCATTGAACCAGCAAAAGCTCCTATCCATAGTACATCATGGTTTCCCCACTGAATGTCAACGGAATGATAATTGATTAGAGTATCCATGATTTTATCAGGTTCGGGTCCCCGATCATAAATATCCCCTACTACATGGAGATGGTCGACCACCAATCTTTGGGTGGTATACGCTAGCCCTGTAATAAGTTTATCAGCCTGACCTAAGGAGATAATCTGTTCGACTATTTCTTTATAATATTGCTCCTTATTTTCAGATTGGTTCGTTTTGTATAGCAACTCTTCTATAACAAACACAAACTGATTCGGCAATGCTTTTCGTAATTTCGACCGTGTATATTTGGAGGAAGCGTGAGAGATCAGCCTGATCATCCGCTCAATGATAACGATATACCATTGGTTTAGTTCTTGTTCATTGCTGAATTGACTTTTCATTAATTTTAATTTTTCTTCAGGATAATAAACTAATGTGGCAAAATCATTTATTTCTTTTTCAAATAAAACGTCTTGAAACAAGTCTCTGATTCTCTTTTTTACATTCCCCGAACCATTCCTTAATACATGTTGAAAAGCTTGATACTCTCCATGTAAATCACTGACAAAATGTTCGGTCCCCTTTGGGAGATTAAGAATGGCTTCCAGTTTAATGATTTCGGTTACCACTTTTTCTTCACTATCATATTTTTGAAGGAGTAAATCTAGATATTTTGAATTCAAAACTATGTATCCCCTTTCAAAGTTCACCATTTGTTTTCTATGTAATTGATTGAGATTAATTATGTATTATATCAGAAATGATAAATAATGGTTATTGAAATATTTAGAATTTGATAGATTTGCCATCCTAGTACACCTATTTCAATAAGTCGACTCCAGCATTATATGATATTTTATTAAAAATTCCCGGGGGAAATTTTCCCCCGGGCTATTCTACATCAAAGCCAGCTATGAAGCATTTTCAAACTGACTATTATAAAGCTCAGCATAGAAACCATTCTTCTGTAATAATTCTTCGTGATTTCCACTTTCTATTATGTCTCCGTCCTTCATAACTAGGATCAAGTCTGCATTCTTTATAGTTGAAAGTCTATGCGCAATTACAAATGAAGTTTTGCCGACTGTCAGCTTATCCATAGCTTGCTGAATCAATACTTCCGTACGCGTATCAACTGAACTAGTTGCCTCGTCTAAAATAAGTAATGGTTTATGCTCAATCATTGCCCTAGCAATGGTAATCAGCTGTTTTTGGCCAGCGGACAGATTTGCTTTATCATCGAGTATCGTATCATAGCCTTTTGGCAGTGTTTTAATGAAATGGTGAAGACCCACTGCTTTACAGGCTTCTTCTATTTCCTTATTTGAAATTCCATTTCTGGAATAAACAATATTCTCGCGAATGGTGCCTTCAAACAACCATGTGTCCTGAAGAACCATACTGAATAGGTCATGAATGTTTGCCCTCGTGAGCTTATTGGCTGGTACACCGTCAATCAAAATCTCCCCGCCATTTACTTCATAGAATCGCATTAGCAGGTTTACCAAAGTTGTTTTACCGGCACCTGTAGGACCGACAATCGCCACTTTTTGACCTGCCTTTGCCGAAGCAGAGAAGTCTTTAATCACCATTATGTCCTCACTATAGCCGAAGCGAACATTTTTAAACTCCACATCCCCAATGGCGGTTTCAAGTCTTTCACGTTTTTCACCCTCATCTGCAAGTTCTTCTTCAGCAAGAAATTCAAAAACACGTTCACTTGCTGCAGCTGTCGACTGCAGGTTGGTAGCCGCCTGGGCAATCTGTGTAAGAGGCTGCGTAAACAGTCGGATATATATCATAAAGGCTACAATAACACCAAATGAAATGACATCATTTACGGCAAGAACGGCACCGACGATACTTACAATCACATAACCAAAATTACCAACAAACATCATCAATGGCATCATCAGCCCTGACATAAATTGAGATTTCCAGGCGCTGTCATAAAGTCTTGTGTTGATTTCATGGAAGGTTTCCTTCGCATTTTTCTCTCCATTATAAACCTTCACAACATGATGGCCAGAATAGATTTCCTCAATATGACCGTTTAATTTACCTAGCTCTTTTTGCTGCTGAGCAAAGTACTTTTGCGACTTTGAGATGATGAAAGTCATTAATGCAAAGCCTATAAAAGTTGATAATATGGCTGAAATTGCCATAATCCAGTTTGTATAGAACATCATGATCAGCGAGCCGAGGAACATTGTCACTGCCGAAACTAGTACACCTAAACTTTGATTCATCGTCTGGCCAATCATATCAACATCGTTTGTTATCCGACTTAACACATCCCCTGTACTGGTCTTGTCAAAGTATTTCAACGGCAAACGATTGATTTTAGTTGAAATATCAGTCCGTAAATTCTTGGACACCCGCTGTGTAACGGTTGCCATAATATAACCTTGAATGTAATTAAACAGTGCACCTAAGCCATATAGAAAAGCAAGAATGGCTGCGACATTAACCACAGCGTCAAGATCGATGCTGGTCATCATTCCTTCCGTAATCAAATCAGTAATCTGATTCAGGAACTCTGGTCCAATGATATTGAAAATGGCACCTGCCATTGCCAGCAACAATGCTATGATAATAAGTGGTAAGAAGACTTTGCAATAAGATATGAGCTGCCTAAACGTTTTCTTAAAATCTTTTGGTTTTGCACCTGGACCACGAGGGCCGCCTCCATGCGGCGGGCCTGGTGGTGTCGTTCTATTCTGTTCCTGATGATTTTCAGCCAATTTCAAGTTCCTCCTTTGACAACTGAGAATAGGCAATTTCCTGGTAAACTTCACAATCCCTCAAGAGCTCACGATGGGTGCCAATTCCAACCACTTTACCATCATCAAGTACAACGATAGTATCTGCATCCTTAATGGTACCAATCCGTTGGGCAACAATTAATGTAGTAGCATCTTGCGTTTCCTTTTTTAGAACAGACCGCAGTGTTCTATCAGTCTTATAATCTAATGCTGAAAATGAATCATCGAAAATATAGATTTCCGGCTGTCTATATACCGCACGGGCAATGGACAGTCTTTGCTTCTGTCCGCCGGAGATATTTGTACCACCCTGAGCTATGGAAGCCTCATACTGATTTTCCATTTTCTCAACAAATTCTGAACCTTGTGCAATATCCACTGCCTTCTTAACGGCATGTTCCTTTGCTGAATTCTTGCCACTTTCACCATAAGCCACATTGGAAGAAACGGTACCGCTGAACAATACGGCTTTTTGGGATACATAACCAAGTTTATTACGTAATGCCTCCTGCTGATAATTTTTCACATTCAGACCATCTACCAATACTTCCCCTTCCGTTGCATCAAAATAGCGAGGAATAAGGTTAAGCAGTGTACTCTTCCCACTGCCGGTGGAACCAATAAATGCCACTGTTTCTCCTTTGTGTGCAGTAAAGCTGACATTTCGAAGGATATAATCAGAAGCATCTGGATATTTAAAACTAACATTCCGGAATTCAACCTCACCGGAGTGATCCTTCTTTCCTTCCGTTTCTGTCCCATCAATGATGGTTGCCTCGGTATCGAGGACTTCATTAATCCGTTTAGCAGATACAGACGCCCTAGGCAGCATGATAAATACGAAAGAAAGCATCATAAATGCCATAATTACCTGCATGGCATAAGAAGAGAAAACGACCATATCTGAAAATATAGATAAACGATTCGGTAGTGAAGCACTATTAATTAAGTAGGCACCAATCCAATAGATGGCTAGACTCATACCTGACATAATAATGCCCATTGTCGGCATGATGATGGCCATTGTCCGGCTGGTAAAAAGATTCGTCTTCGTCAGTTCATCGTTTGCTTTTTCAAATTTCGCTTCCTGATACTTTTCGGCATTGTAGGCATGAACCACCCTGATACCAGACAAGTTTTCTCTTGAAACAGTATTCAAGTTATCTGTTAAACTCTGAATCACCTTAAATTTCGGCAGAGCAACAAAAATAAGGATTGTTAACATGATGATTAGGATGGCAACGGCAACACCAGTAGTGGCCGTCCACTGCCAGCTTTTTCCCATAATCTTAAAGATTGCCCACACCGCTAAAATTGGTGCTTTGATCACTACCTGCAGTCCCATAGCAATCAGCATTTGAATCTGTGTGATATCATTTGTGGAGCGTGTAATCAAACTAGGAGTTGAAAAGCCATTGATTTCTTCCATTGAAAAAGACATGGTCTTCTCAAATACCATCGCTCGTAGCCGAACAGAAAAACCAGCGGCGACTTTGGCGGCAAAGAATCCCACGATCATAGCCGCTACCATGCTGCCCACAGCACATAAAATCATATATCCACCATTTAGGAGAACATCGCTCATCTTACTTCCTTCCGTCTGAACCAACACGGTGACTTCACGCATATAATCAGGCAGTTTTAAATCCAGATACACCTGGGTCACGATGAAGATTAAACTGCATAAGATTAGCACCCAATCCTTTTTTTGAAGATATTTAAAAATTTTCAGCATGTAATGTACATCCTCCTAATGTTTAATCCAGAACATATCTAATACTGTTAGATACTGTTCAAAAAAAACTCTCTTATAAGTCTACAGTTAAGAGTTATTCATCTTCCGCAGCAATTTCGGTGATCCGTTTTATAATACGCACAAATTCCTTTGCATCGTTTTCTCCTAATTTTTGAAATGTGCTCTCGAGCATTGATAATGCCTCTTCATATTCCGCCATAACAAATTTATGTCCAGCTTCTGTGATGGTGACGATGACTATACGTTTGTCCTGCTCATCCCTATTTCGCTCGATAAATCCTTTTTTGGATAAACTGTTAAGGGCTGACGCAACACGAGGAGTGCTGAGATACAGTTTTTCACTAATTTCGCCTGATGTCACACCTTTTTTCCATAAAACAAGGTACCCTAATATCCTTTTTTCCCCATTAGAAAGATCGTCAACTTTTTTTTGAAAAGGCATTTTAGGGTGTTTCATCATATTAATAAGCAGATCATTTGCTAACGCTCTGAAATCCATGTCATTTCACCTTTCAAAATTATCTAATACTATTAGATAATATATTATGTAGAGTATACCATGTCAAGTTCTATGGTTGTAGATTACCTTTAATGCCGCAGTTCAGCCGAACGTCAAAAAGCCTTGATCTTTCAAGGCCTACTGTCTCACTTCTTTTTGATAAGTTAAAGGTGTTATACCAGTAAATTTCTTAAATGCCCTACTAAAATAAGCAGGGTTATTTTTAAAGCCTATTTTTTCTGCTACATCACAGACCTTTAAATCGTTAGTTTCAGCGATAAGCTCCATAGCCCTATTCATCCGAATTTGCATTAAGTAATTGGTAAATGTTTGCCCAGTTTCTTTTTTAAATTGCTTTCCTAAATAGTCCTTATTCATAAAGATTATTTCCTGAGCCAGCCACTTTAATGATAAATCAGGATTACTTATCTGTTTATCAATCTCATCTATTATTTGATTTATAACCACACTATATTGTTTGTCATTGTTTTTTTGGTTTACTTTACCTAAATCATTTGTAATGTTAATTAATTCTGTTTTGATTGAGTCTAAATTATCCGTTTGGATTATTACTAAAAGTGCATCTGAATAGTAATAAAGGAGCTCAGAATTATCCATTCCAGAAGCTTTAACATTAATTGGATTGTGATTTAACAGATAATTAATCTGATTCATATATTCCCCCCCTCACTGAAATCTCATTTAGTTGGTCATGTTATCAATAGTTAAAGGAATAGTTGTTTGAACACTTATTGTGGAAAAAAGAGACCACAACAGAAGGACCAGAATAAAATTACAGTCAATCCGTGTGAGTCTCCATTTCTCCATCACAAATTATTAACTTGATTACTATGTTAATAGTTATTGAAAACGGCATCACCTAGGTCAGCTACATGGCTCCAAATAATTTCGGAACAAACAATGAAATAGCTGGAACATACGTTACTAGCAGCAACGTAATAATTAAGCCGGCCATGAAAATCAATAACGGTCTTGTTACTGCCTCTATGCTAACCCCCCCAACACTGCATCCGACAAACAAACTGCTTCCGGATGGCGGACTCACGATACCGATACAGAGGTTAAAAACTAAAACAATTCCAAAATGCACAGGATCCATGCCTATATGAGTTACAATTGGTAAAAAGATAGGGGTGAAAATCAGGATTGCCGGTGTAATATCCATTACGGTACCGACTAATAGCAATACGACATTCATAATCAAAAGAATAATGATAGGATTATCTGAAATGGATAATACTGCCTCACTGATGGCAGCTGGTATACCGCTAAAGGCCATTACCCAGGACATGATCGATGAAGCCGCGACAAGAAATAGTACAATCCCTGTCATTACAACTGTTTCACCCAATATCTTGGGAACATCAGACCACTTTAAGGTTTTGTAAATGATAGATAGAATGACAGAGTATAAAACAGCGACCGCTGAACCTTCTGTTGCTGTAAAGACTCCTGCCACGATTCCCCCGATAACGATCACGATGAGCAGTAAGCTTGGAATGGCGTCAATTATAACTTTTGTACCCTCAGAAAAGCTCGGTCTTTTTGCTACCGGATAATTCTCTTTTTTAGCAATATAGTAGGCAATCGCCATAACTGTAAGCCCCATTAGGATTCCCGGTACATAGCCTGCTAAGAATAATGCAGCAATCGAAGTTCCTCCGCTGACCATCGAGTAAATAATAAATGCTCCGCTCGGAGGAATCAATAGTCCTGCAGGGGAAGAGGCAATATTTACAGCGGCAGAATATGCTTTGTTATATCCTTCTTTTTCCTGAAGTGGGGCCATAGTACCACCGATGGCAGCCGCTGCCGCTACTGCAGAACCGGAAATCGATCCAAACAGCATGTTCCCTACCACATTCGTATGAGCTAGTGATCCAGGAAGACTGCCGCCCAGCAACTTTGCAAGGTTGACGAGACGCAGGGCGATTCCCCCGTTATTCATAATAATTCCAGACAAAATGAAAAAGATGACGGCCAAAAGGGAAAAACTGTCGATTCCAGTTACCATTTTTTGAGCTGCCGTAAAAATGGCAACGTCAAACGGTACAATCACGATTGCAGCAATAAAAGAGGCGATCCCGGTGGCTACAGAAATCGGAACCCCCATTGCCATTAAAATAATAAAGCTTATTACCATCACTAAACCTGTTTCAATCGCACCCATGAAAAACTCCTACTTTCATCTCTATAAAATTTCTTCTTTCTTTTTCAACCAATCTGGCATATTTAATAGTTGATAAATGATAATAATCACTCCGGAAATAGGCACGATGGAATAAATCACTCCAACCGGAATTTGCAGAATCGGTGTCAATTGTGCCATGGTCGTATTTACAATGTTTAACCCGCCTTTGATCATCACTGCACCCGCAAAGCCAATAATGAACAAATCATTAACCATTCTAAGGGCCTTTTGATTTTTGCCTTTTAATTTATCCAATACTCCGGTAATCGCCAAATGCTCGTTTGTGCCGAAAGCATAACTTGCTCCCAGCATTGTGGTCCAAATGAGTCCGAAACGAAGCAACTCTTCTGTAATCGTGCTTGGATTCCCCAATACATATCGGCTAAAGACCTGCCAGATTGCACCGAAAACCATGATGATGGTGAATACGCCCCCTACAAACATAATTGACTTATTAAGGAAACTTCGTATTGTTTTCATAACCTAAACTCCTTCTATTAAATCACTGTCTTTCACATTGGTTGTTTTACAATCATGGTAACCTTTTCACTAAAAATAAATAGAAAAGGCCAAGCAAATGTTTCCGCCGTCTATTATTACGACTAGCATAGCGGAGCTTGACCTTCTCTCTTTTATTTTAGAGCTTCAATAGCATCCATGATTTCTTTAATGTTAGGATCTTTCTTGCTATACGCCTCATGCATAGGCTTAACCTTCTCGATAAATGGTTCTTTATCGACTTCAGTGAATTTCACGTCCATCTTGGACTCCGCTTCTGTTATTGCCTCTTCGATTGCTTTATTCCAAAGTTCCTTTTGATATTCTGTAGAGGACGCCGCTGCATCCGTTAGAATTTTCTGCTGTTCCTCAGATAGGCTGTTCCATGTAGTAGCACTCATAACAAGAATGTCCGGAATCATTGTATGTTCATTAATTGAAAACTCTTTCGCAACTTCCCCGTGCTTCCCAGTTGTTAATGCAGTTTCATTGCTTTCCGCACCATCGATAACTCCTGCTTGCAGTGCCGTATAAACCTCACCGTACGCCATTGGCGTTGCGTTCCCACCTAATAACTTGATCATTTCTATTGCAGTCGGTGAATCCTGAACACGAATCTTTAAACCCTTTAGATCATCTGGAGTCTTGATAACCTTATCTTTCGTATAGAAGCTCCTTGCTCCGGAATCATAGTAGGTCAAACCTACAAATCCTTTATCCTCGTTTGCACCGTAAAGCTTTTGAACCGCTTCCGATTCCATAGATTTATAAAAATGATCCTTGCTGACGAATAAATACGGGAGACTGAAAACAGCATATTCAGGAGCAAAGCTCTCTAAGGCTGCTGCACTGACTTTCGTCATATCTACAGCTCCGCCTTGCAGCTGCTCTAATACTTCCTTTTCCGCTCCAAGTACACCATTAGCAAAAATTTCAACTTTCATTTGCCCATCAGAGTTTTCTTCAACCTTCTCGGCGAAATCAGCAAGGGCTTTGTGAACCGGATGGTCTTCACTCATGTTATGGGCCAGCTTAAAAGTTTTCGCCTTAACTTCTGATTCCTTTCCGCCTCCGTCAGCCGTATTATTTGCTGCATTGCCGCACCCAGCCAAAAGTCCAGCTGCTAAAATACCAGTTGTAACAAAAGATAACAATTTTCTCATTACCATTGACCCCCATTTTCTAAATTATTAATTATTCCTAAATCCCTGAAAAATCAGTACATAGTCTTTTGGGTATTTATACTTTGATAGAATCATTTCCCCCCTATTACTCCTGCTTTAAACATGATAAAAAATCTTCGTCTCCATCCACCCCAAATGAAAGTGACATCTTTTCCCTATCAAGCGTTGTAAGCCTTTACGATTATGACGAAAAAAAAGAGACTCACAACAGAAGGACCTGAATAAAATATCAGGCAATCCGTGTGAGTCTCCATTTCTCCGTCACATATTATTAACTTAATTACTATATTAATAGGTTTTGAAAACGATGTCAATCCGTTTTTTTCATAATTTCCCCTAATAGACTCAAAACTACAGATAGTGTATTTGAGTTAACATAAAACTTGAAAACTACTAAAAAAGCCCCACAAGATTAACTTGTGGGGCCGCACTTTTTATATTGCTCAATCTTTCATACTTTACAGTCTTTCCTTTATCTAGATCACTTCCACAAGTGATTCTCTACAAATTCAGCATAAAACAACTGCCAAACTTCCCAGTCATGTGCAGCAGGAATCTCAAGATAAGCGTGGTCGATATTCCTATCATCCAGTGCCTTACTTAAATCTTGTACAGGTTTAAGCCCAAAATCCCAAGTACCAGCACCCATCATTACGGAAGGTTTGTCCAAATTTTTGTATGTGTCGATATTATTCAGTTCATCTCCAGTAGCAGCTGCACTCCAAATACCAAAATAAGCAAACTCATCAGCATGGTGGTAATACATCCGACTTGTGGTTATTCCACCCATCGACAAACCAGCATAAGCGCGACCCTCAGGCTTATTAGATACATTATAGTGAGATTCAATATACGGCATAATATATTTAAACTGGTCTTCTTCTATTTTTTTGTAGTCCCATCCAAAATCTTGATTATTCATAGTGACTACAACAAATGGCTCAGCAGTTCCATCTGCAATCAGATTATCCATAATATTAGCCACTGCACCCTCGTTCATCCAGCGAAGTTCATTACCATACTTATCGCCAGAATTGCCATGGGATAGGTAAAGTACCTTGTATGGTTTGTTGCGGTTTTCATTGTATCCGTGTGGCAGGTAAACAGCAAGCCCGCGTGTATCACCGGCAGCTCCAGTATAGGCTACGGTTTCTACTTTGCCATTCTTATTTTTGCGGGGAAGTTCTACCGAGCGATCCGCCCACTCTCCCGTTCCCATTGTTTTCGAATTATACGGAACATAGACCATGCTTGACAAGCTATCAATTCCTGTCGCAATATTCATTAGCGTCGGATTGTTAGGGTCATCCAGTCTTGCGGTTGTAGTACCATCCGGATTAGTAATTCGGAAATTGTAGACAAACGCCCCGCTAGAAAGAGGAACTCTGACTCCCCACAAATTTTTGCCCAGTTTTTCCATCGATACATAATATGTAGTATCAGCATTACCGCCAGCAGGGAACATACCCGCTTTATATTCCTCCGGTTTATACGGGCGAGTAAATCCATCTTCGATTGTGAAATGAAGGAATGTGTCGCTATAGAGTTCAACCTTTGTTGCTGCTTTAGTCTTATCCTCGTAAATAAACGTTGCATAATAGCCGGTCGGAGAAGCAGTATCCGCCTCCACAGTTACACCAGGTTTATATCCAGCGTAATCATCACCGTCTGAGGCAAAGACAGACTTATTGTTGCTAAAACCCGAGCATAACAAGAAAACCATGATTCCTAAAATTAAAACTCTTTTCATTACCTTACTCCTTTCTCTTATACAAAATTAGTTAGTATTTTTAAGTTATACCAAGATGTGACTTGATTATATAATTTTTCAAAATTATTAGAAATGCAGAATAAAGAGGTTAATTTTCACAATAAAGAGGTGTTATTAACAGTTCATCACCACGGAGTCCCGCAGCCAAACTCAGTGTTATTAACATTTTTGTATTAATACGAAAAAGCCCAATAGTTAGACGTATTATCTTTGTCTATGCTATAGGGCTTAATTTAATTGATGAGGTTCTTTATACTAGTCTCGAAATAAAATTTACTTAACCAATTCTTCTTGTTTACTAGCATCACTCTCGCTATTAGAAAATTCCATAGCTTCGATCAATAGTAAAATGGCTAATGCTTGACCATAGGTCATCGGACTAATGGGAATATTTTTATAAAATTGAGCATCATTCCCTACAGGTGTTCCGTATGATACCTTTTGGACAATTCCATTTTCATCGATTTCCTTTAATTGGGCTTCCAATGCTTTTAGCCCTATCTGAAGGTATTCCTGATCAAGATAACCTTTTCTGACTCCTTTAATGATTCCAAAACCAAAAGCAGCAGTGGCAGAGGTTTCCTCATATGAACTTGGATCATCCAGAACGGTATGCCATAAGCCGCTTTCCGCCTGAAATTTAGCTAATGCCTTCACTTGACTAAACCATGTATCTAATAAATATTCCTTGATACCTTTTTCTAACTCTACCATTTCAAAATACTCTAATAATCCACAGGTATACCAGCCATTTCCTCTTCCCCAATGGACAGCACCATAGTTGTGGTTTTCGTTAAAATCCCAGCCGTGATAGAACAGTCCGGTTTCTTTGTTAAATAAATATTTAATATGAATCAAAAACTGCTTTTTCGATTCTTCAATATACTCAGGCCGATCGAAATAATTGCCTGCTTTTGCTAGAAACAACACGGTCATAAACAAAGTATCGATTAAAATTTGTCCATTATTTGGATCGCCAGTTATCATGTGCTGAAGTGCTCCGTCTCCTGTACGGATCATCTCCTCCATAATCCAGGTGCTCCATTCATCACATACCTCAATGTACTTTGGATTGTTTGTTTCCTCAGCCAAATACATTAACGTGAGCATTGGTGACATTGTATTAACATTTTTTTCGGGCAGGCCTTCTTGCAGTCTTTGATTATACCAATTTAATAAAAAGTTAAAGGTATCTTTGTCATTCGTTAATTGATAGTATTTATAAAGACCATATATTCCAACACCTTGCGGCCATTCCCATAAATTGATATCAATCAAACCAATGGGGAATTCTTCCACAAAGTCATCATCACTTTTTAATGATTTCATTGCTTTTGTTACAAGATGAAGTTTAGATTTAACTAATTCCGACTTAATGACCATTTTTCGATAACTCCTTCTATCTTCTGATTTCTATTTAATTGAACTTCCCCATCTACAATAAATGGTCCCTGCCACGAGCTTTGAACCATTCCATGAATAGGATCAGTAAATTTGAATTCTTCTGAGGTTTCTATTAATTCAGCTTTTAAAACGCTTTCTTTGAATTGGCTAAAGTCGGCAAATTGCAGGACATTGCTATTGCGTATAATCCAGATATTTTCTCTTCCTCTTGAAATGAACTCTCGGTTTTGGTTCTGACCCTTGGTCTGCTGTTCGATCCCATTTTTTGCATAAAGAGCAACATAGGAATCTCCTATTTTACCAAAAATCCAATTATTTGTAATTTCTGTTTGTTCAAAAGCCGCTATTGGGAAATAGGCATGAGTATAGGCAATGTCATTTAAAGGATTAATATTGTAATGGACAATAGCAAGATCCTGGTATTGGTCAACTTTTGGAAGTATCCCATTACCTGCCCAAAAACTTGGGCGGCCAGTACCTAGTTCTGCTTCTTCACCGGGATGGTTAATCCATATAACACCTTCTGGACTGACAATTGAATGGATAACGTGCTCTGAGTAGCCTGTATGACCCGGTCTGTACTCAACGGCGCTTGATAATAATCCGTAACTGTTTTTAAAGGTGTAAAGATCGACAAAGTTCTCTGGTCCTTGATGATTTTTAAAGATGATAGACTCTTCAGGCTCGAGACTCATGTATGCATCATAATTTGGCGGTTGATAATCAGACACACATAAGGATACTGCGGCATATGTAGAATTGTTTAGATTTCCTTTGCCGTACGCAATCCAAAGCAAGGATGTCGTCGCATTATTATAATTACCTTTAAGGTCCTTCTCATAAATGCGACCTTGCGAACAAGATAAATATCCATTATAACTATTGATCGCCATTAATCTAAATGTATCATCCAATGCTTTTTTGGCCTGATTTTTTAATTCCACGTCATTTACCAAATCATATAATGCCAAGAATCCCATCAAATTGATTGGTATATAGTAACTTGAATTCCACTCTGCCAAGAGTTCTCTGTTATATTTTTCAAACCAATGTACCAGTCTTGATTTAGCTTTTTCAGCATGTACCTCCCCAAGGACATTTGCATTTGAAAATCGCTCATTTGGAAATAACTGTCCTGCTAAATACTCGCATGTGTGGAAAAGCAACGCATGATTTTCACTAAAATACCACATAACGTCATCGCCCGGCTCATCAAACCAGTAACGATAATTTAGAATGGCCTGTTTGCATTCCTCCCAAAAGGAATCGTCAAATAATTGGGAGTTACGAAAATCAATCCAAAAACGGAAGAGTTGATTAAAATAAAAATCACTGCAATCAAATCTTTCATTAATAACATGAAGAGTATCCCTGACAATGGATTCAACTAATTCCAATTGCCTGCCTGTTTTGGCTAATGCATAGGCTCTATGCATATTGTTATTTCCATAATCCGCAATCAGGGAAAGTGCTTGCTGTTTTCTTTCCAAAATACTTTCAGGAATATTTGCCGGTACTAAACTTTCCGGATATACCTGAATGAATATATCTTTCTGAATAACCACAGAATGATAGCGTATGGAAAGCTTCAACAGAGCATTAGCCATTCCGATGTCTTCTGCTTTTCCAAGCACAACGCTTTTACTGCCTGGAGTCACACTTCTAATGAATTCTCTTTTTTCTCCCCACCAAACAGTTTTAAGAGTGCATTCCATATTAAATTCCTGCATTAAAGGGCTTTCAAAAATAAGGTTTATGTCACCACTCTTGACCACATCACTCGGAAAGTAAGCATTTTTTAAAGCCTCTTCAAGCAAATGTATCTCATTTGGATCTGCATCTCCTATTGGAAGTACTATTTCAAGCTCGTCATGACCAAGATAATCTAATTGAAAATAATAAAGGGCATCTCTCTCGGCAAGATCCTCAAATAAAACTAAAAATTCATTATTTCCTTCTTGAAGCGTGACCTCAAATTGAATACTTTTTTCTTCGTTTCTCGTATATGGAGAAAATTGCAATGCTTTTTCCCCATTTATCCAAAGAACAACATTACCGCAAGTAAACAGTTTAAATGATGCCTTTTGCAGTTTAGTTGAACGAATATTTGTTACAGCCCATGTTTTTAGAAGAGTAGGCTTCTGCCAAAATCCAGATTTTTCAATTTTTTTATTATTCCAAGGGAAATTCAAATTCCATTCATTTGTGGTGGAGCCAACTGTTAATGATTTTCCCGGGTACACATCTGTTAGATTAATCTTTTCCTTCTTTTCCTTCTTTTCCTTTTTTTCCGCGTCAATGAATACTTTTCGGTTTGGATTTTCAAAAATCGCAAATCCATCTGTCAGCCAGCGATTCAAATCACCAGTAAAATCCATTGTTATGGGCTTAAATGATTTTTGCTCTTCAAATGTGTCTGTTACCAGCCAACGGTTTACCGAATGCTTATAAGATAATGGATAATAAATATGATTCATATACTCCCTCCTTTATTGAAACCCCTTACACAAAAGAGGTGCAAGTGTTTCTTTATTCAATTTTACTGGTACAACAAAAGGGCGAAAGGTTGAAATTTTTGAGGTAATTGTTGAAAATTTTGACTAATAGATAATTTTAATCGTTCAGTAAGCAATAGCGTACCGTAGCAGCTGCCTACTATAAAATTCAAAAAGCCGCACAAGAAAAATCTTGTTAACGGCTTTTTATGTCTAATTATTCTATTTAACTATAATGTCTTTTTTAAATTACTTGATTATAAAACTCATCCTGCTCAACTGATAAACTTAATTCCGGTATATCTAAAAAGTTCTTTATAGCTAGGGCACATGCACCCATTACACACGCATTTGTACCAAAATCTGAAATGAATATATCTTTATAATTGCTTATTGAAACTTTTAAGTTTGATTTGATTAAACTCATTGCTTCAGGAAACAAATTTAATAACTCACTATTTAAAACTAGTGTTTCAGGATTTAGAATATTAATGATATTGTTAAGTCCGATAGATACGTTCTTTATGAATTTATCAATTTGCTCCATAACTGTTGGGTTTCTCTCAATAACAAGATTTTCGATATCTTCGTAGGTCAATTTTGGTACATTTAATTTTTCAGATAATTCATTAATGAAGCTTACTTCTGAAGCATATAACTCCCAACAACCAAAATTGCCACAATTACAAGGTTTTCCATTAGGATTAATAATCATGTGACCCATTTCCCCTGCGTAACCATGATACCCTTTTACCAATTCTCCGTTGATTAAAAAACCTACACCAATTCCGGAATACATACTAATACTTATTAAGTTCTTGCTTTGGTGAAATTTATATATTTTTTCTGCAAATGAACATAAATTTGCATTATTTTCTACATAAACTACTGTATTTACATTCTTCTCAAGGTCTCGCTTTAAATCCTTATTGTACCACTTATGTTGTGGTACAAAAGAGATAGTTTCGTCATTCTTCACAGTTCCATGAACCCCAATGGACACACCAACAATCCCAAAACAACTATCAGAAAATTTTTCTTGGTACCCTCTAATTTGAGTGATCAGAAGATGAAGAATCTCATCATAGTTTGAATTCTCCAATTCTACATGTTCTGAATGAACAGGGTTCCCTTTTAAATCACTAACAGTAAATGTAATTTTTCGATAATCCAAATCAATTCCTAAAGCATATCCCGCATTTTTCCTTAGTGAAAGCATGATTGGCTTTCTTCCAACACTGTTATACTCTTGCTGAGTTTCTATAATTAACCCATCCTCTAAAAGATCCGAAACCTGTGAAGAAATTGTTGCTTTTGTTAATTTTGTAATAGTTGATAGTTCAGCTCTTGAAATCATTTCATGTTTAATGATTTTGCTTAAAACTAAGCTCTTATTTATCTTCTTGAGATACGCACCAACACCAAGTTCCATAAAATTCACCCTACTGTTCAAATAAAATGTCTTTAACTTATTTAGTTATTGGCTGTGTTAAATTGGCCTGATGATTTCCACTCCA
>NZ_BCVA01000061.1 GCF_001591505.1 Neobacillus niacini NBRC 15566
GTTCCTAGTAAGATTAGTCTTTCATAAGGTCGATGAAGGACAAAACAGGAAAGTTCCTAGTAAGATTAGTCCTTCATAAGGTCGATGAAGGACTAATCAGGATAGTTCCCGAAAAAATTAGTCCTTCATAAGCGCATGAAAGACAAATCAAGAGAGTTCCCGATAAGATTAGTCCTTCATAAAGATTTTCGAGTAAAAAGCGAAGGAAACATTAGAGTGATTCTTTAATTTTCTCAATCATTTCCTTATATTCGTCGTCAGTTAAATATGTTTTCTCCGGATTCATTACAAAGGTAGAACCCCAATCTGCTTTACCCTCGTATTTCGGCACAATGTGCATATGTAGGTGATGCATTTTATCGCCATAAGCCCCATAATTAATTTTTCCAGGTTGGAAAGCTTTGTCCACAGCGGCTGCCACTTTCTTCACATCGTTCATATAAGCAGCTAACTCTTGGCTATCTAGTTCATATAGTTCTTTTACATGGCCTTTATATACGACATTACATCGGCCCGTATACGTTTGTTCTTTAAAAAGAAAAACTGTAGAAACCTCGAGCTCGCAGATTTCAATCATAATGTCGTCCCGTCTTTCATCCTTCATGCAATACATACAATCTTTGTTTAACTCCATCTTTTTCATCCTTATCTGTTTATGAATTTGATTCTACCTTTATTCTACCCCTAACAAGATTAAAAGTAATTGTCTCAAAGTGTCGACTTTCATGTGCAAGGGGAAATTAGTGCAGAAAATTAGGGGAAATCACAGCCATTTATCGACAAAAATTTCCTAGGAAACAATCCAAGGTTTGTTTTCCAAAGAGGAAAGCGGATGGAGGAGAAAGATGTCTAATCGTTGTTTTCTAATAACAAATGGATACCGCCTTATGACGGTATCCATGGTGAGATTAATTCGTTAAGATTCCATTGATTTTTTCTAACGTATCACTTGATAGTTTGACTCCAGACGCTTTTATCGTTTCTTGCAGCTGTTCTGGCCGGCTAGCACCAACTAGGGCACTAGCTACATTAGGTTGACGTAGGATCCATGCGATAGCGAGCTGAGCTAATGTTAGGTCTTCCTCATAGGCTACGGTTCTTAATTGTTCTACTTTATCTAAATTTTGCTCCGTTAGGATATAGGACATGTTTGTGTTCACTTGTGCGGCACGGCTTCCTTCCGGGATGTTTTCGCCTTTTTTGTATTTTCCTGTCAGCACACCTTGTGCTAGCGGGGAGAAGACAACTTGACCGATACCGTGTTTTTCGCTGACAGGGATAATTTCTTTTTCAATATAGCGCTGCAGCATGCTGTAATTTGGTTGATTCACCACAATACGGTCTAGAAGTTTCTTATCCGCAAGGTGAACGGCTTCGGTGATTTGTTCTGCTGTCCACTCACTAACGCCAACATATAGGACCTTTCCTTGGCGTACCAAATCATCCAATGCCCTAAGCGTTTCGTGTAATGGAGTTTCAGCGTGATAACGGTGGCAATAGTAAATGTCGATATAATCCATTCCAAGACGCTTAAGACTTGCATCACATTGCTCGATAATATGTTTACGTGATAAGCCCTGATCATTTGGACCATCACCCATTTGGCCAAAAACCTTTGTTGCTAGTACATAGGAGCTCCTTGGATATTTGCTTAATGCCTTGCCAACAACCTTTTCTGCTTCCCCGCGGATATAGACATTGGCAGTATCAAAGAAGTTTATCCCTGATTCGTACGCAAGGTCAATGGAGGACACCGCATTTTGTTCTTCAACATAACCACCATATGTAAGCCAGCTTCCTAAACTGATTTCACTAACCTTTAAACCGGTATTGCCAAGACGACGATATTGCATGTACTAAATCCTCCCGTCAATTTGATTACTTAATATTGGTAATATACCATAAAATGGGTTTTTATGGGTGGCCGAGTACTTATTTAAAATGGATAGAGGCTGAAGTGACCGAAAGAAAAAGAGGCACAGTCCATTAAGACCATGCCTCTACATCTACACTAAATATTACTTCCGCAGCGAAGACAAGAAAATGTTTTGTGCTGCAACAACACCTGCCCCGGGCTCAATACCATAGGAGAAGTCTTGTAAACCTGCTTCAATCAGAGAAACGGCTTGAAGGATGTCACTTGGGAAGCAGTAGCCCATATGCCCGAACCGGAAAATCTTGCTTTGGAGGTGACCAAGTCCGCCGGCAAAATCAAGGTGATATTTCTCCTTTAAATGACTGATAAACGAGGGCAAATCGATTCCTTCAGGACCATATATCGCGGTAATGGTTGGAGACGCATACTCATCAGATGTTAATAGTCCGATAGAAAGGGCCTTCATCGCCTCACGAACCATATTCTTCATGAGTTCATGCCTTGCAACAGTTTGTGAAAATCCACCTTCCTCATCAATCAAGTCACAAACAGCCGACAGTCCCATAATCAATGAGATGGCAGGAGTGTTAGGCGTCATTCCTTTTGCAGCCCACTCGCGATAGCTGAGTAAATCTAAGTAATAGGCAGGTTTATTCGTTTCCTCTATCACTTTCCATGCCCTTTCACTCACGCTTAAAAGTGCAAGACCAGGAGGAAGCATCATCGCTTTTTGTGAACCGGTTACAAGAATATCGATTCCCCATTGGTCCATTTCTGCAGGAGCTCCGCCAATGCAGCTGACTCCATCGACAATAAATAGAGCGTCGGTATGCGTACGAACAACTTCTGCTAATTTTTCAACGGGGTTAAGGATTCCTGTTGAGGTTTCGTTATAGGTGGCAAAAACAGCCTTTATATTCGATAAAGGTTTAAGAAACTTAGTAAGATCCTCCTCGGTACAAGCTTCACCCCAACTTTTTTCGAGTTTATGTACTTTAAACCCGTATTTCTCACAAATAGATACGAAATAATTGCCAAAGGCACCAACGGTGATAACCACGACTTCTTCCCCAGGGGAAACGGTATTTACGGCTGCGGCTTCTAAGGCTGCTGTACCGCCCGATGGGAGAAGTAGGATATCTTGTTGTGTTCCGAAAATCGGTTTCACGCGGTTGGTTGTTTCTTGATATAACTGTACAAACTCTCCTGTGCGATGGCTAATCATGTCCTGGTTCATAGCAAGCTGCACCTTTTTAGGTATTGGAGTCGGTCCTGGATGTCTTAAAATATTTGGATACATACTTTTCCCTCCATTTTATCGGTAGTTGGTAAAACTTGAGGACTGTATTTTGTGTAATCCATTTTACGTATGGAACTTCATGGATATCTCTCACTCTATGATAGTATAAGTTCAACCTTAACCGCAACGATTGGAAGAAACAGAAAAAAGCTTGAGGAAAGGCCTCAAGCTTTTATTAGAAAGCACCAGAACCGCCGCCGCCTCCGCTTGTTCCCCCTCCATTTCCTCCTCCTGAATCGGATCCCCCGCTGCTTCTGGTTGAAGATTGATAAGCAGAGTGGAAACTTGAAGAGGTATAAGGCCCGATATAGAGGATGGAGTAAAAGCTGCTATCGTCAACATAATCGCTGCCTGTTGGAATGAGAGCCTCAATGAGTGCATCATTTTTACGATCGATTTCTTTGCTGCTGATTCCAAGACCGTAAATATAGGCTCTCATGCGATCATCTTCGGACCACTTTTCCCACTCGGTTTGTGGTAAATCTTTAAAGTGCGCTTTAAATTGCCTCCACTCGTAGGCAATTCGAGCACCTTCTCGTGTTTTTGACCGATAGACACTCGCGTAGATGATGACAGTTATCACTAATAGTAGTGTCACCATAAAGGAAACAATAAGACCATAGAGTAGGAAGAAGAAAAGAAACGGCAGTAAAAGGATACTTGAAAAACCAATGAGTGATCGATAGGTTGTTTTGTTTTCGAAAAGGGAGTGATTGTCTACCTCTTGTTTAACTGCTTGCTTCCACTCCAGTTGGTAAGAGTTGTATTTTACTTGGTTTTTCGTGTTTTTTGTATAAGTTGTTAAGTCATCAAGACTAAAAATCTGGTTTGCCCCAATTTTATCAAAAAGCAGCTCCATCAATATATTTTCATGTTTGAATGGGCTTTTTGAACGGATTCTTTGAAACTGATCATCTGCCGTTTTCATTACATACCTTTGGCGGACCAAATCAAGTAATGCGGCCGCCATTGCCTGAGGCTGAAGATAGTTGTTGTTCGTAAAATAGATGGTAGCCGGTAAACTCATGATTTGCTTGGGTACAGAAGTAAATGTTATTCCTTCACGCATGAAATCATTCCGCAGTGCGCGTGTTCTTAACCAATCTCGCATCATGAAAAGTAGTAGAATAATCGTAAAGGAAGGGAGACCGATCATACTGATAGTTGAGAGTGTTTCCTTTGTTTTTGCATCGACAGCTGCCTGCTCGATGAGTTTTTGCTTTGCTTTAAGGATTTCCTCTTTCATTGGTTTGTCTGCCGTTTTGGTGGCCGTTGGAAAAAGTGCAGCAGGGTAGGCCACACGGATATCTCCGTTCATGCCGCTAGGAACGTAACCCAATTCAAAAAGGATGGTCCCGTCCTCCTGAATCGTTTCGGTGTTAAAAGCCTCGCCATATCCGAAAGCAATTACATCATCTGTTGCTGCAGGTGGATGAATGGTAATGGTCAAATCTTCGTAAGAGGATTCGTTTCTTTCATCAAAGAATGGCCAATAAAATTGAGCCGCATCACGATAGATTTCCATTCCGTTTTCAATCGTATAGTTGAGGGTTATGGTAATGGTTTCATCCGTCCCTTTACGGTGCACTTTGTAAAAGTCATCTTCTTTTTCGACTCGTAAGGAATGGCCGTTTTCCGCCGCAGTAAATTGTCTGATGACAGCTCCCTCTTTTGGAACCACTTCACGGGTAATCCCGTTAAATTCGCCTTCAAATTCATATGTATGGGTTTCTTCTACTTTCACATCTCCGCTAGTTTGCAAGTATGCGTCCATTTTTACATTGGTAATAGAAAACTCCACAGCCAAACCTTGGTGTGGGAAAATGAATAATAAAGCCAGTACTAGTAAGCTAGTAAACAACCTTTTCAACATGTGTGTCACCTTCTTTCCTGATGATAATCATACGAATGAAATCGTAGTTAAGTTTCATAATATTTTCCAATTATTAAAATAGCTCTGTTAAAGGTTTATAGACGGAGAACTTCCGCTTAATTAAAAATTGGCTATAAAAAAGCTCAAATAAACGGAGAGATTCCACCTATTGGCTTGAAATTTTTAAAAATGAGAGGTTTGCTTTGCATAGCCGGAAAACCTCCTCTTATATATCCCCAAACAGGTTCCATTCTGCATTTATCCGGAAAGTCTCCGCTTATATACTAAGGCTGTTACTGGAGCGCGAATCAACATCTTTATATAACACAGCCTTTTTAAAAAAAGTTTATTTTTCCTGTTTTTTGTTTTCTTTTCTGTCATTCACTATAATTATGGTAAAACGTATACATTGGGAGGCGGCGGCATGAAACGAGTGGCAGTGTATTGCGGTTCAAGTTTGGGTGCTTCAGAGGCTTATAAAATTGGAGCCATTCAATTGGGGAAAGAGCTAGCAAAACGGAATATTACCTTGGTTTACGGGGGTTCAAGTATCGGGTTAATGGGTGCTGTTGCGGATACGGTGTTAAGTGAAGGCGGTCACGCTATTGGGGTGATTCCTAAGGTTCTGGAGGAACGTGAAATCTCCCATAAAGGGTTAACAGAGTTAATTAAGGTTGGAACCATGCACGAACGAAAAGCAAAGATGGCCGATTTGGCAGATGGGTTTGTTGTTTTGCCTGGAGGGGCAGGGACACTTGAAGAGTTTTTCGAAGTCTTTACCTGGGGTCAGATTGGCTTGCATAAAAAGCCGTGCGGTCTTCTTAATATTAATCACTATTACGACCCATTAATCAGCCTGTTTGACCATATGATTGACCAAAAGTTTTTGCAGGAAAAGTTCCGTTCGATGGCGATTATTGAAGAACAACCCGGTGTCTTACTCGATCGGTTTGCAACCTATGAGGCTCCGCCGATTAAATCTTTTGAATAGGAAAGGCAGTGAAAGACCTCACTGCCTTTTAATTCAATGCAAGATAGATACATATCAGTGCTGCCGTAAAGAAGACCATTGAGACAAGTCGGTTATATCTGTATTTAATCCCATAGGTGGTAAAAAAGATAGAAGCGGCTAATTTTGAAAGGCTTCGGAACACGGTATTTTCCATACCACTGAAAAAAACTGAAATCAGAAAAGTTAGGGAGATTAGTAATTTAAACCATAGAGGCTCTTTTAGGAAAAGGTTGATCATTACTTTTATCCGCTGCATGCTGGTAACACTCCCTTCATAAAAGCATATGGTCGTTTTACAAAAGTATCCCTTTTGTTTATATATGCGTTTTATACATTGTAGCATCACTATTTCTTATCCGTATCATAAGAGTTATTAAACATGTTAAGTGCGATATCCTTCTGGATTGTCAGGGGCACTCGCTTATTGGAATTAGGAGTTAGGGGTGACTGGATTGGACAATCCATTGTCAGATTTTCAATTGTCATTTCAACAAATTGATGTACTTGTTCCAAGGGTCAATAATGGGATTCAATTTATCCTTGTCATAAGTGGAGAATTAAAAATAGAAACAGCCAGCCGTTTTTATCATTTAGAAGAAAAGGATTTGCTGGTGATTAATCGGAATCAGCTTTACCAGGTTCAGGGCAGTGAAAATAATAGGGTCATGATGGTCACCATTTCAGATGCCTTCATGGATCATCATTACGCAGACTACCGAAACCGACGATTTGAATGCTATTCAAGGGAAATTGATTTGGGAAGAGAAGAGATGATTTCTTCGATTCGGAAGCTCTTGGCCAATGTCATGATTAGTTATTATCGCCAAGATGAAAGCTATCGGATTGAGGTTAAAAGCTATATCTGTCAAATGTTACTGATCTTGATTCGGGGGTTTAAAGAAGAAGGCAGTGTCACTGAGAAAATGGATACTGGCGATCTTCGTCTATCGCAAATCATTGACTATATGGAAAAAAACTATGACCAAATGATTACCTTAGAGGGAATCGCAAAGGAATTTTACCTTTCAACCGGCTATCTTTCCCGCTATTTTAAAAACAAAACGGGAATGGGGTTTAGTCGTTTTTTAATGAATATTAGACTTAAGCATAGTATGAAGGATTTGCTTTATACGACCGACTCGATTTCACAAATTGCCATGAATAATGGCTTTCCTAATACCAAGTCTTTTTCAACCCTTTTTAAAGAAGTATACGGAATGACCCCGCATGTCTATCGAGATAACCATTATGTACAAAAAGAGGATTCTGTAAAAAGTTATAGCAATGAAGATGTATCCAATTTCATACACTCACCAGAAATGGTAGCAAAATTAAGCAGCCTAATGTTAGATGATCAAAAAACATATTCCCATACAGAAACTAGGTATGAAAAGTTGCCGTTAGACCTCTCGAAACCAGCAACCATGAAAGTAAATGCTCCAAGTCACATTCTTGAAATTGGAGAGATTATCAATTTACTAAATGAAGATATACGCTCGCAGGTACTCGATGTGAATAGAGATTTGCATTTACGTTTTATCGGCGTTCGTAATCTTTTTAGCAACACGGCCATCCCTCAGGAAGTGGAAACAGATGAAGAGATTCCAACGACTTCTCCATATTTTACAATAGATCGTGCTTTAGAATTCTTAAAACAGCAAAATTTATCTTTGTTTATCCGATCCGATTATATGAATATCTCGCGAAATGAAGAATTCTATTTTACCAAACTCACTCAGTTCATCAAACATTGCTTACAGGTGTACGGAGAATTGTTTGTGCAGCAGTGGCATGTAATGTTTTACGAGCCTTATTACACGGGAGTAGAACCAAAAGAACTTCAGCGGGTTTATTTAAAACTGCACAACGTATGGAAGACAATGGTTCCTCAGGTACAGGTTGGAGTGTATATGCCGTTTTCGTTCGGCAAAGAAAAGACAAGTGATCATCATGCATGGCAGCTAGAACATGGAGCGTCGATTGATTTTATCGGATATAACGCGAACCAAAATGAGGTCATTGATTTTAAAGAAACAGCGGATACCAAATTCGATTTAGCTAGAGAGTATATAAAGGATAAAACGGACAAGCTGAAGCGTTATTTAAAAAGAAACCAGTTAGATAAACCGCTTCATCTTGTTTCATGGAACACGTTGTCAGGCAACACTCGGTATACGAACGGTACTTTTTTTCGAGGAGCCTTAGTCTTGAAAAATGTTTTGGATATTTCTAATGACGTGGAAACTGTTGCTCTCTGGGTCAATACCATCGTGCATGAAGAAGTGGGGAAAGATAAGCGTTATCGGATGGATGGTGTTGAATTATTCCATTATTTACATGGAAAACGGCCTGCCTATTTTGCGCTGATGTTTTTAAAACGGCTGCATGGCGAAATTGTTGCACATGGCAAGGATTATGTGATGACACAGAATGAGCGGGGCTATCAATTGATTTTGATGAATAGCACCATCATCAATCCTTACTTTTCCCTTGAAGAGACATTTCTTCAAAAACTCAATAAGGAAATTCACGTAATGATTTCTGGAATGCCGAAAGGGGAATATCAAATACGCAAGCATGTGTTTGATAAAAATCATGGAGCATTGTATACGAAATGGTGGAGTTTGAACAGTAAGCATGGGATGGATGCGGAAATCATTGATTATATTATCCATTCCAGTCGACCTTCTTTAGAGATTTTTGATGAATCGATTGAAGAGGATTGGTCATTTTATACCTATTTAAGTAGTAATGCCATTCACTTTTTTGATATTCGGAAAACCTATAGCTAATACGAAAAGGATCTAACCCCTATTTCTCCTAAACTCTGGAGATGGCGGGTTGGATTTTTTTTATTAGGAAGGTAAAAATGTACCGTGTTTTTTTGACCTCATCAGCCAGCAGGTTAATAAATAGAACCTTTGCCTGACTGATTTGCATTAAAATTGACTCTCTTATCTATCGTTTACTTAATATAATTTACCTATAGAAACACAAGGTTCCTGAGTTTTACTTTGACTAATTTAATTTATGAAAGAGCACTCTAATCCTAACAGGGACCTAATAAAATATAGGAGGCAAATCATGGAGACAAGTTATAAAGGTACAGATAAAATGATCACAGGGATTGTGTTCGGCGTCATCACATTTTGGCTTTTTGCACAAGCAATGGTCAATGTGGTCCCGGCCGTTCAAAAGGATTTGGGGATTTCATCCGGGACGCTGAATATTGCCATCAGCTTAACTGCGTTATTCTCTGGAATGTTTATCGTAGCCGCTGGTGGAGTTGCAGATAAAATTGGACGTAAAAAAATTACCTATCTCGGGCTAATTTTGAGTGTGATTGGATCCCTTTGCCTCGTGTTAGCGCAAGGATCAACATTGTTAATTATCGGTCGTATTATTCAAGGGATTTCGGCAGCTTGTATTATGCCAGCAACGATTGCCTTAATGAAAGCGTACTTTGAGGGAAAAGACAGACAACGTGCCCTTAGTTTCTGGTCCATTGGATCTTGGGGCGGTTCAGGGGTTTGTTCGTTTGCAGGTGGTGCGATTGCAACGTATATGGGTTGGAGATGGATCTTTATTTTCTCTATCGTATTTGCTCTTCTCGCCATGTGGTTGATTAAAGACACACCTGAAAGCAAAGCAGAAGGAACTGGTAAATTTAAATTCGATTATAGTGGATTAGCCATCTTTATCGTGACCATGATTGCATTAAACGTTTTTATTACTTTTGGTGGTGACTTAGGCTGGACAAGCCCAACTTCCATCATCGCCGCCATTGTTACGATTATTGGAGCTTTTGTCTTCTTTAAAGTTGAAAAGAAGAAAGAAATTGCATTAATTGATTTCTCTTTATTTAAAAATAAACCTTATGCAGGTGCCACATATTCAAACTTCTTGTTAAATGCTGTAGCCGGAACACTTGTTGTAGCCAATACGTATGTTCAAGTCGGCCGAGGATTCACTGCGTTTCAATCAGGGATGCTATCGATTGGATACTTAGTGGCAGTGCTTGCCATGATTCGTGTCGGAGAGAAAATCCTGCAAAGAGTGGGTGCGAAATTACCAATGATTTGGGGCGCTATCATCACGACGGTTGGTGTAGCCGTAATGGGTTTGACGTTCTTGCCTGATCTTGTTTATACCGTTGTCGTATTCATTGGGTTTGCTTTATTCGGTCTAGGACTTGGGATATATGCGACGCCGTCTACCGATACATCTGTATCCAATGCGCCATCCAACAAAGTGGGTGAAGCTGCAGGGGTTTATAAAATGGCTAGCTCACTTGGAGGTGCATTTGGTGTTGCCATTTCCGCAACCATTTATTCTTCCATTGCGGCTAATGGAAGTGTTGCAACTGCCGCATCGGTTGGAATCATTGTAAACGTGATTTTTGGGGTTCTTTCCATTCTTTCGATTATCATGATGGTTCCTAGCAGTGCAGGTAAGCCTTCAGAGGCTCCTACGAAAAAACCTAGACGCACACCAACACCAACACCAACTGGAAGCCATTAATTGAACGTTTATTCTTTGCTAATAAAGGGGAGACGAAAATGATTAAAAGCGATTTAATGGGCATGTTAGAATCCCGTAAAGAAGAAATCATTGAAATCCGCCGCTATTTACATGAACATCCTGAGCTCTCTTTTAAAGAAGAGAAAACCGCTCAGTACATTGCGGATTTTTATAAAGGGAAAGATGTTGACATTCAAACGAATGTTGGAAATGGGTACGGCATTATCGTTACGATCAAAGGTGGAAAACCTGGAAAAACAATTGGTCTTCGTGCTGATTTTGATGCACTGCCAATTGTAGAAGAAGCAGATGTGCCGTTTAAGTCAAAGAATGAAGGTGTCATGCATGCATGCGGACATGACGGGCATACGGCTTACTTGTTAGTTTTAGCAGATTGCTTAATCCAATTAAAAGACCATATTCCTGGTACTATTAAAATCATTCATCAGCATGCAGAAGAAGTCCCGCCAGGCGGAGCAAAAAGTATTGTCGAGTCTGGCTTGATTGATGACCTAGATGCGGTTTATGGCATTCATTTATTACCGATGGGACCTGCGGGAACAGTAGGTTATCATGCAGGGTATTCCTTCAATGGACGTGCATACATGAAATTGAAGGTTCAAGGAAGAGGCGGACATGGTTCCTCTCCTCATCTCGCGAATGATGCCATTGTGGCGGCTGCGCATTTTGTTACAGCTGCTCAAACTATTATTAGCCGGAGATTAAGCCCCTTCGATGTGGGTGTTATTACGATTGGATCCTTTGATGGAAAAGGTACATTCAACGTTATCAAGGACAGCGTTGAACTTGAAGGCGATATTCGCTATATGACGGTACAAACAAAAGAGACCATTGAAAAAGAAGTGAAACGGATCGTACGAGGGATTGAAGAAGAATTTGGCGTAACCTGTGAGCTTACGTACACTCCCGATTATCCGCCTTTATACAACGACCCTGAGCTTACGGCAAAGGTTGCGGATAGTCTGCGAAGCATGAATGACCCGGATATTAAAGAAGTGAAAGAGTTTCCGGCCATGTCTCCATCTGAAGACTTTGCGTATTATGCTGAAAAGTTTCCAGCCTGCTTCTTTTATATTGCCTGTACACCAAAAGGGGTAGAAGACCCATACTTCAATCATCATCCGAAATTTGACATTGATGAAGATGCATTGCTGGTAGCGGCAAAAGCGGTTGGTCAAGTTGTTTGCAGTTATTATGAATTAGACTAAAGGTAATCAAAAAAGACGGTGTCCCTTAAGTAACTTTTAGGGGCACCTCTTTATTTGGGCTCAGTTAAAGAATGTTGATTTCACTGTGTTTGAAAAATAAACGGAAAAATTCCGGCAAAATTGGGAAATACTATCGTTTTCTTAAAAATAAAGGAAGACTTTCCGTTTATATTATCCATATCTTTGGTATTTGGCTTATTTAGAGCAGTTAAACGAAATATCTCCGCTTATATCTGTTTGTTAAGCCTCCTCCTATACAATAGCCGGAATCTCTCCGCCTATGAATTCTCATCCTACGCGAAAATACCCACTAAAAGTGCTTACGCAAGTTTAAAAATCGGAAGGAAAAATTCATGAATGATAAATCTCAGAATGATAAAACTAATTATGGAGATGTATTAGTAAAATACATAAATTATGGAGGAAAAAATATGCCTGAGTACCCATCCATATCGTCTTCCGAAATCGGAGGTTTGTGGAATACATACCAACAGAAAACGATGATTATCCGAATGTTAGAATATTTAATTGAGAAAGCAGACGACCTGCAAGCGAAAGAAATTATGACGAATTTATATAATGAAGTTAAACCATATCCAGAAAAGATAAATGCAATATTCGAAAAAGAGGGTGTGGCCATTCCTATTGGATTTACGGATGAAGATGTCCGTAAAGATGTACCGCCCTTTTATGATAATGGTTTTGATATTATGTTTGTCCGTTTGGTAAAAGAGATTAGCATGGGGATGCATACGTTGAATTTAACAATGTCCTATCGTAAAGACATTACCCTTCTTTTTAGAGAGCTTACGACCATTACACAAAAATATTATGATATTTGTACCCAATATTTACTTGAAAAAGGTTTGATTCCTCGTTCACCCTATGTTTCCACCCCGGACTCTGTAGCATTTGTAAAAGGGACAGGCTATTTTGGAGGCTTTAATCCACTAAGTGAAAAAAGACCTTTAAATACTGTAGAGATTGCAAATATTTATCATGCGATTGAATCTAATACTATGGGAATGCAAATGATATTTGGATTTGCCCAATGTGCAGAGAAAAAAGAAGTGGGTAAGTATTTTTCTAAGGGGGGAGAGCTCGCCAAAGGGATCGTGAAGGAATTGAGTGAATTGATGATTGAAAATGATATTCCAGTACCGTCAACTCATGGAGGAAATATTACGAACTCAACGCTCGCTCCATTCTCTGATAAAATCATGATGTATTGTGTCAGCCTTTTTTGCAGTTTTTCATTAGGTGGCAATTCACTTGGAACAGCCTTTAGTTTACGTAATGATTTACCAGCAAAATTATCAATTTTTATGAAAGATATCTTTGAATACGCTCATGAAGGGGCAAAATTGATGATCAAGAATGGCTGGCTTGAAGAGCCGCCACAGACGGTTTCACATAAGAAAAAATAAAAATCGACAAAGCATGCGTGGAGACTTCCACCGTGCTTTTTTTTGTGCAAGCGCAGCTAGTTACGTAAACGAAGAATATAAGAATTATGTCGAATTTTATGACGTAAATTATATGATTTTAGCGTAAACTTTATTAATAATTTGTTAATTTTAGAGAATTTAAAAGAATATGTAGAATTATGTAACAATCCGATATAAACTAGTTTTAGTGATAAGTACCCATTGGAACAGCTATGCTAGATTTCAATGGGTATTTATCTCTATGTACTAAAGAGATTAGGAGGGGTTTAATCAGTGAGAAAAGCGCTAATCAGGTCAAAAAAGTGGTTCAGCATGGCTTTAACGGCAATTTTGCTGTTAACGTTGGTAGTACCACAAAACGCTCAAGCTTTGGCACGAGACGTTAGCAATGGTAATTTACTAGCAACATCAGGGACATCGACATTGTCTGTTGTTCCAGGACGGGGGAAACTTGTTTTAGGTGATAAACCGTTGGCAAACATTCCCTTTGCTCTAAAGAATACTACTACCAATCAATGGTATAATTTCACATCAGGTGCAGATGGGTACTTTACTCATAACCTGGCAGATGGTACGTATAAGGTGGAAGGCCTTTGGGTTTCACCAACTTGGTACCCAATCAACGTAACAGTAAACATTCTTAATGGTTTAGTAGATGGAAAGAATGAATTATTGCTTGATGGATTAAAACTACCAGATAGTGCATGGAATGTAACAGGAAGTGTTAAGAATGGTGATAAAGTTTTCGCTAATCTTACATTTAGCCTCCATGATTCCTATGGCAATTGGTTTAACGCAACAACAGATAAAGACGGTAATTTTAAATTTATCTTACCTGACGGCAGCTACCAAATTGAAGGTATTTGGGATGGTACAGCAGGAAAATGGTATCCATTGAAACAAACATTTACTGTAACAGCTGGAAAACTGTCAGGTACAGATACACTGCAAATTAATGTAGCAGACAATGTAACTGGAACAGTGAAAATTCGTACAGCTCCTTTAAAGAATACTGTATTTAGTCTCCGTACAGCTTCAGGAGCATTACAATGGTTTGATACAAAAACAGATTCGGAGGGTAACTTTGGTCTAAGATTGCCTAACGGTTCTTACAAAATCGAAGGTATTTGGGATGATGGAACAGGTACATGGTATCCATTAAATAAAACATTCACAGTAGCAGATGGAAAACTTTCAGGCTCAGCAACCTTGAAAATTGACATCGTTTACAACGTGACTGGAACGGTAAAAGCGGGTACGGCTCCATTAAAAGATACTGTATTTAGTCTTCGTACAGCAGCAGGAGCAGTAAAATGGTTTGACGCAAAAACAGATGCAAACGGTAACTTTGGTCTGAAATTGCCAAATGGTTCTTATACTATTGAAGGTATTTGGGATGAGAAAATTGGCAAATGGTATGAAATGCAAAAGACGTTCAAGGTGGATGGTTCAACTGAGCTGAACATCGATGTGTTAACAGATGTTTATACACCAAATGTAACCGGGGTATTGAAAAAAGGATCAGAAGTACTTCCTAATATTGTATTCAGTGTACGCACTACTACTGGTGCATTAAAATGGTATGACTTAACTAGTGATGCGAACGGTGCTTTTAGAGCACAGCTGCCTAACGGAAGCTATATGTTAGAGGGTATTTGGGTAGGAAAAGAAAATCACTGGTATGTTCTGCAAAAGGAATTTACTGTGAATGGTACGTTCGTGCTGGATATCAATGTGTTAGATCAACCGGTTAAGGATTACACATTGAATATCATGCATACAAATGATACTCATGCAAACCTTGATAATGTGGCTAAGAAAGCAACTGCGATTAAGTCCGTTCGTGCAGCAAAGCCGAATGCTTTATTACTTGACGCAGGAGATGTTCTAACTGGAACCTTGTATTTTAATGAGTATAAAGGTTTAGCAGATTTAGAGTTTATGAATCTTGCTGGCTATGATGCTATGACATTTGGTAACCATGAATTTGATTTGGGTACTGGTGTGTTAGCGAACTTTGTTAAAGATGCTGCATTCCCACTATTAAGTGCGAACGTAAACTTTGCAAAAGATTCAAATTTACAATCTCGTTTTAATGACTCTATTACAGATAAGGCTGTTGGCGGTCAGATTTACAACGGTATGATTAAAGTTGTAAATGGCGAGAAGATCGGTATTTTTGGTTTAACTACTGCAGAAACTCCAACGATATCAAGCCCTGGAGCAGATGTGGTATTTGAAAATTATATCGAGGAAGCTCAAAAATCAGTTGATTCCTTTAAGGCTCAAGGTGTTAACAAGATTATCGCGTTATCACACCTTGGTTATAATGATTCACTAACTTGGGACAATGACCTTGAATTAGCAGCGAAGGTGGAAGGTATCGACGTCATTGTTGGCGGTCATACACATGTAAAGCTTGATGCTCCTGTTATTGAAAAAACTGGGGAAGAACCAACGGTTATCGTTCAAGCAAACGAATACAACAAGTTCCTAGGAATGGTTGATGTAACGTTTGACGCAGCTGGTAAAGTTATCACAGAAAAAACAACTGGCACGCTGCTTGACATCGCTACCTTTGCTGAAGATGCAGCTGTTGCTCAAATCTTAAACACAAAATACAAGCCTGCTATTGATGCAAAGAAAGCACAAGTAGTTGGTACTGCGGCCGTTGAATTAGTAGGTGGAAACCCAGCAGCTCGTGTTGGAGAAACAAACCTAGGTAACTTCATTGCTGATGGTATGCTTGCAAAAGCAAAAACAATTAATCCTAACACTGTTATCGCGCTCCAAAATGGCGGCGGAGTTCGTGTTTCACTTCCAGCGGATGAGATTACTTTAGAGGAAGTGCTCAAGGTTCTTCCTTTTGGTAACACATTAGCAATCATGGATTTAAAAGGTTCAGAAATTAAAGAAGCATTAGAGCATAGTGTTAAAACAGCTCCTGCAACAGCTAACGGAGCATTCTTACAAGTAGCTGGCATGAAATTCTCTTATGACAGTGCACAGCCTGTGGGACAAAAGGTTCACTCCATCCAAGTTAAAGGTCAAGATGGAAATTATTCTGCATTAGACGTTACTAAAAACTATGCAGTGGCAACCAACATCTTTACTGCTAAGGGCGGAGACGGATACACCATGTTTGGAAAAGCTTACGAAGAAGGCCGTGTAAGTGAGCCTGGATTTGTGGACTGGGAAATGTTCGTAGACCACATTAATGCTCAACCAAACAAAACGGTTAATCCGAAAGTTGAAGGACGTATTACACAAGCAGAAAAATCATTCACATTAAATGTCATGCACACAAATGATACACACGCAAACCTTGATAATGTTGCGAAGAAAATGACGGCTATTAAGTCTGTCCGTGCAGAAAAGCCAAATGCACTATTGCTTGATGCAGGGGATGTTCTAACTGGTACTTTATATTTCAATGAATATAAAGGTTTAGCAGATTTAGAGTTTATGAATCTTGCTGGTTATGATGCAATGACTTTTGGTAATCATGAATTTGATTTGGGTACTGGCGTATTAGCAAATTTTGTTAAAGACGCTGACTTCCCACTTTTAAGTGCGAACGTAAACTTTGCCCAAGACACTAATTTAAAAACCCGTTTCAATGACTCTATTACAGATAGTGCTGTTGACGGTCAGATTTACAACGGTATGATCAAAGTTGTAAATGGTGAGAAAATTGGTATTTTTGGTTTAACAACTGCGGAAACTCCAACGATTTCAAGTCCTGGAAACGGTGTAGTTTTTGAAAATTATATTGAAGAAGCACAAAAGTCCGTTGATTCCTTTAAGGCACAAGGTGTAAATAAAATTATCGCTTTATCACACCTTGGTTATAATGATTCACTAACTTGGGATAATGATCTTGAATTAGCAGCGAAAGTTGAAGGTATCGACGTCATCGTTGGCGGTCATACACATGTAAAGCTTGACGCTCCTGTTATTGAAAAAACTGGGGTAGAACCAACTGTTATCGTTCAAGCAAATGAATACAACAAGTTCCTTGGAACGGTTGATGTAACGTTTGACGCAGCTGGTAAAGTTATTACAGAAAAAACAACTGGCAAGCTGCTAGATATTGCTACCTTTGCTGAAGATGCAGCTACTGCTCAAATCTTAAACACGAAGTATAAGCCTGCCATCGATGCAAAGAAAGCACAAGTTGTTGGTACTGCAGCGGTTGAATTAGTAGGTGGGAATCCAGCAGCGCGTACAGGTGAAACAAACCTAGGTAACTTTATTGCTGACGGTATGCTTGCAAAAGCAAAAACAATCAATCCAAACACTGTAATTGCACTTCAAAATGGCGGCGGAGTTCGTGTGACGCTTCCAGCAGATGAGATTACATTAGAGGAAGTGCTCAAAGTTCTTCCTTTCGGAAACGCGTTAGCGATTATGGACCTAAAAGGTTCCGAAATTAAGGAAGCCCTAGAGCTTAGCGTAAAATCAGCACCTGCAACAGCTAATGGAGGATTCCTTCAAGTAGCTGGTCTGAAATTTACTTATGATAGCACGAAGCCAGTGGGAGAAAAGGTTCAATCCATTCAAGTGAAAGCTGAAGATGGAAGCTATACTGCCTTAGATTTAACTAAAAACTATGCAGTAGCAACCAACATCTTTACGGCTAAAGGCGGAGACGGATATGCCGTGTTTGGCAAAGCTTATGAAGAAGGTCGTGTAAGTGAGCCAGGATTTGTGGATTGGGAAATGTTTGTAGAATATATTGAAGCACAACCAAACAAAGTAGTTAGCCCGAAAGTGGAAGGACGTATCGTTAACATCGCTCCACAAGTTGTTCCAGCGGGTTCTTTCAGCGGAACGGAAGCTAGCCCTAAGGTATATCCAGGGGATGTAACTGTTGACTTAACAGGTGTAACAGGCGTAACAAAGCTTGAATATGCAACCGTTAAAGGGAATCTTATTATCAAAGGCGGTACAGAGGTTGATTTTTCAAATGTAACCGTTGATGGCGAAACTTTATTTGAAGATTAATAAAACTTTATAAGTTCTCTCAGCAGACAGCTGAGGGAACTTACTCCCTATGAAAAATAATTTTGGATAATGCTCCCTGGAGGTGCAGTTTTGAAAAAGAATCGTAAAAGGGTTATTAATATTTTATTAGTAGCAATAATGGTATTTAGTTTGGCATTGCCTGGTTTTCAACCGAAACCAGCTATTGCTGCTACAGTTGCAAACGATTTATTTATTTCGGAATACATTGAAGGTACAAGCTTTAACAAAGCAATTGAGCTCTATAATGGCACTGGTGCACCGGTTAAATTAAGTGAATATACACTTGAACAATACAGCAATGGTGCAGCAACAACTACTTTCAAGATGGCATTATCAAGTGATTCTAATGCTACTCTTGCAAATGGAGCTACTTTTGTTATTTCACGCGCTGATGCTGATCCAGCCATTGTTGCAAAAGCGGACTTACTTGATTCATCGAAATCCACTGTCAACTGGAACGGTGATGATGCGGTTGTTTTAAAGCATAATGGAACAATTATTGACGTTATCGGTCAAGTTGGGGTTGATCCAGGTACAGCTTGGGGAACAACTGTAAAAACTATGGATCAAACAATTATCCGTAAAAGCACAGTCACTCAAGGAGACAGTAATCCAAGTGATGCATTTGATCCTGCGGTTGAATGGGATAGTTTAGGTCTTAATGTATTTACAAACCTTGGTTCCCACACCATGGATGGCGGTTCCACTCCAGTAGAAACAAAGGTTGAAAATGTAACAGCTTCACCAACATCTGGTGCCGTATCAGCTGGAACAGCAGTAACTCTTGCTACTGCAACAGCAGATGCTAAAATTTATTACACTACTGATGGAACAGAACCAACAACATCAAGCACTGAATACAAAGCACCAATTGTAATCAATGCTGCTACAACAATCAAAGCAGTAGCTGTTAAAGCAGGCTTAGATAATAGTGATATCTTAACACTTGAATACAGCATTATTTCAGAAAGCACAATTGCTGAAGTTAGAGCAATGGCTTTGCAATCAAATGTTCAAACGAGTGGTGTCGTAACAGCTGTTTTAGGAAGAGCGATTTACTTCCAAGATGCTACAAGTTCAATTGTTGCCTACACACCAACGGACAGCTCTACGATTCAACCAGGACATAAGATTAAGGTTTCTGGTAAATTGGTTGAATATTCAACATTACTTGAAATTGAAGCCAACCATGAAAATATTGAAATTATCGGTACAGAAGCGGTACCTGCAGCAGAAGTTCTACCTGCAGCTGATTTACAAGAAAATAAAGAAGCAAAATTAGTAAAAGTTCAAAATGTAACAGTTGGAGCATTTTCAGGCGGTAACTATACAGCAACGGACGCTGCTGGTACAAGCTTCCAAATCCGACCGCCAAGCTCTACAATGTTAAAAACAGGCACCACCTATGAAGCGATTACCGGAGTTCTTAGTGCGTTTAATGGTGTATACCAATTAATTCCGCGTAATGAAGGTGATATTTTATTAGACTCAAGTATTGTTCAAGCTGTCATCGCTGCTCCAGGGGCAGGATTGGTACCATCAGGAACTGCAGTAACATTAACGACTGGTACAGCAGATGCTGTTATACATTACACTCTTGATGGCAGTGAACCAACAACTGAAAGTCCAGTATATGCGCAGCCAATCGTAATTAATAAAGCTACAACCGTAAAAGCTGTAGCCGTTAAAGCTGGAATGAAAAATAGTGCGATTGCGACGTTCGATTATCTTATCCAAGATGGTGCGATTCGCATTTATGACATCCAAGGTAAATCACATAACTCAATTTTAACTGGTAAAAACGTAACAGATGTTGAAGGTGTTGTTACGTATATCGATGGAACGAGCCGTTTCTTCCTTCAAGATTTAGAAGGTGACGGAGACAATAGTACATCAGACGGTATCCTTGTTTTTAAATCTGCTCACGGTGTAGCTATCGGAGACAAGGTTAAAGTTTCAGGTAAAGTAACTGAATACTACGGCGAAGGTTATGCTGAAAAAACATCAACAGATTTAACGATTACACAAATTGAAGCTTCATCGATAACAAAAAATGGAACAGCTCCACTTCCAACACCAATTAAACTTGGCGTTGATCGTATTTCACCACCAGAAATCATTGATAACGATCAATTTACTAAGTTTGACCCTGAGGAAGACGCGATTGACTTCTGGGAAAGTATTGAAGGTATGTATGTACAGGTTGACAACCCAAAAGTAATCGCTCTTCAAAAAGACGGATTAGTTTGGGTTGTACCTGAAAATTATGAAACAAATGTGAATCCAGGCGGTTTACGTATTACAGCAACTGATACAAACCCAGACCGTATTGGAGTCGATGTAAGAAATGGCGGTACAGCGAATAAGTCTTACCGTGCAAAAATGGGTGACTATTACACAGGCTCTATTAAAGGTATCATTAACTACGGGTACAGCAACTTTAAATTGATGACACAAGAGCCAAGTCTTCCAACACTAGTTGAAACACCAATCGTTCGCGCTGCAACAAGCATTACACCAGCAGAAGACAAGTTAACAATTGGAACTTATAACGTTGAGAACTTCTCAACTAAAACTCCAGATACTAAAGTAGCTAAAATTGCTGATGCCATTGTTGATAAAATGAAAAAACCTGACATCATTGGTTTAAACGAAGTACAGGATAACGATGGTGAAACAGATAGTGGTACTGTTGATGGAGCACAAAGTGCACAAAAGATTATTGATAAAGTAAAAGCATTAGGCGGACCAACATATGCCTATACTGAAGTAATTCCAACCAATAATAAAGATGGTGGAGCGCCGGGTGGTAACATTCGTGTTGGCTTCCTTTACAACGTAGATCGTGTATCTTTAACTGCAGGAGCACCAAAAGGTAAGGCTGATGAAGCAGTAAGCTATGCTGATGGAAAACTAACATTAAACCCAGGACGTATTGACCCAACAAATACTGCGTTTAATTCGAGCCGTAAGCCACTTGCAGCACAGTTTGATTTCCAAGGAGAAAGTGTGATTGTGATTGCCAACCACTTTAACTCTAAAGGTGGAGACCATCCATTAATGGGTAAAAACCAACCGCCGGTTCTAAGTAGTGAAATTCAACGTCATAAGATTGCAGCAATTACGAATAGCTTCGTGAAGGATATCAAAGCAAAAAATCCTAATGCAAATGTGGTTCAATTAGGGGACTTCAATGATTTTGAGTTCACGCAAACACTTACGATTGCTAAAGGCAATGAAATGACAAACATGATCGATAAAGTTGTACCTGAAGAACGTTACAACTATTCTTACCAAGGGAACGCACAAGTGTTAGACCATGTGTTAGTAACAAAAAATATGGAAGCTAACACAACTGTTGATATCGTAAATATCAACTCTGGTTTCATGGAAGAGCATGGCCGTGCATCTGACCACGACCCAGTGATTATTCAAACATCTTTAAAAGCTGCAGGTGGAGAAGTGTTACCGCCAGTAACAGCACCAGCAGGAACAAAGATTTACAACTTAAATAACTTCAAAACGAAGAAGCTTATCATTGCCAATGCAGGTGCAGACATTACGATGAATGCAAACTCTGTTATTACAGAGGGTATTGTGGTAAAAGGTTCTTATGCGAAGCTAAAAGGCGAAGGCTTAACGAACACGACTATTATTCTTAGCCCGGGAGCAGCAGGTCAAGTTATTGACTTAACTGGTGCAATCGTTAAAGAAGTAGTCATCGATAATGATCACCTTAGTCAAGTAAGAGGTATTGAAGGTGTTCAAAAATGGACCGTAATTGATGGTGTTGATACATCTGCCATCAAATTCACAGATGTCAACGGGAAGGTACTTCCTTCTCCTGTCGCTGCACCTGAGGTGTCTCCCAGGTGAACCTCCAGTAAATGAATTGGAACCCTATTACCAAGCAGCAGCTGGGAAAACAGGTGAAGCGTTAAAAGACGCATTAAACGATATTATTAGTGTGCAAAAAAAGTTAACGTATGCTCAAGTATGGGATGCGTTAAAGCAAACAGATGAAGATCCCAATAATCCTAATAATGTAATCTTGCTTTACACAGGCCGTTCACAAGCGAAATCCACAAACGGTGGGAATGTAAATGACTGGAACCGTGAGCATGTTTGGGCAAAATCTCATGGAGACTTTGGAACAAGCGTTGGGCCTGGAACCGATATTCATCACTTAAGACCAACGGATGTCTCTGTTAACAGCACTCGCGGCCATTTGGATTTTGATATCGGCGGAAAATCTCAAGGTGAATGTGCTGACTGTTATTATGATAGTGATTCATTTGAACCGCCAAATCGCGTGAAAGGCGATATTGCCAGAATGTTAATGTACATGGATGTTCGTTATGAGGGTGAAGGCGGCGAGCTTGATCTTGAGTTAGCTGACAAGGTAAATACGTATCCATCACCTACACACGGCAAAAAATCAGTTCTTCTTCAATGGCACAAGCAGGATCCAGTAGATGCTTTTGAAATGAACAGAAACAATGTCATTCAATCCATTCAAGGCAACCGCAATCCGTTTATCGATCACCCGGAATGGGCAGATCTAATCTGGCCAGCGAGCTAAAAATAGGACAGGTAAACAAGAAAAGGGTGTTCCCCTTTTCTTGTTTTTTTTACTTAATAGGGATTCCTAAAGTAGGTATATAGTTTTTTAGCCGGAAGCCACGCAAGAGTTTTCATGTTAAGGTATATTTAAACTAAAGGAGGATGGAAATAGGATGATAAAAGTAGTAGCATTAGTAGATGATTATTGGCATTCCGGTGATGACGCCAAAGCGGGCTTAGAAGCAGCCATAAGGAAATTACCGGATAAAGAAGTTGACGTACAATATATTACATATGAAGAGGTTTCACAGGTCCTTAATGAACAACCCGACCTTTTTATCAATGCAAAAATGAACGTACTTAATCCAAAAGATGAACAGAAGATGACTTGGTTAAGTGATGAATTGGATAAGAAGATTGAAAAATATGTTAATGAAGGAGGCAGCATCCTAGCATTGCATGCTGGTATGGCTGGTTATCCAAGTCAAACCAACTACACCAAAATGTTAAGAGGAGCCTTTGACTATCATCCGCCAGGACTTCAAGAGGTTACATACATACAAAATGACAAAACATTTTCCCTGTCAGATGAACACTATTTTGTTCATTGTGATGTGGAAAAGACAGAAGTATACTTACGGAGTTCAGGAGAAGCTGGAGTTTCCATTGCAGGCTGGCAGCATTCCTATGGAAAAGGAAAGGTATGCTGTTTCACACCAGCTCACACGAAGGAAGGGGTGTTGAATGAAAACATCTCCCGTTTGCTAGCGGATAAAATTAATTGGATGTTTACTAGATAAGCAGATCCCCTGAAGGTAAATATATGACGATTCTAAAAAAAAGGGATCCGGCCGGTTGCCGAATCCAAAAAAGAAATCTTTAAAAGGGGGTTATGGAAGAGAGAGAAAAAAGTTTGTCCTCTTCATATATCTATCTTACCCCGAAAGTATGAACAAACTATGAACAAAGGTTTAAGGTTCTATTAATTTGGCGGTGCTAGCTTTGGTTTAGAATTTACGCCTTCATGCGTTCGGGAAGATTTTGAATCGATTGAACTACCATATCCAGCTTTGATTCAATCCGATACAGCAAATAGAGGGTCACAACGATTGGGAATCCTACCTCACTAATTAAAGGTATCATTTGCTCCACGTGATTTCACTCCTTTCTTTTAATATAGGCTCTATTCTTATAGATTCTAACAATAAACTTTAAGAGGTCAGCCTTAAATAGAGGCCGGTTTCCCTCGGAACCCGGCCTCTTTCTACTCTATTAAATGATTTCATATTCTGTTACATTACGATCAATCACGCGTGCTCCCTTTATGGAAGCAAAATTACCGTTGGTAGAAGTGAAAACTCCTGACGTGATCATTTCCTCCATCGCCGTTTTCAGCACTGCCTCCACAATCGGTTCCTTCGGATTATCGATTGATAAACGCGCTGATTTACCAAACTCCGTCACAAATTCTAACTCTAGTGTTTTAGCCATTTCATTCACCTCCTTTTACTATTCATTTTTGATTAAGCTAGTAAATCTGCATTGTCGACTCTCTCAATATTGTTGAGGGTATCGTTGGATAAACCAATCAATGCTTGTGCTGCCTGGTAGAGTTGATCAGCTGTTGCGGATTTCTGGATATTACTAAGTGTCTTTGATTTTAAAACCGGTTTCCCTTCGTCATCCATGCCTACTTGAAATACCAAACGTAACTTAGAAGAAGTTACAACTGCCTGTGCCATCGTAATCACCTCCTTTCACCCTTTATATATAGAAAAAGGGGTGAAAAGGACATGGTTAGAAAAAATTAAATCCAAGCTGGAGCATTTTGAAGTGACCGATTAATAGAAGAGCCTGTTAGGTCAATCCAACGATTGATCAAAATAACGTGTGCATAAAGACAGGAAAACTGGTCAGGAAGAAAAAAAGAGACCAGCAAATTTATGCTGGTCTTTAGCTTATTAAATTAATTGTTCTATTTTCTCGTCAAAGTATTCATTCATCAGGAAATCGAGTTTGATTGATAGACTTATATATTCGGAAGTATTTGGGCCAGTTTGGTTAAATAATTCACTTAGTTTTATTTTTAGCTCGACAATGTCCATTAAAAGTTTTTGGTTTTCGACTTTAATTGATTTGTTTGTTTTCATCATACACCTCGTATGGATTTTTAGTGGTATGGTTTGGAAGGTGCGATGACTTGATTTTCAAGTGCTTCGATAATATGATGGATAGCATTTTTCCAAAGCCTTCACGATAGTAACACAGAACATCTTTGCTGTGAACACTGATTTAAAAAGTAAAAAAATTGAGAAAAGGAGAAATGATATCGGTATATCTTGTTGCTGCCAAATTCCTATAATTAGACAGGATTCGACCCGAAATTAAGTTATTTTGTAATAACGTCTAAATTTCGACAAATTTTGCGCTCCGTATCTGCTTTCAAAGTGGGAGGGAACTATTAATTGAAAAAGGCTGGATAGAGCAACCGCCATTGGCAGAGGATCGAAGAGAATTAGCCAATAAAAAGTGAAGAAGCTTAAAAGATAACCAATGCTATCAGCCGTTCAACATTCTGTCATAACATTTCAAACAAACTGTGAACTTAACACTATACCCATGTTATTAACTACAGGAATTCAATATAGTGTAAGTATAGAGAACAAGTTAAATTTGAAAGGCGGAATGACTTATGTTTAACACCTTTTTAAGAGAAAATAAAATTTCAGCAGCGATTTTAACTATTATTCGTTTATATCTTGGCTATGCGTGGTTCACAGCTGGTTTTCATAAAATTACAGGCGGATTCGACGCTTCAGGATTCTTGAAAAATGCCGTTGCTAATCCTGTAAAAGGTCCAGATGGCAACATGGTGTACAGCTGGTATGTAAGCTTCTTAGAAAACTTTTCATTACCAAACATCGATGTGTTTAACTTCATTGTTCCTTGGGGCGAACTGTTAATCGGTTTAGGGCTTATGCTTGGCTGTTTAACAACTGCAGCTATGTTCTTCGGTCTCGTGATGAACTTCTCTTTCTTCCTGGCTGGAACTGTATCTCATAACCCAACTGACATTTTCTTAGGCTTCATCATCCTAGCAGCAGGCTTCAACGCTGGTAAATATGGTTTAGACTACTGGGTAGTACCATTCATTAACAAAACTGTTCGAAAAAATAAGGCAAAAGTAACAGCATAAATAGGTATGCTAAGAGACGATTCGAATCCCCCTCGAATCGTCTTTTTTTGTTCTGTTGGTCTTGAGGACAAAACGTATGAGCTGCTAAGAGGAAACGTCCTCAATCCGGGGTCTTGAGGACAAAACGTATGTGCTGGAG
>NZ_BCVA01000062.1 GCF_001591505.1 Neobacillus niacini NBRC 15566
TCCCGTGTGACCGAAAAAGAAAAAAGTGAACTTTTCGGTCAAGTGGAGAGGTCCCGTGTGACCGAAAAAGAAAAAAGTGAACTTTTCGGTCAAGTGGAGAGGTCCCATGTAACCGAAAAAGAAAAAAGTGAATGTTTCGGTCAAGTGGAGAGATCCCATGTGACCGAAAAAGTAAAAAGGAAATCGTTCGGTCAAGTGGGGGTCCATTGGAGGAAATTAGAGGATCTATGGCGCAACCGTACTCTCATATTAAATAAACGAAGCAAATCACAGTTTTTACAGAATATTTTTATTCTTTCTCTTCACAGCTATCTTTTTCAAATCTTTTATTTTTTTATGATAGAATGGAGTACATGAAAGCTGAGGGAGAGAAAGCGATTGTACGAATTTGTAAAAGGAACCGTTGATTTTGTCGGTCCTGAATATATTGTGATTGAGAATAATGGGATCGGCTATCAAATTTCAACACCGAATCCGTTTATTTATTCCAGTAAAATGAATACTAATGTTACTGTCTATACATATCATTACGTGCGTGAAGACTTAATGGCGTTATATGGATTTGAAACAAGAGAAGAAAAAAAGCTGTTTACAAAATTGCTTAATGTATCAGGGATTGGTCCAAAAGGTGCATTAGCCATTTTGGCGTCTGGTGAAGTGCAGCAAGTCGTTTCAGCGATTGAAAGTGAAGATGAAAGCTTCCTAGTCAAGTTCCCTGGGGTCGGCAAAAAAACCGCAAGACAAATGATTCTTGACTTAAAAGGAAAATTACAGGATATTGTTCCGGATTATTTTCCAAATTTATTTAACGCAGATACATTTCCAACTCCAGCACAATCGACCAATCATGCGTTGGAAGAGGCAGTACTAGCCTTGAAAGCTCTTGGTTATTCCGATAAAGAAGTGAAAAAGATTTCACCTGAGTTAAGAAAAGAACAGCTGACAACCGACCAATATATTAAAAAAGCCCTGCAGCGGCTTTTAAAATAAGGTGATTATTCATGGATGAGAGAATTATTTCTAGTGAAGCAAACCAGAACGAACTCTCTTTAGAGCAAAGTCTCAGGCCTCAGAACTTAAGACAATATATTGGTCAAGATCAAGTGAAAAAGAGTCTTGAGATATTCATTGAGGCGGCAAGACTCCGGAAGGAAACATTGGACCATGTTCTTCTCTATGGACCTCCTGGTTTAGGAAAGACGACGCTAGCGGTGATCATTGCCAATGAAATGGGTGTAAACATCCGTACCACCTCAGGTCCCGCAATTGAAAGACCGGGTGACTTAGCGGCTATTCTTACCGCACTTGAACCAGGTGACGTGTTGTTTATTGATGAAATTCACCGACTGCCAAGGCAAATTGAAGAGGTTCTTTATCCGGCTATGGAGGACTTTTGTCTGGATATTGTTATTGGCAAAGGACCAAGTGCCCGTTCTGTTCGACTGGACCTTCCACCGTTTACGCTTGTTGGTGCTACAACAAGGGCAGGCTCTTTGTCAGCTCCACTGCGCGACAGATTTGGAGTTTTGAGCCGTCTCGAGTATTATAAGGAAGACCAGTTGAAAAATATTGTACTAAGAACAGCTGATTTATTTGAAACTAAAATTGACGAGCAGTCAGCTGCTGAGATTGCAAGGAGAGCCCGTGGAACCCCAAGGATCGCCAACCGGTTACTTCGAAGGGTGAGAGACTTTGCTCAAGTGAAAGGCAATGGAGAAATTGATTTGGCGTTAGCTAGAGAATCATTAGAGCTTTTACAGGTAGACAAACTTGGTCTTGATCATATCGATCACAAGCTGCTAAAAGGGATTATTGAAAAATTCCGTGGTGGACCTGTCGGGCTTGATACTATCGCTGCCTCCATTGGGGAAGAGTCTGAAACAATTGAGGACGTATATGAACCATATTTACTGCAAATTGGCTTTCTACAACGTACTCCAAGAGGAAGAATGGTAACAGATTTGGTCTATCGCCATTTTGGCATGGAGCCACCAAAACAGTAATTTTTGATAAGTAGGGATGTTATTTATGAAGGTAGATTTATTTGATTTTCATTTGCCTGAAGAGCTGATTGCACAGGTTCCGCTTCAAAATCGGACGGATAGCAGGTTAATGGTCGTGAATAAGGAAACAGGCGAATTAAAGCATGATATTTTTAAAAATATTAGTGAATATTTGCGTGAGGGGGATTGCCTAGTCTTAAACGATACAAAGGTACTTCCTGCACGCCTTTTTGGTGTGAAAACAGATACCGGTGCCAAAATTGAAGTTCTACTCCTGAAGCAGCTAGAAGGTGACAAGTGGGAAACGCTTGTTAAACCTGCTAAGCGTATCAAAGAAGGAGCAGTAATAGATTTTGGTGATGGATTACTGACAGCTGTATGTACAGGTACTTCTGAACATGGCGGAAGAGAATTAGAATTCAAATATGAGGGTATTTTTTATGAAATGCTGGATCGTTTGGGAGAAATGCCGTTACCGCCATATATAAAAGAACAGCTTGATGACCGAGACCGATACCAAACGGTATATGCCCGGGAACCGGGATCAGCAGCAGCCCCAACGGCAGGGCTCCATTTTACCGAAGAGCTGCTAAGCGAAGTAAAGGAAAAAGGTGTCCATGTTGCGTTTATTACCCTTCATGTCGGGCTTGGCACATTTAGACCTGTAAGTGTTGATGATGTACTGGAGCATGATATGCACTCAGAGTTTTATATGATTACTGAAGGGACAGCAAGGCTGCTTAATGATGTACGTCAAAATGGTGGCAGAATTATAACTGTCGGAACGACATCAACCCGCACACTCGAAACCATCGCTTCAGATAACAATGGTACCTTTGTTGAAAGCAGCGGCTGGACCAACATTTTCATTTATCCGGGGTACCAGTTTAAGGCAATAGATGGCATGATTACGAATTTCCACTTACCAAAATCGACTTTAATCATGCTTGTTAGTGCGTTAGCTGGAAGAGAAAATATTTTGCACGCCTATAATACCGCTGTAAACGAGCGGTATCGTTTCTTCAGCTTTGGCGATGCAATGCTCATTATCTAGGTAACAGGTTAATCATTTTGATTAACCCTTAAGGAAGGAGAAAGATAATTTGACTGCGATTCGATATGAATTTATTAAAACATGTAAGCAGACAGGTGCACGTTTAGGAAGAGTACATACACCGCATGGTTCCTTTGACACACCGGCATTTATGCCGGTAGGAACACTTGCTACGGTAAAAACGATGTCACCTGAGGACCTGAAAGAAATGGGTGCAGGGATTATTTTAAGTAATACCTATCACTTATGGCTTCGTCCTGGAAATGAAATTATAAGGGAAGCAGGCGGTCTTCATAAGTTTATGAACTGGGACCGTGCGATTTTAACGGATTCAGGCGGATTCCAGGTATTTAGCTTGAGTGAATTTCGTGAAATTGAAGAAGAAGGCGTTCATTTCCGTAATCATATGAGCGGGGAAAAGTTATTTTTATCGCCTGAAAAAGCAATGGAAATTCAAAACGACCTTGGTTCCGATATTATGATGGCATTTGATGAATGTCCGCCTTACCCAGCTACATATGAATACATGCAAAAATCAGTAGAGAGAACGTCTCGTTGGGCGGAGCGCTGTTTGAATGCTCATCAAAGACCGAATGACCAAGGACTCTTCGGTATTGTACAAGGTGGAGAGTACGAGGAGCTCAGGAAGCAGAGTGCGAAAGATTTAGTTTCACTCGATTTCCCTGGATACGCAGTTGGCGGACTTTCTGTCGGTGAACCAAAGGACGTGATGAATCGTGTTCTTGAATTTACTACGCCGCTATTACCGACAAACAAACCACGTTATTTGATGGGTGTTGGTTCACCGGATTCCTTGATTGATGGAGCCATTCGCGGGATTGATATGTTTGACTGCGTTCTGCCAACTCGTATTGCCAGAAATGGTACCTTGATGACGAGCACTGGACGTCTAGTCGTTAAAAATGCTCAATTTGCGAAGGATTTCGGTCCGCTTGATCCAGATTGTGATTGCTACACATGCCGAAACTATAGCAGGGCATACATTCGTCACTTAATTAAATGTGATGAAACTTTTGGAATTAGATTAACTAGTTACCATAATCTCTATTTTCTGTTAAAATTGATGGAGAAGGTCAGACAAGCTATCCGAGAGGACAGACTTGGTGATTTCCGAGAAGAGTTTTTTGAACGTTATGGTTTTAACAAACCAAACGCGAAAAATTTCTAATAGATGCATATTGGAAAGGAGGGAAACAGATGCAAGGATTAGGTTCAATCATTCCATTAATATTAATGTTTGTATTATTTTATTTCCTATTAATTCGTCCGCAGCAAAAACGTACTAAAGCGGTTCAACAAATGCAAAACGAATTAAAGAAAGGTGATAAAATTGTCACGATCGGCGGTTTACATGGATTTATCGATTCAATCGATGAAAACAAGGCCGTGATTAAATGTGGAGACGGCAGCCGTCTAACATATGACCGAAACGCGATTCGTGAAGTAACAGAATCTGCAAAGACTTCAACAACTGCAGAAGTTTCTTTAGACAAGTAAGAAAAAAGGAAGCCATTAAATCTGGCTTCCTTTTTTATGCTGTTCTCGAGTTGCTTGTTGCTATATTTACACCAAGGATTCCTCCCATCATAGCAATTAACGTATAACATACATGGTAAATGACTTGTTCCACGTCGAATAGGCGGTCATAGCCTAAGAATTGTGATAAAAAGACAATCAGGCTATAAATTAAACCAGTTACTCCTCCAATCAGCCAGCCTTTGTGCTTACGCTTTCCTCCAGACAGAAATCCTCCGCCAAACAGCCCAATAAAGGAAACTGCAGTAACAATGTATCGAAGTGAGTTTTCTTGGACTGAGGTAAATCTAAGAATCAATGAAAAAATCAAGCTGCTGACAATTGCAAATAAGAAGATAAAAATTAACCCGTACAATATAGCTGTACCAAAGCTTTTTGATTCGATTTTAATCTCCCCCTTCCCAAACCTTAGACAATCAGTTTCTTACCTAGTACAAGCATATTCATCGCTTTTTAAAAGTAGAATAAAAACTTTTTAAAATTTATGGAATATTATTCCTTAAATGATTAAGCGGAAAAAGCGAACAATATCAAAGAGTGTAAAACAAAAGGGGCGGCAGCAGTGGAACAATTCATAACAATTATTCTCCGAACAATATTTTTTTACGTACTTATCCTCATCATTTTTCGCTTAATGGGAAAACGGGAAATAGGAGAGTTAAGCATTCTCGATTTAGTTGTTTTTATTATGATTGGTGAGTTAGCCATTGTTGCTATTGATAATCCTAAACAATCCGTCACGTTAACTTCTGTTGCAATGATATTATTAATGATTATTCAAATCCTGATGGCAAAAATTTCTTTAAAAAGTAAACGATTCCGTGACCTTATTGATGGTAAACCAACGATTATCATAAACAGAGGAAAAATTGACGAAGACGCAATGAGGAAGCAACGATACAATTTTGATGACTTACTCACACAATTACGGGAAAAGGATATCCGCAGTATAGCAGATGTTGAGTTTGCCATTTTGGAGTCTTCGGGGAGCCTTTCTGTCATTGAAAAAATGAATAATCCTAATGGTGAACCTAAGGAAGGAGATATTACGATTCCGTTAATTATTGATGGAGCCGTTGAGGAAGAAAATCTCCAGCGAATCAATAAAACCAATTTTTGGCTTCGTCAGGAATTAAAAAAATTAGGATACCGTGATATTAGGCAGATTTCATTTTGCAGTTATGAAAATGGTAAGTTTTTTGTCGACATTTTGGATGAAGAGTAGGAAGACACGCACTGCAAGCAATACGTGTCTTCTTTGCTGTCAAACCGGTATCAAATTACGTATAATTGGGATTCTCTTCAAATCATCTTTTTTAATTAACCCGCCGATGATGAGCAGAATAATGTAGGCAAGGGACATACCGCTTGCTGCGGACAAAACCCTGACAACTAAATGCTCCCCTAAAAGAATGTGCTCAAAAAGCCAATAGCCTAGATAAGCAGAGACGGCCATAACGATGGCTCCTTTCACGTAATCGCGTATATAAAAACTGAACGATATTTTCTTTAATACCGTAGCGAAATGGAGTACGGTTACGAGTACAAAACCAACGATAATTCCTAATGCAACACCTGTAATTCCAAATGAAGGCTGGGAAGCTAGTAAAAATATTACAGCTGTTTTTACAACCGCCCCTATTAAACTGTTGATCATAGCCGCTCTAGCTAAATTTAGCGCCTGCAAAACAGCCTGGAGCGGTCCTTGATAATAATAAAACAAGAAGAACGGAGCCATGAGACGAATAAAGTAGGAACCTTTTGTTGAGCCATACATGAGCTCCATTAGTGGGTCTGCCAGAACATATAGGACAATAACAGATAAGCCACCTGTTAAAAAGGCAAATCGTAATGCTTGCTGCAGACGGTGTTCAATCAATTTATGGTTATTTTTTGAATTCGCTTCACTAATGGCAGGCACAAGAGACGTCGCTAAAGAATAAGTGATGAACGAAGGCAGCAGTAATAACGGCATGGCGAAGCCTGTTAATGAGCCGTATTGCTTTGTGGCTGCAATGGCTGCAACACCAGCAAGGGCTAAACTATGAGCCACAACGATTGGTTCGAAAAACCAAGATACAGATCCTATCATTCTGCTGCCCATAGTAGGTAACGCAATTTCCATTAATTCTTTGAACGTTTTTTTTCCAGAATGAACAGATTTGAAAAAGTTTTTTCTCACCTTAAAGCGTTTCTTTAATTTAAAGGTAGTCATTAAGTAAAGTAAGGAAACAATTTCGCCAATGATGGCTGCAACCATGGCTGCAGCGGCAGCATATTCAATACCATAAGGCAGGAAAGCTTTCGTCATGACGGCAATTAAAGTAATCCTCACCAGCTGCTCTAAAATTTGTGATACGGCTGAGGGGCGCATATTTTGTCTGCCCTGAAAATAGCCTCTCAAAACGGATGAAACTGCAATAATGGGTACTACCGGTGCTATTGCTACTAAAGGGTAATACGTTCTTGGATCGGTAAAGAGAGTGGTAGATAAAATTGGTGCTAACAAAATTAATGCAGGAGTAAAAATCAGTGATAACGAAATGGTAATTGCCAGAGATACGACTAGAATTTTTTTTACTTCCTGATGATTTCCTTTTGCTTCAGCCTCGGCAATATTTTTTGAAATGGCGACAGGCAGTCCCATTTGAGTTAACGTCACAACAAGGATAAAGGTGGGATACGCCATCATATAGAGGCCGACACCTTCTTCACCAATACTTCTAGCTATGACAATTCTGTTAATAAATCCGAGCACCCTCGTAATTAATCCTGCTATTAATAGGATAAAGGTCCCTTTTAAAAACTTTGACATCCTACTTCCCACCTTCTCAAAAAAGAAGAATTCATATACAATTAATCTATATGCATAAGGGTGGACAAAGCATGACAAGGTGTTTTGATTTTAAAGATAATTAAGAGGGGTCTAGGGAGGCTATTTGATGGAGAAGAGTCATGCGTATAATCATTTTATCAACGAGGTAAAACCAGCTTTAATCAGCAAGTTGGAGGAATTTCGCTTGCTTGGTTATCACGATGTATCAGAAATCGGACTGTGGGATTTTTTAACAAGAAAGAAATGGAAGAAGGCAAAGGAGGATATAAGACTATACGAAATCATAGATGATATCTTATCCGTAAAGGTCAGTGATTATATCAGCTTTACTACCATTGAGATATATAAGAACCATGATTTTAAATTAGAAGATGAAAATGAATGGAAAGAATTACTAAAATAAATTACTTTTTTATATAAAATTGACAGCATTTATAAACTATTTCATAATGAAAGCATGATTTTTTTATATATGGCTTTACGATGCAGTGCTTTGGCTTAAGCCCTAAGGAGGAACAATACATAATGGTTAAGCGCAGTAGAATTATCGCTTTCCTGCTAGTAGTTATACTATTAGGAAGTACAATGGGATTCACCACTTCTGGCATTTTAAAAAATATTAAACTAGGTCTGGACCTTCAAGGCGGCTTCGAGGTTTTATATGAGGTAACTCCAGCGAAAAAAGGTCAAAAAATTGACAAAGAAACCTTAGCTAGCACAGCCGAGGCCCTAGATAGACGAATAAATGTTCTAGGAGTAAGTGAACCAAATATTCAAATTGAGGGTGAAAATCGGATTCGTGTCCAGCTTGCGGGTGTCACGGATCAAAATGAAGCGCGAGATATTCTTTCTACGCAAGCAAACCTTACTTTCCGTGATGCTAATGATCGCGTAATGATGGACGGTGCTGATTTAGCGGAGAATGGTGCGAGCCAAACCTTTGATGAAAATGGAGCACCTAGTGTTTCACTTAAATTAAAGAGTGCTGAAAAATTCAAAAACGTTACAGAAGAAATTGTGAAAATGACACCTAATAATTATCTGGTCATTTGGCTGGATTTTGAAGAAGGAAAAGATTCATTCAAAACGGAAATTGCAAAAGAAGATCCTAAATTTCTTTCTGCACCTACTGTAAGAGAAATTTTTAACCAAAATACAGTTTCCATTGTAGGTAGCTTCACAGCAGAAGAAGCACAAGAGCTTGCTTCCCTTTTAAATGCTGGAGCACTTCCTGTTAAGCTGACTGAAGTTTATTCCACTTCTGTTGGTGCTAAATTTGGTGAACAGGCACTAGACGAAACCATTTTAGCGGGTATTATCGGAATCGCTCTCATCTATTTATTCATGCTTGTTTATTACCGTTTTCCGGGCTTTATTGCTACTGTTACTTTATCCATTTATATCTATCTTGTATTACTAGTATTTGATTGGATGAACGGGGTTCTAACCCTGCCGGGAATTGCGGCTCTTATCTTAGGGGTCGGGATGGCCGTTGACGCTAACATTATCACCAACGAACGAATTAGAGAAGAAATCAAGGTTGGTAAATCCATTAAATCTGCCTTCCAGGCTGGTAGTAAGGGTGCGTTTACTTCCATACTTGACTCAAACTTAACGACAATCCTAACAGCTGCAGTTCTATTCTACTTTGGGACTAGCTCCATTAAAGGGTTTGCCACCATGTTATTGGTGAGTATTTTATTAAGCTTTATAACTGCTGTTTTTGGTTCCCGCCTATTATTAGGTTTATGGGTAAATAGCGGTTTCTTAAATAAAAAGGCAGGCTGGTTTGGGGTTAAAAAATCTGCCATCAAGGACATAGCTGAAAATTATGATACTCTTGATCTTCCAACGAGATGGGATCGTTATGACTTTGTTAAAGTTAGAAAATTATTCTTCATCATCTCTGGAGTACTTATTGCGCTTGGCTTAGTTCTTATCCTAGTATTCCGTCTAAATCTGTCTATTGATTTCTCAAGTGGTACTCGAATTGAAGTATTATCTGATAAGTCTTTAACAGCAGAACAGGTTGAAGCGGCTTTTGAAAAACAGGATATCGAAATTGATGATATAACTCTTTCAGGTGAGAACAATGAAATGGCATCTGTTCGAATGATAGGAGTTTTATCGAAGGATGAAATAGCAGATTTGAAATCAGCTTTTCATGATGAATTTGGCACAGACCCTAGTGTTAGTACAGTCTCTCCGACGGTTGGTAAAGAGCTTGCAAAAAATGGGGTAATTGCTCTCATTATTGCTTCAATCGGAATCATTATCTATGTAACGCTGCGTTTTGAATTTGCCATGGCAGTTGCGGCGATAGCTTCATTGCTTCATGATGCCTTCTTTATGGTTGCTTTTTTCAGTATAACGCGGTTAGAAGTCGATTTAACCTTTATCGCAGCTGTTCTTACCATAATCGGTTACTCTATTAATGATACGATTGTGACCTTCGACAGAATGCGTGAAAACCTACAAAAGAAGAAACGACTCAAAACGTTTGAAGATATTGCTGATGTTGTCAATGTAAGTGTTCGTCAAACATTAACTCGTTCTGTTAATACTGTTTTAACTGTACTTATAACCGTCGTAGCAATGATTGTTTTTGGCAGTGAATCAATCCGCAATTTCAACATTGCTCTGTTAGTTGGTTTAGTAACCGGCGTATACTCATCCATCTTTATCGCTACTAATCTTTGGGTAGTTCTCAAAGCGAAGGAATTGAAAAAGAAGGGTACGATTAAAACGGTTAAGGAAAAGAAAAAATACTCTGATGAACCACAAGTATAAGTTAAGGAAAACCGCCTAGTGCGGTTTTCTTTTTTATTCATTGAACTAAGAAACTTGCTCCTGTATAATAGTAAGGTCTGAGGGGTGAACGCATGTTAAAGTCGAAAACTAGATGGGTTGTTCGTAAATCTGATCAACAACTAGTCAAAACTCTCGAAAACGAATTGAAAATTACGCCACTTGTTGCGTCGCTGCTTATCAACCGCGGATTAGATACCGTTGATTCTGCACGGTATTTTTTATTTGGAAAAGAGCAATTTCATGATCCCTTTTTGTTAAAAGGTATGGATATTGCTGTACAAAGAATTCGGGAAGCTATTGAAAAGCAAGAACCAATATTAATATTTGGAGATTATGATGCGGATGGTGTGAGCAGTACAACGGTATTAATGCTTACCCTTCGAGATTTAGGTGCGAATGTCCAATTTTATATTCCTAATCGTTTTACCGAAGGATACGGTCCGAACGAACCGGCCTTTCGCCGAGCAGCTGAAAATGGAGTCAAGTTAATAATTACTGTAGATACAGGCATATCCGCCATAAACGAAGCAGCAATTGCAAAAGAACTCGGTCTCGATCTAATCATTACCGATCATCATGAGCCGGGTCCCGTATTACCTGAAGCACTGGCAATTATTCATCCTAAATTGCCTGATAGTATTTACCCGTTTCGTGAACTCGCAGGGGTAGGGGTAGCCTTTAAATTAGCCCATGCATTGTACGGAGAAGTTCCAGAGCACTTGTTAGAAATTGCCGTTATTGGCACCATTGCCGATTTAGTTTCGTTAAAAGATGAAAATCGCCTCATTGCAAAAAAAGGTTTGGAAAAACTTAAAGCCACCAGGAATAAGGGTCTAAAAGCAATATTAAAAGTAGCGGGTGTGGACCTACAAAGCATTAACGAGGAAACAATAGGTTTTTCACTGGCACCAAGAATCAATGCAGTCGGAAGATTGGAAAGTGCAGATATGGCTGTCGAGCTTTTGCTTACCGATGATTCATACGAAGCAGAGGCTCTAGCACAAGAAATGGATGAATTAAACAAGACAAGACAGTCTATTGTGAACTCCATAACACTTGAAGCCATTGAAGAGGTTGAAAGAAATTTTCCTATAGATTCAAATTCAGTACTCGTCATCGGAAAAGAAGGCTGGAATGCAGGTGTGATTGGCATCGTAGCTTCAAGATTAGTAGAAAAGTTTTACCGGCCGACAATCGTTCTTAGCTTTGACAAAGAAAAGGGATTAGCAAAAGGCTCTGCACGAAGTATAGCTGGTTTTGATTTGTTTAAAAATCTTTCGGAATGCCGGGATATTCTACCCCATTTTGGCGGCCATCCTATGGCAGCTGGAATGACATTAAAGCTAGCTGATGTTTCTGAGCTGCGTCAAAGATTAAATAATCTAGCAAATGAGCAGTTAACAGAGGATGATTTTATCCCGATTACCACGCTGGACCATGAAATTCAGGTGGAAGAAATTAATTTATCTTCGCTCGATGAATTAAATCTCCTTGCTCCTTTTGGAATGGACAATCCTAAGCCTAAGGTGTTAATCAGTAATGTGGAAATATCGACAATGAGAAAGATTGGGTCAGAACAAAATCACTTGAAGGTTATGGTTAATCGAAATGGTACAAATTTAGATGGAATTGGATTTGGACTCGGACCGTTATTTGACCATATTTCACCAGCCTCAAAAATTTCATTAATTGGTGAATTAGCCGTCAATGAGTGGAATAATAACCGTAAACCACAAATTTTTATCCAAGATGTTTCGGTTGAATCGTGGCAATTATTTGATCATCGCGGGGTAAAACGGATCCACTCAATGGTTACTACAATACCTAATGAAAAGCGTAAATATATTATCTTTAACAGAGACCAGATTGAAAAAATGGACCCTGCTGTTACGAGTGAGGTTATACTCATTGAAAATGAAGCAGAAGCTAAGGCATTCGATTCTCATCAGGCCAATGTGGTACTCGTTGACCTGCCGCCGTCAAAGGACCTGCTGCATCATTTATTCAATGGGAAACGTCCTGCTCGAATTTATGCGTTTTTCCATAAAGAAAATAGCGATTTCTTTAGTACGATTCCTACAAGGGATCACTTTAAATGGTTTTATGCATTTTTGTTAAAAAAAGGTCCGATAGATTTGGGTCGTTATGGGGATGAAATCGCTAAGCACCGTGGCTGGTCAACGGAAACGATAACGTTTATGTCAAAAGTGTTTTCTGAACTAGATTTTGTTACAATAAACAATGGATTTATTACTTTGAATCAACAATCACAAAAGCGTGACCTTACTGATTCCGTTACCTACCAAACCAAACAGGCTCAGTTTGCACTTGAAAGAGATTTATTATTTTCATCCTTTCAACAATTGAAGAGCTGGTTTGACCAGGTTATAGAAGAATCAGTTACTACCCGAGGAGGCATTACGTAATGGACTTAGAGCAATTTATTGCAATCGTACCAGATTACCCAAAACCAGGAATTTCATTCAAGGATATTACTCCATTAATGAACAATGGAGAAGCCTATAAGTATGCAACAGATCAAATTGTTGCTTATGCAAAAGATAAACAAATTGATTTAATTGTTGGTCCTGAGGCAAGAGGTTTTATCATTGGCTGCCCAGTTGCCTATTCTTTAGGCATTGGCTTTGCTCCAGTTCGTAAGGAAGGAAAGCTTCCTCGTGAAACAGTTAAAGTAAGCTATGGTTTAGAATATGGAAGTGATGTTTTAACCATTCATAAGGACGCAATTCAGCCTGGACAACGTGTATTGATAACTGATGACCTATTAGCAACAGGTGGAACCATCGAAGCAACAATCCAATTAGTTGAACAGCTTGGCGGTGTAGTTGCAGGAATCGCTTTCCTGATTGAATTATCTTACCTTGAAGGACGTAAGAAACTCGACGGCTACGACATCATGACATTGATGAATTATTAATAGTACCCGAGGGCACTCGTAAATGAGTGCTCTCTTGTTATAGAAGAAAGCTATTTTTTTTATTGAATTCACTGTATTTCGACACTTTTTTCGCAAAATACAGTAAAATAATATCATTCCCTTTACATCTGAGCGTTTTTTTTCGATAATAGTAACAATCGTTAGTAACTAGTTAACATAGATAAACATTTAATAATATAGGTTTTTTTCGTAAAGATTGTAGTTGTTAAAATCTTAAAGCCGATTTTAACCAGGATCCAAACTGTTTTGTGCTTGAAATTAAGATTGTCAGCTCTTTTCTTTGAAAAGAGCCATAAAAAAATGAGACGAAAAATAAGGTGATTTTTATGGCGAACGATCAAGTGTTAACCGCCGAACAAGTCATCGACAAGACGAGAATCTATTTGAACGAAGAGCATTGTGAATTTGTAAAGAGAGCCTACGAATTCGCAAAACATTCTCATCGTGAACAATATAGAAAATCAGGGGAGCCTTATATTATTCATCCTATTCAAGTTGCTGGTATACTGGCGGATTTGGAGATGGATCCTGAAACGGTTGCCGCTGGTTTCCTCCATGACGTTGTTGAAGATACAGATGTTACCTTAAAGGACATCGAGACGGAATTTAATGACGAAGTGGCCATGCTTGTCGACGGGGTTACGAAATTAGGAAAAATTAAATATAAATCACACGAGGAACAGCAGGCCGAGAACCACAGGAAAATGTTTGTGGCTATGGCTCAGGATATCCGCGTAATTTTGATTAAGCTTGCTGATCGTTTGCATAATATGAGGACGCTTAAGCACCTTCCTGTTGAGAAGCAGCGCCGGATTTCAAATGAAACACTTGAAATCTTTGCACCTTTGGCCCATCGTCTTGGAATTTCTAAGATTAAGTGGGAGCTGGAAGACACTGCATTAAGATACTTAAACCCACAGCAATATTACCGTATTGTTAACCTGATGAAAAAGAAGCGTGCAGAACGGGAACAATACTTAGTCGATGTCATGGACGAGGTTCGCAGTAGAATGAATGAAGTGTCCATTAATGCAGAGCTTTCTGGAAGACCAAAGCATATCTATAGCATATACCGCAAAATGGTGCAGCAAAATAAACAGTTTAGTGAAATCTATGATTTACTTGCCGTTCGAATAGTAGTTAATAGTATCAAGGACTGCTATGCTGTCCTAGGAATCATCCATACATGCTGGAAGCCTATGCCTGGAAGATTTAAGGATTATATCGCCATGCCGAAGCCGAATATGTATCAATCTCTTCATACCACGGTGATTGGTCCTAAGGGTGATCCTCTGGAGGTTCAGATTCGAACGTCTGAAATGCACAGAATAGCAGAATTCGGTATTGCCGCTCACTGGGCGTATAAAGAAGGCAAAGCGCTTAGTGATACAACCTCTTACGAACAAAAATTAACTTGGTTTAGGGAAATCCTTGAGTTTCAAAATGACACTGCAAATGCTGAAGAGTTTATGGAATCATTAAAAATTGATTTGTTCTCTGATATGGTTTTTGTGTTTACACCAAAAGGAGATGTAATTGAATTGCCGTCCGGTTCGGTACCTATTGATTTTGCTTACCGAATTCACTCTGAAATTGGGAATAAAACAATAGGGGCAAAAGTGAACGGTAAAATGGTCACACTTGATTATCGACTCAAGACTGGTGATATTATTGAAATTCTCACCTCTAAGCATTCTTATGGACCAAGTCAAGACTGGTTAAAACTTGCACAAACTTCACAGGCAAAGAACAAAATACGTGCCTTTTTTAAGAAGCAGCGCCGGGATGAAAATGTCGACAAAGGCAAAGAGCTTGTAGAAAAAGAAATCCGTGCCATGGAATTTGATTTAAAAGAAATTCTAACCGCTGATAATTTGAAAAAGGTAGCTGAAAAGTTTAATTTTGCCAATGAAGACGATATGTATGCAGCGGTCGGCTATAATGGTGTAACTGCACTGCAGGTCGCGAATCGTTTAACCGAAAAATGGCGTAAAAAACGGGACCAGGAGCAATCTGCGACGATTACAAATGCTATTTCTGATATGAAAGCATTCCCATCTACGAAAAAGCGAGAGTCCGGTGTTCGCGTTGCCGGAATTGATAATTTATTAATCCGTTTATCACGGTGCTGTAATCCTGTTCCGGGTGACGAAATTGTTGGATTTATTACAAAAGGACGCGGTGTTTCTGTTCATCGTGCCGATTGTACAAATATCGACTCTAATGACGCGCAAACCAGGTTAATACCAGTAGAATGGGAGTCCTCATTAAATGACCGCAAAGAATATAATGTGGATATCGAGATTAGTGGTTACGACAGACGTGGTTTATTAAATGAGGTTCTTCAAGCAGTAAATGAAACAAAAACGAATATTTCAGCGGTTTCTGGCCGATCTGATCGTAATAAAATGGCGACAATCATTATGTCTATAGCAATTCACAATGTCAGCCATTTGCAAAAAGTTGTTGACCGGATTAAACAGATACCAGATATTTATTCGGTTCGCCGGATTATGAATTAGGAGTTTACAAAAAAATGCGAGTAGTTGTACAGCGCAGTAAGAATGCAAAGGTAACAGTTAACGGAGAGATAACGGGACAAATTTCTAAAGGTCTTGTCCTTCTTGTAGGAGTAACACATCAGGATACAGAAGAAGACGCAGCCTTTCTAGCAGATAAAATTGCAAACCTAAGGATATTTGAGGATGACGCCGGAAAGATGAATTTATCCTTATTAGAAGTTGGCGGTGAAATTCTTTCTGTATCTCAATTTACTTTGTATGGTGATTGCCGTAAAGGCAGGAGACCCAATTTCATGGAAGCGGCGAGACCAGAACAGGCAAACCCTCTTTATGAAACATTCAATGGTTTATTACGTGAAAAAGGTATCAAGGTTGAAACGGGTATCTTTGGGGCGATGATGGACGTTGAATTAATCAATGATGGTCCCGTTACATTAATTGTAGAGAGTAAAGGTTAAAAAATGCTTGGCACTTTTATAGCTGCCAAGCATTTTTTATGTCTAGCTGCAGCGCCTGTGCAAGGCGCCGCAGTTTTTCTCATTTGTCTTTAAAATACCGTGCTAGACCATTATATATACCAGTTGCTGCATTCTCTTGGAATTGCCCTGATGTTAGTGTCATTTCTTCCGCTGAATTACTTAGGTAGCCCAATTCCATCAGCACTGCCTGCCTTTGATTTTCACGAACAACATGGAAATCACCAGTACGGACACCGCGGCTTTTTAACCTTGTTTGGGCATTCGTAGAGTTATATACATATTCAGCCAGCTTTTTTTGATAGGAATGATAGTAAAAACCTGTCATCCCGCGGACACTTCGGTTTAGGTTACTATCATAATGTAAGCTGATAAACGCATCTGACCGATGAACACTTGCTAATCTCACCCTTGAGGGAAGCGGGAGGAAAGAATCACTGCTTCTTGTAAGAAAAACATTCGCTCCAGCTGCTTTTAACTTGTCAGATAATAGGTAAGCCGTACGCAGTGTTAATTCTTTTTCAAGAGTACCACCTGCACCAGTAGCCCCATTATCAATTCCACCATGCCCAGGGTCAATCACAATAGTCTTGGATCTTAAATAAGCTTCTGCCCCTTGTTTATTAATCCCGGGTCCAGTTCCATTGGTGGTTACGAGCCATCCAGCAATAAACCCTTTTAATCCGTTTGGTAATGTAATCTCGTACCAATCATTTTTAACACTGCTTATTGGAAAGGACTCTCCCTCGTTAGCTCGTAGAAGTACGTTTGATTGAACGGTAGGATCCTTCCTTATATTCGTTCCGTTATGTAGTATGGTAACTTTGCTGTCTTTAGCAAGCTCTGTGGTAGTTGCTTTATCTTTGTTGAAATACCAGCCTGCAGCCCAGCCGAAGTTTCCAGGTGTATATTCGATTTTAAACCAATTATTCTTTTCATCTAAAATGGTAAACTTCTGCCCTTTTGTAATGGAACCAATAATGGCTGAATTTAAGGAAGAATCGCTGCGAACACTTAGATTACTGGCGGTTACTGTCCCAATTGTTCCATTAACAGGATTTGTTTGCTGATTTTCAGTTCCCATTTGAACATAATCAGCACTAATCCAAGCACTTTGGTTGGAGTATTTAATTTCAATCCAATTATTCTTTTTTGAATAAATACTAATAGAAGTTCCTTTTGCAAGTTTTCCGATAATACTTCCTGTAGTAGAAGGTTCATTGCGAACATTTAAAGTATCTGTAACGATACCCGTATCAATCGATTTGTTGTTATTTTCTTCTTTGGAAGTAGTAGTAGATTTATTATTAAAATCTAGATATTCTCGTGCAACCCAGCCTTCCCCAAAACCAGCTGCTATTTTTACCCAGTTTTCATTTTCATCCGTCACACTGACAGCTTGTCCTTTATTTAAATATCCAATGATACGAAAATTAGTTCCTGGACCAGAACGCACACGTAATTGATCGGTATTCGCCTCTGCACTCTTTTTATTTGAGCTGCCAGAACCAGTTGTGGTGGTTCCATTTGTTGTTTTGGTAACAACCCAGTTGGCAACCCAGCCGGTTTTCGCAGCGAAAAGTTGAATTTGAATCCAATCGCCTTGCTCTTTAATAATTGTGAATTTTTCTCCCTTTTTTACTTGTTTCACAAGCTGGTAGCTTAGGCTTGGACCATTACGGACATTAACTGTATTTTCAGCTATAGTAACTGTTCCATTTGCTGCCAAACCTATATCTTGCGGAAGGAATACTCCGAAGACTACCGTGAAACAGACTAACAAAAGAATAAATCTCTTTATCATCCACTCTCTCCCTTCACGATATCTTTCATTTTAGCGTAAAAGGGCATGGAAATCATTCCTTAATTGTTAAATATCTACTATTTTGAAATTTTTTATGACATGTAAGTTTTTACGAAGGATGGAAATAATAAAAACTATAGTGAAGATACGAGGTGATGGGTGATGAGATCGAGCGATAAAACAAATAGCATTCAATCCATGGACAGCAGGCTATTTGGTGTAGATTTTCATGATTTTATACAAAGTGAGCAGCATAATACGACGTTTGAGCTTGCCTCCGAATTTGGACTAACGATCGGCGATGTTAGAAAGTTGAAAAAACATCTCGAAAGATCCTAAATCCTTCTTGACATTGGATTGAATGCTCCGTAATATTATATAAATAAAATACACATGGATAACCAATGATGGAGCATAGTAATTAAGACCAAACATGAAAAGAGAGGAAATGCCCTGGGCTGAAAGCATTTCTACATGATACTTAATGAATGAACACTCCGTAGGCTTCTCTCTGAAAAAGGTAACGGTAGTCGGAATAATTCCGCCTCTGCTGGAAAACTTATTTCCAACTTTATTAGGAGCAGAACGTAAGCAGGCGTTAACTGTAAAAGAGGAAGTGCATGAAATTAATGCCTTCAACTAGGGTGGCACCGCGGGAATCTAACTCCCGTCCCTTGTATTTATACAAGGGACGGGAGTTTTTTGTTTTTTATAGAAATTTTTATTACATAAAAAGTTATGGTAAGGAGGAATTCAGCTATGTCGATTAGCATTCCAAGAGGTACGCAGGACATTCTGCCTGGAGAGGTAGAAAAATGGCAGCTGATTGAAGCAAAAGCGAGAGAGCTTTGTGAGAAATATCAATATCAAGAAATCCGGACTCCAATCTTTGAACATACGGACCTATTTTCTCGTGGTGTCGGTGATACAACTGATATTGTCCAGAAAGAGATGTACACATTCGATGATCGTGGAGGCCGAAGCCTCACACTAAGACCAGAAGGTACTGCTGCTGTAGTAAGGTCGTTTGTTGAGAAAAAGATGTTTGGTTATCCAAATCAACCGGTTAAGCTTTATTACATGGGACCGATGTTCCGATACGAACGCCCGCAAGCAGGACGCTTCCGTCAATTTGTTCAATTTGGTATTGAAGCATTGGGCAGTAATGACCCTGCAATTGACGCAGAAGTTATTTCACTTGCAATGAACTTGTACAAGGAAATGGGCTTAAAAAAGCTAAGGCTTGTGATCAATAGTCTTGGAGATAAGGAGAGCAGAACTGCTCACCGAAATGCGTTAATTAATCATTTTCAGCCAAGAATCGGAGAGTTTTGCCAGGATTGCCAAAACCGACTTGAAAAAAATCCATTGAGAATCCTCGATTGCAAGCAGGATCACAATCACGAATTAATGAAAACTGCGCCATCTATTATAGATTATCTAAATGATGATTCTAAAGCTTATTTCGAAAAACTACAGCAGTATTTAACACAGTTAGAGATTGAATTTGTTGTAGATCCGAATCTAGTGCGCGGTTTGGATTATTATAATCACACAGCATTTGAAATTATGAGTGATGCGGAAGGTTTTGGGGCGATTACGACATTATGCGGAGGCGGCCGATACAACGGTTTAGCTGAAGAAATCGGCGGTCCTGAAACTCCGGGAATAGGATTTGCTATGAGTATTGAACGCTTCATAGCAGCACTCAATGCGGAAGCAATCGAGCTGGAGATTAATCAAGGCATTGATTGTTATCTTGCTGCGCTGGGTGACCAAGCAAAAGATTATACAGTAGGACTGCTTCAGAAACTCCGACTTGCAGGTGTATCTGCAGAGCGTGATTATTTAAACCGAAAAATTAAAGGACAGTTTAAAGCAGCTGACCGATTGAATGCAAAATATGTTGCCGTTCTCGGTGATGATGAACTCACTAATAATAAAATTAATCTAAAAAATATGGCTACAGGCGAGCAAAAGGAAATAGAATTAACACAATTTGTAGAGTATTTCCAAGAACTTAAGAGATAAAAGGAGAGGATATTTTATGTATGGGAGAACGTATTTTTGTGGCGATGTACCAGAGTCAGCGATTGGTGAAAAAGTAACACTTAAAGGCTGGGTATCAAAACGCCGGGACTTGGGTGGATTAATTTTTATTGATCTGCGCGACCGGTCAGGTATTGTCCAAGTTGTATTCAATCCGGATGTATCGAAAGAAGCATTAGAAACGGCTGAGAAGATTCGCAGCGAGTATGTGCTGGATATTCAAGGAACGGTCATTAGCCGTGAGGCTGGAACGATAAATCCTAATTTAAAAACCGGGAAGATTGAAGTTCAGGCTGAAAATGTAACCATCATTAACGAGGCTAAAACACCGCCTTTTACGATTTCTGATAAAACAGACGCATCCGAAGATGTGCGCCTGAAATATCGTTATTTAGATTTCCGTCGTCCGGTGATTTTTGAAACATTAAAGATGCGTCATCAAGTTACAAAGCAAATCAGAGATTTTCTTGATTCAGAAGGATTTTTAGATATTGAAACACCAATCTTAACAAAAAGCACACCAGAAGGAGCTCGTGACTATCTTGTACCGAGCCGTGTTCATCCAGGTGAGTTCTATGCACTTCCACAATCACCACAGTTGTTCAAGCAGTTGTTAATGCTAGGTGGAATTGAACGTTACTATCAAATTGCCCGCTGTTTCCGTGACGAGGATTTGCGTGCGGACCGTCAGCCTGAGTTTACTCAAATTGATATTGAAACTAGTTTTCTTGGTCAAGAGGATATCTTGAGCTTAATGGAAAAAATGATGACAGGGCTGATGAAGGAAGTAAAAGGACTTGATATTACTACTCCATTTCCACGAATGACATATGATGAGGCAATGAGCCGATTTGGATCGGATAAGCCTGATACTCGTTTTGGACTTGAGCTGGTCGATCTTTCTGAAGTAGTTAAGGAATCAGGTTTTAAGGTCTTTGCTGCTGCGGTTGCAAATGGTGGTCAAGTAAAGGGTATTAACGTAAAAGGTGCTGCTGAAAAATATTCTCGTAAGGATATTGATGCTCTAACAGAATTTGTGGGAGTTTATGGAGCAAAAGGTCTTGCGTGGCTGAAGGTAGACGCAGAAGGATTAAAAGGTCCAATTGCTAAGTTCTTTGCTGAGGAAGATTCTAATGCTTTAAGAACAGTTTTAGATGCGAATGAAGGAGACCTTCTTCTATTTGTCGCAGACAAGAATAATGTGGTTGCGGATGCCCTGGGTGCACTACGTTTAAAGCTTGGTAAAGAATTAGGTTTAATCGATCAAAGCAAGTTCAATTTCTTATGGATTACAGATTGGCCGTTGCTTGAATATGGTGAAGAAGAAGGCCGTTATTATGCTGCCCATCACCCATTCACTATGCCGGTTAGAGAAGATCTGCCATATTTAGAAACAGATCCTGCTAGAGTAAGAGCACAAGCATATGACCTTGTATTAAATGGTTATGAGCTTGGTGGCGGTAGTTTGAGAATATTTGAACGTTCTGTACAAGAAAAAATGTTTACTGTTCTTGGATTCACACCTGAAGAAGCGCAAGAGCAATTCGGTTTCTTAATGAACGCTTTCGAGTATGGTACACCGCCGCATGGTGGAATTGCTCTTGGATTAGACCGTTTGGTCATGCTGCTTGCAGGCAGTTCTAACCTGCGTGATACCATTGCTTTTCCAAAAACCGCTAGTGCTAGCGACCTGTTGACTAATGCACCTGGTGCGGTTTCTGAAGCTCAATTAAAAGAACTTCATTTGTCACTAAATGTTAATAATAAAAGTGAGTGAAACGCTTTCATAAAACCTTGAATGGTTAAACACTTTATGATATTATTAAGTCAATCAAATAAGTGTCCTGAAATGTACGTTGTATTACCTAACTTTTGACCAACATTATTTCTTCGGGAGTCTGGGTTTTCAAGCTGCGTAAAAGCCTCAACCTATACGGTTAAAGGGACTTACAAAAACTTGGAACAAGACACCCACCTGCGAGAGTGGCGGGATCAAAAGAAGGAACCAAGCGCGACGGCACCATTGGGACCCTTATAAAAATAGTCTCCTGCATAAGCAGGGGGCTATTTTTATTTTTTCGGTTTATCAAATAATCCCTATTGATATACTTGAATTTATAGGGGAGTATGTTATATTTTTTTAGGGTAAAAGATATAAATAAGTCGAATTTAATTTTTTGGAGGATCCACATGCTGCATCAATTTTCTCGTAATGAACTTGCCATAGGCAAAGAAGGCCTTGATATCATGAAAAACTCAACAGTAGCTGTACTAGGTATTGGTGGTGTGGGCTCTTTTGCTGCTGAAGCGCTCGCACGATCTGGCGTTGGTCGTTTGATATTAGTCGATAAAGACACTGTTGATATTACGAATGTAAATCGTCAGCTCATCGCACTTTTATCAACGGTTGGACAACCCAAAGCTGAACTCATGAAAGAACGGATTAAAGACATTAATCCTGATTGTGAAGTTATCGCCTTGAAAATGTTTTATACAGAGGAGACGTATGAGGAATTCTTTAGCCATGGCTTGGACTTTGTCGTCGACGCTTCTGATACGATTATTTATAAAATTCATCTTATGAAAGAATGTCTAAAAAGAAATATCCCGATTATCTCAAGTATGGGTGCAGCCAACAAAATGGACCCAACTCGCTTTAAAATTGCAGATATTTCAAAAACACACACGGATCCAATTGCGAAAGTCATTCGTACAAAGCTTCGTAAAGAAAGAATTCACAAAGGCATCCCTGTTGTCTTTTCTGATGAAAGCCCGATTGTCATTCGTGAAGATGTCAAGAAAGAGGTTGGGAATGCGAACGCGCCAATTCGAAAAGCACAAATGCCGCCATCCTCTAACGCCTTCGTTCCATCTGCTTGCGGATTAATAATGGCAAGCTATGTAGTAAGGCAATTACTTGCAGATATTAAAATTACACGTGTAGCGGACGAAAAATAGTTGTAAGCCCTGAACCTCAAAGTTCGGGGTTATTTTTTTAAATAAATGGGAAATTTTCACTATAATACGGTAAACTTGATGGAAGGAGGGGATTATCCTTGGAATCAATCGTAGTCATTAAAGATGTTACCAAAGTGATTAAAGGAAGAACGATAATAGATAATATCAGTTTCAACGTACATAAAGGTGAGGTATTTGGATTTTTAGGACCGAATGGAGCTGGTAAAACAACAACTATTCGAATGATAGTCGGTCTGATAGATATTACATCTGGGGATATTATGATTGGTGGTAAAAGTATAAAAACAAATTTTGAGGACGCAGTGAGACATGTCGGAGCGATCGTTGAGAATCCCGAAATGTACAAGTTTCTTAGCGGCTACCAAAATCTAATTCACTATGCACGTATGGTAACAGGAATTACGAAGGAAAAAATCGACGAGACCGTTAAACTTGTCGGATTAACAGACAGAATTCATGATAAAGTAAAAACTTACTCACTTGGGATGCGGCAAAGATTGGGATTGGCACAGTGCCTTTTACATGACCCAAAAGTATTAATCTTGGATGAACCGACAAACGGACTAGATCCGGCAGGGATCAGAGAGATTCGCGATTATATCCGTCTGCTCGCAAGGGAAAAAAATATGGCAGTCATTGTTTCAAGTCATATCCTTTCTGAAATGGAAATGATGTGTGACAGGATTGGGATTATTCAAAATGGGCAGCTAATTGACGTTCAATTGGTACAAGAGTTTGTACATGGCAACAGTGCAAGTTTTGAGTTTGAGGTGATTCCAAGTGAAAGAGCACTTAGTCTCGTGAAATCAAACTTTACCCATATCCCTGTCAATTCTTCGCGAAATGGCATAACGCTGGAGCTGCCAAAGGAAAATGTACCTGCTATGGTTAAGCTGTTCGTTGAAGAGGATATTCAAGTGTTTGGAATTAAAGAAGTATCAAAAACATTAGAAGATCGCTTCCTTGAAGTGACGGCAAATAAGGGAGCGATAGACCATGATTAATTTAATCCGTAATGAATTAATGAAGATTTTTAGAAGGCCAGGAACCTATGTAATGATGAGTATTCTAGTAGTCATTATCTCGGTCACAGGAATCTTTATGAAATATAATCTGGTTGAAGAGGAACCGAATGTTACGGAGGATTGGAAGCCAGTATTACAACAGGAAAATGAAGCATTGAAAAAACAATTAGAATCCAGCTCTATTAAAAGGGAGCAAGAATATTATCAAAAACAAATTGCTATCAATGAATACAGGTTAGAGCATGATATTCCTTTTAGGGAAAAATATAATGGCTGGTCATTTGTAAAAGACAATTCTGAGCTTATTTTATTAGCAGGACTGTTTACCATTGTGATTTCTGCAGGAATCGTTGCAAGTGAATTTAATTGGGGCACGATTAAACTCTTGTTAATCCGCCCTATCAATCGAAGTAAGATTTTATTATCTAAGTATTTAACTGTACTATTATTTGCTTTGATGATGATAGGAATCTTATTTTGCTTTTCAGCCCTGCTTGGAGCCCTTCTTTTTGGACTGCCGGAACAAGCACTTCCTTATTTGAATTATTTTAATGGCAAAGTCACCGAACAGAATATGATTGTTTACTTAATTATTTACTATGGATTAGGTTCGATTGAAATGATTATGCTGACAACGATGGCATTTATGATTTCATCCGTGTTTCGAAATAGCTCTTTGGCAATTGGGTTATCTTTATTTTTAATGTTTACGGGTGGACAATTCACAGCACTATTGTCAATGAAGTTTGATTGGGCTAAATATATTTTATTTGCGAATACCAATTTAATGCAGTATATCGAGGGAACCCCGCTTCTTGAGGGGATGACAATGTCATTCTCTATCATTATGCTGATCATCTATTTCGTGATTTTTCAATTCTTGGCTTTCTATGTTTTTAAAAAGAGAGATGTTGCTGCTTAAAAAGAAGACCTCTGGGGATTTAGTTAACGGGTTTACTTGTAGGGTGTAAAAAACGTTAATTCAAGATCTAATCAGATAGTAAATCACATAAATTTCACAACACAATTTACAGTATATTTTCACATTCAAAAGGCTTAGAGATATTTTTTCATTCTCTAAGCCTTTTTTGTTTTATCTTTTTTCACTTACATGCCCGCAAGGTGTACACGTCATGAGTCACTTAAGCGAGTTTGATAAAGAAGCGGAGAAATTTCCCTTAATTAGGGAATAGCACGGAAAATAGCTT
>NZ_BCVA01000063.1 GCF_001591505.1 Neobacillus niacini NBRC 15566
GTGCTTGTTCCATCCATAGTCATCGTAATTGTCATTCATGTCCTGCATGTTGTAATCATCGTGCTTGTTATGGTTGTACTGCTTTTTGCCATCACGATTTTGGTTATTTCTGTCCTTGTTATCACCACCATAATCACCATGGTTGTGGTTTTCACCATGCTTCATACAATCATAGTGCTTGTTGTCTTTGTCCTTGTTATTACAACCATCATGTTTGTTGTTATTGCCCTTATTGTTCCAATCATCGTACTTATCGTATTGATCTTGTTTATTGCCGCTATCATGCTTGTCGTTGTGATCGTGTTTTTCCTTATTGTCATGCTTGTCTTTTCTATGATGGTGATGATGCTTATGATGCTTTTTCTTACCTGGCATTTTCCTTACTCCTTTCTTAACAAACCTTTTTATATAGATAGTTTATTAAGAAAATGAAAAATGGATTGGACGAGTATCCATCATAATACGTTTTTTAGAATATGCTTAAAAAACCCTTCCCTACTAAGGCAACCATCCTGCTATAACAGGGACAAATTGATAAAAAATATGCCCTTTACAAAAATAGAGATAAGATGAATTTACAAATGGAAATTTGCAAATAAATATGTACATCTGTTTCCTACTTTGTTAATTGGGGCATGGAACGAGGGCAATGAGAGGAAGCAAGTAGGGGGTATAGGAATGGGTACATGTGAACTTTGTGAGCGAGAGGAGGTTGAAACAACCGTCCACCATCTGCTGCCTAAAGAAATGGGTGGTACATTCGGTGCTACGGCCGATTTATGTATCCCTTGCCATAAACAAATCCATGCTCTTTATACAAATGAAGAAATCGCAGCGCGTTTAACAACCATCTCTGAACTAAAGGAAGATTCCCAACTCTCTCGTTTTCTTAAATGGATTCGAAAGCAGCCTTCCACAAAAATAATGAAAATAAAAAAGTCTAATGCGCGGAAACGGAAACGTTAGTCCCGACACATTATTGGCGGTGCCTTTCTAGCTGGTGCCTGTCACATTGTTACTGGTGGCTGTCACCTAGTTCTGCTTACCTGCCAAAACCTCTTCCCTACCTGCATTTTTCATTCAGTTACCTGCAAAATTAACCATTTTACCTGCCAAAACCTATCATTTCATCAATATCTATCACGCAGGGAACCCCAATTAGCTGTAAAAGCCAGACAACAGCCTGGCTCTTTAGAGTAAATCGTAGAAATGGGGCTTAAACTAGAGGAAGTAGATAGATTTTCAAATACCTTCTTCCATGAAAAAACTCCTACCTGCCAATAACTCTCCCCTACCTGCATCATTTATTTGTTTACCTGCCTGATTCAGCATCCAATCTGCAAAAATCATGGATTTACCTGCATAGCAATCTCGCAGGGAAAACTCAATATAGTATCTATTTACTTGCGGTTTGCACCCGATAAAATCGATCCCTCACACGCTTAAGCCTTGCATGGTATTTTAGAATATCCAACCGCGCCTTTTCTGCTTCAGGAGCAATCGGTCTAAGATTCTCAATATCCCAATAATCCACAATAACATCCAGTACTTGATCAAAATATTCAAGCGGTCCGTAATTGGCTTCCTTTGCAATAATCGACATCCGGTCCTCAAAATCTGGCATGACCGTACCTGGCATTTGAAAATTCTTAATGACATAACCTAGGTAGTAGCAATAATTCGGCTCCAATTGCAGGTGCAGCTTGATGACATCACGATAAAAAGCATAATGAAGCGTCTCATCCTTGGCGAGGCGTCTAAGAAGCGTTGCCAGTTCTTTATCATGTGGTCCTGCTACCTTTGCCACATTGTAATAAAAAACCATGGTTGCGAGTTCTTGGAGCGATGTATAAACCATCGTCTCAAAAGGGGTATGAAAATCCGGCTCCCAGCCTCCTTCTACTGTCTGCTTGTGCAATTGGCGAATTCGCTTAGGGTCTGCATTTCTTGTAATTAAAAGATACGTTTCCAAAAGGTTAGAATGCTGATCTTCTTCTGCTGTCCAGGTATGTACGAAATCCTTAATCACAGATAGCGACCCTTTGAAGGTTTGATCGAGATGGGAGGTGAACCAAGGAAGATTAACCTCTGTCAAAAGAGCTGTCTCTACTGCCGTTACAACACCCGGTGGCAGTGTTACCTGTTCTGGGTTCCAAGGTACTCTCTTAAAATCCTGTGCCTTATCCCAAGGCAAGAAATCATGATAGCCCCAATCAATTTTTGCAGCCCTTCGTTTATGTTCCTCATATAGTTCCTTTAATTGCGGTTCAAGTCTAAAGTCTAAATGGTTCGTTAACAAATAAATCCCTCTCCTTTTCATTCCTTTACCGTATTACTATATTAAATCACATAATTAACAATATTCCGATTCTAAGGGCTTCATTTTTGAAAAGTATAATTGCTCACAGTGGACGACTGTATCCTCAACAATCTTATGGCAGCTAACAGGCACGTCATTGAGCATCAGCATTTTTTCTAATACGCCTTTTTAATTTATAGACTCCACAATACGCTTCACTTTATTAACCACCTAATCTTATATTTTTTTATGTTTATTATTTTCTTCATTTTTGGTCACTCTAATACTCTTGTAGAGAATAAATCCTAGTCTTCATTCACTGCTAATTTACTAACTTCTTTTTTTAAAATTACTATCCCTTTGATAGTCTTCTATTCAAAAAAAAAACTGAATTAATTAAATTGACAATATATTTATAAAGGTTTATATTAAGTATAACATTTACTTGTTATAACGTTATATCCTTTTATAACAAGTAAACGTTTACACCTACTTGTTATAATGTTATAATAGGTTTAAAGCAATAAGATGTATAAGGAAAGAGATAATGGCTTTTAGAAAAAAAGCCATATTTGTTTACCTTAACTCGTTATAACGTTATATCAAATAAAAGGATTAAATAGGTGATGTTTTATGAAACAGTCGAAAATCGATAAGAATTCAAAGGTACCACTACATTATCAAATCTATGAGGATATCAAGGGGGAAATTGAAAGTAAAGTCTTGCAAGCGGGAGACATGCTTCCTTCGGAAAGTGATCTGCAAAATTTATATGATGTTAGCAGAATAACAGTCAGAAGGGCAATTCAAGATTTAGAAAATGATGGATTTGTTAAAAAGTCACAAGGTAAGGGCACCATTGTTTGCGCTAATAAGCAAAAATATGATTTACAAAGGTTAACAAGCTTTAGTGAAGACGTAAAAAAGCTAGGAGAAATATCGAGTTCGATTATCCGCGACTTTAAAGTGATAAAGGCCGATAGTAAAACAGCAAAATCTTTAGGAATTGCGGAGGGAGATGATGTTTACTATTTAGAGAGAAGCCGATTAAGTGGTGACAAAATCGTCGGTTTACACAAGGCTTATATAAAAAAGTCCAGTGACTTTTCTCTTGATAGAACAGAGTTTGATGAAACAACATCCTTATATGAAACACTGAAAAGTAAAGGAATCAAATTAAAACACGCCAATGAAATTTTAGAAGCTCAAATACCTGATAAGGAAATTCAAAAAAGCTTAGGTATTAGTGATAATATCCCGATCTTTTTTAAAGAGCGTGTTACGTTCAATACTGCGGGTTTACCAATTGAGTTTGTAAAAATGTATTATCGATCAGATATTTACCAATATAGAGTAACTCTTGATGTAAGTGATGAGAACAATAACACTTTATAATAAATATTTTTAAAGGAGAATTTAAATGAAAATTTACGACGTTCATTCTCACTTAGGTAAAACAAGCTCCGGTGAAGAAAATACTCCAACCGATATTGTAGAAGAATTAGGAAGATTTGGGATTACTAAAATTGGGATTAGCAGCTTGTCTGGCATTTCGACCAGACAACAAAATGACACCATCTATAATGCGATGCAGGAATACCCTGGAATTATTGAAGGGTACGGTTTTATTAACCCTAAAGCACCAGATGCGATTGAGGAAGTTCATCGATGTTTAGGGGAATATAAAATGAATGGAATTAAATTCCACTCATGGAAGCATGGTTACTATCCAGATAACACACCTAGTCTTAATGATATTTTCTTTGAAATTGCCAAATACGGGGTACATGTACAGACTCATGTCGGTACGGCCCCATTAGCAACGCCATATGTGTGGGCTGATTATGCCAAGAAATTCCCAAATATCGATTTTCTCTTTACACATACTGGCTATTATGAGTTTGGTTTATCATCCATTGAAGCGGTAAAAAGTTTAGATAATGTTTGGGTTGAAACTTCAGGACAAATGAATGTAGAAGTGTTGAAAAAATCTGTTGAGATTCTAGGACCTGAACGGGTTGTTTTTGGAGTAGACTGGCCATATAAACTCGTAAATATTGAGCTTGAAAAATTCTGGGAATTAAATATTCCTGAGGATCAATTAGAGTACATTTTTCATAAGAATGCCGAATATTTATGGAGGTTTTAAAATGATTCATATATTAGTAGTCACCCATGGCTTGATGGCGGAAGGAATTGTCCAAACCGCCAAAATGTTTACAGGAGAGCAGGAAAACGTAGATTATTTATCCTTTAAAGAGGATATGGGGCAGGAAGAACTGATCGAGTTACTAGAAGAAAAAATGAAAGGGATTGCAAAGGAAGAACAATTGTTAATTTTCTGTGATATTTTAGGTGGCACCCCCTTTAATGTAAGCAGCAGATATTCTTTTAATAATGAAAATATAGCTGTTTTTTATGGAGTCAACTTACCAATCCTAGTAACAGCGATATTATCTAGAGAAGGACAAAACCTTAATGACCTTACCTCTTTACTAGTTGAATCTAGCAATGAGAGTTTAGGATTAAGCACATTATAAAGGAGAGATACAAATGAACATTACTGTATTTAGAATTGATGAGAGATTAATACATGGACAAATTGTCACTGCTTGGATTGCTTATGCAGAAGCGAATCAAATAATTGTCGCAGATGATAAAGCAGCTAACGATGAGTTTCAAAAAACGTTATTACAGTTGGCAACACCTAAAAATATTAATCTGAAAATTCTAGGTGTCGAAGATGCGATTAAAATGATCAAGGAAGATACTAGCGATACAAAGGTACTTTTACTCGTTAGAGGTCCGAAGGAAGCGCTTCAAATGATTGAGGGCGGCGTTGCTGTAAAAGAGATTAATATCGGAAATATCAATATGAAAAAGGGCAAAACGAAAGTACTAGGTAATCTTTGGATTGACAGTGAGGATATTAGCAATTTGACGAAGTTAAGTGAATTAGGGATTTCTCTTGATATTCGTACAGTACCAAATGAGCGCAGCCAAGATGCGATGAAATTAATTCATAAATAATAATAAAAGGTAGCCGACAGGAGGAAAAATGATGAGTATTCTACTTACAGCCATACTCGTAGCGTTATTTGTGACCATTGCTTATATTGATTCCCATACCTTTCAAACCCATATTTTCAGACCTATCTTTGTAGGTCCGGTTGTTGGTTTAATCATGGGAGATGTTTCAACAGGATTAGCCGTTGGTGTAACGATTGAATTAATGTTTCTTGCCGTTATCTTTGTTGGGACAGCAACACCTCCTGACCCAACACTTAGTACAGCCATTGCAACTGGGATCGCTATTCTTGGCGGCGGTGGTACAGAACTAGCCGTGGCAACCGCTCTTCCAGTTTCATTTATTGGACAAATCGCCACTACTTTCCAAAATACGGTGATTAACATCTGGTTTATGCACCGGGCAGAAAATGCGATATCGAAGTTAAATACTAGAGGATTAGTATTAAATAACACGGTCTATCCAATGTTAACGAATGCAGTTTTATACGGAATTCCAGCTTTCCTTGCTATTTATTTCGGAGCCGATTTTGTAAAAGGAATCATTGAGGCCATTCCAGATAAAATTATTACCGGTTTATCTGTCGGCGGAGGAATGATTGGTGCAGTCGGATTTGCCTTACTTTTAAGTACAATCCAAGTAAAAAAATTCTGGCCATTTTTATTCTTAGGTTTCTTCTTTGCATCCTATTTAAAAATCAATATGATCGGAATCGCGTTACTAGGGGTAATTTGTGTAGCTTTGTATTATTACTTAAAGATTGATGATCAAAACGCTAACGCATAAGGGGCGATATAAATGGAAAACGAAAAAAAGTTAACCAAGAAAGATTTATGGAAAGTCTTTTGGAACCAAATGACCATTCGTACAGCTAATAACTATGAGCGTCAACAAAATGCGGGTTTTACCCAAGCAATGATGCCTGTTATAGAAAAAGTATATGATGACCCCGAGGATAAAAAAGAAGCATATGACAGGCATATGGAATACTTTTTAACCCAAGATATGGTTTCAGCACTACCTGTTGGGATTAGTGCAGCAATGGAAGAAAGGTATGCAAATGAAAGAGACTTTGATCCATCTACAATTAACTCTGTCAAAACTGCCCTAATGGGTCCTCTAGCTGGGTTAGGTGATTCCCTGCTAAATGGTACAGCAAGACCAATCTTTGCAGGACTTGCCATCTCGTTAGTGAGCGCTGGAACTGGTTGGGTTGGACCGATCATGTTTGTTATTTGTATGGCTATCCTTTCTCTCGGCGTTCGATACTTAGGAGTGTTCCAAGGTTATAAACAAGGGGTTTCTCTTGTTGCAAAATTCCAGTCATCTGGGCTTATTAGCAGAATTTCAGAACTGGCAGGGATTGCTGCCTATATTATCGTCGGAGGATTCATCCCAGCTTTAGTTTACTTGCATATTCCGATTGAATACACATCCGGAGAGACAACGATTAAGATTCAAGAAACATTAGATGGTTTAATGCCTGGTGTATTAGGGTTGCTTTATACAGGTTTAATGTATTATCTGATTACAAAGAAAAAAGTTTCAGCGATTAAATTAATATTCATTACCATGATTGTTGGAATTGTCGGAGTATACGCTGGTATTTTAGGTTAATAGTTTAGAAGATACCAAAGGAAAGGTGTGTAGTAAAGTGATGATTGATATACACGCTCATGTTAAACGAGATAGGACAACGTACAACTATCTCGAACAAGAATTATTGGATGATATGAAAAAAAATAATATTACTTCCAGAGTGGTTTCCGCTATCGAAGGGAAATCGATTCAGGATCAAAATAACTATATCGCTGATTTTGTTTCGAGATATCCAGATCAGTTAATTGGTTGTGCTGTAATTAATCCGAAAGAAGACAATTCAATAGATGAAACTAGGAGAGTTTTGACCCTTCCTGGTATTAAAATGATTGAATTTAACTCACTTGAACATGGTTACTACCCTGATAGCTGCCCAAATTTAGATCCAATTTTCGATATTCTTGAAGAAAATCGAATCCCGGTCAAGGTGTTTACTGGTATTGGAGCACGATCCATGCCGCAGCAATGGGCAGTACATGCTAAAAGGCATCCAAACCTGCCATTTATTTTTCTTCATATCGGCTGCTTTGACTATGGTTACGGCTGTGTAGATGTAGCAGCAGAAAATGAAAATATTTATGTTGAAACCTCATATCAGTATGAGATTCAAGTTTTAAGAAAAGCTTTTTCAACGCTGCCTAAAGAAAAATTACTATTTGGTTCATCCTATCCAACGGTTTTGACCAAATCTTCTGTGAATGTATTTGATATGTTTGACTTAGAGAAGGACTATTTAAATAGTATTTATTATAAAAATGCAGCAGTTTTACTAGAGTAATTACTTGTCTCTAAATAAATGTTTTCCGCATTCCTATTGGATGCGGAAAATGAAAAAAGAAGGATGGATTTTATGAAACTAGATGTGCGAAGTGTGCGAATGCTTCTGCCCGAAAATGTCCAGCCATTATTCGATGATATCGTCGAGCAAAGAGTGTTGGGTGCAAGTAATCACATTTCAATGATTGGCGATATGATTGAATCGATTGCATTAGATGGAAAGAAGAATAATAGCGAAATCAAAGAGATTGTTGATAGAATCCAGGCCGTAACCAACTATTTTATCAAAACTAGAGGAGAAGCCAGTCAAGCGATCAGTAATGCCATCTTGCTAATGACACAAAATCTAGAAGGACTATTAGATTATAATCTTGATGATGCCGTGGATGAAATGATTAATAGTAAAAATAACTATCTCGATTATAATAGCATTGCTACCGAGAAAGTCATTGAATATGCTAGCTGTGTCGTAGAAAATATGAGAAATATTTTCGTTTATGACTATTCTAGTACCGTAGACAAACTCTTGAAAAAAATTGGCGGGAACGAGCAAAAATATACGATTTATATTCCTGAAAGCAGGATTATTGATGGCGGGTTACCTTATGTTAAGAGCTGTAAAGGGGCGCAGCATAATATAAAATTTTTCCCGGATGCCGCACTTATGTACTATTTAAAAGAATGTGATGTTGCACTGATGGGGGCAGAAACCTACTTCCCAGATGGTACCGGCTTTAATACCACAGGTTCGGACCTGGTTGGTTTAGTATGTGATTATTATAAAATACCATTGTATTTCCTAACTCCTCTAATCAAATTAGATATTCGCCCAATTTATGGATATAAAAAAGAATTAGTGATCAATGATTTGGAAACGAAACTGACAAAAGAATGGCAGGATAAGAGTCTGGCAGAAAATATTAACTTCAAAGCCCCTGAATTATTGGGCGTTGAACCAAAACATATCAAAGGATTTGTTACAGAAAAGGGAATTATCCCGGCAGAGCAAATGTTCAATGTGAGTCTGGATTATTATAAAGAGTTAGGAGGAGCGATATAATGAGTAAATTATTTCGTCCGAACTGCACTGTTTTATCGATGATTCAGCCGCCTCCGCTTCCTGGAAGCTATCGGCACACTGATCAAACAATTGATGAAATTGTTTATGAGTCTCTTAAAGAAACAGAAATGGTTCAAGAAAACGGATTTGATGGGATTATCATTCAAAATATGAATGATATGCCGATCAAGCAGCATTCTGAGCCTGAAGCCATCGCTTATATGACGAGAATTGCATATGAAATAAGAAAAGAGTTTCCTGCTTTAACAATGGGAATATTAATGAATTGGGACGGAGTTTCTGGATTGTCTGTAGCGGACGCTGTGGGTGCAGACTTTGTAAGAGTTGAGCACCTATTTACCGGGGCAAATGTGACAAGTGCCGGGATCCTTCAGGCACAATGTGTAGATATAGCGAAATTAAGAAAGAGAATTAGAACCAAAGTTCCGGTGTATGCAGATGTATATGAAGTACATGGTGTACCTCTAGGCAGAAAGCCCATCGAAAACGCAGCCTGGGAAGCAGTCCATGAGGCGTTCGCTGATGGCCTGTTTATCTCAGGAAATAGCACCGAGGAAAGTGTCGAAATCATTAAAAAGGTAAGAACAAAATTACCTGATACCCCTGTATTCCTGGGCGGTGGGGCAACAGGAGATAACATATTCGAGCTGCTAAAACATTACGATGGTGTTTCCGTCGCATCATGGATTAAAAACGGCGATATGAAAAATCCAATCGACCCTGAAAGAGCAAGAATCTTTATGAACGAAGCAAACAAATCAAAACAATATAGAGAAAGTTTAACAAACAATTGATTTAGGTGACAGGCACTACTGATTTCACTAGCTACAAAAAGGAGACTGACTTTTTATGGTAGAAAAGAAATTTACTGTAGTAGATAAGACAGGGATTCATGCGCGTCCAGCTACTGTTTTAGTGCAGACGGCGTCCAAATTTGATTCAAATATTAACCTCGCCTTTAATGGAAAGGAAGTAAACTTAAAGTCCATTATGGGTGTTATGTCTCTTGGTATTCCATTCGGTGCCAACATCACAATTATTGCATCTGGTCCTGATGAAGAAGAAGCCATCACCGCACTTTCTGATACCTTAGGTGCACATGGATTAGGCGAATAAATAAAAAGAAGAATATAAAAAGTGAAACAGGCTTAAAAATTCTTTCATAGCCGGTTTCACTTTTTCTAGTTCGTTGTTTCGTTAGTTTAGGAAGCGTCAATGGTAAAATTCACTTCGATTAGTCATAATACCCCATCCCTTCTTTTCTTTACCACACACAATCACATCCGACACTTTCACTATCTCAAAAAGGTGACAGGCACCAAAAATGACACTGTGTCACTTTTTTGTTGACTTATGACATGGTGTCATCTATAATCTGTTAGTACCCAATTGTGACACGGTGTCACACATCGGATAGGAGAATGATTATGCCCAAACAAACGTTTTTTCATTTATCGAAGGATAAACAGGATACTTTAATTGAGGCTGCTAAGAAGGAGTTTTCGAGGGTTCCTTTGCATGAGGCGTCGATTGCAAATATTATCAAAAGTGCTGGGATTCCACGAGGCAGCTTTTATCAATATTTTGAGGATAAAGAGGATTTATTTTATTACTTGTTAAATCAATTATCCGTAAAAAACCATCTAAGATTTATTTCCGTTCTTCAGGAAAAAAACGGAGATTTATTTGAAACGCTTATTACTAATTTTCAATTTATGCTGGAGGTCCATCGAGACCAAGAACATAAAAACTTTTTTAGGAATGTTTATTTAAATATGAATTATAAAAATGAAAAAACCTTAGCGTACCATGTTTATGAGGAAAACCAGAAAACACAGTATTTTAATATCATCAAATTAATCGATACAACCAAATTGAACATTCACAATGAACAAGAATTACACCATGTTATTAAAATCGTGATGGGCATTACCTTTCAAAATCTGGTTCAGCTGTTCGCTAAGGACTATAGCGATGAAGAAGCGCTAAAAAACTATCTTGTCCAGATTGACCTTCTAAAAAGAGGCTTGCTAAAAAATTAAGGAAAAGGGAGAAAATATATGGATACATCATTACAAAAAAAACCACCATATTTAATGATTGCGATTCTTTTTGTTGGAGCATTTGTCTCTTTTCTAAATAACTCACTATTAAATGTGGCGCTGCCATCCATTATGGTGGATTTAGAAATCAAGGATTATTCAACCGTTCAGTGGTTAGCAACTGGCTATATGCTTGTCAGCGGAATCTTAATTCCAGCGTCAGCTTTTTTACTAACACGATTTTCGAATCGTAGTTTATACATTACATCCATGGTACTCTTCACGCTCGGTACAGCACTCGCTGCTTTTGCCCCAAACTTTGGTCTTTTACTAACAGGCCGTATGGTTCAGGCAGCCGGTTCTTCCGTGATGGGACCTTTATTAATGAACATCATGTTAGTCAGCTTTCCTCGTGAAAAACGAGGTACGGCAATGGGGATTTTCGGATTAGTAATGATTACAGCACCAGCAATCGGTCCAACGCTTTCCGGTTACATCGTAGAATACTACGACTGGCGCGTACTATTTGAAATGATATTACCATTAGCCATCATTAGTTTAGTATTGGCCGTTTGGAAGCTAGAAAATGTAATGGAACAAAATAAAAATGCAACACTTGATTACCTTTCAGTCGTATTATCATCCATCGGTTTTGGCGGATTACTCTATGGGGTAAGTTCAGCAAGCTCGGATGGCTGGGACGATACCATCGTCTTAACCACGATCATTGTAGGTGGTATTTCCTTAATCGCTTTTATTATTCGTCAATTAAAAATGGATCAGCCATTATTAGATTTACGTGTTTATAAATATCCGATGTTTGCCCTTGGCTCTGTCATTGCCATCGTCAACGCAGTCGCCATGTTCTCAGGTATGATCTTAACACCTGCTTATGTACAAAACGTTCGTGGAATTTCACCACTTGATTCAGGATTAATGATGCTGCCGGGTGCGGTTGTGATGGGAATTATGTCGCCAATCACTGGTAAACTATTCGATAAATTTGGCCCGCGAATCCTTGGCGTAATCGGACTTACGATTACCGGCGTATCCACCTATATGCTGGCGCACTTACAAATTGATTCTAGCTACACCTATATTATTCTTGTCTACACATTGCGAATGTTAGGGATGTCTATGGTGATGATGCCAATCATGACGAACGGGTTAAATCAATTACCAACGGTGTTAAATCCACATGGTACAGCAATTAACAACACTGCTCAGCAAGTATCTGGCTCCATTGGTACAGCGGTACTCGTAACGATTATGAACTCCGTGACAAAAACAGAAGCAACTAGCCTTATGGCTGGTGTCGACCCGACAACACTTACAGAAGCTTCGACTGCTCTATTAACACAGAAGGCTTTATTAGCCGGAATTCAATATTCTTTCTATGTAACACTCGCCATTAATATTGTGGCTCTCGTATTGGCCCTATTTGTTAAACGGGTGGATACAAGTGAAGAAGTAGTTAGAAAGCTAGAGCAGCAGGGCAACAGACAAATTAAGCCTGTAGCACAATCTAATTAAACGAAAACCTCCCCATCTAAGTTAGTTCAGACGGGGAGGTTTTCTAGTTTTTATCCGATTATTTTAATGCTGCTTTCACTTCTTCAACCATAGATTGGGTTGAGTGAATACCATTTCCTGCAATGTACCAGTTCACTGCGTCTAAGTAAATAATCTTGCCATTTTTATACGCATTTGTTTTCTTTACCAGCTCATTTTCAAGGGTATCTTTCGCTCCCACTTCTCCGCCAATGGCGGCTGAGCGGTCAATCACAAATAGAACATCTGGATTCTTTTCTAAGATATATTCAAACGTGATACTTTGACCGTGCTGTGAAACTTCAATGTTTTCGTCTACTGCTTTGAAACCAAATACATCATGTACAAAACCATAACGTGATGCTGGACCATAGGCACTTACCTTTCCTTCATTCGCCAATAAAATCAATGCCTTGCTGTCCGATGCGGTTGCTTCTTTATTTAACTCCTTAATACTTGCTTTTAGCTCATCCATTTTTTCAGCGAGTACGTCTTCCTTTTCAAAAATTTCTGCTAAGAGGTTGAAATTCTTTTCAAGTGACGATATATAGTTTGCATAATCTACATCTACGAATACCGTTGGAGCAATCTCTGCAAATTGATCATACAGTTCCGCTTGTCTTGCTGAAATGAAAATAACATCTGGCTGTAATTCGTGCAGTGCTTCAAAATCAGGTTCTTTTAAGCTTCCTACATTGGTATATTCTGAACCTGCATACTTCTCTAACGTCTTTGGTACGATGGCTTGTGGAAGACCGACTACTTCTACGCCCAGTGTATCTAATGTATCAAGTACTCCAAAATCAAATACAACTACCTTCTCAGGGTTCTTTTCAATGGTAACGTCTCCGTATTTATGAGTAATCGTGATTTCTTTTGCTTCTTCTTTCGTTTTTTCTCCTTCAGAACCTGAAGATTTGCTTGCTTCCTCTGAACTGCCACACGCAGCTAATAAGAAAAACAAAGTGAATAGTAAAGAAATCAGACCTAATTTTTTCATCCTTAATGTCTCCTTTAAATGAATTTAACTGAAAATGATTATCATTATCACATTTATATATTATATTTTCAGATAAATGGTGTCAATAGGTAATTGAGAATTACTTTCAAGTAAAAAATCTGTGACCAATGCAAAAAGGGAGGTATCTCAGTACTCACCTCCCTTACAACACCTATAATCTTATTTCCACTTCCTCTTAGATTTAAAAATCTCTTGCAGATACCCGTATACAGATACCGGAGACATGATCAATTGATAGCCAAGAAAGTAAAAAATAAACCCTATTATATTCTTACGAATTCTAAGTTTCAAACGTTTAAATACAAAATTCCTTTGATAGAAATAGAGAATACTATAACTCATTAGTGTTAAGGGCAAAACAAATAATGTCGCAGGACCAACAATCAAGTAGTTCCCGAAAAACGCCAAAATCAGTCCGGGAATCCAGCATAATGTGAAGGTTACATCTAAATAAGGCATGATCAAATTAACACCAGTCATATATTTCACATACATTTGCGGCTGTCTCCAAGGTTTCACTTCATGCAACCCTTCAATCATACCTCTAGCCCATCGTGCACGCTGCCGCACCAAATGTTTAAATGAACTGGGAACTTCAGTAAAAGCAACCGCACAAGGCTCAAAATATACCTTCCATTTTCTTTCGAGCAGCCGCCAAGTTAAAACAATATCTTCACCGATGGCGTCAGGCCAACCTCCAACTTCTTTAATGCATTCTGTCTTGTATAGACTGTAGGCACCTTGGGCTACTAAAGTACCTTGATAGAGACCCTGAAGTCTTTTTATCGATGCGATCCCTAAGAAATAATCCCATTCTTGCATTTTCGTCAATAAATTCTCTCTACTGTTTTTTGCCAAAACACTGCCTGCGACTGCGCAAACTTCTTCAGGGCTTGATTTCATTCTTGAAACAAGGTAGCGGATAGAGGATGGATGAAGCAGCGTATCAGCATCCAAGGTAATGAAATAGGGAGTAGAAACGGCCTTTAGCGCACGGTTAAGAGCGTGAAATTTTCCTGGTTTATTTTCATGGACCAACATAATTTCAATAGACAATTTCTTCTTTGCCTTTCTTACTTCATGAACCGTTTGGTCCGTTGAACAATTATTAATAACGGTGACCTTTATTTTACCTAAATAGTCTTGCCGATCTATATATTGCAATGTTTGGAAGATTTTATCTTCCTCATTATGCGCAGCAATAAGGATAGTAATTTCATCCTGAGGGAATTCATTTTTAGAAGGAGGCTGATGATCTAATATTAGGCTAATAACCAGAAATGCGTTCATATAACCCGGAACGTAGGCTAGTCCTCCAATGATTAGTAATGCCAGTGGATATGATACATGAAAAGCTAAATCTTTTAACCAAGGATGAGCGATATAAATCGAGACGCATAACCATAAAAGCGCAAAGCAATGGCTAAGCCAAAACTTACCGACAACTGGAATATATAGAGGTTTGTGTGTAGTCTCTACCTGTGAATCGGTTGATTTTAGTTTAGGTATCATACATTATGCACCCTTCAGAGTTAAATTTATCAAATCACCATCTTTAAATAATCCACTTTACACAACTTCTCGTTTTCTCTTTCACTGCCTAAAATATATTTGGAATAGTAAATTAATGATTCGACAAGATTGCCGCGAGTTCCTTCAAATTTAGATAAAATAACCTATGACAATTTACCTATAAACTTCGACAAAATTCGAGAGGTGACAGGCACCGTCCAGATACAAAAAAGAGAGGTATATTTATACCCCTCCGTCATCCAACTACGGCAACACCGGCCGCTTTTCACGATTATGATGAAAATTTTATTCTTACCCATTAACCTTGAGTTTCTTTTTCAATCGGATTGCTACCAATTCCAAAAGGATGGCAATAGCTAAGATAAAATAGGTGATGGCGCCGATTTCCCTAATATCTAAGTAGAAACTGCTTGCCATAAACATGTCAAATCCGATGCCGCCAGCACCTGCTGCTGCTCCCATGGCGATAGCAACGGCAAAGTTAATTTCAAATCGAAGAAATGTCCAAGAAATCATATACGTGAGGGAGGATGGAATCACCGCTTGAAAGATAATCTGCCACCAGTTTGCTCCACTCGCTTGAAGAGCTTCGATGACTCCTTTGTCTAATTCTTCAAAGGACTCAGAATAGGCCTTGACTAAATAGCTCACCGAATGGAACGTCATCCCAATGACGGCCGCAACACTTCCTAGGCCAGCCGCAACCGCAAAGATTAATACCCACAAAACGGTCGGAACAGCTCTTATAAAAGCAACTGAGCCCTTGACCACGGAGGAAACGCGTTTATTCGTCAGGTTTTCTGCAGCCAGTAATCCCAAAAACACAGCAATTACCGCTCCAAACAAGGTTGTTAAAAAGGCTAGACCCAACGTGACAAAAACTTGGTATAGCGCATGTGTGAAACTAAAATGTTTAAGATGCGGCTCTAGAAACATGGCTTTAAGATTTGCAAAAGTAGATAAAACCACTTCTCCAATATCAAGTTGTTTGTAGTCGAAACTAAAAAATGCGTAAACCGATAGAAGTGCGAGGATGATAAGTGTGCTTCTACTAATCACAGTCGATTTAGTCAAAGTTTTAATTCTAATTTTTTTGGGCAAATGCGGATCAAGTAATTGTTTTGCTGTGGTTAATTGTTCATTTGCTTCCATTACAGAACCGCCCTTCTAACATAATTGGATACAGATTCAATAAATAGTATCGCTGCGATAATAACGACAACAACCAAAGAAGCAACATCATAATTTAAGTTTTTATAATACAAGTTAAAAGTAAACCCAATTCCAGAACCAGTAAGCAACCCAATCAAGGTTGCACTTCTTATATTTGTTTCAATCATGAATAAAATCCAGCTGATCATTTGTGGAAGGCTTGATGGAATCACCGACTGAAAGATAATCGAAAAGTAACCAGCGCCAGTCGCTTGCAGCGCTTCAACAGAGCCGCTGCTGACCTCATCAATCGTTTCAACAAAAGCTCTTGTTAAAAAACCAAACGAACCAAAAAACAAGGCAAAATATCCTGTTAATGAACTTTGACCAAATGAAAATAGTAGAATCATGGCCCAGGCTGCCACATCAATATTTCGAAAAATGGTCGCAATTCCTCTGCTAATTCCGCCAAAAAAGGCATTCACTCTCGTCGTATTTGATCCTAGAATCGCAAATAGTAAGGCAACAACAGCCCCCGTAGTGGTTGCTGCAATCGAAACCAACAGCGTTTCGATTAGCTTATCCAGAATATCAGGAAGCTTCGTTAATGATTCTTGCGTTGGATAAAAGTTTGCTAAGCCCCATTCCACTGCTTTTGGAAGGGAAGTAAAGCCTTTAACAACATTGTACTCGGTGATGATAATGGCCAGTAACGTGACAGCACCTAGGATGGCAATAAACCCCAGCGTATTTCGTTTCTTTTTAGCAAAATAATTAGCTTGCATGGATGCCTCCTACATCAAAAATAAGATCTTCCGCTTCCGATCCGTAAATACGCTGAATATCTTCTTTTGTTATATTTTTAGGCGAGCCATTATAAACGACTTGACCATGGTTAATCCCAATGATTTTATCCGAGTACTTCAAAGCCACATCCACTTGGTGCAGATTTATTAGAACGGTAATGCCCATCGTCCTTGAAATGTTTCTCAAATGATCCATAATGATTTTGGCGGAATTTGGATCAAGTGAAGCAATCGGCTCGTCACACAAAAGCATCCGTGGATTTTGAATAAGAGCTCGAGCGATTCCAACTCGCTGCTTTTGACCGCCGCTCAATTGATCAGCACGTTTATAGATGTGTTCCTCTAAACCAAGAACATGTAGAATATTAACGGCCTGTTCCTTCTCTTCTTGACTATAAAGACCGAGAACTCCTGCCAATGTTGATTTTTTTCCCAAATTGCCATGAAGCGTATTTTCGATCACACTTAAACGATTGACTAGATTATAATGCTGAAAAATCATTCCGATTTTCGTTCGAATTAATTTTAAGTCCTTTTTCTTTAGATTCATTACGTTCATGTTATCAAAAATAATTTCTCCGCTACTTGCACCAATCATCCGATTAATACAACGAAGGAGAGTAGATTTCCCCGCTCCTGATGGACCGATGATCGAAACGAACTCTCCTTCTTGAACGGAGAAGTTAACATCCGATAACGCCTTCATATCACTACCAAATTGTTTGGACACATGATTCACTTCTAATAAGGCTGTCATAGGTTAACTCTCCTTACTATTTGGTTACTTATGGCTCTTTTCTTATACTTTGTTGTTTTTAGGAACAAAATTTAATAAGAAAAGAGCCAGCAAACTAAATTCTAAAGCGCGAAATCGATATTTCCACGTTAAAATCGGCTTTAAGATTTTAACAAAAATCATTTAGTAAACAGCCTTACTTATTTTGAAAGCTCACGATTGGGATTGAACCAAGCATCCTCTACTTCTACTAAACGCTCGTCTGCTGATTTCTTAAATAATCCTGAAAACTCAGAACCCTCTGGTACGAAGATTTTTTCATTGTTCGTAATTTCATCGGATGTCATAATTTCAAGAAGTTTAGCTTTAAGATCTTCATTCACAGTCTCTGCATTGAAGACAAATGGTGCATTTAAGACAGGAGTAACAGAAATAAGTGAAAATTCCTTTCCTGTTACAGTGTTAAATGGCTCTGCCGCATCCTTTTTCACTTGATACACAGCACCTGGGCGGTTCTCTTCTCCATCAGCAAGCTCTACATAATTATTCACACATGTATCACAGAAAGCTGCTACGTCCGCTTTGCCTGATAATAGATTGACTGCTGAACCCTGGTGGGAACCTCCATATAAAACTTCGCTAAAGAATTTATCTTCGCCGCCTTCAAGCAAATCTTCTGCGGTTAAGTCTTTGAACTCTCCCATTTTACTGAAGTAATCAACGATTCCTGTTGATGGCACTTTAAAACCTGATGTAGAACTATTGGATACAAAGGAGAATTTCTTACCTTGAATATTATCAATCTTAAAATCTTTGCCGTTCTGATAGTCATCAACATTGTCTTTATCTACGGCTAACCAGCTATAATAAACCGCATCTTCCAAGGTTCCAGACGCACCTGTAGGAACGACTAAAGGAAGCACTTTAGCATTTTTGTTATGTGCTTCAATGTATCCTTGTGCTCCTAGGAAAGCCATATCCGCGTTTCCATTGGCTACTGCTTCAATCGCAACAATATAGTCTGTTGTTGTTTGATGCTCGACTTTTTTTCCAGTTTTCTCTTCGATTACTTTTCCAATTTCATCACGAGCTTCTGTAAGATCTGCCCCAGATTCATTTGGAAGCCAAGCGATGGTAAGTGTATCTTTTTCGCCAGCTCCCGCAGAAGCTGAACAACCTGCAAATACAACTAACATAACGAAAGATAGTAAAAATAATAACGTCTTTTTCATCATCAAGCTCCTCACTATTTTTTATAAAATTTGTCCACTACCATACTGTACCAACGAATTGTCAAGCCACTATTAAACTTATATAAAGATTTGTTAAGAGTTGGTAAAACTGGTAGAGTGAGAGAAAATACCATTTTGCATGTTGTATTCTTGATTACATAAATGATTCATAAACTCAAGGTCATGAAAGATTCCAAGCATCGTTGTGCCTTCCTGCATGAGCTGTTCAATGAGAAGTTTCACCCTTATTTTAGAATCATGATCTAAACTCGCTGTCGGTTCATCTAATAGCAGCAGTCTCGGTTTTTTTACCATCGCCCGGGCGATATTAAGCCTCAGCTTTTCACCACCGGAAAAAGTGGTTGGGTAGCTGTCCCATAATTCCTCATCCAATTCAAAATGCGCGAGAATCTTCTCTGTTTCTTTTTCCGCCACGTCATGATTTTCCCCCATTTCAAGGATGGCTTGTTTCACAAGCTGTCTGGCAGTTGTTCGCGGCATGACATTTAAAAATTGGGACACATAGCCAATTTCATGCTTCCTTAAATAAAGCAGTTCCCGTTCCGTAGCATCTGCTAAATTTATGGGTCCGAATTTTTTTGAGTGGTACCAAATACTCCCTTGCCCGATACGATACGTTCCATAAATGCATTTTAAAATCGTCGACTTGCCGCTTCCGCTTTTTCCCGTAATCCCGACAAATTCTCCTTCTTTTATCACTATATCCACACTGCTTACCGCTCTGATATGTTTGCCTAAATTATGAAGGTCAAACGATTTGGATAAGTTTTTAATCTCTAGAAGAGTTTCCACCCATTCACCTGCTTTCTGAAATGCTCCGTTAATCTTCGACACGCGCGTTCTGCTTAAATGCGATAATTGGTTTTTTGAATCAGCTTTCCGTCCACAAATACTCCCGTAATGACTGGAAAATGATCATTAATTTTTTCAATGATAAGCAAATCTGCTTTTTTCCCTTCGCGAATAGAGCCAATTTCTCCGTCCATTTTTACAGCTTTGGCTGGGTTAATCGTGACAAGCTTCATCATATCCACTAAATCCATGCCATACTTTTCAACCAACTCAAAGATGGAATGAAGCATCGCGGCGGGATAGTAATCACTGCACAAGATATCAATCGATTCGTTTAGAATCGCTTCGGCTGCCCCCAAGTTTCCACTATGAGAACCTCCAAGAAGAACATTTGGAGCACCGGCAATCGTATACATACCAAGCTCCTTCGCTCGACGCGCTACCTCTAACGTAATGGGAAATTCACTAATGGTCGTCCCAAAACTATGAACAAGTTGAATTTTTTCAAGACTGTCGTCATCATGAGAGGCAACGGCAATCCCTTTCTCATGTGCAAGCTGAGCGATTTCCTTTATGTCTTCAATCGATAACTTCACTTTCGTTTGGTGTTTATGAATGAGAACATCAATCGAGGAATCACTAATATTGTTATAGCTCTTAACGGTATTTCGATATATTTCTAGATGACGATACTGTCCCTGTCCAGGAGTATGATCCATAAATGAAACCAAATGAACTTTGTCCTCTTTTATATAACATTTGAGATTTTCCATTTCTTCCACATTATCAATCTCAAATCTTGCATGAAACCGATGGCGGACAAGGTGCTTCATACTATGGGTCCGATCAATTAAATCAATAAATTTCCGAACATTTTCAGGCTCACGAATCGGCTTATACTCATAATCACTTCCTTTGAATAAGGAAAGAGAATGGAACATCGTCGTAATACCGTGGGCAATCAGTTGTTTCTCTGTTTCTCGTATAGCCAAATCAAAATTCATCAGTGAGGTCGGCCTAGGTGCAGCCATATGCTCGATGTAGTCCGAATGGATATCGATAAAACCTGGAGAAACATATCCTCCTGCTGCATCAATGACCTCTATCTGTTCCTCAAATTTAATCTCGCCTTTAGGAGCAATCTTCGTAATTCTGTCTTCTTCAATTAATAAATCATAGCCATACAAAACGGCTTCTTCGGTGATTAATCTTCCATTTGTAATGACAAACAAAGTAGTTCCCCCTAGATTAAGAATGGACTTTTACAGCAATGAATGAACAAGCTGCTGTGTATATTGATGCTGCGGGTCCTCAAGGATTTGATCTGTTAATCCTTGCTCAATGACCTTTCCTTCTAACATCACGAGCGTTCGGTCTGCCAGCATACGGATGACTCCTAGATCATGCGAAACAAGAACAATACTAATATTTAATTCCCGCTGCAGACTTTTAATTAAGTCGAGGACACTTGCTTGTACAGAAAGATCCAATCCAGTCGTCACTTCGTCTAGTAAAAGAAGTGGAGGGCGATTAGAAAGAGCTTTGGCAATTTGAACCCGCTGCTGCATTCCCCCCGAAAAGTTTTTCGGCGCCTCTTTTCGGCGGTGCACAGGGATGTTTACTTTATTTAGAAGTTCCATCCCTCTGTTCTCCATCATTCCTACATGGTGGCTGCCAGCTGCTATCAGCTTCTCGGCAATATTCCCAATCGAGGAAAAGTTCATTTTTAAACCCATCAATGGATTTTGATAGACTTTCCCCATAATGTGGTTACGAATATAGCGTTGCTGCTGAGAAGACTCTTGAAAGAGATTTCTCTCACCATGATGGTAGTCTGCTAGATATGCCTCTCCCGCCGATACTTCCTGGTCAAAGTAAAGGCATTGCATCAAGGTTGATTTTCCGCTGCCACTCTCTCCGACGATGCCAAGAACCTCTCCTGGAAAAACATCAAAAGATACATCTCTGCATGCATAAACCGTTCCACAAATCGGGCAATAGTTTTTAACGAGGGATTCCCCGTCTTGGCAATGTAGACATCCTTTACCAAACTGCTTATTTAAGTTTTTAATCGATAAAACCGGAACTTCAAATTCAGCCATTTATTTCACTCCAAATGGTTCGACTTCATTTAATATCTCAATACAATAGCTTGTATCATTACATTGATAGAACGTTTCATTCGTTTCTTCATCTACAAGCTCATCTAAAAATACTCCTGTTGAACCACATAATCGGCAATGCTTATCAAGAAAGGACTCCGGCTCAAACGGATAGTCTTCAAAGTCGAGCGAGACGACCTTTGTATATGGCGGGACTGCGTATACCTTCTTTTCACGACCCGCCCCTAACAGAATGAGTGCTTCACTTTCATGCATTTTCGGGTTATCAAATCGTGGGATCGGACTCGGTGCCATCACATAGCGATCATGAACCATCACCGGGTGATCTGCCCCTGTTGTCATACTTCCATATTTCATAATCTGTTCAAACAGCATTAACCAAGCCCCGCTATATTCTTTCTCCGCATGGAGTTTTTTCGTTTCATTTTCGCTTGGTTCATAGTCTCGAAGCGGTTCAGGAAGCGGCACCTGTAAGATAAGAATCTGATCTTTGTTTAACGGTACTTCGGGAATTCGATGTCTCGATTGAATAAGGGTTGCTTCCCTCGTATGATCCGTTGTTATCACCCCAGTCGTATCCGAAACGAGCTTTTTAATATTGACGGCATTAACAGATTCATCCGATCCTTGATCAATGACTTTTAGAACATCACTTCTGCCAATTAACGATAGCGTTAACTGCAAACCGCCAGTTCCCCATCCTCTGCCGATCGGCATTTCTCTTGAGGCAAATGGAACTTGATAACCAGGAATTGCAATCGCCTTTAGCGTGGCTCTTCTAATTTCTCTTTTTGAACCTTCGTCAAAAAAAGCAAAATTATAGGCTGTATTCATCAGATTTTCACCTCTTGTTCTGTTGATATCCCTGCCTTTTTCGTTTTCCGTACGCTATCCAGCTTAGATTGGAACGTAACATAATGAGGCATTTTCAAGTGTGAGATAAAGCCCGTCGATTCCACTGAATCAATATGATAAAGAACAAATTCTTCATTATGGCTAGGAAAGTCAGAACTTGGATGTTCAAGACAATTATCTAAAATACCCATCGCAATCGCCTTTGTTTCATTTTGGCCAAACACAAGGCCATAGCCGATTTCAAACTCCATTTCTTTTTTTCCGTATTCTTTTTCAACGGTAACTGGCATGAGCATTTCAACTTCTGTAACCTTGACTTCTCCAATATAAAAGGCATCATCGTCGTCGCCAGCATCTGTTGGATGATCAATCGTCACTGGTAAAGTGCCAACACGAAGCTCGCCAACAGTTGGGTGTAATGCTCCATAGCCCCGAATAACTGCATAGGCAAGGGATGTAACAGCTCCTGTTTCTCCTCTTGTTAAAATTTGCAGTCTTTGGCTTCTGCTTGATGGGAACTCCAGACTTTCTCTCGTCACATCATCAGGTTCAAGATTGTTGTCTTCGCAAGGGGGGATTAAGCCTTCCTTTCGCAGATAATCCAGCACCTTTGGTAACGTTAGCTTTTGCTCCTCACCTTGCATGCTTTCCTTGTGATACTGATGAAGCCATTCCTGGACGGTTTCGTCACTTTCATCTATTAAGTTAAAATCAAGCAGGCGATGAGTATAATCGGTGGTTGCTCCAAGAATTTGACCACCCGGGATATCCTTAAAGCTGGCCGAGATCCGACGCTCTACATTCATTTGTTGTGTTTCAATCACTCTTGAATAATGCTTCCTAGGGACCGTCGATCGATAAGCTCTTAGCAAAAATACTGCTTCTTCTGGATTTCCTTCTGCTTGTTTAATCGCGATAGCAGCTAAGGTTTCATTGTATAGACTGCTTTCAGACATCACCTGATCGATTAGTCCGCGCATACCAGCTTTAATTTTTTCTACCTCAATGGTTTGTCCCTGATGAATTCTTTCATATTTCAAACGCTTGATGGACTCTTCAATTGCATGCGTTCCACCTTTAACGGCTACATATCCCATTAAACCGTCACCCTATTTCTAGTAATTTGAGTGGTTCTAGGCAATGATAAAAGCTGATGATGTTGATCAATAAAAATCAAATCAATCCCTAACGGATATTCCTTGTTTTTTTCCTGGCGGCTTTCCAGCCAGTTTTCATTTAGATCCAAAAAAATGAGCTCCGTTGTGTGAATCCCTGGCCCTTTTAACAATAGGGCTTCACCGCTTGTCACAGAATCCACTTCCACGATAATGGTTGCGGATGTATGTGGATTCTTTAACGTCCCAGCCTTGGCATTTATAATGGCCTCTTCAAGCGATCCTTTCTTGGCATCTTGAAGGATTAATAGATAATCAGCATTTTTTGTTTCTGTCGGCTTCGCATAGGTTAATTGATTAATGGTTTGGGTAACCGTATCTGCTTGGGTAGAAAAAACCTTAAAAGAAACTTCCTGATCGAATAAGGTTTGGGCCAACAATAAAAGAGATGGTGTGCAGCCTTTGTTATCCTCCGCTTCTATCAAAGCCGCCTCTTTCTTCAAATCGGAAATGAGCCCTGGCCTTGAAGTAGAATCCACCATTTTTCGATAAACAGATTGAAGATCGTGAACGATATCTAGTTTCAAAGTCTTTTCCTCCCTATTAAACATCCATCGTTTCAAAGTTTACTTTTGTTTTTAAAATTGAATGATTGGCTGCAGCTATTTGCTCCTGAATGACTTTCTCCTCTTCTTCAAGCAGCAGCTCCATCCACCTAATCGTTTCTGGCGGCATGGCTTCAAACGCGGCGTCAATCACAGCGAGATGATACGAAAGCTCTGGCTGATCTCCTGCCACAATGCCAATTCCAATTTTCCCTTTGATTTGAACCTTACATTCTGTTACCAACACTTCACCAGGATAAAACAGGCTTTTTTGGGAAGTCTCTCGGACTTTCAACATCACTAAGCCACTTTCTGGCTCTTGTATGACCTTCACTTGATAGTTATCTTTTATACAATTGGCCATGTCCTCCACTATTTTGTGAGAGCCATTGATTAATATCTCTGTTCTTCGTCTTCTTTTCATCGAAGGCCTCCTAATGTCGTTGTTCTACAAGTTTTACTCTATCTTGTTGCCAAGTGTGCGAACGTAAAAGAATGGTTAAGTTTGTATTGGTTTTGTAAATACAGTGGGATTTCAAAAAAATCGGCCTTATAATGGCCGATTTTTGGGGCTGTTTTCTTCTTGATTGTGGTTTATAACAGATTAACTAAGGGGATGTTTCGGATACGGTTGCTTTTGAATTAACGGAACCTGTCTAATTGTCCTCGATTGTGAGGGGATTGGGGACAATTCTCATTTGTGGAC
>NZ_BCVA01000064.1 GCF_001591505.1 Neobacillus niacini NBRC 15566
TGCGTGATGAAAGACAAATCAAAAGATTCTACACCGAGATTTGTCCTTCATTCGCGTGATGAAAGACAAATCAAAAGATTCTACACCGAGATTTGTCCTTCATAAGGATTTTCGTTTGCTCTAACAGTGCAAAAAAAACTGCCCCTGGCCTGCAAAATTAATGCAGGTCAGGGGCAGTGCTCTTTTTTAAAAAAGGGTCACAGCAACCATCAATAAAAATAGGACTGTTATATAATTTACTGAATACAAAAATATTACATGCGCCCATTTTAGATCATTTTTCACAAAAAAGCCTTTAATACTTACTGCCAGCCAGCCGACATTTAACAGTGTGGCAATCACAATAAATACTGCACCAAGCTGCCCTAAGAAAAATGGCAGTGGAAGTAAACAGGCGACATAGATTAAAATTTGCACTTTGGTATTTTTGAATCCCTTAACTACTGGAAGCATCGCCACACCGGCAGCTCGATATTCTTCACACTTTTTCATTGCAATCGCAAATGTATGTGGCATTTGAAAAACAAATAAGATGAGAAACAAAATAATCGGAACGATATGCATGCTTGACTCAATCGCTGCCCACCCGATTAACGGTGTTACAGCCCCTGATACACTCCCGATGATTGTATTAAACGTATATCTCCGTTTTGACCACATCGTATACAAAAGTACATATGTGAACCAACCAACGAAACCATAAAAGGCCGCTTCGATAGTCGTAAATAATAACATGATGAAACCGATTATGGTAAAGGTAATCCCCATTATTAAAACTACTTTAAGAGGAATATTGCCTGTTACTGTTGGGCGTTTTTTGGTTCTTTCCATAATTGTATCAATATCCACATCATACCAATTATTCAAGATCAATGCTCCCGCCATGACCAATGTGCTGCCGATGATCGTTAAGAGGAATACTCCCAGGTTATCTACTAAAGATTTTCCAGTAAAGTGCAGGGCTAACCAGAATCCAGAAAAGACAGGCAGGACATTAGCAAGCAATACACCAGCCTTAAAAAGCGCTTTTAAATCCTTCACTAAGGTAGAATTTCTTAGAAGATGTGAATTTTCTTTTTCACTAGAAGGTATTTCATTCATACCCATTGACTTAATACCTCCTAACTATTCCTTACCTTCATTAAATCACACTTTTAAAGCCATATACATGATTTGAATCACTTTTTATTGCTAACACCTATCATCCTGCCGGAATACTAAAAACTGTGGGAATATTTTCATTTCCCACAGCTTCCGTTTATCTCTCTTTACTTTCGTTCAATTCATCAATCAGCTGTTTTGTTCTTTTTGCATTTCCTTCTGCAAAATTTTCGAGCCGCTCTTTTAATTCATCATCATCATGAATCCGCTCCGCTGTAATCAGGTACGTCCTCATAAGATCTTCTTCTACTTCAATTGAATGTTCCAGAATTTCTTCAAGGTTATTTTTTTCTTCTTCATTCTTTCCTTTAAAAATATTTGCCGTCAAACCAGAAAACCTCCTCCTGGATTTAGGAAACTAAACCTCTTCCACGGTCGCAATATAAGGTAAGTTTCTATACTTTTGCGCGTAGTCAATTCCATATCCCACGATGAATTCATCTGGGATGACAAATCCAACATAGTCGACTGGTAAATCCACTCTTCTTCTTTCAGGCTTGTCTAAAAGTGTGCAAATTTTAATCTGCTTCGGTTTATGCATATTTAAATGGTCTCTCAAAAAGTGCAATGTCAAGCCACTGTCAATGATATCTTCAACCACCACAACATTTTTATTCGTGATATCTTCATCAAGATCTTTTAAAAGCTTCACTTTTCCAGTTGTTTCTGTTTGGTCGCTATAACTTGAAACGGATATGAAATCTACGTTAATAGCTCCTTTCATCTCACGAATCAAATCAGCTGCAAAAACAAACGAACCTTTAAGCACAACAATTAACATGATAGCTTCATTGTTAAAATCCCTTTCAATTTCCTCTGCTAATTCTTTTACTCTTTGTTTAATTTTTGTTTCTGAAATCATCGTATCTTTCACTCGATAAGCCACTACTCATTCCTTCTTTCTTCACATTCCAGATAGAAAATCATTTTATTTTCAAAATAACACTTGATATCACTGCTACCATTTTCACCTTAACAAAAAAGCGTGCCCCTAACAACCTAATCATAATGTGTATGATGATTGCCAATGAGGACAAGATAAACCTAAAATTCCCTTCTTCTAAGAAAACATGCAAATTGCTGGTAACTGAGGGATAACCGATTAGGAGGAGAGGTTTGAATGAGTTTAATAAAAAATAATAAAGGGAACATCCGTAAGACGCTCGACTGGTTATCAGAGGAAATAAAGCCATCCTTTGATTTGGTGTACAAACCATTACATATTGATGATAAACATGCAGAGCTTTTATACATCAAAACCGTTGTGGATGGAGCACAACTCCAACAGCTAGTCATTAAGCCTTTCTTTGAATTGGGAAACGACCGGCATGTAGAAGCCTACCTAAACTCGCTTCCAAACCTGCAAGATATAGAAGCAAAAGAACAAATTCTGCTTGAATTGACCAAGGGTAGTGTGATTGTTGCAATTCGGAACCAACTCCTATTATTGGATTTAAAAAGAGTCAAATCGGATTCTGTTTTAGAAACCATGATAGAGCCGACGATTCAAGGACCTCAATTATCTCTGAGTGAGGATATTGCTACTAATATAAATCTTATTCGCCAGCGCTACCATAAGCCTTCGCTTAAAGTAGAGACGATGGATATAGGCGAAAAAACTCATCTTACCTTGGCCATTCTCTATGACGAAGAAGTTGTCCTCAATGAAGTCTTAGATAGCATTAAAAACAAACTCAAGTCAATTAAACCGCAAACGGTCCAATCAACCATGGAGTTGAACCGTTTACTAAACGATAAAAAACGCTCCTTAATGCCCATCATGATGATGACAGAGCGCACCGACCGTGTCGTTTATAACCTAGCAGGAGGCAAGGTTATTCTTTTACTCGATGGCAGTCATACTACCGTCCTTGCACCTGCTGTCTTTTTTGACTTTATGTCATCGATGGATGATAAATACGGATCCTACTGGATCACGAAATTCTTAAAACTACTCCGCTATTTTGGATTGTTTGCCTGTCTAATCCTCCCAGGATTATACGTGGCGGCTACATCCTACAATCCCGAAGTTTTCCGAGTAGAGCTTGCCCTATCTGTAGCAGGAAGCAGAATTGGTGTCCCATACCCCTCGTTTATTGAGGTTCTCTTTTTGCTTGTTTTCATGGAACTTTTAACAGAGGCCAGTATCCGCCTGCCAAAGGCGGTAACTGGTACTGCCACAACAGTTGGAGGACTCATTCTGGGACAAGCTGCAACAGAAGCAGCCCTTGCATCCAATATTATGATTATTATTGTGGGTGCCGTGGCGATATCAACCTTTGTCATACCGATTAATGAAATGAGTTTTGCCATACGCGTGGTTCGTTTTATTCTCCTTGCCTTCTCCAGTTTTGCTGGTCTAGCAGGTTTGTTATTTGGCTTAATCGGATTACTTATGTATTTGGCACAATTGGACAGTTTCGGAGAACCCTATTTTAAGATCTACCTTCAGAGCAAGCGAACAGAAACGGAGAGGACTTCCACATGAACCGTTACTTTTTTTACCTTGTCTTTGTCAATATGGTAGCCAATGTTGTCGCCTCCGTCCCCAAGATTCTCATATCACATAGGACGGAGGGAGCAATCGTTTCCATGATAATTTCCTTTTTTTTAGGATTGGTTTTCTGCTATCTCTGTACCCGTTTTTTTAATTTATTCCCTGGTAAAGGTCTTCCTGACTTGACTAAGAAGTATCTTCCCCGGTGGTTATCCTTTACGATGATTTTTGTCACTTCGTTCACATGGTATATCGCTGGTCTTATTACATTAGTGACATTCTCCTTTTTATTAAAAAGGTTTTTAACCCCGGATATGCCTTTGACCTGGATTACAGCCACCTTCTTGGCTTTTCTCTCCTATGGCATTTTGATGAAAAGCAAGAGTGTCCTTTTTACAATTGAGACCGTTCTGTTATTCTGTCTGCCTTTTATTTTTGTTATTACACTCAAAGCATACACAGCACCTGAGTTGAAGTTGGATTTTATCAAAGAATCGCTAATGTATATCAATCACTATCCTAGTTTTCCAGCAGTCGCCGCTTCTATCTATTTATTATTAGGTGGATTTAATCTCGTCATCTTTAATCGCCTTTTTAAAAGAGAACAGCGAATCAACTGGAAAAACATGCTCTTTATAGGGTTCATTGGGGGTGGGACGTTTGTTACTACATTTTTTATTCCGATTGGAATGCTCGGGTTTGATGCAGTCGAACACGTGGTTTACCCATGGATTACAACCAGCGATACTCTTCGATTAGAATTTTTTATTGTAGAGCGTGTGCTTTATATCTTCCTGCTCCTATACTTGGCCATTTCTTTTCTGAGCGTTCTGATACACTGGCATGTTACCTTGGAACTGCTGAAAAGCATTTTGTGGTTTAAAAAAATGACATTGTACAAACATAACCTTACCCCTTATCTTTTTATCGTGCTTTTTTGGCTGGGAGGCTTAAAAAGTGTTACCAACTTGACTGAATACCAACTTATTCAGTTTTCAAGCTATTTTCTGAATTACCTGCTCTGTTCATTTGCTGTAATGTTTGGCCTTTTTTGGATGATTAAAAGGAGGGCTAAGGTTTGAAGATATCCGTACATCGTTTAGGAAGACCCTTTACTGCTACAGTACTCGCACTATCACTGATGATTCAATCAGGATGTGGATTTAAAGACATCGACAAAAGAATTTTCGTCCTTTCTGTCGGGATTGATCATACGGATAACGAAGAGAAACCTTACAAGATCATCCTTAAACTTGCAGTTCCCTCTGGTTCCCTAAAGCAATCAGGTACTGAATATACTTATCTGACAAAGGAAAGTGAATCAATCGCATCAGCCATTCGCCTATTAAAGACACAGGTGGATAAAGAAATCGATTTTGGGCATGCAAAAGTGATTGTGTTAGGAAAGGAAATCCTTCACCATGACTTAACAGAGGTGCTGGACATTTTTGTCCGAAGAAGGGACATTCAGAGAATCTCCTGGGTAGCCGTTGGGAAACCAAATGCTGAAAGTGTTTTAAAGGCAGAGCCTTCGTCCGAAATGGCAGGCTCCCATGCCTTATTTAATCTTTTTGATCAAAATGGGGTTGAAAGTTCATACATCGTAACTACTTTTCTTTTTGACCTTAGGCGGAGAATGCTAGAGACGGGAATAGATCCAATTTTGCCAGTTTTAAGTGCAAGTAAAGATAAGAAGAAAATTATTGTGAATAGCTCTATCCTCCTTGCTAAAAATAAAGATCCTTTAAAACTGAACCCTAAGGAGACTAAAATATATAATCTGCTGGCGAATAACGTTCAAAGGACGGATTTAACGGTGAAAAGGGACGACCTACAATATACCGTTTCCATCGATACAGCAAAAACCAGTTTTAAAATCATCACAAATCCAAAACAGAAACCAGTCATAAAAATGGATATTTCAATGGAAGGAATTATTGAGGAATCCAACCAAGGAATGAATATAAATGCCCTTAAAACCTTTAGTAAGCAGGCGAGTGAAGAAGCAAACAAAGACATCACAGCCCTGCTTAGTAAGTTACAGGAAAATGAAGTAGACCCTTTAGGTTTTGGTGTTCGGTATAAAGCGACGAGGCTGCATTCTAAGGATACCGATAAAGAATGGCTAAGGCTTTATCCTAATATGTCCTTTGATGTAAATGTTAAGGTCTCTATCATGAGTACTGGTATTATAGAATAGCAAAAAATCACATAACCCACATAATGCCTATCAATGAACATATCAACGATAGGCATTCAGTTAAACTTACATTGTTTCCTTCAAGAGAATGGTATCCCTTAATCTCTTGGATCACTCTCTTTGCCCGGATTGTCTTTTTTCTCTCACTACCTCACTTACCATCTTATACATACATTCTACTCCCTCTTCTGATGCCTCAAAGCTATATGCATTTTCAACATTGATACCCAGACTGTCCGCTTCTCTTTCAGTATCGATATTAGCCCCAAGAAAGATAAAATCCCAGTTATATTTCTCCTGTTGATGACTAATTAACTCTTTCACCTTTTTGTAAGAATATTCCCTGCTGGCATTCTCAAAGCCATCCGTTGATATCACAAAAATAACCTTGCCTGGCCTTTCGTTCTCATTGGTTTTTGCTAATCGATAACCAACATCTAGAATCGTTTTTCCTATCGCGTCAAGCAGCGCTGTACACCCTCTAACATAATATTCGTTTGATGTCAGTCTCACGTTTTCTGCCTCAATACCATTCCATACCATTTCATAGTGGTCATCAAACAGAACGGCTGTGACCAATGTTTTTCCTTCTACTTTTCTTTGTCTTTCAATAAATGCATTAAATCCCCCAATTGTATCACCTTCAAGACCACCCATCGAACCGCTCCGGTCGAGAAGAAAAATAATTTCTGTTAGGTTACTGTTCATAATCTATCATCCTTCCCATTTATTTATATTATAATAATAGGTGAGTTTATCCATTATTTGGTCGCTTGATAAGCGACACTTTTGGGGGTAGGTTATGTTTGATCGAGAACTATTAGAAGAATTGCAGCATTATGTTGACACTCACTTACAACCAGTACTTCATGAAATGACGCTATACAGTTCTGAAGAAAGATTGATTTCTAAGGATATTCAATCGATTGATATAGAGGAATTTATTAAAGATAAACGTCAGCCTGCCTTCAATCAGACTTTGTTCTGTTTTATCGATAAGAAGGGCATCAGTGATAGTGATGTTTACAGACGTGCCGGAATAGATCGCAGGCATTTTTCAAAAATACGCTCAAAACCAGAGTACAAACCAGGAAAAATACAGTTATCGCCCTAGCACTTGCACTGGAACTAACGAAAATAGAAACTGAAAGACTATTAAGTTCCGCTGGCTACACGCTATCTGACAGCGATACCTTTGATCTAGTCATCCAGTTCTGCCTTGAGAAAAAAATATATGATTTTTATGATATCAATCAGGCGCTCGATTATTTTCATTTAAATCCGCTGATATAAAAAGGATAAAAACAGATTAATATCGAATTAATCGGATAGAATGGAATTTGTACATAGCCATTTAAGAGGAGTGAAGAAAATGCCAATAAATGCTTATCTTGTTTTTAATGGTAATACCCGTGAAGCAGTGGAGTTTTATGCGAAGGTTTTTAAAACGGAAGCACCGCAAATTATGACCTTTGGTGATCAACCGCAGCATCCTGATTACCCTATGCCAGAGGAAGCAAAAAATTTAGTCATGCACACTCGGCTGAATATTGATGGAAGTACTGTTATGTTCTCTGACAATTTCCCTGGATCGCCATTTGTAGAAGGCAACAACGTGACAATGGCACTAGTAAGTAAAAATTTAGATGATATCCAATCTTGGTATGATCAACTAAAAGACGGCGGAAAGGTTACCATGGAGCTGCAAGAAACCTTCTGGGCAAAACTCTATGGACAGGTAACTGATAAATTCGGTATCCATTGGCAGATAAGCCATGATACCGGAGAATACGGAAGTTAATTTGTACAAACAAAAGGGATACAGCTTCTAATGACTGTATCCCTTTTTGCTTTCTAATTATTTCAAACTTCTGCTCAAGAAGGCTTTCGTCCGTTCATTCTTAGGATTAGTAAACAATTCTGCAGGGTGCCCTGATTCAATAATTTCTCCGTTATCCATGAAAATAACCCGATTAGCAACTTCCCTGGCAAAGCCCATCTCATGAGTAACGACTATCATCGTCATCTGCTCTTTGGCAAGTGCCTTAATTACCTCTAGAACTTCCCCAGTCAATTCAGGGTCCAGCGCTGAGGTTGGTTCATCAAACAAAAGGATTTCAGGGTTCATCATTAAAGCTCTAGCAATAGCCACCCGTTGTTTTTGGCCGCCTGATAGATTTGCAGGATAAGCATCCGCTCTCTCAGTAAGACCAACTTTCCTCAACAGATCATTACTTCTCTGCTGAATCATTTCTATCGGCTCATTCTTTACTAATTTAGGAGGCAGTTCTAAATTCTCTTTAACCGTCAAGTGTGGAAATAGATTAAAATGCTGAAAGACCATCCCCATTTTTGAAGTAATCTTTTTGATTTCCTGCGGTTTAGCGTAGACTCCATCTTTAACGAATGAATCACCATCGATCGTAATGCTTCCTGCATTTATTTCTTCCAAGTGAATTAAACTGCGGAGCATGGTGCTTTTCCCGGAACCAGACGGTCCAATTACCGCTATTACATCATTTTTATTTACATCAAATGTTATCTGTTTTAGCACATCCAGCTTGCCAAACGATTTTCTAAGGTTGGAAACCTCAATGATAGCCACATTTACCAATCCTTCTTATTCAAATTTGTATCTTTTTTCAATCCCTTTAAAAATAAAGGTTAGAACGAGTGTCATAATGAGATAAATTACTCCAGCGACAAAAAATGGAACAATAGTAAAGTCACGGTTTACGGCAGTTTGAGCGTAGTGCAGCAACTCTGGTACTGCAACAGCATAGAGCAAAGCAGTATCTTTAACAAGTGTCACCGATTCATTTGCAATAGCCGGCAGTGTGACCCGAAACATTTGGGGTAAGATGATTCTTGTTGTTGTCTGCCACTTACTTAATCCAAGAACCTGTGAAGCTTCATATTGTCCTTTATCAATTGCCAGGAGTCCACCGCGGAAAATTTCAGCAAAGTATGCAGCGTAATTTAAGACAAACCCTAAACAAGCTGCAACAAATCGGTCTAAAACTAAATACTCACCAACTACAGGCAGCATCGGAAGTCCGAAGCAAATTAGCAGTAATTGCAGTAACAGAGGCGTCCCCCTCATGATATAAATATAACCCTGAGCAAGTAAGGATAAAGGCTTCAAGCTGCTTTTTACAGCAAGCGTAAGCAAGAAACCAAATGGAATTGAGACGATAATAGCAATAAAAAACAATAGAACGGTCATCTGTGCACCTTCAAGCATTGGTACCAGAATGGACGTAAAATAGTCTAACGTCATTGAAAACTCCTCCAAAAACAAAACAGGGTTCCCAATGGAAATCCTGTTTCACCTTATTTTCATATTACTTTAGTACTTTATCTTCTCCAAACCACTTTTCAGAAATACTAGCAGCTGTTCCATCCTCGTTCATCTCATCAAGTGCCTTTTGGAGCTTTTCAAGCAATTCTTCATTTCCTTTTTTCACACCAATTCCATATTCTTCTGGAGCCAGTGATTCATCAAGCACCTTAAATGTACCTTCTTCTTTCGTCATATAATAATCAATAACAACTTCATCAATGACCACCGCATCTAAGCGACCACTCTTTAAGTCTGTCAAAGCTTGTACATTATCTGCAAATTCAGTAACGGTCTTAAGTTTATCTTTTACCGGAGAAGCATTCAAGGCATCTGAAGCTGAAGAAAGTGACTGAAGTCCAACTACTTTACCATCTAAATCGTCTAGCTTTGTAAGCTCAGAATCAGCTAGGGTCACAAGTACCTGTGCATTTTTCAGATATGGTTTTGTGAAAAGGACCTTCTCTTTCCGTTCATCCGTGATGGTATATCCGTTCCAGATTAAATCAATTCTACCGCTGCTAAGCTCTGCTTCTTTTGTTTTCCAGTCAATCGGCTGAAATGTAACTTCCGTACCCATTTTTTCTGATGCAGCTTTAGCATAATCAATATCAAAACCTACAATATTATTATCCTTATCACGGAACCCCATTGGCGCAAATTTATCATCGATACCAATGACAAGTGTTTCTTCCTCTTTACTTGTTGATTTAGAGCACCCTGTAAAAATTACAAGTATTGCACTTACTATAAGAATCATAATTGCTAATTGTTTCTTCATTTGTATATACCCCTTTTATTATCAAATTCACTTTAGCACGTTACCATATTATCATACTACCACATTATAACACTATAATATTATGTAGTACAACATAATAATAAAAAGAAGCCTATTTTTTAAAAATAGGCCCCATTCGTTGCTATTTTCCATATCATATGATCTTGTCCTTGTCCCCAATAATCCTTTAGTATATATTCAGGTTCTCCGAATTTCTTATACCAGATCGTTTGGGCAGTTTTGAAGCCGCTGTCAAGACAGAACTCTTGAATTCCCCGGGCTATTAATATCTGTAACATCTCCGCTAGGAGTCTATTCCCGACACCCTGTCTTTGATAATCGGGGTGTACGTATACCGTCCCAATTTCAACCATCGTCCCGAGTTCTCCATTGGTACACTCTTGAATCAGTTCATTTGCTGTCCCCCATGCTATTGTCCCAATAATTTTGTCTTCAGCCAAAGCTATTAAAAAATATCTTTTCTCTCCTCTAGTCTCAAAATCCAATTTCAAATACTTTTTCTTACTTTCAATATCAGCTTCAATATCTTCGACTAACTCCGCTAATCCTTCTCTTGCAAAGGTATCAGTTAAGACCGTCTTAAAAAATAGGTTAAGTTCCTCTGTATCTTCGATTTTAGGTCTTCTAATCTCAACTTTTATTACCTTAAACCTCCAATTATGTTGACATATTTTTTTGAACGCGTATTTTATTTACGACAAAAAGTCCACTATAGAGAAGGAATGTCCCAGCCATTAAAATGATACCTAAGTAAACCGACATCATCGTCGGCACTAAAAATGCCCCCAAAACAATCGCACCACGAGCGATTAAATCAGCTCCACTAAAACCTAAATTAGAAAAGGCAGAATAGGATCCGCGTTTATCCTCTGGCATCATATTTGCTTTTTCAGCATTGGCAATCGGCGAATAAATAAGCTCACCTATTGTCGCTATGGCATTAAATAAAACCAAAACGTACCATATATTAGCGGATGTGACAATGGTATAGCCTGCACTATACAGCAGAAGTCCTAAAAGCAGCATTTTCCTTGGAGAAAATTTATCTGTCATTTTCGTTACAAAGAATGTTAGGGCCACTACCATCAGCATATTTTCGATATTTAGGAAACTGAGCATTCTTACCCCTGCCACTTCAAAGTTTCCGATGAATATTGATTTGAATTCCTTCGCTAATCGCACCCCGATATAACTGTTAAGTGAGAATTCAGCTGCAAAGATAAACATTGAACCCGCAACGGCCATAACAAATGGTTTATCTTGAAAAGCAACTTTATAATTTTGGAACAGATCCATAAAAATATTTTCATGCTTTTTTTCCAGTAGTTTAACTCGAGTATCCTGCAGCCATATTCCATAGGCAATCGGCAAACTAATTGAAACGACCGTGAGCGTGATAAAAAGCTCTAATTGATGACCCACATATAAAAGGCCGCCCAATGCAGCCCCGATAGCCATTGCTAGATTAACCAGCCAATAATCAAGAGCATAAACACTTTTCCGATTTTCGGGCGTTGTCGAGTCAATAATAATTGCGTGCACGGCAGGACGGCCGAGACTGCTGGTAATCGTAAAAATTACATAGCTGACCGCAAACAATACAATCCATTTTTGGTCTGGCAATAAGCTCACAGTCATTAGAGCAAACATAACTGCACTAGACGCCGATGATGTGATAATAATTTTTTTACGAGGGAAACGGTCTGAAATATAGCCGCCGATAAAGTTAATAAAAAAACTAATAATGACCGTAATTGCTAAGAAAATACCCGCCCAAACAGCACCCTTATGCTGTGCAAAGAAGAGCGCCATAAACGGCATTACTGAGCTGCCAATCGCTCGGTTAAAGAACGAGGTAATCAGTCGAACCTTAATATTTTGGGGATAGTCTTTCCATGCCATAAAATACCAACACCTTTCATACTATTTATAGTAAACTAGACGTAAGAATTTAAAAATGACCAATTTTCAAAATAATGTCTACTTTTAAAAGGAATGAGAATATGGACCAATATCTACTAACATTATGGAATTCTGATGCTGCTGGAGAGGTAAAAGTACAACAGCTTGCAGAAATAATTAATCTCAGTACAAAGCAAACACGACGAAAACTAAAACAATGGCAAGAAGATGGCTGGCTTACATTTCAAGCTGGCGTGGGCCGGGGGAACGAATCAAAACTAAAATGGATTAAGGACGTGGAATCAGAGTATGAACAACAATTTTTATCAAAATTAGAAAAATACTCGATTGAGGAAGTAAGTAAATTATTATTATATGAATGGTCACTAGGAACTAAGCAACGTTTAATGACGCGATTTCAAACTAAATTTGGATTTCATCAAGAGGAGCAGGATCGATTAATCATTCCCCGATTTTACCGCTTTTTAACGTATCATCCATTAAAGGCCGCAGATGTACATAGTGCAAACTTAATTGCAAACATTTACAACCGTGTCGTAGCATTGGAGGAGGATAATATAATCATTCCCGAGCTTGCTCATAGCTGGGAAGTCACCGATAAGAAGTTAACATTATACCTTCGAAAAGATGTAGCCTTTCATGATGGTTCCATTCTCAATGCGGAGGACGTTGTCGAATCCTTTTCTCTGATGAAACAGGATGAAATATATGCTGAACTATGGAAACCAATCACAAAGATATATTCTTCTGCACCTCTAATCGTAGAAATTGAATTTCCAAGTGGCTGTACCTATATTTTGCCGCTTCTTAGTATGATAACCGCGAGTATTTATAAAGAATCAAACGGTCAGGTCATTGGAACAGGCAGCTTTTATATGGGAGAGAATACAGAGGAGAAAACCATATTACGCGCTTTCAAACAATATTACGGTGAGCGCCCGCTATTAGATACTGTAGAATTTATCCAGGTTTCGAGAGAGTTTGGAAATGTATATTATGGGGCCCATGAATCAAAAGAGGTTGGAACCTTTAAAGTGGAAAGTGACTCGGGCTTTGGTATTGTTGTGATGAATAGTAATCGTCATACCGATATTGCTAGAAAGGAAGTTAGGGATTACATTCATATGTTGATAGACAAAAATCGTTCGCAAATATCTACAATTAATGCACTTATTTCCGAAAATTGCTCTGGTTGCTTAATCGGTTTTTCCAAGCCTTATTCAATGCCAAAAATAGCAAAGCCATCACTTTCACAACCATTACAAATGAAGTACACAGGCTACGCCAAGGATGTAACCATTTGGCTGAAGAACATCCTTGAAAGAGCAGGGATTAAAGTAGAGTTAGAGGAAGTCTCGTTTCACAATGCCGTGTATGATGATGATTTAAAAGTAAATGCGGATTTATTTATACATGGAGAAATATTTGAGTTAAACCAAAGCTTTTCCTTTTTTAATTTTATGAAAAATAACTTTTCACCACTGCGAAATTTAATACAATCTGATTCTTTTTTACAGAATTCTATCCTAGCCTATGATTATTTGCCCTTTGAACAATGGATGGATCAGCATTTAAAAATAGAAGATTATCTAATAACAAATTCCCACTGTATCCCGCTCTATTATTCAAAGAGGCAAATACCTTTTTCCATTAATTTAATGAACATCAAAATGAAGCATTTTGGTTATGTAGATTTATCGAAAATATGGATGAAGCCCAAATATTAGTACAAAAACAGTGCCTGACATCTAGATGTCAGGCACTGTTCATTAATCTTGATACCCTGATAATTGTTGCTGGACTTCGTTTAGGGAATTAATTGCTTGTTGGATCTTGTTTTTGTTATCTGGTTTTTCAGCGTTACTTAGTGCTTGTTGCAGTGTATCAACCGTGTTTTGCACCGATGACATACCTTGGTCAACATATTGTTTAGCCTTTGGCATATGTACACCTCCTTCATTATTTCAGAAGTAGTATCTGCACATATTCCAAAAATATTAGGAATTTTACTTGAAGTCTTTGGTGAATTTACTTATTTTTCCATCATCAACTTTAAGATTAGTTCGTCCGTATGCCTTGTCCCTTCATTTCCCAACTTACAAAAGCTTTCAATACTTTTCTCCACGTCGTCATGGATAAATCCATCAGTAGATTTAATTTCTTGATTGTTGAGTGCTAGAAGAGCTGATTGTACCGCTACATTCGAACAGGTAGATACTTTCATCGCACAGCCAGCCTTGGCACCATCACAAATCATTCCCGAAACATTACCAATGGTGTTTTGAATTGCGGCTTTAATTTGATCCAGTTGTCCATCAAGTAAATAAACGATTGCCCCACTTGCACCCATTCCTGCAGCGGTTACACCACATAATGCTGAAAGCCGACCAAACTTTGATTTAATATGAATTGTAATAAGATGGCTAAGTGCAACTGCTCGGATCATCTTTTCCTCTGAAACCTGCAATTTTTCTGCGACTGCCACCACTGGAAGTGTCACGGCAATTCCTTGGTTGCCACTTCCAGTGTTCGCCATTACTGGCAGTGTTGAACCTGCCATTCTAGCATCCGATCCTGCGGCAGCTAAGGACATCGCTGCTGTGGCTATATCATCTGATAGAATTCCCTTTTTTACATTTTCCTTAATGGTTTTCCCTACTTTTAATCCATAATCCCCTTGAAGACCTTCTTGTCCAATTACTTTATTTAGTTCGATACTCTTTTTTACGAGAGATAAGCTGTGTATATCGACCATTTGAACCCATTCAACAATTTCATCAATTGTCAGTGTGAATAATTCCTCTTCATTAGACTGAATTCCGATATTTTCGCATCCACCTTGAAACACAACCTTACCGTCAACTTCGATTAACGTAATATTGCTATGATTATCAGAAATAACCACTTTAGAAGTATTCTGATTGGTTTTTAGGGTCACTTCAATATAAAGTCTTTTTGGTGTATCGGCTTGACCAGAAAATACTTTACCTTCTTCTATTAGTCTTAAAGCGGAGTGTTCATCTTCAAAAGTAAGTCCATCCAATAATTCCAATTGTTTCATTGGATCCCCCGACACAGCTCCAAGAGCTACAGCGAAATTAAGCCCACTAGCAGTCATTCCAGGAATCCCAACAGACTTAGCATTTTTTATTATATTTCCACTCGCTTTTAAAGTTATCTTTTCAATTTGCCCTTTTGCATAGCTTTTTGCAGTTGCTGCTGCCAATGCAATCGCCACTGGCTCCGTACAGCCCAGTGCAATGACTAATTCTTTTTCGAGAATTTCTTCTATTTTATGATTCTTCATTATGTTCCACACCTACTTTTCTAAAATATCTTATATAAGATATTACCATAGCAGAGCAGATATAATTTGGGGTAATTTTACCAATTAGTCCATATCGTATAAAAAAGAGTCTTTCTTGGGAACGAAAGACTCTTTTAAATGACTTTATTACATTGAATGGCTGATTGTTTCTTCTCCAATTTCTACTTCTCTTCCAAACAGTCTAGCATAGACTCCGTTGCTATTTTCCAGTAAATCTACGTGTCCGCCCTGTTCGGCAATTTTTCCATTTTCTAAAACAATAATCTTATCTGCTGAGAGAACGGTTGAAAGACGGTGAGAAATAATAAGAATCGTTTGTTTCTTACCTGTTTTCAAAACGGACTCATTGATTTTCGTTTCGGTGATAGGGTCAAGAGCAGAACTGGCTTCGTCTAGAATTAATATAGGTGCATCTTTAATAATGGCTCTAGCGAGCGATAAACGCTGCTTCTGTCCTCCAGAAAGAAGACTTCCCCGTTCTCCTACCTTTGTATTCAAGCCTTCCGGCAGACTTTCCACTAGTTCATCCAGACCGCTATCATGTAAGGCTTTAAATAATTCTTCATCCGTTGCGTCTGGCTTTCCGATTCTTAAGTTATCCGCCAAGGTACCATTCCGCAATTGAACATCTTGGGTCACGATTGCTATTTGTGAACGCAGCCACGCTGTGTCCCATTCAGTAATATTTCTGCCATCTACTTCAATCCGACCATTGCTAGTCTCATAAAATCTAAATAGCAAATCTACGATGGTAGACTTCCCTGAACCACTTGGCCCGACTAGTGCTACTTTGTCACCAGCATGGATATCAAAAGTAACCCCTGACAGCACGTTTTCTTCTTTTTCTGGATAAGCGAACGTTACATCTTTCAGCTTAATACTGCCGCTAGCCCTTCCACCTTTTATGCCTTCCAGTACTTCAGCTTCCGCTGGCTGGTGAGAAAGGAGTATATCTGAACGGTCTAACGCTGGTCCAGTTCTTCTGACAGATAGCCAGTTACGCAGCAATCGCTGCATTTCGTTAGCTGCAATCGTGACCAATCCACCCGCGGTAAGCATTTGTCCGCTTGTCAAACTATCATTCCAAATTAATAATGTACTAATCAGGTAGACAATGGCTAAGGCAAATCCATTATAACTGGCAATGACCACTACGGATTGCATTCTTGCCTTTAATTCCTTGATGGAATGCTTTACGAAAGAGTTTCGGATAGCAATAACACTTTCCACTTCATTTTCTGAGACTCCCATCACCCGAGATAAATGGATTCCCGTAACCGATTCTCTCAGCCTTTCAAGATATCTAGAAGCCTCTTGTCTCGCGTCTGCAGAGGCAGCTCTAGTCCTGACTCCAACATAATTAGAAGTCCAATAAAAGATAACACCGAGGACTACACTGGTAATCATTAAATAAGGATGAATCCAAAGCAGTACAAGGCTGTAAATAAATACCCCCTGAACACTTGCCATAAAGGTGGAACCTTCCCAAGCAAGAAAGTTATGGAGAGTATCAGGGTCATCCGAGACTCTTGCCAGCAATTCACCAGAAGAATTGTTATGGTAAAAGGAATAAGGCAGTATCTGCAAATGCCTAAATAGACGCAGCTTTTGCCAATTGGTAACTGTCTTTGCTGTCTGATGACAAAAATATTCATCAATAACCATCATGACTAAATCAAAGATGGAAGAAAAGATTAATAACCACATCAACCCCCATAGCCAGGAGTGGTTCTCATTCGGAATGATAGTATCCACAAGCCAACTCAGGGCTAATGTTGGGATTAAGGCTGAAAAAACCTGACTTATCGCGATAACAATTGAGTCAGCAATTACCCACTTTTTATAAGGCTTTAAAAACGCCAGAACTCTGCGGCCATCACGATTCTTATTTTGCTGGGAGACTGTGTTTACGCTCATCCAATCATCTCCTTTTCCAACTCACTATATTGGGCTTTATATAATTCATAATACTGCCCTTTTAATGCCAGCAGTTCTTCATGTGTTCCTTCTTCTGCCACCATGCCCTGATCTAAAAGGAGGATTTTATCTGCATTCCTGACTGTGATCAACCGGTGGGCGATTGTGATGGTTGTTCTGCCTGGAATTAATTGTTCAAGTGCTTCCTGGACCTTTTCTTCTGTCTCCCCATCCAAGGAGGATGTCGCTTCATCGAAGATCAAAATTGGCGGCTGGCGTAGAATGGCTCTTGCAAGTGCTACCCTTTGCCTCTGTCCACCGGATAGCTTTAATCCGCGTTCACCGACCACCGTTTCATACTTATCGTCCAAAGATTGTATTAATTCAGTTAACCCCGCAGCTTCAACCGCTTTATCTAATTCTTCTTGAGTTGCTTCCTTTTTTCCATATAAAAGATTATTTCGCAGCGTACTGTTTAAGAGAAACGTTTCCTGAGAAACGACTCCTACCTGCTGCCTAAAGCTATTTCGGTTGCAGGCAAAAAGATTCTTTCCATCGATATGAACCGACCCTTTCTCAGGTTCATATAAACCAAGGAGAATCTGTATAAGTGTACTTTTCCCGCCTCCGCTTGTACCAACAATGCCAATGTGATTCCCTTGGTCCATTGAGAGTGATACGCCTTTTAGGATTTTTTTATCACTGTTAGGATAAGTAAACCAAATATTATCTAAGTTAATCTTACCCTGAACTGCACCAAAGGCTGGCAGGTGTTCTTCATGCTCTTCCGGCAAATCGAAATATTCATAGATTCTTTGTAGTGCTGGAATTGCCTGTTGAATCGTTAAAGCATTCTCAGCCAACGACCGGACAGGCAAAAACATAATCGGAATAAAGTTAAGACAAGCAATCAAGGTTCCAATGGTAAGATTGCCTTTCCAAATGGAGAAGCCCCCAATTAACATAACAACACCGGGAGTTGCTATATTAAATAGATTGCCTAACCGCCAATTGACCTTTCCAATTAAAGCTGCACGGATCGAGTAGTTTTTCCATTCTGTCTGTTTTTTCTGCTGCGTTTCAATTTCCTTTTTCTGCGTCTGAAATGTCCTAACAAGTCTAGTACTTTCAATGCTTTCCTGTAGGTGCTGATACATGTCTGCGCTCATCTCTCTTTGCACAGCGCTCATTTTCCGCATCGTTATCCCTAGTTTAAATGAAGGAAATATGTAAATGGCAAATACCGCAAACATGACAATGGCTGCCGGCCAGTACAATGCGAATACAGCTGTAAAAGCAGCAATCGCACCAATAACTTGCTGTAATATACGAGGAACGACCGTATTATTTAAGTTTTGAACGGACTCGACATCATGAGTTAACCTGTATAACATATCTCCTCGAGGTGTTGTAGTAAAAAAAGACATCGGTGTTCGATGCAGCTTTTTAAATGCACGGATTTGCATGTCTGTTATCACATCTAGACCGATTTTCACCTGCACATACTCCTGCAAGGTTTCAAACAAAGACTTGCCTAGAAAAGCGATTAGTACACCACCAACAATCCATAGTAAAAAGGTTGTATCTCGGGCACCAATTACTTCATCCACTAGTTTACCTGCCAATATTGGAGGCAAGATGGTAAATGCTCCGCCAATTAACGAAAAGGCAAGAGCAAGCAGTAACTTTCTCCAATATGGTTTAAAATGACCCAATGTAGTTTTTAATAAATTCATAATAATCCCCCTCGCGAGATATTATTTTATTACAAATAATAGAAATATTCATTACTATTTGAAAAAAATTTTCATTTTCTTCCTTTTTTCTTGCTGACACACAAAAAGGTAACATCCCTGGGGGTGTTACCTTTTTGGTCAATACATCGATTAATGTTCACGGTGGACCATATAGTTGAGTAAATGCTTGAGAAAAGCGGTATTTCGCGGTATCTCTTGAAGGGTCTCCATTGCCAGACAATAATGTTCCCACATCGCTTTTTTAGCTCCATTTAAGCCTAAGATTGATACAAAGGTCGAATGATTATTTTCTGCATCTTTTCCAACGGATTTTCCAAGTGTGTTCGTATCCCCTTCAACATCAAGGAGGTCATCTTTAATTTGAAATGCAATTCCGGCATGATAGGCATACTTTTTCAACGCTTGCATTTCCAATTCTGTTGTATGGGCAAGAATAGCCGGCATAATGAGAGCAGCTTCAAAGGCGATTCCGGTTTTATAAAAACACAACATATTCAATTGTTCCAGTGTTAATGGTTTACCTCTAGAACCTAAGTCCATCGCCTGTCCTTTACACATCTCTGCCGTCATTTGCGCCGAATATTGAATCAAACTTAGTACTGTTTTCGAATCAAAATCTTCTAGCATTGATTGTTCCTCTATCGCCTTCTGGGTAAGAAAAAGGGCTGTAAGCTCGGCAATTGCATTGTTATAAACCATGTGAAGAGTTGAACGTCCTCTACGGATAGACGCATTATCTTGGGATGGCAAGTCGTCAAAGATTAGGGAAGCAGTATGCATAAATTCCAATGATCGCAGCAGCGGCACAATGGCCGATTTACTTAATTGATATTCATTTATACCCATTATCCACGTAATGATTGGCCTCAGCCGTTTTCCATCGCCTTCAAGACTATAGTTTGCTGCCTCAGTAAGTGGCTCTTTTAATAAAATTGCAGTTTCATCTTTAGCGATAGGTAAGAGCTGGTTAATTTGTTCCCTTACACTGTCAATACTCTCTTGAAATTCTTCTTGCTCTTTCCGATCCTTTTTAAGACTGGTAATCATATGATCTCGGAGAAGTTTATCAAAGAAGTCAACATCATCGGCTTTATTGACCATCTTTTGAATTACTGCATTAAATTCCGGAACCCCAGAAGCAAATATCTCCATTACTTGATTGTATTTTTTTATGCCTACACGTTCTTTATATCTTTTTAATCCATTTATCGCGCGATTTAAAATGATCTCACGGGCCTTTTTATCTGAATGATAAACATGATGTATTAAATTGGATATGACACTCCAATATAATTCAAATGGGTTTATAAGATCATTACGCTGATTATGATATTTCAGAAAATAGGTATAGGGTGTGACCGCACCATTTTCCAAGTCATCAAACATATCTGCAAAGTCATCTGCGAGTTGATTGTATATACCATAAAAAAAGGTTCGTTTGTCAAAGCCCTCATCTTCCTCTGCAGTAATGACGGAGCGGACAATCAATCGTGAGGAGGCAGATTTAAGAATGACCGGGATGTAGAGCTCTTCATTGGTGTATGCTTCATTTGTTAAGTCCTTTTCTCGGTCCACTTCCTGTGAATGAAAAAATACATACGATTGTTCAAAGAATGATCGTATGGTCTCTGGCCGCTGTTGCGCTTTTATATACTCAAATCCCTCCCGAAGCTCTGAATGAATGAAGGTGATTAAAGCTTTATTCTCTTCTTCCCAATCACTGCCCAATTTCGGTACTGCTCCCGTGGTAAGCGTGGTACGAATTAAATCGGAGTATTGTTTTTTCTCTTTATCAGATAGAACTTTGGAGTCTAGAAGATCATCAATAAAGGGATAAGTCAAACCATAGGCATAACCTAACCGAATGGCTCTATCAAGTCTATGAGCACGTCCATCAGCAGAAGTTCTATCACCCATTTCTTCCATCTCGTGCAAAATAACTCCAGCTATAATTTTAATTAGCTTTCGCTGTGCATGATCCGCATCCATTCCCTGAGGAATATGGTTAGCTACTCTCTTTAGTTTGTTCATTAACCAGATTATCGTCAATTCAATTGATTCCTGCTGAGCCCATCTGTACAGCCAAGCCATCGAAAAAGTCTCATTTTTATTTTTTTTATTTTCCTGGGATTGAGTAAGATTATTTTTTAAACTAGTAACAACACTTTGAATCCTTGCCTCTGTCTCTTTAGAATCGAGTGCTTTACCTAAATCACGCATAAAAATATAAGAGATGCTTCTATCTAGGTAGTTATCTAATTTTCCTGTATAATCGAGCCATTGGAGATAACTATGATACTCAAAGGAAGTCGGTTTTCTCTTTCTGCGAGAAAGGAAAGTTACGATTGAATGATGGGGAATATGATTGTGCTTCCAGGATTGTATATCACTTGTAAGCGTAGTAACATAGCTTTTTTGCATCACTTGCTGATACAGCGATTGAAAATAATTACTTGCCTTTTGCTCAGCCATTGCATAGCAAGTATCTTCATTTATTAATACCGTCTTCATCATTTAAACATTACCTCAACTTCACGTTCGCTTTAGTATGTATATTAATAATACACGTAAGCTTTCGCTTTATAACTATTAAACTGAAAATTATATAAAAAAATCCCTTCAGACCTTTCAGCTGAGGGATCATTCATTTTCTGTTATTCGTATCTTAATGCCTCAATCGGACTAAGCTTAGAGGCTTTGTTCGCGGGAAGCAATCCAAAGATAATACCTATTATGGCTGAAAAACTTACCCCAATTAGAACGATCAACGGACTAACGGTTGCAGTAATAGGCGAAAACTCTGAAACAAGTATACTGCCTATCGCTGCCAAACCAATTCCAATCAGCCCTCCTAATGAGGTTAATGTGATGGACTCAATAAGAAACTGTAATAAAATCTTCCTTCTTGTCGCACCAATGGCTTTCCGCAATCCAATTTCTCTTGTCCTTTCCGTTACCGAAACAAGCATAATATTCATGACACCAATTCCGCCTACTAATAGAGAAATACCTGCGATACTTCCAATTAGCAGTGTTAGTAACGATATCATTGTGTTTAATTCTCGTTCATAATCTTCGAAATCATTTGTTGAATACTTGCCGTTTTCAAGACCTTTTACTGCTGTTAACGTTTCAGCAGCGCGCCTGCCTGTTTCAGAGATGTTTTCAGGGTCGCTTGCAATCACTTTTAATTGTTCAATTTCTCGATTTCCAAACATCATAGAGATGACAGAACGCGGCATAAGCATTTCACCCGTTTCCTTATTTCGGAATTGTTCTGGCAGCGGTGATTCATACACACCCACGACTTTATATGGATTATCATTTAGATTAATAATTTCCCCGATTGGGTTTTCGGATTCCTTAAAGAACTTTTCTCTTGCTATAGTATCAATCAGCACTACCCGATTCAAACCATCGTTATCTGCTGCATAGAGAGATCGTCCTTCAACTACTTGAATATCTCTAGCAGGGAAAAATTCCGCTCCAACACCGGTAATTTGCATTTCACCCTGCTCATCATTATGTGTCATCATTCCCCAGCCTTGATTCGTTGCAACCACTGCCTTTACTCCGGGAACTTTAGAGAGTGTTTGGACATCTTCAGACGTTAATTCTGGTTCTTCCCAAAACATCATTTCCGGGTCATCTTCAGGGGGAATATACTCATAATAAATATCAATCGCATTCTTGTCGGTACTAAACAATTCATCCGTCATTTGCTTTTTTGTACCTTGACCAATTGCTACGATAGTAATAACAGCAGCTACACCTATGATAATACCAAGCATGGTAAGAATGGACCTTATTTTATGATTCCAGATTGACGAAAGGGCGATTTTAAAACTATCCCATATGTTCATGTGGTTACCCTCCGGTCATCCGTGATCAAACCATCTTTAATCGTGATGATCCTTTTAGCATAGGCCGCTATTTCTTCTTCATGCGTAACAATGATGACCGTTTTTCCTTCTTCATTAAGCTGTGTGAACAGTTTCATTATTTGTTCGCCTGTATTCGAATCAAGTGCACCCGTCGGTTCATCAGCTAAAAGAATAGTTGGATTATTGACTAGCGCCCTTGCAATCGCAACACGCTGTTTTTGGCCACCCGATAATTGATTTGGTAAGTGTTTCATCCGGTCTCCTAAACCAACTTTTACAAGTAGTTCCTTTGCTCTTGCTGTTCTCTCCCGTTTGGAAACCCCAGCATATACAAGCGGTGAGGCAACATTTTTAATTGCATTGTCTCTAGGGAACATGAAAAATTGTTGAAAAACAAATCCTACATGCTCATTTCGAAGCTTCGCGAGGGTGGTTTCTTTTGCTGCAGCGATTTGTTCGCCGTTTAGTTCATATGTACCTGAAGATGGATAATCCAGAAAACCTATAATATTCATTAACGTAGATTTTCCTGATCCAGAAGGCCCCATAATCGCGACAAATTCTCCATCTTCTATGGTTAAATCAATACCATGAAGGACGGGAACCTCTAATGAACCCTTACCATATACTTTTCTAATATTACTTAACTTCATCATAGTCGGTCACTTCCATTCCATCGTGCATTTCTTCAGTTGGTGTAAGGACCGCAAGCTCTCCTGGCGAAACTCCTGATGTGACTTGAATGAAAGCGTCGTTCATAACTCCGGTTTGCACTTCGCGCCTTTCTAATTTCCCATCCTTTAAAATATAAACAACCTTGATCCCCGCTTCATCGATTAAAGCAGGATGTGGGATTGCAATTTTTTTTGCGGCATCACCTGCTTTTATTTCTAAGGAAACATGGAAGCCCTGACGTAACTCGGATGTATCGTCTGTAATGACAACCTTAAAAGGATACATAGTCACGTTACCAGCTCCACCGCCGCCTTGAAATCCTTCTCCCCCGCCGCCATCGGCATTTGGAAATTGTGAAACAGATTCAACCGTTCCTTTCCATTCACGATCTTTAAAAACTTTTGGACGGATAATAACTGGTTGTCCTTCCTTAATCTTGACTGTGTCAAATTCACTCATTGACCCAATCACTTTATAGGGTTGGCTAGAAATAATGTGGATGACAGGTTCTGTTGCACCAGCCTCCGTATTTACTGGATTTTGATTAACCTTTACAATAATCCCATCCATTTTACTAACAACCGTCATTTGATTTTTCTGTGCATTAAATTCTTTTATTCGATCCTCAGCCGATGTAATTTCCGTCTTTGTATTTTCATACTGCATTTCTTGTTGAACCTTTTCATTCGATAGCTGATTTATGTCTTCTTGTGTTAGCAAGCCCTCAGGTGCCCCTTCTCCTGTACTAGTACCCTGCGTTTCCAACTTCTTTTTCGCCTCGGCTAGGCGCTTCGTAAAATCAGCAATCTGGCTTTGTTCTGTTTTCCCTCTACTTTGCAGCAATTCTTTTTCACGAACAGCTTTCTTAAGTTCACTCTCTATTTTTGAAGAATCATAGACTACTAATGGGTCCCCAGCTTTGACAGCCTGGTTCTCTGTAACTTTAAATTCAATAATTTCTCCCTTTTCAGGTTCTAAATAGACTTTTTGTTCACTTTCGGGGACAATTTTACCCGTAACAAGAATCGATTCTACCAATTCTTGTTCACTGACTTTTTGTACACTAATATTCATTACACCATTATCTTTACTTACCTGTTTTGTTCCTGCATTTGCATATAAATATGTACCCGTGCTTGCAATGATAAGTATTCCCACAATAGCCGCTACCCAAATCCACACCTTTTTCTTCACCCATATACCCCCGTTAATTCTATTATTTATCACACTAATATCTACTATAAAGGTACTGGAAAAATTTTCAATAGATTTAAATGGTATATTTTTTCATTTACAATCGATAGAATCTATACAAACTAAAAGCCCTTCTGCTGAAAGGGCTCAGGCTGTCGAGAATGTCTCGACAGCCTTTATTTTGATTATGATTATACAGAGAATAATCAAGGTCCTGTATTAAGGACAAATCCTTGCTTGGTACTCAGTCAATTTGTCCCTAAGACCCTAT
>NZ_BCVA01000065.1 GCF_001591505.1 Neobacillus niacini NBRC 15566
GTTACTATCCTTGCACTCAGTGATCATCAAGACGAAAAGTTAATCTTAGACTATCTTTTACACCGAACAAAAATAATTCTTCTAAAGGTTAACATTTTTCAAAAGTATTTACAAGAAGACATTAACATAACCATTTTTGCCACTCCTGAATTTTCATATCTGGTTTTCGATTCTTATGTTGTACTTATGCAAGTAAAGCACCCGTTAGTTGAATAAGAAAAAAAGACCTCAGCAGCGATAATTCTTGAGCATAAGCACCCGTTAGTTGAAGAAGAACGAATAACTTTAGATAATACTTTCCCTCTTAAAATCAATCAAATCAGGGTCTAATTCTTCAAGTTTCTCTTCGAATTGTTCCCAACCATTTTGTCTAATAAATTCTGCTTCCTTTGAAGTAATTGGAATTAGCCAAGCCATTATTATAGTTTTTTTATCATCCACTTTAAAAGCATCAAATGAATCTGAAAAGTAACATGGAATCGTAACATAAAAGGCTTCTAAATTTGAATCATCAAAAATTGGTCCATATGGTCCAATTACATCTCCTCTTAAGAATGCGGAACCCGAATCTAAAGCTATTTGGCTAACTTGTGCCAATAATGAAGGTATGTTTATATTCCCACTATTGGAGTATGAAACGAAAATTAATTCTTGCCAAATTTGTTTGCCAGAAACATATGAGGTCAATGGAACTTTATTTAACCCTAGTGTAGAAAACGTTTTAGTGCCAGAAAAAGGACCTTTACTGTATTTTACAATTTGAACTGGTAGTCGTTCTCCATTATCATCATTAGACCACCCATATTCTATGGTACCAAGGTGATTCTCTAAAAACTGTATGAATTTATCCATTGTTCCACCTTTATATATAGGAATTTTACTTAATAATTCAATTTTAATTGCTTGAAACCCTTCTTTCACTAAACTGCTTCGTTTGTTCAATAAGGAAAAAGCATCCCTTGTTCGAAGGAATACCCCCTCGAACCAAACAATTTAAGTTTTAAACTTCCAGCATAGGCGATTTAAAATTTGGGCAAGATTAACCATTTATCATAAATGAACATATTATATTTTGAAACAATTTACAGATCGTCTATCACTCCAAGGTGACGCAAAATGAAGACTCCGTATGGAGCTTCTTTTTTTGTCTCCCTTTACTTCAATAAGACAAAGCCGCCAAAAACAGATGGATCTCGACTTACATAATTAGTAAAATTCAACCTTTTTCTACTGAAATAAAATGAGGTCTATTGTATCATTTATAATAAGGGGATGGTAAAAATGGAGAGACAATATATTTCTGATACCTTTTATTACGTGGATACAAAAGACCTATCAGGTCGGTTGATTAGAACAGTTGTATTCAAATTACAAAATGGAATCTATAAAGCCTTTACTTCTTATTTTCCAAATGAAACTCAAAATAATGTAGGGTATGCAACAAGTCATATTGATTTTCAGGCTATTATATTATCAATAAAAAACTTTGAAAAGGAACTGAAATTAGAGAAAAAACGAATTTCAACTATTTAACTAAAAATAATCCCTGATAAAATTAAAATTAATTTCAATTGAAAAATACCATGATAAGATGATCTTTTTTATAGAAGTAACGCACTCCGTTAGTTGAAGAACAACATTCTAAGTTAGCTTGGAAAATCTTCCTTCATTAGTGATTTTAAATAGGAATCGACTAGAGTAAAGTCAAGAATTTTATTATCAACAACAACATCTAATGACAAATAGTCTTGGAAGTATTTATAAGCCCTTTCTTTATTTTCTAAGTTTAAGTTACAAAAAAATTTAATCATCAAATATGCCTTTCCTCCCAAAATTGGTACCACATTTATTAGATTTGTAAGTGTGTCTCCTTCATTTTCCACTACAAATTTATTTGTACCCGATTCCTTCATCCATTCTTCAACATATGGAATAGAAGTAAGAATTTCATCGGTTATTTTGGTCGTTAATCCCTTGGACATCATCTCTTTAAAAGAGTTTGTTAGGGAAGGGGCAACCTGTTCAATTCTCTTTCGAAAAATGCATCCTGATTCTGGAGGTTTTTCTAAAATATTTAATTGACCAGTTATTAGTTGAGGTAGTCCTACTGGGTGAATACCAAGGTTAATAAAAAAATAATCTCCATTATTGCTTTTTTGAATATTTATCAGTTTATAAAATCCATTCTCTATTTTCCAAAAAGAATTACCCTTTTTTCTGTAACCATATTCCTTTGTAACTTGATTCATTTCCATTATGAAATCTCTCAAACTTGTCACCACTCTTTATAGCCTTAATCTAAATATTCTCCGCTTAGCACAATGAATCCTTCTTCCACTAACCTGCATCGTTTCTTCAATAAGAAAAAGCAATCCTTCATTATATAAGGATCGCTACCGTTAGTGACATAAAATTTTAAATTCAGCTATCTTTTAAAACTCTACACAATAAAAATATCCCATCAATAATCGTTACTAATCGAATAGGAAGTATTAGATTAGCAGGTAAGAAACACTTCATAAATTTAAATATATATTAGAAAAACTCCAGGTTCAGGTCATTCACAGTATTTTCATCGCATTCTATTATAACTGTTAAACTTTCTCTAACATCATTGTTATTAATTTCAATTGTGTAATCACATTGATTGAAATGTCCGAATACCCGTTTCTCTCCTTCTGGATCAAGATAAAGGGTGAATAATGCCTTTGCTTTCACCAATAAAAGGATGCTCGATATATCTGCATAATCTTGTCGATAAAAGAAATGTGGATTTTCTTGGGTTCTAAAATTAACCAACATATAGTTCCTCCTAACTTCCTAACAAGTATATTATCGGGATTGTCATTTCATATTTATATCTCTTGCCGTTTTGTTTTATTTTTATAACTTTTAATTGTATTTAGGATGTTTTTGTAAATGTCTTTATTGGATAAGTATATCCACTAAACCGCTCCTTTTTAGAATAAGAAAAAGGCTGCATTTTTAGCAGCCAGATCTTTAAGGAAAGCACCCGTTAGTGAAAAATTAAATTTTCAAACTTTTTGCTTTTTCATAATGGTCATAACTTATCTTTTACTTTCTGTAATCCTTTTCTTTAAAAATTCGATAAAATCATCTGCATATATTTTATTATCATTCAAAGAATAGATAAGAATTTCATTTTCATCTCTTCTTTTAGAAAGGTCAAAGTAAAAAATATCATCATTTGCTTCACAAATAACCAATTTTTCGTTACTGTAATTTTTGTTTTTTATGTTTAATTCATAGTTATACACTATATCTCCACCAACAACAGTATCAAAATCTTGTTCATAAATACTAAATATTTCTTCACCATAGATTTCTCCACCGCCATAGTTTATTAACCACCATTTGTAAGAATTAGGAAGTTCAAATCCTAACCGTTCCTCTGCTTTTGTTATCCACTCTTCAGAAATCCCATCTCCAAAATCTGCAAAATCGACCGAATTCCCTGCTTCAAAAACTAATTTTTGTATCTCATCATACTTATTCATTTTATCCCTCACTCCTTAATGCATAAAATCATTGGGGCTATTAATCCAATATCCTTTCAACTCCAGTATATTATCCCAGAAGATGACTTTACTTTATATAAACAAACTCAGCCTTGTTCCACTAACCTGCCCGTTAGTTCAACAAGAAAGAGCTTCCATTATGACAGCCCTTATCTTGTTTAACTCTAGCACCCTTTAGTTAAACAAGGACCTTGCTTATCTACTTATTCTAATGAAATTGGAATCGCAAGGAATAATCCGATTTACTTTCTTAAAAATTTAATTCTCGGATTTATTCTTTCATTTATTATTGGATCATCTTTTGAATATAATTTAGAAAGTAAATGAAACATCGCAAATTCAATGTCTTCAACATATTGGTTTGCTGCATCTAAATCGATTTTCTCGGTGTTTGGCCTATGAACTAACTTGTTTCTTATTTCAATACCTTTTTGTATGGCTTTTAAAACCGGTGATTTTTCCCCAACCATCGATTCCAAAATTGAACCGTATAGCTTATGTAAAGGAGGAGAAGGTACTTCCATAATAAATTGTTCAAATTTAGAATCATACCTTATAAAAAATTCTTTTATCGCAAGTTCTGCTGCAATGGTAGCATTAATCCATTTAAATGTTGGATTAGATTCACCCTTTGCTTTATCAAGAAATTCAAATGCGATAAAAGGTTCCCATAGTTGGCCATCTAAGTATGCTTGAATATAAGTGGAACTATCTTTAGAAAGTGTAGTGGAACTATAAGATGACATATATCCTTTAAGTCTGGTAGGGTATATTGTCCAATTTTCATTATCTATTGACCAATAAACTCCCTTACTAGAAAGTAGATTTTTATCTAACCCGCGCCAGTTAAAAAAGAATCTAATAGCATATATTGCTTTATTTACTGCATAACCAAGGTGTTTACTATTCTCCGTAAATACACTGATATCATCATCAAAAGAATTTTTGTGTTTTGATGATTCGACCTCTAATAACTCCAAAAAATGTTGGTCTACATCCACTTCTTGATTAGCTTCCACAAACTTGTCTTTCGTGAATATTTTTATATCAACAGAAGGTCCACCTTCAATAGGAATATTAAAACATATAACATCGTCGTCCTCCGAAAAAAAGCATTCTTCAATAATTGTATACCTTCCTTGTAAAAATAACTTCATAATCTCCCTCCCCCAAATCAATATTGACTTATTAAAATTCCTCTATATAAAAAGATTCTTCTAAATTTTTTATTTACCTTCTTTTCATCTAAACTGCCCTATTATCGATTAAAGGCTAAGAAAAATGGACTGCTCAAAAAACCGTCCATTTGTTGAAGTTTTGCGCCCGTTTGTGGAATATCGTTATTGAAGTAAAGCACCCGTTAGTGCAATAAGCAGCTTACTTTTCTAAAAGGTTAACCAGTTTATCATTTCCTACCTGTTTTGCAAAGTCTAAGGGCGACCTCCCTGCCTTGTTTTTAGTGGTTGTATCTGGATTGTATTTCATAAATAGTTCAACCATATAGTAGTATCTGCCTTTACAATTAAAAACAGCTGCCCATACAGCGTTGTTACCGAATTTGTTTCTTATATTCAAATCTCCGCCCTGTGTAAAAATCTCTTTTGCAACATCCAAATTTGGGTGTTCGCAGATTAAATGTAACGAAGTATTACCATCGGCATCAGTCATATTTACATCAATGCCATTTTTTATTAAGAACATTGAAATGTCGAATTTATTACCAGCAATAGAATAATGTAGTAAACCATTTCCATATTCATTTTTTTTATTAATGTCTTCTAAAACGAATTTCTTTTTAAATGATTCCAAATCCCCAAATCTCGCCAAAGTGAAAATATCTGCTTTTTCAGTAGGCATTCGTTTTAATCTTCCTCTCAATCGTTATTAATTAATAATTAGCTACTCTTATAGCCAATTCCTTCCTCAACTAATCTGCCCTTTAGTTTAAATAAAAAGAGCTGCCAAAATGACAGCACCGAACTTACCCTAACGCACCCTTAGCTTAATAAGAACTATTTTATAAAACGTGTAGATTTTCAACAGTAAAAGCTAGAATGTTGTTATTTTCGTCTATTACCGCTTCACAGGATAAAGTTAAATCGCTTCTTTGATTATCAATCCAAAGTTCAAATTCCAAAGCAAATCCTGAACCATCATCAAACTTATAAAAATGAACATCTTCATAAGCTACATCAGGTGGAATCGTTAATGAACCCCAGTAGCTCAACTCTTCTTTAAGGTCACTGATTGTAAGTTCGTTTTGTAACTTAGCTCGAATTTTATTAAAATCGCCTTTAACAAAATCTATAACTGTCTCCTTCAGTAATGACTTTATTTTATTTTTTATGTCCACAATTTCACCACATTCGAATATAGTTTCTCTAATAAAATTCTACAAGTATTCAGTATCTTCCTTCTTGAAGTAACCTGCTTCGTTACTTCAAGAAGAAAAAGCTACCCTTCGTTATTGAAGGATCGCACTCCGTTAGTTGAACAAGGAAATATCATTTAACTTTGATTTTCCATAAAAGTTTCAGCTTCATTACCATCTACTGGATAATCATCAATCGTAACTGAATTATAATAAAATTGTGGAACAGAACATCCAAGGCTAATATGTATTTCTCTCGGACTTACATCTTCATCCTCCCACAATTCGTCATGAAAAATATAACCTATCTTTTTAGTGTTTAAATCGATTACAATAGGGTCTCCATTAAGTCCATAACCAATAATAAACAAACCATTATCAATACAGCGTTTGTGTTCTTCGTATAAATTTTCTTCAGGCATTTCATTTACAATATTAAAATAAACATGCTTAAACTTTAAATTTTCTCTAAAAGAGAACTCTTTTAAAAAGGAAATTACATCTTCGGGAATTTGATAATCCTCAAAAAATTTAATTGTCCTTGTATTAAGTTCAACCTTCATTAGAGTGTGTTTATCAATTTTCTCTAATGCTTTTCTAAATAATCCTATCTCCATTTTAAACTTCCTTCATTTTTCATTTTAGCTATATTTTATCATGGTCTTGTTCAACTAAACTGCCCCGTTAGTTTAAGTGAAAAAATTCACAAAACGCTCTAATAAAGAAGGAATTATTGAGCAGTATTTAGTCAAATTAGTAAAGGCAATCACTTAGAATGTAATTGCCTCTTAGATAGTTATCTACTACCAGATATAGGTTATATTAATTTACACTTAGCCCTTTCAAACTGGAAGGTTAAGGTTTGTTCTCCTTGTTTTCCGCAATAATTTCCAAGGTCCTTTGAATACCGATGTTGTAGATAAGTAATAACAGCAAGTTTTCACGCTGTTTTTCACCATATTCATCTGGACCAATCAGTTCTCCATCCCAGCATTCCATCGAAACGGGTGAATATTTTTCATACAGATCATAATTAACTGGTTGTGGTTCATTTTTCAATCGTAAATCAGTCACTACAATCCCTCACATTCAGATTCTGTTCATTTAAGTTTATTATTTCACAAAGTCAGCTAATAGTTAAGTCCGTTGCTACGCAGTATAAGTCTACTACGTAATACAAAAGCTAATCTGGTCCGTATGCATAAGACTAGTCTTATTGCAGATCAATTAAATTTTTATTAAGACTTGATGTGCAAAGCTGCACTTCCGAATCAGCAACTGTCAAATGGATGGCCTATTTCTAAAACCTAACTGTTTTATAGTAATCGTATTCCTTCTTCTTTTAAATAATCCTCCAACATATGTCTACTATCAATGACGTTGACAATTTGACCAAATTCATTCTGAATTTGGTTTTTCACAAGTTCGTCTATCCCTTCGGAAAATCTTGTCATAATATGAAGGTTAACTTTACTCAATTCAAAGGCATACTGCATAGGTACAATAAATTCATCTTCTATCAAAAATTCAAATGTAGATACATCTACCTCATTAAACTTTCTCTTAATAATGTATTCCGTCAATTCTTGATTTTCATAAAACCAATCAATATTCCCATAAGGAACTTTAATTGCGGATGGAATTCCATTATGAAATTCCAAAACGATATGCCCGAAATTTGCAGCATAAATCATATCTGTTGTGAAGGAAACATACCCGTTTCGATGATGCCGAAATGCTTTCTTACCCTTGAATAACTGTTGGGTTAGTATTTCTCTTGCTTCATCTAGAGATGTCCCGTGAAATAACGGGGTTATTTTCTTTATCAAATTATTATTCTCCTCCCTAAAACCATCATTAGAGCTATTCCGCTTCTATGCTTCCTATTTTCTTTTGCCGGAATTTTTTTCTTAACCAAATTACCCACTAAAGTGAATAGAGATATCCTTAAATTATAGGGGGTTCTTTAGTAAGACTCTATGACTTTTACTACAATTAATTCTTAAATCAGAATGAGTATCTACATTATTTCAGACTAGAAAGAACCAGTTAGTAAAATGAAATTATTCCTTGTTATTAGGTTATATTTTTTCGGTAAGCTGGGAATACAGATAATATGGTATTCGGTTACGTCCGAAGAAAAGTATAAATGTTTTTAAGGAAAAGCTATGTTATTATTTAATGTTGATATTTTGGTGATAAAAAAGAATGCCTGGTATATAGGCATTCTTCATCGTTCATGACCATTTTTCTTCATCATCAATCCATTGATTAGTCTTTAAATCATATGATTTATAATCATCGTGAAAAACAAAATACGATGGTATATTTAATGCAGCTCCGCCTGCTTTTTCCCAACATAGACTAAACCAATCAGTAAATACCTTTTTCTCTTGTGGAATTAACGTCCCTTCATTCTGCTCGTAAAAGCCAAAAAAAGAATCTAACTGGTTGTCGTTTAACTGATGATATTCGATTTCTGGAAGTATCTCTTCACTTCCTGCAAAAACCGTTGAGTCGTTTCCTTCATAGAAAACTTCATTGGCTTCTTTATCCATTGAGAACATTCTTATTGATAATTCGAACCTCGTAGGCTCAATGAATGCAGAGAAATCTAATAAATCTATTTCGGTTGAAAAGTTGTATTCAAAGATATTTTTGAGATTTCCTACTAACAAATCAGATTGTTTCTCAAGATTGGCTTTAATAGAACCAATATAATTATCAACTGAAAACATAAATAAACCTCCAAAAAAAAATTAGTTAAGCGGTAAAACGGGATAATCTTAGTGTTTCGTTTGTCTCATTCACAGGGTACAAACAAGATGAAATCATCATGTCCTTTAAATTCTTAACAGAGCCTTCAAATCCCTCTATTTCAAGAAAACGAAACCATGCCAAATAATGCTCCAAATATTTTGAAGCTACCCCGTTAAATCTTTGCAGCCAGCGTTTTAAACGACTGTGGAAGTTATTTACGTTTTGAATATGGTAAATTCCTTTAATCACGCGAACTTTCCCATCAGATTTAAAACGATAGTGTTCAACGCTCTTTTCTTTTGCATATGTGCTAAATGCTCTCCATGAGTCAGTGCAAAGAACGTTGTCTTTAGATAGTTTTTCTCCTACTTTTTTATTCTTCCTCTACCTAATACGGAAGATAGTGTAGTCTTTTGACGGTCACGAGCTACAAGAACACACACTTGGTCTTTGCTTATACCTCTGTATTCCGAAGAACCTCCTCGTTTACGAGGCTTTCTATCGGTAATATTCTTCTTTCCCTTTTCAGAGTAAAGAAAATATGTTTCATCCATTTCAACAATCCCGTTAAAACTCTCGACTGGAATTTGCTCTAATCCTGATAGAATTTTGTGCCTCCAATAGAATAAAGTTACCCATGATATATCACCAATTAACTTAGCCGATTTTCTAAGAGAGTAACCCTCAATCATGCATTCAATAAATTTAAACGGATTTATCCAATTTGCGTGTTTTATTCAGTGGTGTGTAAGTTAAATCAGTAAAGGTTTTAGAACAGTCTTTGCATTTATATCTTTGCCGGACAACTATATTAGAGGCAACAGTTGTTTTGTATGTACCAAATCGAACAACATTCTTAGTCTGGCAATGAGGGCATACAAACCCCTTCTTGTTTTTACCCTCGGCAATTTCTTTTAAAAGCGGTTCTTTACCATGAATTGAATGTGCTAATGATGTTTGGAGGAAAGTCAACAAACGCTGTTGAGTCATTTCATCTAATTTCTGAACTTCTTTTACAATTTCAGCTAATTTCATTGTTGTCCCTCCAAACCATCATTTTATATCAATATTTTAGAACATTCGTTCCTGATTTGCAAATATCAACATTTACATTTAACATAGCTTAAGGAAAAATAAATAAAACTGAAAGGTTTTAAAGAGTATACAAGAAAGAAGAGTAAAAATACTTTCCTTTGTCTGTTATTGTCCTATTCTCTGTGGAGCTAGCTCAGTAATAATTTCTTCAACCACGTTTATTATTTCGCTCATTCTTGTTTCTTTGAGCAGCACAATATCTAAAGTTTCTACTAGCTTCCTTATAGGGTCTTCTAAAGCTACCCACTCTTGAATCAATTTGTTTCTTGTTTCTTTGACTGGTTCACTGGCACGATATTGAGTATCAAGGATGTGATTTATTGCTTGTTGAGGCTTATCTAAATCACTAAACATAATCTTAGGTTTAAAATATGCTTTGAAGTGTTGCTTCTTTCCGAACTTATTTTGCCTTAATAAGGCTGAGGCAGTTTCATAGGCAAGATAATAACAATCACATAATTTCTTTAGTTCCTCAAATCCCAACTTTGGAAATAGTGTTGATAATATAGTTGGGTCCAAAAAGTAGGATTCAATGGCATATTCATAGAGAATTTTTATTCGTTTTTCATCTATTGTTACCCCATTATCAGTACCTTTTTTAACTAGCGAAGCTTTTCTAGTTGGTATTTCTTCTCCGTCAGAGTCCGTTATCACCCAATATGGAGTTTTAACTACATCTTTATGTAAAATCTTAGCGTTGGCATAAAAATCCATTTTATCATAACCATCTGTTTGTATGATATCAATCTCTTTCATTGTGAAATCGCTATCTAAGCCCATATTTGTTGCTACTTTGTTAATTAACGTAGTGAATAAATTGTTATCGTCTTTTCCCTCTACGAACAATACAGCATTTTTATTTAGTATATCTGATACTTGAATTCCAAGCTCTTCAATAATGGTGGTTGCCGTAGCATCCATAATACTTGATACTCCACCTACTTTATTTATACAATGAATATTCTGCTGGTCAATCTTGCTAATAATAATTGGTGAGTGGGTAGTTAACAAGACTTGATTCTTCTTACTTATTTTCACCAAAGTATTAATCATTTTACGTTGAAGTGAAGGATGTAAATAAACTTCTGGTTCTTCAATAAGTAAAATCAAATTGCTGTCACTCATCATTTTTATATAAGTTTGAAGTATGGATAAGATCATCATACTTTGAAGTCCAGTTCCACAAGATAATATATCAATTTCCTTATGGGGCATATCCCTATCAATAAGCACTGTCTTGTATTTAAAATCGAATTTAAAACTTTCTTCAATTTTGACCTTTACAGAAAGCGTATCGGTACTGATTGCTTCCTGAAAGTGTGTAGTTAAATCAGTTGATAAATTTCGGCATTGTTCCTCTTCATTAGTTGATATCAGTGCCTTTATTTCTCCATAAGTTAATTTATCTCGTGAATTAGGCAGTTTTACGAAATTTTCCTCTTCCTGTTGCTGTTGTAGTAATGATATTAGTTCTTTCATATTAGATTTAGTTCCAGCAGTAGTTTCTTTATCGGGTGTTCTTATAGCAGAAATAACCTTAATAGGAGGAACTAATTTACAGAAATCGTTTTTTGTAACGGTGGAGTCATTTGATAATTTGTATACAATGTTTCCTTGTCTTGGCTTAATTAACTTAATTAATATACTGTCATTCTGCTCTATATCGATACAAAATTTTTCAGTTGTTTCAGCAAACTTTTGTACTCGCTTTTCCTCCAACTTACGCAGTTCTCTTTCCTCAAGAGTCTGGTTACCCTCTTTCTCCATAATTTTCAGCATTGTTTTGTTATACATTGATTTGTAATTAAAAAAACGTTCAATGTCTTCATTAACGATATTAGAGAATAGTAAGCTTATCTCTATATTTTCTTCTATTCCCATATGAAAATCGTCATCATTAATTGTTTTGTCTCCATAAAAGCACTGAATTGCATCCAATAAAGCTGATTTTCCATAATTGTTTTTTCCAACGATTGCAGTTAGGTCATCAATATTTGCAATAATGTGGCAAATTGACTTATAATTTTTGACCTCAACCCTGCTTAATTTCATTTCCATTCCTCCCTATTTTTCTACAAAATTTTCCATTCTTTAATTATAAAGGAAAATTGGTGAATAAATGGAGATTGTAAAAAATTGTTGTTATATCTACAAAAAATAGACCATCTTTTTTGATGGTCTTTCTTTAAGTAAACTGCTTCTTTAGTTGAACAAGAAAAAGAGCTGCCGAAGCAACATCTTGTTTAACTCTTGCACCCGATAGTTTAAGTAGATTTCTTCACAAACTTGTCATTAGTACACTTTAATTATTACAGGAATTCAGCCCCGATAGTACCATAAGAAGTCAAAAATAAAAAGGCGGTATCTATCCACTACATTTTTAGCAAAGTTAGACATAAAATATATTTCTTCACTAAATGGAATTTGTCTTTTATCTAATCTATTTTACAAACTGAATTATTATATACAATTAGTTTTCAATACGTTTTAGCAAATCATCAATATCCCATAGTGTCATTAAAGTTTTACGTTCCTCTGCAAATTTTCTAGCATCCTTTGTAAATTTTGAAGAAGTCACAACTATTGATTGATTTGCTTGCGTAGCAGTTTGAACGCCATATAGACTTCTAACTACACTAACATCCACTTTATGCTTCTCTCCCCAGTGTTTACATTCAACAATTAATGTATATGGAATGGGGTCTGATTTCGTTGCAATAACGTCGCGTCCCCCATCTCGTGTTGCCTTCGTTATTTTCACACTAAAGCCTAACTTTTTAAATATGTCAGCAACAAAAAATTCAAAATCTCTTGAAGACATGTTTATTATCTTTTCTTTATGATAATCTAATAAATAATCCGCTTCAATATATTCATCATATGCATAATCACTAAACCGATCATCAAAATTATATTCTATTTCCAATGTTGGTTCTTTTATAAATTCCCCACCGTTACAATCATAATCCGAAAAATTGAATGCCCCAACAGGATATTCATAGCCTCTAATAATAAAATCTATCCATGTATCACATATTTCACAACATATTTCGCCATGAAAATTATACTCTATTTCTTCTCCCATAGGTCGATTATACGTTAAAGTATCACACTCTAGACTTTCTATTTCAACTAATGCAACATGACCACATTTATTGCATTTTATATAAACATTTTCAGATAACCGCATTATAATATCCCATCCCCATATACAAATTTAATATTATAATAACAGTTCCTTCCAAATCTTAATAATTAAATGTTATCTAAAGGTCATCATTTATAAAAGTAGAACTATACTTGTGTTATTAATCAATACCATATAAATATATATCAGATCTAATTTTCTAAAAACACACCTCAACAATCTTGCCCGATTGTTGATTAAAAGCTAATGATGATTGTTCAACTAAACTGCTCCTTTAGTCTAATAGGAAAAAGGCTGCCATTTTAGCAGCCCGTTCTAAAGGGAAATCATCAGTAAGTTCACCGATTTAAAAATCTTTTAGTTGAAACTCAATTGATTTTGCTTGGTACATATTATCGCGATTTTCATAAGTGATAAGAATGCTACCAATAAATGCCCCAGGCGAAAATTGGGGATGCAATATAGCAGTAAGTTTATTATTTTTCACTTCATACTTAATAATGCTCCCAAAGTTAATTTCATCAAATAGGGCTTCAGGAAGAAGTTTTAATTCCTTAACATTAATTAGATATTGTTTCTTTCCGATAGTAATCTCGGCTTTGCTAGGAGTTAGGCTTGCTTTAATGTTTTTATTTACTATCGCCATTGGATGGTCAACAAGCACTTCGCCAAACCGTTTATTATCAATATGGAAAACATTAACTTCTTGGTCTAAGGCACCAGTACCATATCCTTTCGTCAAGACAATGACTAATTCTTTCTTTTCATCGTTATTAATGTCTTCGTAATATATTTGCGGGGCATAGGTAGGATTGGTAGCATTCATCCAAAAAGGTCTTGAAAAAACGTTCCCCTTAAAGTCAATTTTAAAGTCATAAAATAAACCATCCATTTTCTTGGCATAAATAGTTATATTATCTTTATCAGATTTTGCTATCACAGTATATCCTGGAATTGTTGCTTCTGCTTTATTAGGGGCAATTACAAAAAGAATAGCTAATATTGAAACGATTAATATTTTCATTGGTTAACACCTCATTTTAGTGTTCCCAACCGAGTTTTGTTATTCAACTAACCTGCACCTTTAGTTCAAGAAGAATAGGCTGACTTTTTCAGCCAGCTCTTTAAGGAGAGCACCTGTTAGCACAATAAGGTGTTTTGAAAAACCATATAAAAACTAAATTGACTTGTATTTCGCCGTATCATAACATCAGATTATACAATCAATTTAAAAAAAGGAGCGAAATATGGATAACTTCAAGTTGTTTTCATATTGGTTAAATCAGGTGTTAGAGCAAGAAATCCCAAAGGGAATAAAAGCATTTAATTTTAACTTATACGAGGGTGAGGAAGACACCTATGACATACAGTTAATCGGTTCAGATGAATTTGATGAAGACGACTCCGATTGGGCTTGCACAGAATATTTTACTTCTGGAGAAAATATTTGCTACATAAAAAGAACAGATGAAATTGCACATTGGGAACAGGGGCTTAGTTACATTACAAAGTTAGTAGAGCGTTATCTTCAAGAAGGAAAGGAAGCAGACACCCTAAAAAATGTCTCTGCAATTGCAATTGGCTTTGTAGATGGGGATTTAGACATTCTGCATCGTACTTAAATAAGGTAATATTTATTATTAATTTTAAAGCCTGTTTCATCGATTTCGCAGTAATAGTTGAAACAGGCTTTATTCACTAACGCCCCCGTTAGTTGAATAAGAGATTTATATGACTGAAGCCCGTTCCAAATCAAAAACATTAATTTGATTCTCATCAAATTGTTGTTCTAAAGCCTTTAATCCATTTTTATCCGCATAATTCTTTTCTTTTTCCGAAATTGGAATAGCCATTAACCAAGCTACTTGCTTCGTCTCAAAATCTATTGTTTTCAATTTATCTTCCCAGAGAAAAGGAGATAGAAATAAAATATGCTTCATTGGACTTTCAGGCAGATACATTTTAACTACGTCTGTAAAGAAAGTTCCAAATGAACACTCAAATTGAGAATTGATAATATTAAATGCACAGGTAGCTAAAATATTGGGAAAGCAATCAAAATCACTTGCACCCACCAATTCAACCCTTAAAGGTCTCCTGTTTTCCTCGTGTCCAATAGAAAAATCGGATAAGCCAAGGGTAGAGTAAGATAAAATACCTTCAAAATTTTTTTCTTCACAACAAAGAATATCGACTGAACTTTTATTGTTATCATCCCAATATTTAAAAACATTGGGCTTTCCTTCAAATGCATTAAGTGCTGTTCTAGCAAGAACTTTATTTTCTTCTGATACACTCATTAAAATTCCCCAATTCTTTTCGGTTTACATTAAATATATCATTACAACCTTCTTCAAGTAACCTGCCCGTTACTTGAATAAAGAAAAGCGACAATTCTATGTGAAAAGTCGCCCAAGTTCATTATTTTCTTAAAACCTTAGCTAATTTAAATAGGAGAATTCCCAAACCTACTGTAAGAGCTAATATAAAAATAGACATCAGTATATATGCTATCATCGACCATCATCCTTTACTGGATACTTAGGATAATTTTACCACTATTTCCAATGTTTGTGTTTTTAACTTTTATTGAACTATCCTGCTCCGTTTGTTCAATAAGGACTTTTACAAAAAAAGCGTTAATCCTTCTTTGATTAACACTCCAGTTAGCTTAATAAATACATACCTTTAATTTTGGAACTAAGTCTTTGTAGTTAACAATAAAATCCTTAATCGGCAGAACAGCGAAATATGAAGAGATTTGAGCATTAGCTAGTAAGCATTCATCATAAATTAAACTGATATTTAATTCCTTTTTGGGTTCTATTTCTCTTTGAACTAGCGAGTTTGCCAATTCCCAATATAACTTTTGCCCCATTTCATCAATAGATCTTTCTATTGAAAAACGACCTGCAAAGCTGTTCCACCACACCTTGAATGTTTTATGTATCTCATTAAAATTCTTAAAACTATCGTCATCCATTACAAACAACCTTTGATAAAATAAATCTTTTTCTTCATAAAAGGTTCTTACATCGTTTTTATTGTCGTCATATATTCTTTGTGAAATCTCATTCCATAGTTCTTCATACTTTAATTCAAAGTCTTCTTTAATCGTTATTCTTGTTGATAAATAAGGAAACCTTAAATCCTCTTCATTTTCATTTTGATTGAGAAAAATATTTTGTATGTAAATCAAAAAGTTCAAAGAAAAAGATGTATCTGTCCTCATTATTAATGAAATCTCCAAGATTTACACTCCCTTCGATTAATGTCATTATTTCAATTATTAAGGAAATAATTAGATCGGCTTAAAATTAAATCTATAATATCTTGGATTTCTTTTACTACTTCAGTATTTCTTCCGTTTAATGACTGTGTTGCTCCCAATTATTTTGCTAATTCAAAACGACTATTGTAAATACGTTTAAACTTTTTACTTCGTTTTCCCATATTCATTCATCATCTTATTAATATTTAGACGTTAATATTTATATCCAATTTACATATTATACCAATTTCATTTATATCCCTTCTTTAACAAACCTGCACGTTAGCTCAATAAGAACAGCCGCCCAAAAGGGCAGCTGTCAACATAAATTTAATTATATACTTACTAATACTGAATGAATAAATAACAATATTAAAACAACTATAATAATGTATTTTGAAAAGATTTTAAGAGTTTTATTATCGAATATCTTTATTAAAAAGTAAAAAAAGCCTACAACCCAAATGCCGTTCTGAAAAAATGTTGAAATTATATTTCTTATCATATTTGGAATAAAAAATAAGTCCAATAAAATTCCCCCCTAATAAAAACATTTTACAACAATTACCCATAATCCTACTTCAACTAAACTGTCCCGTTAGTACACAACAAAAAAAGGAGCCGCCACCGCGACCTCCATCTTTAACTCTTGCACCGTTCTTTACTTTAAGTACATTTCTTCTTTATCTTGCAGGTGATAAACATTTTGGAGGAGATTTTTATTTTGACTAATAAAAATGATTATCTTTATTACGGTCAATTCTACTGAAGAACATTTTTACTTCATTTTCTCTCTTTTTTAGTGAAGGTTCCTTTCAGAGAAAAATAAAAATTTAGCAGTTGATGGACATTTCACTGTGGCTAACAAAATTTGATTAAATTAGTCATTCTCAACTAACACCAAATGCAAAAAAGAGACAAGGGCCTTCTCTTTTAACTTTTTATCAACAGCCCCATACCACAGGTTAAAATAACTGGTTGAAGCGTCCTATATATCCATCTCCCACCACTTTTGTTCTTCTTGCTTCATCTGTTTCTCCGTTTGTTGAGGATAGGCGGTTCGAAATTTATGTTGGTCAGCTGGGATGATTTCTACCATTTTTGCAATTAAATCTTCTGGGTCATACTGGTTCTTTAACCCCTCTTCCGCCTTCTTGATATCCTCTTTTTTCGTGAAGCTTTTCCCTTCATCGTACCATTTCCATAGCTCTTCTGCCGCCCGATCATTAAAGCCTGTCTTGAAGGCACCAGGGTTAATAGTAGCAACTTTTACTCCGAATCCTTGAAGTTCCAACTTTAGGGTATGGGCAATTGCTTCAATCGCGTGCTTTGTAGCGGTATATGTACCGTTGTATGGGGCTGCCAATATTCCAGAAATCGAACTCATAAAAACGATTTTCCCGCTTCCCTTTTCAACCATCTTTCGTGCAGCTATCTGTACTGTTTCCAAGGTTGCGAAAACATTTACCTCAAAAAGTGCCCGAAACCGGTCCATCGGCACTTCCCCGAGTGGCCCTCTTTCATTGATGGCAGCATTTGCAACGAATACGTCAAAATCATACTTCTCCATCTGTTCCAGATCCAAAGGATTCGTAATGTCCATTTTAATAACTTCTATATTCAGTCCTAGGTCTTTTGCTTCCCGCAGAAGGTCTGTCTTTTGAGAAGTCAGTTCTGTAGATGCAATCACACGATGCCCTTTTTTGGCAAGACCTATTGCTGCCCCTCGGCCAAGCCCGGTGCCTGCACCAGTAATGAAAATTGTTTTGCCCATATTAAATTCCTCCATTTGAAATAGCTTGCCAATTTATTTTTCCCATTAGCAGTAAGGGCATACCAAACATGGGCAACTATACCTATTCTTACAGGATCAATGATGTCGTGACTGTCTCGTTAATGGAACAGCAAAAAGCCGCCTAGGAAGCTAGCGATTATCAACAATTGCCCTGGTAGTATTAAAATATAATTATGCTAAATTAGGGTTGAGGTACCTAACCATTCCTGTCTTCTTTAATCCAAGTTTCTTATAAAAGCCTTCATTTACAGTTATTGAGATTAAGTAAACAAAAATATTACTTAGTTGAGCAAGAGCATTGAACTCCTTGTTATTCTTTTCCGCTAAACTCTAAAATATTTAAACCCTCCGATGCGTCTGGTGCTTCAAAAAATTTAGTAACATGAATAAACACCGCTTCCGTGTCAAAAGCTGCTCTTTCGGGTTGTTCGTTACGCCTTTGTGCAATTTGACGTACGCATTGCTCATTATTTAAATTAAGAAAAATTAGTTGATGACTTGCATTGACCTCTGACGCCATATCCAAAAACCACTTTCGAAGTTTTTGAGTGTTAGCTGGAAAATCCATCACTACATCTGTACCAACACTTAATATGTTTTGAACATGCTTTTTCACCAAAGGCTTGATCTGCGCTGAGAACTTTAGATAGTCATCAAATGATGCAATCTGATTGGGATAAAGTGATGAGAGCCATTCATCCTCAGACAACAGTACTGCATGTTTATCAATCGCCAATTGTTTTGATTTAGTTGATTTCCCAGCTCCCATTTTTCCACAGAAAAAGTAAAGCGTTCCCAATTGTTTCATGTTTTTCACCCCCCCGCACTTATTTTAGTTTAATTTTTTCTTCTTTTTCCCTTAGACATTCTCCCATTATTAATATTTAGACGTTAAGATTGATATTCAATTTACTTATTCTGCCAATTTCTTTAATATTCCTTCTTAACAAACCTGTTCCGTTAGCACCATAAGAAAAAGCTGCCTCTGTGACAGCTGTTTTTCTTCAACTCTTGCACCTGTTAGTTAATTAAAACAAACTTCCCCTTAAGTTCGCTGTGTTTACCTTATGTCCTTAACACTCTACTTAACACGCTTATTTAATAATTAAATCATAAACTTTTTTCAGGTTTTCCTTAAAATATGTAGTGAAGTACCAGTCTTGATAAGCTTTTGGTATTAAAATATCATCAATGCTTCCCCTACTTTGAAGGGTTTCCGCCACCAATGACATTATATTGCTTATGTAACCTTTCACCTCGCGAAGTTCTTCCATTGAACAAATTCCTCCATGCCCCGGTATGATAGTTTCAATATCTAGTAGTTCTACACGGTCTAAAATATTTAACCATTCCTGGGGATTTGCATGAATCATTACTGGATGATGCTCCGAGAGGACGAGATCTCCCATAACGGCAATTTTTTCTTCAGGCAAGTACACAAATGTATCACTTTGCGTGTGACCTCCCCCATAAGTGATAAGTTGAACATCCCTATCACTACCATGAATAATCAACTGTTGATCAAAAGTTATTGTTGGTAGGGTATATACCAATTTAGGGAGTATTTTCATGTACTCAATGTCACTAGCATTTTCCCATTGCATTTCTTTTTTTAACTTTTCGTCCCTTTCTTGTTGTATTTTCTCCTCGAGTTCCTTGATAGCCTGATAAATCGGTTCTGGATTTGACACTTGCTGTTCTAGTCTTTTCTTTCCAAATGTAGCCATAATTTCACGTGTAATAGATGTAGAAATTATCTGTGCTTTAGGAGAAAACACTTGATTCCCACTCGTATGGTCACTATGCCAATGTGTATTGATTACATAGGAAACTGGTTTTCCAGTAAGGTGAAATGCAGCTACCTTTAAATCTTCTGCAGCCTGTATTGAATTAAAGGTATCAACCACAAGCGTTGAATCACCTAGATCAATGATTGTAGCATTCCCTACTGAGCCTGTGCCTGGGACTGAAATTGCTGCATATATACCCTCAGCGATGTAAACTAATTGGAAATGCTTTGATTCCTTTAATGTTTCTATTCTATTTTTCATGTTTCTCTCTCCTACTAACTAAATTATCTTTTTATAATATCATACAAAATTATCCATTTATATGTATTTCTACTGCATTATCTTCCTAAAGACTTTCCTTTTACATAGGCTTGTGCAATTAACCTGCACCGTTTGATCAATAAGGAATTCAACAAAAAGGTGCTTACCTGCCCAGTTGTTTAACAAAGAATTCAATAAAAAAGTACGGAAATCCTGCCTAGATCTCCGCACTCGTTAGTTGAAGAACCAATGTTAAATTTCTACTTGTATCACTGTAAGTATAGGAAATATGCTACTATATAATAATAGTCTAATAAAATTACAATTTTTAGACAGTGACCGAATTAAAATACGACTAAATCATGTAGATTTAGTCGTATGCAACAGCTTCTCTAAGGTAACAATACCTTATCAATTACATGAATTACTCCGTTAGATGCGGCTATATCTGCTTTAACAACATTTGCTTTATTGACTTTTACAGGATTCAGTGATATTTCCACTGTTTTATCTGCAAGCGTTTTAGCCTTCATTCCATCTTTTAAATCTCCTGACATGACTTTACCAGGTAACACATGATACAGTAGAATATTTTTCAGATCATCCCTTGCTAATAGCTCTTCAGCTGTTATTCCTAGTTCCTTAAGTAGCATTGCAAAAGCTTCATCTGTCGGTGCAAATACAGTAAAGGGGCCCTTTCCTTTTAATGTATCAGCCAAACCAGCTTTTTCTAAGGCTGCAACCAATGTATTGAAGTTACCTGCTCCTTTCGCAACATCGACAATATTATTTGCAGCTTGAGAATTCTCCGCAGCAAATACACCACTTTCAAATGACAGAACCAACATAATAGCAAACAACCACATCGCTAACTTTTTCTTTAACATAAGTAATTTCCTCCTTTATTAATCTTTTATAGAGTTACACCACATGACTGCTATATTCCTTTATTCTAAAAATCCCCCCCAAAAATACGTCCGCTCTAAAGGGTAGTATTCTAATAATCAATAAATTTATCCTAAATTCAACCAAAAATTTCTATAATCTTACTCCTTTTTAAAATAGTTAAAAGCTGTATCAATAAAAACCTCTATATTTAATCAGCACTTTGCTCCACTTGCTAAATCGAACAATGTCTAAAAAAAATACCCCTTAAAGTTAAGTAGTTCCGATACTGTGGAGAAAATGTAAAATAACTTACTAAATCACTCTATGTTTTTCACTCTAAAGAACAAACAAAAAAGTACCTTATCTCTTTTATATAGGTAACCATAGAAACTCATGAAATATAGAAAACCTGTGATTCGTTTTTGCGCAGTTTTGGTCTACTTCGCATCTACGACTTGCTCATAAAACATTACTGCGACGTTTGTTTAATAAGAAAAGGCGATTACCGTTTTTCAGCAATCGCACCCGTTCGTAATATAAGGTTAGCCAGATTTTTCTGGTTGACCTTTTTCTATTTGGTCATATGATTACGGTAGTCGGGGTAGAACGTCGCCCCCGTGGGACAAGATCCCGTCAGCTAAACTGTTCACCCCCTACTTGTATAAACATGTTTCAGGCTGGTTGGGACCATGATCCCGTTTAACAAGCGAACCTATGACATTTCAAGCAGATTTAGGGGATACCGACTAATATGTATTTCTAGGAGGAGGAGAAATCAATATGAATCCAGTGATTGGTCTGGATGTGTCAAAAGGAGAAAGCCAAGTTCAAGCATTTTTAGAAAAAGGTAAACCATATCGTAAGAGTTTTAGTATTAAACATGATCTTAAGGGTTAGAAAGTTTATTAGAATTCCTTCAAGAGGTGGAAAGGGCAGCTGGTGGTTATCAACCTTCGGTCGTTTTAGAATCAACTGGGCACTATCATATTCCCGTAATTCAGTTTCTAGCGGAACCAAATTATGTTTATATCATCATCAATCCACTTATCTCTCATAGAGCCAAAAGCTCAAGCCTCCGAAAGGTAAAAACTGATGCGATTGATGCTTATCATCTTTGTGAACTGTTTTATAAAGAGGAGTTGGAGCCTCACAAGAAGCGTGGTGTTCACCTCTTAAACCTTCGTAATCTAACGAGGCAAGAAGAAAGTATTGCAGAAATTTCAGCGAAAACAAAGATCCAGCTACATTCCTTAATTGATCAGGTCTTTCCTGAGTACCGAGGGGTTTTTGGAAGCCTCTATTCAAAGGTTTCTTTGCTTACTTTACTAGAATTCCCCACTTCTAGGCATTATTAAGTGTAAGTGAAAAAGAATTAACTGATAAGATAGGTTCGTTATGTATGAGTCGTTCGGAGTCATGGGCAAAGGAGAAGGCACAGATGTTAAGAGAAGCAGCCATTCGTGATCCTTTTCAAAACAATCTCTACGGGAGTAATATATTTAACCTTGAAATCTTAGTTAAGATTGTTCTTCAATACCAAGAGCATCTATCCAATATTGCGAATGAAATAGATGCCCTCGCTAGTGAAATTGAAGAATATGAGATTCTTCAATCTATCCCTGGAATCGGAGAAAAAATCGCTGCAACGATTATTTCTGAAATTGGGGAGATAGATCGATTTAATGGTGCCAAGAAGTTAGTTGCCTTCGCCGGAATAGATCCTAGTGTCTACTCTTCTGGAAAGTTTACTGCATCGGTAAACCGTATAACCAAACGTGGCTCGTGGAGGCTTCGCCACGCCTTGTATATGGCTGTTCAAAGTAGTATTCGGGGACTCCCGTAAAAAGAAAACGACTGATGAGATCATTCCACGCAATAGAAGACTACGAGAGTTTTACGATAAAAAAAGAAAAGAAGGAAAACCCTTTAGAGTAGCTATTATTGCATGTGTAAACAAACTCTTACATTGGATTTACGCTTTACTAAAAAGCAGAACCTCTTTCCAAGATATAGCATAGGAACTATATCTAACTAAATATAACAAAACCTTCCAATCACTATGCAACGGAAGGTTATTTGGCATGTACATTTTTAGTATATCATGAGGATATTAAACTTTTTAATGAAAAATGTTGACAAACTATTAGCTGGTTTAGTTAAAGAAGTTTATTTAAATCGATTGATTGAAAAAGTAGAAATGTTTTGTTCTGTCTTCCCTGAAATAATCAATTCACTTAAAATCTGTCCAACTACACTGCTAAATTTAAAGCCATGTCCTGAGAAGCCTGATGCAATGGCAACGTTTGAATAGTTAGGATGCAAATCGATAATGAAATCTTCATCAGGAGTAAGTGTATACATACAGGTTTTACCGTACTTCAATTGTTGTGTAGAAGGCATATAGTTATGTAAAAATTGTCTTAAATCTGTCTCGTCTTTCTCTAGTTCACCAAATCCCAGGATGGCTTCATCTGGATTGATTGTTTCTCCTCCATCATGTCGGCCTACTTTTAATCCGGAACCATTGATGCTTGGAAAGCCATAATATTGTCCTTGAGATGTCTCAAACGAAAAGGCTGGAAAATCTTTATGATTATACAAATCTTCATTTACATCAAACCAAGCAAATGTTTTTCTAACTGGATTTAGAGGGAGATTTAAATCTAACATGGAGAGGAGACTTCCTGACCATGCTCCTGCTGAAACCACTAACGCCTCAGCGGTAAAAGTTTGACCCTCGGTTTTAATGGTAACTCTTTTATCATGAACCGATAATTCTCTCACCTTACTATTGGTTAAGATGGTAGCTCCATGTCGCTCTGCAAGTTCTCGATAGGCTTCAATGCATTCCTCACATTTCAGCACTCCTGATGTTGGTTCAAAGCACCCAATATACTTGTTTGGTAAATTGATGCCCGGCCAACGCTTATTCACTTCAATTGAATCTAAAACCTCAAGTGGCAATGAATAGGCTTTTGAACTTGAGATGATATTCTGGATAAATCCCGTTTTTTCATGGCTCACGTTTAGAACTCCGGTTGGGAGAAATAATTGTTTTCCCGTCACTTTCTCTAATTCGTTCCATAATTCTTGGGCCTTGAGCGCCAACGGAACGTATTCTTCACCTTCACCATACGCATGCCGAATGATTCTCGTGTCACCGTGATGACTCCCTTTGTTATGGGGCGGGCTAAAGGAATCTAATAATAAAGTTCTTTTCCCACTCTTTGATAAAAAATAACCTGCAGCCATCCCCATCGAACCTGCTCCAATTACGATTACGTCATAATGCATAGTACGTTACCCCCCTCGTAAATAAATACCCAAACCACTAAAGTCTTAAGTATTGGGTAATATTCTCTTATTTTTACTAATATTCTAACACATAACAATCAGGCTAACCTGCTTCTTTCGTATTATAAGGTTAGCCAAAATGCTAAATATTTCTAGTTGACCTTTTTTTATATGGTCTTATTATATCAGTAGCCAGGGTAGAACGTATCTGCTCGTGGGGCTTT
>NZ_BCVA01000066.1 GCF_001591505.1 Neobacillus niacini NBRC 15566
TAGTGTTACTTTTATCGTACACCCTTTTGGTGCATGTTCTTCTAAATGCTTTTTGATCAAGCCCTGAATTTTTTCCGGATTTTGATTATTGACTAGACGGCAGGTATTTTGGCATGCGCCTCGTTCGGAATGACGGTTTTTGTACCTTCCCCCTGAAATACACCCCAAATGCCGTTTAATTCTAATGTTGGCCGAGAACTGATTTTCTCAGGATATGGGTAATTATTTTCCCCACCCGTTAATTCCGCTAAACCTAATTGTTTTTTTAACTTTTCTTCATCAAAAGCCCCGTGCTTTAATTTGTTCCTTTTCAAATTCCGTTAATTCTAAAACATCATCATAGAACTGAACCACATTTACCTTTCCGTTTGCATCATGAAGAGTAGAAAGCAGCTTCACTAATAAATGGTTAGCGTTCTGAACTACTCCGCCGAACATGCCTGAATGCAAGTCGGTATTCGCCGTTTTAAAGGAAAACTCGAGAGCAGCCAGACCTCTTAAAGAATTTGTAATCGCAGAATCGGAAATGATCACCATATCACAGGCTAGTTTTTCTTTATTGTCAGCTAAAAACTGTGGAAGATGAGAACTTCCGATTTCTTCTTCTCCTTCGATGCAAAATTTCAGATTTACCGGTAATTTATTTTCTACTTTCAGCAGGGATTCGACAGCTTGGATATGTAAGAATGTTTGCCCTTTGTCGTTGTTGCCCCTTTCGCAAAGATTATTTCATCAAATTACGGAAAATGAAAGAATCTCTAATTGATATTTTTGATATTTTCAATTCCATCGTAGGAATAAAAGAAAGGTTTTTGTTTTAGGTTCTTGAAGAGAAGTGATAAATGCATTGATAATTGAAAAACAATCTCGTTACTATTCCGTCTATTTTTGTCTATTATAATTCCCACTACTGTTCCACTGTGAGCAACAACAATTCCGCCTTGAAAGGCATGAGCTAATTTTTCCATTTCAAAAAAATAAGGTTTTCTTAATACTTTTTGATTCACTCGTGCACTAATCGTTGTTGCCTTACAAATATGAGAAAACTCGTTTTTTCTGAACCCTTCTCTAACCCAATGATATGCTTCTGAAAATAGATGTTGATCATATTGATCATATGCTTTTCTTAATTGATTAAATTCTATTGTATTTATGGCTCCCCCGAGGTCTATCCCAACGAGGATGAAGGGCGGAAAAACTCCAAAGCTTTCAATAAGATCACCATGTATATAATCATAAGCCACAACCTCATCATACATAACACCATCTGTTGGCTCAATTTTAGCGGCTATTGCAGAAATTATATCTTGCGTTAGGGGGAGAGAGTAACTATGAGCAATTGCTTTTATAGATGCTACAATATCTGCAGAACTACTCGCCATCCCTTTGCCCATTGGAATATTTGACCGAATCTCAAGTTTGCCGCCACCATTCAGACCAAACTGATTTAATAACAATTTTCCGGCTTTCATTGCTTTCACCTTTGAATTCACACCTGTTAATTCTGGTGAAGTTGGATCTGGGATAAAGCTTGCCTCACTTCTCAAACTTTGGATTGGAAAAGTTATTAAAAAAGGCCGGTCGTCTATTATCCCTTGAACAAGTTCTCCAAATGTTCCATTACACCTTCCCTTACCTATTTTCATTGTGAAAGCTCCTATTTCATCCACAGTATAACCAACAAGGAAGTGATAACAGTTTGGGCACCCTTCATTGGCTAATCCGCCTTTTTGGGAAATCCTTCATTTTTTTTTCAATCAAATCAAGCTTTACGTGCGACCTTACATGATCCGCTAACAGATCAAATGCTTCTTCACGCAATTGGTTGAAGGATACACGCTGATGAATCGGCTCCAAACCTTTTCCTTGGCGAATCTGATTCAGCAGCTCCTTACGAAATTCATCATTATGAAAAATCCCATGAAAGTATGTACCAATGATTCTTTCATCTTCGGTTTTACAGCCATCTGATCGGCCTTGTGTATCAATTAGTCCCCGGGATTCTCGGGTCGTCCACGTTTCTCCCATATGAATCTCATAACCTGACACGTTGAAATGTTTGCCGTTAAGTTGTAAGAGTCCGTTTGATGACACGGTCGTCTTGTCTTTTGTAATGGTCGTCCTGATGGGCAGTAAGCTTAGACCTTCGATTTCATGGTGAAGTGATTCAATAGCAAACGGATCCTCGATTTCTTCACCGAGCATTTGATAGCCGCCGCAGATTCCAAATAGAAGGAATTCGTGCTTTTGCTGCAATTCCACGATTTTCTCTGCGATACCACTTTTTCTTAAAAACAGCAAATCCTCAATCGTATTCTTGCTCCCAGGAAGAATGACTAAATCTGGGCTGTGTAATTGGTCTGCTCTTGTAATAAACCGGACATGGCAATCTGGTTCGGTAAAAAAAGGATCGACATCGGTGAAATTGGAGATTTTCGGATACTGTATCACCGCAATATCAAGTTCTTTTTCGGTATTACGGATCGATGTATATTGATTTAATATCATGGAATCCTCGGCATCAATGTTTAAATTCTCTAAATAAGGAATCACTCCTAGAACCGGTTTCCCTGTATATTCCTCAAACCATGTTAATCCAGATTCCAAAAGCCGTCTATCACCGCGGAATTTATTGATGATGACGCCGATGATTCGGTCACGGTCATTAGGGTCCATAAGCTGAAGGGTTCCTACTAAACTGGCAAAAACTCCGCCTTTTTCGATATCCCCAATCAAAATTACAGGGGCATCAGCCATTCTTGCAACCCGCATATTGACTATTTCCCTGTCATTCAGATTAATCTCGGCAGGACTGCCCGCCCCTTCAATGACAATCCTTTCATACTTTTCTGACAGAACAGCAAGCGATTCTTTAATAAGCTCAATACCCGTTTGAAAGAATTCCTTTCGATACGCACTGGCTTCCATATTTTTATACGGTTTTCCATGGACCACAATTTGGGATTGGTTATCCCGATTCGGCTTGAGCAGAATCGGATTCATATCAGTTGTCGCCTGAATCCCTGCCGCTTCGGCCTGGACCCCTTGTGCTCTTCCTATTTCTTTTCCATCCACTGTGATATAAGAGTTTAACGCCATATTTTGTGACTTAAAAGGAACCGTTTTATACCCGTCCTGGGCGAATATACGGCAAAAGGCTGTCACGACGACACTTTTGCCGACATCCGAATTGGTACCTTGAAACATCAATTTAAGAGCCTCGGGCATTTTATTTGAACTCCTTACATTTGTTGATTTAATTTTCGACCAGCCCAAGGCACCATTGACTCCTCCAATATGTCTTGTCATGGGTCATATATTAGGTTGATGGAACTCGTTACCATATTCCACTCCCACTTTTCTGGCAAACATAAACCATAATACTAAGAAAAACCGGTTGTCTATCATCTAATGGTGATGATGATGATGTTCATACCCTTGTTCTTCCGCAAATTTACGGAAATTCTCTAAATCTTGCATTCCAGTCGAAGTACCGTTTAAGGCCTGATTCATTCGTTCTAAGAGTACCGTTCTTAACTTTGGATGATAGCCAAAATACTGAGCAATATCAATTGATATATGCGGATAAGACTCTTTAAACTGTTCGGCCATTTTATACATTCTTTCCATTAAAATTCCCGTAAATAAAAAATACGGCAGCATGATGATTTTTTTTGCGCCTAATTTAATGCAACGTTCCATCCCATCCTGCACAGTTGGCGTCGTTACTCCCATAAAGGCACTTTCAACAATAGGTACATTTAATTTCTCCCACAATAATCTGCTAATTTTATAAAAATCACCATTCGCATATGGATCGCTGCCGCCTCGTCCAATTAATAAAATGGCCGTATCGTCATGCTTTTGATCCACATCAAAACCTGCTTCAGTCAGTCTTGTTTTTAAAATTTCAAAAACTTCCTCATGAACACCGATCGTTTGTCCATAGGTAAATTGAACATCGGGGAAATGCTCTTTAGCATGTTCGATTTCTGCTGGAATGTGGAGTTTTGAGTGTCCTGCATGTAATAATATGATAGGAATTACATGGATTTCGTCCGCACCTTGTTCCACACACAGCTGAATCCCATCTTCGATATTTGGTGAGGCAAATTCTAAAAAACATGTTTCTATTAAAAGGGCTGGATCAATGTATTCTTTCATTTGCCCAATAAATTCCCGAACTTCTATATTCCCTGCCTCAAGCCTGCTGCCATGTCCAACAAATAATACAGCTTTTTTCATTGGTCCTTTACCTTTCTTGTATTTATCGATTCCTTTCATTCGATTATCGCTGCGTTTCCGCACACCGTGCTCCATTGAATAAATGATCGCATCTTGTTCAACAGCTTCATGAACAATATCACGCGCGGTTTCTTCATGTTGAACCGAATACCATGTCCCTTTTGGGTAATCAATTACGACGCATTTATCTTTACAGCGGCCGTTACATCGTGTCCGAGATGTATGAATTTGCTCATCTAAACGGTTTTTCCGGATTTCGTCTCGAATTTGCTGCGTCACCTCCTCAGCACCTGCTCCCATACAGGTTGCCCCATTGCAAATGAGTAAGTGACGCTGCATTTGCGTTAAATTCCATGTTGTCATAAAGTGACCTCCCCCTCTCCCATCATCTTGTAACCACTTTGACTATTTGTTTATCCAACAGTGCCCCGATTAAAGCCCTTATTCGTAATGTCAATACGAAACTTAGTCATGTAACTTTACAGGCTCCCAACTAATAATCGCAGCATAGAATGGGTAACGGTATACATACTGGCCATCCTCAATTGCTATAAAGCGTTCGAGCGATGCTTTCACATGTGCCATATCAAACCGAGGTGATAAGATTTTTTTGCTTTGTGCTTCATATAATTGCTGCAATGTATCATAACGATACACACGCTCCAGTTTGAGCATTTCACAATTTGCATAAATTCCTAACTGATACAGCATATTGACGATCATAATATAATCACGGCGAGGATGTTTAATGTCATAGCCAAACTGCTCATCTAAAACAACATAATGCGGTTGTATAGGTCCTGTTGTTAAACCAATGATGGCACGCTTTTTGGCAAGACTGTTCATTTTTTTCAGCGCCGCATTCATTTCATACATACGATAAAAGCAGTTCACCCCAATAACAACATCATGCTGCTCAATTTGCGCTTCTTCCCATTTACTATGAACGTACTGAACATTTGTATCGTTTTTAAAGTATTGTAATAAATAAGCAAGCACACTTTCAGAACCATCCACTAACGTTAATCTTTCGACATCTTGTCGGAGTTGGAAGGTATAGTTGCCCCATCCCGGCCCAATTTCAATACAAGTTGAATTTTGCGCGATATGGTGTTTCATTTTTTCGTAGATTTTTTCTGCATAGTTATCTGTTTGCTTGTATGTCTTTTTCTTCATGGACTGAGCCCAATATGCTTCTTCCAGCACATCATCGATCATTCTTTCTGGCATCTTGCCATGCCAGTCTAACATGCCTTCTTTCCACTGCTTTTCAAAATCAAATTGTAACGGGGAACTTTTTATCATTGAATTTTCTCCTCAATTTCCAAAACACAAATGGACAACCCTTGCTGAATACAACAGCTGTTCCTACTTCATTCACAACTTTTTTATGCTGTTTGGTCTGTACTTCAGGGCGATCCCGTGCTTAAAACTCAAGCCCCTTCATCGCTTTGACATCCTGATCAGCATAATAATGTTTTGTGGCATCAATCGTTGATACTAGATCAGCTATAGCGAGTAGAGATGGATGTGCAGAACGGCCTGTGATGACAAGGTGCATCGTTTGGGGGCGGTTTTGTATGGCCTCTAACACCTCTTGTAATGGCAATACATCGTCGATTGGAAAACGTGTGATGGCTAACGCATTATTCAGTTCATCCAGTACTAATAGGTCTGTTGTTTCATCTTTTAGCTCTTCTATTATAATCTGCCAGGCTTTCGCAAGTGCCTCGCGATGCTCCTCCGGTGTTTTCGTCCAAGTAAAACCGATACCTAATTGCACTGTTTCAACACCAAGTTTTCGTAGGGCAATTTGTTCACCATATGTACGCTCAGGTGATTTAATAAATTGAAAGTATTTCACCCTCATGCCGCGGCCAATTGCGCGTAATGCGACACCAAGTGAAGATGTTGTTTTTCCTTTGCCTTCACCTGTATAAACTAACAGCATCCCTTGTCGTGTCATGTATAAACCTCCTTATAGCCAAGTTGTTTTTTCTGCAAATGGTGTACGCTTTTTCGCGGAAGTGAATTCTTCTGCAGGGTAACCAATGCATAACGTCCCTACCAATTGCTCCCCAACCGGTGCACCAATAAAATCATGTAATGCTGTATCATGCACTAAGCCAACACCGCGTGTACGCCATACCATGCCTAAACCCAGCTGTTCAGCCATTAACCACATCGACATAATCGCACTGCTGACTGCAAAGGTATTATCTTTGGTTGCACCTTCATCAGCTTCGACAATGGCAGAAGTCACCACAATGATAAGCGGTGTTTTTGTGATGGCTTCCATTGAGCTTTCCACCAAATGTGGTTTTGTTGGGAAGCGTTTTTGTAAATAATCAAGCGCCACCTTCTCATAACGTTTTAAGCTGTCTCCCTGTAATACATAGAAATGCCATGGCTCACGCATACGGTCATTTGGTGCATACGTTGCTGCTTCTAATACCGTCTCAATTTTGTCACGTTCTACTTCGCGCGTTTCAAATTGTCGAATCGCACGGCGTTTTTTTAATACTTCTAACATAATTCATGCTCCTTTTCTATAAACCAGGCAATTTGATCTCGTACACTAACCACTTCACCAACTAAAATCATCGATGGATTAGAGATACGATGTTTTTGAATATCTTGTGCGATCGTGGAAAGATTGCCTGTAATCGTACGCTGATTTTTGGTTGTGCCCCATTCAATGACGGCAACAGGGGTTGTTTCACTTTTGCCATAGGTTATTAAGCTTTTCGCAATATGTGCGATATTGCCTATGCTCATATAAAAGGCTACTGTATCTATTTGAGCAAGCGCGGACCAATTTAAAAAGTCCTGCTGCTTTTCTTGGCGGCCATGACCTGTAACAATTGCAAAGCTTGCAGCGTGATCACGATGTGTCACTGGAATCCCTGCATAAGCAGGTGCCGCAATCCCCGCTGTAATGCCAGGCACGATTTCAAATGGAATATCGGCTTGCCGTAAAATCGCGGCTTCTTCTCCACCACGTCCAAAGACAAATGGGTCACCGCCTTTTAAGCGGAGAACCTGCTTGCCAAGATTGGCTTGCTCCACTAGTACACGATGAATTTCATCTTGAATCAGTCCATGCCTGCCTGGCTCTTTTCCACAATAAATCAGCTCGGCATCAGGTTTCGCATGTTTTAATAATTCAACATTCACCAGACGGTCATATAAAATCACATCTGCTTGCTGAATGCACTCTAATCCACGAATCGTCAATAGTTTTGGGTCACCAGGACCAGCTCCTACAATATATACAAATCCGCTCACCGTTTTTCTCCTATACGCTGCTGCAGCCACGCTTCACATTTTTGTTTTTCACCTTGCTCGATCCATTGTAATAACTGTGGATCGAGGAGCTCTGCTAATAGCTGTTTTTTCGCATCGCCCGAAGACACCTGTAAAATTCGCTGACGTGCATTCTTTAAAAATGAAACATACTGCGCGTAATGTACTCCAAATTGCGCTTCTAAATCTGTCTTTATTTGCCGTGTCAGACCTGGACTAGCTCCAGACGTCGATACAGTCAAAACGAAATCACCGCGTCGAACGACTGCTGGATTGATGAAATCAACACGTCCTTTTGCATCCGCACGGCTGAGTAATTGCCAATGCTGGGCCGCTTCTTCCACTGCATTGTTTACCTCTTCGTCATTTGTAACGGCGAAAATCAGTGCTGCATCATCTAAATCAGCAGGTTCAAATACTTTTTCTTTCCATGTCACAAGCCCTTCATTGATATAGTGCTGCAATTTTTCTGTTACCGCTGGGCTTATCACTGTCACTAGCGAATTTGTTGGCAGCAGTGCTTCCACCTTTTGACGTGCTACATGTCCGCCTCCAACAATAACAACCTTTTTATAGTCAATATTCATTAATAGTGGGAAATAATTCATTGTTTACCTCCAAACATGCTGTCAGCCAATTTTTCACAAGCTGTGGATTCGAAGCAAAATGAAAGTGTGTATAGCCGGCAACAATATTTTTATGCAGATAACCTTCCTGCTGAGCACGAAAACGGCCTTTACAAAAATAAGCTGGTGATGTATGCTCCCCCTCATACGTTGAGTAATGGAACTCATGCCCTTTTGCCTGCTCCTCTTCATGGATTAGAAAGTTCCCCGGAACACCTGTAATTTCCCGGTAGCCAAGTGCCGCTAATTTATTCTGCATCCGTACACGTCCTGGAATGATCCCGAGCATCGGGAATACCTGTCCTTGACGATTCACAATTTCCTCTGTTAAATACATAAAACCGCCGCATTCCGCTAATGTTGGCACCCCTCGCTTAAGCGCGGCTCTTATTGATTGCTTCGTTTCTTCATTTTTCGCCAAGCTTTCTGCAAACTCTTCCGGGAAACCGCCGCCGATATACAGCCCCTGCGCTCTTTCTGGAACTTCCTCATTTTGTAATGGAGAAAAGTAATGCAATGTTGCACCATATACACGGAGCAATTCTAAATTTTCTTCATAATAAAAGTTAAAGGCGGCATCCTTTGCAACTGCAATATGTACTTCTTGTCTTTGCGGCTGTGCATCAAAGATAGATTCAGAAACATCCAATGATTGTGTTTTGGTAATTTCCAGCAGCTGTTCAATATCCACTGTTTCTTCGATTGCTTCTGCTAGACTATCAAAATATGAATCTAAATCACCACGTTCAATGGCTGGCACTAAACCCAAATGACGGCTCGGCATCGATTGGACAGCTCCTTTTGGCAGATAGCCAATGACAGGAATCCCACATTCTTGTTCAATCGCTGCTTTGACAATTTCAAAGTGGTTTTTACTTCCTAATTGGTTGGCAATAACGCCAACAATATTGGAGCTTTTATCTAACATTTGAAATCCTTTGACAATCGCAGCCGCACTTCTTGCCATACTTGCCGCATTGATAATTAAAATGACGGGACTTTTTGTAATCTCACTAATATGAGCAGCAGAACCTTCATTTGATAATGGGGATTTGCCGTCATAAAAACCCATCACTCCTTCAATAATAGCTGCATCTGCATCTTTGCTCGCTCTTGCGACAATGGCACGGACCGTATCATGAGACATCATGAAACTATCAATATTACGAGAAGGGCGTTTGGTGACAGCTGTATGATACGCTGGGTCAATATAATCTGGGCCGCATTTAAAACCCTGGACTGTTAAACCACGCTTCATAAGCGCACGCATGATGCCGATTGTGAACGTTGTTTTTCCAACACCGCTTCCAGTACCAGCTAGAACAAATCGATTCATCGTACTTCCTCCTCGAAGTTGACACGTGCAATAGATATAGTCACATTTCCGCTTTTCTTTTTCTCCAGCAGTAACTCTTTCGCATTCGCATAACGCAATGCGGCCGGCTCACTGACCCCATATGCACCTGTATATTTAAAGACTGTTTCCGATGGGTTTTGCATTGGTATTTCATTTAGCTGGTCAGGTGTGTAAGTTATAAAATGCCAGTTATATTTAGCAGTTAATTCAAGAAGGCCTGTTTCGTTATTCTTTAAGTCGATGGTCGCAACTGCTTTGACACTTTTTTTACTTAAACATAGCTCCGCTAATGTTTCATCTATGACTTGTTCAATTTCTTCCATTGCCGTACCGCGATTACAGCCAATGCCCAGTACAATTGATTTTGGACGATATATAACTCCGTTTTCGAGCAGCACCTCTTCATGTGCCGCAATTAAACGATCTGTAATAAGCAGTGCGGCTTGTGGCTTTGCCATGATCGCTTCATCTATCGATGGATAAATTTTTAAATTGTCAGGCATTAAGCGATCGTACATCCACCAATTTTTTTCTCCCGTCTCCTGAACGATTGCAACATGTTCCTCATTGACAACCGAGGCACTAACAGGTGTTAATTTTTCTTCGCTATCCCACATCCACCCAAATTGGGCGCCAAATAAATCCACTGAAATCGTTTTTTGAACATCTGATGCGGTTGTAACAACGGGTACTGCACCAATCGCATTGGCAAATTCATGGGTTAAGGCATTGGCACCGCCAATATGCCCCGATAATACGCTGACGACAAACTGACCTTTATCATCCACCACTAACACTGCAGGATCTTTCTTTTTATCAATCATTAGCGGAGCAATCATGCGAACGACAGCACCGAGGGATATGATGCAAATGATCCCTTTATACTGCTGGAACAAAGCAGGCAGCAATAGGCGAACCGTACCATCAAACAACTGAATTTTGCGCGTGTCTTCGTCGCCCTGCTCGAATTTCTTCATATAATATAGGTCCGCATACGGAAATTTTTCCGCGTAGCTTCTTGCATGTGCCACCCCATGTTTCGTTATGGCGACGAGAGCATATGGTTTGCGCTTTTCTATTACAGGAATTTCACCTTCACGTAAACTAATCATTCTCCTTCACACCTTTGCGGAAGCCATGAGTGAAGGTTTTGTCATATAGCTTCGAACGATAATTTTTTTCATGGATATGCGGATCTAATGCCCAGCCTGCTAGAATCATCGCATGCTTACGAATGCCATTGATACGCATTGCTTCATCTAATTCAGCCAGTGTTGTGCGCACAATTTTTTGATCTGGCCACGAAGCACGCTGTACAACCGCAACGGGTGTATCGTCTGCCCAGCCTGCTGCCTGCAATTCTTTGGTTATTTTCTTTGTTAATGTCGCACTTAAAAACATGGCAATCGTACAGTGATGGCTTGCCAGTGCCTGTAATTTTTCACGCTCAGGCACTGGTGTACGTCCTTCAGCCCGTGTTAAAATCAGCGTTTGGGTTAAATCAGGAATCGTCAGCTCTGCGCCAACTGCTGCGGCAGATGCAAAAACAGAACTTACACCTGGAACAACTTCATAGGTAATCTCATGCTGCTTCAACAGCGCCACTTGCTCCATCGTTGCCCCGTACATCGCCGGGTCGCCTGTATGTAAACGTACAACCTTTTTGCCTGCATGTACACGCTCAACGATACAATCCACCATTTCCTGTAGATGCATCCCTGCTGTTCGGATAATTTCGGCCGACTCCTTCGCTTCCGCTACTAACGATTCACTTACGAGTGAATCAGTATACATCACAACATCCGCTTCTTTTAATAGCTTTAAACCTTTCACCGTGATTAAATCCGGATCCCCCGGTCCTGCTCCAATAATCCAAATTTTCTTCATTATTTGCGCACCACCATACATGACAAGTAATTTAATTCTGAACCCCGAAGTTCATTGATCTTCCAAATTACCTCTTCGTCAGATGTAACTTTTGTAACGACATGTGCTTTTTCTAATAAATTCATTTCCTCTAGTAGATCGAGCATTGCGTCTAAAACTTTTGCTACTTTGATAAAGACAATCGCATCGTGGTTTTCAATTACTCGGCGCATTTCTGCCATATCTTCCGTAGCAGGTATCATGGCGACATGGTCATCACCATCAGCCAATGCAATCCCTAAGCGATTAACAGAACCATTAAATGACGAAATACCTGCTACCGTTTCAATCGGGACATCTGGGTGCATCGATTTCATTAAATTCATTAAATGAATAAATGTGCTGAACAGCATCGGATCCCCTTCTGTTACAAAAGCTACATCTTTTCCTTGAACTAAATAGCTATAAATCGCTTCCACTGATTTTGTCCACTCAGTGCGCAGTGTATCTTCATCTTTTGTCATGGGGAATACCAAACCAAGCATCTCTTTTTCTGCCGGGTTAATATACACTTCTACAATACGATGGGCATAAGATTTACTGCCCTTTAATTTTTTGGGATATGCAATGACTGGGCTTTCCTGCAATCTTCGAAATGCTTTTACCGTGATTAATTCTGGATCTCCCGGCCCAACACCTAATCCATATAATTTTCCTATTCTCATTATTCTTTTCCTTTCTTTGCTGTCACAATATAGATTGGATTTAACGGTTCAAAACGCGTTAAATTTAAGATTGGTTTACTCTTTGAAATTTGTGCCTGTAATATCGATACTTCACAGCCTAATGCTTTTAGCTGCTTCAGCGCTTCTGCCAGATTTTCAATCGTTGCAATATTCATTACAAGGCGTCCATCTGGTTGTAAGCGTGAAATACATGTTTGCAATAAATGCTCCATATTCCCACCGTTGCCGCCAATAAAAATCGCATGCGGATCAGGAAATTCTTCCAGACGGTCAGGTGCCTTCCCCAGCACTGCAACAAAATCTGTACGATGTTTTAATTGATTTTCCAGGCAGTTTTCAAGGTCACCCTCATTTTTTTCAATGGCATACACGGCACCTTCCCGAGCAATTTTCGCTGCTTCAATCGCAACTGAGCCTGTACAGGTTCCTATATCCCAAACAATGCTATTTTCATTAAGACCTAACTCCTGCAGACAAAGAGTCCGAATTTCTCTTTTAGTAATTAATCCTTTATCTGGTTTTCGCTGAATAAATGAAGCATCCGGAATTCCAAGAGAGGTACGTTCTACTGCCACTCGCTGTTTTAAAATCACAACATTCAATGGAAAAAAGGAAGTCTGCTCCATTTCGTCCAATGTGAAGAAGCGGCACCGCTCCTTTTCACCTTGTAGATTTTCAGCAACAAAGGCATCGTATTCTGTCATGCCGAAACGCTTTAAATACGTTGCAATTGTCTGCGGAGAATTCGTTTCATCTGTTAAAACAGCAATTTTTTTACGCCCATCAATCCTTTGTGCAAACCCTTTAATGGAACGGCCATGCAAGCTGACAATATACGCATCCTGCCAGCTTTCCTGCATTTTAGAAAAAGCAAGCTGTACCGAGCTGGTATAAGGATAAATCTCTAATGGAAGCTTCTTTGCAAGTACACTGCCAAGTCCATAAAACAGTGGATCACCGGACACTAATATAACGGTATTCCGTGTTTCTTGCTGTAATTCAGCTATTAACGCTGACAAACCGCCTTTGATTACTTTTTTCTCTTTTTTATATTCCGGAAAAAATTGCAAATGACGTTCCCCGCCTACAAGCACATCACATTCATTGATCCACTCAGCATATTGGGGGAGCAATCCTTCCGCGCCATTATCCCCTATACCAATCATCTTCATCCAATTTGTCAATGTTCTCAGCCTTTCCTAAACAGTCTCCATTCATGGCATACAAGGTTGTCGACACTTTCATGTCAGTATTCATATGATTCAGTGCATAGTAGCAGCAGTTTTTACAAAGTGCTGCAAAGAATGCCTCATTTCCCTGAAGCATTTCACCAACCTGTGAAGCCGTATTCGCCTGTAAAATTTCTCGCTGCATCGCCTCATCAACACCCACTTTATTGGCAATGCCTGCTAAAAACTCAAAGCTTATCGGTGCACTTTTTGAGTGAACCATCATAACGCCTTGGGCAACTTTTGAGAACTTCCCCATCATCCCTACTAGCGAGACTCTCGGAATCTTCTTTCGCGCAATATTTTTTAACGTAAAGCCGACAAAATCGCCCATTTCGATAAATGCTTCTTCGGGTAAATGAGGATACTGCTGCATTGCATATTTTTCACTGCGTCCGCCCGTTGTGATGACTAAATGCTCACATCCTGATTCTTTTGCTACATTGATCGCTTGCACGATACTTGCCATATAAGCGGAACTTGAAAATGGAACCACTGTTCCCCGTGTACCTAATATGGAAATACCGCCAATAATACCTAAACGCCCATTCAATGTTTTTTCAGCAATCTCTTCACCATCTGGTACGGAAATGACCACTTCAATTCCACAATCCAATTTATATTTTTCAATGACTTCTTGTACAACACCAAAAATCATTTTACGCGGAACAGGGTTTATCGCTGCTTGTCCTACCGGTACAGGAAGTCCAGCTTTTGTCACTCGCCCTACACCAACCCCGCCATCTAAATGGATACCTTTTTCTTTTGAAAACATGACGGTACTTTGAATTCGTGCCTGGTGTGTAGCATCAGGATCGTCCCCGGCATCTTTAATCGTTTCACACATTACCCTGCCTTCTGATACTTCAAATGAAGTTACTTTAAATGTTGCATACTGGCCAACCGGTAAATAAATCGTGACTTCATCAGGTACTTTTCCAACGACAAGAGCTTGCAGTGCTGCCTTTGTCATCGCTGCTGCACAAGCTCCTGTCGTGTAGCCATGACGCATTTGTGAGGGGTCTTTTTTATTTCGTTTCTTTTGCTCGTTCATCCGCCATAATCGAAATGGCATTAAGTGCAGCGACCGTCACTGTACTGCCACCCTTTCTCCCAACGTTCGTAATAAATGGAATCCCTTCGAGCACTGCTAACTCCGCTTTCGACTCTGCTGCTGATACAAAGCCGACTGGCATTCCAATAATTAAATCCGGTTTTGCCACACCTTCTTTAATCAAACGAATTAGCTCCAGCAAGGCGGTTGGCGCATTGCCGATGGCATAGATTCCTCCTTCATGTAAACGCGTTGCTTTTTGCATGGAAATAATCGCACGTGTTGTTCCTTGGGCCTTTGCTTCCTTTGAGACATCCTCATCCGCAATATAACAATGTAAATCCCCGCCATGCTTTTGGAATCGTTTCCGTCCAGAACCGCTTTCGATCATTTGTACATCCACCACTACATGACGGCCCGCTAAAATGGATTGAATCCCCGCCTCAATGGCATCAGGTGTAAATATCATGCTGCGGCCTAATTCAAAATCTGCTGAAGCGTGAATCACCCGCCGAACAACTAACCATTGCTCATCTGTAAATGAATGTTCGCCCATCTCTTCTTTGATAATGGCGAAACTGTAATCATAAATCTTGTCTGGATCTACCGTAACGGGGATAAATTTTGTATTAAAGTTCATGTTTGCCAAGAATAAAACCTCCTAATAGTTGAGTTACTTCTTCAAAAGAAGTACAAAAATTTTCATATTCAATCGCTGGCCGTTTTATTAAAATAACCGGAATCCCTAATTGCAGAGCAGCTGTCATTTTTTCATCTACAGATCCCACTTTGCCGCTTTCTTTTGTAATCATTAGAGTCACATTGTATTGCTCACATAGTGCTTTATTTAATGATTCCGAAAATGGGCCCTGGATCGCAATAATGTCCTTTTGTTTAACACCTAACTGATTGCACTTTTCCATGTTCCCTATATTTGGAAGCATTCTGCAAATAAGCCGGATTTCATCACGCATTAAATATTTCGTAAATACTTCTAACGTTTTACTGCCTGTTGTCAGCATGATCGTTCCTTTATGAGATTGAGCTAATTTGGCTGCTTCTTCATAACTTTCAACTTCTGTAATTAGCGGAGAAATAAACTGTTCTTCTGGCCTTTCATAACGAATATAGGGAATATTAGATGCTTGTGCTGCTGCCATTGCTGTTTTCGACGCTTCTTCCGCATATGGATGACTGGCATCGATGACACAGGTCATCTTTTGCTTCTGAATAAGCTCTGTCATGTCATCAACTGATAACCGCCCGACTTGATAAGGAATATGGTGGGCATTTAAACTTTCGGCAGCAGATTCTGTGACAACTGTTGCTAATAAAAGATAGCCTTGGTTTTGCAATTGAATGGCTAGTGCTCTCGCATCACTTGTGCCTGCTAAAAATAAAATCATGTGTTCCTCCTAATCTCCACATGGTGCCGGCTCGACTTCAATTTTGGAGCTCATATCCTGATAGTTAAAATACTGAATTTTTTTCACCCTTTTAAAATATTTAAAAAGACGTTCATTTGGATGGGCATTTTGTTTGTACTCTTCTATCATTTTCGTTAATAACGGCAGCAGCTCATCTGGTTCAATTCCTTCTGCTACTGGCTGTGCAGCATGAGCTGTACGGCCAACCGGCTTTGCGCCAATAAATAAATCAAATCTTTTCTTGCGGTAAACGATTCCGATATCATCGAATACTGCCCGATAACAGGCCATACCGCAGCCGTTGAAACCAATATGTAATTCTTTTGGAAGCTTTAAGCCCCCCAATTTTGCTGCTATTTCTTCAGCATATGGGATCGATTCTGCTTTTTCACCGTAGCAAAAATCACAAGCTTTTACATTTAAAATATCGCCGACAGGCATGACAATTAAATCATTTTGTTTAAGTCTTTCAACAATCGATTCAGGTTGATCTGTTGGAATCTTTAGTAAAAAACGATGATCCGGTGTATATTCCATGGTGCCTGTCTCGCCAATGGTTTCTGCCAATACACGCATTTGCTCTGGCTTAATAAATTTATTGGCAACACCAGGTGAAACAGCAAATTCAAATATATTTTCGATCGGCTGCTGAACTAAATGCGGATGTTCTATATCCGATTTAGTAACCATGGATAAAGCCTTTAAAGCCAAATCTAATGAGCTAACTTCTTGTTTTTTTCGTTCAATTTGCTCATAACCAGCTTGTGCTTCCCCTGTTTCTTGATTTAATGCCCATGGTTCGGCTTCCTTTTTCAAACGCTGATGCGGTTTTAAACTTTGCTTTTCTTCACCTAACGTATATTTACGCTGATACCCTCGAGGGGTAATGATTTTATTGTCATAAAAGAAAGTAGAAGAATTCCCGATAATAACCGTTGTCAGCATTCCTATCTCATGTTCAAGCATTTCGGCCAGTGTTGTCAGCACCACATTTTGATTTTCACGATAAGCACTTTTCACAAGTCCCACCGGTGTTTCAGGAGAACGATATTTTAATAGAATATTTTGTGCCTCTACAATTTGACGTGTCCGCCGGCCGCTTTTCGGATTATATAAAGCTATAACGAAATCCGCCATCGCAGCTGCTTCAATGCGCTTTTCTATTACGGTCCAAGGTGTTAAATGATCACTTAGGCTGATCGTGCAGGAATCATGCATGACAGGCGCACCCAATAAACTTGCACAAGAATTAATGGCTGAAATACCTGGAACAATTTCTACCTCAATTCCTTCTTTTTCAGTCCAGCCCTTCTCAATCAGCACTTCATACACTAATCCAGCCATACCATAAACGCCTGAATCTCCGCTGGAAATCACTGAGACAACTTGACCTGCTTCCGCTTTCTTTACTGCATCCTGTGCACGTGACACTTCTTCTGTCATACCCGTACTGACGATGGACTTTGCTGATACGAAGGGTTCAATTAGCTCCACATAAGTTTTATATCCAATAATACTATCACTTTGCTGCAATGCCACTACAGCTCGATTTGTAATATGCTCACGATCACCAGGACCAAAGCCAACAACAAAAATTTTTCCCTTTTTCATAGGCTTACCTCCAAATAAAAAATGCCTGCACTCCTTTTAAAAGGAATACAGGCATGTGATATGACAGTATAAAAATAAGCATACTGAAATACAAAAACAATTGAATAATTGTCCCGCCTATACTTCTCCCTCCGAAAAGCAAGTGTCGTTTAAATAAGCAGGTTTCCTGACTTAAGCTTCTTTTTACTCTTACACCTTCCCGATTTCTCAGTGGTATTGTAATTTCATCAGCTCTTACAGTAGCGGGGGCTGTACTAGACTTTCACTAGTTTCCCTTTTACCTCACAAAATGTGAGCACTTATTTAAAGTAATTATTAAATTTTTTATAACTATACCATATAATCTCGAAAGTTAACAAACTATTTTTTTGAAAATTTAATAAAATCTCTTTCTTACGTTGATTTGGTGCTTTCAAAAAATTATGCATCAATAAACCGAGATCACTCGTCAGGGTTCCACCTTAAACTTTAATGCTGGTCCCATTAAAACATGATTCCATCATTTCAAACAGTTCTGCCTTCGACCTCGGATACTTTATATTGGATGAATTCGTACTTTGAAATTTTTCAAACACTTCCATAATCCAAGGCTTTTGTAAATGGCTTCTTTCTAGTATTTCTCTTTTATTAAAAACCTCAACAGGTGTTCCTTGAGCTAGCAAATGCCCATTGTTTAAGATGATAACCTCATCTGCCCACTCATAAGCTAGATCTACATTATGTGTAGACAATAGAATCGTACGGTTTCGATGATGAATCTTTTCCAGTAGTTCCAACATTCTTTTTGAATAGTAAGGATCGAGCCCAGCTGTTGGTTCATCTAACACCATTAATTCAGGATCGATAGCAACAATTCCAGCGATTGCTACCCTTTTTTTCTGTCCGATACTTAAAAAGTGAGGGGGTTTATCTTTAAGCGATTCCGTTTCTGTTAATGTAATGACTTCCTTTACACGCCTCTCAACTTCTTCGGTGGGTAAATTTAAATTTTTTGGACCGAACTTAATATCTTCATAGACAGAAGAGGAAAAAAGTTGAGATTCAGAATTTTGGAACACAATACCGACTTGCTGCCTTAAATGCCGAATCTCTTTCTTTTTATAGGTCAACTTCTTTCCACTGTATAAAATGCTGCCACTTGTCGGCTTTAAAATACCGTTCATATGCAGAAATAGTGTCGATTTCCCAGCGCCATTGTTTCCTAATAAGGCTATCTTCTTCCCTTTTCCAATTGAAAGATTTATTTGATTCAATGCCATCGTTCCGTCTGCATATTGATAAGAAACTTGTTCAAACGTTATAATTTGTTCACTCACTCTGCATACTTCCTTTTCATAGGTCTTTCATGATTTTGTCATAATATAAATCATGAAAAGTGTTACAAACGAAATAAAAACAATGATAAAATTCCCTCGCTTATAGACCAATGATAAATCCACATCATATAAATGTTCATCTCCACCTCGACTATCAATTGCGATTTGAAGTTCTTTTGCTGAGTGCATCGATTTAATGAAAAGGCTGACAATAAGCTGTGCTACGCTTGAAAACCAGCTTCTATAATCTTGATAGCCAAACCTGCTGGATTGTGCAATATAAATTTCACTCACCTTTTCTAATAAAACAAAGATGAACCGATACGTAATCCCCATTAATTCTACAAAAACAATGGGGAGTTTTACTTTTTTTAATACCCACATAAATTGATTAAGAGGAGTTGATAAAACAAGAAAATATAAACAGCTCACACTTGCTAAAATCGTTGAAGCTAGTTGGTATGATTGTTGGATACTATTTGAACTAATATAGATTTGCCATAAACCTATTTCAGTCATCCAAAGCACATCTAAATCTTCTTGATAAATAGGTGCAATGGAAAATATGATTGCAACTAAGCTTGTCATTAAGAAAACAAATGGGACGAAAAGAAGTTTCAAATATGCCATAAACGGGATTTTCGCCTTAAATAGTACCAAAATACTCATTACAGTAAAGGTAAAACAAGCCACCGAAATATTTTTTGAAAGAATTGTAAAAAAGAGAAAGATCAACGCAAAGCTAACCTTCTCAACGGGATGAACATCTTTTAATCCGCTGGTATAAGCATAATCGTCAATTTTTATCATAGCATTCACTTCATTCTGTTATTGTTTGGATGAAGAATACTTTTTTCTAGCTTTTCCATATCCTAGACAATAGCCGATGATCATGGCTCCGAGAGCCGCTTGTAACGAGAATAGTAAACTTTCAATCTCTCCACTTGGTGGTTCCCATATGGCATGAAACCAAGGCTCATAGTTAGGTGCCACTTCGCTAATCACTTCCTCCGCTTGCCCGTCAGCTCCACCAAATTCAGCATCATTAAGAAAAATTAAAGGAATAATTGCTAATAAAATTACAATTAAAAATAATACTCCATTTTTCATGTTAGCTTGCCTCCTTAATTGAAAGTAATTGCTTTAATTCTTCCATATTATATTTTTGAAGTAAATTCATCACAATAACGGTAAGTAAGCCTTCACTGATCGCTAAAGGAACTTGTGTAAAACCAAAGATACTAGCGAACTTTACAAATGAAGCAGCAAAGCCCCCCACCTCAGCAGGGAAAGCTAAGGCTAGTTGAACCGATGTCACTAAATATGTCCCCAAATCCCCTAACATTGCAGCTAAAAAGACTGCAACAGCTAGAGAAAGGTTCATTTTTCTTCCAAACTTAAATATCCCATAAGCGAGTAGAGGTCCGACGACTGCCATGGAAAAGGCATTCGCTCCTAACGTTGTAATTCCACCATGTGCTAACAATAGTGATTGAAATAAAAGCACTATTGTTCCTAAAACACTCATCGCCGTTGGACCAAATAAAATGGTCCCCAATCCTACACCCGTTGGATGAGAAGAGCTGCCTGTCACTGAGGGAATTTTCAACGCAGATAAAACGAATGCAAATGCACCAGACAGACCCAGCATTGATTTCAATTCAGGATTTTCTTTTAATTTCTTCGTAATCGATCGTATTCCAACGGAAATAAATGGAATTGTGATCCCCCACCAAAAAACAGCCCAACCCAATGGTAGGAATCCTTCCATAATATGCATTGCATAGGCTGGGCGAAAAGAGTTCGACCAAAAATAGCTTGTTAAACCTAACAGTACAACAAATGAAACCCATAATGATCTTTTATTCAATTTAATCTTACCTCCACGGTATAAATAGTGATCAAACTAAAAAGAGCATTTAAACCTGGTGGGTTTAAATGCTCACAAAAACAATGGTATGATCTGCTTATTTTAAAAAAAAGCATACTTTCGTTTCCGTAAACACATCCCTATAGCCCGTAGGTCACATCGTGTTATCTAAACAGGCAGGTCTCCTGACTTACCATCTATGCTCCTTGCGTCTTCCCGCTTTAAAAAAGCAGTGACATTGTGCAAGTCGCTCCGGATTACAGTGGCGGGTACCGTGTCGGATTTTCACCGAACTTCCCTATTAAGCTATACATTGTTACATGCATAACACCTGTTTAAAATATGTATATAATTTTCTTTATAATACATTACCAGACTCTTGCTGTCTACCATATTATCTTGTTACCAAATTAACAAAAAGAAGCCGCTTATGATTTGAGCAGCTCGTTAAATAAAAAAAGAAGTGACAAAAAATCAATGTGACCAAAGAAGAATTTTTCACTTGTTCGCTAACCATTTTCTCCTTTTCTAACTTCATTAAAAATCCTCAATAACCTTTATATATCAAGGTTGGCGGGACTGCGTGGGAATCGAAACCACCAGACCCACATAAAAAAAGTGCCGGCACCGTCAAAATTTGGAAGGTACCGGCCACTTTTACCGGCAAAAAAGAGGGACGCTATATGCACCTCTTTGCCTATCTATTTAGATCAATTCTAAAAACGAACAAATCGTCAAGATCCCTTTATCAAAGTTTTCTAAGTTAAAATGTTCATTCGGAGCATGAAGATTTTCATCCGGCAAGCCGAATCCCATTAAGACCACTGGAGTATTTAAGGTATGGTTGAAATCCGATACAATCGGAATGGAACCCCC
>NZ_BCVA01000067.1 GCF_001591505.1 Neobacillus niacini NBRC 15566
AACGTTCTTGTTTGTTTAGTTTTCAAAGAACAATTTGTCAGTTGTTTTTAGCGACAAAAAATATATTATCACATTCTCTTCGCTTAAGTCAACACATTTTTTAATTAATCATGTTGTCGACCACTCCGCGAAGGAACTTTCTTATAATAACATCCTTTCAGGAACGGTTCAATGTGAAATTTTTTCCAAGCGGAATAGAACCATTCGAAGTCTTATCATAATCTCTAAACCATCAGTAACACAGCGCTAGGTACTGTATAACCTCAATTATAAATTAATTCCACTACATTCCTTCACTAAGAGAAGTGTATTACTATTACTGTGAATCCTTATTCTTCTTACATTTATCTTACCTTTTTATTTTGAGAACTTCGAAACTTATTCTTTTTTTCATATCAGCACATAAACTAATACGTTACTTCATGAGTTAGGCATAAATCCTCTAGCTACAGCATACTGTTTGAAGAATGGAAAGGAGAATCACATTTATGGCTAACGAAGAAGTTATAAAAAAGGTTGAAAGCATTACGAATCCTAAGGTTCGTAATATTGTAAGAATTTGTGTAGAGCAAGGTTGTCGATTCAAGCCACATCCAAGCAATCCTAATTTAGTCAATTTGTTTGACCCTGCCAGAAGGAAAAATGTAATCGGCGATATTAACCTTTCAAGTTCTAGAGGATATTTCACACTTGAGGTGGAGAATGGACGCTTTAAGTCCTTTAGAAATGAAGTGATAGGATTAGATATAGATGAAGCAGAATTTGAAGAACGAGTGCTAAATCGAATAAAACGATAAATCAAATATAACTACTAAAGACGCTTGGAGCTATTTTCCCAAGCGTTTTCGCATATATTTTGTCTCAAATTCTGATACCGAAAGGGGTTTGCTGAATAAATACCCCTGCGCCTCCTTACAACCCTGCCCAAGAAGAAAGGATACTTGTTCCACTGTTTCTACTCCCTCTGCAACAACCTTCATTCTTAGAAGATGAGCCATAATAATAATCGTCCTAACGAGTGTATTGCTATTAATATCATGTGGACATTCTTGAATAAATGATTGGTCGATTTTTAACTTATCGATAGGGAGTCTCTTAAGATAATTTAGAGAACTATATCCCGTACCGAAATCATCTATACTAATCTTGACCCCAATTCTCTGTAATTCCAATAGGGTTGTTATCGAACGCTCAACATCCATCGTAATACTTTCTGTAATCTCAAGTTCTAAATAATTTGGATTGAGACCCGTCTCCCTTAAGGCAGATTCTACAATTTCAACCAAATTTGATTGGAAGAATTGTTTGGCTGATATATTAACAGAAATGGTAACCGGTGAATAACCAGCTTCTTGCCACTTAATGTTTTCTTGGCATGCTGTTCGGATTGCCCACTCACCCATAGGTATGATCAACCCAGTCTCTTCCGCTAAAGGAATAAACGTTGCAGGTGGAATGATCCCTTTTTCAGGATGTGTCCACCGTATTAATGCTTCAGCACCATAAATCTCATTTGTTTCTAGATTAACTTGCGGCTGATAGAATAACACGAATTGATTTTGCTCCAGGGCTTTTCTTAAATTCACCTCCATATCTAATTCATGCTGTGCTTTTTTATTTAACTCCTTATTAAAAAATTGAAAATTATTTCTACCTAAGCTTTTTGCATGATACATGGCTAAATCAGCATTTTTGATTAACGTATCAAAACTTTCACCATGAGTAGGAAATACAGCTATTCCTATGCTAGGGGTAACCATTAATTCGTGATGTTGAAAGGTTAAAGGATAAGATAGCTTTGCTATAATCTGTTGTGCGACTTTACTCGCTCTTTGTTCTTCTGAGTCAGGGAGCAGAATGGAAAATTCATCCCCTCCATACCTAGAAATGATATCTTTATCATTGACACAGGCTTTCAGTCGTTCCGCAATTTCCATCAATACTTGATCACCAACTTCGTGTCCCATCGTATCATTTATGGCTTTGAATCGATCCAAATCCAGAAAAACAAGAGCGAAATTAAAGTTGTTTTGTTTTGAGTCTGTGATCGTTTCATTTAGTTTTTCACGTAATAAATAGCGATTAGGCAAATCTGTTAACTGGTCATGATACGCCATGTGTTTAATCATTTTCTCGGTATTTTTTCGCTCAGTGATATCAATGACTGTTCCAATTATTGCGTCCCTGCCATGATAAACAATCTTTGAACCATATAATTCAAACGTAATCACACTTTGATCCTTTCTGATTGCACGATACTCATACTTTATCGCACCTGTTTCATTATTGAACCGTTTAAGGATATTTTCATTTATGAGCGGCAAATCCTCCGGATAAATAAAGTCCGCAACATTTAAACCTATTAACTCTTCACATGTATAACCTGACATTTCACAAAGGCCCGGATTAACGTATACCAATTTCCCATCTTGCATGATGTAAACCCCTACTAAAGAGTTTTCTATAAGACTTCGATATTTAGCTTCAGCTTCCACTAAGTCGTTTTGTGCTTTTTTATGCTCCGTAATATCTTTTATGATGGTGTATACACCATAAATCTGGGAATTCACAAAAATAGGTATATTGGTTACACTAATTTCCCTTTGAAATCCTTCTTTATCCAATATAGTACATTCGTAATTTGTTGCCCTTCCTTCTACCGCTTCGATAAAGTGGCCCGTCACTCTTTCTAAATCTTTAGGAAGTATAAAACCTGCAAATGGTTTGTCAATTAATTCTTCTACACTATATCCATAAATTGTAACAGCCTTGTTTGCAACAACAAATTTTCCATCTAAATCAAAAATAATAATGGCGTCTGGGTTTTCTTCAAACAAAGATTTATAATATTGTTCGTTTAATTGAAAGTTAGTTTTATTTTTAGAAATATTTCGAAGATGGGAAGAAATGATCAACATAGTAACGATAATCAATGCTATTTCAATGGCAAGGCCCACCCATAATGTTATTTCCTCCATCGAGTGCTAATCCTCCAAGAATATTTTCTATTACTATTTCCAAAAAAACATATTATAAAGAAATTATAAAAAGAATAATTAGAAACAAAGAATGCCTACCCCTGATAGGATAGGCATTCTTTGAATGAGCATGTAGATATCGCCTCTAAACCTTTAATAAACATTTTATAAGATAGGTGAAAGTAATCTAGAGATTGATTCCTTAAGTCGAACCTCCAAAGAACGTTTTTGGTAACCCTCAAACGTCAATAGCAACGAAACCTTAATATCCTCTTTAAACGTTTCCGTTAGTTTTCTAGAAACTCCTTCATCATATAAAAAGGCATTCACTTCAAAATTAAGTTTAAAGCTCCGATAGTCAATATTGGCGGTTCCAACTGATGAGATTTCTTCATCCACAACGATCATTTTTGCGTGGATAAAACCATTTCTATAAATATAGACCTTTGCGCCCACTTTTAGTAGTTCACTAACATGTGACAGCGTCGCCCAGTAGACAAATAGATGATCTGGTTTATCAGGAATCATAATATTGACTTCCACTCCAGATAAGCAGGCAATCCGAAGAACATCTAATAAACTTGTATCCGGTATAAAGTATGGTGTTTGGATATAGATCGATTTTTTTGCTGACATAATCATCTTTATATACCCATTTTTAATTTGTTGAAACTCTGAATCAGGTCCGCTTGTTACAATCTGAATTCCGATACTGCCATGAGAAATATCTTCAGGGTAGAGATTTGGAACATAGTCAACATCATGGTCATCTGAAGCCTGATTCCAATCTAGAATGAAGCGTGTCTGGAGAGCATAAACCGCCGTGCCTTGTATACGTAAATGAGTATCCCGCCAATAACCGAATTTCTTATTGAGACCTAAGTATTCATCACCAACATTAAAACCACCGACATAGCCAATTTTCCCATCAATGATTACCAATTTCCGGTGATTCCGATAATTCATTCTGAGATTAATAAAACGAAATTTCGATGGAAAAAATACCTCAACTTGACCTCCAGCTTTTAGAAATTCTTTAAACAATCTTTTCGGCAAACTTCGTGACCCTAATTCATCATACAAGATTCGAACCTTTACCCCTTGCCTTGCTTTTGATGTTAACGCGTCGATTAATCTTTTGCCCAGGTTATCATTTTTTATAATGTAATATTGAATATGAATATAATTCCTAGCAGCCTTTATGTCTCTAAATAATTGATCAAATTTTTCTGTACCGTCTGTAAAAATATCTACAGCATTGTCTTCAGTTAAGATAGCTTGATTGTTAATCATATGCATATAAATCAAATCATGGTTATCCCTTGTGACATCACTACGGTAAAAAAATTGATTTAAACGTAGTTTGGTCAATTGCGTTTCTAACGCTTTTTCAAAACCTGTCTTTTTAAGGTCATCCCATTGGAATAGCCGTTTTCGACTTAAATTTTGCCCTAATAATAAGTACAGCACAAATCCCAAAATCGGAATGAAAAAGAGAACTAATAACCAGGCCCATGTAGACCCAACGTCCCTTCTTTCTTGAAAAATGACAACGAGGGCCAACATGATATTCAATACAAGAAGTAAGCCTAGTAATATAGACGTTATATTCATGGCCAAAACCCTCTCATCCGACATTATAATTACTTTTTAAATTTACTCTCAGTTTTACTAGTATCTTCTCCTTTTTCTTCTCCATCCGATGAAAACAATAAGGAGTATGGCTAAAAGCAGATAGATATAATTGGAATATTGGTCCATTCTCTCCCCAATAACTTCCCAATTTTCTCCTACTCGCGCACCAAGATTTATCAACAAAGTATTCCAAAGAATCGTGCCTAATGTTGTAAAACTGATGAACAGCCAGAAGTTCATTCTTGCCATTCCTGCAGGGATTGAAATAAGACTGCGAATCAGCGGTATGAAACGGCAGAAAAAGACCGTCCAAATTCCATATTTGTCAAACCAGACGTCAGCACGATACAGGTCCTCTTTGGTTAAACGCAGGAATCGCCCATACCGTTCAACAACTACCTCCAATTTATTTACATTCAAAACAGCCCCTAGTCGGTAAAGTATGACCGCACCAAAAACTGAACCAATTGTTGAAGCAGCAATAACCCCTTGAACAGTCAGATTGGTTTGAGATGTCATATAGCCTCCGAAAGTCAGAATGACTTCAGATGGAATAGGAGGGAATATATTTTCTAGCGCAATGAGGATAAACACTCCCCAGTACCCAAACTGTTCGATAAACTCTTGAATCCATAAATCCATAATATCCTCCAATGATCGAAAATAACGTTTATTGTTTTACGATTAACTCCCGGAAAAGTTTCAAATAGGTCGTCCTCTTGTAATTACTATATTTTTTTTACCTGAAATTAAAACCCATACAACGAAAAAAAGCATTTGAAGGTTCAAATGCTTTAGGAGTTTACCTATATATTTAGCTTTTCCACATACCCCTCATTAAAGGTCTTTTTTAAAGTAGCTTTAATGCTTTTTCTATTGGAACTTCACCAGAAACAAGGTCAAATGACTGGTAGTAGGTATTTTCTTCTGTTAGAGAATGGATAATTGTTTTTGCCACATCTTCACGTGATATCTTCCCGCTTCTTATATCACTAGCAGCTGTAATCAGCCCTGTTCCTGGCTCGCTCGATAGTCCGCCAGGCCGAATAATTGTATAGGTTAGTTCGCTTTGTTCAAGCATTTTATCTGCATAGTATTTAGCTGCATAATAAGGAAGCATTTTCTCATGCCAGTTTTCTCGTCTGTGTGTCTGAATCGCACTGACCATTATAAAGCGTTTTATTCCGACCTTTTCTGCAGCTTCAATGGTTTTCACCGCACCATCAAGATCAATAAGTAATGTTTTATCATATCCCGTATTCCTGCCTGAGCCCGCAGTGAATATGATAGCATTACAGCCTCTTGCAGCCTGCGCAATATCTTCAACACTTTGTTCTAAACAGGCAACAGCTGCTTCAATTTCCATTTTCCTAAAAACCTCAGCTTGTTCTTCCTTTCTAACCATCGCTTTAACTGTATGTTCTTGACTGTCTCTGATTAGATCAACAAGAAGTTTACCTACCTGCCCATTAGCTCCAACCACTAATACGTTCATCGATGTTAGCTCCTTACCTTATTTACGACTATTATTTCTATGTGAGAACAACTTATTCAGACAGTCCTATTAATAAAAGGCAAATCCTTCAGGAAAAACCGAACATTTTACTATATATGATTTTCCAACACCAAAAACTGCATTTTAAAAAAATGCAGTTCTCAAAATGGCTATTCTTTTTTATCAGGAATCATACAGTTGCCATCCACACAGCTTGAGTCTTCTGCACTAATTGTTGAAAGGTCCTGAAATACGGGAGCTGGATTTTCTTCTTCCCATACTTTTTGCAGTGCTCCTGTAAAAGTAGATGTTGGCTGTGCACCAGAAATCGCATATTTTTGGTTGACGATAAAAAACGGTACACCGGTAATCTGATATTGCTGGGCAATTGCTTGATCAATACGGACATCATTTGCAAACGCCTTTTCGTCTTGAAGAACCTTTAATGCTTCTTCTCGATCAAGCCCTGATGCTTCCGCGATATCCGCTAACGTTTCGATGTCGCCTACATTTCTTGATTCAGTAAAGTAGGCATAAAGAAGTTTTTCTGTAATTACCGCTTCTTTCCCCTGAGTTTTTGCATATTTTGCCAATCGGTGGGCATTAAAAGTATTCGTTGGTTTCATGTTGTCAAAATTAAATGTTAAACCCACTGCAGCCGCTTGCTGACCCACATTTTGATTCATTTGCATTGCTTGTTCAATACTCATCCCGTATTTTGAAGCTAAAGATTCATGAATACTTTTCCCACTATACAGCGGAGAATTAGGATCTAGCTCAAAGCTTTTAAATTCTATTTTAACACTGTCCCTATGTGGAAATTGAGATAACGCCTCCTCTAAACGAGCCTTTCCTATATAACAAAATGGACAGACAAAATCCGACCAAACTTCTATTTTCATGGTTACACCTCATTTATTTACGATTCTTATTTATAGTATCACAGCCTTGAAAAAAATTTAAAAAATCATGCTTACCTACAAATGGTTAAAATTACCTAGAAATGATAAAATGAACTCATTATTCTGATTAGGGGTTGGTATCATTACTAAACTTATAAAAGCTGTAGTTGGTTTCCTTATTCTTGATTTATATTTTGTGTTTGTCCCTTCACTTCTTAGCAATCCCTTCTTACAATTTGGGGCTTATCTCGCTTTCTTTCCGCTTGCCTATTTCATCGCTAAGTGGGTTGGTTTGAACGGGTTAAAAGGAATGGGACTCTTATTCCATACAGGCTGGTTAAAAAACTTCTTTATTAGTTTTTGGATTGGCTTTAGTTTTTGGTTACTTATGTTTGGAATTCAGTTAGTAAGCGGTGATCTCATTTGGAATGGAGTTTTGGATTCATCGGAATTACTCATGCCAATGGTAATGATTTTTGCGGGATTTTTCATCGGTTCATTTATTAATGATTTAATTGTACGGGGGTTTGTCATTAATCTTTTAAAAGATAAACTGCACGTCGGATGTGTTTTTTCAATTAGTATTTTGCTGTACGCTCTAGATGATTACTGGTATGCAGGCTTTAGTTTAAGTAATTTTATCTTTTCAGTGATTTTAGGACTTTCCCTGACTTATGCTTTTTATAAAACTGGTTCTATCTGGGCAAATACGGGTATTCACTATGGATTAAATGTAGCTTATGGTCTTTTCTTTGGAATGGTAGGCAGCCCTGGCACTTCTATATTTTTGATAAAAGAAACCGTGAAGAAATCTTTACTTTCTGAGATTCTTTATTACCTCATTCCAGCATTAATGTTTTTTACCGTCCTACTGGTTATAAGGTTCTACAGCAACTTTACAAAAGAAAAGAAAGATATTCCTGTAAGTTTTGATGTTTAATAATGATGTTTTACCCGATTTCTACACAAAAGATGATAATATCTACACTGTTTTAAAATATAAGTACAAATATAACAAAACGCCCCTTTTATCGAGGCGTTTTCCTTCATTTATTTATTGCTTAAATTCAGGTTCCTTACCACTTAACCATTTTTCAAAGTACACCTGAGCTTCTGGTCCTAGTTCTTCCGTGAATACAGAGATGAATTCACTTCCTGTAGCGATTTCATATTGATATTCTTTAAAGTAACTTTGCAGCAATTGATCCATTTTCTCTTTGCCTATTACTTTTTCTAGGTTTTCCAGCATCAAGGCACCTTTTTGATAGACAAGCTGAGAATAGGTACCAATATTATTAAATTTATCAACAGAACTACCTATATATATGCCGCGTCTTTCATAGACTTCCGTTCCCACTGTCATATGCTTTCGCAACTCTAAATCTCCGGCTCCATGCTCGGGATATTCTTCTAACATAAATCTCGTTGTAGAGTAGGTTGCCATTGCCTCATCGAGCCACGGCTCTTTTACTTCGTCATTTCCGACCAATGCATACCACCATTGGTGCGCTGTCTCATGGACGACTGAGCCGATGTCCGATTGGTTATTTTCATGGTTATGTTTTGGCAGGTAAACTAAGCCTGGGTATTCCATTGCTGTAAACATACCAGTTCGAACGATATCATATTCAGGATATGGATAAGGTCCATAAACTTTACTAAAATAAGATAATGCCTTAACCGCTGCTTCATGATTCTTCTTCACTGCCTCTTGGCTCTCACTGGCTCGATACCATGTATTCACGGTTGTTTCACCTACTTGATCTGATACCTTTTGGTAGAATTCATCCATAATGACCATAGCGAAGTCCCGTACATGATCAATTGTAGTTTTATAAGTCACGGAGCCATTCGGTTCTAGTACACCCGCTTCATCTTCACCGGTACTTGTGATTTTATACTTGCTCGGTACAGTTACCTTGACATTGTATGTTCCAACCTGACTATAAAATGGATCTCCAATAGAATGATACGGATCTGTTACCCAGCCTCTATTATCAAATACAGCCTGAATTGGTATCCAATTGCCAAGCCAAATCGCATTTTCATCATAAGCAAATCGGCCGTTATTCTTGGGAACCTTCATGGAAAATTTCAATTCAATGTCAATCGTTTGACCCTTTTTCCATATGTCTAACGGAATTTCAAGGACGGTATCATCGATTTTAAAAATTCCTACCGTTCCATTTACCTGAACTTCTGTAATCTCCATAGATCCAGGTTCTGAATTCTCATCAACAATATGCCGCCAAAATCCACCTAGTAGATCGACTCCCTCACGGAACTGATTGGGGTAAACGTGAAAGTAAATTCTGTCCTGATTTTTCCCGGTGTTGTTTGTCGACTTCATCTTAAGTGTGCCTGCTAACGTTTTCTCCTCTACATTAACAGTTACGGTAGTATCGTATACAGTTGGAATAAATTGGTTCACCTCTGAAGTTTGATTCTTATTTGTTCCAGTTGTCTGCTTTGAGTTGATTTCTTTACACCCTGCCACTAAAACAGTGAACATTAACAAAATGACAACCAGGTAAAAGCCTCTCCCCTTTTTGATTTCCCCTTTGTTCATAATGGCCTCCTATCAACTAAATTCACTCAAATCTTAGACGCCTTTTTTCAAAAAGAGTTTCAATTTTATTAATAAAAAATCCCCTGGCAGCATTGCCAGGGAATTCTGCTTAAGCATCTTTTTGTCTAGTTTTTCTGAGTACAAGGAACACATAAGAAACAACTGCACCCATTGAGGAAATTACGATGACCACTCCCATTGGAATGGCAGATTCTTCACCTCCTATCCCAACCAAAGGGGAGGTTATACCACCAAATGCAAAGGAAAGTACACCCAGCAGCGCTGAAGCACTGCCTGCATTTTTGCCCTGCTTTTGCATAGCGAGAGAAAATCCGGCTGTATTCACAATACCGACACTGGATACGACCAGAAATAATGGAATTAAGATGATCGATAGATTTGCCTTCACTAATAGAAGAGCTAGCAAGGTCACACTTCCTAAAAAGGACATTGCTAAACCAAAGTTTAGTAGCTTTGATTCCGGAATCCTTCCGGCTAACCTGCCCGTTGTTTGGCTGGCTATCATAATTCCTAACCCATTGATTGCAAAAATAAGACTGAAGATTTGCGGCGAAGCCCCATATATCTCCTGTACCACAAAGGGGGAACCTGATATATAAGCAAACATTGCGCCAGTAACAAGCCCTTGTGAAAAGGCATATCCAATGAAACTAGGATCGAAGATTAGTTTTCGAAAGGTGAGAAGGGTATTTTGGAGTCCTCCCCCCAATCGTCTCTCATTGGGTAGTGTCTCATGTAAACCGAGAAGGACGACAATAAACATAGCACATCCAATTACGCCAAGAACAATAAACACACCTTGCCACGGAACAAACCTGAGGAGCTGAGCACCAGCCACTGGAGCTAGAATCGGCGCTGCACCGTTTACTAAAGATAGAAGCGCAAAGAATCTCGTTAATTCCGTTCCCGAATATAAATCGCGCACAATCGCCCTTGAAACAACCATCCCCACTGAACCCGCCAGACCTTGAATAAAACGCAGGAGAATAAATGTCCAAATCGAGGGACTAAATACACATAAAAAGGATACTACAGTATAGATGATCAACCCAATTAAGAGTGGTTTCCGTCTCCCGTTAATATCACTTATTGGTCCAGCAAAAAGTTGACCCAACGAGAGTCCTAGCAGGAAAAATGTCAGACTAAGTTGAATAAAAGACGGACTTGTATGAAAATAATCTGCTAATATAGGTAACGCGGGTAAATACATGTCAATGGATAATGGAGCGAAGGCTGCTAAAGAACCTAATACCATCGCAATCCATAACCGCTTAGAACGAGTGATGGTTGCTGGATTAATTGAATTATCTAAAGAAGAACCCAAAGTCGTTTCATTCCCTTCGTTGTTCATTTGTTTTTAATTTTCTAACTATTGAAGCAATAAATCAAATGATTAAACTTAGAAAATAAAAATTTTTCCACATATACGGAACACCGGTAACCATTGAGCGAATTGAAAGGATTATTGACGAATAAATAGAATATTAATGTAACTTGTTATTTTTTTGAAAATTTTAAAATAATTATATAAAAAAGCTAGCGTGTTCCGGTGGGAAGACGGTAGTAATTTTGTTGAGAGTTAAGGAATTAGCTCAAAAAGAAAGGAGTCTAGAATGGCAGATTATCGTTTCTCACATCAATTAAAAGTGCGTTATTCGGAAATTGATGGACAAAAGATTGTTTTTAATTCACATTACCTAACGTATATTGATGTAGCAGTCACTGAATATTTCCAGCAGCTTCTTCGACACGATGAACAGTTTGATTTTGTTTTGGCGAAATCGACTCTTGAGTATAAACGATCAGCCTTATTAAATGACTTGCTCACCATCTGGTGCAGGGTGGAAAGAGTAGGAAATAAAAGCCTGACAATGAATTTTATGATTACAAGAGAAGATGAATTGGATCCGGTTCTCCTTGCCGAGATTATCTATGTCAGTGTTGATCACAAGAATATGCAACCCTGCCCCGTTCCTAATTTTCTTAGAGCTAGAATTGAACAATTTGAACTTGAATATACTTAATGAAAAAATTCCCTATTTCTAAAGAACGAGGGAATTTTTTCTTATTTAGTACACGCACATTTGACCACCTATTACATACAGACCATTCGGACACATAACATCATTATTTTTTTGATGATGACGAAATCTCCAAGTATTTACAAAAAAGCATGGATTAAACATTACTCATTGGAGATAATAACCACGATTACCTAGAAAGGATGGGATGTTAATGTCGTTAGAATGGTTTGACAGAGTTTGTGGCGAGCTTCAGGATCACCTGGAATCTATTTGTGAAGAGTATGATCGGGTTGGTCAAATGTCAATTGAGAGAGCTGCCAAACACCCAAGGATCGAATTTTTTGTAGAAACAGAAGATGTGAATACAGAAGATGTCGATAGAGACTATTTTTGCACATTGTTCTTCGATCCCGGGAACGAAGAATTTTACATCGATACCTTTGATGTTGACAGTGGGCATACTGCTAAAATCATCCTTTCGGACATAGAAGAAATCATCGATGAAGTACACGCAAGTCTTCATGATTATATGAACGATGATGATCATTACACCGATGACGGTGTCTATCTTACTTCCGAAGAAGTATATGAAGACAGTGACGACTATTATGAAATGGTCGAGGTTGCTGACGATGATGATGAAGAGTATTATGAAGCACAGCAAGTAAATGAAGATGATATTTTTGAAGAAATTGATGTGGAATGGAACACGCCGGAGGTAACGGCATTTAAACATGAGGATGAAGTCGAAGTGACGTATCAATTTGGTGTTGTCCCAGAAACCGGTGATGGTGTCCTGAAAAGAGTAAACCGGATTTGGACAACCGATGATGAGTTAATCAAAGACGAATCTCATTTTATTTTCAGTAAAGAAGAGGCTAGCACCATTATCGCAATGATTGCCAGCCATATGGATCAATTAAGTGAGTTTAATTTTGACGATATGCCATAAGAAAAGCGTAGGCGCTCTGTTTTAGGTCACTTGACCCCTACTCCTTGGCGCTGAAGCTGGACAATAAAAGAAAAGGGAGCATACCTATTCGGTATGCTCCTCATTTTTTAATCGACAGTATAGTCAATCTCAATCAAGTCCCATGGTGTGATTATTCCAAGAGGTGCCTCATCTTTTTTTCCGTTTTCCGTAATGATCACTGCTTCTAATTTCTTTTTTACCTTATGTGATCTTTCAAAAATCGTTTCTACATCGAAGATATTCGTACTTTTTGCAACGAAGTCAATGGGATGATCTTTTTCATATTTCATAATATCATATATATGGGTATCGTCTAAATTAACAGATGTGCTTACCATGTTTTGTGCCATCCATTTTAAAATCGATCCTGCTGTCAATAGGCCTGCAAATTCTTTGTTTTTATAGATCGGAAATTTTGAATAATTATACTGACGAATCGCTTCCGTCACTTTTAGGATACTATCGTTATAGTCAAAGTACAGAACATTTTTTGTTGCAATCGTTAAAGCATAATTTGGACGGTTAAAGACGTTGGCTATTTTCTCTATATGCTCGACCACTTTTGAATTTGGTTCGGCGATATAATAGCCGACTTCCATTTTCTCATGGACAATGGCATTTCTTAGTTTCGCATACTGCTCCAAGTCCTTTTTAAATGTTTCAATGATTTGATACTTCTTCGCTCCAACCTTTACTAATACTACAAATCTATCATCGTTAATTTTGACAATGTCCTTCATCGCATCATGTACTTGATTGAAGGCGACCTCAAATCGTTCTGATAGTATTTGTCCTTTTTTCATTTGTTTCATCTCTATCCCTGCCAATATGTTTACTTATTTCTTTAATTATATATTTATTCCGAATTTTTAACTATCCCCATTTTTGATAGAGCTGGTTAATTTCTTCCTGATGCGAGATTCCTTCATCGTCTGGTGTTTCTAATACAAAAGGAATATGTTTTACTACAGGGGACTTTACAATCTCCTGAAGTGATTTCTCCTTGATCAAACCATTCTGGAATATATTCGCATGACGATCCCTATTGGATCCCGTTGGATACTTAGAATTGTTTAAGTGTATGACTTTCAGGTGTTCAAAATAGGCTAGTTCTTCACCTTTGGCGAAAAATTCTTCCGTATTTTCTCCATTCCAAAGACCACTTGCAAACATATGACAGGTATCGAGGCAGAAACCGATTTTCTCTGGATACTCAGTGAGGTTTCGGACCTGCACTAATTCTTCAAAGGTTGTTCCAAGAGCCCCTTTTGTCCCAGCGTTATTCTCAATTAAAAGTAAACAATTACCGTTCCATTGACTAAGAACAGAATTTAGCATTTCAAGCATTAAATGATAACTGGCTAGCGGGTCTGTTTTACTAATCTGACTGCCAAAATGGACAACCACACCAACTGAGCCGCATGTGTCTGCTATTTCTAGGTCGTTTAACAGCGACCTAATTGTTATTTCCTTCTTATCCTCTGAAGGAGTTAAACTTGTAGAGTAAGGGGTATGTGCAACTGAAATCAGATTATGTTCCTGACAAAACTCTTTACAGCTTGTGGCATCCCCTTTGTCAAAATCCTTAACCGAAAGACTTCTCGGGTTTTTCGGAAAATATTGGTATGCGGCAGCACCAAAATCTGCCGCACGTTTTGCAGCGCCAAAATAACCATTCCGAATACTTACATGGCAGCCAAAAATCATCGTATCCCCACCGTTTTTTAGTGTTAGAATTTGCATAATGAGTTAAAACTATTCTTTTTACTGCGGATGTTGTAAGATAATTCAGGTTACTTTATAGGAGGGGAAATAGTTGAGAAAAATAACTTTATCAAATGGGAATACGGTAGAAGTTGAATGCTTGAGCTGTGCTTTAACTAGTGGTCTGGTTGAACCCGATGGCGGCGTAATTTTAGAAACAGAATATTTTCATGCTCATCAGGATGTTGCCTATCCGATTGAAGGGTTGGTCATTCTTGCATTAAAAAGACATATTAAATGCTTGGATGAATTGACGGATGACGAAAGACTGGATTACATAACTACCATGACAAAAATTCGGAAAGCTCAGAGAGAGATATTAGGTATTGATTATGTTTATTATTTCTACAACGAAGATACCACTCATCATTTCCATACCTGGCTAGTGCCTAGATATGATTGGATGAACGAATTTGGCCGATCTGTTGAATCACTTCGGCCTGTTCTGCTTCATGCGAGAAATCATCGAAACACGGATGAGAATCATCAAAAGGTTATGTGTTCCATTAAAGCCTTAAAAACCGCATTGATGTAAAGAATCGGAGCAGCGCCTTAAAACTTATTATTAAAAAAACCCAAGAATCTCTTCTATAAATAATAGATTCTTGGGCCATAGATCCTAACATTTCTATTAAACTTGCTCCACCGTTTTTTCTTTTACTGAAATACTTTTTTGTTTTGATTTTCTATTAATCATATCTTTAGATTCACTTTTACTATAATATTTCCCTTTTGTGTAAATTGCAATGATTACCGTAAGAATAGAAGCTAATATGGCCGCAAAGAAAGTGGCTGTATTTTGTAAGAACGTTCCCATATGCCCCAAGGCTGCTATTGTACCAAGAATACTTGACACAATTAATGGGACAACGCCAACTGGATTCCATTTGTATAGTTTTTCTTGTCTTGATTCATACTCTACCGGTACAATTTTCAATAATTTTTTTACGACTAAGGCATCTGTAACTAAAATGGCTGCCCATGCCATTAATAGGACTCCTTGAAATGTCATCGCACTACCTAAATAATCAAGAATCCCACCTAACATTAACGCAATCGATAGGACGCCTGAAACAACAACCCAAAAACGTCGACTTGGTTTGAAATGAAATACATTCTCAAAGAAATTGGATAATGATAGGGATGCACTGTAAATATTTGTGACATTGATTCTTATTTGTGTCAACATCGTAAATACTACGCCGCCTAGTCCAATAAGTGTGACAATGTATACCCCAGGATTCGATTCAGCCAAACGGACACCAAACCATATTCCTAGTAATCCCATGACACCAAAGCAGAAAATTTGTGGAATAAATCCAATCATAATAGAGCCAATTTTAATGTCCTTTGGCTTTAGGAAGCGTGCATAGTCTGACGCGATTAGAGCAGTTAAGCCCATAATCCCGTGCTGCATACCAATACACAAGAGTAAGGCAGTACCACCTGTTTGGACACCATCTGGTAAGTAAGCCCAAAAGTTACCGTCAAATTTAGAAGGTGTGTTGTAAGCAAAAATAATCGTGAGAATTAAAAATATGCCAAAAATCGGCAACGACCATTTCTGAAGCTTATCCAATTGTTTAATACCAAACCAATTCAATGGAATAACAATTGATCCGAATACAATAATTAGCAGCCATAATGGAATTGCGGGGAAATATGCATGTACAGCCGCTACGAGAATCATCCCTTCGAAAGCACAATACATGATAAAATTAGATGCGTAAATGAGCGAAGTTAAAGAGGCGCCTATATAGCCAAACCCTTGTCTAGACATGAGATTGACATTCATACCTGATTTTGCCGATAAGTAAGCAATGACAGTACCTAATAAGCCGGCAATAATAATTGCATAAATCGCTGAAATGATTGCGTTTGTAGCCCCATACTGAAGGGCCATTACACTGCCTGTTTGAAAATAAAAAATAGCTGTCGCAATTCCAAACGTGATATTGGTGACACTAAACCATCCCATATTCCGTTTTTCTTCTGGAACCTGTTCAAATGAATAATCATCTTTCGCTTCTACTTGGGTACCTGTTGTTTGGTCTAAACTCATGCAATCATCCTTTCATTTCGTCCCCTTTTCTAAACGTAATTTTCACATTCATCTATCCTCTATCACGACTGAATGCTAGTTTAGAGGGCAACCGAATGTGTTTTTTTGGAAATTAGCTACTGTTTCTACAGCAAATCCCCATAACCTATATACCATTATATACACAATTAGTTGACATAATCAAATTATTATAAAAACACGTTTGCCAAAAACCATTTAAAACCATTACTTATTTCGACTATCTAAATATATTCCATGCATTTTTCTGTATAAAAATTACATTATTACACAAAAACTGCACGGTTAGCCTAAATAAAAAAACCACCGTCTAGTGGTTTTTTGCATCAATTGAATCTGGAACCCGTATCGAAATAATGTGTTGTTTACCACCCAGGATACTTTTGGTGCCATTTCTCAGTATTTTCATAGATTTTGACTAGGTCATCTGCTAGTTGAGTTAATTCTTCTGAAAGTTCTACTTCCTTTACCCAATTTTCCGGCATGCCCTTAAGTCCAAGATAAGCCCCTAAAATATTACCTGTAATTGCACCTGTACTATCACTGTCACCATTATGGTTAACGGCTGTAATTACAGCCTTCTGAAAATCATTTTGATATTTTAAAGCGCAATAAATCGAAATAGCAAGGGCTTCCTCCCCTACCCATCCTTCTCCCAGACTCCCGATTGCATGCAGGTCCGGTATGTCTGAATTCGTTAGGGCGATGGCTTTTTTGATGAGTTGGCTGCATTCTTCACTCGAAGGGTACATTACACATTCTTCAAGAGCTTGTTCAACTGCAGTGTCTAAATCTTCTCCCGCCACGATTGCTGCTAACACATAGCTTAGCGCTCCGGCAGAAAGGTATCCGCTCGGGTGTCCATGTGTTATGGCAGCACTTTCACATCCAAGCTTGAATGCCTGCTCTTTTTTATACAATAAACCAATTGGTGCGGTCCGCATTACACCACCGCAGCCTTTACTATTATTGATTGGCCTTTCCATCGTACCCATTTTCCTAGACATCAGTGCGTCTAAACATGTATTACCAGGTGCTCTTCTTGTATGTAAACCCTCTATAGAGTAAATCCAGCCATCCTTTTCAACGTCGCTATTCACTCCTTGTGTATTTAGCCAGCGCAGGTAACTGCGATAAACAACCTCTGGAATATGGACAATTCCTTTATTTCTCCCTCTATTTTCAGCACGTAATAATCCTTCCACTGTAAAGATCGTCATCTGGGTATCATCGGTGATTTCTACAAGATTACTTCTTCCTTTTTCTAACTGCGTAATACCCTGTGGTCCATATTTTTGCTTTATCTCATCAAGTCTTAAAAACTCCACTGGCCATCCCAACGCATCCCCAATTGCCCCGCCAATCAAGCATCCCTGATAGCGTTCGAGAAGAGTCACCATATGTAAGCCCCTTTCCAAATCATATTTTTCTATATTTTAACAAAAAAAAGGGTTGAATCGAAGGAAACAACCCATCAATGACTTGCTATAATTGAAATCAGTTTATCTTCAATTTTCTTTCCTTTAGCTTCTTCCATAAGATTGTTTAACATAATAGAAAAAATCATGGTTTGTCCGCTTCTTGTGGTAACATAACCCGATATAGTACTTACCGTAGAAATAGTCCCGGTTTTTGCGAATACCTTTCCTTTTACATCCGGACCTTTCATCCGACTTCGTAAGCTGCCGCCTTCCATTTTCCCACTGACTCCTGCAACCGGCAGAGAATGAAGAAAAGCAGGAAACCACGGTTGCTGCTGGACGGCAACCAATAAGTGAGATAGCTGCGCCGCCGGGACTAGATTGACATGTGAAATTCCGGAACCATCCCGTAATACCAGTGTTTCCGTCTTAATTCCAAATTTGGCTAACTCTGCTTCCATGACCTCGATGCCCTTTTCCCAGCTGCCTTCCCCTTTTACCACTCTTCCCATTTCTTTTACTAAGGTTTCAGCATGCCCGTTGTTGCTCAGTTTCATAAATGGGACAAGTAATTCCGAAAGTTTTATCGAGTTATATGTATGTACAATTTTAGCTTCTAATGGAGTGGTTCCGGTTTTTACTTTCCCAGATATTTGTATGCCTTGTTCTGCTAGTGATTGTTTAAAAAGTGCTAATGCATACATGGTAGGTTCCCAGACACCAATCCATTCCTTTTCACCTTTAGATGCAATAGGTAAATTCCCCGTTATCGTAATCGTATTTTTAGCGTGCTCCCGTTCATAGGTGAGCTTCTTTTTCCGATCCTTAGCAACCGTTTCGGTTAGATTAATAATTCTTACAAAGTCAGTATTTGGGGTTACTGTTACTTCCGCCTTATCACCCTCGTTTTTTCCCGGTTTGACTTCGATCATAACGGAACCTGAATCATAATCATGAGTTGGTGAAGCCGTTAAGGCGGAAATCTGTGCACCGTAGTACATTTGTTCATCACTCCACGGCAAATCGACCGAATATCGGATATCATCATACCAAGTATCGTCGCCAATTAACTGGCCCGTGATTTTTTGTATTCCCATTGTTTTTAGTTCGACCGCCATTTTATCGAAGTCTTCCTTTAGGAGTGTAGGGTCGCCTTTTCCTTTTAAATATAGATTCCCTTGCAGAGTTTTCTTTTTTATAGTCCCATCCGTAAGTACTTCTGTTTTGAAAGTGTAATCTTCCCCTAACACCGATAATGCAACTGCAGCTGTAAAAAGTTTCATATTCGATGCTGGCCGCAGGCGAACATCTCCTAAATGATCATAGATTACCTCGCCGTTTGAAGCATTCCGTATACTTACTCCTGCAATGGCTCCATGTAAATTGGGGTCTTCATTTAAAAGTTGACTTAATTGCTGTGCCAAATTGTCCACCGCAAAAACTGGCTGTGTTTGTGGCAGTAGGGTTACTAAAAAACATATAAAAATGATTAAATTCAATTGTTTCAGCAAAATCTGTTTCCAACTTTCCCTTTTTTCCTAAAGTCTTCCCAAAAAACAAGGTTTTTTCTACAACTTATGGAGAAATTTTTTTTGATATCAGCGTTGCTGGACCACTTATCGGTGTTATTCCAAATTTATCGGCGTTTATCCAATCCAAATATATCAGCGATAGCTTCGAAAGCTCCAATTACCTTATTTCAAAACTGCAATATTTCTACTCAAAAAAGCCCAATTCTGCGGCGCAGCTAAACTTATCTGCCAATAGGTGGTCCCTGACAACTGATAAACATCAATTAATCGGTATTTTTCTATAAAACTTCTAATATCCTCAAACCAAACGACCTGTTCTACCCCCGCACTCCAATGCCGGTACCAAGGGGACATGGACCTTTGGTCAAATTCAATGATTGAACCTGTCGCAATGGCTTGATTCTGGGCTGCCACAACTGACATTGCACGCGTGGTATTCGTGCCTACGACTTTATCATAACCATAAAGAGGTATTGCAATCTGAAGTTTACGAGGATTGATTTGAGTAAGGGCGTATTGAACTACTTCCTCCATCCACCATATAGGCGCAATCGGATCCGGCGGACCGCCTGGGTATCCAAAATCAATGGTCATAACAGCCACAATGTCAGCTGCATTCCCTATCGCGGCATAATCATATGCCCCGACAATTCGATTGGTCGGGAGGTCTGCCGTTTTCGCATGTACATTTACATGCAGTATTAACTCTCCTAAGGCAGTTTTTAATTCTCTTAAAAATAAATTAAAAGCATTACGCTGCGGCGGCGGTATAAATTCAAAATCGATACTAACCCCGCCAAATCCTCTTTGCCTTGTCAGGTTCACAATGCTCTGAACCAAGTTCAGGCGGTAAACCGGATTTGCTAGCACCTGTCCGGCTAACTCCGCGCTAAAATCAACTCCTGTAAAATTACGAATCATCAATAGCGGCGTAATGTTTAATTGTTTACTCCGCACAACAATGGCTGAATCCTCAATCAGGTTATAGGCATACCCCTCTGTCGTAAATGAATACGCCACTACCGCTAAATATGTTAATTGTCCGGCAAGAGAATCTAATATAGGAAGAACAACACTCTCCTCTGATGGCACAATAAACCCTAAAGTAGCTATTTTTAATTTAATAGGTGAGGGAATATGGATCATTTGACCAACGGTAAGCTGATTCGGATTTAGGCCAGGGTTGGCTGATAAAATTGACGAGATGTCAGTTCTAAACCTTCGGGCTATTTTCCAAATTTGATCACCCGATTTAATTTGATAGGAGCGGATTGGCAGCTGGTTGTCCGGGATATACAAGGCAAGACCTGGGACGAGGTCACTAGCAGACGGCAGTCCATTTAGCTCAACAATGGTTTGGATAGTCACACCATACCGATTTGAAATTGCCCACAAATTTTCCCCCGCACTCACTACATGAACAGCCATACGCTCACACTCCTTTTTACCTACATCATATGGGGAATTCACAGAGAATATTGCTCTTTAAATGAAAAGCTTTATTTATTTTCATTCTTGATTATTAGAACAACGGTATAAAAGAGTCTATGAGGGACAAATCAGGAGAATTCCTAATTAGATTAGTCCTTCA
>NZ_BCVA01000068.1 GCF_001591505.1 Neobacillus niacini NBRC 15566
TGTCCGAAGCCAGTGCTGGTTTTCCTGAGGCTTTAGTGTGTATAAGGAGGCTGTTCCTCCTTATTAGGATCGTCATGGGTAGGGTGAGCCCCTTCCATTTGACGAGGGATATCCTGATGAAAGGTTTTATTTTCATAATTAAAGTTGCTATAATACCGCTGACCTTCTTGCCAAGGGGTGCTTTTATTTTGAACAGGCTCATCTTTACGAATTGGAGATCCAAACGGACCATCTGGAAATTCCTCTGCTGTCAGAAAGTCTTTTTGTTTCTCGACATTAGAAAGGTCAAAATAGCTTCTTGACTTTTTTTCAGGCATATCATCACGCACTCCTTTTTATTAATCTAGCTGCAGCGCCTAGGAGCTCGGGTCATAAGCCAATCCGTCAAGAAGGTTAAAAAGCAACCTTCCTGCCGGCTCGTCTTTTGCCTGTCACCCTGTGCACTAAGGAAAGCTCCTTTGAATAACCCTCGCAGGAACAAGCTGTGCTTGTTCCGAAGGCGCCTCCGCCTTTTGTTATTAGTATGTAAAAAGGAATTATATTAATTCTAATAAAAAGGAACGTAATTCTTCTGCGTCCTCTTCATTTAATTGGAAAGCGTATTCTAAATACCCTTCCTCTTTCAAGTCATCCTCACCAATAATGGCAAAACGACTTCCTTGTAAATCGAGTACAAGGTGCTTCCCATAATGACGGTCCGTTTTAACAATGGCCAAATCAAAGCGTTGGTTGTCACCAACAAAGCTAACAAATCGTGTTTTTGTATCTTCTGTATCATCATATAAGAAAAATCGTTCTTTCATGTCATGTGCTCCTTTAGTTGTTTTCTTCACCCTCTTTATATTACCAAATAATCAGGAAATGGGGGAATAGTTGGTGTTAATAGAATATTTCTAAATATTTACTCGAAGAAAAAACGGATTATGTCAAATTGTGTTACAATAAAGTTAATATTGTCGTATCTGTTTCTGAGAGGGATGGAATTGATGGACTGTCGTTACATGAAAAAAGTTAAGAGTGTAATGCAATGGGGAAAGATTTTACCTCTTTCGTCCATACGCTATTATCCTCCTCAATTTACCTTGCGTAATATGGAAGGGGTAAAAAACGCTTTTGAAGCGGGTCATGAGGTAGCGGTAATTGTTTTTAAGTTGAGTAACCTGCATGATTTAATCGAGCAGGCTGACTCGCAACGGCACATTAAATTTTTGAAAAACGTGAAGAAACTTTTTCAGACCGTCGTGGAACAAACTGTTAACCCAAAGGAGTTTATAACCCTACATGATTATTATGGCGAAGAAATTACACTAGTAATTACTGTCGATCACGATAGACATTCTATTTCTAATATTGATATCCTGTTGAAAAAAATAACAGACGAAGTTTCAGAAACCTACTTCAATCAGTATTCCACTGCATATCCAACTTTTGATGTGGGGTATATGTTTATTGATAAGTATGATTATTCTATTCAAAATTCTATCTTTAGGGCGCATAGATTGGCAATTGGTATGGCAGAAAAACGAAAGCAGCTGGAGATCAATGAAATGTTGTTTGCCATAAACAACATTATTACCAAGAGGTCTATTACTTTGTTGGCACAGCCCATTTTTGATGTAGCCACAAAGGAGGTACGTGCCTGGGAGCTTCTTACCCGCGGTCCAAAAGGGACTGCTTTAGAGGCTCCTCTACAGCTTTTTTCTGTTGCAAGGCAAACGGGTCGGTTGTACGAATTGGAAATGATTGTGTTAGAAAAAATTTTTCAACAAGTAAAAGCATCTCGCTGCCGTCAAGATATTTTTGTTAATTGTACTCCGATAACACTAGGGAATATTAAATTTACCAGTGATTTGAAAAAACTACTTCAGAAATATAAGGGGATTTCCCCAAAACAAATTACCTTTGAGGTCACTGAGCGCGATTCAATTGAAGGCTTGAAGAATTTTGTTTTTAATATTAATGTATTGCGGCTAATGGGATTTAGAATTGCGGTTGACGATACTGGAGCGGGTTATGCAAGCTTGAATACGATTAGCGAGCTAATGCCGGATATTATAAAGATTGATCGTTCTGTGATAGAAAATATAGATAAAAACTCCGTAAAAGAGTCAATGTTAAAGGGCTTGCTTCTCGTTGCGAGGGAGGCAGGATCTTTAGTGGTGGCCGAAGGTATTGAAAACCAAGAAGAAGCGTCCGTATTAACGAGAAATAATGTAGATTTAGCACAGGGGAATTTTTATGCCCGTCCCGCTATGTTTTTTGATGAAATCGCAACATAAGTGATTATTTATGAGGAAGTGGATGAAATGTATTTTGTAGACCGCGAAAAGTTGGAGAACACATTGGTGTTTCTAGAAAAGCAAATCAGCCTATTTTCTAATCAGGAAGAGTGGTCAACCCCGATAGAAAAAGCAGCATTAGAACGTATTACGCATCTTATGATTGAATCGGTGTTAGATGTGGGGAATGCAATGATTGATGGTTTTATTATGAGAGACCCTGGCAGTTATGAAGATATTATTGAGATATTAATTGATGAAAAGGTTGTTACCCAGGAAACAGGTACAAGTTTAAAAAGACTTGTCCAGTATCGCAAGGTACTTGTCCAATTGTATACGGAGATTGATCATGAAGAACTCTTCAATCAGTTCTCTGGCCAAATGAATGTTTTAACCTTATTCCCAGAGAATGTCCGAGACTATCTTGAGAATGAACTTGGTCCAGTAACCGCATTTATTTAATAGTTATTAGCGACCGCATTTGCGGTCATTTTTATTTTTCGGATATGATAGATAAGGGAGGGATCAACATGAAAAAGTATAAAGGTTATTTAATTGACCTTGATGGAACGATGTATAAAGGATCAGAGAAAATTGAAGCAGCAGGGAATTTTGTGAGAAAGTTAAAGGAAAAGGACATTCCATATTTATTTGTAACGAATAACTCATCACGAACCCCTGCCCAAGTTGCTCAAAAGCTAAAAGATTTTGATATTCCGGCTGAAGAGGACATCATTTTTACAACGAGTCAGGCAACAGCAAATTACATTTATAGCCAAAAGCCGGAGGCTTCAGTTTATGTAATCGGTGAAGAAGGACTTCGTATGGCTATCGAAGAAAAGAAATTCACATTCGCGACAGAGAATGCAGAGTATGTTGTTATCGGTATCGACCGTGAAATTAGCTATGAAAAATTAGCAGTGGCATGCCTTGCTGTTCGCAATGGAGCTTCCTTTATCTCTACAAACGGAGATATAGCGATACCAACGGAAAGAGGATTAGTCCCCGGAAATGGGTCGTTAACCTCTGTAATTGCGGTTTCAACACAAACCAAGCCAACTTTTATTGGAAAGCCTGAGTCAATCATCATGGAACAGGCCCTAAAGGTATTGGGTACTTCTAAAGAAGAAACACTTATGGTGGGCGATTATTATGATACAGATATATTAGCGGGGATGAATGCTGGCCTTGATACACTGCTAGTCCACACGGGTGTCACTACTAAGGAATTACTTCGGGGCTATGACCGAAAACCTACATATGCCATTGATTCATTAGATCAATGGGAACCGTGAGAAAAGGATGGATTGTTCTCTCCATCCTTTTCTTATTTGATTTATTCGACATGTGCGGCTCGGTGGGCAAGTCTGCTTGAGGCTGCTGCTGCGATTGCACCGATGATATCATCCAAAAATGTATGGCATTCGCCTGTTGATTTATCATTTAACCTAGCCAATATTCCTGGCTTTTGCTTATCGATATAGCCATAATTTGTAAAGCCAATGGATCCGTACACATTAACGATGGAAAGTGCTAGAATCTCATCGACACCATAAAGACTTTCATCTGTTTTAATAATGGATTGGATAGGTTCCTCCAGCATGTTTTTCTCGGCTAACATATCCAGTTGAATTCCTGTTATAATGGCATTTTGAACCTCACGTTTCGAAATGACGCGTTCCACATTGGCAATACAATCTTCCATTTTTAAATTTTCGTGGTATTTCTCCTGCAGGAAATAAACTAAATCAGCGATATCCTGAATTTCAACGCCTCTTTCTTTTATCCATCTTCGTGCAGTTTCTTCTGTTAAATCCATTTTTTTATCTTCTGCCATCCATTTATCACCTTTTCTTTGGAATTTTTTTGGCTATTTCTTAATTTCAACATATGCACGGCATATCGAAAAGGAACGAACGAACCAACACCCTTCTTACAGATTACTCCTATAACGTTTTTCTTATACTTTTATTACGAAAGAAGAGAACAAGTTTTTTGGGCTACTACATATATATGACATAAGAGCAGAAAAGAGAAGAGGTGGAAGGGTGCTTCAAAAATTACTTGAAAATAAATATGGAATACAAGTTGATGAATACGTAAAATTAGACTCTTACGACGCGCTCAGGGGAAATGGCTGGCTTTATTTGGTCGCAAAATCCGACGGCAGGGAAGCTGAGGATATTAATGAACTAGAGAGAATTGCTGAACATTTAAGAACCAACGGGGATGCGCATGTTCCAGCGTTTCTACAAACTATCGAAGGAGAATTGATTACAACATGGGAAGATCATAAATATTGTGTCCTGGGACATCGGCAGATAGATAAACACGCAAAAGTAAAACTAGGGAGAAAGTTAGCCAAATTTCATGAGAGAGGGAAAACGGTTCCATTCAAAATTGAAAGAACAAGTAGAATAGGACAATGGAAGCAATTATGGGAGAAGCGTCTTGATCAAATTGAAAAGGTTTGGAGTGAACAGATGTTTCAAACTCCCGAAGATGATTTTGAACGTATGTTTATTGATTCGTTTCCATACTATATTGGGTTAACTGAAAATGCCATTCAATATTTAGTGGATACGGAACTGGACGATGAGCCGGTAGAATCAGATAGCGGAACTGTGTGTCACGAACGGTTCTCAAATGATTCTTGGGGAGCAAATTATTATATTAAGAACCCATTCGATTGGGTATTTGATCATCGCAGCCGTGACCTCGCAGAATGGACGAGAGAGCGTTATTTTCGTAATACCCAAACCTACCAGATAGATGTAAGACAATTCTTTGCGGAATATCAAAGTATTGCGCCCTTATCCTCTTTTTCATGGCGGTTATTATTTTCCCGTTTAGTATTTCCACTTCATTACTTTGAGTGTATTGAAAATTACTATATAACTAGGTCTGAGCAGGAAAAGAAGCTTTTGGAAGAACAGTTAAGTAAGATGTTAAAGCAATCAACAGAGTATGAGCGTTTTTTGGGCAATTTTTTTCATACCGTTGGTGCACCACTACAACCGTTAAAAATTCCCCCATTAGACTGGCTCCTTATAAGGTAATAAAAAAGCGATTGCTCTTTTTGTCAGCAATCGCTTTTTACTTTATTAAAATACTTGTTCTACTTCAACAACGCCAGGAACTTCTTCTAATAGTGCTCTTTCGATTCCTGCTTTTAGGGTGATTGTTGAGCTAGGGCAGCTTCCGCACGCACCTAGTAAACGAAGTTTAACAATACCATCCTCAACATCAACTAATTCACAATCTCCTCCATCGCGAAGAAGAAATGGACGTAATTTATCTAATACTTCCTGAACCTGCTCAAACATTTCTTGTACTTGTTCTGCCATATTTATCGTCTCCTTCCTACCTTATATTATAATGTCATTGAAGAGAAAAATCCATTCTCATGAAATGGGAATTCGCACATTTGCAACCATATATTTATGTTTAATAGTTTAAATGTTGTAAAATAAAAGAAAAAAGGCAGGATTGATGGGATGACTAATACAGTTGAAATTGTCCTCTATGGTGCAGAACAATTATGTCCGAGTTGTGTAAATTTACCCTCCTCAAAGGAAACATTCGAATGGCTTGAGGCTGCCATTTCAAGGAAGTTTCCTGATCAACCATTCAAAATGACGTATGTTGATATTTATCAACCTCCTCAAGAAAGTGAAAAAGAAGATTTTGCCAAAAGAGTACTTGAAGAAGATTTGTTTTATCCAGTTGTTGTGATTAAAGATAAAATTGTCGGCGAAGGGAACCCGCGATTAAAAACCATCTTTAGTGAATTGGAAAAGTACGGATACAGATCAATATAAAAAGCATTCCGGCTGCTTAGCTGGAATGCTTTTTTAATCATCCGTTATGATACTTGTAGAGCCAGAGCACTCCTGATTTTAACAGTCGGGCTACACGTCCAGTAATCGCTCTGTCTGCCATCATCCCGAAACCATGTTTCTTACCAAGAGAACCAAGAACACCTTTTAGTTTAATCGTTGGGAATTCAACTGGAGGCTCCTCACCATTCCAGCGTTTTTTCAACACTTCCACAATTTGTTCCGCCTGACCTTCTGCTAATTGAGCACTTGGGGCATGTGGAAGACTAGCACAATCACCTAATACAAAAACGTGTTCATCATTCGGTAAGTGATGACGGGGTGTAATAATGAGCCTTCCAGAGCGATCCATTTCTTCTCCTAATTCACGGACAACCTTATTAGCTTGGATGCCAGCAGTCCAAACGATCACATCACATGGAACTGGCTCATCATGATTGTAAAGTAAATTTTCTTCTACTTTAGTAATATTAGAGTTATTGATGATTTCAACATTATTCTTATGAAACCAATTTTCAACATATTTACTTAAACGATCAGGAAAGGCAGGTAGAATGTGTTTGCCACGATCAAATAGTTTTATTTTTAAGTCACTGCGGCTTTCACTTAATTCACTGGCAAGTTCCACACCACTTAGACCAGCACCTACGATGCCAACCACGGATCCAGGTCCTAAATTGTTCAGTACTGAATACGTACGACGGGATTTTTCAATGCTTTGAATGCTGTAAGTGTATTCATCAGCACCTGGTACACCATGATACTTATCTTCACAGCCAAGACCGATGATTAAGTCGTCATAAGAAATCGGAGCAGAATCTTTTAGCAGGACCTTTTTAGTGTCTTTTTCTATTCCTGTAACTTCTCCATATTTAATTTCCAACTGAGGATGTTCTGGAAAAGAAACGCGCAGCTCCTTATCAGAAACAGTTCCTGCTGCTAGGGCATAGTATTCAGTTTTCAAGCAATGGTATGGAACGCGATCAACAAGTGTAATTCTTATATCCTCAGGTAAATGGTTTGGTAGAAGTTCACTCAATATCTTCATTCCGCCGTAACCGCCGCCGAGAATTACAAGGTTTTTCATTTTTTATTCCCCTTTTGTAAACCAGTAATCATGTCAATATTTTAAGTTGTAAATGATAGTAATATAGTCTTAAATCCATTAAAAGTATAGCTGAATTATGACAAAATAACAACACATATGACAATTTTATTGACATTTAGACATGAGACATGGTATTTGACGCAGTAAAAGAAAAATAGTAGGATAATATGATGTGGAGAGGTGATAGCCATGTTTATGCCAATTATTGAATTTTGTATGAGTAATCTTGCCAGTGGTGCCCAAAAAGCCCTGGAAAGGTTAGAAAAAGACCCAAATCTTGATATCATTGAATATGGATGCCTCGGATATTGCGGGAAATGTGCTTCTACTCTTTTTGCACTGGTAAATGGTGAAGTTGTAACAGGCGATACACCGGATGAACTTGTGGAAAATATTTATCAATATTTAGATGAAAATCCAATGTTTTAATAAGGAGGGCCGGAATTCCGTCCCTTTTATTTTATTCTCACAGTTTAATTAGTTGAGTCATTAGTACTCACTGTATATACTATAAGTAGTACCTCAAAAAGGAGGAAAAAACCAATGAGCAATGAAGTGGTTATTTTAACGGAAGCGGCAGCTTTGCATATAAAAGAAATGATGAAACACAATGAAGAAGAAGGTGCCTTATTGCGCGTGAGTGTAAAAGGTGGAGGCTGCAGCGGATTATCGTATGGTATGGGATTTGATCATGAAGTGAAAGAAAATGATCTCCATTTTGAACAGTATGGAATTCAGATCCTTGTGGATAAAGAGGATGCCCCTATATTAAATGGTACGAAAATTGATTATAAGCAATCGATGATGGGCGGGGGATTTACCATCGAAAATCCAAACGCGATTGCCTCATGCGGATGCGGCTCATCATTTAGAACAGCAACAGCAGCAGGTTCACCAGAAGAATGTTAATAAAGAAATAAAAGGCGCCTATAGGGGCGCCTTTTGTTTGTTATTTACCAAACATCGATGAACTGTGAAGCGGCTGGATTTTAGCTTTTGGATCGATAAATGCTTTTGCATTGTTGACAGCCGTAGGCGCTTCACCAAATCCGCAGGCAATCAATTTTACTTTCCCTTCATAGGTACAAATGTCTCCGGCAGCATAGATTCCAGGTACATTTGTTTCCATTTTAGAATTTACGACTATGGAATTTTTCTCAATTTCAAAGCCCCATTCTTTGATTGGACCTAATGAGGAGACAAACCCATAGTTGCAAATTACGGCATCAACATCAATAGCTTCTCGGCCATCTCCATTCACACCTGTAAGAACAACTTGCTTGATACCGCTGTCATCTCCGATTAATTCCGCTGGTACAAAAGGAGTTTTAACGATTACTTTTGAGTTATGCAAGTTCTCAACACTATGCTCGTGTGCTCTGAATTTATCTCTTCGGTGAACAATCGTTACTTCTTTCGCGATAGGTTCTAACATTAATGCCCAGTCCACAGCTGAATCGCCGCCGCCGAAAACGACAACTTTTTGACCTGCAAATTTGTTAAGGTCATCAATAAAGTAATGAAGGTTTTTTCGTTCATATTGTGCAGCACTCTCAAGCTCTAAACGGCGTGGTTGAAATGCACCATTACCTGCTGTAATAATCACTGTTTTTGAATAGTGAACTTCCGAATTGGTTGTTAATTTGAAAGTACCATCCTCTTGTTTTTCCAATTTTTCCACAGATTGCTCTAAAGCAACAGCTGGTTCAAACTTAGCCATTTGCTCTTTTAGGTTATTAATTAGTTCTTGTGCACGGACTTTTGGAAACCCTGCAACATCGTAAATATATTTTTCAGGGTATAGTGCCGATAATTGACCACCTAATTGTGGCAGGCTTTCAATAATTTTTACAGAAGCTTGTCTCATTCCGCCGTAAAAGGCTGTAAATAGACCGGTAGGACCGCCCCCGATAATGGTAATATCATAAACTTTTTGATCTTCTTGCACGCTGTATCCCCCTTACTTATGTAGTAACAGACTCCATTCCTTATAATATCACAAAAACATAAAATCCTCACAACTTTTGGGGAATATTCAGAGTAGTTAATCAAGGAAAAATAAAACTATTTTCACTAAAAATAATCATTTAAACCACTTGATAATGTGAAGAGTTTAGCATAATATGTAATGAGGATAGATGTTAATTTTTTGTGACAAAAAAAGGAATATATTGTGTCTTTATACGTGAATTATATCACAAACTTTTTTCCTCTAAACAAAATAAAAATGTAACAAGCTGAGGAAGATAAGAACAAGTATATTACTCTAAATAAAAAAGGTGGAAGTGATCACTTTGAGAAAGCCAAAAATTGTTATTGTCGGTGCGGGTTATGGCGGGCTTATGACAACTGTAAGGTTGCAAAAGCTTGTAGGTGTAAATGAAGCAGATATTGTATTAATTAATAAGAATGATTATCATTATGAAACTACATGGCTGCACGAAGCGTCTGCAGGCACACTTCATCATGATCGTGTCCGTTATGACATTCGTGATGTGATTGATAGAAGTAAAGTTGATTTTGTACAAGACACCGTTGTTGAAATCAAGAAAGATGAGAAAAAGGTAATCTTAGAAAAGGGCGAAGTCGAGTATGATTACCTCGTTATTGCTCTTGGAGGAGAACCTGAAACCTTTGGAATTAAGGGCTTAAAGGAATATGCATTTGGAATTACAAACGTAAATTCTTCTCGTCAATTGCGTGAGCATATTGAGTATCAATTTGCGACTTATGGAATGGAAGAAGAAAAGAATGACGATCGTTTAGTCATCGTTGTTGGCGGCGCAGGCTTTACAGGTATAGAATTCTTAGGTGAACTAACTAATCGTATACCTGAGCTATGTCATGAATACGATGTAGATTCTCATAAAGTAAAAATCCTTTGTGTAGAGGCAGCACCAACTGTATTGCCTGGTTTTGACCCTGAACTTGTTAACTATGCTGTATCACAATTGGAACGTAAAGGGGTAGAATTCCTAATAGGAACTGCCATTAAAGAATGTACAACAGATGGAATCGTTGTAGCCAAAGGTGAAGAAGAGCCGAGAGAAATCAAAGCTGGAACAGTGGTTTGGGCTGCTGGGGTTCGTGGAAATGCAGTTATTGAAAAATCAGGCTTTGAAGCGATGAGAGGTCGTGTAAAAGTACAGCCAGACCTTCGAGTACCAGGATTTGATGATGTGTTTATAATTGGTGACAGCTCTCTTGTAATCAACGAAGAGATTAACCGTCCTTATCCTCCAACTGCACAAATTGCTATGCAGCAAGGTGAAGTAGTTGCACGTAACATCGCAGCATTGGTACGGAACAAACAGGACCTAGAAACCTTCACATTTGATAATAAAGGAACGGTTTGTTCACTTGGTCATGACGACGCCATTGGAGTTGTGTTCGGCAAAAAGGTTACCGGTGCTAAAGCATCCTTTATGAAAAAAGTAGTCGATAATCGTTCTCTATATATGATTGGCGGCGCTGGATTGGTATTGAAAAAAGGTAAATTTAACGTATTCTAAATATAAAATTTTTAAAGGGGCAGAGAAATCTGTCCTTTTTTGTTACTATATTAAATAAAAAGGAGAAGTAAGGGGGGTTTTTATGAGTAATAAAACAAAACGAGGCAAAGTGTGGTTAGCTGTTGGAGGGTTGGTCAAATCATCTGAAGGGAATTGGCTGGTTGTTAAAAAGCGTTATGGTGGTCTAAAAGGAAAGTGGTCACTTCCAGCTGGATTTGTAGAAGAAGGTGAAACAGCGGATGAAGCAGTGGTTAGGGAAGTAAAGGAAGAAACCGACATAGATTGTGTTGTCAAGGGATTAATTGGGCTAAGAACGGGTGTCATTTCAGACGAAATAAGTGATAATTTGCTCGTTTTTTTACTTGAACCACTTGATGAAGGAAAAATCAAACACCAAGAAAATGAACTGTATGAAGCAAGATTCATTGCGCCTGAGGACCTCCTTCTAGAAAAAGAAGCTTCGATTATGCTGCACTTCCTAATTAAACAAAACATCACTTTTACCAAGCCAGGAAATGATGAACTAAACCCTGGAGATCAGTTTAACTATAGTGCTTATAAATTATTTTTTTAATCTTTAGAAAATTTAAGTCACACTTAGATAATGAAAGAAAACTTATGATGTATCCGTTTTCACTCCTTAATTCGGTTAAATTTCGTCCTTTTCTTTCTGTGAGTTTCTTGGTATATTATCAGAAAATTTAAATAATATTTTAAGGAGCTGATAGAAATGAATACGACTAGTTTAGATACAAGAAATTGTGATTATTGTTCAGGTACCGGATATTTTCAATTACTGCTTGGGGGTTCTGAAACATGTACCTGCTGCGAGGGCTCTGGAAAGAAACAGGAAAAATAGTTTTTCAAGATCCTAAAATGACATAGGGCTAGGCTTCCACGAGAAACTTCGGGAGGCTATTTTTTTTGAAGTTTTTTCCTCTTTCGTATAGCCATAATCTAAGATGTTAGGATTGACTCCTTTTTGGACATTAAGTAAACTTATATTTGGATGTGTGTAAAGGAGGTATTTCCATGCAGATGAGTATTGTGGTTCTAATCATATCGATCTTATTGTTCTTTGTTTTGTTTTTTGGAATTGGTTTTATCTTAAACATGCTTTTAAGGATGTCATGGATTATGGCAATTATTTATCCAATCATTGCTATATTTATTGTTGATAAAGTAAAGTTTATCGAATACATTACTAATAGTAAAATTGCGTTTCAAGAGCTTGGTCAAAAGTTAGGGTCATTAGCAACAGCAGATATCCTAATTTTACTTAGTGGACTAGCAGGGGCAATTGCTGCGGGTGTTACGATTAAAATGTTACGAAAAAATGGATATCAAATGTTTTAAGCTTTTTGCCTGAGATGCTCCACTTTCGGAGTAACTTAGGTAAAAAAGCTTTTTTTTATGAATAGGATTTTACTCCTTTTTGAATAATTCCTAGTTGGATAGGAAATGAATATTTTGGGAGGAGTGAAATTTTAATGAATAACTTTAAAAATTGGACAAAGCGTTTTGCGATGACCGTTCTTTTCCTGATGGCCATATTAGTGACTGTTCAATCCATTACAGGCATTGATCTTAAATTGTTTATTAAACAAATGGTAGAACTTGAAGCTCATGCAGCTTCTAACGCTGCAAGCTCAGAGAAACCTAAAGCGCTAGAGGACGCCTTTGATTGGTCAAAGTATCCGAAAAAAACAGTAATCGCAACAGGATATACAGCAGGTTATGAATCCACAGGCAAAAATGAAAGCCACCCTGAGTATGGAATTACCTATTCAGGTGTCAAAGTAAAACGAGATTTATATTCAACTGTTGCAGCAGACCTTTCTGTTTTTCCGATTGGCACCATTCTATTTATTCCTGGTTATGGTTATGGAGTAGTCGCTGATAAAGGCGGAGCTATTAAGGGAGATAAAGTCGACCTTTATTATGAAACGGTTGAGGACGTTTATAACAAGTGGGGCAAAAAGGAAATCGATGTATATATTATTGAACAAGGGAATGGAAATCTCACAGAGGCAGAGTTACAAGCTTTAAATGAAGATAAATCGATGCAGGTGTTCCGTCAGCAGTTTATTGGTTCAGAGAGAAAATAGTGCAGGCATATAGCCTGCTATTTTTATTGTCTAACGTAAGAGATACTTAGAAAGTCGAAATATATTCATGTTTCCGATATAATGAACAGGTAATTTACACGGAGGTGGAAAACATGTTTGAAGTTAAAAATGAAATTGACCTTTCATCAGGTCATGAGGGATTGATTATTGGACTTTTCGATAAACCAGAAAGGTTTACAGGTATATTAGAGAAGATGGATGACCGATTTGGAGGTCAATTAAGAGAACTTGTCAAAGCCGGTGATATCTCAGCAAAGTTCAAAAATATTAGCAAAATACATAGCTTCGGGAAAATCGGTGCAAAAAGAATATGGTTTGTCGGTCTTGGGAAGGAAAAAGATTTCAACTTTGAAAGGCTATGTGAGGCTTTAGGGAAAACGTTCAAAGCTTTAAAAGCAAGCAAGCTTCAAGAATGTGGTGTTTTTTTGGAATCCTTAACAGCGGGGTCTGTAAGCGGGCAAGAAGCAGCACACGCTGTGAGTGAAGCGGTTACGTTGTCAACCTATCAATTCCACGGCTATAAGCAAAAGTCAAACGAGCCGGAAAAGAGAATAGAAAATATTACTGTCTATTGTGAAAGTATTGATCGGGAAGAAATTCATGCTTCGCTGACAGTAGGCCGCGCTTTTGGAAAAGGAACGAACTCTGCCCGTACACTTGTAAATATTCCAGGAAATCTCCTTACTGCAACGGATATGGCGGAATACGCAAAAGAGCTTGCTTTTAAATATGACTTTGAAATTGAAATACTTGATAAGGAAGAGATTGAAAAGCTGGGTATGGGAGCATTTTTGGCTGTTAACCAAGGATCTACAGAACCTCCGAAGATGATTGTTCTTAAGTACCAAGGGAAAGAGCAATGGAAAGACGTAATTGGATTGGTTGGAAAAGGAATTACCTTTGATACAGGAGGTTACTCTATCAAAACGAAAGCTGGCATTGTAGGTATGAAATCGGATATGGGCGGAGCTGCAGCTGTTCTAGGTGCTATGGAAATTATCGGAGAATTAAAACCGGAGCAAAACGTTGTTGCGGTTATTCCTTCAACGGACAATATGATTTCTGGTAATGCCTTCAAACCGGATGATGTGATCACCTCGATGAGCGGGAAAACTATTGAGGTATTAAATACTGATGCAGAAGGCCGACTCGTATTAGCCGATGCTGTAACCTATGCTAAGCACCATGGAGCGGAATATTTAGTTGATGTGGCGACCTTAACCGGTGGTGTTATTACGGCACTTGGATTACATACATCCGGTGCCATGACAAATCACGAAACATTGTATGAACAAGTATTAGAGGCCTCTATGGAAGCAGGAGAGCCAATCTGGCAATTACCGTTGTTTGAAAAGGATAAAGAACGAGTTAGAAACAGCAAAGTGGCAGATTTAAATAATTCTCCTGGCAGTGAAGGACATGCCATCGTAGCGGGTGCCTTTATAGGTGAATTTACAGAGGGAACTCCTTGGGTTCATTTGGATATTGCTGGAACGTCTACGACGTCTAAGGAACATGATCTTGGTCCTGCAGGGGCAACAGGTGTAATGACCAGGACACTTGCTTTATTTGTTGAGCGTTTTGAGCCAATTGAAAAATAATGTTTAAAGCGATGTTGTACGGTTGATTTTTGCTCTTATAGGAAAATAAATCCCACGAAATTTCACATTTCGTGGGTATTTTGTTTCTATTTCAAGGAGTGACTCTTATCTATATTTGACGAAACGGGCGCTGCCACCTTCTATTTGCCCAACCCATCTGACTTCTTTTTGCATATGAAGTAGTGTAGGCAAGTATAGAGATTAAAAGGAGGTTTGTTGGATGTATCAATATCGAAGTCCGTATCCTGTAAGAGGTCAGAGATTTATTGGTTTTGGGCTGCCGTTTTTAGGCGGTTTAGTGGGTGGACTATTAGGAAGTGCTTTATTTTATCCTCGACCATTTTATGGTGCTGGTTTCGGAGCCCCTGGATTTGGGTATCCAGGATTTGGTTATCCGGGATTTGGGTATCCAGGATTTGGTTACCCAGGATTTGGGGCCCCTGGTTTTTATTAAAATGGTAAAAAACAGCTTTCTAGGCTGTTTTTTCCTTTTTTTTTTACATAGTAAGAGGATATTTTAACTGAAAAAAGAATATATAGAAGGACATTTACCACTGATACTTTCGAAAGGAGAAAAAAATGATTAAAAACACATTAATTGAAACATTAGGTATTGAAATAACGCATTTAGAACGGGGAAAGGTTATTGCAACCATGCCAGTAGATGAAAGAACCCGCCAGCCATTTGGTTTATTACATGGCGGTGCCTCTGTTGCCCTTGCAGAAACAGTTGCAAGTGTTGGTGCATATGAATTGGTTGATAAAGAAACAGAAGGTGCTGCAGGTTTAGAAATTAACGCTAACCATGTTCGTCCGATTACAGAAGGAACCGTAACAGCTATAGGGACGGTCCTGCACCAGGGCAAAACAACAATGGTTTGGGATGTCAAAATTACGGATGAAAAGGACCGTCTTATTTGTATTTCAAGATGTACAATCGCAGTAATTAAATTAAAAAAGTGATATAAAAATAGATGGGATACTTTCCATCTTTTTTTTGGGCGAATTGAAAAAATATTTAAAAAATTTATGATAATTTCGTGATATAATATAAGAAATATAGAGAATTAGTACAATACTTTGTACAGGTTTCTTTATATAATGGTAGTAAGAAGACGTCAAAAAGGTGGTGGAAAAATGAAGGAAAATAGACAAACTATCTTTATTGATTTTGAATTTACCATGCCTGAACGAAATGTTCGTATGAAAGACTTTTTTGCGGAGATTATTGAAGTAGGACTCGTTGCAGTTGTTGATGATCAAATTACAGAGCAATTTTCGTCCTATGTAACTCCTCTTAAATTCCCAGCTCTATCAGAACGCTGTAAATCTTTCTTACATATTTCACAGCAGCAGGTTGATCAGGGAATTTCATTTTATGAACTCGTCCGGAAATTAGGAGAATTCAATAATCAGTATGAAACTACCATTGTCACTTGGGGAAATATGGATATGAAGGTACTAAGGCATAATTGTTTAGAAGCAGGGGTGGCATTTCCGTTTAAAGCAGCCGAATTAGATTTATCTATGGAGTATAAGAGGTTCTTTGGGGACCAGAACCAGACAGGTTTATGGAAAGCCGTACAGGAGTATGGAAAAGAAGGAACAGGAAGGCACCATAGAGCGCTGGATGACGCGTTGACTACTTACAACATATTCCGACTTGTTGAAAAGGATAAACGCTATTTGGAAAAGCCAAAACCAACTACAATCGGTGATCGCGTCGATTTTTCAAAACTATTAAATGAATTCGCATAAAAGGCCAAATCATTCAATCTGATTTGGCCTTAACTTGTTTATTTGAAATAATCCTTTTCAAGGGAAGCAACACTTTTTAGACTCAATTCTGCCCAGTCAGAAGCGTTTTCTGTTAATTCATTTTTCATTTTTTCAACTGCTTGTCTTAATGACGCGAGATAGTCAGGTACTTCCTCCGTGAAAAGTTTGACCATTTGCTTTGGAATATTGGCTTGCTCTCTATATGAGAGAGCTTTTCTTTCGTGGAAAATAAGTACATCCGCTTCTTTTGGATTATGTAAATCTCCTTGCATAGGATGTTTGACAACAGCTAAAACTCTGACTAAATAATGCTGTGGACGAACTTCTGTAATTTCCCCAATATATTTTCCAGTTTTATAAATGCCGGTAACCATATCCCCAATCTGCAATTCTGACAAAAAAACCACCCCTCCATCTTCTTTAACCTATTATATAAAAAACGAAGTGCAAAAAACAAAAATATCGGTTAAATTAATTAAATGGAGGGATGATAGTGATGAAGAAAATGCAATTTTGGTTAGTCTTAATGATCGGTGTGCTTATCTTGGCTGGATGTGGGACAAGCAAAGAGACAAAGGAAGCAGCTCCTAAGAGTACTGCTTCAAAAACGGAGGAAAAGGAAGGGAGCGATCAAGTGGCAAACACAGATTATCCTCAACTTTCAAGCGAGGTATCCGAAAATGAAAAGCTCGTTGAAATTGACACGACAATGGGTAACATTAAAATTAAGTTGTTTCCTGAATATGCTCCAAAAGCGGTAGAAAACTTTGTAACACATGGTGAGGAAGGTTACTATGATGGACTGATTTTTCACAGGGTAATCAATGATTTCATGATACAGGGCGGCGATCCAAATGGCGACGGAACTGGTGGAGAAAGTATTTACGGAGCGCCATTTAAGGATGAGTTCTCAACCAATCTTTTTAATTTACGCGGGGCATTATCCATGGCTAATTCAGGGTCCAATACAAATGGGAGCCAATTTTTTATTGTAACGAAAAAATCAGTAGACCCGTCAATGAAAACGGAAATGGAAAAAGCGGGTTTCCCAAAAGAAATTATTGAGGCTTATGACGAAAGAGGGGGCACACCTTGGCTAGACCATCGCCATACAGTTTTTGGGCAAGTGGTTGAGGGGATGGATATTGTTGATAAAATCTCAGAAACTCCAGTTGATGCCAAGGATAAACCAGAAGAAGATGTAATAATAAAAGAAATTAAGGTATTGAAGTAAAACCTCTGGACTTTTCTAATAATGGCAGGATACACTTTTTATTGCTATAATTAAATCTTTAGTGACATTCCTTTAAAGAAAGGGAGAAAAAGATGATCCAGCCATTTGTATTATCGTTATTTCTTTATTTTCCGGAAGATAAATCTGAATATGGTCCAGCTGCGATTACATTTTTGATTTTTATGATAGGAGCCATATTAACAATGCGGTTCATTATCAAAATTTCAAAGCGGGAAGCGATGAGAGCGAAAGAACTCGAGGAAAAATTAATGTCTGAACAACATAGTCAAGGAAACAGTGAACATTAAGCCACTGTTTCTTTTTTTTTTACATAAAGTACGAACCCGAAGTTGATACTATGACAAAATGTCTATTTTGGGGGGATACTTATGAAGCGAATTTGGATCATCATCCCACTTATATTCCTTACGGGTTGTTTGGAAAAGGATATTACAAAACTTGATGTGAAAATGCTAAATGATAAGGGAGATTCCATCGGTATCGTTAAATTCCAAGAAATATCTAGTGGAGTAAAATTAATCTTTAATTTAAAGGAACTTCCCGCTGGAGAGCATGCCGTTCACATTCATGATAAGGGCATATGTAAGACCCCAGATTTTAAATCGTCTGGCAAGGATTTAAACCCCGATGGTAAAGATCATGGTCTGTTGCACCCAAAAGGTGCCCATTCAGGTGATCTTCCCAATTTAATTGTTGAGGATGACGGAACAGTAAAAGCAGAATTAATCGCTCCTAGTGTAACATTAAAAGAGGGCAAGGCAACGCTGATTAGAAAAGATGGAACTGCCATTGTCATACATGAAGAAAAAGATGATGGAATGACCCAGCCAGAAGGGGAGGCCGGTGATATCATTGCATGTGGTGAAATCTCCAAGGAAAAGTAACGTTGCGTATTTGCCTTTGACACAGCCTATTTATTTAATGTCACTTCTAAAATAGGCCATTTATCTAAGCTTTTCCGAATAGTTTCACATACACTAGCGTGTAGACTGTAAGGGGGAGATTATAATGGCAAGTAGACAATTTTTTGGCGGCTTTTCTGGACAACCTGGTAACCCGCAAATGGGAGGCTATCATCAGGGTTATCCGCAAATGGGAGGCTATCATCAGGGTTATCCGCAAATGGGAGGCCATCATCAAGGTTATCCGCAAATGGGAGGCCATCATCATGGCTATCCGCAAATGGGAGGCTATCAACATGGCTATCCGCAAATGGGAGGCTATCAACATGGCTATCCGCAAATGGGGGGCTATCAACATGGCTATCCGCAAATGGGAGGTTTCCAGCAAGGCTACCCGCAAATGGGAGGCTATCAGCAAGGCTATCCACAAATGGGCGGTTTTCAACAATATAGGAATACAAAGATGAACAAACCAAATGGAAAGTCAAATAAATAAGCCCGAAAATTAGACGGATCAAGCCTGTTTCTTCATAATTGAGGGAACAGGCTTTATTATTAATAAACACTAGGAGAATGCAAAAATGGGAAATAAATTATTTTATCAAGATCCTTACATACAATCGTTTTCATCAAAAGTGATAGTACAAAGAAAAGATGAAAATGGAAATAACTATATTGTGTTGGAACAAACTGCATTTTATCCAACAGGCGGGGGACAACCTCATGATGTTGGAACCATTGAAAATAGTAAAGTTCTTATTGTTGAAGAGGTTGAGGGTGAAGTTCGTCACTACCTCGAAAAAGAACTAGATGATGTAAACGCAGCCGTACAAGGTGTTATTGATTGGGATAGACGATTTGATTACATGCAGCAGCATGCTGGCCAGCATATTGTATCTGCCGCTTTTGAACAGCTATTCGGATACAAGACAGTAGGCTTTCATTTAGGAAATGAGATTGTAACCATTGATCTAGACACTGAGAATCTCTTGGAATCTGAAGCGGCACGAGCAGAGGAACTTTCTAACCAAATCATTATAGAGAATCGGTTGATTGAAACCAAGTGGGTTACAGAAGAGGAGTTAGCTCATTATAATCTTCGAAAAGAAACGAAAGTAAAAGAAAATATTCGACTGGTAATTATTCCGAACTTTGATTATAACGGCTGCGGCGGAACTCACCCAAAAGCCACGGGAGAAGTACAGGCTATCAAAATATTGGACTGGGAGAGGCAAAAGAAAAAGACACGAGTACAATTTGTGTGCGGAAATCGTGTGATTAAACAGCTAGGCCAAAAACATAAGGTACTTATGGAGCTAACGAAACTACTTAATGCTCCAGAAAAAGAAATGCAGCAAGCGGTTAGTCGACTGTTAGAGAATGGAAAAAATGCCGAAAAAAAATTAGAACAATCATTAGAAACAATACTGCAATATGAAGCAAAAAGCTTATTAGCCAAAATGGAGAAAAAAATTGTCAGTAAAGTTTTTCAAAACAAAAGTATTCAGGAACTGCAAAAATTAGCCCGAATGATCATAGAAAAAGAAGAAGAAGCAATCGTATTATTTGTTTCTCATAATGAGGATAGGTTACAGCTAGTGTGTGCAAGGGGATCTGCAGAAAAAAGAAGTATGAAAAAGGTTATGGGAAATGTACTTCCCTTTATAAACGGTAAGGGTGGAGGCAGTGATTCCTTTGCACAAGGTGGAGGGGAAGCGGTGATTTCAGGTGAACAAATGCTGAAGCATTTGGTAGATTTAATCGAATAGATGAGCATATATTTGAGGTTTGGCGTCTTTGTCACGCCTAGCTTTTTATTGTAGGGATTAATCAGTATAATAAAGTTAAAGGTTAGGAAAGGTGTGGGGTAAGATGGGATTTTTTGATGGTATGATGGGAAATGCCTCTGAGGTAAACCAAGCAGAAGCACAAAGGGAGTTTGCAAGAATTCTTGCTAAAGATGAAAGAATTGAAAAAGCGTATAAATTAATTAGGGATTTATTTATATTTACGGATAAACGGCTGATTCTTGTGGATAAGCAGGGGTTAACAGGTAAAAAGGTTGAATACCACTCCATCCCCTATAAAAGTATTACCCATTTTAGCATTGAGACCGCAGGAAGCTTTGATTTGGACGCAGAATTAAAAATCTGGATTTCAGGTAACGCGCTCCCGCTTCAAAAACAATTTAACAAAAACTTAAACATATACGAACTTCAAACCGTACTTGCAGAATATGTTCTAAAATAGATTACCTGGAGCAGGAGAGAATGAAATGGAAAGTGAAATGAAAACGAATCTGCAATTTGTGGACTTATTAAATGAATGGGACCCCTTCAAATTAAAAAATGCCCATTACGACACCGAAATCGCAGATACCATACAAGCGATACATGAATTAGACCAACCAGATAAGCTTGCAAAGAGAATACAAAGTATATACGAATTCTCCTTTGAAAAAACCATTCCTATTGATCAATGCTTAAAAATAGCAAAGAAGTTGCTGGCAATAAAGGATAACGATTCCTGTGCAATATAAACGACAGCGGTATGAACTGACCC
>NZ_BCVA01000069.1 GCF_001591505.1 Neobacillus niacini NBRC 15566
TTCCACACACCACCACTCAAATCCAACTGGAAAAAGCCAGGCTGCCGCCTGGCTCAGGTATTTATTCACTATATTTAGGTAAACAAATCATCGACTTAAATAAATCCCCATCGACTTGAATCATGAATTTACCCTTTTGTATTTCAATCAGGCTTTTCGCAATCGATAACCCTAACCCGCTTCCATTGCTAGACCGCGATTCATCGCCTCTTTTAAAACGCTCCATTAATTCGTCTGCTGAAATATTTAACTCATAGGCTGAAATGTTCTTAAAGGTGAGAAGAACTTCATTTCCTGCCTCTTCGATATCGATGTAGACCCTTGACCCTGGAAGGGCATATTTGAAGATATTGGATAGTACGTTCTCGATGGATCTCCAGAGTAATTTTCCATCAGCCGCAATATATACCTTTTCCTGAGGATGATGAAACTTAAACATTAAATCTAAATCTTCAATTCTATCATTCACTTCCCCAAGGCCCTGGCTGATTAGTGAGATAATATCAATTCGCTCAAACTGAACCGGAATGGTTCCACTTGTAGCCTTTGCTGCGTCAAATAAATCATCTGTTAGGATTTTTAGCCTCTTTGATTTTTGGTCCAGTACCTCGATATATTGTTCTACCTTTGATGGGTCCTGTTCATTTTTCAATAGATCCACATAGGTAATAATCGAAGTCAGCGGGGTTCTGATATCATGAGACACATTTGTGATAAGCTCCGTCTTTAACCGCTCACTTTTTAATTCGCTATCAACCGCTTTTTTCAAACCATCCGTGATGCTGTTAATATTAGCAGCGAGTCCCGCAAATTCTCCCTTTCCACCAACATCAATGCTATGATGAAGATTTCCATCTTTAATTCTCTCTACCCCTTCTTTAATCGCTAGAAATGCCTTGATTTTCTTATGTGCAAACCAAGCAGCAAGACCGATGGTTATCGGAAACATGAAAAACGTTGCCGCAACCAATAGCGGGTATCCCACAACGATTAGGACCGTCTTTACCCCAACACTTCCGCTTTTGTAAACATCTCCTATAAAATGAACCAATTTACTGATGATCGTATAAATCAAGGTATGCTTGAAAAACGTTCTATTTTTTAAATGTTTCACGAGTGATAGAACAAGCCCGAATCCCAAGGCAGCAAGCGGAATCGTCAGGAGTAGGATGATTATATTACTATCATTAAATAATTCCTCTAGCATGGCCACCCAAAATGCTATCAGCGCTATAAAAATCACGATATTAATATCATTATAGAGTTTATCAAATGCATGTACGTGCAGTTCTTGATCCTTAAATGATTTTCTGCCGATTACGAGTACAAGATAAACAAAAGAAACAATAAACCCTGCCAAACATATAAGTAGAAGATAAAAGTTTTTGGTAGCAAGCTCTTTATTCTCATTCCACTCTTTTATCTTAGAATTTAAAAACTTCTCCGTAAACGACACATAAAGCACTTGGTTTTCGGGATTCAACTCATCCACTCTCTGGGTAATCCGATCTACGTATTGATTCTCTTCTAATTCCTTTGGGTAAATTTCCTTTTGATAGTTCTCAAAAACCATATAAGCAGGATAGGTTTTAAACTGTCCTTTTTCTGTCTTCGTGGTGTTCGTATACACATTGACACCATCACTAGCGTAATACAGTGACCCTTCAGCCTTCCCTAGCTTTTGAAGCGTTACATGAAATTCCCTTATATCATTTTTTATCAGCATATCTTTTGCATGAGAGATCTTATCTGCATATTCTTCTTTAAACTTTTTATAGTTTTCATCTTCACTTAAATTCGGATTGTAATTTTTTGATTGTAGGTGATAATCCTCAAAAAGGATTTCTTCTTCACTTCGTAACTCTTCCTCACTGATGGTCCCGCCGTTTACGATATTTTCTTCATTCTTAAATTCCCCTAGCAGTCTAGTTAAGTCGCCCGTGATCGTTTCACCCTCCTCGACAAATGCCCTGCTAAGATAATAGTCGTCTTCAAAAACAACTCCAAAATCACCATCATTTTTTATTTCTACCTCTAGAACTGCATTGATGGCACCTGTAAAACAGAGAATCATGATAATAAAAATAATGATCTTTGTTGCCAGTAAGTGGCTATATTTTTTCAACTTTGTATCCAACTCCCCACACCACCTTTAAATATTTAGGCTCTTTCGGATTAATTTCAATTTTCTCTCTAATTTTTCTGATATGAACGGTTACCGTATTTTCCGGACTAAAGGCGGTTTCATTCCATACCTTTTCATAGATTTCCTCTATCGAAAAGACCCTGCCGGCGTTTGCGGTCAACAGCTTTACGATTTTATATTGCACCGGCGTAAGGTGGACTGCCTCCCCATCGACCGTAATGGTCCTCGTTTCATCATCGATGACGAGCCCCCCCGTTTTGTATACATTACTTTTGGTTTCAACGCCTCCAAAGGTCGTATACCTTCGCAATTGTGATTTCACTCTCGCAATCAGCTCTAATGGATTAAAAGGCTTGGTGATATAGTCATCCGCACCTATATTTAAGCCTAGTATTTTGTCATAATCCTCCGATTTAGCCGATAGCATAATCAATGGTATTTTATTATCCTCTCGAATCTTCATCGTCGCTCTTATTCCATCCATCCTCGGCATCATAATATCCATGATAATAAGATGGATCTCCCGTTGGTCGATCACTTGAATCGCCTCGATTCCATCATAAGCTTTAAATATTTGATAGCCTTCATTTTCTAAGTAAATTCCAATTGCGTCCACAATTTCTTTATCATCATCACAGACCAATATGTTCACGAACGTCAACCCCCGACTATGTAATGGATATCCTATCTCCTTTATTTTCGCTACTAGGATCATCATACCCATGAAATCTTAACAAACACTTGATGAAAATCTTAAGATTTTCTTAGCATTTTTCAACTTAAATTATAGTTTACTTTGATTCAGCCGAATACTATAAATCTGTTTATTTAACAGAGCCAAGATGAATTTTAGAAAAAGGATACAAACGGGGAGAAATGAAAAACGCCTGGGTTTTAATCCAAGCGTTGATAGGTGTAGGTTTCGTTTGGATTCGGTTTCCCGATTTTAAAGATTATCGGTATTAATTCTTGGGGTATTTGATTCAGGAGCCGCAGCTGCCCTAGCATTATCATTATGCCGGTCATTTTCTAATCGAATGTATTTTTCTTTTTCTTCGGAAGTTTCTTTTTTGTTGTCCACTTTATCACCCCCTACGGATAATATGTCCAATTTTCCCTTTAAAAATGGCTACTGAATGTTGATTTTACTGAGTTTTGAAAATAAGCGGAGAATTTTCGTTTATTTTCAAAAATACCTATATTTCCTTAAAAATAAGCAGAGTTTTTCCGCTTATTGTATCCAAATCCATGGGATTTTTCTTATTTAAAGCAGTTAAACGGAATATCTCCGCTTATATTTGCTTCGTAAGGTCCTTCTATATCAATAGCCGGAAATTCTCCGCCTATGAATCCTCACCCTATACGAAAATCAACAACGAAAAATAAAAATGAGTTGCTGCATATAACTGAGCTAGCTTAATAAGTTACGCATTAGGAAATCCATTTGTAAAAATGGTTTTTTCCTCTCTTTTGGTAAAACTAATGAAAACAAATAAGGAGAGGTAGAATGGGTAAAAAGTTTGAAATTAAAATGTTAAGGATATTATTCATCTTTGGAATCTTTACTTTTTTACATGCAGTTAGAAAGCCCCCTATAAAGGATTGGCTGATTATTTTTTTATTGAAAAGTTATATTGCATCGTTTTTAGACAACATATTAGTGAAAAAAGGGTATCTTAAGTATCCTGTAAACTTATTTAAAACCTTTGATATTAGTGTTTTGTTTAGTTATCTACTTTTTCCTGTAAGCTGCATGTATTTTAATCAAGCAACCAAAAACTCAAGTCCATTAGGGATCATTGTAAAAAGCATATTATTTAGTGCTCCCTCAGCATTAGCGGAAGATTGGATTGAAAAAAACACAAAGTTAATTACCTATAAAAAATCGTGGACCTCCTTCCACAGTTTTTTTTCCATTTCCTTATCCTTTATATTGGTCAGGTTCCTTATGAGTTTCATTAGGAAATTTTCGGTAAGACAATCAAGTTAATCTGGTAGATTGCTCGGTATTTTTTTTCTGAACAATTTTGAATCAGGTGCGTCATCCCTCTCTGGTAACAATTTATAGTAAAAACAAAGGTTTTTTTCGCCAAAAGGAGAATTTATTAAAGGTGAAAAATAACGATTAGAGGGAAATGAAATGATTACGTTAAAAGAAGTAAATAAACAAAACTGGCTGGACATTGTTAGACTTTGCAGTGCAGAAGATCAAAAGAACAGAGTATTTGAAAAAACCATTGCGTCAAATTGTTTGTCTTTAGCGCAGGCCAGTATGGAAGAGAATTGGACAGTGAAAGCCATATATCAAAACGATACACCCATCGGCTTTACAATGTATGGGTATTCGGATGAACTTACTGGCTATGAAATCTGTAGAATGATGATTGATTACAAATTTCAAGGAAATGGGTTTGGCAGGCAAGCATTAAACTTAGTCATAAAAGAAATGGTGAATCAATTTAAATGTGACGAAATATTTATCACCTTTGTTCCTCAAAATGAAAAGGCCAAAAAGCTTTATGTATCAGCTGGTTTTAAGGATACAGGTAAAGTGATCAAGGCCCTAGAGGATGAATTAATCTATTCTATAAGAGGTTTATAAGCTGCAAAAATAATAAAACTAAAAAGCCTGGCGATGGCCAGGCTTTAACTGTGGAAGCTTCTGAAACGTTATCGCGCATGCATGTCGTTCGGATGTGAACCTTTGCGTCGATCACGATTAAGTTTATCGATTTCATTCATTTCATCTGTGCTTAGTCCGAAATCAAAGACGTTAAAGTTTTCTTCGATTCTTGATGGTGTAACAGATTTTGGAATAACGATGGTGTTATTTTGTAAATGCCAGCGCAACACAACTTGTGCTGGACTTTTGCTGCGTGAGGCTGCAATTTTTTGAATAACTTCGTCTTGCAGCACCTCTCCACCCTGGTCAAGAGGACTCCATGCTTCTACAAAAATATTGTGTTTTGCACAAAACTCTTTTAATTCATTTTGTGCAAGGTAGGGATGACACTCAATCTGATTCAATACCGGCACAACTTCACATTCTTTTAAAATGCGCTCTAAGTGCTCAATTTCAAAGTTACAAACCCCAATTGCCTTCACGCGGCCATCATGATATAGCTTTTCTAATGCCTTATAAGTGTCCACATACTGGTCAAAATTAGGAGTTGGCCAATGGATTAAATATAAATCAACATAATCCAATCCTAGTCTTCCTAAACTTTCGTCAAAGGCACGTAAGGTATTATCATAACCTTGATCGCTATTCCAAACCTTGGTAGTAATAAATAACTCTTCACGAGGAACGGAAGACTCAGCAATCGCCCTTCCTACGCCCTTTTCATTTTTATAAATCATCGCCGTATCAATAGAGGTATAGCCAACCTTTAGTGCGATGGCAACTGACTCTGCTGCCTGATCGTCTGGAACCTGCCAAACACCGAATCCCAGCTGAGGCATTTTTAGTCCGTTATTTAGCGTAACAAAATTCATGCTTCATTCTCCTTTTTGAATGGATATGTATTTACTTTTTATAGGTGTATATCGTATCATACCTGTTATTTTATTTACTATTATTTGCCTTTCTATGCATCCTTTTTTGATAAAGTACTGGCACCATCATATTCACTATTGCCTCTTCTTGAATACACTTTATAAAAATCATTAATAGATCTTTAAATTTTTGTTCATAGTTTAGTCATGATTAGGGGGTATTATAGAAACATGAAGAGGAAGCCTAAAACTTTATCTTTTTCATAACTCCCCTATTTATATATTTTTGGATTCGGCTACTGGCCGAATCTCTTTTTTTGTCTTCAGATTGTCCCTTGTATACCTGCACTTTGGAAAACCGCTGCAGCCGTAAAATGCCCCTCGCTTACCCGTCTTTAAAACCATCGGACTTCCACATTTAACACAGGTTAAACCATGACTACTAGATTCACTCAGTTTCACCTCAGCCGAATCCCTCATTTGGCTTGATGGGTTAAACACTAGGATAAAATCTATCAATTTATCTCGATCCACCAGCAAAACATTGCCTTTATTGGCTAATTCCCTTGCTGCTTTCGTAAAGTAGCTATTCGAAACAACCCAAGCTTCATCAGCCTTATAATAAGACTTGGCGCCAATCACCTCTTGAACGGCCTTGATTCCAACATCCTTGGAATACCGCTTGGCTTGAACTACAATCTTTTTCCCCGCCTTAGTCAGTAAAAGGTCCGCACCATAGTCACCACTGGCATTTGTTACTTCTACACCAAAACCTCTACTAAGATACAACTCTTTCAAATAATACTCAAATTGAATGCCGTCCATTGAATCTATATCTTTAATACCAGATTTGCTTAGTCGTTCCTTTTTCTTTTTATTTTGGTAGACAGCAAAAACAATAACCGCAATGAACGTTAGTCCCACCATCCAACCAGTTATAACATAGTCTCTGGTAAAGTAATAAGAAGCTCCTGCAACAAGTATAAGCAATAGTTTTATACCGTCTTCTATCTCTTTCTGTTGTTTTTTCGTTCTTCTCTTCGCCAAATTTCATTCCCCCGTTTCACTTATTATGTCTATTTTAACATTTGCCAAATAATTCCTCGACAAACTTTTTGAAAGTAAAATGCATAGAGTTCCCTTTCCAAAGGAGGTCAAGGCTGTTTTAATCAAACGTTTAGTTAGCAATAATCTTGTCGAATATTCACGAAATGTATCATGTATCTATAAAGAAATGGAGTTACAATGAGCCGCTATTGTATTTTTTGGAAGTGCTTGCATCAAATAAAAAGGTGTGCTATTTTTAACTTGTATAAAAAATAGACATGTCTAAAAAGAATAATTTTAAACCAAAGGAGCAAATAAAAATGATGATGAATACAAAAGAAACACCACACATTAAACCAAATGGTGTAGAAATAGCTGAAACGGTACTGTTACCAGGAGATCCATTAAGAGCCAAGTTTATTGCGGAAACTTTTTTAGAAAATGCCGAGTGTTTTAACGAAGTAAGAGGAATGTTGGGATATACAGGCACTTACAAAGGAAAGAAAATCTCTGTTATGGGGACTGGAATGGGCCCAGCAAGCATGGGGATCTACTCTTGGGAATTAATCAATGTCTTTGGTGCAAAAAACTTAATCCGAATTGGTACATGTGGTGCCATGCAGGAAAACATAGATTTATATGATGTGATTTTAGGTATGGGAACGGCAACGGATTCCAATTATGGCCACCAATTTAATTTACCTGGACAATTTCCATTAACGGCTTCTTTCGAGCTTTTAGAAAAAGCAAAGAAAGTAGCGGACGAAAAAGGACAGAAAGTTCATATTGGAAACATCTTATCCAGTGAAATCTTTTATAGCGCGGATCCAACGGCTATGAAAAAATGGCAAGACATGGGGATATTGAGTGTTGAAATGGAATCTGTATCTTTATATTGGAATGCGATTCAAGCGCGTGTTAATGCATTATGTATTTTAACGGTGAGTGATCATTTAATCACAGGAGAACAGACTTCAACAGAAGAACGTCAAACTGCCTTTACAAAAATGATGGAAATCGCATTAGAATTAGCTTAACTTTTATCCATTAAACATAAAAGACAAGCCTCCTTCCCGGCCATTGTCGTGAAGGAAGCTTGCTATCATCCATATATTGAAAACGCTGTTAATCAACTTTGTTCGGAATTTATCCTGGAGGTACTATCATGAATAGTTCAATTGAAAACAAACCGGTTGTAAACTTAAGTAAAACGGTTCCGGTCGTCTTACTTCTAATGATTTTTTCACTCGTAATTGATAACTCTTTTAAAATTATTTCTCCAGATTTAGTAAAATATTTTGGCGTATCCGCAAGTACTGTCAGCTGGCAAGTAACGCTTGCAGGTTTGGTAATTGGAATCGGTGCAGTAGTTTATTCTTCTTTGTCTGATTCGATTAGTGTACGGAATTTACTAGTAGCCGGTATCATTTTAATTTGCGCGGGTTCTTTACTTGGTTATATTGTTTCCGATAATTACTGGTTACTTGTTTTTTCAAGAATCATCCAATCTGCTGGTTTAGGGGCAACGGAAACACTTTACTTAATCTTTGTCGCAAAATACGCAAGTCCAGCAGAGCAAAAAAAATATATGGGCTTTAGTACAAGTAGTTACCAACTTGCGACCGTGATCGGGATATTAACTGGCGGATTTGTTTCTACGTATCTGCAATGGCAAAACTTGTTTTTAATTCCTTTACTAAGCTTATTATTACTGCCATTCATTCTCAAATATTTACCAAAAGAAGATCGAAAGAAAAATAATGTAGACTTTATTGGACTTATTTTAATCGCAACAGTGGCAACTTCCATCATGTTGTACATGAGCTATTTCAATTGGGGACTATTTATCCTCTTCGTCGCAGCTGTTATTGTGTTCTTACTATATATAAGTAAAAAGAAAAATGCGTTTATTACCATTGAATTCTTTAAAAACAAACAATTTTTATTCGTATTAATAGTGGCATTTATCATTTATTCTACCTATGCTGCATATGCGTTAAATACACTCTCATTCCTATTAACGACTGTATATGAAATCAAACTGGATACTGTTTCATTGATGTTCATCCCAGCTTGTTTGTTAGCAGCATTGGTAGGTGCATTATCAGGAAAAATCGGGAAATATTTAAGTAGTTTACAATGTGTTTATTTAGCGATGAGCTTAATTACAATCAGTATTTTAATGGGCTCCATCTTTGTAGATTCATCGATTACTGTATTTGTTATTTCTCTTATTTTATTCTCATGCAGCTTTGCTTTGTTATATGCGCCATTAATCGATACTAGCATTAAAAATGTACCAGTTGAAAAAGCTGGGACTGCATTAGGATTCTATAATTTATGTATCAATATTGCGATGTCAGCTGGTTTCACCTATTCTGCGTTCTTAATTGATAAGAAAGATTTACAATTTGGCTTCTTGAGTTTTACGACAGATAATGCAGCAGCATTGAACTATGGTTCCATTATCCTTATTATTGCAGCTATTGCTCTATTTGCGATCGTTTTATTCTGGGCTTTAGTTGGCCGTAAAAAAGACAATAACATTCTAAATCAAGGGAAGCGAGCAGCGTGAAGAAGTTTAAACGAATACACTTGGTAGTCATGGATTCAGTAGGTATTGGGGAAGGAAAAGACGCGGAGCAATTTAATGATATAGGATCTCATACGCTCCTGCATATTGCAGAGCATATGAATGGATTAAATGTACCGAACCTAGCTAAATTAGGACTATCCAATATTGAAGAAATCTTGGGTGTACCAAAAGCAGATAAACCTCTTGCTTATTATACAAAATTACAAGAAAAATCAGTGGGCAAAGATACGATGACAGGACATTGGGAACTCATGGGTTTGAATATCGACAAACCATTTAATGTCTACCCAAATGGATTCCCAGACGAACTAATTAAACAGATTGAAGAAATAACAGGTCGTAAAGTTGTAGCGAATAAACCTGCAAGCGGGACAGCGATTATTGATGAATATGGGGAGCATCAAATGAAAACGGGCGATTTGATTGTTTATACATCAGCTGACCCTGTTCTGCAAATTGCAGCCCATGAAGAAATTATTCCGCTCGAAGAATTATATGATATTTGTGAAAAGGTTCGGGAAATCACAAAAGACCCTGCTTATTTAATCGGTAGAATTATTGCGAGACCCTATGTGGGCAACCCTGGGAATTTCACAAGAACCTCCAATCGTCATGACTATGCATTGAAACCATTTGGAAAAACAGTTATGAATAGCCTGCAAGACGGCGGCTTTGATGTCATTGCCATTGGGAAAATTAATGATATCTTTGATGGTGAAGGGGTTACTGAATCCATTCGGACGAAAGACAATATGGATGGAATGGACAAATTGCTCGACGTTATCAAGAAAGATTTTACAGGGATGAGCTTCTTAAATTTGGTCGACTTTGACGCGTTATATGGCCATCGCCGTGACCCAGAGGGCTATGGAAAAGCATTAGAGGCATTCGACCAACGTTTAGACGAAGTATTGGATTCACTCCTTGAGGATGATCTATTAATCATTACGGCTGACCATGGGAATGATCCAACATTTGCGGGTACAGACCATACGCGTGAATTTATTCCTGTCTTAGCCTATTCGAAAAAATTGAAGGATTCTGGCAAATTACCTGAAAATGATACATTTGCTGATATTGGGGCAACGATTGCCGATAATTTCGAAGTGAATATGCCTGAATACGGTGATTCATTCTTACCATTCCTAAAATAATATGTTACGATAAAAAGAACCCCAAAACATGTTTTTTGGGGTTCTTTGTTAAATTTGCTGAAAAGGAAACGAAATGAATGAATACAACTAAACATGCTCAATTGAAAAAACCACTATATATAAATGTGTATGACGAGCTCCTTCTTCAAATTAAGAAAGGAATATTCCCTGTAGACAGCCAACTTCCGTCAGAACCAGACTTAGCGAGCAGACTAGGGATCAGCCGGGCTACTTTACGACAAGCGCTGGCACTCTTGCAAGATGATGGAATCGTAAGAAATATACGCGGTAAAGGGAATTTTGTGGTCAATTCATTCGTTAAACAAGAGGATGTTCATTTAGAAAAATTAAGTAATCCCATGCATAAGTGTCATATAAGCACCTTTGACCGAATAGATACAAATTATCGTTTCGATGAGGATACAGAATACACAAAACAAGTATTAAAAAGAGATTCGTCTCAAGTTGTTGCAATTGAACGATTGTATCGAATGGGAAATGACTTAGTAGCGTATGCGTTTACGTTTATGTCCATGGAAACCGTAGAAAGTTTATCTCTGGATTTAAATAATGAAGAACAGCTGCTGAATTTTCTAGAAAATCAAGTATATGAGAATGCCAACCATGGAGAAATTGAAATAAAATATACACATACCGTGAATGTTGCCGATAAGAATGAAAAATTAATCGGCCAAAATGAGTGCTTTATCCTATTAGAAAGTCTTTACAATAATGGTGATTATCCAATCATCCATAATAAATTTTATATCCCCCAACAGTTCTCGAACATAAAATTGAATATATACAGTTAAAACTTTTGAAAAAAGACCACAAGGCCGGTTCTCAATCCATGAGAACCGGCCTTGCTGCATTTTCATTTCTTCCGATTTCCATTAACAAAGTTTTGAATATACTCGAGTTGTTCTTCGCTCGGCTTTTCCTTTCGCGCTTCGGTAAAGGCAGTGACAGCTTTATCGAGTGAGACCTCTTTCGCCACAATTTCCCCGATACTCGTAAGATCATCAAAAAATCCCAACATTTCTTCACGTGTTTTTGGATGCTGGTGCCCGGTCACATACATCTCAACATCGTATTTTTTGATTTTGTCTAATAGGATAACAAGTTCATTCAGGTCATAGCTCCATTCGCCGCTATAAAAATCCTGATAGATGCAATCCCCCAAAAACATTACTTTTTCTTCAGGAATATAAATAATAGAAGAATCTTGCGCATGAACCCCGCCAACATGCTCAATGACACAGTTCACACCGCCTAAATCCACCGCTATTTTATCCGTAAAGGCTAGATCCGGCACCTTCAATTCCAAATGATCGCGGTTAGGCATTTCACGTTTAATCATGTCCCTGCAAAACTCAATTTCTTCGCCAGTCACAACACGTGCATCCAATGAGGCATCATCCCAGTTTAACGTTTTCAAATATGCTATCTTCTTTTGCGTATCCTCATGACTAATCGATACGAATCCCATCGTTTTCATGCCAAAAATATGATCCCAATGCCAATGAGTAATAATCACAAACTTGACAGGCCGTATATCCATTTTATCTACTAACGCGAGGAAATCCTTTGCATGTGCAGGTGAATTCCCTGAATCAATAATGACACTAAAGGTATCCCCACATATCAATCCCAAGGCAGGACGATCCGTATCTGAATAATGCGGCATATAATATACTCTGTTTGTTAGTTGTTTCAACATTTAACTGCCTTCTCTCGGTGTGTTTTTAAAACCAATTATTCGAATGATTACAGGTTTATAATACCAAAATAGCCTTTTTTAATTCATACATGATATCAATCTGATCATCCACAGCAAACAATGAAAAAGGACCTCTGATTGGTTAATCAAAGGCCAAAGCAGAACTTAGTGGTCTAGACTAAGTTCCATTTAGGAGGTCTAAACTCTGAAGAATTTAAACTATTGTAATAGTAGCACGCAATGAATATTTTCTCAATATACTAAATATTCATGCAAGCGTTATCATTATTTATTTTTTCAAAAATAAATATATTGAAAATGTTACACCTAAATTGTTAGGAATATTCAATACAGGGTATTATTAGATTGAGGTGAAAAAAATGAAGGTTACGCTTACGATAGACGCAAAGCATCAGTTAAAAAATCTACTTGGTGAAGAGCCCCTCATTAAGCTGGTTCAAATCCGAACGACTGGTTGAGGTGCCACCTATGAGTACGAACTTGCTCAGGTTGAGCAAATAAGCAATGAAGAGAGTTTTATGATTGATGGAATTACGATTCTAATCGACCCAGTGGTGATTAGCCATCTAGATGAGGATATCGTGATTGACCATAAAAAAAATTATGGATTTATTCTTAAAAACAATTATGAAATCTTAACTTTTGGAATGAAGTTTAGCAAGATATCTTAATGATAGTAAAAGGTCACTGTGAGCAAAAGCCCAATCAGTGGCCTTTTTCTCGTCTGTTCTGATTTTCAATGCTCCTATCAACCTTTTTTAGGAAACCTTTTATAATAGGTTTTATTTAAGAAGGAACAGGGAATGTACAAGACAAGCACATGAAAACAATCTAAAGGAGTGATATTCATGGACAATCAGTTAGATGAGAAACAAATAGAAAACCAGATTTATAAGAATGGAGATTCCTTAACAAGCTTTGATGATTTCAGGGAATATCTTAGTGGTAAAGTTAATTTAGGTAAAAAGCTAGGTATGGATGAAGAGCAGTTAGCCAACTCGGCTCAGAAAGTAGCCGATTACCTCGCGGCCAAGGAGTCTCCTAAGAATACCGAGGAGCGATTATTGCAAGAGCTTTGGAAAGTCGGGACGGAGGAAGAGCAGCATAAACTGGCTCATATGCTTGTCCGGTTAGTACAACAATAGTAGCAGACAGAAATGTTTTGGCAGAAATACAGAAATAGCCTAGTTCTATAGACTAGGCTATTTTCTTGAGACAAAAAGCAATTTCCCCATTATGAGAATCTGATTATTTACTTGTTGAGTTGGAATTCGGACTCTTCGGTAAAACCTTATTCGTAATGAATTTGAAAAATATGGAGATAATACTTGTGAAATGACTCATTAGTAAACATAGGGAGTGTACAGATGATCTCATTAAAAGGAAAAAACGCAATCATCACAGGGGCTGGAAGAGGAATTGGCCGAGCTACAGCCATTGCTTTAGCCAAAGAAGGTGTCAATGTAGGGTTAATCGGCTTAAATATGTCTAACCTGGAAAAAGTGGCTGCTGAACTAGCTTCATATGATGTTAACGTTTCTGCTGCAGCAGCTGATGTAGCTGATCTAACGTCCGTTCAACATGCTGTAGAGCATATACAATCAGACCTCGAGTCTATTGATATTTTAATTAACAACGCAGGGATTGCCAAATTTGGAGGTTTTTTAGAGTTATCTCCTGAAGAGTGGGAAAGCATTATCCGGGTAAATGTAATGGGTGTTTATAATGTTACTAGAGCTGTCTTACCGGGAATGATTGAACGAAAATCCGGGGATATCATCAATATCTCTTCTTCTGCAGGGCAAAAAGGAGCTCCAGTTACAAGTGCATATAGTGCATCCAAATTCGCTGTCCTTGGACTGTCAGAATCGCTCATGCTTGAAGTTAGAAAGCATAATATTCGGGTGACAGCACTAACACCAAGTACAGTCGCTACGGATTTAGCCTATGATACCAATCTCATTACGGGCGACTCAGAAAAAGTGATGCACCCTGAAGATTTAGCTGACCTGATTGTATCAGGTTTAAAGCTTCATCCAAGAGTTGTCCTAAAAACGGCAGGACTGTGGTCAACGAATCCATCATAACCAAAGGGACGGTTCTTATAGTTTTAATATGCTTATGACCACAAGAACCGTCCCTATCTTATGTACATACGTCCGTTAAGTAGTCGCTCCTGATGAAGCAGCTGCTTGGTCAGCCTTCACACAATCAATGGCGACAACGAGCGCAATCACCATGGTTTCCATCTCTTCATTCAATACTTGAACCTTGTAGCTATCGCCCCAAGTGAACCACTCCTTGCTTACCGTCCCAACGACTTTACCATGCTGTAATACCTGAAAGTCCATATCCAGCCAATTACCATTTACTTCAATACCTGCCGCTTCAATTGTATAGCGTGCTTTAAAGAAGGAGAATTCCTTCTTTATCGTTAACACTTCTCGGCCATTCACCTCAACAAAAAACTTTGGTAACATGCTAAACGTCTTTTTTGTAATGAGCGCCACTTCATCTCTTGTTGAATTCATGATGGAGAAAGTTTTTGGAATTTGCATAAAGCTGCCCTCTACGAAATATACATCCTTCTCCTGCTGATCCTTAACCGTAAACTTGCCATTGAGACTGAGTACCTTCTGCTTTATATAAAGTTGCTTCATACATAACCTCCTTTGATAAGACCTTACTAAAAGTATATTATTGTTCACCTTAAAAATCCTTTATGATTATGTATAAAAAATTATGGATTTATTCCTAAAAAAGGTTATGAGATTTTAACGTTTGGAATGAAATTCAGCAAGATATCATAGGAAAAAGCCACTGTGAGCCGAAACAGTGGCTTTTTCTCGTCTACTCAAAGAGTGTGAACTCGACAAAATCAGATCATATTATTTCCAATCAATCGTTTGTTTAAAAGTGCACTAAACCCTTTTAATTAACGACCTTTCTGTTATTTCCTAGAAAATTTTTTGTCGAGGATTGTCTCGATTAATTTTTCACAAAGAGAGAGGCATATTTACTCCTCTCCCTTCAAATTCCAACTTGTTATGCCCAGTTACCATTTCTAAACAAAGGAACCTTTTTCCCATCATGATACTCAGCATCGATTTCTAAATCCGCTGAACCAATCATAAAGTCAGTGTGTCCGCTGCTTTGGTTAATACCTTTTTCCTCATACTCCTCCGTGCTGATATCCTTTGCATTATGAAGCGCCATAGAAATCGCGTTTCCAATAGCCAGGTGGCAAGAAGCATTCTCATCAAACAAGGTATTATTAAAGATGATACCAGAGTTAGAAATTGGCGAGTCATGTGGGACTAGAGCCACTTCACCGAGGTATAACATACCTTCATCCATATTAATAAGTTGCTTTAATGTCTCGTATCCTTTTTCAGCAGTAAAATCTACAACTTTTCCTTCTTTAAATGTTATGGTAAAGTTATCGATTAAGTTTCCTAAAGCAGATAAAGGCTTTTTACTAGCGACGGTACCGTTTACTCCAAATTTATGTGGTGTCGTAAACACTTCCTCGGTTGGAAGGTTTGGAATGTACATAGTACCAAAAGTAGATGGATGTCCACCACCGACCCATTTATGATCAGGATGTAGATCGATGGAAAGATTTGTTCCTTTTGATTTATAATGCAGCGTCTTAAACTTTTGTTCGTTCAGGTAATCCACTTTTTTCGTAAGGGTAGCAGAATGCTCCTCCCATGCTGCGATTGGATCCGGTTGGTCCACTCTGACAGTTTTAAAGATTGCTTCCCATAATGCCGCGACCGCTTCTTCTTTGTTTAAATCCGGAAAAACACTCGCTGCCCAAGCTTCCGTAGGTACACCGATAATGGCCCAGGGCACTTCACCCCTTAGTCTTTTCTCAGCCAATGATTTCAGTTTGTCAGCTCCATTTTTTTGAACGTACATAATACGTTCTGGCGGGATATTTGCGTATGCAGCAGGATCTGTACCAGCTATATATAGCATACAGTCGTTCTGGTCTCCCAAGCTGTTAAACTTTTCAATCTCCCATGGTTGAATGAAATCTTTTAAAACCTCATCCGAGGCGGTTAAGTAATGGATTCTATTTAAACCTGTATCAACCCAATCGACAAACACGCGTTTACATCCATGTTCATAAGCATATTTCGTAATTCTCCGTGTGAAATCCGCAGATTCAATAGGAGAATTTATCAGTAATCTCTGTCCTTTTTGAATGTTAAGACCTATCTTGACCACGAGTTCAGCATATTGATCCAATTTCTCTTCAAAACTTTTCATGGATACTCCTCCTAAAAATAAATAGACTAACGAGTCTATTTTAATTGACATTTTTAAACTTTGTACAGTTTTTACCATTAAAATTTCAAATGATTTAAAAAATAGATTGAGGATTCGTTTTAGCATTAGGTAATTTTGATGAAAGTGTGTATTTTTACATATTCATGCCACCAAAAAAGAGAGGTTTCTAAGCTGTTAGAAATCCCCCCTTCTTATTACCAGGATACAACAATCCACTCATCCTGCTGATTAATTGCAAAATCATCGCCAAATTCCTGCGGACCGTTCACTTGAACACTATCCCCCGTTTGAGCCACATGTTGAATGCCCTCGATAATTTCTGATGAATACTCTCCTTTATCTGCCATCAAATCACATAGAATATCGATATGGTTTGGTGCCGCACTGGCCACCCCCGTACTCATACCGACCAGTACCTCTTCGTCTTTTACAATAGCAAAAACATCAGAATAGGGGATAGCATAAAGCGCTGCTCCATATTTCTCTGCAACCGTTAACCAATCCTGAAATTTTTCTTCATGCGATATCTTAATATATTCCGTATCGCCAATGATAATAGAATCCTCGGCAGGTGTTTCTTCCTTTTCGTCCACTAGGCTTTCTAAAGATTCCTGTGAAAAGTATGTATTGTCTTCCAGTGTCTGTGTAGAATTTAAAAGGGAACTTTGCGTTTCAACGCTATTAATATTTTCACTGTTTACCAGTTTCATATCTTGGTTGCTATCAATCATTTCATTTTCAGTAATATACTTGGTCTGTTCCAAAGCGATAGTTTGTGGAAGTAATTCATTCGTTTGTTCTACCTTACCTGGAGAAACATCAACAGAAGAACATGCAGTCATTCCCATCAAAAAAGTGATCAAGATTAAACCATGCTTCATCATTTTTACTCCCCCCCAAATGGATCCTATACTTATAAGACGTTTCAACATTGGAAATGTTCCCTATTTTTTCAAAAATAGTGCAAACGTTACAGATTTGCTAAACCATACCACCCCAATACAACCACTTACCGTCTACTAGAGATTTAAAAAAGTTTCTTAATTTTATTTACCCGCATCTACTTAGAAATAAACTATTATTTACTGATTTTTTCTCAATTATTCAATTTTGTATCTGGCTAGTCTTATTAGACTGTCTTTATATTAGATGACTCCAATTTAGTGAATAAACCGTGTAATTAACAAACCAGCTTTGAGATGGGAAACATATAATATAGAGTGCTGTAATTATCCTTACTATTTCTTTGAATATATATTATTCTAAAAGTAAGTCCTCATTTAGGAGAGTGTTCGAATGAATACCATTTTTATCGCTGGACATGCGAAATTACCTACAGGAATGGCAGCTAGAAGTATCTATGAAACATTGACTATTACGGCAGAAATCGATAAATATTATGGGGTCATTGTGGAGGCTTCTTGTACACTGGCAACTGAACATGGGAGAGATTATATTGCAAGATTGCTAAAAGGCCATAGTTTGAGAAATGGCATTGACACGCCTCTTGAAGAGTTAAAAGAGGGTTACTTAGGAAAAGCCAATAACGCGCTAATTGCAGCGTTAAAGGATTTGTATAAACAATATGAATCCCTTCATCAATAATTCGGTGACTTTAAGGAACCCGTTCGACCATAAACAGTAATAGACTTCCCCGTTAACAAGGGAAGTCTATTATATTCATTCTATGCTTTCATTGTGAATTCCTTTACCTGCTCTCTACCGTTTCTTTTTCAAACGGCCACGCCGGCAGCATTTTATTTAACGTCTTATCTACACGATAACCAAGAACGTATTCAGCCTGCATAATCGTATGAATTTCCCTCGTTCCTTCGTAAATAACAGGTGCTTTTGAGTTTCTTAAGAACCGTTCAACAGGGTATTCGCTTGAAAATCCGTAAGCCCCATGAATTTGAACAGCATCGTCCGCTGCTTTGTTGGCAAAATCACAAGCCTGCCATTTGGCGAGGGATGTTTCTCTTGTGTTACGAACTCCCTTATTTTTAAGCTCACCGGCACGATAGACGAGTAAGCTGCTCATTTGCAATCCAGCTTCCATATTTGCAATCATTTGCTGTACAAGCTGGTGCCGGCCGATTTCTTTGCCGAATGTTTTTCGCTCATGACAATACTTTACACTTTCCTCCAAGCTCGCCATAATCAGGCCGACAGCTCCTGCTGCAACGGTAAAGCGACCGTTATCAAGTGCGGCCATAGCGATTTTGAACCCTTCACCCTCTAAACCTAAAAGGTTTTCCTTTGGAACCCTTACATGATCAAAAAATAACTCTCCTGTATTTCCGGAACGGATACCCATTTTGCCTTTTATTGCTCTTGAAGAGAAACCAGGCATGGTACGCTCCACAATAAATGCGGAAATACCGTTGTGTTTTTTCGATTTATCCGTATAGGCGAACACAATGAAATGATCCGCTACATCGCAAAGGGAAATCCACGTTTTTGAACCATTTAAAATATAGTCATCCCCATCTTTTACTGCCGTTGTCTGAAGGGCCGCCACGTCTGAACCCGCCCCTGGTTCCGTTAACCCGAAGGCGCCAATTTTTTCACCTTTTGCCTGCGGAACGAGATATTTTTGTTTTTGTTCCTCATTCCCCCATTGCAGTAGTGTTAAACTGTTTAGGCCGATGTGAACAGATACAGCAGTACGGAAAGTAGTATCGCCTCTTTCCATTTCTTCACAAACAATGGCGAGTGAATTGTAATCCATGCCGCTTCCGCCATATTCTTCAGGAATGCAAACACCCATAAGATCCAGCTCACTTAATCGTTTCCAAATAATCGGATCGAATTTCCCTTGCTCGTCCCATTCTTTCATATTTGGAATAATTTCTTTATCTACGAAACTTCTAACCATTTTCCTTAACATTACCTGTTCTTCTGAAAATTCAAAATTCATAGCGTATACGCCTCCTGGTAAATTTGGATAATATTATTCTTTTTAAATTGTTCAATTTCCACTTGTGAATATCCCGCCTGCTGCAAGATTTCAACGGTATGTTCCCCAGCAATCGGGGGATGACGTTCTATTTTTGTATTCGTTCGTGACAGTTTAATGGGCGAGCCGACTAGCTTGACTGAACCTGCTTCCGGGTGATCTACTTCAACGACCATCTCCCGGGCCAATACTTGCGGATGATTAAATACCTGATCCATCATAGCAATAGGACCGCACGGAATATTATGCTGTGAAAACAGCTCCATCCACTCATCGACAGGTTTGATTTGCAGCCGGTTTTCTAAAATGCCCGTGAGTTCACGTTTATGATTAACCCTTGCTTCATTCGTAAGGAACCGTTCATCTGCTGCCATTTCACTTATTCCCATTACTTCACAGAGGGTGGCAAACTGCCGGTTGTTACCAACTGCAATGATCATTTCTCCATCTTTTGCCCTGAATGTTGAGTAAGGTACAATATTTGGATGGTCGTTGCCAAGTCTTCTTGGGATTGCTCCAGATATAAGATAATTGCTTGCTACATTGGCGAGTGAGCTTACCGCCGTATCCATAAGCGACATATCTATTTTTTGCCCTTGTCCGGATTTCTCTCTTTCCAGTAATGCGGCTTCAATTGAAATGGCAGAATATAAACCTGTTAAAATATCAACCATTGCTACACCAATTTTCATTGGCCCACTTTCATCATTCCCAGTAATGCTCATCAGCCCGCTCATTCCCTGAATAATGTAATCATAGCCCGGCAAATGCCGATATGGTCCCGTTTCACCAAAGCCTGTGATGGAGCAATATACCAGCCTCGGGTTGATCGCTTTCAAAGAGTCATAGTCCAAGTCCCAACTTTCCATCGAACCGGTTTTGAAGTTATTAATCACTACATCCGCATCTTTGGCTAAAGTGCGAATGATTTCTCTTCCCTCTTCGGTTTTCAGATTTACGGTGATGCTGCGCTTATTGCGATTAGCGCATAAATAATAGGCACTTACACCATTTTGGAACGGCGGCCCCCAGCCCCGCGTTTCATCACTGCCTCCCGGAGCCTCCACTTTCATGACATCCGCTCCAAGGTCCCCAAGAATCATCGTACAGTATGGACCCGCCAGTACCCTCGATAAATCCAATACTTTTATACCTTCCAAAGCGCCTTTCAAAAACTCCCACCTCCTACTTATCCCATATATTCAAGCTTCTATTTGAAAATATTTGCTAAATTTTATTGTTAATTATTAGTAAAACGGTATAAAAGGTCGATGAACGACAAATCAGGAGAATACCCAAA
>NZ_BCVA01000070.1 GCF_001591505.1 Neobacillus niacini NBRC 15566
GTGGCCAGGCAGACGAAGAACAACCTGATGGAGGTTGTTCTTTTGTATTTAAAATGGTTTTTATCTATCGAAGAGTAAAGGAGTATCATTTCTATGAATGACAAAAAGGTGCCAGAGGGAACGATACTAGACATTAATGCCCATGAAGTGTAAGTAAAGGTAAAAATCAACCATGAATCAATGCATTCTTTATTCAACTAAAACGTGTTTTAAAGAGTAGTGATGTAAAAATTCTATCAGTTAGTAAACTTCTTGTTATCATATTAAATAAGTGAAAAAGTAGGTGAAGGCGCCTTAATAGTTGAGCCAGATAGTGGCTTATACGATTTTTGCGTCTTTTCACTTTAAAGCACTTAATTTTGTAAACGTTTTCCTATCCTTGTACAAAGGAGGAGGTTACTAAAGAATGTTAAATGTATTGTTAAAAATGAAGTCTACTGGTTTGATGAAAATAATAGATTATCTTCATTATCGAATTGATCATGCAGCAGCAGAAAATGCTGGTTAATTGTGATGTTGTTAGTTCATTAATCGGTGAACGTTCGGGATTCACTTTTTCCAAAAACTAAGCGCGTACTTAATCTATCGCCATAATAACGAAATTGTGGAGGCAGAAAGAACAGTGATCTCAAACATCCATGATGGCGGTATTCCTACTGTTGAAGCGGGAGGGGGGCCTAGATAACAGTTTTAATGAAGGTGTATTAGTAAATAAAGTAGGCAGCGTTAAATTTGCCCAAGTAAATTAATAAAATTTTGCAATATTGACAAAAAACGTTCAAAAACACTATAATGATTTCAGCTGTTCTTCTCATTACTATAGGAGATTCGACTAATGAAAAACATCTTGGAAGAATTATGTTTCCTTCATACTAATCTATCGAAGGAAGACGTTTTACTATTACAAGAGTTAGTCGGTAATTTAACATTAATCGCTGACTTGAATAAAGCAAATATTTTTATTGATTGTTTAACAAAGGAAGGAAAGCATGCGATTGTCGTCGCTGAGGCTGCACCGACAACGACTAAACCCGTATATAAAAAAAGCGTGATAGGAAAATTTGCTTATGAAGCTTTCGAGCCATCGGTTCTCTATACTCTAAGGACTGGTAAGGCAATGTTTCAAAACCGAGCATTTACTCAAGAGGGAAAAACAGTGGATCAAAGTGTTGTTCCAATTAATGGTGCTAATGATCGAGTAATTGGTGCGCTTATTATGGAAAAGGATATCAGTGAACAGATTCAACATCAACGGAAAATGGAAGCGTTGTCAGAGGCGACCGAAACTTTGAGTGAAATTCTCATCGGTATGACTGAAAATCGGCCAATTATCCCTGAAATGATTGAAGAATCTCTCTTCTTTATCGACCAAGACGGGGAAATACTTTATTGTAATCCTTCAGCGATTAACCTAATTCAGGAAATGGATGAAAATGATAGATTGATTGGAAGGTCATTAGTTTCTTACTTTCCTAGAATTCAAGCAATACTTAATGAACCTGAAGAACTCATAATTCAGGAAGTTGAGATGTTAAATAAGATATTTCAGGTGAAAAAAATAAAGCTCGACCACTTTGACAAAGCAAACGGTATGTTTGTTATTTTTAAAAATATTACTGAGCTAAGAGTAAAAGAAAGAGAATTGAATGTTAAATCAGTAGCAATACGTGAAATTCATCACCGTGTTAAAAATAATTTGCAAACGGTTGCCAGCCTTTTGCGGCTTCAAATGAGGAGAGGTCTTCCCGAGGAAAGCAAAGTCCACTTTGTGGAAAGCTTAAATCGTATTACTAGTATAGCCTCGGTTTATGAAGTCATATTGTCCAATTCAAGCGTGGATGATGTTGATATTTATCAGCTGCTTGAAAAAATCGGCAACATGCTTGTTTGGGAATCTGAGCATGAAAATAAAAGAATAATGATTTCCTATTCGGGTCCGCACCTGCAGATTAAATCAACTAAAGCAGTATCAGTTGCTTTAGTGGTAAATGAATTAATCCAAAATTGTGTAAAACATGCCTTTAAAGCTATGAATGAAGGTAAAATTGTTGTCTTATTTGAGCAAAAAGGCAATGATATTGAGGTTCAAGTGATAGACAACGGGGAAGGATATTCACCTAAGTCAAAACCATCATTAGGATTAGATATTGTAAGAATGTTGGTTGAACATGATTTATCTGGTCATTTTTCGATAGAACGAACCAATCAAGGGACGTTGGCCACTGTTACATTCCCTGTTGAAAGGGGGATGGATCAAATATGAAAAAGCGAATTATCGTGGTAGAGGATGAATCCATTGTCCGACTTGATGTATCAATGATGCTCGAGGATGCTGGTTATGAGGTAATTGCTCAAGCAGGTGATGGAGAAAAAGCAGTAGAACTTGCTATTTCATTAAAGCCAGATTTAATCATTATGGACATTAAAATGCCAAAATTAAATGGGTTAAAGGCTAGTGAAATCATATCGAAAAAAATGAATACGCCGATCCTTATCTTAACCGCTTATAGTCAAAGAGAGTATATTGATAAGGCAAAGAAGGCGAATATTTTGGGGTACCTAGTAAAGCCGATCACAGAAGCCAATTTGATTCCAGCAGTAGAAATAGCCTTAAGACAAGCAGAGAATACCCAGGTTTATCGTGAACAAGTAGAAAACATGAATAAACAGCTGATCGAAAGAAAAATGGTTGAGAAAGCAAAAGGAATCCTCATGGAGAAATATAATCTTCCAGAAGATGCTGCCTATCGAAAAATGAGAAAAATTAGTATGAACAAGCAGGTTACACTGGAAAATGTGGCGAAGCTAATTATTTTGAAATACAATGCTTAAAAATTTTCACAAGTGAATAAGCCTGGGCAAGGGTGCTCTGCGGTTTTGATTTTGGGAACCGCACGGCACCTTTTTGTCTTTTTTTGCAAAAATAGTGGAAGCGTATTCACTTGGGAGATTGTCTCATTTTCCATTTACTATATATTTTTGATACGATCAAGGAGGGGTTAAACATGGAAATGGTAGGAAAAATAGTAATCTACATTATCATGACATGTGCAGTAATGGGGGCAGTTGCCGCAATTCGTAATAGTGATGATGGATTGGGTAAACAATTTATGGAAGGGTTACATGCGGTTGGGCATATTTTCGTGCCAGCTGCGGGGATCATGGCTTCAATTCCATATCTATCATGGTTTATTGACAAAGTTTGCGGTCCGTTTTTTGCAGCAATTGGTGCGGATCCAGCGATTGCGGCCACAGCCATACTCGCCACTGATATGGGTGGATATCAATTAGCAGAAGTGTTAAAACAAACGCAAGAAGGATGGATCATGGCGATGATTGTTGGCTTCATGGCTGGTGCCACAATCGTTTTCTCAATACCAATGGGACTTGCGATGCTTGATAAACGAGACCATAAATATATGGCTCTTGGTGTCATGGCAGGGGTATTAACGATTCCTATTGGAGCACTTATTTCTAGTACAATAATTGCTCTTTCCAATTCAAAAGTCCGTGATTTTATTTCGACTTCAGGAGAGGCGAAATTCCAATTTGCCTTAGGGTATGGACAAATATTGTTAAATTTAAGCCCGCTATTATTATTTGTTGTTGTGATTGCAGTAGGCTTATATTTCCTTCCGGATGTAATGATTAATGCGTTTATGTGGTTTGGGCGAATTTTAGATGCAGGTATCAAGTTAGTTCTAGTTTTCTCCATCGTTGAAATTTTTACCGGACTATTCTCTAATGTATTAGGCGGCTGGGGCTTCCACCCAATTATGGCGGATAAAACAGATCAATTCCGAGCATTAGAAACAGCTGGGTATATCGGTATTATGCTGGCCGGTGCCTTTCCAATGGTTTACTTATTACAAAAGTATGCAGGGTGCCCGCTTGAAGCACTTGGCCGTAAGCTTGGGTTAAGTAAAGAGGGCAGTGCCGGATTGGTTGCAACAATTGCCAATATCCTTGCAATGTTTAAATTGGTTAAAACGATGCCGCCAAAGGATAAAGTGATCAATATTTCTTTTGCGGTCTGTGCTGCGTTTTTATTAGGAGACCATTTATCCTTTACGGCAAACTTTCAGCCGACGTTAATCCTCCCTATTATGATTGGTAAAATTTCTGCTGGGGTCATCGGTATCGGTCTTGCTTATTGGTTATCGGTACCTAAAGCGCTTGAGCTAGAGAAAAAGGACCGTGAAGCTGGTATCATTGGTAAGGATGAGTATTTACCAGCAAAAGAAAATAAAAAGAAAGCAGTGTAATTGAGATGAGTGAAGAGAAAAAACGATTTATACAGGAATTTGTACCAGGAAAACAAGTGACATTGAGTCATGTAATTGCCAACCCAGATCCGGATATGTTTGATAAACTAGGAATTCCGATGGGGGGAGCGATGGGAATCCTTACGTTGACACCTAGTGAGACTGTTATTATCGCCGGGGATTTAGCAACGAAAGCAGCCGACGTGCAAATTGGTTTTTTAGATCGCTTTACAGGAAGTCTGGTCATTGTAGGCAGTGTTTCTTCAGTCCAAATGGCAATGGAAGAAATTAATCGTTTCTTATCCGAAGTTTTACGTTATACACCTGCAGAGATTACTAAATCATAATGGGGGGTAAAACGCGATGACGAAGAAAAACCGGGCGATGCTGATTGGCTCCATCGGTGCAGGTAAATCCACCTTAACGAATGCTCTTCTTGGACGTCAGGTGCCGGCGGTAAAGACCCAGACACTTGTCTATCGTGACTGGCTTGTTGATACGCCTGGTGAGTATACAGAAAATCCGTTTTTCTACAAAAATATTATGGCAACGGCTTTGGAAGTGACTCATGTATTATATATACAGGATGCGACAAATCAAAAAACAATTTTTCCTCCAGGATTTAGTACAGGTATAACGAAGCTGCCGATTGGAATTGTAACGAAATGTGATTCAGAGAAGGCGGATATTATGGAAGCGATTCGACAATTAAAAAAAGTGATACCTAGAGGGCCGATTGTCATGACATCGGCGTTTACTGGACAAGGAATACAAGAGATCAAAAAACTAGTAAAGTGCAAAACACTGGAGGAAATGAGGGTTTATACAAATACCATCCCTGAAGAAATAGCTATTTTTTTATGAAACCCTTTACAAAATTGAATCAATAGACTAAAATACTACTATAACAAGTGAATATAGTAGGCAAAGGCGCCTTATACAATCTGTCATTTTTCGATGGTTTGTATAGGGCGCCTTTTTGGTTTTAAAAAAGAGGTGATCTTCATTAAACGATACGAGCCTCAGCATGAGGAAATTCTTAGCGCGGGAATTGATATTGGTACCAGTACAACAAAGCTCGTGATAAGCAAATTTTCTCTCATGAATATGGCAGGCGGGATGCATACACCGCGGATTGAAATTATTAACAAGGAAGTATTATATCGGAGCCCCATTTATCGGACTCCATTATTGTCAACGACGTCCATTAATATTAGTGAAGTGGTGACCGTTGTTCAGAGAGAATATGCAAAGGCTGGGATAAAGCCTAAGACAATAAAAACAGGTGCAGTCATTATTACCGGTGAAACCGCCACGAAACAAAATGCTCAGGAAATGGTTCATCACTTATCCAATCAGGCAGGAGACTTTCTCGTTGCGACTGCCGGACCCGATCTCGAGGGAATTATAGCTGCTAAAGGTTCGGGAGCATTTGAATATTCAAAGAAGTCAGGAAAAGTGATTGCCAACATCGATATCGGCGGGGGAACCGCCAATGTTGCTGTTTATAAATCAGGGAAACTACTCGGGACCTGTACCTTACATATTGGCGGTAGGCTGATAGAATTCGTGGGTTCAAAGATTAAAAGTATCTCGCCGCCGGTAAGGGAATTGTTTCAACAGTGGCGGGTACAAGTTAAAGAAGGCGATCAGCGAAGAGATTCAATCATAAAAGGTCTGACTGAATATATGGCAACTGTTATTGCAAGGATGTTAAATAGGCAGCTTCTCAAAACGGATAAACCGTTACTTTTAGGTCACGAACCGAATTGGCAGGAAGACATTGATGAGATCATGTTTTCTGGCGGAGTTAGTGAATGCCTTTATAGATATGAAAATGGTTCACCTGTAACCTCGCATTATGATGATATTGGGGAAATTCTTGCGGCATCTCTTAGGGAAAGCAAGGAACTTTCCCAGTGGACATGGGTCAAACCAAATGAAACCGTACGTGCTACCGTACTTGGAGCAGGCACACAAACAACGGAAATCAGCGGGGCAACCATTCAAGTGGATAGCAGTCAATTACCACTGCGAAATTTACCTGTTTATCAGGTTCCTTTTGGTCATGATTTGCAAGTGGGCCTAAAGAAACTCCCAGCAGCCGTTCTGCACGCAGTAGACGTATATGACTCGCAGCAGGAAGGCCAAAATTTCGCCTTATATTTAACGGAAATCCCGTACTTAGGTTTTCGTGAAATTCAACAATTAGCTGCAGCAATCTTGGAATCCGTGAAAGTAAAACCGAATGGCGAACAGCCGTTAGTGATTGTTTTGGAAAGCGACCATGCAAAGGTTCTTGGTCAAACCATTAAGGTCCAAAATTCGAAGCAGAACATCATCTGCATCGATCAAATTCGTGTGGAAAATGGAGATTATATTGATATTGGACATCTACTGCAAACCAATGTGGTGCCAGTTGTGATTAAAACATTAACGTTTCATCATTAGGAAAGGAGGATTTTCCCTTGAAGCTTCAAACGAATTATTTAGGAACCGTCTATCAATTTGCTTCCTTAAAGGATCTACTTGCGAAAGCAAACGAAGAAAAATCCGGAGACCGTTTAGCAGGCTTAGCTGCTGAAACCGTACAAGAACGGATTGCTGCTAAACTAGTGCTTAGTCATTTAACGCTCTCGGATATACGTGAAAACCCATTACTACCTCCTGAAGAGGATGAAGTATCACGGATTATTGAGGGTCAAATCAACGAACCTGTCTATCATTCTGTCAAAAATTGGTCCGTAGCCGAGCTCCGTGAATATATTTTGAATGATTTGACAACAGGTGAGGATTTAAAAAGACTTAGCCGTGGACTAAATAGTGAAATGATCGCAGCAGTGGCTAAATTAATGTCAAACCTTGACCTCATTCACGCTGCAAATAAAATCGAAATTTTAACAAAATGTAATATTACCATTGGCTATAATGGAACACTCGCCTCACGTCTGCAGCCTAACCACCCGACGGACAATGTAGAAGGAATGATCGCTTCCCTAAAGGAAGGACTGTCGTATGGTATTGGTGATGCGGTGATAGGGATTAACCCAGTCGACGATTCAGTTGAAAGTGTTAAGCGTTTGCTCCATGCCACCCATAATTTTATAAAGGAGTGGGACATTCCAACGCAAAACTGTGTCCTTGCCCACGTTACCACACAAATGAAGGCGATTGAACAAGGGGCGCCAGCAGACATGATTTTCCAAAGTATTGCTGGAACAGAAGCAGCGAATCATTCGTTTGGTATTTCGGCCACTTTACTAGAGGAAGCCAATCATATGGCAAAAACATTAGGGACAGGAACTGGGCCACAGGGTTTGTATTTTGAGACAGGCCAAGGTTCAGAGTTATCAGCAGAAGCACATTATGGGATTGATCAACTGACACTGGAATCAAGAAATTACGGTTTTGCCCGCCATTACGATCCATACATCGTTAATACCGTTGTTGGATTTATTGGACCGGAGTACTTATATAACAGTAAGCAGGTTATTCGCGCCGGCTTAGAGGATCATTTCATGGGAAAAATGCATGGCATTCCGATGGGTGTTGATATTTGTTATACGAACCACATTAAAGCAGACCAAAATGACATTGAGGATTTGGGAGTACTATTAACGGCTGCTGGGGTTAATTTTATCATCGCGACGCCAATGGGTGATGATTGCATGTTAAATTACCAATCGATGAGCTACCATGATGTCGCTACCTTAAGACAAACGATGAATAAGCGCCCTTCGCCAATTTTTAGTGAATGGCTCGAGAAGATGGGAATCCTTGAAAATGGCAAACTGAGTAAGATTGCTGGGGATCCAACCATTTTTTCCCGATAGGAGTTGAAGAAAATGAATCCTGAGCTTATAGAAAAAGTTACAAAGCTAATTGTTGAAAAATTACAATCTGCAAATGAATCCGAAAAACACGTGACAGGAACCAGCGACATACCTAGTTCGGTCGTGAAATTTTGGGATCATACATCAAATGGAAAACCCAAAAATACGAATCATCCACCAATAACTGAATCTAACGTGAAAGAAAAGGATATCGGGGGACTGATACAATTTGGTGAGTATGGGCCAGCAAGTCCAAAGCATGATCTCACTGAAAGTGTTGTGCTGACTTCTTCACAAATTGAAAATCCATCCAATCCTGAAGAGCTGCAAGAGCTTATTGCGAAAACACCGTCACGGATTGGAGTCGGGAGAGCGGGTCTGCGTCCGAAAACTGACACATGGTTAAAATTCCGTTTTGACCATGCGGCTGCAGTAGACGCAGTATATGGAGATGTAAAGGAAGAACTTTTAAATCGTCTTGGTCTCTTTAAAGTAAGCACGAGGGTAAGCGATAAAGAAGTATACATTAGGCGCCCAGATTATGGACGAAAGCTGTCAGATGAAACAAAGCAATTAATCAGTGAAAAGTGCAGTAAAGAACCAACTGTACAAATTATTATTTCCGATGGGCTGAGCTCCAGTGCGATCGAAGAGAATGCAGAGGATGTCTATTTATCTCTCCAGCAATCACTGCAAAGCCTAGGTATCGATGTCGGAACGCCATTTTATATTGAAAAAGGCCGTGTTGCCGTCATGGATGATGTCGGTGAATTGCTTCAGCCGAAGGTAGTAGTTTTGTTAATTGGTGAACGACCGGGTCTTGTAAGTGCTGAATCCCTTAGTGCCTATTTATGCTATATGCCAAGAAGAGGGACGATTGAAGCAGACCGAATGGTCATTTCGAATATCCATAAAGGCGGGATTCCTCCTGTTGAGGCTGGTGCGTATATTGGGACAGTCATTCAAAAAATACTAAAATATGAAGCTAGCGGAGTTTCGCTTGTTCAAAAGGAAAGCTAGGGGGTAATAAGTTTGGCTTTAGAACGTATTTACGCTGAAATATTAGCAGTTCGCGTGATTCCAAATGTTGACCCTGATTTGGCAAAACAGTTTAACCTAAAGCCGTATCATCGAAGTTTGGCCATCTTTACCTCAACCGTTGATGATATTGGCTACACAGCCCTTGATGAAGCAACGAAACGGGCGGATGTTGAAGTGGTGTATGCGAAGTCCTTTTACGCTGGTTCAGGAAACTCCTCCGGTCCATTATCGGGAGAAATGATTGGGATTATTGCTGGACCATCACCAGATGAAGTTCAAAGCGGGATGGATGCTGTTCAACAAACAGCTGAATCAGATGCCTATTTCGAAGCACTAAATCAGGAAAAAACACATGCGTTATATGCGCATGTCGTTTCAAGCACTGGTTCCTACTTATCGACCGAGGCAGGAATTAGAATAGGTGAACCATTGGCTTATTTGATAGCTCCTCCATTAGAAGCGGTTTATGGCATAGATGCGGCGTTAAAGGCAGCAGATGTAAAACTAGTGAAATATTTCGCTCCGCCATCTGAAACCAACTTTGGCGGTGGTCTTTTGACAGGAAGTCAATCTGCGTGCCAAGCGGCAGCAGATGCATTCCGGGAGGCGATCCTAGATATCGCTAATAAACCAATTAAATATTGATTTACTGAATGAGGGAGTGTGTAATGGTGCAATTTGATCAGGATCTCCAATCCATCCAAGAAATGCGTGATGCTGTCCAGCGGGCAAAGGAGTCGCAATTGAAATACTTGACCTACACACAGGAACAAGTAGATGAAATTGTTAAGCGCGCCGCACATGCGGCATATGCTAAATCTCTTGAACTTGCCAAAATGGCAGTAGAAGAAACAGGCATGGGTATTGTCGAGCATAAAAAAATAAAAAATGAAGTCGGTTCCATGGCTGTTTATGAATCCATTATGAATGAAAAGACAGTTGGGATTATTCATGAAGATCGTGTTAATAAGGTAACCGAGGTTGCCTATCCTTACGGAGTGATTGCGGGGATTATCCCTACAACGAACCCAACGTCAACAGCCATTTTTAAAACATTAATTTCATTAAAAACAAGAAACGCCATTGTCGTCAGTCCGCATCCACGTGCTGTCAAATGCACGGTAGAAGCACTAAAAATCTGTGAGCAGGCGGCAATTGAAGCGGGTGCACCTGAAGGTTTGATTGGCTGGATTTCCAATCCATCGATGGCGGCAACGACAGAATTAATGAAGCACCGTGATGTGAATCTTATTTTAGCAACCGGCGGTGGCGCCTTAGTCCGTGCAGCCTATAGCTCTGGTAAACCGGCATATGGTGTAGGACCGGGGAATGTCCCTTGTTATATTGAAAAAAGCGCCAATATTGCTGAGTCAGTATCGATGATTATTGATAGTAAATCATTTGATAATGGAACGATTTGTGCAACAGAGCAATCACTTGTTGTCGATCGTAATATCCTGCAGGTTGTTATCCGGGAGCTAAGGAATAACGGGGCGTATATTTTAAATGCTGAAGAGAAAGTAATCCTTGAAAAAGTAATTTCTCCTGCACCAGGTAAATTAAACCCGGATATTGTGGGCCAAAGTGCGATTAAAATTGCGGCAATGGCAGGAATTACTGTTCCATCCGATACGAGGGTATTAATCGCAGAAGAATCAAGAGTAGGGAAAGAGGTTCCATTTTCGATTGAAAAACTATCGCCAATCTTCGCCTTATATACAGCGGATAGTTATGAGGAGGCAAAGGATTACTGTCTAAAGCTTCTCAATCTTGGTGGAAGAGGGCATAGTCTGTCGCTACATACGAATGATGAAAAAGTTGCAAAAGACTTTGCGCTTGAAATGCCTGTATCAAGACTCATGGTCAATACTCTTTCCTCGATTGGAGCAGTTGGAGCAACAACAGGATTAAAGCCATCGCTGACACTGGGCTGTGGTTCATTTGGAGGAAATATAACTTCTGATAATGTGACAGCCCGTCATCTCATCAATATTAAGAGAATGGCCTATGGAATTAGAGAGGCCTCAATCCCGAAACCATCACTTGAAAATAAACAAACAAATGTTGCGAAAGATGTTGAGTTTATCGTTGACCAAGTATTAAAACAAGTTAATCCTAAGGGCGAAGTTGACGCAAATGTAATCGCACAAATGGTAAATCAAGTTATTAAACAATATCAAACTAACTAATTAGGGGGAAATAAAAATGAGTAGAGAATTAACAGCATTAGGTATGATTGAAACTAAAGGATTAGTAGCATCTGTAGAAGCGGCAGACGCAATGGTTAAGGCAGCAAATGTTCATTTAGTTGGGAAAGTTCATGTGGGCGGCGGGATTGTTACCGTTCTTGTCCGTGGTGATGTAGGTGCTGTTAAAGCAGCAACAGAAGCAGGTGCAGCAGCAGCAACACGTGTTGGAGAGCTTATGTCTGTTCACGTAATCCCACGCCCACACAATGAATTAGAAAGCATTTTACCAAAATTAGAGGTTCAACTATAATAAAAGTTTAATAGGTTAGGAGCATGAAACATGGAACAACAGGCCATACAATCGATTGTGAATGAAGTAGTTTCACGACTAAAGGGAATTTCTGTCAATCCTTTATCGATACCTATGGCTGTTTCTGCTCGGCATTGTCATTTAAGTGAAAGCGACTTGGAAGCCCTTTTTGGTGAGGGGTATGAATTAACAAAAAAAGCGGATTTATCACAGCCAGGTCAATTCGCTGCGAATGAAACCATTACGATTGTAGGACCAAGAGGGAGCCTTGAAAAAGTGCGCATTCTTGGTCCTGCGCGTAATATGACCCAAGTGGAAGTGAGTCAAACAGATTCCGTTAAACTAGGTTTGAAGCCGCCGTTAAGAGAATCTGGAGGTATCAAGGGTTCTGCTCCGATTACATTGGTTGGACCAAAGGGGAGTCTCTATAAAAAAGAGGGGCTGATCATTGCCCAGGCTCATATTCATATGACACCGGAAGATGCCGACCACTTTACTGTTGAGAATGGGGAATATGTTAAGGTGGAGGTTGATGGGGAACGCCCTATCATACTTGGCAAGGTTTTAATTCGCATTTCTCCAAGGTACAAGCTTGAAATGCATGTCGATACAGATGAAGCCAATGCCGGTTTTATTACAGGGAAAACAATGGGTAGACTCATAAAATACGAGGAAGCGTCATTATGATTGATCGCAAAATAGTTGAGCAAATCGTACATGAAGTAATAAAGCAACTTTCCGTACCAGTAAGCAAACCAAAACCAAATCTTCTTTTAGTCGGGGAACCCGTATATATTGAACCAACACTATTAGAGAAAATGAAGGATCATTGGAATATATTAAAAGCTGAATCCTTTACAGGAAAAGAATTACACATGCTCGACCAAGTGCTTTTCCTCCATGTAACACAGGATTTGCTGGTAAAGGGAGCACTTGGTTTTTTTGATACGGAAGATAGTAAATTGCTTTCACGCTGTATGATGGAATCGATACCCGTTTCTCTCATTCCAACCGCTTTTTTACAGGAACAGTTGTTGGAGAAAAATTCAAAGAACAAGGCTTATGTACAGCATTTGCTTGGACATAAGGAGAATTTGGAGAAATTTGGAGTTAAATTCGAGACATTTGAGAGCTTTATGAGCAATGGAACCGAAGTCAAGCTGGATCCAGTATCAAATTCCCGTAAGAAAAAGCTGTTAACACAGAGAGATGTAGAGGAAAGTAAAGAAGACCAAATTGTGATTGAGAAAAGTACCATTATTACTCCTTTAGCGCGTGATGCGGCACGCGCGATGGGAAAAAGCATCATGGTAATTGAATCAAAAGGGGCGAAAGCTTAATGCAAAAGGGGACAGTGATTGGTAACGTATGGGCTACTAGGAAAGAGGATGATTTGCAGGGGTTGAAATTTTTGTTTATCCAGCCGGAATACCCTGACCGAACCCCAGCTGGAGCACCATTTATTGCGGTGGACCGAATTGGGGCAGGCTTTGGCGACCAAGTCATCGTCACAAGGGGGAGTGCCGCTGCCAATATGTCTGGTGATACAAAATTGCCCATTGATGCCCTGATTATTAGTATTATTGATTCCGTTGATATAGATACGAAACGAGGTGAATGATCGTGGCAAGAGCATTAGGTATGATTGAAACAAGAGGATTAATCGGATCGATAGAAGCGGCAGATGCCATGTTAAAATCGGCAGATGTCACTTTGGTTAAGCAAGAGAAAATAGACGCAGCCCTTGTAACAGTATTAGTCCAAGGTGATGTCAGCGCTGTTCAAGCAGCTGTCGATGCAGGTAAAGCAGCAGCAGCACGAGTGGGAGAACTCGTTTCTGCTCATGTCATTCCACATCCAGATGAATCCATCAGAGATGTTTTATTAAAAAAAGATGATAAGAGCCGAGAAGCTGCCAAAGTTCCTTCCGAGCCGAAAAGTTCCAGCAAGAAGAAAACAGCAAATAAACTAGATGAAGATAAATAATCCCAAATTTGTTGAACGGGGGAGAAACATGGCTTTTACACGTAGAAAAATAGCGGTTATTGGAGCTGGATTCACAGGTGCAACCGCTGCTTTAATGCTGGCACAAAAAGAGCTGGGAGATGTTGTATTAGTTGACATTCCAGCACAATGCAATCCCACAAAAGGGAAAGCACTCGATATGCTCGAAGCTGGACCAGTTCAAGGGTTTAATTCAAATATTACCGGAACTTCCAACTATGAAGATATTCAAGATGCTGATCTTGTGTTAATTACTGCAGGTCTTCCAAGAAAGCCAGGGATGAGCCGCGATGATTTAGTTGCAACAAATGAAAAGATTATAAAAGATGTTTCAGAGAAGATTAAAAAATATGCCCCAAACAGCTACATCATTGTCCTAAGTAATCCAGTCGATGCCATGACATATGTATGTTATAAAACGACTGGCTTTCCGAAAAACCGCGTCATTGGTCAATCCGGTGTATTAGATACAGCACGCTTTAATACTTTTGTTGCGCAGGAATTAAATGTTTCTGTTGAAGATATTTCCGGTTTTGTCCTGGGTGGCCATGGCGATGATATGGTCCCATTAGTACGTTATTCCTATGCCGGCGGAATCCCGCTAGAAAAAATTCTTCCACCAGATAGAATTGAAGCGATTGTGGAGCGAACACGTAAAGGCGGTGGTGAAATCGTGAACCTGCTTGGACAAGGCAGCGCCTATTATGCACCAGCAGCTTCCATGGTCCAAATGGCAGAAGCAATTTTAAAGGATAAAAAACGGATTCTTCCATCCATTGCCTATCTTGAAGGGGAATATGGATACAATGATATTTACCTAGGAGTACCTACCATACTAGGTGGAAGCGGTATTGAAAGCATTATAGAAATCCCTTTGACCGAAGAAGAAAAAGTGGCACTCAACCAGTCCGCCCAATCCGTTGAAAATGTAATGAACATATTAGAAGCAGTAAAAGCATAACAAAAAGGATGTCCTTAATTTTGAGGGCATCCTTTTATTATTTTCCGTTTTATAAAATGGAGAAAGTTTTTTATTTGAAGGAAGTATTTGTACTGTCTAGGATATTAACGATATACGACAATATGTTAAATAATTTATGGGTGGATTGTGAAAAATGCTTTGGTTTGTGCTTTGTGGCACTGCCTTATGCAAAATCAGCCGATTTCTCCCTTGATAAGGACGGAGGAACTCCTTGCCGTAATTTACAACCCAATTATTTATGTGGAATACATAATAACCTTCGGAATAAAGGGTTTCGTGGCTGTTCGGCTTATGAATGCTTTGGGGCCGGTCAAAAGGTATCTCAAATTACATATAATGGAAAGGATTGGCGGTTAATCCAAGATGTTGCTCAAGAGATGTTTACTGTTTATCCAATTATGCAGCAACTTCATGAGATGCTATGGTATTTAAATGAAGCACTAACTATTCATGTTGCAAAATCAATCTATAAAGAATTAATTTATAGTCTTCTAGAGACGGAAGAACTGACCAGTAAAAAAACCCGAGTTTATTTTGAGCATAGATGTGACCGAGCATAGAGTTAAGGTAAACAAGTTACTGATTCTTACTAGTGAGTTGGTTCGAGCACAAGTCACGAAAAAGCAAAAAGATACACGGCGGAGAATGGATTATTTAGGGGCAAAGTTGAAGGAAGCCGACCTAAGAGGTGCGAATCTAAGAGGTGCATTACTAATTGCTGCAGACCTCAGCAATGGGATCTTAGATGGAGTGATTTCATCGGTGCAGATTTTAGGGAAACGGATATCAGAGGGGCAAATCTTACTGGCAGTATCTTTCTTACTCAGGCACAAGTGAATGCGGCTAAAGGGAATCAACATACTAAATTACCTGCAACATTATTGAGACCAGCCCATTGGAGGGTAGAAGTATAATTTTTGGAATATACCATTAAGGAAATATACTTGAATTTTTCCTATAAGTAAGCCTAAAATATAAGAATGGAAAATTTACAACGATATTAAAAGATAAAGTAGGGAAAATACATGATTGCAAAAACAGAAGAGGATATTCAAGCACTGAAAGAAATCGGTAAAATTTGTGCTGAAATTAGAGATGAATTGGTACAAAGAACGGTACCTGGCATAACTACAAAGGAACTAGATGATATAGCTGGAAAGCTTTTTGAAAAGGCAGGTGCCATTTCAGCACCAAAGGGTGAATATGATTTTCCTGGCTATACCTGTATAAGCGTAAATGAGGAAGTAGCCCATGGTATCCCAGGAAAGAGAGTCATTCAAGAAGGTGACATCGTAAATATTGATGTATCTGGTTCAAAGAATGGCTACTTCGCTGATACAGGTATTTCTTTCGTAGTAGGTGAAGGCGAAGAAATATTAACAAAAATTTGTGATGTGGCAAAATTGGCTTTTGAAGCTGGTCTTAAGAAAGCAAAGCCTGGTTCAAAGAAAAGTGGACTGGGGAAAGCTGTTATCCAAACGGCGCGACAGCACGGATTAACGGTAATCATGAATTTAACGGGTCACGGAATCGGACGAAGAATACATGAAGCTCCAGATCATATTTATAATTATCATGATACGTGGGATGACGAACTTTTAAAGGAAGGCATGGTCATCGCATTCGAACCTTTCATTTCAACTAAAGAAGAGGAAGTTTTCCAAGTCGAAGGGGACGATTGGACCTATGTGACAGAAGAAAGTTTTGTTGCACAGTACGAACATACCATCATTCTTTCAAAAAATGGACCAATCATTACAACACTATAATAGTAATTATAAGTGCCTGCTGCCTTCGTGCCTGGCACTTTTTTAACTTTTGGGGAGTGAACTCTTGTCAACAAAAAAAGCGGAATCCTAAAGGATCTGCAGATGTTGTTATTCCTTTCTAAATTTAATCGTACTTCTAACTGTATTAATTGGACGTACAAGTCTTTCAATTTGATCGCGTTTTGATTCAAAGAATGGCGGTAATGATAGTTTTTCGCCAAGGGTTTCATATGGTTCATCTCCCATAAATCCAGGACCATCTGTTGCAAATTCAAATAAGATTTGAGGTGCTACTCTAGAGTATAAAGAGCCGAAAAAGTAGCGATCGACAAATCCAGATGTTTGGAATCCAAAGCTGCGCATTTGTTGATCCCATTCTTCTAAAACTGAACGATCTTCAACCCGGAATGCTGCATGGTGAACCGTTCCAAATCCTTGTCGCGCCTGCGGTAGAACCGCATTGTATTCAACTACTACCTGTGCTCCAGTCCCACCTTCGCCTACTTCGAATAAATGAAAGGCTCCTTCTTGAGCAATCTCTTTAAAAAACAGTACTTTTTCCATCATTTCTTTAAAGTAATCAAAATTAGCAATTCGTACAAAAATTGGACCTAACCCGGTTATCGCATACTCCAAAGGAACTGGACCATTTTGCCAAGGTACGCCTGCCGCAACTCCTTCATTATTTTCATCTGAGATCAATTGGTATTGTTGATCATCAAAATCAACAAAAGAAAGTGTTTTTTTACCAAATTGCACTTTAATTCCAGCATGGGTTATGTTCAAACGGTCAAAACGCTTCACCCAATAATCAATTGCTGCGTCACTAGGCACACGGAAGGATGTTTTTGAGATTTCATTTGTTCCATGAACACCTTTAGGAATTCCAGGGAAATCAAAAAATGTCATATCGGTTCCTGGGCTACCTGTGTCGTCCGCAAAAAATAAGTGGTAGGTTTGAATATCATCTTGATTTACTGTTTTCTTAACAAGGCGCATTCCTAATACATAAGTGAAAAATTCATAATTCTTCTCTGCGCTGCTTGTAATCGCAGTTACATGGTGTATCCCTTTTAAGTGGTTCAAGTTTATACCTCCATATAGTATATTTCTTTTGTTTTTCCCTTTAAAGTCCAATCCATTCCAAAGGACAGGATGATGATTGATATCTTGAAATTAATTATCTTTATTTCGAGATAAATATAACATGGATGTATACTACTGTCAATTTCTCTGTTTAAAATTCGTTCTTAAATTTATCACATTTATAAAGTTTATTTCTGTACCAATGATGTTAATCACAAACAGATTTTTTAAAAGGTGTTATTTTATGTATGAGATTCATTATCAATATCAATTAAACAGAGCAACTAGCGAAGGAGAATACTAATGAGTGAAATCATTAATAACCGTGAACAGCAAACGACAACTACAAATAAACGACAAGCGATATTAAAACAAATTTTTAAAGATCTCGATGCCGGAAAAAATGTTAAAGAAGTAAAAGCGCATTTTGATGCGTTTATCGGAAAAATTACCATCGATGAAATCTCGCAATTACAGCATGATTTTGGAGATCTTTCAGTAGAGGAAATGCACCGGTTACATGCTAAGCATACTGAAATTTTTAAAGGAGCAATCGAAGAGGTAGAAAAAACGAATAAGCCAGAGGAACAACCAGGCCATCCGATACACACCTTTAAATTGGAAAATAATGAATTAGAAAACTTGGTAAATAATCAACTTAAAGTCCATCTGTACCAGTTTGAGTTGGAAGATAGTCATGAAAACGTACTTTCCCTTTTAGAAGATATCAATTTACTGCTCGATATCGATAAACACTATAGTAGGAAAGAGAATTTAATATTCCCTTATTTAGAAACATACGGCATATATGGTCCAACAAACAATATGTGGCGGATAAATGACTTCATACGTGATGCTATAAAAGACGCACGGAAAAAATTAGCTTCTTATAATGGGGACAAACATGCCGTAATTGAAGTTATAAATTTTGTCATACAAGAAGTTATTACCATGATCTACAGAGAAGAAAACATTCTTTTCCCGATGGCATTGAACAATTTTACAGAAGATGAATGGGTTAAAATTGCACGGGAAAGTGATGAAATTGGATATTGCCTAATTGCGCCTACAGAGGTTTGGAAGCCTGATAGACATGCGTTGGATGAGAAAGCCATCTCAGAAGGGTACATTAAAATGGAAACAGGATTATTATCATTAAAGCAACTAGAACTGCTATTAAACCATTTACCGGTAGATATCACGTTCATTGATCAAGATGATGTGGTCCGTTATTTCTCTCATGGAAAAGAAAGAATTTTTGCTCGTACAAAGGCGGTTATAGGTCGTACCGTTCAAAACTGCCATCCACCAAGAAGTGTACATGTAGTGGAGGAACTGTTAGCTGACTTTAAAGCAGGCAGGAAAGATACAGAAGATTTCTGGATTAAGTTCCGTGATAAATATGTATATATTCGCTATTTTGCTGTTAGGGATGAAAATGGCGTTTATATAGGTACACTTGAATTCACACAAAATATTAATCCAATCAAAGCGATTGAAGGGGAAAAAAGGATAATGTCATAATGAAAGAGCAAAAAGGGCGCGTGGGTCTCCCCGCGTTCTTTTAAATCTCAAGTCTATGCTTACATATGCATATATAATATAAATTTAGTGGTTAAAGGTTAATTTGGAAAATATTACTATTGAATCGGATGCGATTGAGGTGTATTATATTAAAGTTCCCTTTGGGCGCAAGTCAATAATTAGAAAAACAAACGATTAATGTTGACTTCCATGAAGTGAATATAGTATTATATTTCATGTTGCTATTAACCTAGCAAATTTGTTCTTTGAAAACTAAACAAACAAGAACGTTAACAAAAAATATTAGTTTCTTCTATTAGAAACTAGCCAACGTAACAAATGAGCTAAA
>NZ_BCVA01000071.1 GCF_001591505.1 Neobacillus niacini NBRC 15566
TTTTTTTGTATTTCTAAATGGAAGTCGTTGAATCGTGCCCATATTTCATTATTTTTTGAGTTAAAGGTAACGATTGTAGTAAAAACGTGCCCGCAAGGAGGCACTTTTGGGGAAAAAGGGAACGATAGTCAGAGAATCATGCCCGCGTTGCGGCACTTTTGAGGAAAGAGGGAATGATTCTCTTCTGATTCCATCGAACAACCATCCTGCCCTCCTTTTACTATCACAAACCCCAAAAAATAAAAAAGTACGAAGTGTTTTTGAATAAATCGCTACTAGACATACACCCAAAAGCAATTACTTACATAAGATATATCGAGGGATGCCCTGAAGACGATAATTCTAAATATTGTATACAATTAAATGAATTTGGTAAGAATAGGTGTATGGAGGTGGTGTGGTTGAGTTCATTAGCACATAGTCATTATCACGAAACATGCGTTATATGTGAGAATCTAAAACCAAAGGGGATACATCTATATACTTCGTTTATATGTACTGATTGCGAAAAAGACCTTATCCAAACTGAAACACATGATCCAAAATATAAATATTATCTTAAGCAGTTAAGAAAAATAACAACACCTGAAATTTTTTCATGAAAAGTCCATTTGGGCTTTATTTTTTTGTTAAAATGGGGCAGGTCAGGTACAATAAATGAGACTCTTTAAAGGAGTATACCCATGAATAAACAAACTCGTATCCCGTTACATGAAGCATTAGTTCATTATAATAGTACAAACCCAATTTCATTTCACGTTCCCGGCCATAAGTCTGGGGCTATACTTAATCAACAGTATCAAAATACATTTCAGGAACTTCTAAGAATAGACGCGACTGAATTATCAGGGCTTGATGATTTACACTCTCCTGAAGGTGTAATTAAGGAGGCTGAAGAGCTCTTAGCAGCCCTTTATCAAGTGAAGGAAAGCTTTTTCTTAGTAAATGGATCAACGGTTGGTAATTTAGCTATGATCTTGTCAGTTAGTGAGAAGGATGATGTTATTCTTGTTCAGAGAAACTGCCATAAGTCTGTCTTAAATGCTCTAAAACTAGCAAAAGTCAGGCCGATTTTTTTAGAGCCGGAGTATAACTCAGATTGGAGAGCTGCAACAGGGGTTTCGAAAGAATTAGTGGAAAGAGCGATTTCCCTCCATCCTGAGGCTAAGGGAATTGTGTTAACCTATCCGAACTACTATGGCATGGTGTATGATTTAAAAAGCGTCATTGACATTGCACATCGTCATAACATTCCTGTATTAGTAGATGAAGCACATGGCCCTCATTTTATTATTGGTGAGCCTTTTCCGGCAACTGCTATCCAACTAGGGGCTGATATTATTGTTCACTCAGCGCATAAAACTCTGCCCGCTATGACGATGGGTTCTTACTTACATATAAACAGTGATCGAGTCAATAGCAATAAAGTGAGGGAATACCTGCAAATGCTTCAGTCCAGCAGCCCTTCATACGTTATTATGGCTTCATTGGATCTAGCGAGGAACTATTTAGCTACCTATCAACAAAACGATCTAGATTATTTACAAAGGGAGATATCCAATTTTAAAAAGGAGCTCTTAAATATCCAAAGCATTAAGGTCCTAGAGTATCCCAACTCACATGGGGACACATTAAAAGTAACCATACAGTCAAGGTCTAAATTAAGTGGGTTTGAACTCCAGAAAAGATTCGAAGAGAAAGGAATTTATACCGAGTTAGCAGATCCTTACAATGTGCTATTGATCCTTCCCTTATTGAAGGAAAACCACCACTATCCATTAGGAGAAGCAAGCAGGAAAATAAAAGAACTATTAAAGGAGATACCATACCGACCAGCAGAGGAAGAAGTTTTAGTTAGCACAGGAGGAATGATATCTGAGTTAGCGATTCCCTATGAGGAGCTTTCGAAAGTTGAGAGTGAAGTAATACCTATTTCGCAAGCAGCAGGACAGGTGTGTGCAGAAACAATCATACCATATCCGCCGGGAATTCCCCTTCTGTTAACGGGGGAGTTAATTACCGAGGAAAAGGTAAAGCAGCTTGCACAACTAATCGATACGGGTGCCAGATTTCAAGGAGGATCCTTCCTAGATCGTAATCAAATCAACATAGTGAGAACAAGTGATTAAATTGAAAAAATGATTGGAGCAGTTTATATGAGTTACTTCATTACCCTTGAAGGTGTCGAGGGTTCAGGCAAATCAACAATAATTAATTTCATAAAAGATTCTCTTGAGACCAGAGGAAATAGGGTAGTTGTAACAAGGGAACCTGGAGGAATTGATATAGCAGAGCAAATTCGTTCCGTTATTTTAGATAAAAAAAATACTAAAATGGAGGGGAGAACAGAAGCCCTGCTATACGCTGCAGCAAGAAGGCAGCACTTAGTGGAAAAGGTAGTCCCGTCTCTTACTGAAGGCAAAATTGTTTTATGTGATCGGTTTGTAGATAGCAGCTTAGCCTATCAGGGATATGCTAGAGGCTTAGGTATCAATGAGGTCTTTTCAATTAATAAATTTGCAATTGGAGACATACTGCCTGATTTAACCTTGTACTTAGATTTGGATCCTCAAATAGGATTAAATCGGATTGCCAAAAATAAAGGGCGAGAAGTAAATAGATTAGATTTAGAAGAAATAAATTTCCATGTTAAAGTCAGGGAAGGCTATGAAGAAGTTATGAAGATGTTCCCAGAGAGAATGGTTAGAATAAATGCAAACCAAGAAATTAGTAAAGTTATAGCCGATATCAATGAAGTTTTAGAGGAGAGGCTGAAATAATAAAGTTTTACATAAAAAGGCTGGCTTCAACTATGAAGCCAGCTTTTAATTTGCTTATTTATCTCCGTATGGGTCAATTGTTTGGATGGTTCCATCCTCATTATATTTTAATTCTGTGTATTTCACAGAGCGTTTATGATTTACACCATCTGATAAGGAACAATCATGATAGAACAGATACCACTTATCGTTAAACTCAACGATGGAATGATGAGTAGTCCAGCCGATTACAGGCGTAAGTATCGTACCTTTGAATGTAAAAGGACCTTGCGGATTTTCACTAACAGCATAAACAATTTTATGAGTTGTACCAGTTGAGTAAGATAGATAGTAAAGACCATTATATTTATGAACCCATGGTCCTTCAAAATATCTTCTGTCCTCGTCACCTGCAAGAATAGGGTTGCCTTCTTCATCGACAATGGAAATTTCTTTTGGTTCACTTTTAAATGTAAGCATATCATCGCTTAATTCAGCAACGATTGGTCCTAAGGCAGGTTCAGTTGAGGCTGGACCTTCAGCGTTTGGCATATAGGTTCTAGTCTGCCATTTTTCCAGCTGCCCTCCCCAAAGACCGCCAAAATACATATAGGCTCTTTCATCCTCATCCACTAATACAGCGGGATCGATGCTGAAGCTCCCAGGTATGTAATTTTCCTCTGGTGTAAAAGGCCCTGCAGGATTTGGACTTGTTGCGACACCAATTCTGAAAATGCCATCTTTATCTCTTGCTGGGAAGAATAAATAATACGTGTTGTTTTTGTAGGCAACATCTGGCGCCCACATTTGTTTAGATGCCCATGGAACATCTTTTACGTGAAGTGCCTCTCCGTGGTCTACTACAGGTGAATTTACCTCATCCATTGATAGAACATGGTAATCTTCCATTTTATATTGGTCGCCATTATCATTAGAAGGTTCATCGTGATCAAGGTCATGTGATGGATAAATATAAAGCTTTCCTTCAAAGACATGCGCAGAAGGATCTGCAGTAAAAATATGTGTAACTATAGGCTCATTTGGTTTTGAGTTTTTTTCCATAATATCTCCCCATCGAATAGTATAGTTAGTAACAAATTTATTATAACTGATGTTATTCAACTTTGTATATCCAAACAACTAACTTTTTTATCTCCCCTTAAAAAAGGGAGAATTTAATAAGGAAATTATAAAACATTAGATTCTTCTTTAATAAAATTCTCAACAACAAAAGCAGAAACACCTAAAACAGTAGAATACTTTCCAAGTCCTGAAAAATTCAATTTCATATCATGTTGATGATGGGTTAGTGTACGATTTTTTATCGTAGTTCGAATGGGTTCTTCAATCCATTCTTTTGTTAAAGCTAAACGATTTCCTACGATTACCTGATCAGGGTTAAAGGTATTAATAATGTTATTGATACCATATCCTAGGTAAGCACCGATTTTTTTAAAAAGACTCTTAACGGCTTCATCACCGTTTTCTGCAAGGTGTATTAAAGACTCCAGTGTATCTGCATCTTCCCCGGCCATCGCCAGGAGGGCATGTTCAGAGGCATAGGCTTCCCAACAGCCCCGGCTGCCACAGCTGCAAGGTTTTCCGTCAAGATCAATAATCATGTGTCCCATCTCGCCAGAGAATCCATTTTTCCCCTGATATAATTCTTTGTTTAAGATAATACCCACACCGATACCAATGCCTGCACTAATATAAATAATGTTTTGATGGTCTTGGCCAGCTCCAAACTGCTGCTCGCCAAAGGCTCCAGCATTTGCCTCATTTTCAATAATGACAGGTACTTTAAATTGTTTCTCAAGGTCCATTTTCAGCTGTATATTTGTCCAGCCTAAGTTTGGTGCAAGAAGAACAGAGCCTTCCTTGTTGACAATTCCAGGAACACCAACCCCAATACCTACAACCCCATACCTGCTCGCAGGCATTTCCTTGATGAGGGACTGAACCATATTCTGAACAGTGCTTAAAATAGTTGGATAAGGTGTTCGGTTAACCAGTTGATTTTTTTCGATTAGTATATTGCCTTTTAAATCTGTTAAGACACATAACACATAGTTTACCCCGATATCAATACCTATCGCATATCCAGCGACTTTATTAAAATGAAGTATCACGGGACGTCGACCGCCGCTCGATTCGCCTGGTCCTGATTCAAAGATAAGTTCTTCTTCTAATAACTCATTTACTAGGGAAGACACAGTTGCCTTATGTAAACCAGAAACTTGAGCAATATCCGCCCTTGAAATGGGCTCCTTTTCCATAATTAATTGTAGTACAAGTGCTTTATTGTTCTTTTTAACTATTTGCTGATTCCATGTCATGGTCACCACTTATAAAAACTCCTTATTTGGTAGTATCTTAATAGTATCATAAACTTTGTTTACCGGATATACAATGATACAAAATGGCGTTCTTATAAGATTATTATTGCCATTTATAAGGAAGGCAATCGCTTTTAATGAAAGCTGATGAAAGAACTTCTAAAAAATTTTTAAAAATCTTAGTTTATTCAATAGACAAACTAAGATTACCTTGCTATAATCTGATTAAACAAAGGTTACAGATTAAGAGTAAGACAACACTTGTAAGCAGTTACATACTCATCTGAAACCATAAAACCAACCAACTACTAGGAGGAATAACCAAATGGCTTATTTCGAAACAGTTAACAAAATTCAATTTGAAGGTGCTTCATCAAAAAATCCTTTTGCATTTAAGTATTACAATCCTGAAGAAAAAATAAATGGAAAGACAATGGAAGAAATCCTGCGTTTCTCTGTTGCATACTGGCATACATTTACAGCTGATGGTACCGATCCATTCGGTGTAGGTACGGCGATTCGTCCTTGGAACAATTTAAAAGGACTAGATTTAGCAAAAGCACGTGTAGAAGCGGCATTTGAACTTTTTGAAAAATTGAACGTTCCTTTCTTCGCATTCCATGATGTCGATATTGCCCCAGAGGGAGGCACATTAAAAGAAACAAATGAAAACCAAGATGTTATCGTAGGTATGATCAAAGAATACATGAAAACTAGCAAGACGAAATTGCTTTGGAATACAGCTAACATGTTCTCTAACCCTCGTTATGTTCATGGTGCTGCAACTTCTCCAAATGCAGATGTGTTTGCATACTCTGCAGCAAAGGTAAAGAAGGGGTTAGAAGTAGCTAAAGAACTTGGTGCTGAAAACTATGTTTTCTGGGGCGGACGTGAAGGTTATGAAACACTTCTAAATACAAATATGAAGCTTGAACAAGATAACTTAGCACGCTTCTTCCATATGGCAGTGGATTATGCAAAAGAAATTGGCCTAAATGTTCCATTCCTAATTGAGCCTAAACCAAAAGAGCCTACTAAACACCAATATGACTTTGACGTAGCTACTGGTCTAGCATTCTTACAGAAATATGATTTAACAGACTACTTCAAGTTCAATATTGAAGCAAACCATGCGACATTAGCTGGTCACACATTTGAGCATGAGTTAAGAACAGCTCGAATCAATGGAATGTTAGGATCAGTTGATGCTAACCAAGGTGATACCTTACTTGGCTGGGATACAGATGAGTTCCCAACTGACCTTTACACAAACACTTTGGCTATGTATGAAATTCTTAAAAATGGCGGGTTAGGAAAAGGCGGCTTGAACTTCGACGCAAAAGTAAGAAGAGGTTCTTTTGAAGCAGAAGACTTATTCCACGCACATATCGCCGGTATGGATGCATTTGCGATTGGCCTAAAAGTTGCTAACAAGTTAATCGAAGATAAAGTACTTGATAGCTTTATTGAAGAGCGTTACAACAGCTATACAAAAGGAATCGGCTTAGAGATTGTTGAAGGAAAAACAAACTTCCGTGAGCTTGAAGCGTATGCCCTTGGATTAACAGAGATCAAGAATACATCAGGCAGAACAGAGCGCCTTAAGGCTTTAATCAATCAATATTTACTAGAAACACTTTCTAGTGTAACAGTTTAATCTATACTCAATATAAACATGAAAAAGTGCTGGCAGCCTATTACTCCAGCACTTTTTTTAGAAAAGGATGATAATGATGAAGTATGTAATCGGGGTTGACCTTGGAACGAGTGCCGTAAAAGTTTTACTTGTGAATCAAAAAGGTGAAGTGTGTAAGGAAGTTTCTAAATCATATCCTTTGATCATTGAAAAATCCGGTTATAGTGAACAAAACCCAGAAGAATGGGTTGAAAAAACAACTGCAGGAGTAAAGGAACTGATCAGTCAATTTGATGGCGATGTAAAAGATATTGAGGGAATCAGCTTTTCCGGCCAAATGCACGGCTTAGTTTTATTAGATGAAAACAATCAAGTACTAAGAAACGCAATCTTGTGGAATGACACAAGAACCACAAAACAATGTCAGGAAATCTACAATGTAATTGGCAGAGAGCGTTTATTAGAAGTAACGAAAAATCCAGCATTAGAAGGCTTTACTCTTCCTAAAATTCTATGGGTAAAAGAAAATGAACCAGAAATCTTCCAACGTGCAAACGTGTTTGTACTCCCAAAAGATTATCTGCGTTACCGGCTTACAGGAAATATCCACATGGAGTATTCTGATGCCGCAGGAACGTTATTGCTAAACGTAGCAGAGCGTGAGTGGAGCGGTGAAGTATTAGACGCTTTTGGCCTTTCAGGAGAATTGTGCCCGGCTTTGGTAGAATCCCATGCGTTCGTTGGTTCGATTACTGCTGAATTTGCGCAAGCAACAGGATTAACAGAAGCCACAAAGGTATTTGCCGGCGGGGCAGACAATGCTTGCGGTGCGATTGGATCAGGGATTTTAACGGAAGGAAAAACATTAGCAAGTATCGGTACATCTGGTGTTGTTCTTTCTTATGAAGAAAGAAATGATTTGGATTTCGGGGGTAAGGTTCATTATTTTAATCATAGTGAAGAAAATGCTTACTATACAATGGGAGTAACCCTGGCTGCAGGTTATAGTTTAAGCTGGTTTAAAGATACATTTGCGGAAGAAGAGGCGTTTGATCAATTATTAGCAGGTGTGGATGAAGTTCCGGCTGGAAGCAATGGATTATTGTTTACGCCATATATCGTCGGTGAAAGAACTCCACATGCTGATTCTACTATTCGCGGCAGCTTTATCGGTGTTGATGCTGCACATGAACGTAAGCATTTCGCTCGTGCTGTCCTTGAGGGAATAACCTTTTCATTAAATGAATCGATTGAGATTTTTAGAAGCAGTGGGAAGAACATTGATTCTATTATCTCAATCGGTGGCGGCGCTAAGAATGATACATGGCTGCAAATGCAGGCGGACATTTTTGATGCGAAAATTGAAAAGCTTACGAGTGAACAAGGCCCTGGAATGGGTGCAGCAATGTTAGCCGCGTATGGGTGCGGCTGGTATCCATCATTAAAAGAATGTGCAGAGGTATTTATCCAAAGTGCAAAGACTTATTATCCTATTCAGGAAAATGTTGCTGCCTATAAAAAACTATTTGCCATCTATCAACAAGTCTATTCTCAAACGAAGGAATTAAATGAGCAATTAAGAGAGTTTAGGAAATAATATTATATCAATAAAATAATTTCGGTGGGGGTGATATACAATTAAGGTTTATTTAAAAAATACTAATAGGGTAAAAAAGAGGATTTCTAATGGAAAAATCCGTAAATAAAAACACCCCGCCAATAAGTTTACTTACCATTACTTGGCCAATTTTTATAGAACTATTTCTCCAAGTCATAATGGGCAGCACGGATACGATTATGCTATCGCATATTTCGGATGACGCTGTTGCAGCCGTTGGTGTGGCAAATCAGCTTATATTTTTATGTATTCTTATCTTTTCATTTGTGTCAAGTGGTACTGCTGTTGTGCTCTCACAGTACTTAGGTGCAGGTTTAAAGGAGGAGGCGAGAACGGTAACAGCCATCTCGATTACCCTCAACCTTGTCATTGGCCTGGTGATAAGCTTATTAATGGTTATTTTTAGAACAGAGCTATTAAGTTTATTTCATCTTCCTGAGCATATCGCCGGATTAGGGGAACAGTATCTTATGATCGTGGGAGGAACAGTCTTTCTTCAAGCTGTTTTAATCACTGTTTCTTCTATTCTTAGAGCGAATGGCTACACGAGGGACGCTATGATGGTCTCGGTCACAATGAACGTTATTCACCTAATTGGAAATGCCATCTTAATTTATGGATTACTGGGAGCACCGGAAATGGGTGTAATGGGAGTATCCATCTCAACTGCAATTAGCAGGACGATAGCCTTGGCTTTAATCTTAAAGTTATTATATGACCGTATCCCGTTAAATCTAAGATTAAAAGATTATTTAACAATTGATGGTATTCAAATTAAGAGAATCATGAAAATTGGGGTACCAGCAGCTGGGGAACAAATCTGTTTTAATCTCAGTCAGCTGGCAATCACAGCCATTATTGCGCTGTTGGGTGCTGCTTCTTTAACCACTCGTGTGTATACTCAGAATATTATGTCCTTTATACTTGTATTTGGGCTGGCAATGGGACAGGGAACACAAATTCTCATTGGCTACAAGGCAGGAGCCAGAGATTTTGATGGTGCCTACCATCAATTACTGAAAAGCTTACGATATAGTCTAATTATGACAGTAGCCATTGCGATAGTAGTAGCTTTCTTTAGAGAACCTTTGATGAGCTTCTTTACTAAAGATCAAGAAATTGTTTCTATGGGTAGTACATTGTTAATGCTTTGTCTCATCCTCGAGCCAGGGAGAACCTTTAATTTAGTTGTGATTAATTCTTTGCGTGCAACAGGAGACGCAAACATATCTCTCATTATGGGGGTTATATCGATGTGGGGAATAAGTGTCCCACTAGCCTATTTTTTAGGGATACATCTTGGATTTGGATTACCGGGGATCTGGATTGCCTTTATTGTAGATGAATGGTTTAGAGGAATTACCATGTACTTTAGATGGAGAAGCAGGGTTTGGGAGAAAAAAGTATTGGTCCAAAACCAAGTCACAACTAGCGCCTAACTAACTTGTCAAATATCTAGAGGGCTGGCATTGGCCAGCTCTCTTAAATAAGAAAACTGAAGACTGCTTATAGGGAGGGAATGAGATGAAACTAGACCAAGGTCAAAAGCTTCTATTTATCGGTGATTCTGTAACAGATTGTGAACGAGCAAAACCAGAAGGTGAAGGGTTATTTGCTGCCCTGGGTAAAGGATATGTATCCTTTGTTGATGGGCTCCTCCAAGCGGTATACCCAGAACTAGGAATACGAGTAGTAAATAAGGGGATTAGCGGCAACACCGTTCGTGATTTAAAAAATAGGTGGCAGGAAGATGTCATCGCACAAAAGCCAGATTGGTTATCCATTATGATTGGAATTAATGATGTATGGCGTCAATATGATACTCCTTTTATTAAGGAGTATCATGTGTACATGGATGAATACGAAAATACGCTTAGGGAACTCGTGGCAGAATCAAAGCCGTTCGTGAAGGAAATCGTTTTAATGACTCCATTTTATTTGGAGAGTAATGAACAGGATCAAATGCGCAGGACAATGGATCAGTACGGCAAGGTCGTCAAAAAAATAGCAGAAGAAACAAATTGTTTATTTGTTGATACACAATCAGCTTTTAATCATTTATTAAAAGACCTATATCCAGCGACAATAGCTTGGGATCGTGTTCACCCTTCAACAGCGGGTCATATGGTACTTGCCCGCGCCTTCTTAAAAGTAATTAATTTTAACTTGAACCGCTCGTAATTTGGTTTCCTAATAAAAAGTAGATAAAGGAGTTATGAATATGAATTATCGTGAGCTAGGCAATACAGGAATCATGATTAGTGAGGTAAGCTTTGGAACATGGGCAATAGGCGGTGCATGGGGCAGTACGAGTGATACAGAGGCCCTGAAATCCTTAGAATATGCAATTGACCAGGGCGTTAACTTTTTTGATACGGCAGATGTTTATGGGGACGGTCATAGTGAAGAATTATTAGCGAAGGCGACAAAGGGCAAGGAAGAAGAGATACATATCGCAACCAAGTTCTGCCGTCAAGGTGACATTTTTGATCCTCAAAATTATAGCTATGAAACGGTTAGCCGCTATGCGGAAGACAGCCTTCGCCGTTTAAATAGGGAAGCCATTGATTTGTACCAAATACACTGTCCTGCAACAGAGATCTTGAAAGATGGAAGTGTCTTCGATGTACTTGACCGCCTGAAGAAGGAAGGAAAAATTCGTCACTACGGTGTCAGTGTGGAAACCGTTGAAGAGGGACTCATTTGTTTGGACAATCCCAATGTTAAGAGCTTGCAGATTATATTCAATATGTTCCGTCAGAAGCCATTGGAAAATCTAATACCAGAGGCTTACCAAAAAGGAGTGGGTCTGCTTGTTCGGTTACCTTTGGCGAGTGGACTGTTAACGGGTAAATTTACCACCGGCCATGTTTTTGAAGCCGATGACCATCGCCGCTTTAATGAAAATGGAGAGGCCTTTAATGTAGGGGAGACTTTTGCCGGTCTTGGATTCCGTAAAGGTGTGGAACTAGCGGACGAGTTAAAGTGGATTGCAGAAGGCCGGAAATCAATGGCTAGTGCAGCGCTGCGCTGGATTCTAGATCATAAAGAAATTACTTGCATTATTCCTGGATTTAAAAATGTAAAACAGGTAGAGGACAATCTCTCTGCTCTGGAAACGAAGCCATTCTCAGTGGAAGAACAGAAAGAGATTCAACGATTTTATCAGGAAAAAGTAAGGGATTTTGTAAGAGGTCCTTATTAAGGGAGTGGTCACAATGATTAATGAAATTCCTACATCGCAAAGGGCCGTTGCCATTACATTTGATGATGGGCCAAATGCTGTCTACACTCCACAAGTATTAGAGATTTTTTCTAAAGCAAAGGGAAAAGCTACTTTCTTTATGATTGGTGAACAGATGCGAAGTCATCCAGAGATTGTAAAGGAGGTTGCTGCGGCAGGTCACGAAGTCGGTAATCACACATTTACTCACCCGAAACTATCACAGTTGAACAAGGCAGAATGTTTAGCAGAAATTGAACAAACAGAGAAATTAATAGAGGAACTAACGGCACAAAAACCGGTTATTTTTCGTCCACCATTTCTCGATTATAACCATGAAACTTTAACTATACTCCAGAACAAGGGATACCCCATGATTGGTGCACTAAATTTCGAGGCGCAGGACTGGGAGCTGCCTGGAGTTGAGCATATCTTAGGAAAATCAAGAGAGGCTGTGAAAAATGGCAGTATTCTCATTTTTCATGATGGATATGGTGACCGCTCACAAACCATAGAAGCTGTTCGAATGCTAGTTTCCGAATTAACATCGCAAGGCTACCAGCTTGTAACGGTCAGTGAACTTTTAGCCTTGGTATAAAAAAGAGGAAGCACAACTATAGTGTTTGTGCTTCCTTTTGTTTTTTTTCTATTTTTTGAAAGGCTAGATAGCAGGATGACATGATAATCCCTGCCGAGAGGCTTCCGCCGAAGAAGATTGATAGTGCAGGTAAAAATCTCATAACAAAGAATAGAGCCACAAACCCTATCAACATCATGATACTTGAGACTGGATTCACCATCATAATAAAGAATGAGTTCTTAAACAGCTGAAGGAAAGTAACGTTGTAGTGCACGTAAACAGGAAATATATACAAAAGCGTCATGATGATCGCAAAGATAATAAGGTATAAAGGAATTTGAATCATTGTATCGAGTTTTATATAGTTCAAATCAATAAAAATAATATAAGCAAGTAAGGCTATAACGATGCCTACTCCATTACCTCTTAGAAACTCTTTCTTATAGGTATGCCAAAAAGTTTTGAATACGGGGATATCACTTTCACCCATGATCCATTTACGAATAATTGTGAACATTGCTACGGTTGCAGGGCTAATTCCAAAGAACACGAGGCCAAGGAGCGAGAAGCCAATCCATAATATATTTACATAGGCAAACCTAGTGATCCACTCGGTAAGAGCATAGAGACCATTCATTGATAGCTTATTCATAATCATTCCCCTTATGATGATACTTACCTTTTTATAATATTATAGAACACTATGCACATATTGAACATGGTTAACTTTTAAAAATTGACATTTTTTTGATATTTTAAAATAATATTACGGATTTCGACAAAATGCGTTATAGTAGAAAAAACTATTTTAAAAGGGCGATCTTATGTTCTCAAGATTACACAAATGGAACTCCTTAAGAAATCAAATACTAGTGGTATTTTTAGTGGTTATGCTGATTGTTCTATCTATTGTCAGCTTAATCACTTTTAATAGAGTATCAACACTCTTGAAAAATAATGCTGAAAAACAAATCCATCAGACCGCAGTAGAGGCAAATGGAAGATTGGAATCCTTATATAAACAAATTAGCACCTCATCAAAACTAGTCATGACGAATGACGCAATTCAAAGGACTTTAACAAAAGCCAATCAAGGAGAGACGATTAGTTTTGCGGAACGGCAGCAATTAGAGGGAATTGTCACCACGATGCAGGCGACTACGAATGGAATTTTTTCTTTTGAGCTTTATACCGATACGATGAATCGGTTAGTTCCTATAGACGATACGAACTTAGTTACTAGACTAGATGGAAAGTGGATTAAGCAGGCTGATAAAGCAAATGGAAGATTGGTTTGGATCGGTGATGACCCGAGTAATTCAGATAACATTCTTGCGCTAAGACGCGTTAATTTAATCAATCGCGGCTTTGAGGATGGAGGATATTTGCTCATTAGTATTTACAGGGGTTACCTTCAGTTTGCAGATCAAGACGCAACCAATATTAAAAATCAATATTCGATTTTATTAGATCAAGATGTAAATCCGCTTTTATCGAACTTTAATGGATCACTTGAACCGATTATAAAAAGTGATGCTCCTACGATTACATTGGATAATGAGGAGTATATGGTGACGAAACAAACGTCACATGAAACCGATTGGACATTGGTAATCTTAACCCCTGTAAAGGCACTTACAGAAGGAATCACGGTTTTGCGGTCGGGGATTATCATTGCTGGTATTATCGGATTTATTATCTTTTTAATCAGTACACTCGTCCTATCGACTTTTATTACAAGACCGATTGTCAAATTGACAAAAACGATGCAGCAGGCAAGTGCAGGCTCGTTAACATTGAACCCTAGCGTTACCGCTGTTAATGAAATCAATGAGTTAAATAGTACCTATAATCAACTGGTAAAAGAAACGAACCATCTGATTAAAATGGTCTACGAAAAGGAAATAACCCGCAGTCGAAGCGAATTAAAAGCATTACAAGCACAAATTAATCCTCATTTTCTATTTAATACGTTGGATGCGCTTAAATGGTCGCTGGAAGATAAGGATGAGGATGATTTGGCGGAGCTTGTCGTGGCAATGTCGAACTTATTCCGTTATACAATCACCAAGCAAGACGATGGAGATTGGGTTTCCATTAAGGCCGAAATCAAACACATTGAAGACTATATGGAAATTATGAAAATGCGCTTTGGCGATCACTTGAAGTGGAATCTAGATATGCCATGTGAATTAGGGCAGGTTAGAATTCCTAAACTGTTGATTCAGCCATTAGTCGAAAATGCTGTACTGCATGGGGCGGGGAATACATTAAAGCCATGTACAATTTCGGTTAGAATCCAACCTGCAAAGGACGAGGATTCCCTTGAAATAGTTGTTGAAGATGATGGCCCAGGAATGAATCAAGAAAAATTAGATTCTATTAAACAGGCGATACAATCAGGCGGTGTTATATCAAAGGGTGGAAATGGAATGGCCATCTCGAATGTACACAAACGGCTGGAATTATACTATCAGAAAAGTGGTTTGGCCATTAAAAGTGAAGAAAATAGGGGGACAAAGGTTTCTTTTGTCGTGCCTATGAAAGGGGAGGAAAACCATGTTGAATACAAAGACGATCTTAGTCGTGGATGATGAACCTAGAACCCGCCAAGGGCTGAAAAAAAACTTAGATGCATGGGCGAATGGAAATTATCACATTATCGCTGCTTCTAATGGACAAGAGGCCATTCAATTGTTGAAGCAATATAAAGTTCATATCCTCATCACTGACATTCGGATGCCTGAAATAACCGGATTAGAATTATTAAAAATGGCAAAAGAACTTCATATTTTTCCTGTCATCATAGTGATATCTGCGTACTCTGAGTTTGAGTATGCTCAGGAGGCCCTCCGTTTAGGGGTTATCAATTACCTCCTAAAACCAATTAGCAAAAAGGCATTGATAGAGTCGGTAGAAGAAGCACTTAAAGAGGTTGAGAAAAAGGAACGTGCCGGCTTAATAGAAAAAGTAGTGGATACGAAACTAGTTGAAGCAAACACTCAAAATCCATCGAATCGTGAACCAATCAGAGCAGCCGTTGACTATATCAACAATAATCTAAAAAATGAGTTAACCCAGAAGGAAGTGGCTGACCACGTCCATTTAAATCCAAGCTATCTAAGTTCACTTTTTAAAGAACATGTAAAGCTGACTTTTAGTGAATATGTAACCCGCAGGAGAATACAGCGGGCAAAGGAACTGTTGATAACGACGAATCTTCCTATTAACGATATTGCTGAAGAATCCGGCTATAAAACGGCTAAGTATTTTATAAAAATCTTTAAAGAATTAGAAGGAGTCACCCCAAGTGCTTACCGAAAAAATAATAATGAAAGGGCTTTCCAAAAATAGTAGTATTTTTCCTAATCGTTGTGACCTATTTTTCAGAACTCTCTGAATGTAAGATATAAATGTAAGCGAAATCATAGAAAAGGTCATAGGGGGAATCAACATTGTTGAATAAAAAAACAGTTGCAATCTTCATGTCAGTCCTCATGCTGCTCTCACTAGTACTTGCAGGTTGTTCTTCTTCAAGTGCTTCAGAAGAAAGTAGTGCAGATGGTAAAAAGGTTATTAAATTTATGCATTTGTGGCCGGAAGGCAGCTCGAATGCTCAGTTCTCCATTGTTAAAGATGTTATTACTGAGTATGAGAAAGAGCATAAAGATATAAAAATCGAAACTGAAATCTTAAACCCAGATCAATACCGCGAAAAGCTAAAAGTATTAGCTTCTTCTAACGAACTTCCTGATATCGGAATGACTTGGTCAGATGGTTTCATTCAGCCATACGTTGAAGGTGACATGTTAGCTCCACTTGACGATGTCGTTGAAAACAATCCAGATCTTAAAGACGCTTTCATCCCTGGTGTAAAAGAATCGTATGCAGTAGATGGAAAGACATATGGTCTTCCACTTGAGTTAAACATTTCTTACGTATTCTACAACAAAGAAATTTTTGAAAAATATGGTCTAAAAGCTCCAAAGACTTTCTCAGAGTATAAAAAGGTGGTAAAAACGTTAGCTGACAATGGCGTTGTTCCTGCAACTGTAGGTGCGAAAGACGGCTGGCCAGCATCATTCTGGTTCATGTACCTTGCTGATCGTATCGGTGGATCTACAATCTTAACAGACGTTATCAAAGGTAAAGCAAAGATGGACGACCCAGCAATCGTAAAAGCAGCTGAGGAAATTCAAAATCTAGTGGACATGGGCGGATTCGTTAAAGGTGCAAGTGCATTGTCTAATGACGACGCAAAAGGTTACTTCATGAACGAACAAGCAGCTATGTTCTTAACGGCAACTTGGGAATTACCAAACTACACAACTAGCCCAGATGTAACACAAGAATTCAAAGATAAAATCGGCTATTTCAAATTCCCAACTTATGAAGGCGGAAAAGGAACAGATATTAACAGCTATGTTGGTGGACCTGGTGTTGGTTTATTCGTAGCAAAAGATTCTAAGGTTCAAGAAGAGGCAAAAGATTTCGTTGGCTATCTTGTGAAGAGATGGGGAGAAAAATCAGTTGTTGATGCTGGCGTAATTCCAGCAACAAAAGTGGACACAGCGAGCCTTGATCTTGCTCCAATGTACATTGAAATCTTGAAGGATTTGGGTGAAGCATCAAACGTTACCACTTACTTTGACACTCAATCCAGCCCGGCAGTATCTGAATTACACCATGATTTAGTTACGGCTCTATTCGGCAAACAGGTAACACCGAAAGATTTCGTAAAACAACATGCAGATGAACTTGCGGCAGAGAAAAAGTAAACGGCCTAATTAAATCTTAGTGTTGAGGGCATACAGGATATGCCCTCTTCCTTTTAACCGCTTTTCGAAAAAGAAGGGAGTATATGAAATGAAAAGTGTAATGTCTAACAAATGGGTAATCAGCCTCTACGTACTTCCATCGTTACTACTTATTCTTCTATTAATCTATATTCCAATTGTCCTGACAGGTTATTACGGGTTAATGGACTGGAACGGCATCGGCAAAATGAAGTTCATCGGTTTAGAGAATTACATTGAATTACTAAAGGACACAAAATTTTGGCAAAGTGCATGGCATTCCCTATTACTCGGTCTTTTTTCCACTTTGAGCTTGGTTGGTTATTTAATTTTATCCTTAATATTAGCAAGTAAGATCAAGGGAGCTAACTTTTTAAGAAAAATCTACTTAATCCCGATGTTATTATCTTCTGTAGCGATTGGGCAGCTTTGGGCGAAAATTTTCGATCCATCGAACGGAATGCTTAACAGATTGCTAGTGTTGGTTGGCGTTGACAATCCCCCGCTATGGTTAGCGGATTCGAATATCGTATTATATGCCCTGTTCTTTCCAATCGTTTGGCAATATGCAGGCTTCTACATCATCATTTTCTATGCAGCATTAAAAAATGTTCCAGAAGAACTGATTGAAGCGGCTAAAATTGACGGTGCCACTCCCATTCAGATTTCGTATAAAATCAAGGTTCCCCTCATTGCAGGTGTCATCAAAGTCATGGTCATTCTGGCAATTGTCGGTTCATTAAAATACTTTGACTTGATTTTCGTCTTAACAGGCGGTGGACCTAACGGCGCATCTGAGGTTATGGCCTCTTACATGTATAAAGAAGCATTCAGCAAATATAACTTTGGTTACGGCAGTGCCATCGGATTCGGCTTATTGATCATTTGTATTGTGGCAACATGGATCATTCAAAAATTACTCAATACAAAAGATGTTGACTATTAAAAAAGGGGAGTGAAAAGGATGAGTAAGGTTGCAGTTGAAACACGTAAAACGACCCTATCTGCTCCAGCTTCTTATAAATCTAGTAAAACTCTAGGAAACAGAATTGGATACGGAATATTATATGCTGTTCTTGGGATTATTGCAGTAGTTCAGGTTTATCCATTAATATGGTTAGCTATGTTTTCTTTAAAAACGAATCAAGAAGTTTTCGGCATGTCTCCATTTGCCCTTCCACAAGACCCACAGTGGGGAAACTATGCGAAGGCCTGGACAACAGGTCACATCGATGTGTACTTTTTTAACAGTGTGTTGTACACGGTTTCAGCTGTTGTGCTGACGGTTATCCTTGCCAGCTTTGTAACGTTTGCGATTACAAGAATGGAATGGAAGTTAAGTGGATTAGTTCTTGGTTTATTTATGGCGGGATATATGATTCCGCTTCATTCAACTTTAATTCCATTGTTCAATTTCTTTAAAACGGCAAATATGATTGATAATCCAATGTCTGTTATCTTATCGTATGTCGCATTTAATTTACCAATCACGATTATGATTCTATCAGGATTTTATAAAACCATTCCAAGGGAGATTGAAGAAGCGGCTGTTGTTGATGGCTGTTCCGTCCACCGGATATTCTTCCAAATTACACTTCCAATGACAGTACCGGTACTTTCCACCACTGTTATTATCAACATGATCTATAACTGGAACGAATTCGTTTTTGTTAACACATTCTTGAGCTCTGACAAATGGAAAACCATTACTGTCGGGGTAAACAACTTTGTAGGACAGTATTTGACCGATTGGGGAGCAATTGGTGCCACATTGATGATTAGTATTATCCCAGTATTGATCGCTTACTTTATTTTAAGTGATCGTATTGTGGAAGGAATTGCAGCAGGATCTGTAAAAGGTTAATGATGAATAAAGCTGACTGAAAATAGTGTGTGGTTCCTTTTTCGGGTGCATTCTTATAAAAAGACACAAGAATTGACGTATGAATTGGCATACGTCTTTTTCTTTATTTATCAAGCCAGTTGGGGGACCAGGTTAAGAACCTCAGCTGAT
>NZ_BCVA01000072.1 GCF_001591505.1 Neobacillus niacini NBRC 15566
ATGACAACGATGGATGGAACAACCATGACGAGCGTGGATCAAACATGCATGACAACAATCACCAGCATGATCAATACAAAATGAATGACTATGTCCATAAACAAGACAAAAAATATGGTCAAATGGACGATCATCATGACCAAAATCAACACCATGAGTATAATAAATACAGACCATGCAGGAATCCAGGTTGTATTTTTAAATGTAAGTGTTGGTAATTTTGTATGGGAGCGATTTCTATTTGCTTAGAAAGCTCCCTGTTTGTGTGCTGGTGGATTGAATTTTAGAGGCTAGGTTCAGGTTCCTTCAAAGGACGAATTTAATAAGATAATAGATTCGTCCTTCGACAAAAAATTTTCTTCAAATGCTGCTAGAGTTCGTTTTTCACAAGAATTTAGATTATTTTTAATCAAACGTTTGATTGGCAGTGATTTATGTGGAGAAATGTCGAAGTCTAGCTGCAGATATAGTAAAATGAATACATCGAGTTTCTGGGAGTGAAATGGATTCGGAATCTAAAAAAATGAGGTTATGGAGCATGATCGCCGATTTGCTTACGAAGTTAGAAGATGAAAAGGACCAATGGATGTACGCAGCGATGGACCATTTTCATGAACAGTTTCCGGGCTTTTATAGCCTAAATGATGAAATTGCTGCAGGAACAGCTGAAAATCAGATAATAAAAATGAAAAGCACCGTACATAGCTTTCTCAAACAAAAGAATTTTGATCTTGAAACGAAGCTGCTGGAGATTAAAACGATTGAAGCTAGCCTTTTGGAAGATCAGCGTATTAACGAGAATTTGAAGACAGCGATTGAATTTTTAAACAAGGAGCTTGCCCTTTACGATGACGAACTGCAAGGCTTGGAAAACGTTCAGTTGGAAAAGTTTGAGTTTTTATTGGACGACAGGTTTACCTTGGACAAGAAGGATCAGGTTATCTTTAAGGAGCGGAAGATATCGAAGTTACTAGAAACCTATCAAATGGTCGAGATGGAACTGGTTGATTTTTATCAAAGGCAGCTTTCAGCGATTTGGGTGCTGCTGTCACGCAGTATGCAAAACATTGATTCTGCCATTAAGTTTGATTTTAAAATGGATCCAGCGTTTATTGGCCTTTCCTTAAAGCATGGGCGGGGGCTTGATCAATATCTAAAATCAGGGAATTTTGAAGAGGATTTTCAGATGGTGCAGGATACGTTAGTACGAAATAACGATATCGTCTACCAGTATTATGTCAGCCAGGTTAATCAGTTTAAGCTGCAGGGTATAAAAGAAATTAACCAGCTATGGACACGAAAGAACGAGCACAAAAGCCTGGCAGAAGAAAACCTGTGTGAGCTTCAAGAAAAGAGAGAGCAAAACAAAACGCGTTTGCAAGAACTGCAGGATGAGCTGGGTAGAGAGAAGTTGCAATGGGATCAGGAAATGCTAGAACCCAAGTTGCTAGATGATCTGTTAAAAAGAGAGTTTGTGAAAACCGTGTCACACTGGCAGGAGAGGTTATTCGCGGAGGATACTTCCGATGAGGAGCGATGGATCTATCACCAGTACTGCCAAGTTATTTTAAAGCAAGCGGAGAGGATTATTGGAAATGACTACTTCTAATACAATGGATGATAAATATACAAAGGCCATTCAATCACTTAAAAAAGTAAATAATGAACTGTTTTATGACGACTTGAAAAAGCTAATGAAGGACCGGGAAGAAACAATTGCAGCACTGAATGAAGAAGTCTATGAATCAATTGAAAACATGCAAAGGTCGATGCAGGGCTTTCCTATGCAGGTTAGTGATCGGTTAAAGGAAGAGGTTATTAACCCGCAGAATGAGTTATTTCATCAAGGGATGGAAAGGTTTAATGAGAATATCCTCGTGCTGGAAAAGAAGATTGCTTTTTGGCACCAGCAGTATCAGGAAAATCTAGAGAAAACCGAAAAGTTGTTAGCCGAAGTCAAAGGGTTTCAGCAGGAGGATCAAGAATTTATCATCGGGGAAACAGACAGGGTGATGTCGGACCTTAGATACCTAAAGGACGCTTTGAGTGAGCAGGCTTCTGCCTTGAATGTGAAATATGAAGTGGTGAGCGACCGATTAGGGTTGATGTTACAAGAGTTTATGGCCATTGAAGACAGATACAAAGAGGAAATCGCTGAGCTGACACAGCAGGTAGTGCACATTCAAAAAAATGCCCAGGACAAGTGGGAAGAAAAATGGAAGCTGAGTGTTGAAACTGGTGTAAAGAGAGAAAAACTTTTTAAAAAGTGGCTGATGGGGCTGGCCGTTGGACAGGGAATCTCGGTTTTAATGATGGTTTTGTATTTTATTATGAAGTAACGTGGCGGCTTGCTCTTGAAATGGGGGCGGGTCTTTTTTTTTGATAGTTTTACAGTGTGGGATTTATTCGGCAGATAAACAAAGGGAATTTGCAGGTAAGGAGGGGAGTATGCAGGTCAGAACACCAAATCCGCAGGTAGAGAGAACAAATTCGCAGGTAGGAGGATTTAAACCAAAACCTGGAGAATTCTAGTTCGCCGAGAAAACAAAAAAAGATTCGGTATCATACATAACCGAATCCAAAACGATAAAGAGAGACGGATAATAGGAGGTCCTTCTCATGTCTATATCATAATCCGAATTCATGAACAAACTATGAATAAAGATTTAAAGTACTATTAATGAACGATGAAAGAAAAGAGACCGGCTTCCACTGGAAACCGGCCTCCTGCTCTATTAAACAATCTCATATTCGGTAACGTTGCGGTCAATCACGCGTGCTCCTTTTACAGAAGCGAAATTACCATTTGTAGATGTAAAAACTCCAGACGCGATCATTTCTTCCATTGCAGCCTTTACAACTGCTTCTTCTATCGGTTCCTTCGGATTTTCTACAGATAAACGCGCCGTTTTACCAAATTCCGTAACAAACTCTAACTCTAGTGTTTTCGCCATTTTATTCACCTCCTATCATTTTTTATCTTCCAATTACGCTAGTAAATCGGCATTTTCGACTCTCTCAATATTGCTAAGAGTGTCATTGGATAAACCAATAAGGGCTTGTGCTGCTTGTAAAAGTTGATCTGGGGTTGCAGACTTCTGGATATTGTTAAAAGTCTTTGCCTTAAGAATAGGTTTACCGTCATCATCCATACCCACTTGGAACACCAAACGTAACTTTGACGCTGTTACAACTGCTTGTGCCATCTCTATCACCTCCTTTCACCCTTTATATATAGAAAAATAGGCAAAAAGGACATGGTGATTAAAAATATATTTAGTATCTGATGTTATACTTTAATAAACTAGCAAAAGAAGTGAGGAGAGGAAATGAAGTTAAAAAAAATACACCATATAGCGGTGATTTGTTCTAACTATGAAGTTTCGAAGGATTTTTATGTGCGAATTTTAGGTTTAACGCCTATTAGAGAAGTGTACCGCGAGGAAAGAGATTCTTATAAACTGGACCTTGAGGTAAATGGACAATACCAAATTGAGCTGTTTTCCTTTCCGAATCCGCCAGCACGTGTCAATTTTCCGGAGGCTGCTGGATTAAGACATTTGGCATTTGAGGTGGATAATATTGAAGAAGCTGTCTATCAATTAACAGAACTGCAAGTGGAAGTAGAAGACATACGGATAGACCCATGGACACAAAAGAAATTTACTTTCTTTGCGGATCCAGATGGGCTGCCGATTGAACTTTATGAATGTTAATCAATCATCAGCAAACATTTCACCGAGATATTCCGCATGATCAAGGTACTGTGAAACAAATTCATCTAATGTCATGGGGAAATTGGTATCTTCTACCCAATAATCATAACTCACGGCAATCGTTTTTTTGATGAGATCGTTGCTTAGCCACTTTTGGGCTAATGGATGGTGATGACCGGAGAGGACTGCATTTACATCCTGGATACTGGTTATCCTGAACACCCCCAAAAAATGCTTTTTTCTAGTATATGCAAAAAGATTCCGTTAAGCGTGAAAAACGGAAATTTATTGTTATATTTTGGCTAAAGTATTGATATCAGGATATAGTAATATATGTAGATTTGTGATAGCATATAAAGCACTGTAGAAAGAGGAAGTGAGCTTGCGTGATTAACATAACTGTTCCAAAGCCAGATGTTACGATTACTAAACAGGAAAATCCAGAAATGAGCAATATTTATGGGTTTACTGATTTCCATCTTATCCCCCGTGATAAGGGTGGCATTTTCATGTTTTATAACAAGGATAAAGAGCTGCTGTTTGTAGGGAAAGCAAGGAAGTTACGACCAAGAATCAAGAAACACTTTGAGGATACGGTATCCCCTATTAAAGACCATCGAAATGAAGTCACACGAATTGAGGTTTGTGTGGTTGATGAGCCGGTAGATAGAGAAATCTATGAAACGTACATCATTAACGAATCGAAGGCGAAGTACAATATCGACAAGGCGTTTTTCAGATAAAAATAAAGGTAATAGGTAAAGTCGATAAATGACCGAGCCTATTGCTTTTTTTTATAAAAGGATGAGACTGAATTGGATACGACCTATATTTATACATATTCAGGTTATGAGGATGAACTCTCTTTGCGTGAGTTGGAGATGCGTGCATTGTTTGGTAGTGAATCGCAAACGAATATCCTGGAAAGCACCGTAAAAATTGATCCTAGCCGCAGTCCGTTTATAAAGGAGAGAATTGGTGTCATTTTTGAAGGAGAGAGCATGGAGGTGCTCCTTGAAAAGTTGGCTGATTTCCAAGTAACCGGAGATACGTTTAAAGTGATATTTGTTAAAAATGGTGAGGAAACATTTGCGAATCGGCGGTCTATTGAGAGGGAAGCAGGGCTGCGCATTCAAGGCACTGCGGATATTCTTCATCCCGAGCGGCTGCTTGCTGTCATGCATGTAAATGGAAGATGGGTTTTCGGTGACTATGTGAAAAGTGAATCGGTTTGGTTTCACCATCAGCAGAAGCCGCATCAGTACTCCACTGCGCTTAGTACTCGTGTAGCGAGGGCGGTGGTGAATATCGCCATCCCGAATCCAGCTGGGATAAAAGCGATTGATCCTTGTTGTGGAATCGGGACTGTACTGATTGAGGCACTTTCGATGGGGATTGAGATTGAGGGGAGCGACAACAATCCCGTTATTCTCGCGGGAACAAGGGAGAACGTTACACACTTTGGACTTTCTTGTGATGTGAAGTTTAAAGACATGCGTGATATCACTGACCATTACGATGTGGCGATTATTGATTTACCCTATAACCTGTGTTCGGTGATATCTCCTGAAGAACAGCTGGAAATGCTCCAAAGTGCACGAAGGTTTGCTGATAAGGTTGTAGTGGTAACCGTGGAACCGATCGATCCGATTCTTATCGAAGCAGGATTTGAAATTGTTGACAGGGGTGCTGCGAAAAAAGGGGTATTTATCCGTGAAGTGATTGTGTGCAGGTAAAAATATTTGCGAAAAAAGTGTAGAGCTTGCAGGCCCTGCACTTTTTAGTGTTTTTTGGTTATTAGTACGGTATTGTGGTCGATGAAAGACAAATCAGGAAAGTTCTCATTGGGATTTGTCCTTCATAAGGTCGATGAAGGACAAATTAGGAAAGTTCTCAATGGGATTTGTCTTTCATAAGGTCGATGAAGGACAAATCAGGAAAGTTCTCATTGTGATTTGTCTTTCATAAGGTCGATGAAGGACAAATCAGGAAAGTTCTCATTGTGATTTGTCTTTCATAAGCACGATGAAAGACAAATCAGAAGCGTTCCCAAGAGATTCGTCCTTCATAAGCAGGATGAAAGACAAATTAGAAGAGTTGTCATAGAGATTCGTCCTTCATAAGCAGGATGAAAGACAAATCAGAACCGTTCGCAAGGAGATTTGTCCTTCATAAGCATGATGAAAGACAAATCAGAAGAGTACCCAATGGGATGTGTCCTTCATAAGCATGATGAAAGACAATTCAGAAGAGTTCTCCTAGAAATCCGTCCTTCATAAGAATTTTCATAAGAAAAATTAAACAGCCGATCATTTACAGGTCTTCTCCAGTGGTAGCAATAATCAGCTTATACCAATCAAAGCTTTTCTTCTTAATCCTGTTATTCAACCTTGCCCCTGGCTGTCACGGTCGACATAAATGAAGCGTTAGCGTTTTTTCAGCTCAAATAATCGATCACCGGCTTTTATTTGCCTTTGCTCGGTTATCATTGGGGGGTGATAGTGCTGTTTATTGGTCACAATCACAGGCGTTGTGACAATATATCCTGCACTTTGAATACCTTGAATATCAAATTCTATCAATAACTGACCTTTTTCTACTCGCGCATCTTGAGTGACATGAGCGGTGAAAAACTTACCTTCCAGTTGCACGGTATCCATCCCAATATGGACTAAAATTTCTGCTCCATGGTCTGACGTAATCCCAATCGCATGGTTCGTTGGGAACAAGGCAGAAACGGTACCAGAAACAGGGGAGTAAAGTTTCCCTTCAGCAGGTTCAATGGCAACACCTAGTCCAAGTGCACCAGAGGCAAAGACTGCATCTTGAATACTAGAAAGAGCTTTTACTTCGCCGTTGAATGGACTAAAAAGAAGCTCATAGCCTTGACTAGGATTTGATTGTGTTTCGCCAGTTGGTTTTGACTCACCTATTTTCTTACCTTGGTTCGCTGTATTATTTTTTCCCATTCCAAACAGCCAAGTTAAAATGAAGCCGAAGATAAATCCGACAATCATCGCGAAGATGGAACCCCAGAATCCAGCGTCCAGTCCTCCTTTAGGACTGATATAGGTAGGGATTCCAAAGATACCGAGACCACCGACCATATAAATTTGCGACTCCATAAAGCCTAAAATGGCACCACCTGCTGCACCGCCAATACAACTGATGATAAACGGCCTTTTCAGGGGCAGCGTAATCCCATAAATAGCGGGCTCTGTCACACCAAAAAAACCGGAAATAAAGGCAGGTAAACTAAGCGATTTAATTTTCTGATCCTTGGTCCTTAACCAAACCGCCAGTACTGCACCAATCTGAGCGAAGGAAGCTGCAAACATCGTACCAAGGACGGGGTCTGCGCCGTTAACGGTAAGATTGTTAATCGCAATAGGGACAAGGCCCCAATGCAGTCCAAAGATCACAAATACCTGCCATAAACCTCCGACAAAGAGCCCTGCAATCATCGGGCTGAGATGATATAACCAAAGGGTCGCTTGGCCTAAAAGCACACCGGCCCAAGTGGCGATTGGTCCTATGACAATGAACGTTATCGGAACAACAATTAATAGAGTTAAAAATGGTACAACGAAGGCTTTGACCACATCCGGTATAACCTTTTTTAAAAATTTCTCTACCTTTGCCGCAAAATAACTGGCTACTATAATTGGGATAACCGAAGAGGCATAGCTCATTAAAATCACAGGTATTCCTAGGAAAGTAATATATACGGGGGATTGAAAAACACTCCCAGAAAATAAAGTGGTAATGGGCTCACCTGTTGTTAACGTAGTTAGGGTTGGATAAACAAGAGAGGCACCAATTGCCATCCCAATAAAGTGGGAGCCGCCGAATTTTTTGATGGCAGTGTAGCCTAAGAAAATCGGGAAGAAGTAAAACAAGGAGTCACCGATGGCATTTAAGATATGATAGGTTCCGGTTGTATTCTTTAACCAGCCTAGTGCCACGAACAGAGCGACTAACCCTTTAATCATCCCGGTTGCGGCTAACACGCCTAAAACGGGTGTGAAAATACTAGAAATAATATCAATAAAACTAGTTTTCTGTTTGCCGCCGCCATCGTTGGCATCGACTGGCGATTGTGATTGGAAACCGCCGGCGTTAACCACTGCTTTGTACACGTCTGGCACATGATTGCCAATCACCACTTGATATTGGCCGCCGCTTTTCATCACGGTGACAACGCCTTCCAGGTTTTTTAGCGCATCTGTATTCGCTTTTCCTTCGTCCTTCAATTTAAAGCGTAAACGGGTAATACAATGAACAACGCTGTTAACATTTTCTTTTCCACCGACATTTTGTAGGATGTCTTTGGCTAACTGTTCATACTTCATTTAAACACCTTCTATTCGATGTTTTTAAATAAATGGCTGTGGATTTTATTCATTTTAAGAATCTAAATAAACGGAAAAATCTCGCTTATTTAGTAATAACTAATAAAAGTAGCCTATATAGACGGAGAGATTCCGCCTATTGACCCGAAATACGTGAAATGGGATAAGATTGCTTTGCTTAACCGGAAACTCTCCTCTTATTAACCCTGAAACAGGCTTCATTCTACATTTAACCGGAAAGTCTCCGCTTATCTTACCTCGCTGGTTGCTGGAGCGTAAATAAACAGCCTTAATTAACATAGCCAACTAAATAAAAAAACCTGTATTTCTATGAGTGCACACGGATAGTGTGGTTCAAAGAAATACAGGTTATTCTCTCATTCTTTTAATAAACAACAACAGGCTGGTAAACGCTGAGGTTGTCGTAAACGGCTTTCATCATATTAGGGGTTACGTTGACGCAGCCGCCGGAGCCTTGTGTAAGATAGGCGTTGCTGTTCCAGTTTGTACGCCAGCCGGCGTCGTGAAATCCTTGGCCGCTGTTTGTAAATGGTGCCCAGTAATCGACTTCTACTTCATAATCGGCTTTGCCGACGGCACTGCCCTTGAGTGTGTATGGTGTCCGCTTAAAGAGAATATACCATACACCTGGGGATGTATCTTCACCCGTACTGTGTTTTCCGGTAACAACATTGGTTGTTAACACTAAATTTCCATCTCTGTATAGCCAAATTCGCTGTTCGGCAATGGAAACTTCCGCGTAGGTACCGCCAATGCCATTGTTTGCAATGGTTTCGTAACCATAGCCCTCTTTGTTCCAGCCATTGCCGTGGATATTAGAAGCAGAAACAGATTTTTCTCCTTTTTCAAAAGCGGCTTGAACGAGTGCTGTTTCTTTTTCGACATCAAGCGTCCAGCCATAGCCTTCACCTTTAACCGATATCACAGAACCTGAGTGGGTCGTAAAGGAGAAATGCTTCCCTAATGTGGATTGAGCATTATTAATTTCTGCGATTTTATCCTTTAGGATGCTTGGATCGATAGAAATTTTCATATCTTTTGTCACAGAGGCATTTTTGATTACTTCGCTGCCCTTTAACGAATACACCTTATCTTGTACCGTATAGTCAACCTGATGGTGAAGGAGGTCTTCCAGCAGGTTCTCTTGGTCTTTTACAGTCTGACTACCTTCTTTGGTCGGCTCCATTAATAGTGGATTCAGGTGGATTTCACTCGTAACTGGTTGTTTTTCAAACTCCTTTACGAGACGACTCACATCATATTGAGTACCTTCCACCTCTTGTATAATCGTAACTTTCCCGTCTTGTAAATTTACCTCTGCATCTTTAGGAGCTTGTAAATTTTCATTCATGGCGTTAAGCTTTTGTTCCAGTTCTTTTTTCAGGTTTACACTACGGTATCCATCGTCCTTTCTTGGCGTTAAAAAATACTCCTCTGCTTTGAAGGAAGGCAAAAAAGTCCACTGGCTTTTTACTAGTTTTTTTACTCTAGGCAAATCCTCTTCTGTAACGATCATCTTTGTATCTTTCCCATCTATAAGCAGGTCATTTCCGATATAGATATCGTTTTTCAATACAGATGTTTGTAATTTTTCAAGGGCTTCGTCAGCCGTTAAGCCGCTAACTTCTATGCCGTTAATCTTTTTATTTGCATTAAAGTGGTTTGCCTGATAATAACTCATTCCGATAACCAATAGTAATAACAACCCGATGGCGATAGCGGTCACGTACTTCCAATTTTTAAACCATTTAGCTGGTTTTTTTCGTGATTGGTTAATCTCCCCAAATGATTGTTCTAAAGCGTTTCCCACATTTGTTCCTCCTCACATACCTTTGACTCTTTATTTTAACATGAATTTCCAATTATGTTACATTACTATTAATCTTTTATTACAATATTACAAGATAGTATAACGCAAACTTTGTCGTTAATTGTATAAAAATTTTTTATTTATTTTTTTCTTGATAGGGTGGCAGAGCCAGGGTTGGCGGCTAATATTTTTTTGTGAATTACACAATATTCTTACTTTTCTATTTTATATAGATTGTATATGCTTTCCTTAAGGACTAATCTATCCGTTTTTGAGTTGAGGAAGTCCTCATGCCCCCGTGTTAAAAAAATCTTTCAGTAGGGAAGTGGAGATTAACCCTCGATAGTCCTGATAAAGGACAAATTTCAGGGTAGAGGAAGAAGATTTGTCCTAAACCCCTGTATACCAAAAAACAAAACTCTAAAGTTAACAAAAAAGATTTGCACTATTAAGGAATCTTAGGTTATTAGAAGGAGGTTATTATGTCTAAACATAAAAAAACATACGTGACGAAAGCAGACTTTATGCTTCATGGCGGAGACTATAATCCTGACCAATGGTTAGACCGTCCGGATATTTTGGAAGATGATATTAAATTAATGCAACTTGCTCATACGAATACCTTTTCGGTCGGAATTTTTGCTTGGGCGGCACTTGAGCCGGAAGAAGGAGTTTACAACTTTGAATGGCTGGATAAAGTAATTGACGATATCTATAGCATAGATGGTCGAGTCATTTTAGCGACACCAAGCGGGGCTCGACCTGCATGGATGTCACAAAAATACCCTGAAGTACTGCGTGTGAATGGCGCTAGGGTTAAGATGCTGCATGGCGGCAGGCACAATCACTGCTTTACCTCTCCTGTATATCGTGAAAAAACACAGAAGATGAATCGTATGCTGGCAGAACGTTACGGGAACCATCCTGCTTTACTAATGTGGCATATTTCAAATGAGTATGGCGGCGAATGTCATTGCGATTATTGTCAAGAAGCTTTTAGAGCTTGGTTGAAAAAGAAGTATCATAACGATTTAAAGTCTTTGAACGACGCGTGGTGGGGGCCCTTCTGGAGCCACACTTTTACAGATTGGGAGCAAATTGAATCTCCTTCCTCGATCGGAGAAAGTATGGTTCACGGCTTAAATTTAGATTGGCGCCGTTTTGTAACAGACCAAACAATCGATTTCTATGAGAATGAAATTGTTCCGATCCGAGAGTTGACACCAGAAATTCCGATTACCACGAACTTTATGGCAGATACACATGAGTTAATCCCGTTCCAGGCGCTTGATTACAGCAAATTTGCGAAACATCTTGATGTAATCAGCTGGGACGCATATCCCGCTTGGCATAATGATTGGGAGAGCACTGCGGATTTAGCGATGAGAGTCGGATTTATTGATGACCTCTATCGCTGCTTAAAGCAACAGCCATTTTTATTAATGGAATCCACTCCTAGTATGGTTAACTGGCATCCTGTTAACAAAGCGAAACGCCCTGGCATGCATAAGCTTGCTTCAATGCAAATGGTGGCGCATGGCTCTGATAGTGTTCTATACTTCCAGTGGCGGAAATCTCGCGGTTCTTCGGAAAAATTCCATGGTGCTGTTGTCGATCATGACAATAGCTCGGAAAACCGTGTATTCCAGGATGTTGCCGAAGTCGGTAAAACGCTTGAAAAACTTTCTGATATCGTTGGTACCAATCGTCCTGCAGACGTGGCCATTTTATATGATTGGGAAAACAATTGGGCGCTTAATGATGCACAAGGTTACGGTTTGGAGACAAAACGGTATGCGCAAACCCTTGTCCAGCATTATAGTGCTTTCTGGGAAAAAGATATTGCGGTTGATGTCATTACGAAGGAACAGGATTTTACGGGCTATAAATTATTGATCATTCCTATGCTTTATTTAGTTAGTGAAGAAACAATTGCTCGTCTGAAGGTATTTGTTGCCGGCGGCGGTACGTTAGTCACGACGTATATTAGCGGTATTGTGAATGAGCATGATTTAACCTATACAGGCGGATGGCACAAGGATATGCAAGAAATCTTTGGTATCAACCCAGTAGAAACAGATACTTACTATCCTAGTGATAGAAATGCTGTTACGTATCAAAACCAATCCTACGAATTAAAAGACTATGCAACAGTGATTAAGGTGGGGACAGCAACCGTTGAAGCTACCTATGAATATGATTTCTATGCGGGAACACCAGCGGTTACAAGCCATTCGTATGAAAATGGAAAAGCCTACTATATCGGCGGCCGTTTAGAAGATCAATTCCAACGTGACTTCTACCAGGGATTGATCAATGATTTGTCACTTGAACCAGCCTTTAAGGTGAAACATGAAAAAGGTGTATCAGTCCAAGTAAGACAATCTCCTGAAAGTGACTATGTATTTGTCATGAACTTCACCGAAGAAAAACAGCCAATCACACTCGAAACAAAAGTCACAGACCACCTTACTGACGAAGAATTATCCGGTGACCTCACCTTAGAAAAATATGAAGTGAGAATCCTTGAGAAAAAGAAATAAATAATACCATGAGAGGGGGAAGAGTTCCCTCTCTTTTACTATTACACATTAATGGTGCCTGTCACCGCTCGTGGACAGTGTCCACCTCAGGCGGACAGTTGAGTGGGTTTAAACTGCTTTTTATCTATAATCTAGAATGTTCGTCACTTTGGAGTTTCTTAGTGGCCGAAGTTTTAAATTACACATTTGATAGGATACCGGGTTATTTTTCAGTGGTTTGAAAACAACGCACAATACTTACTGCTTTCCCTATGGTCTCCTTACTTGTACATAAGAATAGAATTTCGTACCTTAAGCCCAATTTCTAGCTGAAATTGGGCTTAAGGTGATGGCTGTGTACTTCTTTTCCGATTTTTAAAAAAAGCAATCCCTAAGAGCAGTAAAGGAAAAAGGATAAGAAGGAAAGGGTGTAAATAGCGAGTAACAAATTCCAACCCTTCTTTTAAATGCTCTGCATAGCTGCTTGCGATGGTGACAGACATGAATAAAACAATCAACCCCATCGGATAGGTTAACTTTGAAGGTTCTTTAATCTTGAATATGATTGCCGTACTAGCAACGGCAGCATAAAAATATATGCTAACTTTAAAATAAATAGAGATGACGGTCGCGATCATAAAAAAAACATCAAGACGTTCAAGAAATTCCGCTACTTGTATGCTTTGAATGGTACTTAACAGTGGGAATTGAGAACGCGAAGTTAGGTCTACACCCAATACACCAATGTTAATTGCCATGGTAATCGCAAGATTAATTCCACTTAGCCCTATTGCAAATAACCCTACTTTTATTACTTTTTTTCTTTTCGTTACATAAGGGAAAATCATCGTAAAAACGATGACCTCACCAAATGGAAAAAATAAGGTTTGCGTATAAAATACCTTGATAACCGGAAAAATCCCTTCCTCTAGTATAGGTTTTAAATTATTTACATCAATGAGTCCAGAAAAAACAATTAGAATAAACCCAGTAATCGCAAGCAGATAGATAGAAACAAAAAACAATTCACCTGTTCTTGCTACGACCTCAATGCCTTTGCTAACAGCATAAATAATAACTAGCATCAGTAAGGCATTTACCATAAATAGGGGTGTTTCAAGATAGGCAAAGGTCAGGAGCATTTCACCAAAATCACGAAGTACCCTGGCGGCTAAATAAATAAAAAGAATAATATAACAAAATGCAAGGAGGTTACCTGCTATTTTTCCAAGTAGCTTTTGCATATATTCTGGGGGCGATAACTCTGGATAATAAAGAAATAAACGGTAATGTATCCAGAATAAGAATAACCCCCCTGCCATTCCAAACAGAATAGACAGCCAAGAATCTTGTTTGGCTTCAATTGCCAGAGGCACTAATATCGCACTGCCTAGTTCAAATAACAAGATTAGGACAAAAAGCTGGTATAAGCTTATCCTTGCCTTTTCCATGCTTTTGTCACTTCCTTTTCATCCTTTTTCACTTTACTTATTAACTTTGTGTGGGTTGTTGCGTAAACCTGTTCGGCGAACGAAGGCGTCCACTACAATCTCTGTCTTAACTTCTGGAAAATAAACATCATTCCAATTGGATTTCATCTTTTTCCAAACTTTAGGATTCGTTCGATGAAGAGCCTCTCCAAAACCAAAAATATCTGCTTTATATGTTTTTGCTTGCTGTACAGCCTGATTAATTTCTTTTTTTATTTCCTTTTCTATTGCTTTTTCTATGTTTAAAAGAACATCAGGGTCTGTAACGTCAGCCGCCGCTCTTATCTCACCAAGATTTCCCTCTGCTTCAACCTTAATTGAAACCCGGGGTGTTCCATTTTCCATTTTTGCCATTATCTTTGTTTTTTGTCTGATTAATTCGTATGTTACAGCCTCTTCTTTTCCTTTCCAATTGATGGCAATTGCCGAAGACTTTAGTTTGTCGAGGAGGAATAAAGATCCTCTTGAAGCCTCGCCATCAATCCAATCAACTAACTTGCCGTTTTTAAATATCGCAAGGCTGCCTGCGTAAAGTAACGCAGAGGGTTCTGTTTGCTGAGTGTTTTCGGTCTTTGTTCCTTTGGAAACATCTCCGCTTAAACGAAACCCTGAAACAACCAGTTCTTTTCCAGGCGAGACCAGTGTCTTTATGGCTTCTTGCACATTAACCGCGATATTTTCTCCCCAAGTTTTTTCCGTGATTCTCAACGTTTTGATTACTTTGTTTGCTGGGATTTTATCAATTGCAGTTAACACTTTAACAATGTCGGAAGCTTTCTTTCCCTGGGCGATGACAATGATGGCTGTACTTCGAAATTGCGCATCGCGTTCTAGCGAATCAAGGATTTCGTTAATAGCCTCTTCTTTAGCGAGTTCTTCACTAATGACAACCAAATTTGTATGCGCATAATACAGTCTTCTTGACAATTTACGAGATGTATTTCTGCTTAACTCGACGATTGTATCTCCGGTTCCGGAGACGATGGAAACAGGAGGTCCTTGATTCCCGCCGCCACCTTGCAGTCCGCTTGCTACGTTCCCTGGATTAATAATTTGCATAGTGCCAACATATCTGCCTTGTTCGTTCTTGTCTATTCCCAAAGCAGCAACAATGGCCAAGTCGGTTAACTCCTTTTTGCTCCAACAACCTGATAAAAGGAAGATACTAACGATAAAAATTAGGAAAAACAATAATCGCTCAATTTTCATCTTGGTCACCTTTTTCTATAATAGAGTTGACCATCCCCTTGCTTTTAGGAGGTTGTGGTTTCTGGTTCTCACCTACACGATTCTCAAGTTCACTGCTAAATAGCCTTGGCCGTTTTTTTTGCGCCCATAATGGCAGACGGACGATTGTATCTCCGAGGTTCTCCACGATAAGGGGGGCCATCGGAGTTAAATAGGGTACTCCGAAAGATCGAAGGCTGCATAAATGTACAGCGAGAATGATCACCCCTAAAATGATTCCATAAAAACCGAAAGTGGCGGCTGCAAACATAAATCCAAAGCGAATGAGACGGGAAGAAATGGCTACTGCAAAAGCTGGAGTTGCAAAATTAGCAATGGCAGTAATCGCAACAACAATAACCATAGCTGGAGAAACAATCCCTGCCTGAACGGCTGCCTGCCCAATAACCAGGGCACCAACAATGGAAATGGCTGAACCTACTGCTCTAGGCATTCTGACTCCGGCTTCACGGAGGATTTCAAAAGAAACTTCCATAATCAGGGCTTCTACCAAAGCTGGAAAAGGAACTGTTTCCCTCTGAGCTGCGATGGCGATTAACAGTTGTGTCGGTATCATTTCCTGATGAAAGGTTGTAATCGCAATATAAGCAGCGGGAGCAATAATAGAGATAAAGAATATTAATATCCTTAAAAATCTTAATGCTGTTGCAATATCCGCGCGGCCATAATAATCCTCTACCGACTGAAAAAATTGGATAAACACAGCTGGTGCGATTAAGACAAAAGGCGTACCATTCACAACGATTGCTACCCTGCCTTCAAGGAGATTACCCGCGACCATGTCAGGCCTCTCTGTATGGTAGAGGGTTGGAAAGGTAGTCAATGCTTCGTCTTCAATAAACTGTTCAATATAGCCTGATTCAAGAATACTGTCTATTTCAATACTTTTTAATCGATTTCGTACCTCTTGAACAATATCTTCCTTTGCTATGCCTTTTATATACATAATAGAAACATCTGTTTTCGTGACGCTGCCAATCTTCATATTCTCCATCCACAAATTGGGGTTTTGAATGCGTCTGCGAATCAATGCGGTATTTGTACGGATAGATTCGGTAAATCCATCCCTTGGCCCGCGAACTGTTACTTGGCTGCTGGGTTCTTGAATGGAACGCTGCTCCCCGCCTCTTGTGCTGGCGCTAAGCGCTTTATGTGAACCATCCACAAGGATAATGCTCTCACCTGACATTAAAGACAGGAATAAGTTCTCCCAATCTGTAATTTCTTTCACATCACCAAGTGCTACTACATCCTCGAGTAGTATTTCAAAGAGTGGCCGGCTGTTGTGAACGGTACGATGATTCATCGTGGATTCAATGATAAAATCATTAATTGCCTTGCTATCAGCAATTCCTTCTATAAAGACAACTGCTACATTCGGCCCTATGCCGTCTCCTAGTTGTAATTTTCGGATGTTTACATCTGTGCTGTTACCTGTTTTTTCTTTTATGTAATCAATTTGATCTTGTAACGCACTATGAATGGCTTTCACAGGCTGAGGATGGCCGGTCTGTTGAGTCTGTTTCTTTTGCAGTTTTAATTTTTTCATTTTTTTGGATAGGGAAAATAGAGACATCGTCACTAAACCTTTCCTGCTTTTTTATTATTTTCCACTAATATTGAAAAGGTATTCGTAATTCTAGAAAGTACCAGAGCAATTTCGACATAAATGAGGAATGATAAATTGAAAGGTGAGAAGATAATGAAGATAATCGTTATTACGTTAGCGGTGTTTGCCGTATTAATTGGTTGTTCCTTCGGGATTGACCTTATGTTGGGGTTTGAAATGAAAACCGCTTGGCGTAATGCCACAAGCCCTTTTCGAGTGATGGAAGTTGCTGAATACTTTGTATTTGTTTTTCTGATTGCGATTTATTTATTAAAAAAGCTATTTGAATTGACGAAAAAATGGATAGTTAGAAAATTGTCGAAGATTTTGGAGTAGGTGAGTGTGATAGTAAATGAGGATATCCATTCTGGTCTACTGCGAGTTAATGGATAAAGGTACTTTTTACCGAAAGATGTCTTTGTGCCACTATTGTGTCACAGAGACATCTTATTTGGGTCTTACTTAACCAAAACAATCAGTACAGGTAGTATGAAAAAGGACAATAAGGTAGTCCAAAGAATCGTTTTAGTTAACACTTTTGGTGACGCGTCAAATTTTTCTGCTAGAATACCGGCATTGATTGCAACTGGCATACAGGATAATACTAATAGAGTAGAGTACATAATACCCTCGATCTTTAAAAGATTTAAACACAATAAAGCAATCAGAGGTGCGATTATTAATCTCATGCCCATGCCTGTCCAAAAGGTAATCCGAGTATTCCTGTTGATACTTTCTGTTTTTACATTGGCCATTTGTGCTCCTAAAACTGCTAGAACGATGGGCGGGTAGGCTTCGGCGATCATGGAAACTCCAGTGGACATACCACCTGGCAAGGTTAAATCAAAAATGCGTAACACTATGGCTAGTAGTACTGCGTAAATAGCCGGAAGAGCAAACACTGATTTAACCGCATTCTTTATTGTAAAGTGAGAGCGTGCTGCAAAGAAGATTCCTAGTGTATTCATCATGACCATCTGCATTATAATGTAAATTGCTGCTTTTTCAAGCCCTAGTTGCCCGAAAGCTAGCAAGATGAGTGGAATTCCGTAATTGACTGAATTGGTAAAGGAAGAGATTAAAGTTAACCCAGCTACATCATTAGCTGGTAGTTTGAGAAATTTACCTAAAATACCGGCTGCAACCGCAAGCAAAATAAGGTTTAATAGGGAATAAGTTAAAGTTAAATAGACATCCGCACGTGATAGGTGCGCCTCCATTAATGTATCAAAAATCAGGAACGGAGTTATGTAATATAACGCAAAGTTTAAAAGCGGCTTGATTTCGAGTTTCCCAAATCTGCTAAGCAAGACTCCTGCTATAACAGGTATAGAAAGCGGTAGTATCACATCAAAAAGTGTGTCAAATATTTCAGCTATCATAAAAAACTTCCTCTCTAATTATCAAACTATCATTAATCGAAATCATTTAACGAGCGATACCAGTTATGTACATTAATTATATAATAAAAGATTTTCCCTTCATAATAATGATTGCAATCGATGTGCAAGATATAAGTAATTAACGTAATGATTGATGTAAGTTTGTCTATTACTACTTATAGAAACAGTTTAAAAAAATATTATTCTAAGAAAAGGAAAGATTTTTGTTGCATAAGTAAATCGAAGGTGCTATTATAAGGGAGTTGCTTTTAACGCCAGCTTTTCTAGTTGGAAGTAAGGGTGGAAAAAGTTAAATTATTATGTTGAAATAATAATAGAGTTGTGATATGATAGTATCACTGTCGCTTAAGACATGATAGATTGTTCTTTGAAAACTAAACAAACAAGAACGTCAACAAAAAATATTAGTTTCTATAGAAGAAA
>NZ_BCVA01000073.1 GCF_001591505.1 Neobacillus niacini NBRC 15566
TCTTTAAAGCTAAGGACGGTTTATAGCCGGATCCTTTTTATCTATATTTCTACATACATACAACCACCTTTAAGGAAATAACCATTTTCTTAAAGGTGGTTTTTCTATGTAGAAATACCACCTTGGTTGTAGTTTAAACAAGAGCTTAAAAAGTAAAACGACGCTCATTAGAAGCGTCGTCAGGCTGTCGAGAAAGTCTCGACAGCTCTTATTTTGATTATGAATGAACAGGGACTAGTACATTTATCTTCAAGAGCCTGTATTGAGGACAAATCCTTACTTGGTGCTCATGCAATTTGTCCTTAAGCCCCTGTATTGAGGACAATCCTTTCCTGGTGCACACCCGATTTGTCTTCAAGAGTCCGTATTGAGGACAAATCCTTGCTTGCTGCTCACGCGATTTGTCCTTAAGCCCCTGTATTGAGGACAAATCCTTACTTGGTGCACACCCGATTTGTCTTCAAGAGCCCGTATAGAGGACAAATCCTTTCCTGGTGCACACCCGATTTGTCTTCAAGAGCCCGTATTGAGGACAAATCCTTGCTTGGTGCACACCCAATTTGTCCTTAAGCCCCTGTATTGAGGACAAATCCTTGCCTCGTACTCCCACGATTTGTCCTCAAAGCACATAAAATTAAAAAATTGCCGAGAAAGATACCTTTCTCGACAATTTGAGACGACGCTTATTGGAAGCGTCTTTTTGTACTTTAAATTTTTCAAACTCAAAAATATATATTTCATAACTCCTTCAGGAATGGTGCACGCTTCTTTTATTGCCCCTTTGTACCTCGACTTCACTTTTTAAACCTTTCACTAAGGAGAAGCACATGACGATCAGGATGATTGCAAAAGGCAGGGCAGCTGCAATGGAAGCTGTTTGCAAAACATTTAAACCGCCAGCTAAAAGCAATACTGCAGCCAACGCGGATTGAATGACACCCCATGTCATTTTTATTTTATTAGAAGGATTTAATGTTCCGCCTTCACTTAACATCCCCAAAACAAAAGTGGCTGTATCAGCGACCGTTATATAATAAATAGCTACAACTGCAAATCCCAATATACTTAACACTGAACTTAATGGCAGATAATCAAAAAAGGTAAAGATAGCTAATGAAACATTTTCAGTAATATTTTTTGCCAGGTCATGGTTTCCTGTGTTTTGGACAAGCTCAAGCGCAGCGCCTCCAAAGATCGACATCCAGAGACATGTTCCAAGAGTAGGAACAACCAGTACGCCAATAACAAATTCTCTTACTGTTCTTCCTTTTGAAACCCTGGCAATAAACATACCAACAAATGGGGCCCAGGCAATCCACCATGCCCAATAAAATAGTGTCCATGACGCGATCCATTCCCCTTCTCCAAAGGGCTTTAATCTTAAACTCATATGTATAAAGTCACTAATATAAAGACCCGTTGTATTAAAAAAAACTTTAATGATAGTCACCGTTGGACCAACAATCAAAATTAGCAGCATAATCGCAAAGGATAGAATCATTGCAGCATTGGATAAGTACTGAATGCCTCTTTCTAATCCTGTATTGATGGAAATAATAAAAATTACTGTTGCGACAACAATCACAATCATTTGAACATATAACTGATTAGGAACACCGAAAAGGTCATGCATTCCGGCGGTTACCTGCATAGCACCAAGTCCTAAAGAGGTTGCGATTCCAAAGACTGTTGCAAAGATAGACAAAATATCAATTGTTTTTCCAATCGGACCGTAAATTTTATCACCTAATATCGGATAGAATGCTGAACTTATCGCTGCCGGCAGCCTTTTGTTATATTGAAAAAAGGCAAGGGCTAAACCAATCACTGTGTAAATGGCCCATGGGTCCAGACCCCAATGAAAAAAGGTATATTTCATGGCGGTATTGGCGGCGTCAATTGTATAACCTTTCCCATAGGGAGGGGATGTGTAATGCGTTACAGGTTCGGCGACACTCCAGTATACAATTCCGATTCCCATCCCAGCACCGAATAACATCGCAAGCCAAGAAGCTGTGTTAAAATCCGGTCGGTCTGTTTTCTTGCCCAGCCGAATATCACCATATTTAGAGAACAATAAATAGATGGAAAAGATCACAAAGAAGAGGGTAGCACCAAGATACACCCACCCTAGGTAATCAATTGAACCATTGTAGATGATATCGGTAACCTTGGCGAGATTATCCGTAAAAAAGACTCCCCAAACAATAAAAATGAGTGTAAGTAATAGTGAAATGATAAATACGCTGTTTCCCATATTCTGATTGCTATTCATAGAAACCTCCTAGTAAAGCTTGATGTCAGGTAAAAATTTTATTATGTACGTCACTTATCAAGGAGGTTATATAGAAATTCCCACTTTTCATTGTTCAGCAACTCTTCCTGGGTTATCTCCAATCCGCCTCCAAGGTAAACGGTTTGGTCTTTGATTCCGACCACCATTGCTTCGAATATTGAGTTATTGTCTTTCTTTTTATAGATATCTCCAAACGATGGCAGTAATTCACTACTGGGCACCCCTAGGGTTCCGATGTCCGCTAAACTCTCGTCTTCAGTATTTTCCTTGTCTTTATAATCGATACGGCTGCTGTCAGAAGCGCGGCCTGGTACCATTAATAAATACTCATTATGTTTGACTCCGTGTGAATTACTAGTAATAACTCCCTTGTTATCAGACGTCTCCACCAGTTCAATTTCATTTAATGTATAGGTATCAAGGGAATCAGGCATTGGATTGTGTATTAAAATATAATCTCCTGCTTCTGCATTTCGGTCTTTTCTGAGCGTGTATGCTTTATGGTTAAAAATAAAACTGTCAGATTCCTTAGGCTTGTATTTTTCCACACTCGCGGCATTGGTTATATGCTGTGTTAAATCCCTAAGTTTAATAAGGTGCACGGACAGTTTATACATTGGTTTTACACCATAAACCTTATGCAGCTCATTGTTAAAATAAACAAATTGTCCCTTTCTTACTTGATACAGTTTCACGGATCCATCTCCCTTCAACAACAAAGCTTAATCACTCGAAGAAATATTTAATTCTACTATTATTAGGTTGTCTTATAATGGAAAATAATATTCTGGTTAGAAGGGGAGGGCAGGAGAACAAATTCCTGTACGGAAGAGAATGTGGATAGAGAAAGCTAGAGCTCTCTATATGCCCGGCTCATACGGACTAGGCAAACAAAAAAAGCCGCAGCACTATCTAAATCGATAGTACTGCGACTTTCTATAGTTGAGTTACAGTGTAAAACTTTTATAAACGAATGTTCATTAATTTCGAATAAGATAATCAAATGCACCTAATGCAGCAGTCGCACCTGATCCCATCGAAATGATGATTTGCTTGTAAGCACTATCGGTACAGTCGCCTGCCGCAAATACACCAGGGATGTTTGTAGCACCATGCTTATCAACAACGATTTCGCCAAAGCGGGTGCGTTCAAGCGTATCGCCTAACCAATCAGTGTTTGGTACAAGTCCGATTTGAACAAAGATACCCTGCAATTCAATATGCTTCTCTGCTCCAGTTTCACGGTTAATGTAGGTAATACCATTTACTTTGTCAGTACCGGTAATTTCCTTTGTTTGAGCATTCGTAATAACCGTTACATTAGGCAGGCTGTTAAGACGATCTTGCAGGACAGAATCAGCCTTTAGCTCTGGAGCAAACTCAAGAACTGTGACATGATTTACAATACCTGCCAGGTCAATGGCTGCTTCAATACCGGAATTACCGCCGCCGATTACAGCTACGTCTTTTCCTGCAAACAATGGACCGTCACAGTGTGGGCAGTAGGCTACACCTTTGTTCTTGAACTCAGCTTCACCAGGGACACCAACATTACGCCAGCGGGCACCTGTTGAAAGGATGACAGCTTTGCTTTTTAGAATCGCGCCATTCTCAAGTTCGATTTCAACTAAATCTTTCTTTTCTAAACGCTTTGCACGCTGTAAATTCATCACATCAACATTGTATTCTTTGACATGTTCTTCAAGGCTAGCAGCGACTTTTGGACCTTCTGTATATTTCGTACCGATAAGGTTCTCAATTCCCATCGTGTCCATCACTTGACCGCCGAAGCGTTCAGCCACAAGACCTGTGCGAATGCCTTTTCGTGCCGCATAGATCGCTGCACTAGCACCAGCTGGTCCTCCACCGATTACAAGCACGTCGAATGGTTCCTTATCAGATAGTTCGGATGCGTCTACACCAGAACCCATCTTTGCAAGGATTTCATCCACCGTCATCCGGCCGCCGCCAAAGTTTTCTCCATTTAGGAAAACAGTTGGAACAGCCATGATGTTTTTGCCTTCAACCTCTTCTTTATAAGCTGCTCCGTCAATCATGGTATGAGTAATACCAGGGTTGAGAAGGCTCATTAAGTTAAGGGCTTGGACCACATCAGGACAGTTGTGACAAGTCAAGCTGATGTAGGATTCAAAGTGATATTCACCTTTAATCGCTTTAATTTGATCAATGACTTTTTGTTCTACTTTAGGGGCTCTTCCGCTAACTTGCAAGAGAGCCAAAACCAATGAAGTGAATTCGTGTCCTAGAGGGATACCAGCAAAAGTTATGCCAGTATCTTCGCCGATACGATTTACACTAAAGCTTGGTGTTCTTTCTAATACTGTATTCTCAACCTTAATGTTGGTGGACATGGCAGCTAATTCGTCTACTAACAGCAACATGTCGCGCGATACATCGTCGGATCCTGCGCTGACTTTTAGAAGGACTTCGCCTTCCATCAAATTAAGATATTGGGATAACTGAGCTTTAATATCTGCATCTAGTAACATGAAATCTACTCCTTAAATTTTTCCTACTAGGTCAAGGCTTGGCTTAAGTGTTTCAGAACCTTCTTGCCATTTAGCTGGGCAAACTTCACCTGGATTGTTGCGAACATATTGTGCTGCTTTAATTTTGTTAACAAGTGTGCTTGCGTCACGGCCGATACCGTCTGCGTTGATTTCCATCGCTTGTACTACGCCGTCTGGATCGATGATGAATGTACCACGTTGTGCAAGACCTTCTTCTTCATCAAGTACATCAAATGCGCGAGTAAGTTTTTGAGATGGGTCACCAATCATAGTATATTGAATTTTGCTGATAGCAGGTGAGTGATCGTGCCATGCTTTGTGTGTGAAGTGAGTATCAGTTGATACAGAATAAACTTCAACACCAAGGTCTTTTAATGTTGCATATTCATTTTGCAGATCTTCTAATTCAGTAGGGCAAACGAATGTAAAGTCTGCTGGGTAGAAGCAAACTACACTCCATTGACCTTTAAAGTTTGCATCTGAAACAGTGATAAAATCTCCATTTTTGTACGCGTTAGCTGTGAATGCTTGTACTTCTTTACCGATTAATGACATATTGATTTCCTCCTGAAATGTTTTTTTGAGAATTGTTAACATCAAATACTAATAACTAAATTAGAATAATTCTAATACAATGTTTATTATTATATAAAAGAGCCTACTTGTCAACCAATATGTTTTATTTTTTCCATGCATTGTTTCAAGGGTATTCTATGTCATGCAATCGCCTCCAATTTCATCAGCAAATTCTCAAATAAGACTGTTTTTCTCATTAAATAGATAATTAGATGATAATATGGGAGGTGAATTAGTATTACTTCTTATAAAAATGATATATTTATAGCAGCTCTTTAGTAGCATAGATAGATTGAAAAGAGGGGTCTATATGAGATTTTTAGATCAATCCTTGGCTCAGGAAATTGTGAATCGAACAATGGATATTATAAAGCGAAATATTAATGTCATGAATGAGAAGGGTGTAATTATTGGTTCAGGCGATAAAAAAAGGATTGATTCTATTCATGAAGGAGCCATTAAGGTAATAGAAAGCCAATCGGGTTTTGAAATTAATGAATTTGAAGCGCAACAACTTCACGGGGTTAAAGAGGGGATTAACCTGCCGATTAACTTTCATGATAAAGTTGTGGGAGTCATTGGGATTACAGGGAAACCCGAGGAGATTCGAAACTATGGAGCATTGGTCAAAATGGCCGCAGAAATGATTCTTCAGCAAGCTGTACTAATCGATGAAATGCAGTGGGATGAACGATTAAAAGAGGAATTAACCAGCCAGTTAATGCAAGGAACGGAAAAATTAAATTCATTATATTTTGAAAGGATGAAACGACTCGGGATAAACTTAGATATTCCACGAGTTGCTATCATCGTAACGGTTGAAAACCAACCAAATGGGTATAAGTGGGTTCGAGATAAACTGGAAAAAGAAGATTTATATGTCATGCATCCGGACCATATCGTTCTATTAAAAAAAGTGGATATGACAGAAAAAAAGTGGGATTATTCCCAAACTGTAAACCAAATGGAAAAATGGGCTGCTGGATTAGAAAAATATCAACGGATCCATTGTAAAATAGCAATTGGAAGCTGGCACCCAGCTTTAGAAGGGCTTTCCGAGTCTTATCGAGAGGCGGTCTATACGTTGAATGTGGGTGAGAAACTTGACCCTCATAAAACCATTTATTTTTTTAAAGAATATAAATTGCCCATTTTCCTTGCACGAGCTAATCAACTTGGGATTGGGGGAGAGATTGGTCCATATTTTCAACAATTAAAGAAACAAGATAAAAAAGGGGAATTGTTGGAAACATTGATGGTGTATGTTGAGGAAAATGGAGATGTCAATAAAGCGGTGGGAAGGCTCTTTATTCACCGGAACACCCTTAGATACCGGTTGGAACGGATTGCTGAATTGACAAACAAAGACCCGCGTAATCTTAAGGATTTACTTGAGCTCTATCTTTCTATTTTGCAAAATCAAATTAAATAATTTTGTGCAAATGCACAAAAAGGCTTAGTTCTTCTAAGCCTTTTTTTGATGGACTGAACAATGTAATTAAATAGGGAAACGCTTACAATGAATGTACATCAATCAAGGAGGACTCACATATGGATCCACAAATTCAAGTAAGCGCTTTAGGTGCAGTAATTGCACTTGTTGTTGCAATTGTACTAATTTTAAAGAAAGTATCTCCTGCCTATGGAATGATTGCCGGTGCGTTAGTTGGTGGTCTTGTCGGAGGAGTCGATATAACCAATACAGTAACATTAATGATGGAAGGTGCTAAAGGTATCATTCCTGCCGTATTACGTATCTTGGCTGCAGGTGTTTTAGCTGGAGTTCTGATTGAATCAGGTGCTGCGGCCGTAATTGCTGAAACGATTGTAAAAAAGTTAGGAGAAACAAGAGCATTGCTTGCTCTAGCTATCGCAACGATGATCTTAACAACAGTTGGTGTTTTCATCGACGTTGCTGTTATTACGGTCTCACCGATTGCTCTAGCAATAGCTATGAGAGCTGGAATTTCAAAAACAGCTATTTTACTAGCGATGATTGGCGGCGGTAAAGCGGGTAACATTATGTCACCAAACCCAAATGCTATTGCTGCTTCCGATGCTTTTAATGTTCCATTAACTTCCATTATGGTCGCAGGTATTATTCCTGCCATATTCGGACTTGTCGTAACCTATATGATTGCTAAAAAACTTGTGAAAAAAGGCTCAACTGTTCAAATGCAAGAGATTCAAACTCATAATGGCGGGCCGCTTCCTTCATTTTTAGCAGCCCTTATTGCTCCTATTGCAACGATTATATTATTAGCCTTAAGACCATTGTTCGATATTAGTATCGACCCGTTGGTTGCCTTACCTGTTGGAGGTATTGTGGGGGCCATTGTAATGGGCAGAGGAAGAAAAATTAACGACTATGCTATTTCAGGCTTAGGAAAAATGTCAGGTGTGGCGATTATGCTTCTTGGGACAGGTACTCTAGCTGGAATTATTGCTAATTCTGGATTAAAAGATGTATTAATCGAAGGATTAAATGCAATTGGACTTCCAGGTTATGTTCTTGCACCGGTTTCTGGTATTTTCATGTCTGCTGCAACGGCTTCTACAACTGCGGGTACAGCTGTAGCCAGCCAGGTATTTAGTTCAACGATTTTAGGAATGGGTGTTTCTGCTATTGCGGGTGCTGCTATGATTCATGCGGGTGCAACGGTTCTAGACCACTTGCCACACGGAAGTTTCTTCCATGCAACAGGTGGAAGTGTCAATATGGAAATTAAAGAACGTCTAAAAGTGCTTCCATACGAAACACTCGTAGGTTTAACGTTAGCAATCATTTCTACTTTAATTTATGGTGTATTTCATATATTTGGATAACATCCAATAGATAGGAGAGGGAAGAAGATGAAGATTGTCATTGCGCCAGATTCCTTTAAAGAAAGTTTATCAGCACTAGAGGTCGCGGAATCAATTGAAAAGGGCTTTAAAAGGGTAATTCCTGATGCTGAATATATAAAGGTTCCAATGGCTGATGGCGGCGAAGGTACAGTACAGTCCCTAGTCGACGCCACCAATGGTAAAATCATTTCAAAAACAGTAACAGGGCCCCTAGGCGAACCAGTCGATGCTTTCTTTGGAATTCTTGGAAATAAAACGACAGCTGTAATCGAGATGGCCGCTGCCTCAGGTTTACACCTTGTACCTAGAGAGAAGCGAAATCCTCTCATCACTACAACGAGAGGGACAGGCGAATTAATTGCTGCTGCTCTCGATTACGGTGTTAACCATATCATTATTGGTGTAGGCGGCAGTGCAACAAATGACGGCGGTGCAGGAATGGCTAAAGCGCTTGGGGCACTTCTACTTGATGAGAATGGAATAGAAATCGGTGAAGGAGGCGGCTCTCTTTGTGATTTAGCCTCTATCGACCTCTCAGGATTTGACCCGCGGTTAGCAACTATTAAAATCGAGGTTGCATGTGATGTTGATAATCCGCTGACGGGGGATAAAGGAGCAGCTGCTATCTTTGGACCTCAAAAAGGGGCTACTGCTGAAATGGTAGCACTATTGGATCTGAATCTTGGTCATTATGCATCGATTATTGAGCGAGGTCTTGGTGAAAAAATAAATGATGTACCTGGGGCCGGTGCTGCAGGTGGTCTTGGGGGAGGTTTACTAGCTTTTTTGCCCTCCGAATTGAAGCGAGGAGTCGAAATTGTCATTGAAGCCACTGGCCTATCCCAAATCGTAGAGGATGCAGATTTAGTCATAACTGGAGAAGGTAAGATTGACGGCCAAACAATCTTTGGCAAAACTCCAATTGGTGTTGCTAGAACGGCTAAAAAATATGGAGTTCCTGTTATTGGAATTGCTGGAAACGTATCAAAGGATAGTGAAGTTGTTCATGAACATGGCATTGATGCCATATTCAGTATCGTCCCTGGTGTCATTTTATTAGAAGATGCATTTAAACATGCAGAAGAATACGTAGAGAGAACTTCTGCTAATATAGCTACTGTTTGGAAAATGAAATAAACAGGTTAAGGAGTCTCGTAACTAAAAAGGCGACCTTTTACTGAAACTATAAAAAAGACCCAATCAAAAGTGTTTCATTACTTTTGATTGGGTCTTTTTTACTTTTAATTATTCGCTGACTACTTCAAAAACGCCAGTTTAAAGCTATACTGCAGCCAAAGCGAGGTTACGCGTTATTTTTAAAATCTTGTATACTATATACTTCCTTAAATTCCATCCAGTTCATTTTTCGTTTCAAATGTTCACGAAAAGAATGGGTGCACCTATCTTGAGAATGATAATAGAGCAATGAAATATAACTTTGCAGTCGAACGTCTACCTTAAAATAGTATTGATGGGTTTTTGTTAGTACAGGGATATCCATGACTTTGATTTTCTTTCCAAAACTATTTTTGAACTCAAGGCTTTTACATAACAAACTATCATCTTCTTTTTCCAATTTCTTTCTATTATACCTTATTAACGGGATAAAGCGTCAAAAGATTGTTGCTATTTAATGGAGATATTTTTTAGGTAGGCTCTGTTATGATTCTTGTTTATGATATGAGGATTAATAGGCGGAGAATTTCCCCTTAATGTATATAGAGGCACTTAAGTAGCAGATATAAGCGGAGATACTCCGGTTAACTGCTCTAAATAAGACAAAATCCAAAGATTTGGATCAAATAACCGGAAAAGCTTCTCTTATTTTAATAAAATATGGGTATTTCTCAATTTAAACGGAAATTCTCCGCTTATTTTCCAAATATAGCGAAATCAACATCAGACTTTCAACAATGCTTTTATATAAAAAACCAGATTCATTTTCAGAATCTGGTTTCACTCACAATTTATGCTAATCTCATTTTAAAATCTTGATAGCCGAATTCCCGAACGATACGACAGTCGCCGTCTTTATCTTGAACGGCTATTGCTGGTAAAGGCATACCATTAAAGGTTGTGTTTTTTACCATTGTATAGATGGCCATATCACCGAATACTAAACGATCGCCGCTATTTAAGGGCTGGTCAAAAGAATAATCGCCGATAACATCGCCTGTCAAACAGGTTTGTCCGCCAAGACGATATGTATATGGCTTTTCGCCTGCTTCTCCTGATCCAAACAATGGAGGACGATAAGGCATTTCTAATACGTCAGGCATATGACAAGTTGCTGAAGTGTCAAGAATCGCAATATCGATTCCGTTACGATGTAAATCAAGGACAGAAGTGATTAAATATCCTGCATTAAGCGCAATGGCTTCACCTGGCTCAAGATATACCTCTAATCCGTATTTCTCCTGCATTCTTCTGATACAGTTTTCCAGTCTAGGAATATCGTAATCTTCTCTAGTGATATGGTGTCCCCCGCCAAAGTTAATCCATTCCATTTGCGGAAGCCATTGTCCAAATCTTTCTTCGACTGCATTTAGAGTTGTCTCTAAATCATCAGAGTTTTGCTGACAAAGGGTATGGAAGTGCAATCCAGAAACACCTTCCAGCAAATCAGGACGGAAATCTTCTTGTTTTACACCGAATCTAGAACCGGTTGAACATGGATCATAGATTTCATGTCCCACTTGCGTAGAACATTCAGGATTGATACGCAGCCCTACTTTTCTGCCAGCTGCAAGTGCTTTATCTTTAAACTTTTCCAGCTGTGAGAAGGAATTAAAAATAATATGATCACAAATGGAGATAATTTCATCTATTTCATCCGCGCGGTAGGCAGGGGCAAAGACATGATTCTCTTTGCCCATTTCTTCGTAACCAAGACGTGCCTCATATAATCCGCTTGCTGTCGTTCCGCTTAAATACTTTCCAATGAGGGGATACATTGTTGTCATAGAAAATGCTTTTTGTGCTAAAACAATTTTAGCTCCTGTACGTTCCATGACACCGTTCAGGATTTTTAGGTTCTTCTCTAGAAGACCCTCATCCACTACATAACATGGTGTTGGTAATTCTTCGAACCGCATCTTATCGAGATAACTCCAACTCTTTTTCTTTCACTGGCTCATCAACTAGAACCGGATTGAAGTCCTCTACCCATGGAAGTCCCCATTTGTTTAACTCTTCCATGAATGGATCTGGATCAAACTCTTCGATGTTGAATACGCCTGGTTTATTCCACTTTCCAGTCATTACCATTGCAGCGCCGATCATCGCTGGTACACCAGTTGTATAAGAGATCGCTTGAGAACCTACTTCTCTGTAGCACTCTTGGTGGTCACATACGTTGTAAACATAATATGTTACAGGCTTTCCGTCTTTTTTACCTTGGAAGATACAGCCAATATTTGTTTTACCAACTGTACGTGGTCCAAGAGAAGCTGGATCTGGTAAAACAGCTTTCAAGAACTGAAGCGGAATAATTTGCTTTCCTTCGAATTCGATTGGCTCGATTGAAGTCATTCCTACATTTTCAAGTGCTTTAAGGTGTGTAATATAGCTTTGGCCAAATGTCATGAAGAAACGGATACGCTTAAGGCCAGGCATGTTTTTTGCAAGAGATTCAAGCTCTTCGTGGTAAAGCAGGTACATATCTTTTTGGCCAACTTCAGCGAAGTTATATTCGCGTTTGATTTCCATTGGCTCCGTTTCAACCCATTCACCGTTTTCCCAGTAACGGCCGTTAGCAGATACTTCACGGATATTGATTTCAGGGTTGAAGTTTGTTGCGAACGGATAGCCATGGTCGCCGCCGTTGCAGTCAAGAATATCGATATATTCGATTTCATCGAAATAATGTTTTAATGCATATGCAGAGAATACTCCCGTTACACCTGGGTCAAAGCCGCTGCCTAAAAGAGCTGTAATTCCAGCTTTTTCAAAGCGCTCTTTGTAATCCCATTGCCATTTGTATTCAAATTTTGCTGTATCCTCTGGCTCGTAGTTAGCTGTATCCATGTAGTGAGTCTTTGTTGCAAGACAAGCATCCATGATTGTTAAGTCTTGATATGGTAATGCTAAGTTCATCACGATATCTGGTTTTACTTCGTTGATTAACGCAATTAACTCTTCAACATTATCTGCATCTACTTGAGCAGTAGTAATTTTCGTCTTAGTTGTGCCTTCTAATTTTGCTTTTAATTCATCGCATTTTGATTTTGTACGACTTGCAATACAAATCTCTTCAAATACGTCACTGTTTTGAACACATTTATGAACTGCAACTGAAGCCACGCCGCCGGCGCCAATAATAAGTGCTTTTCCCATTCTCCTATCTCCCAACTAAATAGATTTTTTCCAAACAAAAAAACAAGTGCAAAAAACGCGTATGAGGCGCACAACACTTGTTTCGATAATCTAATCAATATTAATAAGCACAGTAATCCGCAACACACACGGATACCCTCGCATAAAAGTCATAGGACATTATGAAAGAAAGCGCCTTAATATTCAAGATATATCTATAGGATCAGAGTCTATATAGCAAATAATTACTTTTACTACTCTTATTGACCGTTTCACAAGTTGTGTGCATCGCGCACTGGTTGTAAAGTAACCAACTTATAAAATTTGAGCTTTTAACTCAATCAATAAGGCAACTAAAGTTGCCAATCGGCATTTGACCCGGCTGTCCGTATGGCCTTAACTTTCAGAGAAAGTGGTCAAAAATTATCTGCTGGAAAGACTCAAGATATATTGAATAATAGCTTTCCAATAACGCTATTTCATATTAGCAGAATATAAATAGCGCCGCAATAGAGAATTTAAATTTTTTTTTAGGATATTTCTTCCTCATTTTGCTAGTATTATTTTATCCTCAGTCTACAGATACTTTAATAAGAGCTTAAGCCTTATTCAGCAAGGCATCCTTGAGTTCAAAAAACACTACAACTCCTTCAACGAGGAAGGTTTTGCAGTGTTTATATGGTTAGTTTATTATCGTTACCTTTACTTGTTTTCTTCCAAAATCAATTGCTTCTTGTTTCGAAGGGATAAAGATATCAATTTTATTTCCTTTAATCGCGCCGCCCGTATCTCCGGCGATTGCTTCACCGTAGCCTTCTACATAAACTTTACTGCCGAGCGGTATAACACTCGGGTCAACGGAGATTACCTTTTGATTCGGGTTTTCTAAAAGGTTAATTCCAGTGGCTGTAATACCGGAACAGCCTTCACAAGTGGCTGTATAGGCGGTCGCTTCTACTGTAATTTCCTTCCCGCTTGGTGCAGCTGCTTCTGTTGCAGGTACACTTTCAACCGGTGCTGGCGCTGGTGTTTCTACCTCAGGTGCGCTTTCAGTGGAAACTTCCACAGCTGGTGCAGTTTCCGTTTGCGGTTCTGCTTCGGGCTGTTGTGGTTGTTCTGTTAAAACGATATTCGTAGTTTTTATACCTTCAAAGATTACTAGATTTAAACCAGGATGAATTAAATCCGTATGTAATTGGTTCCATTCTTTAATTTGCGAAACGCTTACCTGGTGATCGATGGCTATATCCCATAATGTGTCGCCTTTTATAACCGTATATTGTTTTTCCGGTGCGACAGTTAGTACATCCCCTGGATGAATAAGGTCTGTGGTAAGTTTATTTAACTTTTGGAGATTTTCTAGTGACATGTTATTTGTACGTGATAGAGCCCAAAGCGTATCTCCCTTTTGTACGGTGATACTCTCAGCATGTACATTAGCACTTACAGTTACTGAGAGTACAGCAACTGCTAAAATTGATACAAATTTCTTAAGCATTCTTTTACCCTCCATGTTCTTTGGTTGCTAATTTTTTATCATCGTAACATAGAATTTTCTGAGAAAAAGAACAGGGAGGTGTTAGTTCGGTTACATCTGTCTCAATTCTATTGCAATAATATTTCTGTCATTTCGTAATAAGAATGTAACGGTGTGAAGTCATTTAAGAAACGAGTTCTTTAGGTTGAAATTCAAATTTTTTATTTTTAACTAAATAGCTTTTAATTTTTCGATTGATTCATTTAATAGGAAGAGTGTTGTCTATTTTTCTCTTAATTCGTTATATTCCAATAATTAGTACTATCCAATCTTTCTGAATTTATGATATATTAGAAAAGTCATTTTATAAATTAGAGCAATCAACTTAATATGGGGAGTGTAGAAAATGAAAAAATTGAGCTTATTTGCGTTGTTTTTGGTTCTAACTCTTTTTATCGCGGCATGCGGGACCGATAAAACGGCGAGTGAAAGTGGTAAAAGTGAAAAAGTATATAAAGTTGGTGTAGATACAACCTATCCTCCGTTTGAATTTAAAGAAGGAGACGAGTATAAGGGTATCGATATCGAATTGATTAATGCGATAGCAGAAAACCAAGGGTTTAAAATCGAACTTTCGCCAATGGACTTTGGTGGAATTATTCCAGCTATGCAAGCTAACCAGCTTGACGTGGCAATTGCTGGAATGAGTATTACAGAAGATAGAAAAAAGATTGTAGATTTCTCTTCACCGTATTTTGACGCAGGATTAATCGTCGTTGTTAAAGATGATAATTCAACGATTAAATCCGTTGATGACCTTAAAGGGAAAAAAGTCGCTGTTAAAAAAGGTACGTCAGGTGCGAAATATGCAGTTGATAATGCTTCAAAATTAGGAATTGAAATTGTTCAATTTAACGATAGTCCTGCGATGTTCCAAGAAGTATCGAATGGAAATGCAGATGCCCTAATTGAAGATTACCCAGTTATCTCTTATGCCATTGCCCAGAAGGATCTAGGATTAAAACTTGTCGGTGATCGTTTAAATGGTGATCAATACGGAATTGCTGTATTGAAAGGTGAAAATAAGGATTTATTAGAGAAAATTAACAACGGACTTGAAGAGCTTAAAAAAGATGGAACGTATGATAAAATTTTAAAAACGTATCTTGGTGAATAAAATTATAGGATAAGGCGTGCTTAAAGCAAGCGCGTCTTCTTTTTGAAAGGGGATGATTGGAATGGATATTATTTCTGCAGCTTTGCCGATGTTATTAAAAGGACTTCAAGTAACACTATATATATTTGTGATCGCTATTATCATTGGTTTTTTAGTTGGTTTAGTAATCGCCTTATTCCGATTGGCACCAATTAAGATCCTGAATTGGATTGCAAAAATCTATGTGGATGCCATTCGAGGAACGCCATTTATTGTGCAATTGTTTTTTATCTACTTTGGTTTAAATTCACTCCAGATTATTTCCTTAAACAGTACGACAGCCGGTATTATAACAGTTGCCATTAATGCAGGGGCCTATTTTGCTGAAATTATAAGGGCTGGTATCCAATCGATTGATAAGGGACAAACGGAAGCGGCAAGATCGATTGGCTTTACTGGTGCCCAAACTATGCGCTATATCATTCTTCCACAGGCTTTTAGAAGAATGCTCCCAACCATCACGAATCAATCCATCATCAGTTTAAAAGATACTTCGCTTTTATCGGTCATTGGTATTGCCGATTTAACACAGCAGGGTCAAATTCAAGCCTCGGCTACATTTGAAGCTTTTAAGATTTGGCTGGCTGTAGGTGTCATTTACTTCATCATCATTTACTTGTTAACACTTCTTGCTAATTTTGTTGAGAGGAGGTTCCAACTTCGATGAGTATGATCACGGTAAAAAACTTGAGGAAATCTTTTGGTAAGCTAGAGGTTTTAAAGGACATTAATGCAGAAGTGAAGGAAAAAGAAGTTATTTGTGTTATCGGACCTTCTGGTTCAGGTAAGAGTACTTTCCTACGCTGCTTAAATCGCTTGGAGGAGATAACTGGCGGTCAGGTAGTCATTAATGGACATGATATAACGGACAAAAAGGTCGATCTTAACAAGGTTAGACAAGAGGTTGGAATGGTATTTCAACAATTTAATCTATTCCCACATAAAACCGTATTAGAAAACATCACATTGGGTCCTATTAAGATTCATGGTACAGAGAAAACGGAAGCGGAAAAATTAGCGCTTGAGTTACTAGATAAAGTAGGTCTTAGAGAAAAAGCCAATAGCTACCCGGGTGAGCTATCTGGAGGACAAAAGCAGCGTGTTGCGATTGCTAGAGCACTAGCTATGAATCCGAAGATTATGCTTTTTGACGAGCCGACCTCTGCACTTGATCCTGAAATGGTCGGTGATGTTTTAGAAGTTATGAAACAGCTTGCTAAAGAAGGGATGACAATGGTGGTTGTTACCCATGAAATGGGCTTTGCGCGAGAAGTAGGAGACCGTGTTATTTTCATGGATGGCGGCTATATTGTCGAAGAAAATGAACCGAATGCGTTATTCGGCAACCCTCAGCATGAACGAACGAAAGCATTCTTGAGTAAGGTGCTATAGTTTCTATATGAAAAGGATGGTGCAGTTTTGCACCATCCTTTTTATGTTGTGGTACAGTAGTGAAAAATGTCGATCAAGGACAAATCAGGAAAGTTCCCGTTAAGATTCGACCTTCATAAGCGTGATGAAAGACAAAACAGGAGAGTTCTCATTGAGATTAGTCCTTCATAAGTGTGATGAAAGACAAAACAGGAGAGTTCTCGTTGAGATTAGTCCTTCATGAGTGTGATGAAAGACAAAACAGGAGAGTTCCTAGTAAGATTAGTCCTTCATAAGGTCGATGAAGGACAAAACAGGAGA
>NZ_BCVA01000074.1 GCF_001591505.1 Neobacillus niacini NBRC 15566
AGGGAAGAAACAGTGTCGGGAAAAATACCAATCTGTCATATAAAATAAGAATCGCTTGTTTTTCCAAAGGAGGAAAGGTTTTTCTTTAATACCCTACAAAATGTCCTTTTGGTTAAATCGACGTTGCACCACTCATAAATGTTTGTAGTCGTTATCTTTCGTTCAGGAAATAACAACTGAAACTCCTTCACATTCCGTAGAATGGCAGCTTCGATTGTTTCATGACCTCCACACTTTCCGCACACAAAGTGATGGGTTTGTAAAGAAACCAAAAAGGAACGACAAAATTTACAATACATGTCCTTTTTTAGCTGATCGTATTGATAGTTTGGCACCTGTGTAAATGGGTTTGTAGTTTGATGTAATGAAAGTAATTGTTGAGCCAATTTTTTGTGGCCATCATTTAACTTTGATGATGTATCATTTATACTTTTAAAAAAACGGTTCACTTGAGTGGGAAGAATAATGGGGTGGTCCACTTGCGCATTGTATAAAGTAAATTCAGGATTAATAAAAATAATGGTGGCTTCAACGAGGTAATTAAGCTTGAGGTCTTGTAGCAACTGGCGGAATTGTGCTGCGCATTTGTTTAATTGATTGATTGGATTTTTATATTCGCGACCGGTTTTAACGAGAAAGAATCTGTCCTTATCAAGGCAAAAGTCTCCTTCAAAATTTTTAACATCTATCAAGCGAATGACTTCCTGTGAAATAAGCGTTGAATCAATTTGAAAATAAGAATTGTTAATTTTAAGCAGCAAGTCATTGATGAAATACCTTTCTTCTTGAATAACTTCTGCCTTCCGGTCAAATTGCACCTCACCCTCATAGCCTTTTTCTAGGTTAAAATAATGCAACCTTTCTTCTTGTGTTAACTCCATCCGCGTGTTTAAAGATCGCATTTTCAATAATTCATCTGATTCTCGTCGGCTTCTTAGTATCATTGGCCACTTCCTTTCTAAGTCTATTTTATATAATAACCGGACAGTTGCATGTGAATTTTCCGTTAAATTTTAATAGGCACTTTTGAATGAATTTTTATAGTAAACTGCTGGTTACACAGGTTAGATAAAAGCATAAAAATTAGGAGAATTGGTGTAAATGGGGCTCCAGCCATAATAGACTGGAGCTGTACCATTTTCTATGATCATAGTGCTTCCTTAATCACCTTTTTGTAATAGAGGACGGATAGAATACCGAAAATCGAGTATAAGGCGGTATATAATAACATGACAATAATCATGGGTGTCCATAATTCAGTACCAAACAGGAACCAGCCAGATTGTACGGCAAAATAACTATGGGCTAAGCCAATCACTAAAGGGATACCAAAATTAAAGATTTGCTTGGCTTGAATGCCTCTTAACAAGTCTCCTTGTGTAAATCCAAGCTTTCTTAATATCGTATAGTTCGGCTTTTCTTCTTCACTCTCACCCATTTGTTTAAAGTATAAAATACACCCGGAAGTGACTAAAAAGGTTAATCCTAAAAAGCCAACGATAAACATGATAAGCCCCATGTTTCTTTTCTGATGATTGCTCATTTCTAGAACCGAATCATTCGTACCAGTAAAATTCATATTTTGAAAAAGGTCATTCGCTTCTTCCATTTTGGTTTCATCTTGCAAATTAATACCAATAAAAAGAGTGGATTCCTTTTGAATTTCTGGGTTCATATCTTTCTTTAACCGCTCAAAAATAGTTTCGTCGACAATGCCGACAGGGAATCCACCGCTTGTAAAACGGAATGATACGATGTATTCCTTCCTTAAGCCTAAATAATTCTGCGGGATCACTTCATTTTTCCCTTTTAATTCGATTCGACCTGAGCTTTTTAGTGGCATAAATTTTTGGATGGTATCATTATAACCGGTAAAAAGGGTTTCCTCTGCCGATAAATCGATACCTTCGGCGGCCTTATCACTGATGACAGGAATGGTCATGTTCTTTGGATCAGCATTTAGGTCCTCTATATTTATTTCCGTTATTTCTTCTAAGTCTGCATGGACCTGAATGACTTCGATCATTTTTTCATTATACTTAATTTCATTTCCAGCCAATGCTTCTTTAAAGTTTTCAGCATCTTGTTTATTGGTCATTGAAAAATCAGCAACCACATTATTTTTGGCTAATTTTTCTGCTGAGAAGTGCGAAATATAGCTTAAGGATAACAAGCCGATAGCAAGTGCAGATACGGTCGTAATAATCGTTAATAATAAAGCATTTGATTTCATCCGAAACATAATGGATGAAAGAGACAATACATCATTAATATTCAAATAACCATCTTTCTTTTTTCGAATTACATAAAAGATAAAGCGAACAGAACCTTTGTAAAAAAGATAAGTCCCAATAATAACAGAGGCTAAAATGAAGACCATGGCTGAGAATAGTTCAACCATTGTTGTAAAGTCCCCGCCAAATAATTTGGATGAAATATAATAGCCTAAAAGAATCATGAAGATGCCTAAGATTCCATAGATCATTTCAAACAAGGACACTTTTTTAACTTTTTCTTCGGTTGATGAAAGAACTCTAAACAAGGACAGGATACTTTGTCTTTTAATAAATAGGTAATTCATCAACATAATGAAGATATAGATAACAGAAAAGACAACAACGGTTTTCACCAATGCTTCCGTTGAAAAACGTAATGTGGCGGCGGTCTCTACACCTGTGATTTTAAATAAAATCATCATGATTAATTTTGAAACAGAAAATCCGATAAAGATTCCAATGAATAAGGAACTGAAATATAAGATTAAATTTTCAAAGGTGAGAATGCGGAAGATTCTTCCTTTTGTCATTCCTATTAACTGAAATAAACCGATTTCTTTACTGCGTCGTTTAATAAAAATATTATTTGCATATAAAAGGAAAATCGAGACGATGGCAACGAGTAATATGGAGGCTGTTCCCATTGCCGCTGCCCCTTTAATCGAACCTTTTGCTTCATCCATAGCAGGGTCATATTGCAGGGTGACAAAGGCAAAATAAAGGGAGACCGTAAAAATTAAGGCAAACACATAGAGATAATAATTTTTTAGATTCTTTTTCAGGTTTTGAAAGATGAGGTGATTAATGCTCATTTTGCACCCCGCTTAATACTCCTTGTGTTTTCATGATAGCATGGAAGAAGTTCTGTCTAGATTCTTCCCCCTTTGTTAATTGAGTATAAATTTGTCCGTCTTTGATAAAAATAACCCGGTTACAATAGCTGGCTGCGACGGGATCGTGGGTCACCATTAGAATCGTTGCATTCCTTTTTTGATTTAAGTCGCTTAGTTTGTTTAACAAATCTGAAGCGGATTTTGAATCGAGCGCTCCGGTTGGTTCGTCCGCAAAAATAATACTAGGCTCATGAATAAAGGCTCGAGCCGCAGAGGTCCGTTGTTTTTGACCGCCGGAAATTTCATTTGGATATTTGTCTTTAATGTCATAAATGCCGAGCTCTTCCGCCAACGTATTAAATTTATCATCTGCTTCGCTCTTTGATATTTTTGTAATCGATAATGGTAAGAGTATATTTTCTTTCACGGTTAGCGTATCTAGTAAATTATATTCTTGAAAAATAAATCCTAGATGATTCTTTCGAAATTCAGCTAATTGCTTTTCCTTCATGGCTGTCATTTCTTTTCCCTCAATCGTAATGGTCCCATAACTAACTTTATCAATGGAAGAAAGTACATTAAGTAGAGTAGTTTTCCCTGAACCCGATGCTCCCATGATACTAACAAATTCCCCTTTTTTAATGGTTACATCTAGGCCCTTCAGTACTTCTTGCTTATTAAATTTATTGCCATAGCTTTTATGAATTTTTGCTGCCTCTAATATATTCATATCCACACATCCCATGATTTGATAGTTTTAGTATAAACAGCTTTGTTGTTCACTTCCTTCGATTGATCATACAAATAATAAAAGCATGTGACAATTTTGTCACATGCTTGTGATATGAAGAAATTGATTTCTTTTTGGAAAAATTAATGTAAAAGTTGTCCCCGTTCCAAGTGTTGAATGTACATCAATATGAATCAGGAGTGGCTTGGCTGCTTTTTCAGCTAAATATAACCCCATGCCTGTTGCCGCATTATCTTGATGTTTTGCGGTGGATGTAAAACCTTTATCAAAGATACGAGATACATCCTTTGGATCAATGCCGCGGCCAAAGTCTTTGACCTCAAGAATGGTTTGTTCATCTTGTTGATAGCTTTTAATGATAATATCGGAAGCATCACTATATTTTATTGCATTTGTTAAAAGCTGTCTGATGATAAAGGCAAGCCACTTGCCATCACTAAGTACTTCTTTCACCTCTATTTGTAAATCAAAGCCTATTCCTTTTTGAATACACCACGATTGTAAATCTTTAATTTCCTTTGTAATTAAAACTTTTAAATCGATAACCTCAATATACAAATCATTTTCTATAAATGGTATACGTTTTTGATGAAGCTGCTGGTCTAGTAGTAGATGGATTCTTAACCATTCATAGGTTAATTGAGATTTCATGGTTTTATTCTCTATACGATCAATCATTAATCGTATAGCTGTTAACGGTGTTTTCACTTCATGAATCCAAGATAATAATTGATCTTTCTCCTGCTCTAGGGAAATCAGATTTTGTGATGCCATTTGTTTCAGCCATTCAGTCTGGCTCGTAACCGCATTCTCTATGATTTTTTCAAAAGGACTCTCTGGAGCAGCTATACTCGTTAAATCAAGATTGTTTTCCCAAGCTTCTATACTTTTATAAAATTTCGTTTCCTTATTGTAGCGGATCATTAAAAATAGGATGAAAATAATCAGTGATAAAAAGACAATGTAGACGATGGGCAGTAACGGGATTTCTGTATCAAAATAAGCGACTAGGAGGATAAAAAAATGTATAAATAAAAAGAGAATAATCCAGCTGCGCCTTTCAATTAAGTATTTTTTAATCATTTGGAATTTCCCTCTATCGCGATATAACCTTGCCCAACTTTTGTTTCGATAAACTGTCCTAAGCCAAGCTCATCCAGTTTTTTTCGTAATCGATTTACATTGACGGTTAAGGTATTATCGCTAACAAAGCGCTCATCATCCCAAAGGCTTTTGATTAATTCTTCTCGACTAACAATTTTATTCTTCTGTTCAATGAGTAGTTTTAAAATATAAATTTCATTCTTGGTTAGCTCAATCGATCCTGTGTCATTGATGACCGTATTTTTCTCAAAATCTACTGTTGCACCGCACCAGGTTTTAAGGGAAATGGGTTCATGATTGTAATTATGTACCCGCCGAAGAATCGCCTGTATCTTCGCAATAAGGACATCAAAATGAAAAGGCTTTTGAATAAAATCATCAGCACCAAGCTGCATGGACATCACCATATCGGTAGGATGATCGCGTGAAGATAAAAATAGAATGGGAACATTTGAATTAGAGCGAATCATTCGGCACCAATGGAACCCATCAAATTTTGGCAATTGTATATCAATAATGACTAAATCAGGCTTTATATTTATAAATTCTTGAATCACTTGACCAAAATCAGCAATACCATAAACATCATAAGACCACCCAGACAACCGATCTTTGATTTCATTAAATAATGTTTCATCATCTTCAATTAGCAGTAATTTAAACAAATGATTCACCACACTTTTTACTTTTCCTTACTTGAATTGTATAGGAAAAATTTTCTTGATGCTAGGCATAACTAGATATAAGAGAGAGATTATGATTCATGTCTGCTCCTGCGGAGGAAGGTGAAACGCAAGCCTTATCCCTCCCGGTGTATAAGCGGAGATTTTTCCGTTAAACAGCAGAATAGTGTTCGGTAAGGGTATATAAGCGGAGGTGTTCCGATTAAGCAAAGAAAAATTGCCTATTTTCACGTTTTTTGAGTAAATAGCCGGAATCTTTCCTTCTATTTAAGCGATTTTTAGCTTTAGTTCCTTATTAAGAGAAATATCTCCGCTTATTTATCAAACTCCCTTTAGTGTGAACTTGTACAACTGTACAGGGCTTTTATGAAAAAAGGTGATTTAAAAAAGGCTTGTAGGGGATATGTCTCTACAAGCCTTTTCATACTGGATTAAGGTCTGCAATGATGGATGTTTTCCATATGAACGTTTCTAAATGTCTATTTCGTACAAGAAAATACTCTATAGTCCAAAGTCCCCTGATATTTTACCATTAAATTAAAATGCTGAAGCATGATCTCATATAGTTCAGGTTCAATATACGCTGAGTACTGAAATTCGGGCGTTGACGGGTTTTGAAGGATAGGGGGGGTTCTTAATAAAGTTTTTATACTTTTAAAACCTGTCTGTTCCAATAAGGTTATCCAGTCCTTTTCCATCAGGATCGAATCCAACCCATAAAATCGTTTAATTTCCTCCTCGTAATTCGCCCCGATTCTCCTATTAATGGTAAGCTCATTTGCAATAAACCGGCCGCCAGGCTTTAATAACCGTAATATTTCCTTAAGTGCTCTAGGCTTGTTGACAAAAGAAAGAACAGATTCAGAAAGGATAAAGTCATATTTACTGTCTGGCAACGGACAATTCTCGATTGAGCCCTGAATAATTTCCACCGGTAATTGGTAGTTTATCATTCTACTTTTAGCTTTTTCTACCATTACAGGATTAATATCCATCCCTGTTACGTTTGCACCGTAACGTGCCGCTAAATAGGCAGCTGTTTGGCCGGTGCCACAACCTACATCTAAAATGTGAGAAAATGTGTTGATGTTTTCATTTTTAAATATTTTTTTTGTAAGTTTAATCCCACCAGGATGTGCACCACTAACGCCAAATTTGGACAAAAAATCTAAATACATTGAAGCCCTAATGAGAACCACCTTCTCCATTTATCTTAGTTGCATAATATGATTAGATAAATTTGATGGTTCCTTTAAGCCCAGATCATTAACCAAAGAAAAACTGCTCCTTTCAAAGTTTCGATGAAACTTAGAGAGTTAATACTTACAATCAAAAAGGTATACTAAAAACCTTGGTAAGTATAAAATAGGACAGTTAGCATTTTGGTTTAGGAAGGGTGATAAATATGTTAAAAGCATATTCTTGGCTAACATTTTGTGTCATGGTGTGGGGAAGCAATTTTGTATTTGGAAAGATGTTAGTCCAATATTTTTCTCCAGCTCTTTTAACCATGCTTAGACTTTTGTTTATAGTACTATTTTTAATTGGATTAACAACATACAAAAAACACTTTAAAAGGATAAATAAATCCGATTTACTCGTGGTTTTTTCTCTAGGGGTTATTGGTGTTTTTATAAACCAATGGTCTTTTTTTGAAGGATTACAAACAGCTGATCCAACAACATCAGCACTAATTTTGGCAACTACTCCTATTTTAACTAGTGTATTAGCTGCTATTTTCTTAAAGGAAAAACTAACTGCCCAGATGTTAATGGGGTCTATTGTAGCAATACTAGGTATTTATTTTGTTGTAGCAAAAGGAAATTTATCTTCTTTGCATTTCGATAAAGGTCTATTATGGATTACTATAACGATGATTACATTTGCCATTATGATTGTCATGACGAGGCTTCTATCTGATAGAATAGATCCACTTACGATTACTTTATATTCAAATGTTGTAGGCTTGATTGTGTCGATCCCTTTTGTTTTTTTACTAGACACTCCCTTACAAATTAGCTCTAAGATGTCGGACTGGTCTTTTCTGATTGGATCTGCCGTTGTAGTACACGGTATAGCAACGTTGATTTGGAATAACAACATCAGACATGTCGACGCTTCAAAGGCTTCAATATTATCTAATTTAGAACCTTTTGTAGCAATGATAATGGGATTGATATTGCTATACAAACCAATAACTGGAGCAGAAATTTTAGGATCACTATTTATAGTGGGAGGAGTCTTACTATCTACGTATCAGGGAAAAAGGCTCTATAGTCCATCGAATTAACATAACCTATAGCATAAGAAACTATCCGTCACTTCATTCCTCAAGCACCACTTTTACATGGGAAAACTCTGGTTTCTAGTCCAATTAGTGCAAGTAACAAAAAGAAGCAGCCTGATGAATTGTTCATTGGACTGCTTCTTCTTTTAATTAGATAAGAGTTACGATCGGTGGCAATCACGATAGGAGGAACCTTTGTGGTTCATGAATTGTTTTGTATTCATTTTAAGAATTCATTTTCAAACAAAAAAAGCCCTCATCCTCTTTCCATTCAGCATACAGGACGTCTTCAAATCTTGGAATATTTCTTTTTAAAATTTGTTTACGGAGCCAATTTTCATCAAATCCTGCTTGTAGTAAATTTTCTTTATCCACTTTACCATCGCTTATTAATGCAATAGGTATATATACAGCTTTCTGCTTTAGACTTAAATCTTCAATTGTAGGTGAAGCGTATTTAGGTTTTTTTATCGCACTAAGGGTTCCATTCGGTTCTAAAATAGCAAATTCCACTTCCCGAATCGAAAAAATATTCTGTTGTTGTCTCAACATTTGCTGGACCTCATTTATATCAATTTTATTAGCGGCTAACTGTTCTCTGTCAATATGTCCATTCCTTATGATAATGGATGGATTACCTTCAAGAAAACTTCGTGTTCCTCTAAATTTTTGTGTAATGATTTCAATTGTATAAATTAATATTGCCCACAGTGCGACTGCATATAAAATAGACCATACTCTTATTTCTGAATCATAGATAGAATTTCCGACCAGTTCGCCTAGAACAATAGAGGAAATAAAATCAAAGGGTGTAAGTTGAGAAATCTGTGTTTTACCTAATAATTTGGTAGCAAACAATAAAGCAAAAAAGCCTAAAATAAGTTCTATGGTCATTTGTCCGATATGTTCCATTTTACCCTCTCCCCTTCACATTTCATTTTTAGTATTGCCACAAATATAGTAATAATGAAGTAAATGATTTGTTAGGATTCGAATAGTGAAGGGGAAGGGATATGGATACATCACTGGCGATTTTGCAGATAAGTCAGGAAAAATGTAAAAGAAAAGGCTAAACAAGATGCATATTTTGACATACTTGTTTAGCCTTTTCTTTTGTTTTCAATACTTCACTATGTGAGTAACCGAATCAAAAAATCCAAGAAGCCATTAATGGTTAAATGAACTTATCGAGAGTTGCCAAGAAGAATAATCATGAATGTTATTCTAATATTGAAGCAACCTCAGAGATAATGATTTCACTTCCCAAGATAGGTGAGTCTTGTTCAGTGTTCGTTGGACCTTTATGGGCTTCTTTGAAGGCATCGCTATTTTTCCATTTGGAAAAGTCTTCAATGGTGTTCCAATACATATTTACATTCAGCTCATCATATTCTGAAAGATTTTTAGTTAGTAACACTTCGACTTTTACAAAACCCTCCATGGTCTGTAAGGCTCCAGGTCTTGTAAACATTTGAGCCATCTTTGCGGCAAAGCCTAATTTTGTTTTAATTCGGTTTGTTACAATAATCATTGATTTTTCCTCCTTCGTTTTTTAAGCAGGTGATTATCCTATAGTTGAAAGTCTCTTGCTGTTTTCATGTTTGAAAGAATTATCATGTTTAAGTCTGCCATCTTCCATGCGGTACACTTTATCGCAGTATTCCAGCATTCGTTCGTCATGGGTAACCATAATCGCTGCTTTGTTTCTTGTTTTGGTTTCCTTGGCTATAAGTTGAACCACTTCATGTGCTCTTTTTGAATCAAGGCTTGCTGTTGGTTCATCGGCTAGAATGATGGAGGGATTGTTTATAAACGCACGGGCAATGGCGGTACGCTGGCGCTCGCCTCCAGACAGCTGATCAGGAAATTTCTTTAATTTTGCAGCTAAACCGAGATTTTCTAGTAAATCTTTTGCAAATTTCTTATCTTCCTTTGTCACTTTACCCGCCATTTTTTTCACTACGAGTAATTGTTCCAGTACATTTAAATAAGGTACTAGATTACTTGTTTGTAAAATAAATCCTATTTCCTCTAACCGTAATCGTGCTAAATCTTTAGGATTTAACTGATTAAGGTTCTTACCGTTAAGAATAACCTCGCCTTCAGATGATTGAAGTAAGGCACCTGCAATCGCTAGAAAGGTACTCTTACCCGAACCTGATGGGCCAATGACAGCAATAAACTCTCCTTGTTCTACCGTTAGCGATACATCATCAAGGGCTAGGACCTGATTTTCACCCTGTTGGTACAGTTTAGAGACATTTTTGAATTGTATTCCTGACATTACTCCAACCTCCCAATTGCTTGCAGCGGATCTATTTTTGTCACTTTTCGAACGGATATCACGGAACTTAAAATGGAAATGACAAGCAATAATAGTGAATAAATGATGACCAGTTTAAAATCAAGTGAAAATGGCATTCCATCCGGAAGAATTAAAGCTGTCCCATAGGTTAACAAGATTCCCACTACAATACTAACAAATGATAAAAGAAATACTTGGGCTACAATGGCTTTTCCAAGGAAGAGATTGCTGGCACCAATGGCTTTTAAAATCCCAAATTGATTTGATTTTTGCAGGGTAAGGACATAAAAAAATACACCGAGTACAAATGTTGAGATGGCCAAAAGGAATGCGAGCATCATCATAATGGTGCCATTTTCCTCTTTATAACCGGGCATTCCTTGGACTGCAGTACTCTTGGTTACGGTTTCCGTGTTCTTGAATAACTTATTTAGTTTTTCAGAATCAATATTTTCTCCTTGGAGCATAATCGCATTTACAGGATTCTTAATTCCTTTATCAGAACCTGGAGCTGCAAATTGTATCGTGCGCCATTTATCCAATGTAGTAAAAATGGCAGGTAAATGATTGTAGGTTTCATTTTCTACAAACCCGACAATTTTCATTTTTTCTAAAGATCCTTCTATTTTAAGGGTATCACCGATTTCAAAACCCTTTTTCTTTAACGTATCATTGGCGATCACTTCTAATGGTTCATTTGCTTGAAGAGGATTTCCTTCTATCACATCTGGTTCTAGAAAATTACCAGGCGTTATTCCTAATATGGCGACATCTACTTTTTCTTTATCAGCAGAAGAAGATTCATTTAGTACGGTTCCCATCGTTGCGCCCATTCCGGTTGCCGCAGAAACATCATCTGCTTTTTCTAGTTCGTCTGCTAGTGATTCATTTAATAGTGACCGGCTCATGGAGGCTCTCGAACCTTCTTCAAATGTCACATAATGGGCATCCATATTTTTAAAGGTTGCTGCACTTAACGTTGAAAGTCCATTGCCTAGTCCAGATAGGATAAAAACCAGCCAAGCAATCAGGACCGTTATAACACCAATCATCAGAAATCGAAATTTACCATGCTTTAACTCTTTTAAAGCAAGAAACAATGTATGTCACTCCTTTATTGTAGATCGTATTAGTCACGTCTGACTAATAAAAGTATATTAGTTATTTATTGAATAGTCAATCGTGATTATATGGTTAAAATATAGTCACTTATTGGAAACTCAAAGTAAAAAGGAACCCTCCTTGGGTTCCTTTGAATCGTCTAATTATGAAATTAATCCGTATGAAGAAGCTGATGAATGGTTTTTTCAAGAAAGGCAACTTCTGCTTCTAACATGGTAATTTTATGTTCGACTGCAAGATTAACACCGGTTCGTATTCCATGTGCAGGGGTTTGTTTAAATAAGTCTATTAATTTCTTGTTTTTCATTAATCGTTCTTTCAAGGCTGGTATTGCTTGGTCCATCGGGAGAAAATCAATAAACATTAACCCAATATCTCCTTGGTAATTAACACTTTCTGCAGAAGACAGATTATCCAATAATAATTGATAAAAGTAGTTTCGGCCATTTTCATTGATAGAGTACACTTTTCGGGTAGGTCTATTTCCTTCTTGCTCTAACTGAATATCTATAAGACCTCTTTGATTTAATTTATCCAGAGTTGCATATGCAGTGGGCTTTTTCATATCCGTAACGGTACTTAAGTTTCTTTCGATAAATTCATTAATTTGATATCCGTGTTGACTTTGCCCCATGAGTAACCCAAGCAGAATTAGTGAGCGATGTTCCACTGAATTCCTCCTTTCTTTTTAAGCATTCTAATATATATTTTCTCGTAAAATTTCTTTGTAGTCAATTGAGGGTTATCAATGATATAGAAGCAGCTGTCATTGCAGTAGTTTTGTTTAAGTGGACTGGACAAAAATACCTGAAGAAGAAAATGAAGCATCAATAGAACGAATGATGTGCGCGTTGATCTTGGAAGGATTAACGCCTTTTTTGTTGAATTCCTTATTGAGCGCTAATAGGGGTAAAAGTTGAAGAACGGGGTTGCTGTGGCGGTCCTATTTGTAATCAAGCTAACGTTATTTTTAGGAGGTTATAGAATGTATGAAACAAGATGGACTACTGATGAAGAAATTCCGATTATTGCAGATTATTGGTACAGAATGGCTTGTGAAATGGGAGAAACGGATGGTGTTCCAAAGCCAAATTTACAGAGGGTTGAAGAAATTAAAAGCTTATTTGTAAAAGAATCTAATACAGGTAATTTAAAGTTCAGAGTTGCCATAGATGGAAATGATAGTATTGTGGCTTGTGCAGGAGGTCTAATTAGGACAGAGTATTCCTACCCCCTTGCAGAGGAACAAAGCCTATTCGGTTGGGTAATAGCAGTATATACGTTAAAAGATCATCGCAATAATGGATTAGCCTATAAATTAGTAGATGAAATTTGTTTATGGCTTAAACAAAAAGGGGCAAAACGGGCAAGACTGTGGTCAAGTTCAACTGGTAGAAGCGTTTATGAAAGTCTTGGATTTCGAAATATGATGGACATGTCAAAACCACTTTCTTAAATGGGAGGGGCAATTATGATGATAATAAGAGCTGTTAAACAAGAAGAATATAGGTTTACCGAAGATTTTGTTTATGAAATTTTCAAGAATATGAGCTTTTCAGATGGTGTAGTTGAAAAATCTCTTGTAAGAGAGATTCGGGAAAAGCAATATTACATTCCGCAGTTAGATTTAGTTGCTGAGGAGAATGGGGAAATTATAGGACACTTTATACTTTCGAAATTTCCAATTAGTAATAAATATGAAAACGAAATTTTACTGTTATCCCCCGTCTCTGTTGCAATTAAGAAGCAACGACAAGGTGTTGGCAAGTTTATGTTGCAGGAAGGTATTACATTAGCTTCTGAAAGAGGATATAAGGGAATAATTGTTGAAGGGGATTATCGATATTATCGACGATTTGGATTTAAAGCCTCAACCGAGTTCGGTATATATGCGTCAAAGAAAAACTTACCGCCCTCCGAGGAGAATTTAATGGCGATGGAGTTGTGTAAAGACGGGCTGAAGAACATCTCTGGTGAAGTGGACTATACAATTTATCAATCATTAACGCGTTGAAATTTATCTAACACTTATTAGTTAATGCAAGTTGTTGACATTCATATTAAACTGACTGGTCAGGATAGTGGGAGAATGGATGGGAAGTATATTGTTTAATATAGGAAAAATGATTGAATGGTGATTAAATGAAACTTCCTGCTGGTATAACTGGATTTTACGATTTGAAAAACAATCAGCCTCCTAACGTTGATGGAAAACAATTTAAACAGGTGTGTTCTACTCTAGTAAATCGTAGTGGTGGAAAAGTGTTAGAGTTTAAAGAACCGCAATATCCAATGAATTTTTATGACATTGAAGTGAAGGCTTTTAATAAGCATTTTCATATCTTACTAAATGAACACTATCCTTATCTAGCTTTTGCTTCCGTTGTTGAGTTTGGGAAGATCAATTTTATTGATGTACCCGAGCTAAAACAGTTTCGTTCACTTTATAAAGTTTTGAGTGTAAGGGAACTAAATGAGCCTTTAGTGTTAAACCCTAATTCTAAAGAGGGTATTTTACAAAATGAAAATGATTTGAATAGTGCTGAGTTGGAACAAGTAGCTTATTGGAAGCCTAAAAGAATTGGGGAGGTTATCTTCAATTATTGGGACTAGTGTGTTGGAATAGATTTTTCAATTTCTCCTAAAAAACTATATTTAGATTTCCATTTGATTTTTGATGAAATTAATTATTACAAATAATAATCCTTTTTGATTACTAGAAGAAGAAAAAAGTAATACCGTTATTTCAGCAATGCACCCTATACTTTATGTAAAATTTAGACGATGCCTTATATGTAAATTGTCCCCTAGAATTACTTGGTATTTTCTGAGGAGCCTAACTCAGCTTAGATTATGCTAGAAATAAAGTGGGATCATATGCAGTACCTCCAGCCATAGAAGCACGAGCCTCCACCGTCCTAAAAGAAACAGGCGTTTCTACTAATGTAGAAACACGCCTGTTTCACAGAAACTTCTGTTCATTTTTATTTGGACGGTGAGTTTACCAGCAATTCTTAATACGGGTAGTGGTGGTGGTGGTGGTACGGGTAGTGGTGATGGTGGTATGGATAGTGATGATGGTAGTAAGGGTAGTGGTGCTGATAGTACGGGTAGTGTTGGTGCGGATAGCCTGGAGCTCCGAAACCAAGTCCTGGTGCAAAACCAAAACCTGATCCTGGTCCACCTAAACCAATTCTCTCATTATAGGCATTTATCATACAAACTGTCATCCTCCTCATTTCACTTTACATTAGAGCATATGCTTTTTTGGGTAAAAGTTCTTGGGTATTTGTCTTGAATTCAAGAATTTAGAGGGCATATGCCGCACCAAACATTTAAAATGGACTTTTCATTCAAAATTATTAGTCTGTATTAAATCAATTCACACTATTCTTATTCAACTAAACTGCCACTAACATGTAGTAAGAGTTTTCGCCTTACTAATTGTATTGTTTATCCTCTTAGTTATTATTGGAGCTAGTTTATGGGGTTATGGATACTAAAAAATGGATCTCGTTTTTGGGGGTTTCATTTTCCAAATTGACTTCACCTGAACTTAAATCAAAAATGAGGTGATTCCCAAATTTAGGAATCACCTTTTTGTGTGCCAGGCATATACAGAGGCAAATAGAGAAAAAGTGGTAAGCTGCCTGTCATTCGGTGATAAAAACTATGTAAAGGTTGGTACATTTCATTGGCTTTGTTAGAGGTTAGTGTTGATTTGTACCATACCCATTTGACCGAAATCATTGTTCACCCACGATTTCGGTCAAATAGAGCACAAACACAGTTAGGTTTAATAACGACTTTATTTTATATAGAGTTAGCGAGTAAAGTTACGGCTGCACTTAGGAAGATGGTGCCAGTAAAAATTGCAATATAGAGTAGAATTTTCTTCCTCTTTTTTCTCTTCATAGCCTCTTCTGGCGTGGTCCACATACTTTTTGACATCAAAAATTTCCCCTTTTCATTTGATGGTAGCTGGCTGGCTGGTCCAAGGACGGAAGCCCCTATAGTTTTGCGTCCTCACCTTTCAGTGAGTTTGCCTTTAGATAAATTCTTACTATTATAATCATATAATTAGTGAAAAGTCACTAATTTTCGACAAAATTCGTGGTGATTCACCAAGCGCGGAATAGGGACGGTGTTGCTTGCTTTATTGGTCCGAGTTGAATAAAAAGAGCTGTCTAATATGGACAGCCCTTGTGAAATTATATCAGTATTCAACTAACGAGGGCGTTGAAACAGGAAGGATTAACGCTTTTTTTTGTTGAACTTTATTGAAGTAACGGTCCAGGTTAACTTAATAAGGAATTGGTAACCGTACTAGAATTTTCACCCCCATCCGAATAATCCAAATCAATTTAAAATTAGTTTATAATATATCTATCATTATTATTAAGGGGCATTTTATGGAGTTAATTACAGGAAAGATAATAATAATATCTTTATTTTTATTAATCGTTACAATGATTGAAACATTAGCTTATTCAACAAGGATTTCAGGGGCAAGGGTCAAATTAATTGCAACTGCAATATCTTTGTTTAGTACGATCGTGATAGTTTCAAGATTTTCTACAATGATACAACAACCTCTAACAGCGAAACTTATCGCAGAAGCACCCGATTTAAACAAATTACACTTTATAGAGGAACAGTATAGGATTTTAATTGGAGTAACCTCTATTGGCGTGTTGTTAGGTATTCTGCTATTTCCTACGTTCATCAACATCTTTTCAAGAGCAATTATCCAACTTTCCGATCAACGTGGTTCAATCATTGGAATGTTTGGTAAACAGCTCAATCGAAATGGCATTAGAAAAATATTAATATGTTTTAGGCTTCCGAGATTTTCATACCTTAAGGGAATTACGTTAAAAACCATTCCGAAACGACTCTTTGTGATTAATGTTATCATTTCGGCCGTATTCACCATTGGGGTGCTATCTTCCATTTATGCGTCAATGTTAGTTCCAAAAGATTATGCTCAAGCTGCATTAATGTCATCTGGCATAATAAATGGTATAGCAACTATATTATTGACATTGTTTATTGACCCAAAAGCCTCAGTGTTAGCTGATAGAGTAATGAAAAAACAAACGGATTATATTTACTTAAAAAGTTACTCTCTGACGATGATTAGCTCAAAATTTTTGGGTACAATTGTTGCCCAACTTTTGTTTATCCCTGCGGCATATTATGTAGCTTGGTTTGCTAAGTGGATTTAACGAGTCTTTTTTCAACTAACTAGAAGCAGGTTGTTGAAGAAGGAAATAAAAAAGCATCGGCTCCTCGCTTTTTTTGCTCACCCTTGTCCGAAGTTCACACGACTTCGGACTTGACCTGGCTTTTTTAGCTCATATTTGTCCGAAGTTC
>NZ_BCVA01000075.1 GCF_001591505.1 Neobacillus niacini NBRC 15566
CCTCTATTGAGGACATATCCTTCTGGCGGAACAATCAATTTGTCCCCAAGACCCTCCATTGAGGACATATCCTTCTGGCGGAGCGAGTGTTTTGTCCTCAAGCCCCTTCATTAAGGACTATTCCCTCTGGAGAAACGGGTAGTTGTCTGCAATGTAAGTACAATAATAAAAGAAATATCGTATGTAAAAATAGAAAAATCCTTTATCTCAATAATTCGAGGGGCCAAAGCCCCTCATTTTTATTTCAATAAATAGACTCTTGTTTCATATGGTTTAAGAGTGAACTCTTTTCGCAGCTTTTTATCAGCCGATTCATAATTATGAAGGACAAGTTCTGACTTCGAATAAGATACACTAGTTGGAACGTGGAACCTCGTTGATTCATCACTAAAATTATTGATAACGATCGCCCTTTTCCCTCCTAATTTACGGGTATAGACAAACAATTTAGAATGGTTCGCTAATAACAAATCATACGTTCCATACACAAACAAAGGATTTTCTTTGCGTAATTTGACCAGCTTTTTATAGAAGGAAAGTATAGAATCCGGGTCATTCAACTGTGCTTCAACATTAATCTCACGGTAATTTGGATTCACACCCAGCCATGTTTGGTCCGCAGTTGTAAACCCGCCCATGTTTCCGATATCCCATTGCATAGGAGTTCGTGCGTTATCACGGCACTGTTTCCAGATTATTTCCATAATCTCTTGATGAGGACGGCCCTTTGCTATTTCTACCTTATAGAAATTAACCATACCAACATCATCGTAATCTTCGATTGAAGGAAATTGGACGTTGGTCATTCCTATCTCTTGACCTTGATAGATAAACGGAGTCCCCTTCATAAGGAAATACATCGCGCCAAGCATTTTTGCACTTTCTTTCCAATATTTCTTGTCATTTCCCCAGCTTGAAACCCGGCGAGGCTGATCATGATTTTCGATAAATAACGCATTCCAGCCCTTGCCTTCTAATCCTTTTTGCCATTTGGTTAAATTCTTTTTCAAGGCAGTAATGTCGACTTTTCCTTCTGCATTTTTATCCCAAAGGCCTAAAAACTCAAATTGAAAAATCATGTTAAAATAACCGTTTTCTTCGCCGACCCATTTATCGGCGTCATCAAGACCTACACCATTTGCTTCTCCTACCGTCATAATGTCATAGTTTTTTATCGTTTTCTGAGAAAACTCCGTTAACCATTCATCAATGCCGTCCACATTCATCATGTAAGGAAAACAAGGCACAAAATCTAAATTTTCCGGATTTGGCATATCAGGAAAACCTGGTTCTTTTCTGATATGTGAAATCGCATCCACCCGAAAACCATCGATTCCCTTGTCCAGCCACCAGTTCACCATATCGTATAAGGCAATCCGAACATCGGGGTTTTCCCAATTTAAATCAGGCTGTCTCTCAGAAAAAATATGCATGAAATATTCATCAGTAGCTTCATCATATTTCCATGCAGGACCACTGAAAATGGATTCCCAATTATTTGGTTCCTTCCCATCCTTGCCCTCACTCCAAATGTACCAATCCCGTTTTGGATTGTTCTTTGACGAGCGGGACTCAATAAACCAAGGATGCTCATCACTGGTGTGATTAATAACCAAATCAAGAATCAACTTCATTCCACGTCTATGAACTTCTTCAAGCAGTTCATCAAAATCAGCCATTGTCCCGAATTCATACATAATGTCCTGATAATCGGAAATATCGTAGCCATTATCATCATTAGGAGATTTGTACATTGGAGACAGCCAAATGACGTCGATTCCTAAATCCTTTAGGTAGTCCAATTTGGAGGTAACTCCCTTTAAATCCCCAATCCCATCTCCATTGCTATCCATGAAACTCCGGGGATATACCTGATATGCGACACTTTCTTTCCACCACTTTGTATTCATTCTAGCACCTCAATTCCTTGTATTACACCCACCACATCTGTGAAACAGGCTCTTCAATCAAGATAGATTTCAGATTGGATACTGCACGTCTGAACCCTTCTTCTATCGACATAATTGGGTCCTCATGTTCAATACTGACAACATAATCGTATCCATACGTACGAAGTGCACTCATCATGTCAGACCAATCTTTTAAACTATGCCCGCACCCAACAGATCGGAATGTCCATGCCCGCGTTCTTACTTCTCCGTAAGGCTGCATATCCGTTAATCCATACATATTCACATTTTCTTGGTCAATGTATGTGTCTTTCGCATGAAAGTGGTGAATCGCATTTTCTTTTGCTAGAATTTTAATTGCTGCCACTGGGTCAATTCCCTGCCACCATAAATGACTTGGGTCCAAGTTTGCCCCAATTGCATCACAAGTTTGCTCACGAAGTTTTAACAGTGTGTAGGGTGTGTGGACTAAAAAGCCGCCATGTAGCTCGAGTCCAATTTTTACATTGTGCTCCTTTGCATACTGTCCCACTTCTTTCCAGTATGGGATTAATTTTTCTTCCCATTGCCATTTCAGGACATCGCCATATTCATTCGGCCATGGCGTAACCGGCCAATTCGGATATTTGGCACCTTCATGGTCGCCTGCAGTACCAGAAAAACAGTTAACAACCCGTACACCTAAAAGTGATGCAAGTTTAATGGTTTTCAAGAGTGTTTCATGAGAATTCTTGGCAAATGATTCTTCAGGCGAAATTGGATTTCCATGGCAGCTAAAAGCACTGATAATTAGATTTCGTTCCTCAACCATTTGAATGAATTGATTGCGGGCTTCTTCACTCTCTAATAAACCGTCTAAATCACAATGACTGTTTCCCGGATAACAGCCTGTTCCGATTTCAACTGCATGAAGGCCAGCTTCCTTAACGGTATCGAGCATTGCTTCAAAAGATTTTTCCGCAAATAGGACGGTAAAAACGCCTAGTTTCATAACTGATTTCCCCCACTCACATATATTCGATCAATAATCTGTGAAACCTGAAGCGCCTCTTCAGGCTTTACTACCAACTCTTCCATTCCTAGACACGTACGAATAAAATTCTTCGCCTGAGAGAGACCTGGTTCTTCCTCGCCTGGAAGCCAAGCAGCTTCGCTATTTAACAACATTCCATTCTTTGTGGTATAAAGCTCAAATGGAAAAACACTTAATCCGCCGTCTACTCCGGAAATACTGAGATGCTCGGCGTCATCCTTTATATTAGCAGCCCACGATGTTTCAAATAACATCGACGCACCGCTTTCAAATTGAATATAGGCAGTCACATGGTCATCAACATTAAAGGTTTCATGATCAAACGAACCCCATTGATTCACTTGGTTAGGCATTTTACTTAATGTGTTATAAGCGGTGCCTGTCACCGTGGTATGTTTCGGATTCCCCATCAGCCAAAGCGCTAAGTCTAGGAGATGACATCCATAATCAATCAAACTGCCGCCGCCCTGAAGAATTTTGTTGGTAAAGACACCCCATCCGGGAACTTTACGGCGTCTTAGCGCCTGAACCCTTACCACAAGCGGTGTACCTACTTCTTGCATTGCCTTTTTGGCAGCTTGGGCTTCCTTCATAAAACGGTAATGATAGGCAATGGCCAGGACTTTATCTGCTTTTTTAGAAGCTGTGACCATCGCTTCGCATTCCTCCGCAGTTAATGCCATCGGCTTCTCACACAATACATGGACCCCCGCCTCAAAGGCAGCAATCGTGATTTCTGCATGGAATTTATTAGGTGTACAAATACAAACGGCATCAACCTCTGAAAATAGCTCATGATAACTCGCAAACACTTGAGGGATGTTATATATATCAGCAATTTCCTGTGCCCGTTGGATGTTGATATCACTTAAAGCCGTAATTTCACAACTATCATTCAACTGTAGAAAAGCAGGGATATGGCGACCTTGTGCAATACCGCCAACCCCGATGATTCCAATACGTAGTTTTTTCATCGATCTCTCACTCTTACGATTTGTTTTGTTTCATTCGACTCGAGCGCTGCCAAGATAACCTCTAACGATTTCATACCTTCTTCACCTGGTACCGGTGGTTCCTCGTCATGAAGAATACATTCAACAAACTTCTCAATCACATGGGTATTATTTTGACCGCCCTCATCATTTGACTGGATCTTTCCAAGTTGATAATTCACTACTTCACCATTCGCGTATTGAACGACTAATGAATTAGTTGGGTCATCTTCAAGACGAAGAATCGCTTTTTCTCCATAAATAATCGTTGAGTTATCTTCCTTGCTGACATATGCCCAGCTTGCCGCAAGTGTTCCAATGATGCCACTTTCTGTTTTTAGAACACAGACCGCATTATCATCAACATCAGCGAATTCTTTTGCACTTGTTTCTACAAAAGAACCTACTTCTGTAATTTCTTCTCCTAATACATAGCGAAGTAAGTCAGCCTTATGAACTCCTAAATCCCCCATTGCCCCAACAAATGCTTTTTCTTTTTGAAAGAACCAGCCCTCTTTACCTTCAACACTCCAACCTTCTGGACCTCCATGGCCAAATGCTGTACGGAAGCTATAAATCTTTCCGATTTCCCCACTTTGGATCAACTTGCGGGCTTTTTGGTGGGAAGCTACAAACCGTTGATTATGACCTATCATTAACTTCTTGCCGCTTGCTTGTGAAGCTGAAATCATTGCTTCAGCTTCATCCTTTGATGTAGCCATTGGTTTTTCACAAAGAACATGTATACCAGCATTTAACGCTGCAATCGAGATGGGTGCATGAAGATAGTTTGGTGTGCAAACACTGACAGCGTCAACCGAACCACTGTTTAACAACTCTTCATAGCTTGTATATGCATGAACACCATATTTTTCAGCTACTGTATGTGCTCGTTCCTCATTGATATCACAAACAGCAATAAGTTCTACATTCTTATTCGATTTATATTCAGGCAAATGGCGGTGCTGGGCAATGCTGCCACAGCCGATTACTGCTACTCTTAATTTCCCCATGATTTACTTCCCTCCAATTACTTCAAGTGGTTTAGCATTTCCATAGACAGGACGTTCACGCTTTACCGGCTGCGCCCATTTAACTGCATTGCTAATGACACGTTGAATGTCTTTGTTGTGGTAAGTGGGATACGTTTCATGACCCGGACGGAAGTAAAATACCTTTCCATTCCCACGTTTGTAAGTACATCCGCTGCGGAACACTTCCCCTCCTTCAAACCAGCTTGTGAAAATAAGTTCATCTGGCTGCGGGATATCAAAATGCTCTCCATACATTTCTTCTTTTTCTAATTCAATATACTCTGAGATGCCTTCTACAATAGGATGGCTTGGACTTACAACCCAAAGACGTTCTTTTTCGTCTGCTTCCCGCCATTTTAAATCACAGCTTGTTCCCATTAATGTTTTAAAGATTTTTGAGAAGTGACCGGAATGAAGAACAATCAGACCCATGCCGTCGAGGACACGCTGCTGCACCTTTTGAACGATTTCATCCTTTACTTCACCATGGGCTAAATGCCCCCACCAAACTAATACATCAGTATTGTTAAGAACTTCATCCGTTAAGCCATGTTCAGGTTCGTCAAGAGTTGCCGTCTTAATCTCATGGCCATTTCCCTTTAAAAATTCTGCAATCGTACCGTGAATCCCGTTCGGGTATATATCTCTTACAACTGGATTTTTTTGCTCGTGACGGTTTTCATTCCATACTGTTACTTTAACCATAATTACCAACTCCCATTTCCATTTACTTTATCTATTATTCTAAATGATTAGCCAATTAATGAAACGGCTTACATTGACACATAGGGTGTAAAATATTGAACTCGGGTAACTTAATTTATTTCACTGACTTTAAATAATTCATGCTGATTTCAATGCTTTCAAAAGGTGAACGACGACAAACATCCTGCTCAACCACCCACCACTGTACTCCATTTTCCTTTCCTTTATGTAGCACGGATTCAATATCTACCCCGCCTGTTCCAAGCTCCGCAAAATATTGTTCCCCATTAGTAGTCATGTCCTTTAAATGAATAAGGGGTGTTCGTTTTTTGTATCGTTCCATCCACTCTACAGGATTTTCACCCGCTTTTGTCAGCCAATAAACATCTAGCTCTGTCTTTACATTAATAGAGTGCGTTTTTTCGAAAATGGCTTCGAGTATCGTTTTGCCATTGGATAACCGTTGCAATTCAAAATCATGGTTATGATAGCAAAGGGTGATGCCTTCCCGACGGCAGGTTTCACCAGCTTGTTCTAAAAATAAAGTAAGTGCTTTATAGTCCTGTAAACTGCGGCGATTTGGATGTAAATACGGGCAGACCACATAACTACTTCCTAATATCTTCTGATCTTCAATGACTTGATACAAATTATTTTCCATTTCCTCTAGCGGCACGTGACTAGATGCTGCTCTCAGGCCAAACCCATCCAATAATGCTCTTACTTCTTTTGCAGTTAATCCGCCATACCCTGCAAATTCAACACCATCAAAGCCAAGCTTAGCTACTTTTTTTAACGTTCCAGTAAAATCTTGGGCACTTTCTTCCCGCAATGTGTACATTTGGACAGCTATTGGAATGTTTTTCATCCTTAACCCCTTTTCTAAAAACCTTCCTTATTTGATTACATCTTACAGAGTGTTACAGCAATTAAATATAGATGATATAATCAAAACATCCACTATTTTGCTATTTTATAAAAGAAGAGGAATGTTTATGACAACGAACATATTATTTTGCGGCTATTCGTATCACACAAATGGATATCATTCACAGCATAAATCAGGCTACCCCTCTTATCTTTTTCGGCTGCAAACTGAAGGAGTTTGTGAAGTGGTCGTGAAGGGTAAAAAAATGGAGATTGAAAAAGGAGACCTTCTGCTCATAAAACCAGGGGATCACTATGAACTTCTAGTAAATGAGGACCAAAAAAGCGGTGACTATCATTTAGTCTGCGAAGGCACATGGGTAGATGAATGGTGGAACCGTTCCGAAAAGCCGGATGTCTCCAGAATCAATTTGGATGATAATCTGCTGGTTCTATGGCGCCATATCATGATTGAAAAACGTCGTCCCGCCACAAGCCAAAACGAAGAGCTCACAAGCTATTTGCTGCGAGCCCTCTGCTTAACTTTAGAACGAGCCATTAATGAAACCGTACCTTCCTTCAACGTTCCCTATACGGTGACAAGGATGTTGCGATACATAGAAGAACATGCTACTACCGCCTTTAAAGTTGAGGATGTGGCTAAGCATGCTGGTCTTAGCATCTCTCGGTCCGTACATCTTTTCAAAAGCAGCGTTGGAAAAACGATGATTGAATATGCACTTGAAATCCGTTTATCCGCTGCAATTGACCGAATGAAATACACATCCTTGACACTTGAGCAAATTGCCGAAGACTGCGGCTTCGGCAGCTATCCTTATTTTCATAGAGTATTTCATAAAAGCTTTGGCGTTGCTCCAGGGGTTTACAGACGTCAGGAATACTAGAAAAAAGAGGGTTGGAAGCTCTCCCTCTTTTGGTGATAGTTTGTCCTATTTTCTCGGATCTACATAATCAGGATAATCGGTAATAATACCGTCCACATTCATATCTAAAAGGAAATCAGCCGCTTCTTGGCTCCGAACTGTCCAAGATTGGATTTTCATTCCAAGCGAGTGCACTTGATCAACCAATTCTTTTGATACGATACCGTAGCTTGGGTTAAAGTAATCAGCATACGTTGCAAATTCTTTCAAAGCTTGTTCGGTTGTGTGCGCTCTATTGGATGTAAGAACACCAATCGGCACTTTCGGTAAGAGGCTGTTCGTTAACTTCATAGATTCAAAGTTAAAAGATTGAATGATGATTTTTTCATTTTGCGGCTTATCTAGATTTCTCTCAATTAATTTTCGGGCTACTTGTTCTTCAATGCCAGGATAAAGCTCAGGTGATTTTAATTCTATTAAAATACCAACTCTTCCATGGTAACGATCAAGAATTTCATCGAATGTAGGAATTCTCTCACCTGTAAATTGTTCGCCCTTCCAGCTTCCTGCATCAAGACTTCTAATCTGTTCAAGGGTTAAGTCCTTCACAGCTCCCGTACCATCTGTTGTTCTGTCAACCGTATTATCATGAATGATAACCAATTCCCCGTCCTTGCTTCGCTGGACATCAATTTCAATATAATCAGCTTTCATTTCGACGCCTTTATCAAAAGCGGCAATCGTATTTTCCGGTGCATAACCTGTTGCACCACGGTGAGCAACATTGTCCACTTTTCGTAACTCCCCAGTTGTTTCTGCTGCAAATACCTGTTGAAAAGGACTAAATAATAAACTAAAAGCCAGACCTGCTCCAATTACAAATGTTTTTTTCATTTTTACTCCATCTCCCTTTTATTTGTGTGTTCCTACAAATAAAATTTTACGGAGGAATTGTTTAGCCCATATGTAGTTACGTTATAGACTTCGTTAAAGTCATGTAAATAAACCTAGTGAATTATTCATACATTAATTTACAAAAAGTTCGTTCTTTTTCCTATTGCAAAAAAAATAAGCAGAGGAGGCCTATTTCTCTGCTTATCACTGTTTCACATATTCGGCTCGATATTCATTCGGTGTAATTCCCTCCACCTTCTTAAATACTTTCCGAAAATACTTATCATCTTGATAACCAATCATATTCGCAATCTCATAGATCTTTAACTGACTATTCTTCAATAAAGATTTTGCCTTTTCCATTCTAATTCTCACGATATAGTCTGAGATGTTCTCATTAAATTCCTGTTTAAATTTCCTTGAGATATATTCTCTGCTGATATAGAAATGGTCTGAAATCTCTTGCAGCTTAACATCCCGGTCAAAATTTTCCTGAAGGTACTTTTCAATATCCATAATGATATTATTATTTTTTTGCAGTGTGCTTTTCTTTACCTTTTTCAAAAAAACGGCAATTTCACGTTTTTTTCTCTCTTTATACTCTTTTAGTCTAAACGTACCGTTTGAATCGAAAAATAAATCAATCCGAGATTCAATATCTTCTGGTGCCTTAAATGGAAGATGGTAATGCTTAAACCACTTATGGCTGATGACCATATACTCATTTTCTAAATTTATCACTTGTCTTACCGATAAATATCCGTTTTCTGTAATATCCTTTTCAATTTGCTCCATTAATTCTTCAAAAGCTCCGATTTCTCCAGTTTGGACCGCCAGTTCTATGTCGGAAGAATATGCAATCAAACTCTTCAAGGATGGAGTTTCCTCTTTATCAGACATGTAAACTCTACTTTCACTTTCTGTCAGGATATTTCTATTCCATAAAATCTTTTTGGCACGCTGATAAGAATCCATTAACTTAGTACTATTATTTACAGCTGTCCCAGCAGCAATGGGACAAGAAATATCTAACGTATTTTTTAGCGTTTTATATATACGTACTAGTATCTCTTCTACTAGTTCCAACTTGTCCCAAAAAACCAATAGTATTTGACCCTTTTGGGATACGTATCGAAAACCAATCCCACACCCGGTTTCCTTCATGATTTCATTAATTACATTCAAAATGGTAAAGTAGGCTAAATCTCGATCTCCTTGAAATACCTCGATTGTTTTGCCGTTAACTCGGACTAGAGCAGCGATATAATCCCGGGACTGTTTTAACCAGCCGAATTCTTCATATAAATCTTTTTGAATGCTGTCACTGTTTACTAGCTGAGTGAGTTTGCGATCTCGGTAAACAGGTGTCATTTCATTAATCAGCAGTGAGCTAGTTTCTTTTTTCTGCCTGTCAACTTCTTCTCTTTTCCATTCATTCACCGCTTTTTCCAATGTTTGATTTAAATTTTCCGGTTCAATTGGCTTTAATAGATAATCCGAACTGCCGAAATGAATCGCTTTTCTCATGTAATGATAATCATCGTAACCTGTCACCACAATCGTTTTACTGTTTGGATGATTTTCTTTAATCCACTCCAAAAGCTGCGTTCCATCCATTTTTGGCATTTTCATATCTGAAAAAATGACCTCAGGCCGGATGGTTTGGATAAGCTGGATCGCTTCTTCACCGTTTCCTGCCTCAAATATTTCTCGGATTCCATTTTTCTCCCAATCAGCTAGTATCTTAATTCCGTCTCGAACATGTTTTTCATCATCAACAATTAACGCCTTCACGAATGTTCCACCTCTTTCGGTATTACATTTGGCATTACGATGGTAACGGTAAATCCACCTTCTTCATTGCGGTCCACTAAAAGGTTCGCCTGATTATGATAATAAATCTTCAAGCGATCATAAATATTTTTTAACCCGATTGCTTCTCTTTGCTTATTGTCTTCTTTCAGGATACCAGCGTACAGTTCCTGGCGGATTTTTTCTAGCTGTTCTTGATTTGGACCCAATCCATTATCCTTCACACTGATTTTGACTCTATTGTCATTCTCAAAGAACGCCTCAATTTGTATCCGCGCTTCTTCTACGTGCTGGTCAAAGCCATGCTTAAAACAGTTCTCTACCAACGGCTGTAAAATCATTTTCGGAATATGAATCTCCTTGACTTCTTCTTGGATATTTAATTCAAATTCAAACTGCTCGTCAAATCGCTGCTTCTGTAAGGATAGGTAGGATTTCACATGGTTCAGCTCTGCTGCAAACGGAACAATGTCGTCCTTCATATTCATACTGTATCTCATGATCGTAGATAACGATGTTAGTAATGAATACACCGGAACTGCATTTAGCTTTAGTGCCAATGTACCAATAGACTGAAAGGCGTTGTAAAGGAAATGCGGATTAATTTGTGATTGCAATACTCGGAGCTGTGAAGCTTTATTTTCTATCTCCAATTTATACTCACTCTCAATCAACTCATCTATTTTAGCAATCATGAGTTTAAAATGCCTTCCCAACATGCCAATTTCATCGGTTCCGAGTGTATCGAAATCAGCCTTAAATTCGCCTTTCTCGACCTTTTTCATATTGCTAATTAACACTTTTATAGGCGCCGTCAGCTTAAAAGAAACAAACATGGTCCCCAGCAGCGCAAATATAAGTGTTGCCAATCCAATTAAAATGTTGATTAGTGCCGTTTCTCTTGCTCCTTGATAAAGGACATCATAAGGGATTCGTTTCACAATAGACCAATCCTTAAACGATCCGCTAAATTCATCATGAATGATAACGCCCGAAAACAGTTCATCCTTCCACTCAAGACTTTTCCCGCCTTCTGGCTCATTCCTCACTTGCTTAAACCATTTTTCATTATTTTGTTTTCCAATTTCATCTTCATTGGAAGAAAAAATAATCATTCCCTTATCATCCATTATATAAAGGTCTTCCACGTCTTTCGTATATAATCGACCGGCAATGGCACTAATTTTAGAAAGATTGATATCGATCGATAAAAATCCTAAAACATCCGCTAAAGGAACATCCCGAATTACATTATGGAAGCTTAATACATTCACCCTTTGAGAATTAGGAATAACGGAAACATTGTTATAGCTATAAATCTCATGCGGCGGCTCAATAAGAGAATAACCTTCAATGGTGGTTAACCGTCTATAGTAGGGGTGTGAAAATACATTCTCATACTTTGCTCTGCCGCTGATTCTAGAATGGTAGATGGTGTAGGATTCCTGTTCTTCATGAATATATAGATGCATTTGTTCAATTTCAGGTCGTGTATTAAATAAATAAGCAAGTGCCCTGCGGACTTCTTCTTGATTAACAACAAAGTCGGATGACACCCCATTTCTCATCACGTTAATAAAAGGGGTGTACCGATATAAGACCGAAGACATTTGGGCAACATCGTTCAAGTAACCCGCCAGTTCTTCCTGCCCTTTTGAAATCAACTCATGGTTTGTTGAGACAGCACGGTCATTAAGTGATTTCGTTGTATAAAAATAAGTAACAGTGATGGCTGTCCCAAATGGCAGAACCGTTGCCAACAGTAAAAAGATAATTAGCTTTTTTCGAATACCCCATCTCATTTCATTGCGGTTACGAACCTTACCCCCTTGCGTCATTTTTTAGAACATTGTAGCACAACTTTGAATGTCCTTTAATAGGACAACTTTTTGACCTGTTCAATATTTTCCACCCTATTGGTCAATGTAAGCCGTTTCAGAATTTTTTGCAACCATTAAAATAAGGTTATGGAGGTGCAGGGAATGAATAATGAAAGTAAGCTGGATACAGTTAAGGGTTCAGTCCTCACAAATCAAAAAAGCACGAAAGTTTCTCCGTCTGTTTCTTTTCTGAATAAGAAGAAATGGAAGGAAGCTGGGTTATTTACCCTATTTGTAGGACCAGTCCTATTAGCTTTTATCCTAATTGTTTTAATCCCCTTCTTTACAGGTATTTATTATGCATTTACCGATTGGAACGGGGTAACAGGATCCGTCAAATGGGTGGGACTCGATAATTTTAAATACTTATTTACAGAGGACAAGCAATTTCAACAGTCCTTCATTCTTACAACAAAATACACAGTTGTAGCCATCATCTTAACAAACCTAATCGGATTTGGATTAGCCTTACTGGTAGCTCAGAAATTGAAAACTAAAAATTTCTTACGTACCGTTTTCTTCATGCCGAACTTAATAGGCGGATTAATTCTAGGATTTATCTGGCAGTTTATTTTTGTAAAAGGATTTGTTTCGATCGGTCAGCTAACCGGAATTCCTCTATTTGAACTTGCATGGTTAGGAGATGCAAAGACAGCGTTTTGGGGAATCGTCATTGTCAGTGTTTGGCAGGGTGCAGGTTACATTATGATTATCTATATTGCTGCCCTGCAGAACGTACCGCAGGAATTAATTGAAGCAGCAAAAATTGATGGAGCGAATCGATTTCAAGTCCTTCGTCATATTACAATGCCGCTTGTTGCACCAGCCGTTACGATTTGTTTATTTTTAACCACCGCCTCATCCTTTAAAGTCTTTGATGCAAACCTGTCATTGACAAACGGCGGTCCATTTAAATCAACAGAAATGCTGGCGCTTAACATTTATACAGAAGCATTCGTTAATAACCGATATGGTATCGGTGAAGCAAAGGCTTTAATTTTCTTCATTGTCGTAGCAGCGATTACCGTCCTTCAAGTTACGATTTCAAAGAAAAGGGAGGTTGAATCCTAATGGGAAACAGGTATACATGGAGAACATCAATTGTTGAAATCCTTGCCATCCTGCTCGGTCTAGTCTTTTTAGTCCCATTTTATTATGTGCTTTCAAACTCCTTGAAACCATTTGCAGAAATTCTAACCAACACATCAGCCCTGCCAAAAGTGTTGATGTTTGATAACTATGTTAACGCATTCGAAAAATTAAATTTTCTAACTGTATTTAAAAACTCACTAATCGTTACCATTGGCAGTAATATCGTTCTCGTAATCTTTTGTTCGATGGCTGCATACATGCTCGTTCGAACCAAAAAGAAAATCAGCAATATCATTTTCATGACATTTGTCGCAGCGATGATTATTCCGTTCCAATCAATTATGATACCGCTTATTAAAACGGCTGGAACCCTGGGACTTTTAAACAGCATGTGGGGACTTGTCTTCATGTACCTTGGGTTTGGGTCCGGAATGACCATCTTCTTATATCACGGTTTTATCAAAGGAATTCCTTTAGAGCTTGAAGAAGCAGCGATTATCGATGGCTGTACACGGTTTGGCGTATTCTGGAGAATTGTTTTTCCACTATTAAAACCCATTACGGTCACCATCGTTATCTTAAACAGCTTATGGATATGGAATGACTTCTTATTACCATCATTAGTGCTTCAGGATCCAGAGTTAAGAACGATTCCATTGGCAACTTTCTTCTTCTTTGGGCAATATACAAAACAATGGGATCTAGCACTTGCAGCATTAGTTATTGGAATTATTCCATTATTAATCTTCTTCTTCACCATGCAAAAACACATTATCCAAGGTATTACCAGCGGATCAATCAAGTAATTTTTCAGGGGAACACACTCTGCTGCCTTTTGTACAAGACAGCAGAGATTTAAAAATATATACTTATCATTCTAGGGGGAAAACCAAATGGCATTCAAAAAGTATTCAATCGTTGCAGGTGTACTATCCGCTTCACTTCTATTAGGCGCATGTTCTAGTGACAGTACATCTGGAGATAAAAAAAGCAGCGGTGGCAAGGACGATAAAGTAGTTGTTGATATCTTCCAAGGGAAAGTTGAAATCGCCGACCAATTGAAAGCGTTAACAGATGAATATACAAAACAAAATCCAAACGTGACTTTTAACATAGAAACAGTAGGCGGCGGTGCAGATGGTGCTGCAGCTCTTAAAGCAAAATTTGCATCTAACCAAGCACCGGATATTTTTACAAATGGCGGTGACCAGGAAGCTCTAGTGTGGAAGGATAAATTTGAAGATTTATCTGACCAGCCTTGGATTAAGGATGCCTTTGAAGGTACTTTAGACGGTATGACCCTTGATGGTAAAGTTTACGGCATGCCATTTAATATGGAAGGGTACGGTTTTGCTTATAATAAGAAGTTATTTGAAAAAGCTGGGATTACAGAACTCCCAAAGACATACTCTGAGTTAGAGGCAGCAGCGAAAAAGCTTAAAGACGCAGGCATTACGCCATTCTCAATCGGTTATGCTGAGTGGTGGGTATTAGCAAACCACGGTATGAATGTACCATTTGCATACCAGGCGGATCCAGATGCTTTTATTAAAGGTTTAAATGAAGGTACAGCTAAAATCGAAGGCAATAAAGAATTTGATAACTTCTTTAAGCTATTAGATTTAACCATGAAATATGGTAACAAAAATCCATTAACAACTGACTATAACACTCAAGTTACATTATTTGCTACAGGTGAAGCAGCCATGATTCAGCAAGGTAACTGGATTCAGCCAATGCTTGATAAATTAGATCCAAACTTAGAAGTTGGTTTCATTCCGTTAGCACTTAGCGATGATCCAGCTCAATCTGATAAATTAATGATTGATGTTCCTAGTAACTGGGTTGTTTACAACAAAGCACCAGAAGCTGACAAAGAAGCAGCAAAAGATTTCTTAAATTGGATGGTTACATCTGAAGAAGGTAAAACAGCACTAACGAAAGAATTTAAGTACATCCCAGCCTTTAAAACGATTGACGCTAATCCTGAAGATATCGGTGCTCTAGGGGCAGACCTTCTTAAATATTCTAAAGAAGGAAAAGCATATCAATGGCAGTTCATGAAGTATCCTGATGGAGCAGGCCAGGAATTTGGTGCAACTCTTCAAGCATATGTAGGCGGTCAAAAGTCTAAAGAAGAAGCCATGAAAGCACTTGATGCAACATGGGCTAAGTTGAAAAAATAAAAGTATAAAGAAAAGCACATCATTTGAGTCTGATGTGCTTTTTTATTCTAACTGTCCGTAACTACGTTTAGCTATCCGCTACTAAATTTAGCAAACTTTAAGGGGGTATTTTTATTTATAACTTAAATGGAAATGTAGCATTAATCACTGGTGTAAGTCATGAAAAAGGAATTGGAGCAGCTATCTGCCATAAATTAGCTTCAAATGGGGCTGATATATTCTTTTCTCATTGGGGTTCAGACAGCAATTGGGTTAAAGAGTTTGAGGGCCGTATTAGAGAATATGGTGTTCGTTGTGGTAGTTTAGAAATTGATTTGGCTGATCCGGGGACACCAGTTAATATACTGGAGGCTGTCACTGCTGAAATGGGGCTGCCTGCTATTCTAGTTAATAATGCTGCTCATTCATTTAGAGATGGATATATGAATTTAGACGCAAAGACCCTAGATGACCATTATGCTGTTAATATGAGAGCTACTTTCCTATTATCTGTTGAGTTTGCACGGCGGTTTAGACAAACCCCAATTCCTGCAGGCAGGATCATTAACCTTACATCCGGCCAAGCCCTTGGTCCCATGCCTGGTGAATTAGCATATGCCGCAACGAAGGGGGCTATTTCAGCTTTTACACTTTCCTTATCTGTGGAACTTGCTCCTCTTGGTATTACAGTGAATGCTGTAAATCCTGGTCCTACGGATACTGGATGGATGAATGAGGTTATAAAGAAAGAAATATTACCGAAGTTTCCATTTGGTCGTATTGGAATGCCTGAAGATGCTGCTCGCCTCGTTGCATTTCTTGCCAGCGAGGAAGCTGAGTGGATTACTGGGCAGGTATTGAATTCTGAAGGTGGATTTCTTAGGGGATGAGTCTGGATTAAAGGATGGATTTAAAATACTAGTTTTATCTTACCTGCCAAAATGAATTCTTT
>NZ_BCVA01000076.1 GCF_001591505.1 Neobacillus niacini NBRC 15566
ATCTAAGAACCAAAAGATTTGTCCTTCATCAAACATATGAAGGACAAAACCCATCTAAGAACCAAAAGATTCGTCCATCATCAAGACTCATGCATATAAATCACACAAGAGTAAAAGGGGGAAATCATGTGCTTGAGGATATTTTAAAACAAGTTCAAAAAGGAACCCTCAGTATTGCGGAAGCAAAAGATCAATTGGCCACATTTGAGAATTTGGGATTTGCAAAGGTTGACCATCATCGAAAGAAACGACAGGGCTTTCCAGAAGTGGTCTATGGAGAAGGGAAAACGGCTGAACAAATCATCTCCATCATCACAGCATTAAGGGCAAGAAACAACCAAGTAATGGTAACAAGAATTTCTGAAGAGAAAGCAGCTGTCGTGCAGCAAGCTTGTCCCGAATTTATTTATAATGAAGTAGCTCGGATTCTTTATTGGAAAGACCAAGAGAACTCTACTGAAAATGCTCAAGGTTATATTGCTGTTGTTGCTGCTGGAACCTCTGATTTAAGGGTTGCGGAAGAGGCAGCAGTTACCGCAGAGATAATGGGAAGTAAAGTTCATCGTATTTATGATGTTGGCGTCGCAGGAATCCATCGTCTATTAAATCATGCTGAAGAAATACAAAAGGCAACAGTCTCTGTAGTAGTAGCCGGGATGGAAGGTGCACTGCCTAGTGTCGTTGGCGGACTAGTTTCACACCCCGTCATTGCTGTTCCTACAAGTGTTGGCTATGGGGCTAACTTTAACGGGTTATCGGCTTTACTAACGATGCTGAATTCGTGTGCTTCGGGGATTAGTGTTGTTAATATTGATAATGGTTTTGGCGGGGGCTATAACGCCGTATTAATTCATCAACTTGCACAAAAAGGGGAAAGAAATGAAGACACTTTACTTTGATTGTTTTTCAGGAGTAAGCGGAGATATGGTGATCGGCGCACTTATAGACGCTGGTGCTGACCCGGTTAAATTAGTAGAAGAACTAAAAAAGCTCAATATTGAAGATGAATATGAATTGACATGGAAAAAGGTCGTTAAGAATGGGATTACGAGTACAAAATTTGATGTGGTGCTAAAAAATCAACACCACCATCATCATCACGATCATGACCATGGCCATTCTCACAGCCACGATCACGATCATGAACACGAACACATTCATACGCATGCTCACGATCATGAACACGAACACATTCATACGCATGCTCACGATCATGACCATGGACACGCACATACGCATGCTCATGACCATGACCATGAACACGAACACACTCATACGCATGCTCACGATCATATCCACGACCACGATCACGACCATGCACACATACATACTCATGATCATGAACATGAACATACCCATGATCACCACCATCATGATCATCGCTCATATAAAGATATTGTCCAGTTAATAGAAGAAACGGATTTGTCTATACAAGTAAAAGATACTGCATTAAGGATATTTAAAAAAATTGCTGAAGCAGAAGGACTTATCCATGGAGTACCTTTAGAGAAGGTTCATTTTCATGAGGTGGGTGCAGTAGATTCCATTATTGATATAATTGGGGCTGCCATCCTCATTGATCAATTAGATATATCTGTAATCAAATCTTCACCTATTCCTGTAGGTACAGGGAAAATTCGTATCGACCACGGTATTTATCCAGTCCCTGCACCGGCAACACTCGAGATTTTAAAAGGAGTCCCGATTGAACATTCAGAGGTGAGATTTGAGCTTACCACACCAACTGGAGCAGCGATTGTCGCGGTACTGGCAGAAGATTTTACCTCTATTCCATCCATGAAAGTTAGTTCGATTGGCTATGGAGCAGGGACGAAAACGTTCAAAGACCATCCAAATGTTGTTCGTGTCATTATTGGTGAATAACCGGTTTATGATAAAATATTATAGATATATAAGAATCTCTGCCCTATTGAGAGGAGTATTCCAATGAGTTCTCATCCTCCTAATTATGAACATATTGATGACCAGATGATCAAAATGGAAGTTAACCTGGACAATATTCCTGGAGAATGGCTGGGTTATGTGATGGACCTTTTATTTGAAGCAGGGGCCAATGATGTTTTTTATACCCCGATTTATATGAAAAAAAACAGACCAGGAATCTTGCTTCAACTGCTTTGTTCGGTTGAAAAGGTAAATAAAATAAAGGAAATACTCTTTAAAGAAACAACAACACTAGGTGTACGTTATTATCCATTAACGGTTCACCGGTTAGAAAGAGTATTCAAAAAAGCGGAAACAGAGTGGGGACCTGTGACTGTAAAAGAAGGAATACTTAATGGAGAAGTGGTGCAGCGGGCACCTGAATATGAGGAATGTAAGAAACTTGCGCAACTCCACAATATCCCTCTAAAAAAGGTCTATGAACAGGTATGGAAAGAAATTGATATCTAATAATAAAAAAATGCTGTCCCAAATATCAGGGACGGCCATTTTTTTATTTAGCAGTCTATTGATATTTTTTTACGGGATTTCCTCCCCTGAGACCTTATTGACGCTAATAAAAGTGAATGTTAAACTAAATTCAATTAATTAGTTTATTAAACAAATTAATGAAAATAAAAAATGAAAGGGTTTTCGAAAATATCCTAAACCTAAAAAAAACACAAATTTATCTAAAAAAACAATATTTTCAATCATCTCCCCGATTCGTAAAATGATAAGTAAGTAAACGGTTTCAAATAAGGGGGGATCCATTTGGATTATATTAAAAAGGTGTTTAAATTTATCGACTCTATTTTCGAAAAATTCACTTTACTGTTTTTGGTAGCGTTGATTTTTGTTGTAACCACACAGGTCATGACCCGGAAATTATTTAATTTTGTATTCTTTTGGTCGGAAGAAATTACCTTGTTACTACTTGCATGGTTCGCCTTTATGGCCATTGCGATAGGGTTTAGGGAGTATATTCATTTAGGTATTGATTCTTTTACCAACCTATTTCCTAAATCATTCAATAAAGTCTTAGATAAGATCATTAATGCTTCTGTTTTTGCTTTTGGTTTATATCTTGTAGTCCAAGGTTGGGAGTTTACATTGTTGACGGCGGAATCCACTCTTCCAGCAACAAAACTTCCTAGCAGCGTCACTTATTTGGCTATGCCAGTCACGGGTGTTATGATTTGCGGTTACTCGCTCCTGCAGTTCTTCAATATTAACACAACAAGACATAAGGATTTGGAGGAGGGTATGTAAAATGGACACAAACACAATCGGAATTATCATCTTACTTACAAGCTTTGTTATTCTAGTCCTGCTTCGTTTTCCGATTGCTCTTACGCTTGTGGCATCGTCCTTGCTAACAGTAATCTATATGAAAATCCCGCTTCCAGTTATTGGACAGCAAATGATTCAAGGAATGAACTCCTTTTCCTTGCTAGCTATCCCGTTCTTTATCCTAACAGGACAGATTATGAGTGAAGGGGGACTAGCAACAAGGATTGTAAATTTTGCGAGTTTACTAGTAGGAAGAATACGCGGTGGACTTGCAATGGTAAATAGTGTGGCCGCCCTGTTTTTTGGAAATATTTCAGGGTCTGCAGTCGCAGACGTTTCATCCGTCGGTTCTGTCATGATTCCAATGATGAAAAAGAAGGGATACGAAGCAGATTATGCGGTGGGTGTTACCATTGCTTCTGCTATCCAAGGAGTTGTTGTACCACCGAGCCATAATCTCGTTCTCTATTCTTTAGCAGCCGGTGGCGTATCTATTGCCAGTCTTTTTATGGCTGGTATCGTGCCTGGATTTATCATGTTAATTTCGCTTATGATTACAGGCTATATTATTGCTAGAAAACGAGGCTATCAGAAAGCAGACCCCGTGCCGAAATCAGAAATCGGAGGTATTCTCCTGCATGGTCTATTATCCTTAAGTCCTGCCGTCATTATCCTTGGCGGAATCATGAGCGGCTGGTTTACGGCCACTGAGTCAGGTGCGTTAGCGTGCTTATATTCTTTTATTCTAGCATTTGTCATTTATAGAGAAGCTCCCATCTCTAGTATTGGGAAAATACTCACAAGAACAATGCGAACGGTTTCGATGGTATTTTTCTTAATTGCAGCTTCTGCATCCTTTGGCTGGATACTCGCCTATTTGCAGATTCCTGCTATGGTAACCGACCTGTTTTTAAGTATTTCTGATAATCCGCTTATCATTTTATTGATTATTAATATCCTATTGTTGCTTTTAGGTGCACCAATGGATATGGCACCAATGATTCTAATCATGACACCGATTCTTTTACCAGTTGTAACAAGCTTTGGAATGGATCCTGTCCATTTTGGAATCGTGTTAATCTTAAATGCTGGAATTGGTTTATTGACACCGCCAGTTGGAACCGTTTTATTCGTTGGGTGTGCGATAGGTAAAGTTTCCATCCAACAAGGTACAAAGGCCATGATGCCATTTTTCTATGCGTTACTAGTTGTTCTGTTAATTATCACCTATATTCCAGAGGTAGTTATGTGGCTGCCGAATATGTTAGTTAAGTAATCTGGTCTAAGGTGAAGATTATATAAAAAAATTAATAAGGGGTGTTGATTTTGTTAAAGAAGAAATTCACAGGCATTTTAGCTGCATCGTTATTAATGGGTACAATCCTTGCAGCTTGTGGGAAAGAGGAAGCAAAGCCGAGCAACAGCGGTACCAAGGAAGAAGAAAAACCATCCTACACATTCCGCTTAGCTGACAATCAGCCGCCTGATTATCCAACAGTTCTTGGTGACAAAAAGTTCGCTGAATTAGTTGAGGAAAGAACAGATGGACGTATTAAAATTGAAGTTTATCCATCTGCTCAATTAGGAGATGAAAAATCTGTTCTTGAACAGGTTCAGCTGGGAGCTATTGAATTTACACGAATCAATTCCAGCCCTCTTGCTGAGTTCAATAATCAATTTACTCCAATCGGACTTCCTTATGTATTTGAAAGTGAAGATCATCTGTGGAATTTCTTAAATGGAGATATGGGAACAAAATTACTAGATGGTCTTGAGCAATCTAAGATGAAGGGATTAGCTTTCTACGATTCTGGATCACGTAGTTTCTATGCCACTAAAGAACTTAAAGGTGTAGAGGATCTAAAAGGACTTAAGATTCGTGTTCAGCAAAGTAAAATCAATATTGATTTCATGGCTGCCTTAGGTGCAAGTGCTACTCCTATGCCATATGGAGAAGTATTCAGTGCTCTTCAAACAGGTATCATTGATGGCGCAGAAAATAATCTGCCAAGTTTAGATTCATCTAACCACTATCAAGAAGCTAAGAACTTGATCCTTGATCATCACCAACGTATCCCTGAAGTTCTTCTAATTAGTAAAGTAGCTTGGGATAAGCTTGACAAAGAAGATCAAAAGATCGTTAAACAAGCAGCTCTTGATTCTGTTGAAACACAGAGAGCAGAGTGGGATAAATATGAACAAAAGTCTGAAAAGAAGTTAAAAGACGCTGGTGTTACATTTACCGAGGTTAAAGATATTAAACCTTGGAAAGAGGCTGTAAAGCCAATGGTTGACGAATATACAAAAGAGTATAAAGAAGTAATGGATGCGATTGAAAAAGCACGTCCATAATCTGTAACAACCAATAATGCCTAGCTGGTAAGTTTGACCATTTACCAGCTGGGTCTTTTCTGTTTTGATAATAGATAGTTTTAGAAAACTCATTAGGAAGTGGAAGAATGCAGGGGCATGGGAGAAAAATAGCCGAATTTATAAAAGAGTATATTCTCTTAAAGAATCAAGCATTAATGACGAAGCTTTGCGTCTTTTCTAGCTTTCTCGTTATATTGCCTGTTCTTTCCGTGGGGATTATCTCCTATAATCGATCTTCAGCCGAATTGGAGAACGAGCTCCGTCAATATAGCGGTCAAGTAATTGGTCAAGTAGAATCACATATTGAATATTATTTTCAAGAATTTGAGATCACAAGCTTAAAAATTATTAACACTCCGGAATTATCCAGCCTATTAAAGCAAGAAAAAAGTGATTATTTAGTGGCAGCAGCCAAAAACACACTTAAGTATGCCGCCTACTCTCGAGCAGATATATCTAATATCACTGTTTTAGTGGATGACGATATTGTGATCGATACCCTTGGAGTAAATAATTTCTATCCTTCTACCAAAATGAAAGAAGAATATTGGTATTCATTCGTTCCCAAGAACGGAATGACGATGTTAGTAACTAGAACCCTTAAACTAAGAAATAAAGAGCAGCCGGTTATTTCGCTTGTTCGGAGATTATACAACCCTGATACTCTTTTACCTGTTGGAATGCTTGTGATCGATATTAATTTTAGAAGAATTGAGGAAATCTCAAACAAGGTAACAATTAGTAAAAACGGTTATTTTTTTATTTTGGATGCTAAGGGACATTATGTCTATCACCCTGATTATTCAAAGCTTGGAAAAAAAGTAGAATTTCCTCAGCTTACACAACTCCAAAATAACGAAAGCAGCACACAAATTTTACAGAACGAGAGAAAGGATTTCGTCACTTATACATATTCCTCGAGCATAGGCTGGAGTTTTTTTACGGCCGTACCATATAAAGATATTACGGGTGGAATTATTCAAATCGGAAGAACCATTGTATTGACCATTATCATCTCGTTAATCATTGCCTATACGATAGGATTTGGATTTGCTACAAGTCTAGTCCGCCCAATTCGACGCTTAAAGAAGTTCATGAAGGAAGTTGAAATCGGAAACCTTAGTGGTCGGGTCCCAGTGGAATCACACGATGAAATTGGACAGTTATCTGCTGGTTTTAATCATACCGTGGAAAAACTATCAGATTTACTTGAAGAAGTATATGTCTCCAAATTAAGAGAAACAGAAATGTCGCTCAAACAGAAAGAGATAGAAATAAAAATGCTTCAGTCTCAAATGAACCCACATTTTTTATACAACTCGCTTGAAACCATTAGAGGGATGGCATTAGAAGAAGGGCAAGAAAACATTGCAACGATGTCTTATTCCTTAGCAATGCTTCTCCGCTACAATTTAAAAAATGATTCTTCCACAGTAAGCCTGGGAGAAGAAATCAAGTTTTGTCATACGTACCTTCAGATTCAGAAATTTCGCTTTGAAGACCGGTTCGAGTATGAGATTGATATTCCTCCATGGGCAATGGAACAAGAGGTACTCAAATTTTCACTTCAGCCAATCGTTGAAAATTGCTTTGTTCATGCCTACGGTCAGTGCATTCAAAAGTTCAGAATTAACATCTCAGTTGTTCCCCATTCTGAATCTTCATTTATGATTCGAATAGAAGATACAGGTGCAGGAATCCCGAATCAGATTTTAGACGAACTTACAAGAAAGCTTGAACAGAAAATGACAAACTCAGATGGGAACCATATCGGATTATTAAATGTACAACAAAGGATTCATTATGTGTTTGGTGCTGATTATGGACTTGGTGTTAGAAGTCAGTTGGGAGCAGGCACAGTGGTCGAAATGCAGCTGCCAATGAAGAAAAATACGGATGAAAGGGAGATTGGATGAAAAAAGTCTTGTTAGTTGATGATGAGAGATGGGTACGGGCCGCTCTTAAATGGACGATAAATAAATTGAATCTTCCCTTGGAGGTTGTCCAGGAATGCCAAAATGGATTAGAAGCATTAGATTGGATAAAGATGAATGATGTCGACCTAATACTAACGGATATCCGAATGCCGATTATGGATGGTCTTGCTTTGGTAAAGGAACTTAGTATTTTAAACAGGAAATATGATATTATTGTCATTTCTGTCCATGATGAGTTTCAGTTTGTCCAGCAAGCAATCCGAAGCGGTGTAACAGATTACCTATTAAAACCAGTTGAGGAGAGCGAATTAAAAGTTTGCTTAGAGAAATGGTTAAATGAAAAAAGTAACGAGAGTAATAAGATTCATCATACTCTTCCTGCCAATGACAATGTTCCATTATCAACGATTGAACGAGTACTGGATTATATTAATAAAACGCCTCTTGATCAAATAACGTTAAAAGAAGCAGCAGAAAGTGTTCACATTAATCCCAGTTACCTCAGTCAACTGTTCAAACAACAGCTTAATAAAAAATTTGTTGATTATGTAACGGAGCTGAGAATTGAGGAAGGTAAGCGTTTATTGCACAATACAACATTAAGAATGTCGGAGATTGCTGAAAGAGTCGGTTATTCTGATTTAGCCTACTTTAGTAATAATTTCAAGAAAATCGTGGGAGTATCACCGTCGGAGTACCGAAATATATGCATAAAAGAATGATAAAAAAACAAGCGTTGCAGAATGGTTAACCACCAAAAAGCATTGCTTGTTTTATTTTTAATTAACTAAAAACTAAAATAATTACAAATTTATCTAAAAAAACTCACTAATTGATAAACTATTCGGAATTATATAATTAATATAGAAACGCTTTCTGAGAGAGAAAGGAAACTGACACCTTATTAAAAATAAATCTTTTAGGAGGATGATAAGATTATAGTTTTGAAAATGTGTCCATGCATTTAGTCAATTGTTTTGAAGTAAATTGAAAACGCATTCAAAAATCTTATTAAAAAAGGGGAGAGAGAAATGGCTTCTTTATCAAAACAGATTAAAAAATCTTCAAAACTAAGAAAAAAGCTTCTTGCAACCGCACTAACTCTATCATTAGTTGCTCCAGTAATTGGGCCACAGGCAATTTTTGCGGATGACCAAGGATATACAGGTGAAGAAGGGGCGGCGACGCCATATTCTGGTCGTGGTGCCATTACAACTTATAAAATTGCAAAAGCTGAAGGCCAGCCAGAAATTGAAGTAGCCACTCAAGATCGAATTCTTGAAATTGACGGCAAATATTTTAGAGACGCCAATGGCAGTAAAAGCCTAGATGTTTACGAAGACTGGACAAAACCAGTGTCAACACGTGTAGCAGATTTGATTAGTAAAATGAGTCTTGAACAAAAAGCTGGATTGATGTACATAAATACTCATACTCCAGTAGCTGATCCGTCAGATGGAAAATTTGTAACTGCTGATAACAGCAAAATTGTTACTGATAAAAAATTGCGTCACGTGATTTACCGTCTATCTCAAAACTTAGGCGATATTGCCAATTATAATAACCAAATGCAACAATTAGCAGAGGGCCTAGAATTAGGTATTCCGGTTGTGATTACTTCGAATCCAAGAAACTCTGCATCAACAGATTATACCAATATTACCAATGTTAAAGACCAACATACCTTCTGGCCAGGAACATTAGGTTTAGCAGCGGCCCAGGATGTAGAAGCTGTTGCTGAATTTGCGAATATTGCCCGCCAAGAGTGGAGAGCTGCTGGTATTCGTAAGGTTTATGGATATATGGCTGACGTTGCAACAGACCCACTTTGGGCACGAATTGAAGAGACGTTCGGTGAAGATCCAAAATTAGTAGGAGACATGAATTATGAAATTATTAGAGGGTTCCAAACTGAAAAACTTGGCCATGACAGTGTAGCCATCACAGTTAAACACTTCCCTGGCGGTGGAGCGCGTGATGATGGACAAGATCCTCACTTTGCAAACGGCAGCTTTAACATTTATCCAACTGAAGGAAGTTTAGAAAAGTACCATATTCCTCCTTTCCAAAGAGCAATCGAAGCTGGAGTAGCATCTGTAATGCCTTATTATGCATATCCTAGTAATAATAGTGCTGATCAAGGTTTAAAACCGTATAGTGAAACGAAACAATTCGAAGAAGTTGGTATGACTCTTAATAAAGGAATCATCGATTTCTTGCGTGAAGGTCTAGGATTCAAAGGATACATTAACTCTGACTCAGGTGCAGTTGCGGGCAGCGCATGGGGTTACCTAGTAGATGAAAATGGAAAAACAATTTCAGGTGAACAAAAAGTTGCCAAAGCATTAAATGCAGGAACCAATATTATTTCAGGTGGTGCAACACCAGAGCTAGTAATTAAGGCAGTTAATGAAAAATTAGTAGATGTATCAAAAGTTAATGAATCCATTACTTATACTCTATCAGAAATGATGACTCTAGGTCTATTTGAAGACCCATATGTAAATCCTGCAGAAGCTATTGCAGCGGCAAACAATCAAGAACACAGAGAATTAGCATATGAAGCACATCAAAAGTCAGTCGTTTTAATGCGTAATGATAAAATTGATGGCGGTAAAAAACTATTACCATTAACGAATGGTAAGTTAAAAGATGTGAAGCTTTATGTTGAAGGATTTATTGGGGTTGCTCCAGGAAGAAATAATCCAAATCCGCAAAAAACGATTAATGAAGAATCAGCAAAACAAACTGCAGCATTTAATGCAGACTTAAAGAAAATGCTCAAAGAAAAATTCCCTAACATTACGTTAGTAGATAGTGTAGATCAAGCCACTCATGCTTATTTATATATTAAACCAACTCAATCTAACTGGGATAATAACCCACGGATTGATGTTAATGAAACAACAGGTATTCTTGAATTAGATCGAATCATAGAAATTCAAAAAACTGTTCCAACAATCACGGCGGTAAACTTTACGAACCAATGGTTACTTAACGAGCTAGAACCAAATGCTGCTGCACTAATTGGTACTTTCGGTACGCTTCAAGAGGCAGTATTTGATGTAATCACTGGAAAATACAAACCTGTTGGAAAACTTCCATTCGCTATTCCAGCTAATGCGGAAGCGGTAGAAAAAGAAGTCGGGGATGTTCCGAGCTTTGCACCTGAAGAATATGCAGATTTCGAATATGTGAATAAAAATGGCGATAAGTACGAATACGGATTTGGTCTTTCTTACAGCGATGGAAACAACGGAAAAGCGGTTGGTAAACCTGACCATGCAGGTAAAACTGGAAAATAGTCACAAAAAAATGCTGCTTCATTCTCTGAAGCAGCATTTTTTTGATCTATATCATTTTTTCAAAGTTAATGCGTTTGTTAATAATGTAAATAATCGGCATACCTACTGCCATCACAACAAATTCTCCAATGGCCACGGTTAACCAAGTAAATAAGAATGGCAATTCGAATGCTAAGTTTAATTCCCAAGCAATCAAGAACATCGTGAAGGTGAACACAACGGTATTCACAATCATACGAGCCCCGATTCCTTTAATGAAACGCGCTGATAAAATTGTAATCGATAAGGCTAATAGTGATTGGCCGACACCGAAAACGAGGTCATAGGCAACCATCGGCGAAAAGAACAGGTTTGATAAAAATACCCCTACGATGATTCCGAAAATGTATTTCTTATTAAAAACAATAAGATGATTAAACATTTCTGAAACACGAAATTGAATATTTGTAAACCCAAATGGCGCGATTAGCCCTGATACAGCAATGTATAATGCGGCTAATATTGCATTTACGACAAGTGTTTTTATTTTCATATATAGTTGTCTCCTTAGTTTTTTTGCGTGGGAGGTTCTCGAACCACGTTTTTATGACAAAGTAATATATTAGTATAAATGTATTTACTAGTCAATATAAAGTTTGAGATAATCTTTCAGCAAGGGTTATGATATGTGTGTATACTGGATAATATTTCCCTTATTGTACATTCTAAATATGAAAATAGGATGTTAAATTTGGACTAAGAATAAAGATAAATTAATGCTTCAGGATACCCCCATTTATGACTTCGTGCTATTATATTTCTTGTGAATCATTTACTAGGATTGAATAATATTCAGAATATTAATAAAATAGAGGTAGAGGGGGTTCTAGATGGAACCGATTATTGCTTTAGAAAATGTATCGTTTTCCTATAAAATAAATGAAACCCATTCAGTGCCTGTTCTTAAAGATGTTTCTTTTTCCGTTTTTCCAGGTGAATATGTTGCCATTATTGGTCATAACGGTTCGGGGAAATCCACGTTATCAAAGCATTTAAATGGGCTCTTAACTCCTAGTACAGGGGACGTTTGGGTTCGGGGCCACAATACGAAGGATGAAAGCAGGAAACTGGACATTCGCAAATCAATTGGGATGGTTTTTCAGCATCCTGATAATCAAATTGTAGCAACGATTGTTGAAGAGGATGTAGCATTTGGGTTAGAGAATATCGGTATCCCGAGGGAAGAAATGAAGCAAAGAATTGATGAGGCTTTAGAGGTCGTCAAAATGTCGGATTTTCGAAAAAGACCGCCGCATCATTTATCTGGAGGGCAAAAACAGAGAGTAGCCATTGCTGGAGTACTGGCCATGCAGCCGGACTGTATCGTATTTGATGAATCTACCAGTATGCTGGATACCTTTGGAAGAAACGAGGTCCTTCAGGTCATGAAAAAAATGAATAGGATGGGAATGACGATTATTACGGTAACCCATCGTATGTCTGAGGCTGCTGAAGCGGACCGTATTATAGTGGTTGAAGACGGGACAATTGTTATGGACGGACAACCTCGTGACATTTTTAAACACAAACAGGTTTTAATGGACCTCCAATTAGATGTCCCAGCCGTAAGCCAAATTGCTGAAATCGTCCATCATCATATTCCAAACTTTTCTAAAGAAGTTATCCAAGAGGAAGAACTAATTAATGAAGTAAAGAGAGTCTCAAAAGCTAGGAGCGGGGAAGTAGTCTAATGAGTGGAAAACCGATCATCGAAATAGAAGACTTATTTCATACATATATGATAGGAACCCCTATGGAACATGCTGCTTTAAAGGGGACAAGCATGGTTGTCAATGAGGGAGAATGTATCGCTATTATTGGTCACACAGGATCGGGGAAGTCCACATTAATTCAGCATTTTAATGGGCTGATTCGGCCTGATTCAGGGAAAGTTATTATCGATGGAATAGATTTAACGAAAAAACGAATCGATATTAAAGCATTGAGGAGAAATGTGGGATTAGTTTTTCAAAACCCGGAGGATCAAATCTTTGAAAAATTAATTGGTGATGATATCGCTTATGGTCCCTTTAAACAAGGTTTGCCTTTGAAGGAAGTAAGGGAACGGGTTAAATGGGCAATGGACATGGTCGGCCTGAACTTTGAAGAAATGAAGGATCGCCAGACGTTTGCTTTAAGCGGCGGGCAAAAGCGTAAAGTTGCACTTGCTGGTATTTTGGCATTAAAACCAAAGATTTTAGTTCTCGATGAACCTACAGCAGGTCTTGATCCAAGATCTCGCAATGAGTTGCTTGATAAGATAAAATCCTTAAATAAGCTGGAAAACTTAACCGTTATTTTCGTTTCGCACAATATGGAAGAAGTGGCTTATTTAGCAGATCGAGTTTATGTTATGGCAGATGGCACAGACGTGTTATCAGGTACACCAGAAGATATATTTACTGATAAGGAAAAATTACAGCGTTACCAAATCGGAACACCTGAAACGGTACAGGCACTGTACCGGCTGAAAGACCTTGGTTACAATGTAACTACTTCTGCTTTTACGATATCAGAGGCAGCTGACGAAATCATAAAGGTTCTTACCGGTGGAGAGGTGGAGAATCATGGCAAGTGAATTTGAACTGTCCAGGAATATTACGATTGGTCAGTACGTACCGACTGATTCTTTTATTCATCGCTTAGACCCTAGAATAAAGCTATTAATATTCACTGTTCTTGTTTTAGCGATAGCCCTCAATACTAGTTATGTAGGAAATGCGCTGGGTCTGCTATTATCTATTTATTTATTCTGGGCTTCCAAAATACCGGTTAGTTATGGGTTATCGGGCATAAAACCGGCTATTCCTTTTATTATTATATTGGCTGTATTGCAGCTGATATTCCAAGGCAATGTCTTTTCCGGTGGAACGGTATATTTTGAATATGGGTTTATCTTGATTACCAGTGAAAGTATTCGACTCGTGATCGTCTCGGCCGTACGTTTTGTGGAAATCATTTTATTAAGCAGCGTATTGACGCTATCCACATCAACAACGGAATTAACCCATGCCATTCAAAGTCTATTAAGCCCTTTAAAAAAAATAAAAGTTCCTGTTCATGAACTATCTTTAATCATTACCATTGCGATTCGTTTTGTGCCAACCTTTGCCATTGAAATGGAGAAAATGATGAAGGCTCAAGCTTCAAGAGGGGCAGATTTCGGATCAGGTGAATGGTGGAGGATCATTCAAAGGACGAAAGATATGCTTCCAATTATCATCCCTTTATTTAATATCGCGCTATCTAGAGCAGAGGATCTCATATTAGCGATGGAATCCCGCTGCTATACGCCTGGAAATGACAGGAGTACTTACTCGGTGTACAAAGCACTTGGCCGCGATTATTTAGTACTATTTATTGGTCTATTATTTTCATTACTATTACTTTTTTATCCGTTTCCATATTAGAAAAAGGGGAGAAGAGAAATGAAAGGTACATTAACCGTTAGGAATATTGTTATCGCTGGAGTTCTTGGTGCGGTTGCGATTCTTTTAGGTGTAACGAGGTTAGGGTATATTCCGGTACCTACAGCAGCTGGTAATGCCACAATCATGCATATACCAGCGATTATTGGGGGCATTATGCAAGGACCAATTGTCGGTGCAATCGTCGGTATTATCTTTGGTGTTTCCTCATTTTTAAATGCAACCGTTCCATTATTCAAAGATCCATTAGTTGCCATCTTGCCTAGACTTTTTATCGGAGTGGTTGCATGGCTGGTGTATGTAGGGATTCGCAGAAAGAGTGAATACTTTGCCATTGGAACAGCCGCATTCTTAGGAACCTTGACTAACACAGTCCTTGTATTAACAATGGCAGTAGTTAGAGGTTACATGGGTGCTGAAGTTGCATGGACCGTTGCTTTAACAAGCGGTATACCTGAAGCCGTTGTTGGCACAATCGTAACACTAGCAGTCGTTTTAGCGTGGAAACAAATTGGTAAAGGGAAGAAATCTAGAATCTCAGAGGATTTATAAAAATTAACCCATTGTGGCTTAGGCAGCAATGGGTTTTTTGAATACAACTGAGTCCGAAACAAGGTTACATTCAGACCGTTATTATGAATTGAAAGTGAAATTGGGGGAAAAGTATGCTGCATCATGTCGAGATTTATGTTTCGAACCTAGATAAAAGTGTTGAATTTTGGGGATGGCTGCTAGCTGAATTAGGATACGAACAGTATCAAAAATGGGAATTGGGGATTAGCTGGAAATATCAAGAAACCTATCTAGTGTTTGTTCAGGCTGAAGAAAGGTACTTGGAGGTACCTTACCACCGTTGCCGAGTAGGGTTAAATCATCTTGCCTTTCATGCGAGGTCAAGGGAACATGTAGATGAAATTACTGTAAAGTTAAAGGAGAAAGGGATAAATATCCTTTACATAGATAAACATCCATATGCTGGAGGTCCAGGATATTATGCTGTGTTTTTTGAGGATCCAGACCGAATAAAAGTTGAACTAGTCGCACCGAGTTTGTCTTAAGGAATTTTAAAAATGTGATTTAAATCACGAAAAGACATCGCTTTTATCTTTATAATCGAAAGTAAGTAAAAGGGGTGTATAACATGGAATATAAATTTAAATCTCTTTATAGTGAAATTGGCGGGCAGGAAACGATTGATAAACTTGTTGCAGCTTTCTATCCGCGTGTATATGCAGATCCAGAATTAAGTCCATTATTTGAAGGGGACATAGAGGAAATTATGAGGAAGCAACGCATGTTTCTTCCTCAATTCTTAGGTGGTCCTGCTCTTTACAGTCAGGAATTCGGGCCGCCGGCAATGAGGGAACGTCATCTTCCTTTTGAAGTAACACCAAGGAGAGCACAATGCTGGCTTCGCTGTATGAAGGAAGCCTTTCAAGAAATTGGTCTTTATGAAAAACCAGCGGGCCTTGCTTTTTATGATCGGTTAACACAAGTTGCTGGGATTATGGTAAATAGTCCGGATAAAGAGTAAAGAATCAAAAGGGTGTCCACAAAAAACTTGGGCATCCTTTTTTTGCTTCTTTTTGAGTATTGAGTTTATGTGCGTTGAATTTGTTAGGCAGATAAACAAGGCAAAAATGCAGGTAAAAAGCGAATTATGCAGATAAGCGAATGAAATCCGCAGGT
>NZ_BCVA01000077.1 GCF_001591505.1 Neobacillus niacini NBRC 15566
TGGAGTGGAAATCAACAGGCTTATTAACACAGCCTTCAGTAAAAAACGCTTTTTATGGGTATGAATAATGTATACATATATTTTTATGGAGGTGTAAGCCTTACACCATGTAAGGTGAGCCATTGACAATCATAAATCTTCTTTTAATTGCATTATTAATTGCGTTAACCGGATATTTCGTTGCGACGGAATTTGCTATCGTGAAGGTACGGGGATCTAGAATTGAACAATTAATCGCAGAAGGTAAAAAAGGGGCTGAAGCAGCTAAACATGTGACAACTCACCTTGATGAATATCTATCAGCCTGTCAGCTTGGAATAACGGTTACAGCCTTGGGTCTTGGCTGGCTCGGAGAACCAACCGTTGAAAGCTTGTTGTTCCCGTTATTTAAGCGGATGGAGTTGAATGAAGCTTTATCCCATGTAGTATCGTTTGGTTTAGCCTTTGCTTCGGTTACGTTTTTACATGTTGTCATTGGAGAGCTTGCTCCAAAAACTGTTGCTATCCAAAAAGCGGAAGAAATTACACTTGCGACTTCAAAACCATTAATTTTGTTTTACAAAATTATGTACCCGTTTATCTGGGTATTAAATCATTCAGCGCGCGTCATCGTGGGATGGTTTGGGTTTAAATCTGTCTCGGAAAATGAATTAGGACTGTCAGAGGAAGAACTGCGGATATTATTATCAGAGAGCTATGAAAGTGGAGAAATCAACAAAAGTGAATTGGAGTACGTCAATAATATTTTTGAATTTGACGAAAGAATTGCCAAAGAAATCATGGTTCCGAGAACAGAAATGGTTACGATGAATATGAATGACAGCATTGAAACGGTAAAGGAAGTTATAAAGAGAGAAAAATATACACGGTATCCAGTTGTAGTCGATGGAGATAAGGATAATATTTTAGGACTCATCAATATTAAAGAAATATTGACGGAAGAGATTAAAAGGGAGGAGATTCTGAAGGATACTACCTTGCAGTCCATGTTAAAGCCAGTCATTCGAGTCATTGAATCCATTCCTATTCATGATTTGCTGGTTAAGATGCAAAAGGAACGTTCCCATATGGCCATTCTGCTTGATGAATATGGGGGGACTTCTGGATTGGTCACTGTTGAGGATATATTAGAGGAAATCGTCGGAGAAATACGGGATGAATACGACACCGACGAAGTGGCCGAAATTCGAAAAATAAATCCCGATCACTACTTATTCAATGCAAAGGTGTTAGTGGGGGAAGTAAACGATATCTTAGGGACAAATTTATCCTCTGAAGAAGTAGATACGATTGGCGGCTGGTTCTTGACCCGTAATTTTGACGCCAAAAAAGGTGATCAGATAGAGGAGGAGGGTATCCTCTTCACAGTAAAAGAAATTCAAGGCCATCATATACTTTTAATAGAAGCAAAAAAAGTATTTACTGCTGAACAAAAACCTTAAAAACAAGCAATTTCTCCGAATGGAGAATTGCTTGTTTTTTTAATGTCAAGAAAAGTGTGTGAAATTGAGAAAAAAAGTTTGACAATTTTGTGAACAGAGTCAATAATTAATAATATAGAGAAAGGGGATATGTGGTTATGAGAAGTAGAGAGAAATTCCTAAATGCTGTGACATATGCCGGCCTAACCATTTTAACTATTGGAATATTGACTTTTATTGTTGGTTTACTTGTAACCGGTTACAATCTTTTAGTGCCAATTGGAATTGGAACATGTGTTGGCGCTGTATTTATTTTTCTGATCGGTGTGTTCTTGGTCGTAACAGATGAAATGTTGGAAAAATCATATATAGGGACGAAAGTTGTTCCAATGAGAACAAAAAAAGGAGCACCTATTCAATAGGTACTCCTTTTTTAATTACATATCCCAAATCATTGCTAGCAGCGTTCCAAACACTGTTACCAGTGCTATTATTAAACCGTAAAATACATTTGTGTAAATGGCACCTTTATCCTTTGTTTCTCCAGCGTGCATGAAAACAACTAATTGTAGTCCCGCTTGGATGAATGCTGTGACAAGAAGGATTGTCATGCCTGCTGCAAAAGACATATCAAGGAAGTATACGGCTAATGCAACGGTTGTCAGGAGTATAGAGAATACAAAACCAAGTACTTGCTTCATCGGAAATAATTGGCTCATATTACATCATTCCTTTCAAGTAGATGAAGCTGAAGATGAAAATCCAAACAACATCTAGGAAATGCCAATATAGCGAGAAGATAAATGCTTTATTGGTTGTTTGTGGAGTTAATCCACGTTTTTTGATTTGCAGAATAATAAATAATCCCCAGAAAAATCCAAGTGTAACGTGTGCTCCATGAGTTCCAAGGGTGGTTAAGAGAGCTGCTGTAAATGCACTCGTTTGGATACTGGCACCTTCATGTACATACGTAACAAATTCAAAGATCTCTACGCCCAAAAACGCAAGTCCAAGGAGCAGGGTAATCGAGAAGAATGAGATCATTGCCTTTTTGTTCCCGATACGCATGGCATGAATTCCAAGTCCAACTGTAAAACTGCTTGTTAAAAGTAAGATTGTTTCAAATAATACAGGAGTGATTTGGAAAATTTCTGCTCCCGTTGGTCCGCTTCCAGTTCTATTCTCTAACGTGAAATAGGTTGCGAACAGGGTAGCGAAAAGCATAATCTCGGCCCCAAGGAAGATCCAAAATCCTAAGATTTTCAAACTGTTTTCTTCGGTACTATATTCTAATGGAAGCGAGTTATCTATTTTCATTTTTTAAGCACCTCGCAAATTTGTTTCTGTTTCTTCAATTTCTTTTACAGAGATATAACGGCCATGGTCTTGTTCAAATGAACGTAGAGCCATACATATGAAGATTCCAATTGTCGTAAGGATTACCGGAATCCATAAGCTGAAAATAAAAGAGAATCCCCATACAAAGAAGATACAGCTCATGATAAATGGGATACCGCTATTATTTGGCATGTGAATTTTCTCGTATTCACCTTTAAATAATACATGACCATTTTTCTTCGCGTCCCATAGAGCTTCATTGGAACGTACTTCTGGTAAAATAGCAAAATTATATTCTGGTACTGGTGTATGTGTTGACCATTCTAACGTACGTGCATCCCAAGGATCGTTACTAATATCTCTTGTTTCATATCGAGTACTATAGTAGATATTATAGACGATTAACACAAAACCAATGGCCATAATCGCAGCACCAACGAACGAAATCATATTCATTGCGCCAAATCCAGCAGCTTCAGAGTAGGTGTACATACGGCGTGCCTGACCATCTAAACCAGAAATATACATAGGCATGAAGGCTAGGACGAAACCGATTGATAGCAGCCATGCGGTCCATTTACCAATTTTTTCGTTTAACATGAATCCAAACATTTTTGGCCAGTAATAATGCAGTCCTGCAAGCATTGCATAAACAACCCCAGGAATAATTACATTATGAAAATGTGCAACTAAGAACATCGTATTATGATATTGATAATCTGCTGCTGACATCCCAAGCATAACCCCGGTTACCCCGCCTAGCGTAAATAACGGAATGAAAAGCATACTGTAAAGCATTGGTGTTGTAAAAACAATTTTACCTTTTCTAAGTGTAAGCAGCCAGTTGAAAATCTTTACACCTGTAGGTACGGCGATTGCCATGGTTGTAATCGAGAAGATACTGTTTGTTAAAGCTCCTTGCCCCATGGTAAAGAAGTGGTGCAGCCATACAAAGAAGGAAAGAAGCGAAATGAGAACCATCGATCCAACCATAGATTTATAGCCATATAAGTTACGGCGTGCAAAAGTTGAGATAACCTCACTATAAATACCAAATGCAGGAAGAATTAAGATATACACTTCAGGGTGTCCCCAAACCCAGAATATGTTGGCCCAAAGCATATCCATACCACCATTATCCATCGTAAAGAAGTGAGTTCCAATTTGACGATCCAACGTTCCCATTGCAAGTAAAACAGCTAATACTGGGAACGCGAAAACGATGATGACGTTGGCAATTAATGCAGACCAAGTAAACATTGGCATTTTCATTAATGTCATACCAGGTGCTCTCATTTTAAGAATCGTAGTGATAAAGTTAATACCAGTCATTAATGTACCAATACCTGCAATCTGAATCGCAATCATATAATAGTTTGATCCTACAGATTTACTAAATTCTGTTCCTGCAAGCGGGAAGTAAGAAGTCCAGCCTGCATCAGGTGAGCCGCCGACAACGAATGAAATGTTGAACAGCATGGCACCCATAAAGAATAACCAGAAGCTCAATGCATTCAAACGTGGGAAGGCCACGTCACGTGCTCCAATTTGTAGTGGAACGACAAAGTTCATAAAGAACATAATAAAAGGCATTGCCATGAAGAGAATCATAACGATCCCGTGTGTTGTGAAAATTTCATTATAATGCTGTGCGTCAAGTAAGGTGTTTTCAGGTACTGCCAGCTGAGCACGCATCATAATGGCGTCAACCCCGCCTCTAAATAGCATAAGAAGAGCAGAGAGCAGATACATAATACCAATTCGTTTGTGGTCAACCGTTGTTAACCATTCGCGCCATAGATAGCCCCATTTTTTAAAATAAGTTAATCCGGCAAAAACTGCGATGACTGTAAGCCCAATGGCAGCCATCGAGGCATAAATCGCAAGACTAGGATGTGGAACGGCAAATCGATCAAAGAAATCCATTTATTATATCTCCTTTCAAGGGAAGATTACTTTTATATTAATGACTCATACCTTCGTGTCCGGTATGTGATTCTGTGTTAGTTTCTGTTTCAGATGATTCTTCGCTATGTTCATGACCTGTTGGCGGCGGTGAAAATTCTAGGTGAGTCCCAGTGTAAGTTTGCCGCCCTAGGTGACCTGGTTCTAATAATTCTTCAAATTTTTTCTCGGTAATTGGCTTAGCGGTTTCTTTTACTTCCTTCACCCAATCGTCAAAATCCTCTTGAGACATGGCTGTTACATTAAAAGTATTTTCAGCAAAACCTTTACCAGAGAAGTTTGCATTTCGACCCATGAATTCGCCAGGGGCATCTGCTGCTAAATGTAAGGTGGTAACCATGTCAGACATGGCATACTTTTGCCCGCCTAACTGCGGAATCCAGAAACTTGTAATAGGTCCGTAAGAATACAGTCTAAATTCAAGTGCCCGGTCTGTTGGGATATATAAGTAGTTAACTGTTTCAATTCCTTCTTCTGGGTAACTAAAATGCCATTTCCAATCAGAGGATGAAGCATAAACCACTAATGGCTTTGTGTCTTCATATCCTTTTGGTTTTGCTTCTACAATATAGTTACTTTGAACGGATACATAAGATAGAAAAGCAACAATTAATACCGGAATACCTACCATAATGACCTCGACCCAAAGGTTTCCCTCAATATGTGGTGGTTCATAATCTGCTTTTTGTTTAGAAGCACGATATTTTACTAACATATAGACTAACAAGGCAAAAACAACAATGACAATAATGGACATAATTCCTATCGATAATAGGATGTCACTTGCCTGTCTTTCTGCTTGAGGACCCTTAGGATCCAAGACTAGTAATGGCTCACATCCAGATAATACGGTAATGACTGTAAAAAACACTGAAATGAAAGCCGCTTTAATACCCTTTTTGTGCATGTTTTTTGACTCCTCTCATTAATTATCATGGTGGTTGTTCGTGAATTCGTTCACAAACTTATTTGGAAGTTTATCTAAAATAATTACTACCTAATAATAATTACGTAATTAGTGTCATTATCTCTACCACATATATTAACAACAATGGTGTGATGTTTATATACGTTTTTTGAAGAATTTGTGACAAATTTGTTAAGGTTTTAAATTCCATTAAAATATAGCCCCAGGATGTGGTGAAAATAAAATAATTGTCTATTTTTGCCTATTAATGGGATAATGAATATGTATACCAATTGAATAGGGGAGACAAACATGAATGTCAAAATTAATCGCCACGCAGCGAAAGCATTGAAGAAAATGTTGGAAGGACCAGAAGCAGAAGGGAAATTGTTTCGTGTGTATGTAACCAATATGCATGGCGATCACGCTCACTATGATTTAATGCTAGATACTCCAACAGAACATGATGAAGTAGTTAAAACGGATAAAGAGATTGATTTTATTCTTGATACGCGAGATGAATTTTTGGATGGAGTATGGATTCAACTGTTCCATGTTCCAAAAGAAGAGTGGGTAATTACCAACCCATCTATAGGCGGTCATCATCACCATCATTAATTTAATAAAGATAAATGAATACCACCTGGTATGGATTCAGGTGGTTTTTGATTATAATTTTTAAAATCCCTTCATATAATCCAAGTACTTATCTATAATCTAAAAACCTTACGATAGTAAAGAGATTTTTGGTTATAACAATCGTTGTTTTGACGATAAATGATGATGGTGTACTCTAAAAATGTATGGTTTTTAAAGGAGTTGATTGCATATGGGAGATTTCAATAGTAAGAACGGGATAAAACTAATTGCACTTGATATGGATGGTACTCTGTTGAACGATCAACATGAGATATCAGAAGCCAACCGTCAGGCGATTAAGGAGGCTCAAGAAAAAGGAATTTATGTTGTCCTGAGCACTGGACGCTCACTTAGAAAATGTGAAAAACATGCAGATTCTTTAGCATTATCGTCGTATTTGGTGACGGTAAATGGCAGTGAAATCTGGGATGAAAAAAGGGAGCTAGTGGAAAGGAGTCTTGTGAATACTGATTCCATTCAATGGATGGTAGAACTTACTAAAAAGCATAAGGTCCGTTACTGGGCCATCAGTACGAGGCGAAACTGGTTTGATGAAATGCCGGAAGATATTTATGGAGAGGAATGGCTGAAATTTGGATTTAACATTAAAGATTTCCCTACCAGAGACAAAATTTTAAAAGAGTTACAGGCCCGCGGGGAATTTGAATTAAGCAACTCCACTCCAACCAATATAGAGGTAAACTCAGCTGGGATTAATAAAGCAAAAGGACTGAAATTAGTCTGTGAGTGTCTTGGAATACATATGAACAGTGTCATGGCAGTAGGCGATAGTCTTAATGATTTGGCTATGATCGAAGAAGCAGGTTTAGGCATTGCGATGGGAAATGCTCAGGATTCGATAAAAAAGGCTGCTGTATGGGTGACATCTTCAAATAATGAAGATGGTGTTGCTAAAGCAATACAGAAATGGGTGCTGCAATAGTTTCATTTGCGAACTATTAACCATTATTCAGCTGGAAAATTAAATTTCCTGAAATAAAATTAATACAATTGTGAAATACTATATATACAAGAGGGAATTGTTTAAAAATAATTTCTCTTGGTTATAATAATCGGGCAAGACTATATTGCAATTTCATGTAATTGTTACATGCTAGGAGGAGCTACAAAGATGGAACATGGTAAAGTAAAATGGTTTAACGGTGAAAAAGGCTTTGGATTTATTGAGCGTGACGGAGGAGACGACGTATTCGTTCATTTCTCTGCAATTCAAGGCGAAGGCTACAAAACGTTAGATGAAGGTCAAGAAGTAACGTTTGAAATCGAAAATGGGCAACGTGGTCCACAAGCGGTTAACGTTCGTAAAGCATAATTAACCTTCTAAATCAAAAACAGACTCTAATTATGAGTCTGTTTTTTTATTGTTCTTTATAATCTTACATATGATATGAGAGCCAGAAAACGGACAAAAGATAAAAAAACCTCCACAAGAAGTGGAGGCTTACTATGTGATAAGTAAAATGGTTATTTATAGTATGGGGTTCATATGGGAAATTCATACCTAGGGACAGTTCATTTTACCTATTAGATCGACTTTGAAGTCACTATTTCCTGCACTCTTCCAACTTGACCATCCATTAACCTTACCTTTATCCCATGTGGATGGAAACTTGAGTTTGTTAAAATATCCTTCACGACACCACTTGTAAGTTTTCCAGTTCTTTGATCAGCCTTAAGTACAATCTTAACCTCAGTACCGGCGGTGATGTCTTTTCTATTTTTCCCGTTCATTAAACACCCATTTTCCTGCGGGTATTACTTACTTTTTTCGTCTGCTGGCTTTTCATTTTTTGGCTATTTTGAAGACCGCCTTGGGTGTTATTCGCCGCTGCAACTTTGTTCTTCTTATTCGCCAACTGCTGTTTCATCGCTTCCTGCAAACTCATTTTCTTTTTTGGTTCTTCATTTTGGTTACTTTGATTGTTTTCTGACATTAGGAAATCCTCCTGAAAAAATGTACTTTCATACCCTCAGTATAATCTATTTATGAGTAAATTAACAATTCGTCTTTAAATTTTTATACCTTCAAATATCAAGGGGACCTATTTAAATTTAATTCTATCTAATAATTATTATAATTTAGTATTGATTTTAATTTAATTTATATTATAATCTATTTGAGTAGTGATTAAATAGTTTACGAGGTGATTAAATGAGTAACAATAATATAAATTTAACAACAAGCTACGGAGCACCAATAGGAGATAATCAGAATTCGATGACTGCAGGCTTCCGTGGACCAACATTAATTCAAGATGTGCATTTACTAGAAAAATTAGCACACTTTAACCGTGAAAGAGTGCCTGAGAGGGTTGTACATGCGAAAGGTGCTGGGGCACATGGATATTTTGAAGTTACCAATGATATGTCAAAATATACGAAAGCAAAACTATTTAATGGTGTTGGAAAAATCACACCGATGTTTATTCGATTCTCAACTGTAGCAGGAGAATTAGGCTCAAGTGATACCGTGAGGGACCCGCGTGGTTTTGCTGTTAAGTTTTATACAGAAGAAGGAAATTATGATTTAGTAGGGAACAATACTCCTATCTTCTTTATCAAAGATGCGATTAAATTCCCAGACTTTATTCATACACAAAAAAGAGATCCGCGGACTCACTTGAAAAATCCAAATGCGGTATGGGATTTCTGGTCCTTGTCACCAGAATCATTACACCAAGTCACATACTTGATGGGTGATCGTGGAATTCCTGCAACGCTTCGTCATATGAACGGATATGGAAGTCATACTTTCAAATGGGTAAATAGAGAAGGGGGAGCTGTTTGGGTAAAGTATCACTTTAAAACAGAGCAAGGCGTTAAAAATATGTCCAATGACGTAGCGGCTAAGCTTGCAGGTGAAAATCCGGATTATCATACTGAAGATTTATTTAATGCGATTGAAAAAGGCGACTTCCCTAAATGGAAGTTATATGTTCAAATCATGCCTTTAGAAGACGCTGATACTTATCGTTTTGATCCATTTGATGTAACGAAAGTATGGTCACATAAGGATTACCCATTAATTGAAGTGGGACAAATCTTATTAAACCGTAATCCAGAAAACTATTTTGCAGAAGTAGAGCAGGCAACCTTCTCACCTGGAACACTGGTGCCTGGTATTGAGCCTTCGCCAGATAAAATGCTGCAGGGCCGATTATTTGCTTATTCAGACGCGCACCGTTACCGTGTTGGCGCGAACCACAACCTGCTTCCTATTAACCGTCCTAAAGTAGAAGTCAATAACTATCAACGTGATGGTCAAATGCGCTCTGACAATAATGGCGGTGGGTCCGTTTATTATGAACCGAACAGTTTGGGCGGTCCAACAGAGTCACCAGAAGCAAAAACAACAGCATTCCCAGTTTCAGGTGTTGCAGATAGTGTTTCTTACGACCACAATGATCATTACACACAAGCTGGAGATCTTTATCGCTTAATGTCTGAAGAAGAGCGTATGCGTTTAATTGAGACAGTAGTTGGTGCGATGAAGCCTGTTGAGAGAGACGATATAAAACATCGTCAAATTCAACATTTTTATAAAGCTGATCCTGAGTATGGTGAAAGAATAGCACAGGGTTTAGGCTTAGCTATCCCACAAGAAGTGAAATAGAATAGAAAATAACAAAAAGACTGTTCAATACGACAGTCTTTTTGTTATTTTCTAATTTTCTAAGAAAAAATGTTGATTTTCGACAGCTTTTGCAATTGCAACGTATTAAACTTTTCTTATCTGAAGGGAGATAAATGATGAAGAACAAAATAGCAATTGTAACCGGTACATCCAGCGGATTTGGTTTATCTACCTCTATCGAATTAGCTCGTAAGGGTTTTACTGTTGTTGCTGCAATGAGGAACATCAATAAAAAGAGTGACCTGTTACAGGAGGCAAAGAAGTATGATGTTGAATCCAAAATTGTCATTTGTGAATTAGATGTTACCAATGAAAATTCAATATTAGCATTTCATGAACGGGTAATTGCTACGTTTGGAAGAGTGGATGTTTTGGTTAATAACGCTGGTTATGCCGGTGCGGGCTTTGTTGAAGAAATATCAATGGATGAATATCGACAACAATTTGAAACGAATGTATTTGGCGTTATTGCTGTCACCAAGGCCTTTTTACCTGTAATGAGGAAACAAAACCATGGATGTATTATCAATGTTAGCAGCATAAGCGGAAGGGTAGCCTTTCCTGGTCTTTCGCCCTATATTGCTTCAAAGCATGCCATTGAGGGCTGGAGTGAGAGCCTTCGCTTAGAAATGCAGCCATTTGGTGTGAAGGTGGTATTAATTGAACCGGGGTCATACAAAACAAATATCTGGTCAACAGGCAAACAGGTCGCAGCAAAATCATTGCATTCTCACTCTCCTTATCAGAATTATATGAAAAAAATAGAAAAATACATTACAGAAGGAGAAAATAGCTTTGGCGACCCACTTGAAGTTGCAAGGAAAATAGCTGGAATTGCGGGAATGGAAACCCCGGACATAAGGTATCCCATTGGTCGTGGTGTTAAGGCTTCAATATTTTTGAGGGATTTTTTACCATGGCGGTTGTGGGAAAAAATAATCATAACTAAACTGTTTCAAAAATAGTAATAGTAAGGCAGCGGCAAACGGTAAGTATTCATGATATTGTCGTTTTTAGGAAGGGATTTCAGGGAAACACTGAGAATAATAGATAGATGAACAACATAGAGGAGGGAATTGTTTGAATATCCAAGTGCTAGAAAAAGAAGAAATGAAGGTAGTTGGAATTTCGTGGAGCGGCACCTATTCACAATTGAATACCATTCCTGAATTATTTGATGCGATGAAAGAGCGGATCGATGAGGTACCCAATCAAACCAATACTTCTATCTTAATCGCTCCTTTTCATAGCAGAGAAACAGAATTAACTTATTATGTAACAACGCCAGTTGAAAAGCTGGAAAATGTCCCGGAGGGAATGGTAGGGTTTACGATTCCTCGCAAAAATTATGTTTGCACATTGCATAAGGGGAGTCTGTCAGAAGTAGAGAATACATATCGAGAAACGTTGATTTGGATGCAAGAATATGGCTATGAGTTGGATGATCATGCCCTGAGTTTAGAAGTCTATAAACAAAAAGATTTGGCTAATGAAGAAGAGATCCAGATTGAACTTTATCTGCCTGTAAAAACGTATGGAAACGGTTATTGATCACGAGGTGATCGAGAAATTTTTGACTCCTTGATTTTTTTTTTAGCAATTCTCACAACTATTAGGTATACTAATAATAATCATATAGTTGAATAATTCCTTCGGGGTCAGGTGAAATTCCTAACCGGCGGTGATGAAGCATGCGCTTCTTAGTCCGTGACCCGGTTAAACGAAAGTTTAAGCGGTGGATCTGGTGAAACTCCAGAGCCGACAGTTAAAGTCTGGATGGGAGAAGGAAAAAAATCCGGTTTAATCCAAGGGAGCAGTCTACCCTTTTATAAGCCCTATTTTCTTATTGCCTTTTCCAAGGACCCTGAAGAGTATGTTTCTTCAGGGTCCTTTTTATTCTTTTATGATTATTAGTAGGCAAAATTTTTGCATTCATTTGCAAAAAAAAGGTAAGGAGAACAAATTCTATGTTTACCGGTATTATTGAAGAATTAGGAGTAGTAGCAAATCTTAAGCGAAGTGGGGAATCATTTGTACTTACAATTGATGCGAAAAAAATCTTAGAGGATGTTCACCTTGGGGACAGCATATCAGTTAACGGGGTTTGTCTAACCGTGACTAGCTTCTCAAATAAACAGTTTACGGTAGATGTTATGCCTGAAACAGTTAAAGCCTCTAGCTTACGTACTCTTAAATCTGGAGCAAAAGTGAATCTCGAAAGAGCCATGGCTGCAGGAGGCAGGTTTGGAGGGCATTTCGTATCAGGTCATATTGACGGAACTGGTGTAATTAAAAGTAAAAAACCGGTGGAAAATGCGGTTTATTATGAAATTGAAGCTTCACCAGACATTCTAAGATATGTAATAGAAAGAGGATCGATTGCCGTAGATGGTACAAGCCTAACTGTGTTTGGAGTTACAGAGGAAACATTTACTCTATCTCTCATTCCCCATACATTATCTGAAAGTCTTATTGGTTTTAAAGAATCAGGTGATATTGTCAATTTAGAATGCGACATGATCGGAAAGTATGTAGGGAACTTTCTAACAGGCAAACAAAATACCGGTAACAAAAAAAGTTCATCGGGTATTAGTGCGAGCTTTTTAGAAGAACATGGTTTTGCTTAAAGACAAAGAAAGGAGAGATGAAACGTGTTTGATAAAATTGAAGAAGCCTTAATCGATTTACAAAACGGAAAAGTCATCATTGTTTGTGATGACGAGGACCGAGAAAACGAAGGTGACTTTGTCTCCTTAGCTGAAAAAGCAACACCTGAGGTCATCAATTTAATGGCCACACATGGAAGAGGCTTAATCTGTGTCCCAGTCGACGAAGAATTAGCACAGAAATTGGAGTTGTTTCCAATGGTAGCAGTCAATACAGATGTACATGGCACTGCCTTCACTGTCAGTATTGACCATAAATATTCAACAACTGGAATATCAGCATTTGAGCGTTCCGCAACCGTACTAAGTATGCTGGATCCGGAATCAAAGCCTTCTGATTTCAAGCGGCCAGGGCATATTTTCCCTTTGGTGGCCAAAAAAGGAGGGGTTCTACGGAGAACTGGACACACCGAAGCGGCAGTGGATTTAGCAAGACTATGCGGCTCAAAGCCTGCTGGAGTCATTTGTGAAATCATGAATGAGGATGGAACCATGGCACGAGTTCAGGAGCTGCGGAAAATTGCCAATGAACTTGACGTCAAGATGATCACCATTAAAGATTTAATTGAATATCGCAATAAGAAGGACAAGCTGGTTAAACGAGAAGCCGAAATTAATTTACCTACAGAGTTTGGTGAATTTAAAGCTGCTGGATATTCAAACGTCATTGATGGTAAAGAGCATTTAGCGTTAATAAAAGGTGAGATAGATCCCGAGAAGCCTATCCTTGTTCGTGTACATTCCGAGTGTTTAACCGGTGATGTTTTCGGCTCTTACCGGTGTGAATGCCGATCAGAGCTGCATGCAGCATTAAGCCAAATTGAAAAAGCAGGAAACGGAGTCCTCCTTTATATGCGCCAAGGCAGTGGTTTAATCAATAAATTGCGGGAATATCAGCAACAAGAGGAAAATCATGACACTGTTGAGGCAGATGAAAATGGAGCTGAATTACGTGAATTCGGCATTGGAGCTCAGATATTAAAGGATTTAGGGATTAGTAAAATGAAGCTATTAACGAATAACCCGCGAAAAATAAAAGGAATCAAGGGATTTGATCTTGAAGTCGTTGAAACGGTAGCTTTGCAAATGGAAATTAACGAGGAAAAGGTAAAATAAAAACGATATCTATTACACAAAAATGTTGGAGGAATTATAATGGGACATATTTATGAAGGTCATTTAGTTGGAACAGGTTTAAAGATAGGAATCGTTGTAGGTCGTTTTAACGAGTTTATTACAAGTAAATTATTAAGCGGTGCCCAAGATGCCCTTAAAAGACATGGGGTAAGCGAAGAAGATGTTGAAATTGCTTGGGTACCAGGTGCATTTGAAATTCCTCTAGTGGCTCAGAAAATGGCCATTAGTAAAAAGTATGATGCAGTTATTACATTAGGAACGGTAATCCGCGGATCTACACCACATTTTGACTATGTTTGTAATGAAGTAGCAAAGGGCGTTTCAAGAATTAACCTGGATAGCGGTATACCTGTTATTTTTGGTGTCTTAACAACAGAATCGATTGAACAAGCAATTGAGCGTGCCGGAACGAAGGCTGGAAATAAAGGCTGGGATGTTGCAACTGGTGCGATTGAGATGGCAAATTTATTGCGTAGTTTCGAATAATATAAAGTTTTTGACGAAATTTGCATAAAAATATAGCTTTCATTTTTATATACTATATAATAAGTCTATCATAAAAAAATTATCGAAGAATAGGTGCTGGAAATCTTAATGATTTTTAGCTTAAAAGGGAAGTTGGTTAAAATCCAACGCGGTCCCGCCACTGTAAATGTGAGCAACCTGCATAATGTCACTGTCAATTTGATGGGAAGACGCAGGGAGCAATGAACATGAGCCAGGAAACCTGCCTAATCTTGTGCCCCAAAAAGAACCTACGAGGATAGGGAGGTGTGGACGACTAGAGTCATTTTATAATGGCATTTAATCAAACCAACATCTCTACGTGACGTGGAGATGTTTTTTTGTTTGGCTGTGTTGAAGGACACTGATGATTTTAGAACCTGTTGATTGGAGT
>NZ_BCVA01000078.1 GCF_001591505.1 Neobacillus niacini NBRC 15566
GTATGAACTTCGGACTGAATTTTAACCGCCTTTATATACATAATAATCCTACAAGGAGTTGTGATGATGAAATTACTGCTTACATCTGGAGGCGTAAATAACAAAAGCATACATGACGCGCTGGTTGACATGCTGGGTAAGCCAATCGCTGACTCCAACGCCCTGTGCATCCCCACCGCTATGTACGGACATCCCTGGGTTGGTCCCGGTGTCAAAGCCTGGGAGTTCATCAGCGGGAAAGAACAGAATCCCATGGTCAACCTGGGCTGGAAGTCAGTCGGCGTGTTGGAGCTCACAGCGCTGCCAAGCATCGGTGAAGACCGCTGGGTACCGCTGGTCCGGGAGACGGACGTCCTGCTGGTGTCGGGCGGCGACGCCCTTTACCTGTGCCATTGGATGCGGCAATCCGGGCTGGCAGACCTCTTGCCGTCACTGAACACAGTCTATGTGGGTATGAGTGCTGGGAGCATGGTGATGGCACCTAGCATCGGGGAATTCTTTGTTGGCTGGACTCCACCCAACGGTGGTGATGAAACACTGGGACTTGTCGATTTTGCCATGTTCCCGCATTTGGATCATGAGATGCTGTCGTATAACACGATGGCGAATGCAGAGAGTTGGGCCGCCGGGTTGCAGGGGCCGTCGTATGCAATTGATGATCAAACCGCCATCAAAGTGATTGACGGTGAGGTCGAAGTTGTCTCCGAAGGGCATTGGAAATTGTTTTCGCACTGAAATTTCTCCGCTGCGGTGCTTTATTTTATAACAGAAGGGACTGTTTTTCGGCAGTCCCTTTTTTCTTTCCGTTATTGAACTAACTGGAGTTTAGTTGAATAAAAAGACAAGAGTTTCTTAAAGGTATAAATGAGTTGATAAAATTGGAGAGTGGAATAATGGGGATAAGAAAAGCTAATGTTGAGGACTGTAAGCAAATTTCTTTGTTATTAAAACAGTTGGACTATCCAGATGTGGAACCTTTTATAAGAGAAAAAGTTGAAATACTTCTTATGGACCCAAATGAGGTGTTATTAGTGTTTGAAGAAGATAAAAGTGTTATTGCTTTAATTTCGCTTCATTTCATACCTCAATTAGCTGTAAAAGGAGATTTCGCAAGAATAAGCTATTTTGCAGTTGATAAAGACATTAGAAGTAAGGGGATAGGACGTAAAATTGAAGAATATTGTACTGATTTAGCTATAAAAAGAAATTGCGATAGAATCGAAGTGCATTGTCATTCAAGGAGAAAAGACGCACATAGGTTTTATATGCGACAGGGGTTTACTGAATCCCCAAAATACTTTATTAAAATGTTACCTCAATCTTACTAATTCCATATTCTTTCTTCAACTACCGGGGGCTTTTCTTTAATAAAAAGCTCTCTTTTTGTATGTACACGTTCCTGAAACCGTATAGTTAAGGGATTGGTGATATAATCTTTTATAAATTTGTTTTTTTGGAGAGGTCATCATTTCGCAGGTGAAGCCTAACAGAAGTAATGAATGAAATGAGCATAAATATTGTACTATTTTAATAGGATGTTAAGTAGTGGTTAAGTTTTCGATCATAAAATAAAAGGGGATATTTCATGACGAAAAGAATGATTTTGCTGCTTAGCAGTTTACTGCTGTTATTCCTGCTTGCTTCATGCGGAAAGGATAAAGAAAAAGAAGTGGTGAAGGTACCAGATACCATTGAAAAACCAAAAACACCAGTCAAAGAAGAACCAGTCAATGAAGAACCAACAAAAGAAGAACCAGCTAAAGAAGAGCCGAATGAGCAGACTACACTTACTATAGAGCAAGCGAAAGTAATCATAGATGACTTAGTGGATAAAATTAGAACGGTCTATCATGAAGCCGGAACCAAGTATAATTTAGTCAACCAGGTTTTAACAGATGAAATTTATCACTCTATGTCAAAGGATTTTCAGCCATTTGCGACAGAGCAACTCATTAAAACGGACTTGTTTGAAATCGCCAAGGCATATTGTTACGGCGGGTGTGATGCAAGGTATTTTCCCGGTCCTACTGAATACGGCCTCCGCTTTAACATGCTCGATTCTACTAGTGAAAAAGTAATCATAGAGCATATATTCCCTGAGAATGAACTATATGGCCCTATCACAGAAAGAATTACGATAAAAAAAGTAGATGGAACTTGGAAATTGGACGATTTTACTTTTTCTAATGTTCTGCTGAACTTGACGAAAGAAGAAGCTATAGAAGTGATGACAATAAATGGCTTCAGCGGATATCAGTTTGTTAAAGAAGCACAATGGGAAGACCCGAATAAGGGACTACGGAAAATATATGTGTTTCAAGCCAATGGTAACCTAAATGAGCAGGTCGCTGTCTTTGCAGATACCGGATATACCTATATCCTTCCAGAGGGCACGCCGTTAGTAAACAGCTAAAAGTAACATCATTAACGAGGAATCGTGAAGCATATGAATAGTCATTCGATTACCATTTATCTTCTCCAACAAACTGGGTGCAGTACAACGGTCAGTTGCCTTTTTCCATATTTACTATAAATTCTCTTGCCTTTAATAAATAAGGAAAAGAACCAGCTTTGGTCCTTTTCCTTCACCCTTATTCATTGTTAATTTTTTTCTCATCCTTCCCATAAACCGTTACTTCATAGGGATCATTTCTTACATTTGCTGTCATTTCATGTGTCTGAATAAATTCAGCAATGTCCTTTTCAATCGTTTCTGCAATTTCCTTTGCCTCAGGATCCGTAGACTTAAGCGCTATTCTCACTCCAATTTGCAATGGCAGTGGATGGAAGGAATAAGAAAGGCCTTCTATTTTAAAAGCCTTATTTTCAAGTAATCCGTCAAATATGATATCAATAATACCATTTTGCACCCATCTTAGTTCTTGTTCCCTTGCGGCCATGTCGATACTGGTAATTTTATATTTAAATTTACCATAATCCTTGGTAAGCAAGTTTAATTGTTCTTTTAATTCCGCGACTCTTTTTTCCGTTTTTGGCAAGGCAACATAGATAAATTTTTCCTTACTATTGATACGGACTTGAACTGGGAATGCTGGATGGTAATTATTTTTCTCAAGCATGTCGATTAGCTTTTCTTCTAACTCAAATGACTGTCTAATATATTCATCTATCTCAGGAGTAGATTCCATTGGTTTTCGTACTTTTCCTTTTTTTACTTCAATATCATACTTTCCAAAGTTCTGTGCTACTAATTCACTGTTAATGGTCTCGATCACTTCAGCCTTCATTGATCGTACATCTTCATTGGGACCAAGCAGCCAAATTTTAATCTCTCTGTCTGGGACGGAAACATCTAGATTACTAAATTCATAATTATTTTCATTTATAACTTTGAATATTACTCCATGTATGGCCTCTCTGTATTCCTTTTGCTTGATAAAATAACTAAAGTAAGGGATCTTTGCTGTAACCTTTGCCATCGCTAACGAAACATGGGTAGAACCGATCAACATCAAAAATATTACAATGGCTGCAAAAGTTGAATAGCCCCATCTTTTTAGTATAATCTTACTTCCCTTACTACGATTCTCTACGGGTAGATTTTTTATAGACTCCAATACTTTTTGCTTATGCCTGTCTTCAAAACGCATATGTAAACTTTTTGGATATTCTAATTTATCCCTCATATCAATGCCTCTCCTTCAAAGAACTTTGTAATAAATTCTTGGCCCGATGAAGCCTTGTTTTAACTGTATTGGATTTAATACCTAGCAGTTCAGATATTTCATTCACCGATAATTCTTCATAGTATTGAAGGATAATAACCTCTCTTAATTTAATAGGAAGTGCTAAAACCTGTTCAAAAATGATTTCTTTTTCTTCTCCTTCAAGAATCTCCGACTCAACCGAATGACCCACAGTTGGAAAAATGGAACGAAAGAAATCCTGATAGCGGATGTTTTTATATGACCAACTTCTAAAATAGTCCTTGCACTTATTTACTGTAATTCGATAAAGCCAGGTTTTATAGCTAGCTTTGTGCTGGAAGGTTTCCAAACTCTTATAACAGCTAATAAATACCTCCTGTGAAATATCTTCAGCCAATTGTCTTTGTTTAACATAAGTAAAAGCAAGCCTTACCACCATGTCCCCATACTCTTCCATCAGCCAGCTAAGTCGGTCTTCTTTCGACAACTGATCAAAAAGATTAGGTGGTGTAGTTTCTATCTTTTCCACAAGCATTTATAACCCCTCTCTTTCTTTCCAAACCTTAGACGAAGCAATGCCATAAATGGTTCCGTAAAATACGGCTATTGTCGAGATTATATTGAACGAAAAAAATAATAAACCAGTAAATATTAGGTAATATTAATATCTATGGTAGCGCTAATCATGTAGTAAATTATCTTACTTCTATAAAGAAGTTAAAAGAGAGAGAAAATATGAGGTTTTTAAAGAAAAAGAATAGAAAAGTGTTGAATCTTCATACCTCTTTACGGAGTCAATCGATCGAACCCAATCCAGAAGATGGCTTAAACAAGAGTCTTCAACAAAATATACAAACGCTAAAAGATACCCTTGGGAAAAGTTCAGACATCATCATTCGTGAAATTCGATTTGGAAAAGAAGGAACCATTAAAGCGGGTGTGATCTATACGGATGGATTAACCGATACACCCTCACTACAAAACTTTATTTTGGAAACGCTCATGCTAGATATCAAGGAGATTGATTTACATAAAAAATCTCCTGAAAAAAATCTTATTAGTGTTTTGAAAGATGTGGCTTTGACAGTTGGAGAAATCAAAGAAGAAACTAGTTTTGACGCTATTCTTACTAGTCTTTTGTCGGGGGACACGATTATTTTACTCGACGGATATGCGGAAGGGTTGATCATTTCCAATCGACAATGGGCCGAGCGAGGGGTAACGGAACCAACGGCCCAAACGGTAGTAAGAGGACCACGAGAAGGATTTACCGAAAATTTGCGTATCAATACGGCTTTAATCCGTCGGAAAATTAAGGACCCCAAACTTTGGATGGAGACAAAGACTATTGGAACCCGCACGAAAACCGACATTGCCATCGTTTATATCCATGACATTGCAGATGACAAAATCGTGAAAGAAGTCAATTTACGTTTGGATCAAATCAACATTGATGGAATTCTCGAAAGTGGGAATATCGAGGGATTAATACAAGATTCAACCTATTCGCCTTTTTCTACCATCTATAACACGGAACGTCCGGATGTAGTAGCTGCAGCACTGCTAGAGGGGCGTATAGCTATTTTAGTAGATGGAACACCATTTGTATTACTTGTTCCGGCATTATTCATTCAGTTTTTCCAGTCTCCAGAAGACTACTATGAGCGTACGGTTTTTGGGAGCCTTATTCGAATCCTTCGATTTATAGCATTCATCATCTCTTTGCTTGCACCTGCATTATTTATTGCTGTTACAACTTTTCATCAATCCATGCTGCCACCTGCACTTCTCATTAGTCTGGCAGCCCAGCGAGAAGGTGTTCCATTTCCAGCATTTGTTGAAGCGCTCATTATGGAAGTCACCTTTGAAATTTTGAGGGAAGCAGGCATAAGAATGCCGCGTTCCATTGGTACGGCTATGTCGATTGTAGGGGCATTTGTTATTGGTACAGCAGCGGTCGAAGCGGGTTTAATTTCAGCTATGATGGTTATCGTTGTTTCCATAACCGCCATATCTAATTTTGTTTCACCCTCTTACGAAATGGCCATCGCAGTAAGGATCCTGCGTTTTGTATTTATGGCGTTAGCTGCTTCATTTGGATTTTTTGGAATTATGGTTGGTTTAATTGCCCTTATTCTGCATTTATGCAGTTTGCGTTCTTTTGGCATACCTTATATGTCTCCGATCGCTCCATTTAATATTTCTGATCAAAAGGATACGTTTATTGTCCTGCCTATATGGAAAATGATTAATCGACCTCACCTAATGAATCAAAAAAATAGGATTAGACAGCAACATTCAGCTGCTGCGAAACCAGCGCCGCCAGAAAATAAGAAGGATGAGGGAAGTTCGTGATGAATAAGTGCCTATTTGCGATCCTCATTCTCAGTCTCTTTCTTACAGGATGTTGGGACCGCCGAGAATTGAATGAACTCGCCATCATGCTGGCGATGGGAGTGGAGAAAGTGGAAGAGGAATATCAAGTATTCGCTCAAGTGGTTGTACCTTCGGAAGTGTCCATGAAAGGAAGTACGGGGAGTACCAAGGTAACGCTCTACAGTGCTAAAGGGGAAACGGTCTATGAGGCTTTTCGGAAAATGACAAAGGACTCGCCTCGAAAAATATATCCTGGACATCTTAAAATACTCGTGATGGGTGAGGAATTAGCGAAAGAGGGGATCGGTGAATCCTTAGATTTACTGTCAAGGGATTGGGAAATTCGACCGGATTTCTATGTCGTGGTAACGAAGGATACCTCCCCTAGTGAGATACTGAATACCACAACAAATTTAGAAAGCATACCCGCCAATAAAATGTTTAACAGTCTTCAAATGTCAGAAAAAGCATGGTCCGGAACTAAAAGTATTACGTTAGATGAGCTGATTGCAGATCTTATAAGTGACGGGAAACAAGCTGTCATTACAGGGGTTCAATTAATAGGTAACTCTAAAATAGGATCTAGTAAAAAGAATGTAGAAATGGTTTCACCTGCCGCTTCCATTCAATATGATCATTTATCCGTATTTAAAGGAGACAAACTAGTAGGCTGGTTAACGGAAGAGGAAACCATAGCTTATAGTTATGTCACAGACTCAGTAAAAACATCAGTTAGACGAATTTCTTGTCCTGAAGGAGGGGACGCCACAATAGCGATCGAGAAGTCCCATTCTGATGTTAAAGGTTATATAAGAAAAGGGAACCCGGAAGTGGACATCACTATTAAAGTGGAAGGAAACATAGGGTCGGTAGAATGTAAAATGGATCTTAACGATTTGGGAACCATTGCTGAGCTTGAGAAAATATATGAAAAAGAAAAGATAGCCATCATTAACAAAACGATTGACACATTACAAAAAAAATATAAAACAGACATATTTGGGTTTGGCGAAGCCATCCATCGAGCGAATCCAAAGGAGTGGAATAAGATTAAAGATCATTGGGAAGAGGAGTTTTCTAACGTAACAGTGAATGTTAACGTGGATTTGAAAATTCTGAGTACGGGTACGGTAAATAACTCCTTCTTAGAAGAGATAAAGGACTAAAAATATGCTGAAAGTGATAGGAATTCTTTTGATTGCAGCTGCCATTCTGTGGAAGGAGGTTCCACCTCTCTTGGAAAAAAAGGATAAAAAAGAGTTGGTGGTTTTTTCCATTCTTCTTACGATTGGGGTCGGTTTAAGTATGGCACTAGGGTTGGGAAAACCCATTCCTAATCCACTGGATTTTCTAACTTTCGTGTTTAAACCGATTCATGATGTGTTTGTTCGTTGAAATAAAAGAACTCTTACGGAAGGGAGGCCATGGTATGAAATGATGCAAAACGCAAAAATTAGTACCTATCAATTTTTAATTTTAGTCACGTTATTCACGATTGGTACGAGCATCTTAATTGTCCCATCCGGTTTAGCTGCCAAAGCGAAACATGATGCTTGGATTGTAGCAATAGTCGGTATGGTAATCGGATTAGTAGTGATAGGGCTATTTTGCTTAATCGCACAATGGTTTCCTCATCTTACCTTTATACAAATGAACGAAATGATTTTAGGAAAATGGCTAGGTAAAGGCGTCTCGCTTTTGTTTGTATTCATGTCTTTTATCTATGCCTCAAGTCTTTTGTTTTATTCTGGGACATTCCTCAACACACATTTGTTGCCCAATACTCCAATGGCATCTCTTAATATTTTAATGGCGATCATTATCGTAATGGGAGTCCATCTAGGATTAGAGACGATTGCTCGTTCTGCTGAAATATTTATCCTTGTTTTCTTCGTTCTTTTTTTCTTTTTAGTGCTATTTATTTCACCTGAAGTCAAGTTTGAAAACGTACAGCCGATCTTTGAGGCAGGGACTAAAACAGTCATTCAATCCACTTTTCCTTTTATTGAAGTCACATCTGTCAATGCGATCGTGTTATTAATGTTTTTTCCTGTCAATGTTAACAATCGTAAACAAGCCAGTAAATCCTTTTTTATTGGATACATAATAGGCGGAATTGTTATCATTATCTTTACATTTTTGAGTGTTTCAGTATTAGGTGCTTATAGTACGGCAGCAGAGGTTTTTCCAAGCTATGAATTGGCCAAAAGAATAAATATTGGGGATTTTATACAGCGTATTGAGGCATTGATGGCTGGATTATGGATTATCGCCCTTTATTTTAAAACAACCATTTATTTTTATGCTTCCGTTTTAGGGATTGCCCAAATATTAAATTTGAAAGACTACCGCCCTTTGATAGTACCATTAGGAATGATTGCCGCAGTCCTTTCTCTTGTGATCTATCCTAATGTCGTTTATCAACAAAATTGGAACCAGACAACAGGTATATTCCTTTCGTTTTCAATTGGAGTGTTTTTACCACTTTTGCTGGTTGCAGTATATGCTATTCGAAAAAAGCAATTGAAAAAAGCACCTGAAAGTTCTTGAGTTTATGGTTGGGTCTAGAAGTTTAAGAGCGTTCGAAGAATTCCTAGACCTATTCTTATTTTCTACGTTTTCTTTTTGTGCTAACCTAAGCACATTAATTCAAGAAGAAGCAAGTAAGATTAATATAGAATACACATATTGGGCATAGGAGGGATGGCTTATGGATTTGGAGATACATGGTGATTTTACTAAGGTAAATCTTGATGAAATGAAAGATATATATGTTTCTGTTGGGTGGACAAAGCATTCAAATGAGATTATTAAAAAAGTATTCGAAGCAAGTAATGTCTTGGCTTTTGTTACTGTAAATGGTAGAGTCGTTGGATTTGGAAGAGCGATGAGTGATGGAGTTTTTAATGCGGCCATATACGACGTTTTAGTACATCCAGAGTTTCAAAAGCAAGGGATAGCGAAAAAAATAATGGAGTATTTACTTGCTAAACTAAGTAATATTTCGTGTGTACACTTAATCTCAACAACGGGAAATACAACGGGAAATGAAGGATTTTATAAAAAACTTGGATTAAAGAAAACCAAAACAGGAATGGCTAGGTACCTCAACCCTAATCTAGCTAGTGAGTATTTAGAATAAGTCAATTTTTATATACCCAAGCAGACTATTTAAATAAGTCATAGAAACCCATATTCATAGGTATGGCCCATATATACGCACCAAAAAGAGCAGCCGGTCCAAGTAGAAAGTTGTAAAGTTTTTTCGGTAACCAACTAAATAATAAATTAAATATAAATGCAGTTAGTATCATATTGATAAATAAGATGATAATCGGCCCTATGAATTGCATTGTGTTTAAGTTTATACCTTCAAAAACGTTCATTTATGCACCTCGGTAAATCCATTCAGTTTTCGACATAGTACTACAAAAAACAAAATATTGTTGTTCAAAGAACCCTAATATTTTAAAAAGTAATCTAAATAAAAAGGGATCGTAGAAGAAAAACTATCAATCCTTAATTACTTTTGAAATTTGTATATTAACTCGTCCAATTCTTCACTATACTTTAGTGTTTCTGGATGAGATAATCCTTTGGCCATCCCGATACAAATCATTTTTTTTCTTAACCTATTAATTTTCATAAGTAAATTTTTAGTACCCTTACAAGTTTTTCTCATCATTACACTATTACTCCTGTTCAGAACCTTAAATAGTAAAAAAGTCACTATGTCAGTTTACCAAAAATTGAAATCCAGTAAATATATTCGGCAAAAGTTCCGAAAAACTAACAAATATCGACAAAGTGAAATATAAGTGGCATTTCGATGATGGTGTGAACAACTTACTTAAGCCAGCGGGGCAGGTTTAATTTGAGAAGAATATTGAGGTAATAATATACGAATACAACTTCCAATTACTATTATCTTAGGGTAATCTTATTACGGGAGTTGGTTAAATGGTAAGAAGGTTCGAAGAATTAGACTCTTTAAGGGGAATTGCGGCCTTAACCGTAGTCATAAATCACTTTTTTAATGTCATTCCAATGTTTTTTAATTCCAATAACTATCCAAATGGGCTTTTATTAAAAATCCTAAAGTTTACTCCAGTTCATATTTTTTGGGCGGGACACGAGGCAGTGATCTTGTTTTTTGTTTTAAGTGGCTTTGTGTTGGCTTTACCGTTTTTAAATAATAAACAAGGGTCATATAAAGATTTTTTGGTAAAAAGGTTCTTTAGAATCTATATACCTTATATTTGTGCCGTAACAGTTGCAATCATATTAAAAATGACGATTTCTAGAAATGGAATTGAAGAATTAGGAAAGTGGTTCAATTTTGCTTGGACAGAAGACATCACATTAAGTCAAATACTCCATCATCTATTTGTTTTGGGAGACTTTAAAAATTATGTGTTTGATCCGGTAATCTGGTCCTTAATACATGAATTAAGGATTTCACTTGTCTTTCCGTTCATTATGATTCTAGTTATTAAATATAATTATAAGATATGTCTTGGATTCGCACTGACAGCCTCAGTCATCAGTTATTATGTAAAAACTTCAGTCCTATATAAATTAAATTATATGGATTACTCCACTTCCTTTGTTGACTCTTTACACTATATGTCTATGTTTATTGTAGGGGCATTATTGGCTAAATATCGAGAAAAAATCCAAGAATACATTAAAAGTAGGTTAACAAATATGGTTTTGTTTGGATCTGCCATCCTGTTTTATACCTATCCTTGGTGGTTTTTCATTTATAATGAATCGGTGCATAAATATGTTATGAATGACTGGATGATTACGATAGGAGCAGCCATATTTATTATCCTAACGTTTTCATCGAAGGTATTTTCTACTATTTTATCATTTGGTATTTTCAAGTTTCTTGGCAAAATATCCTACAGCCTGTATTTGTTCCATGCTATTGTCTTATTGTCATTTATTAACCTATGGTATGGAGTCTTACAATATTGGCTAATCATTGTTTTGGCTTTCCCAGCAACCATTCTGGTTTCGTGGATTGCCTATTACGCCTTTGAAAAACCATCAATGGAATATGGCAGAAAAAGAGTGAAGTATGAAAAAGGCGAACAGCCAAAAGTTGCATAGTATTTTATTAGAGTCCTTTTATAGGGCTCTTTTCTTTGCTTGAGGGGAGTGAATGGAGCTTCTTTACAAATCCTAATAGCCCGTGTTAGGTTCTTACAAAGTCACCTCCTGTAATATTTCCCAGTCCACCTGTATGCTCCCCAACTTCACAAGGTGTAGAATGATCGGCTGCCAATGCGAAGTACACATTTTCAGGTAACTGCTGACGAATGAGCCCAACCATATGGTCGAATAACTCAATAGACCTTACTTTCTCATGTGGTTCATTATCCTTGCCTTTCACATCCGGTGCCTTCATATGCACGTAAACAAAGTCATTATTAGCTTTCCTCAATAGCCAATCTTGCTTTTAATTCAATATTCGTATCTATATTCCAAGTCATACTACTATCCGTTGTAGTTCTCCTTTGAAGAATACCTGCAGTTCCTATAGTTAAGATTTGTTATACCTTCGTTTTCCATTGCTTCAATCGAGTGTATTACTGGAACAAAGAAATGCATTTTTCTTGTTCTAGTATAGGGCGGCATAGTTCTTTAAATATTCATTTTATGAGCGGGTTTGGTGTTTAATAAATGGTATGATTTAGGTAAAACCTTAATAAGGCTAATTTAATTCTGATTGTCCTAAAGGGAGCTTTAGCTGAATAAGCACCCTATGCAAACTAGTAAAGAACCACTTAAAAGGCTTGTTCTTTCCTCTAATAAGTTTCCTTTGCAAGTGAACTTAAACCTATCCACCGGGTTATTCATGGGTATCACTCGATCACTTTTATTCCATTGGTAATTTTTGATATTTTTTATGATATTCAAAATAAAAATGAAAGAAGGATTAAAAATGCCAAAATCGATACAGTTGGTATTAGCCTTAATAATTCTTTTTCTGCTGTTATTAATCGTTGTTCCTAGAATAGCTAGAGTTTTGTTTGTTAAGAATGGTGAAAACCAAGTTGCTGCTTTATTTGAGGATATTGATAAAGAGAGCTCAAAAACAATTGGAAGAGAAGACATGAAAAACCTTCCATATCCTGTTCAAAGGTGGTTAATTAATTCCAATGTAATAGGAAAGGATGAAGTTAAAACGGTTCGTCTTAAACAACAAGGAAGAATGAGAACTGAAAAAAATGGCAAATGGATGCCCACCAAAGCAGAACAGTATTTTACAATTAATGAACCAGGATTTATCTGGATAGCTGATGTCAAAATGGCACCTTTAGTGCGGTTATCCGGTATTGATACTTATAAAGCAGGAACAGGAAAAATGAAAATTAAAGTCTTCTCTTTATTTCCAGTTGTGGATGCAAAGGGTCCTGAAATGGATTCCGGTACAATGATGAGATATCTTGCTGAAATGATGTGGTATCCATCAGCTGCACTAAAGCCCTATATTAAATGGGAAGAAATCGATGAGACCTCTGCGAAAGCTACAATGGAAAACAACGGGATCTCCGTCTCAGGTGTATTTTATTTTAATGAGAAAGGCGACATCCTCCGTTTCGTTGGAAAAAGATACAGAGAAGTAGAAGGTAAATATGTATTAAGTGATTGGGGAGGAATAAATAAAGAATTTAAAGAATTTAAGGGTATTCGAATACCTAGTAAATCGGATGTTACTTGGTTCGAGAAAGATGAAGAGTTTAGATGGTTTGAGGTGGAAATCACCGATATACAATACAATGTCCCATCACTTTATTAGTAATATCGATCTTCATAGGAAGAGGTTACAACGTTACTGGGCAAAAAAGAAATCAAGCAACTTCAATACTTCCTTAACTTGGTTAAAACCTACAAACCAATTACTCTGGAGCAGGAAAATATCAAAAAGTTTGCAAGAATGTCATGCAAAATTTTTAGACGTTTATACTAGTTAGGAAAAGATGAACTTCACACAATTGTAAGATCAGGTTCATGAAGAAAACAAAACATCTTAGAAGTTGTTGTTATTAATTAAAAGCATCCTTTGGGGTGCTTTTTTTACGTCCCTTACTCAACTAAACCATATTCTAATTTTAAACCACAACAATGTTTCTTCGTAATTTGAAACTTTTATTTTGAATGCAATCTTTCTATAAAGAACCATCATTAGATGGTTATAGAATATCATTTTGAACAGAATAATAACGTTAATGGTCATTTTATAAAACTGGTTAACGAACATATTCCAGGAGGGCATAAAGTATGGGTAAATTAGATGGCAAAGTAGCAATTGTAACAGGTGGAGCAAGTGGAATTGGTTTAGCAACCGTAAAAGCTTTCACAGAAAAAGGTGCAAAAGTCGTTATCGGTGATTTCAATGAACAAGGAGGAAAAGCCGTTGAATCTGAACTAAAAACGAATGGATTAGATGTTTTGTTTGTTAAACTGGATGCAGGAAATGAAGAATCTGTTAAGAACCTAGTGGCTAAAACAGTAGAACATTACGGAAAATTAGATATCATTGTGAACAATGCAGGCATCGGCAGTTTAGGGGAAGTACATGAGATGTCTTATGATGACTACCATAAAATCATAAGAGTGAACCAGGACGGTGTCTTTTTCGGCACGAAATATGCTATTCAAGAGTTTTTAAAAACTGGCGGTGGCGTGGTACTGAACACAGCTTCTATTCTGGGAGTGGTAGGCGAGCCGGGTGCATTTCCGTATGCTGCATCAAAAGGTGCAGTAGTTCAAATGACAAAAGCGGCTGCTCTACAATATGCTACTCGTAACATCAGGGTCAACGCTGTAGCTCCTGGTTATATTGAAACGGCTCTTGTGAACAAAGAAGCCTTAGGCGAGTTCTATGATGGACTTGTAGCGAGACACCCCATCGGAAGACTTGGAAAGCCTGAAGAAATCGCTCATGCATTTGTTTTCTTAGCTGAAAATGACTTTACAACAGGAGCGACAATACTTGTTGACGGTGGATATACCGCACAATAATCACCCCCATTTTAAAAGAACCATTTTCGGAGGGTTCTTTATTATTAGAGCCTTGAGTTAAGAAATAAATATATTATAGTTACCCTCTTTTATTATGAAATTATAGTTTGTGAAGAATTAACTTAACTAACGGGTGCATTCCTTCAACAAGGGATGCTAATTGCAGCTAAAACAATGGTGCTGCTACATTAACTTACATTGATTGAAAATAAATAATGAAAGCCCAAGCACCGTCCTTTCACTACATTTTGTAATAGGGGAAGGGTGGTGTTTTATTATGGGAATTACAGCAAACGAAACTTGATAGAAAAAATTGTAACGTTTTATCTTCTTTTGTAGAAAACAACCAACTAGCACATTAATCATGCTAAAGTGAACAAAACATATCTTAGGAGGAAGGGAAATGAAGTATATT
>NZ_BCVA01000079.1 GCF_001591505.1 Neobacillus niacini NBRC 15566
AAAGACAAAACTCGTAGAATGACCGATAGATTTGTCCTTAATAAGGTGTGTTAAAGACAAAACTCGTAGAATGACCAATAGATTTGTCCTCAATAGAACGGTCACATCAAAAGTTACTTAGAAGAACAAAAAAGAGGAGCGGATAAAATGAGAATCATGAAGGATGTACGCATTCCAATGCGTGATTGCGTCCATATCGCTGCTGATATCTACCTTCCAGATGGAGTAGAAAAAGTACCAGCATTACTTGCACTTAGCCCTTATGGCAAGGAACTGCAAGCACAAGCGTTAACATTACCTCCACAAGCACGCCCAAGTCATCTTTGGAATGGTGCAATCGAGGCAGGCGATATTCGTGCAGTGATCGAACATGGCTATGCACATATTATTGCAGACGTACGTGGTACAGGTCACTCTGAAGGTGAAATGTGCGGTAACTACAATTCAGGTGGTCATGGCGACGGAAAAGATATCTATGACCTTGTTGAATGGATGGCAGAGCAAGATTGGTGCGATGGGAATATCGGGATGATTGGGATTTCATACTTTGCTTCGGTTCAAATTTTGGGTGCAGCGGAACAGCCGCCACACTTAAAAGCAATCTTTGCAAACGGAGGTCATTTCGATCTTTATGAACTTTGCTATCATGGCGGTATTATGTGGCTAATGCCTCGTGCTTCTCGTGAAGGACGCGGCGGTGATAGCGGTAACGCATTCAATAACGTAGCAAGTAAAACATCGAAAGTTTTCACCCCAGAAGAGATTAAAGATAAAACACAAGAACGATTAAATGACCCGGATATTGCACATTGGTCCGATTTTGTTCACCTACTACATTACCCAGACCGCCACGAACTATGGATGGATTACTTATTAAATCCACTTGACGGCCCATTCTGGCAAAAAGATAGTGCAATCGAAGTTGCACATAAAGTTGAGATCCCAACCTACTTCCAAGCAAAATGGGGCCGCGGTTGGAACGTGGAAGGCACAATCGAATGCTTCCACAAAGTATCAGGCATTAAAAAGCTTGATATACAAGCACTCCCGCCGATGTTAGAGCGTCCATTCCATGAGAATCATGACGAAATGTTCCGCTGGTATGATTACTGGTTAAAGGGCATTGATAATGGCATTATGGATGAACCAACCGTTCAGTTTTCTGTAGAAGGTTCTTACAAGTGGCGCAAGGAAAATCACTGGCCATTGCCTTATGAAGAAAAGAAAGCGTTTTATCTGCGTCCTCGCCACAAAATTAGTGAGAAAAGAGAGCCATTAACATCACAATATGCACATCCAGACGGCTTCTACCAAGCACCATTAACCGTTACAACAACATCTGAAAAGATTAAATGGACAAGTGATAAATTCCTTGAGCCTGTAGAAATGACAGGAACAGGTGCTTTGTATATTTTTGCTGAGATCGATACAGATGATACTAACTTCATTGCCAAACTATATGATGTAGACCCAAGCGGCAAACGTACTTTAATGACATCAGGGTATCTAAAAGCCTCACATCGTGAATTAAATGAAGAAAAATCAACCTACGGTGAGCCTTGGCACCCGCATAACCGTGTGGTACCAGTCACACCTGGTGAAATTAACGAGTATGGTATTCGCTTATACCCATTCTCCTTCTTAATTAAAGCTGGACATCGTATTGAATTAGACCTTGCATGTAACGAACCACTTGATGGAGAAGAGGCAAAATTATTACCGCCAGATAGCTATCACTTACCAAGTGGTCGTGCAACAACCCACAAAATCTATCGAGACGCTGATCACCCATCACGTTTAGTTTTACCTGTTATACCAAAACAATTCGATGTTACTAATCAATCATAAATGACGGCTTACTGAAAAAGGGACATCAACAGTACCTTACGAGGTGCTGTTGGCCTCAGCAATACCGAAAAGGGGTGAACAAAATGATAACAAATCCCGTACGTGTGATACCCATTGAATGTAAATTTGGGCCCATTGCGGCATTTGCCTATTATGTTGACGCGCCAGAACCAGCCATTATCGATACCGGTGTTAGTATTTCGGCAAGTCAAGACATAGAGCCAACCTTGGCACAACATGGTATCCGCATAGAAGACATTCGCTGGATCTTACTAACCCATGGTCATGTGGATCATCTTGGCGGAGCTTATGCAGTTTGGGAGAAAACAGGACGGAATGCAAAAGTCGTTATTCCAAAAAAGGAAGCACGACTCTTGCGTGATAAGAATGAACAAATCGTTGATTACAAGTCACTACAAGGAAAATACATTACTGATTCAGCTATACAAGAAAAGCATATTTCAATGCTAACAACAGATATTGGCGGCATAATCGAACCGGATTTGGAGGTAGTGGACGGAGACTCCATCCACCTTGGAGGTGATATCACGTTAAGTGTGATTGAAACTCCAGGACATTCAATTGGCTCTGTGACCTTTGTCTTGGAAGGGTTTGATTGGGCTTTTGCGGCAGATGCAGTACAAATGTATGGCGGGTTAAGCGGTATGCCAACAATAGAAAACTCACGTCTTTATCGTAAAAGTATAAAACGTTTATTAGAAGAAGTTCGTCCTAAGCGATTATTCTTAGGTCATCCATTCCGCAATAAAGATGGTCATTTGCAAAATGCACAAGTCGAATGTAAGAAAGTTGCAGAGGTGTTAAAAGCAAGTCTTGATATGGACACTAAATTAAAAGATTTAGTAAAACGACATCTAATCAATGGACGACATGCTGAGCAGCATGAACTCTATGGACCATTTGGATCGATTGCAGATGAGATCGGCTATACAGGTGATCCAAGGCATTTACCTTGCGCATTCTTTGTCACGATGAATGGTTACCAAGAAGAACTAATTGGTACGGAGATTAAACGAGAGGAGGAAAATCGAAATGATTCAGAAAAGGTTTGAAACAACTGCAAAGGCAGTTGCTGATATACAGGATGGGGCAACGCTGCTTGTTGGAGGATTCGGGGGAAGCGGATTGCCATCACATTTAATTGCGGCTCTCGTTGATCAAGGAGCGAAGAACCTTACAGTTGTTTCCAATAATATTGGAGCTGTTAGTGATGGTGTTGCCGCATTAATCAGTAACAACCAAGTAAAGAAAATTATCTGCTCATTCCCTGTTGGTCCACATGCTGACGATTTAATTGCACGTCTTCAGAATGGCACGATCGAGTTAGAAATATCCCCACAAGGAACTTTAGCAGAGCGAATCAGAGCAGGCGGCGCAGGGATACCAGCATTTTTCACACCAACGGCAGCACACACTGAACTTGGAGAAGATAAGGAAACACGTATGTACAATGGTCGTTTGCACGTCTTAGAACAGGCTATTATTGGTGACTACGCTTTTATCAAAGGGCATCGAGCAGATCGTTGGGGAAATCTTGTCTACAATAAGACACAGCGTAATTTTAACCCTGTAATGGCGACGGCTGCGAAAATTACCATTGCTGAGGTAGATGAAATCGTTGAAGTCGGAGAATTAGACCCAGAGAACATTGCTACTCCAAGTGTCTACGTGCATCGTTTAGTAAAATTGGAGCCCGTGCGTGAAGGGAGGGTGTTAATAAATGGTTAAAGATCAACAAAAGGTTGGATGGTCAAAGATTGAGTTAGCTACGCGAGTAGCACAGGACTTAGAAGATGGATGGTTCGTGAATCTTGGTATTGGTATTCCTACACTTGTGGCTGATGTTATACCGGAAGGAAGGGAAATTATTCTTCATAGTGAGAACGGTCTGCTTGGCCTAGGGCCGAAACCAGAACCAGGTCAGGAGGATATGGACCTGGTTAATGCAGGCAAGGAACCAATCACATTAAAACCGGGTGGGTGTTTCTTTTCGCAATCAGACTCCTTTGCCATGATTCGTGGCGGCCATCTTGATGCAGCAGTACTGGGTGCATTTCAAGTATCGACGGAAGGTGATCTTGCCAGTTGGAAGGTTCCGAACGATCCTCTTGGACGGGTTGGAGGCGCGATGGATTTAACAGTTGGCGCAAAACGTATTTTCCTTTGTATGCAGCACACCAGTAAGGGAAAGCCGAAAATTGTAGAGGAATGTACGTACCCATTGACTGCACCGCGCTGTGTAGATCGTATCTATACAGATCTTGCGGTAATTTATGTTACAGATGAAGGTCTTGTTGTCCATGAGCTCGCACCTGGAGTTACATTTGAATACCTGCAGGAGCGTACGGCAGCAAAGCTTAAGATTCATGCCACCGGACTTGCTCAAGGAGATACTGCAAAATAATGGTAAAGCATGCGATAAAACCAACCATTGATCGCAGTTCATCGGTGCCGCTATATAAACAAATCAAGGAAATATTGATGAAGGAGATACAGGCTGCTGTCGGTGAAACTGGTCGCCCCATTAGTACAGAGTATGAACTTGTTCAGCGCTTCCACGTTAGCCGGGCGCCTGTTCGCCAGGCGCTGAAGGAGCTGAAGGAGCTGAAGGAGCTGGCTGATGAAGGTTATGTTTATCGAGAGCGGGCGAAGGGCACTTTTCCTGTTCAAGAACTACCAGTAAGACCACCTGGGTTAGAGTTAGGAGGACTCGTTCGATTCCTTCGTGATCAAGGTTTAGATTGCTCTTCGAAAATATTAAGTATGGACCGTTTGTTATCTACAGAGAAACTGTGCACGATTCTGGGGCTGAAACCTAGTGATAAGCTTTTCCGAATATCACGTTTAATCTCTCTCAAAGTGAAGCCGCTAGTATGGACACAAACCTATTTGTTAGTTTCGGAGGATATCCAATTGAGTAAACAAGAGGTTGAGAAGGTGGATAGTATCTTTATGCTTCTAGAGAGTGAACAAGGCATTTTCGTTTCACGTGGTGACCACCAAATCTGTGCCACAAATGCTTCCAGCATGGAGGGAGAGCTTTTGGGTATCAAATGCGGGGACTCTGTTCTCGTAATAGAAACAAAGTTATACACACGAAATGATAGACTCATAGGCTGGAGAAGAGCTGTTCATAGAGCTGATGACTATAAGTTTTCTTTCACAGTTAATCGCTAAGATAGGCCATAGATGAGTGTGTATCTACGATATACGACAGGGGGGATAATAGGATGTCAAAAATAAACATTTCCGACGTTGTAAATGAAGGAAAATTTAACCGCTTTCATATTGGATTATTAATTTGCTGCTGCTTAATTATTGTTTTTGATATGTTCGATCTAGTTATATATGGATCAGTAATCCCTATTCTAATGAAGGAATGGTCCATATCCCCTGTTCAAGCAGGAGCCATTGGCAGCTACGGATTTTTCGGAATGATGTTAGGAGCCATATTCTTTGGTGTGTTGGCTGACAAATTTGGCAGAAAAAATATTCTTATTTTATGCGTTGTCTTATTTAGTATATTCACGTTTTTATGTGCATTTGCGCCCGGTCCAACACCGTTTTCTATCTTCCGATTTATTGCAGGAGTAGGGATTGGCGGGGTTTTGCCAAATGTGATTGCATTACTGACAGATTACGCACCGAAACACATGCATAACACGATGGTATCAATTGTCATGTGTGCCTTTTCAGTCGGTGGAATTTTAGCAGGTCTTATAGGAATTTACTTTATTCCTCTTATGGGCTGGAAAAGTGTTTACTGGGTAGCAGCGATTCCACTTTTGCTCATTCCATTTATGATTAAGTATTTCCATGATTCTCCCGCAATTTTGTTGATGAAGGGTCGAATAAATGAACTTCGTTTCGTCCTTTCAAAGGTTAATGACAGGATAACCTTGCCTCCAGATGCTGAGTTTGTATTAAGTACAGATAAAGAGGATCCTAGTTCTCCGGTTCTTGCATTATTCAAAAATAAGCGCGCTCTTGGTACGGTTATGATCTGGATTGCCTTTTTCATGTGCTTACTCATGATTAATGGGGTAAGTACTTGGCTTCCTAATTTGATGTTTAGTGCCGGCTACCCGCTTGGTTCTAGCCTAAGCTTTATGATTGTTTTAAATATAGGCGCTATTATTGGAACGTTAATCCTTGGGGGTCTTGCAGATAAATTTGGAGTTAAAAAAGTGCTTGTTCCAATGTTTATCATGTCTGCTGTTTCCTTAACGCTCCTTGGTTTTAAAAATAATATGGCGATTTTGTATCTATTGGTATTTATAACGGGTGCATGTACGATGGGGGCTCAAAACATTTCCTACTCCTTTGTATCACAATACTACCCTCCATTAATGCGTTCAACAGCTATAGGGTTTGCTTCGGGAATTGGAAGAATAGGAGGAATTATAGGACCAACCTTTGGAGGTGTTCTAGTTTCTCTTAATCTATCAGCGCAAATGAATTTTCTCTCGTTTGCCATTCCGGGTATTATAGCTGCTCTAGCATTTTCATTTGTGCCGTTGAAAATAACTGCTAACAAAAATATAAAAGAAAAAGATATTGCATAGGAGGGAAATGTTTATGAAATTAAAGTCAGAATTAAGAATTGCTATTCTAGGTGCGGGTATTGGCGGTGCGTCAGCTGCAGTAGCTTTACGTCATGCAGGATTTAATGTCGACGTCTATGAGCAGGCAGCAGCTATAAAAGAGGTAGGGGCAGGTATCGGTTTGCGTCCGCCATCCATCCAGTATTTCGAGAAATGGGGGCTTAAGGAGGAAATTGAGAGAGTAACACATAAAAGTGTCCAAATAGAAATCCTTTCAGAACAAGCGGAAGTATTACTTAAGGAGCAATGGCCGGCATTAACAGATGACCCGAATGAAAAATGGGCGAGATTAATTCATCGCGCAGACTGTCTGGACACGCTTATTAATGCCATACCATCTGAGTACATCCATTTGAATCACAAATGTAAAAATATTGTTCGCCATGGAAACTATGCAGAAATCGAGTTTGAAAACGGTGTTAAAGTGGAAGCCGATTTGGTCATTGGTGCAGATGGTATTCGGTCCCTAACGCGAAATCTATTTTTCAGTCAAGCTGAGCCAGTATTCCACAACTATCATGCTTATCGTGCGCTTGTTAATGAGGATGAAACATATGGGTTAGCTACTGGTGACACACTTCGAATTGTTGCAAATGATAAAGTCAATTTATATCTTCTGCCGTTACAATATCGAAAACAGGTTTCCGTCGATATTACCGTACCACACCATGACCGAACTGGCAGACCAAACGTGCCGAAAGAAGACATGCTTAATCAATTAAAGAACTTCCATCCTAACTTCCAGAAGATTGCCGAAGAAATTAATCATTGGGATGTTCGTGCACTATATGACATCGACCCAGTCCAACAGTGGAGCAATGAATGCATCACTCTGCTGGGGGATGCCGCACACTCAATGCTTCATAACCAAGGTCAAGGTGCAAATATGGCGATTCAAGATGCAGGGGTATTGGCTGAATGTTTACTTGACGCTGAAACTGTTGCGGAAGCTTTACAAAAGTATGAAACTCAAAGAAAACCAGTTTGCCATTTATTCCAAAATTTATCTCGACAGTTCCATAACGACAAAGAAGATACATTTTTCCCAGAAAAAGAATTCTTTGAAAATAAATAATGCAATTTAATAGCACAAATAGATATCAGAAAATTAGATAGAGTGGGAATATTCCGTTGTGCATTTGATAAAATATGCGACGGATTGAAAGACGGAGGTTTCGAAAATGCCAGTACATCCAGAAATAAAAAAAATATTAGATATTATTCCAAAATCCGATTCTAAGCCAAAAATCATTCCAGAAGAACATAGAAAAATGTTCGATTCACCTGTTTTACCGGTAGAACAACGAGTGCAAGTTTATTCTGTCGAGGAGAGAATCGTTCCGACTGATGAAGCAGATGTACCAGTAAGAATTTATACGCCAAACGAAGCAGAGTCTTATCCAATTCTCTTGTATTTCCATGGTGGCGCATTTATGTCGGGTACTTTAGAAAGTCATGATGAAGTGGTTCGACCGATTTGTAAGGAATCAGGCTATAAAGTTATTTCTGTAGGTTACCGTCTCGCTCCTGAGCATCCATTTCCTGCTGCATTAGTAGATTCCTATAATGTTACAAAATGGGCAGCAGATCATAAAGACGAATTAAAATGGGATGGAAAAAACCTTGCCGTTGCTGGGGATAGTTCTGGCGGAAACTTAGTTGCAGCGGTTTCTCTAATGGCTCGTGATAAAAGGGAATTTACGATTACAAAGCAAGTACTATTTTACCCATCCCTAGACCTTGATTTTAGTGAATTTCGTTACCCATCTATAGTAGAAAATGGAAAGGGGTATTTCGTTGAGAGCGATCAACTTGCAGAAATTAACTCCTTTTATTTATTAGGGAATGTGGATACCGATAATCCGCTTGTTTCACCGATTCGAGAAGAGAATTTAGAAAACCTTCCCAAAGCTCTTGTCATCACAGCAGAATATGACCCATTTCGTGATGAAGGGGAACTATTTGTGGAGAATTTAAAAAACTGCGGTGTACATGCTGAGCTAAAAAGATATGAAGGTGCGACACATGGCTTCTTAGGCAAATTTACGCATCTTGATGAGTATAAAGACGTTTATATACGTACAGCAGATTTTTTAAAGTCTTAGTAAAAATTCTTAAAGTCAATTCATGTCGTCTGGCAGTAGGTAAATAGATTTCTAGGGAAGTGATCATCTGGCAGTAGCCATAGGAACTGCAGTTGGTCACTTCCGTTTCATATGTAGGTCATTAATACTAGTGCTGACGATTTAGCCTAAAGGGGGTGGGCATTGGCACTCTATATGTAGAACGCTTAATATCATAGTTAATTTCTCAAGACTGTTAAAAATATTCACAATCTTCTAAATTTTACTTCTTAGTACACCACAATTTGTATTCCTATTTCTTGGATATTAATACGGACCAATACTGTACACTTTTTATTTTAGTACGGTCACATTAATCCTCGAAATCCAGATGATTGTCATTTTTTATCAATCAACTCGGTATCTACGTATTTTATGATTTATTTTAAAACGCTAATAATACGTGATTTTAAGGAAGGGTGTTTAATTTAATGAAAAATAAAAAGTTTTGGACGTATGAAAATAAGTTAGTCGTAATCGTCTTCTTCACAATCGGTTTTGTATTCTTTGACCGTTTAGCCATTAACTACTTATTCCCAATGATTTCTGTAGATTTAGGGCTAAACTATACGCAATTGGGATTACTGGGGGCAGCTCTTGCCTTAACCTGGTCAGTTTCTGGTCCATTAGGCGGGTTCATATCAGATAAAGTTAAGAGTAAGAAAACTATGTTAGCAATTTTGGTATTTGCATTCTCTGTTGTGTCATTAATGCACGGTTTAGCACAATCCTTTGCTATGTTATTCGTACTGCGTTTATTAATGGGGATCGTAGAAGGTCCACTGATTCCACAAACACAATCGATTTTAGCAATGGAATCGTCTCAGCACCGTAAAGGATTTAACTTAGGTTTCACCATGAACACAAGTAACGCTTTATTCGGCAGCATTTTAGCGCCTGTAGTTATCGTCGCATTAGCAACAAATTTTGATTGGCATACTGCATTCTATTTAACAATTATTCCAGGAATTATTTTAAGCTTTGTCATTCTCAAATCCGTCAAAAATCCCGATCCAGTGAAATTTCACGCTATGCATACAGTTAAATCGACTGAAAAAGTTAAAGTGAGAGATGTTCTTAAGCACCGTAATATCTGGTTATCAGTTGTTATTTTCAGTTTGGTAATGACAACACTTATGGCGTTCCAAATTTTTGGACCCACCTATTTAGTACAAGCTAAAGGTTTATCTGAAACAACCATGAGTTTCGTAATGGCTTCATTTGGAGTGGGGTATGCAATCTTTGGTTTCTTAATCCCGACATTATCTGAACGCACTGGCCGTAAACCTGCTGCATTGGTTTCAGGGTTTTTGTTAATTCTCATTCCACTATCAATCGTTTTCGTGGATTCGATTCCATTAATGATGCTTCTATTATTTATCGGCTCTGCTGGTTCAGGAGTAATCGGAATGTCGATGTCTGTTATTCCAGTTGAGTCTGTTCCATTACAGTACTCAGGTCTTGCTATTGGTCTAACAATTGGGATTGGTGAGTTAATCGGAGGCTTTTTAAATCCAATGGTGAATGGTGCTTTAGCAGACATTTATGGGATTCAAACACCATTATACGTTGCTGCTGCGGCTGGTGCCCTTGCATTCATATTAGCATTTTTATATAAGGAAACAGCACCATCTAAGGTTCAGTTAACTCCAAATCAAGATGTTAAAACTAGTTTCCAAGTATAGTATTAATGTATAGAAGGAGAGCAGGATAAATGTCGCGAAAACTTTTACTCTTAGTTTTGTTAATAGTTATGGTAATTAGTGGATGTGGTACGAAAGAGTCAGCTGATAAAAAGCCGTCACAAAATAAAAATGGCAACTCCACATTTGATGAAGTACCTGCTGGTTTTCAAGTTGTGATTGTTGGTTCAGGCAATCCAAAAACGGAGGTTGGCCGTGGGGCTCCAAGTACATTAGTACAATATAAAGATAAATTTTTCTTAGTCGACAGCGGAGAAAATACAACGAGTACACTATTAAAGATTGGTCTGCCTGCAGAAAAAATTACAAATATGTTGTTTACACATCAGCATGTTGACCATAATGGAGGCTTTTGGAACTTTTTCATTGATGGCTGGCAGGGACCTACAGGAAGACGTTCCCTAAATCTAGTCGGACCTCAAGTCCAAGAACTATATAATACGACAGTTAATTTCTTTAAGTCGGATTTAGAGTATCGTTCTAGTTTAGGCTGGCCAAAGGATGGAATTTTTACAAATGTAAGTATTCAAGATTTTACAGAGGATAAATATAAGTTCGAGCTCGATGGCGTGAAAATTTCATCTATTCCTGTCCCACATACTGTTCCAACCTATGCCTATCGATTTGATGCAAAGGGACAAAGTGTAGTGGTATCAGGTGATTTAACCTATTCTGAGGAATTTGCAAAGTTTGCAAAGAATGCTGATATTCTAGTGATAGATGGAATGTTAGCAAGTGATTTTTCCTTCGTCCCAGAACAGGCGCGGGAAAGTCTAAACAATGGTTTAAAGCAATCGCATGCTACACTAGAAGACCTTGCCAAAATGGCAGCAGATGCTAAAGCGAAAAAAGTTGTCTTAACCCATATTGGTCTAGGTAAGGTAGACATACCTAGTATATCAAAAGTATTTTCAGCTGCAGGCTATAAAGGAGAAATTATTGCTGCTGTGGATGGGCTTGCGATTAATCCATAAATCAAAAAGAATATATGGTTTTTTTTAAACTTAAATCCAGCCTATTTTCTATAGAAAAGGCATTTGTCCAATGCAAAAGAAAGCAATTTGAATATCATTTTATTAGGGCATACCTCCTCAGATAAAACTTGTTGGGTCGGTAATCGACCCTTTTTTTTTATGGATTGATTGTAACCCCTTTATTTCATAATTTATTGGCTGTCTTTTAAATGTTATGATGGGAGTAAACAAATGGGATACATATCACAAAACACGGATGGGGGAAAAATATGAAGATTTATACAAAAACGGGTGACAAAGGGACTACATCATTAATATATGGTCAAAGGGTCGTGAAAAATGATTTACGTGTTGAGGCATATGGGACCTGTGATGAAACGAATTCAATGATAGGACTAGCGATAAGTTTTTTAAGAGATGAATCTTTTCAAAAGAAAGAATTAATAGAGAATATGTATCATAAAATACAAACAAATCTATTTCATGTTGGAGCGGAGCTGGCAACCCCTAAGGGGAAGGAAGTAAAGTGGTCTCTCAATGCCAGTGATATTGAAGAAATGGAAAAGCAAATTGACGAATTAAATGAATCCCTTCCAGAACTCACTAATTTTATCCTTCCTGGAGGACATTCCGCTGGTGCAGCATTCCATGTTGCTCGTACAACAGCCAGAAGAGCGGAGAGATGTGCAGTTTCGTTGGGGGAAGATGTTAATTCTCTTGTATTGGCTTACTTAAACCGACTATCAGACCTATTATTTGTTACGGCTCGTTATGTTAATCATACTCTAGGGATAAAAGAGCAGACCCTGCACCAAGAAAAATAATAACAATTGCCTAATAATGATATAACAATATTGACAAAAGTAATAATTACTTAGTAAACTAATTATAACAATTATAATTTAAGAATATTTTTGGAATAGAGGTGCATGGCGATGAATCAGTTAAAAGAAGCATTGGAAACTTTAAAAGAAACTGGAGTACGTATAACTCCACAACGTCATGCGATACTTGAATATTTAATAAACTCGATGTCACATCCTACAGCAGATGATATCTATAAAGCCCTTGAAGGAAAATTCCCTAATATGAGTGTGGCGACAGTTTACAATAATTTACGAGTATTTCGTGAGGTAGGTTTAGTAAAAGAATTGACATATGGTGACGCTTCAGCAAGGTTTGATTTTGTAACATCACATCATTACCATGTGATTTGTGAGAGCTGTGGAAAAATCGTTGATTTCCATTACCCAGGATTAAATGAAGTGGAACAACTTGCTTCACATGTTACCGGATTTAAAGTGAATAATCATCGTATGGAAGTTTACGGGACTTGTCCTGAGTGTACCAGTAAAGAAGTGCATTAATATTGAAAAAAGCCGATTAAGCTATCGGCTTTTTATTTTTTGACTTTTTATTATAGGATTCATCAAACTCTTTGCCTTCCAGATTCGGATCAAGGGTCAAAGGTTCACGACAATACATACACATATCCACTTTCCCAAGCATTTTCGTGTGTTTTCCACAGCTTGGACATTTTACTTGAATCGTTTTCGTTGATAACATCCCGATCCAGAAGTAAACGACGGTGCTTGCAATAATAAATAATAGTCCAAAAAGCATAAAGATGGTCATAATAAGTGGAGAGTTGCGAAAGTATATTCCACCGTACATAACAATAAAGCCAATAAATATTAAGGATAGTGCAAAGCTGCGTATTTTATTTATTTTACTTGAATATTTAGCCATATTTCTCCCTCCTAGACAAACTATAACATATTTACTTCTCCTGAAAAAATGTTATGTTAAAGAATGTCGAAATTTGTCTTCTATATTAGAAGGAAATTCTTTATTACTGTCGAACATATAGTTATCGAGAAAAATGGAGGAATGATGAATGAAAGACATTCTTCGGCCCATTTATCAGGAACGGGCTAGTCAATCCAATACACTTGGGGTATTGATGATAGAAAAGAGACATAAATCAAGTTATTCTACGGACACCTTTGATGTAATTCTTTTAATCATTGTAAAAGAGGGAGAACAGCCGTTATTAATAAAGCATTATACTTATAATGACAGCAAAGCAGCGATGCATATTATTACGGAGAGTCAATTAAAAGATTGGCTTCTATTAGGTACGAATCGAAAAATATTTGAATGGCTTCATACCGCGAAAATTATATTTGACCGTAATGAATATATAGAAAATCTGAAAACAGAGCTGCGCGAATTTCCTTTCAATGGACGTAAAATTAAAATGGGATTAGAGTTTGCGAAGTTAATTAGAAGGTATGTAGATGGAAAGGGCCTCTTTGAAAATAAACAATACCTTGACGCCTATAATTATGTTGTTCATTCACTCCACCACTTAGCACGACTAGCAGTAATTGAAAATGGACTACACCCGGAATTAACGGTTTGGCAGCAGGTTAAGCAAATTGAACCTGAAATAGTAAAATTATATGAAGAGCTTGTAAACAGTGAAGAGCCCATTGAAAAGAGACTGGAATTATTATTTTTAGCTAGCGAGTTTCTAATTCATTCTCGTACGAAAGTGGGATGTGCTCATCTTCTAGAAGTTCTAAGTACCAAAGAATACTGGTCCTTCAATGAGATTCAGAATGAGAAAGAATTGATCCCTTATTCTGTTGATCTGGCCGTACTTATTGAGTATTTAATTGATAAAGGACTAGTTGATGTTGTTAACCTAGAAACAAAAGGACATGGTATTTTTCATCGATGTTACCAGGTTAGTAAAAAATTATTGTAAAAAACAATAAAACCTATTGACCTTTTTGGAGTTACTTGATATATTAATAACCGTCGCTGCGAACGAATGAATTAATGTTATTGCAGGTGACGGTTTTCTTTTTAAAAAATAATATTGACACTATAAAATGACTTGTGTTATATTATAAAGGTCGCTTACGAGCGAAAGTAATAAATTGCTC
>NZ_BCVA01000080.1 GCF_001591505.1 Neobacillus niacini NBRC 15566
TCATGGAATGTTTATGGTGACCAAAAACAATAGAAATACGAAAAAGTGGTAACCATGGAGTGTCATGGTGATCATAAACAAATGAATCGATACAGCGGAACTATACAGCATTCATAATGAACGTAGTCAATCTACGTTTCAAACCACCACGTCTTCTTAAACCTAAAACCTTACTATAAAACCAAACTACGTATATATATACATAATTTTGTCGAGTTGAGTCATTGCCTTGAAAGCGGTTAAAATAGTAGATAACAAGGGGTAGGAGGTAGAATATGAGGAAGCTATCTATAATTGGAATGCCGATGGATTTAGGTCAAATGAGACGTGGAGTTGATATGGGACCTAGTGCTATCCGATATGCGGGGATAAATGAGAGACTAAAACCACTATTTGATGAAATTCATGATATGGGTGACATTCCGATTGGAAGACCTGAAGTGGTTATCGATAAAGAATCTAACTTAAGAAATCTAGATCTTGTAGCTGAAAAAAGTACCTTGCTTGCAGAAAAGGTGGACGAAGTCATTCGATCTGGTTCATTTCCGCTTGTTTTAGGTGGAGACCATAGCATAGCCATTGGAACTTTAGCTGGTGTTTCCAAGCATTACACGAACCTAGGGGTAATTTGGTATGATGCACATGGTGATTTAAATACGGCAGAAACCTCGCCTTCTGGAAATATACATGGTATGCCATTAGCAGCGAGTTTAGGGATTGGTCATCGCTCTTTAACTGATTTAGGAGGTTATGCTCCAAAAGTAAAACCAGAGCACGTGGTTATTATTGGTGCAAGGTCTCTTGATGAAGGTGAAAAAATCTTAATTAAAGATAAAGGCATTAAAGTATACACCATGCATGAGATAGACAGACTAGGTATGGCAAAAGTGATGGAAGAAACAATTGCATATTTAAAGGCAAATACAGATGGTGTTCATTTATCACTAGATTTAGATGGATTAGATCCAAATGATGCTCCAGGTGTAGGAACTCCAGTTATGGGCGGGATAAGTTATCGAGAGAGTCACTTGGCAATGGAAATGCTTGAGGAAGCAGGGATTATTACATCAGCAGAGTTTGTAGAGGTTAACCCGATTTTAGACGAAAAGAATAAAACAGCAAGGGCGGCAGTTGAATTGATGGGCTCCTTGTTTGGTGAAAAATTACTATAATCATAAGCAGGCAGCTTTCCAAGAAAGCTGCTGTTATTTTTCCTTCCACTACTTCCTTCCCACTTTTAAAAAACTTTTAAGCTTCCCTTTATCCAAAATAGTTAATATTTGTTAATATAAAAAGTATGTAAGAAAGAAATTATTTATAGTGAAACCTTTTTGCTATTGATTCGTAAGATTGTATAGCTGTATTGGAGCTGAGAAAAATAGATGGAAGCCCTTATAAAAAAAAGAATTAAACAGGTTTTAAAAGGCGATCAAGATGCTTTTGCTGAAATTGTTGAGATATATAGTAATAGTATTTATCAGTTAGGTTATCGAATGCTGGGAAACCGCCACGAAGCAGAAGATATTGCACAGGAAGCTTTTATCCGTGCATATGTTAATATCAAATCATTTAATCAGGATTTAAAGTTTTCAACTTGGTTATTTCGGATTGCAACAAATTTGTGTATTGACAGGATGAGGAAGAAAAAGCCAGATTACTATCTTGATGCAGAGGTCTCGGGAACTGACGGCCTCACGATGTACTCGCAGCTGGCATCCAATTCTCCTTTACCTGAAAATGAGTTAGAAAGTCTTGAACTTCAAGAATCCGTTCAAAAGGAAATTTTAAAGCTTCCTGAAAAATACAGGTCTGTTATTGTTTTGAAATATATTGAAGAGTTGTCTTTAAATGAAATAAGTGAAATTCTTGATTTACCATTAGGTACAGTCAAAACGCGAATCCATCGAGGACGTGAGGCGTTACGTCAACAATTACGTTATGTGTGATAAGAGGTGAAACACGTTGAAGTGTGATGAAGAAATCGTTGAGTTAATGCATGAATATTTAGATGAAGAAATTGACCCCGAAAATGAGATGATTTTAAGAAGCCACCTCAAAAGCTGTAAGGACTGTGAGACTCTGTTCAATGAATATAAAAGAACGATTGCAGTTGTAAAAGGAACATCTAGAATGCAGGCACCTCCCAATTTTACTGCGAAGGTAATGGCCAGCCTGCCAAAAGAAAAGAAAAAGGTCAGCATGCAAAGATGGTTACGAAATCATCCATTAATTGCGGCAGCGTCATTATTTTTAATCCTTATGGCAGGAAGTGTATTTTCAACTTGGAATCAGGAGCGTGAGTTTTCCGTCTCCAAACAAGAGAATCTAGTTGTTCAGAACGGTACTGTGATTGTACCGGAAGGAGAAGTTGTCAAAGGTGATGTAATTGTCCGAAACGGCGAGCTAAGAATCGAAGGTGAAGTCCAAGGTGATGTCACAGTGATTAATGGGGAACAGTATTTAGCTTCCGCTGGCCATGTAACAGGGCAAATAGAAGAGGTTAATGAAGTCTTCGACTGGATCTGGTATCACATGAAAAGAGTCGCTTTTGAAGTAATTGATATCTTTAATGAAGGTGAAGAATAATAGTAAGAAGTCACTCGTAGTGAGTGATTTCTTTTTTAATGATTTGGATTAGAATGATTAATAATAAGTACATGTTTAATTTATGGTATAATAAATTGGTTATAAGTTAGACAAATTTACGGAGGAAAAACAATGCCGTTTTTTGAGGATTTTACTATATGGAAGTATTTAGCTAGTATTGTTGATATTCTCCTTGTTTCTTGGGTTATTTATAAACTGTTAAACCTAATAAAAGGAACAAAAGCCGTACAATTATTAAAAGGAATCGTTGTTATTCTCCTAATAAGAGTTGTTAGTGAGTTTTTTGGTCTAAATACGCTTAGCTGGTTAACGCAGCAAGCGATTGATTGGGGATTCCTAGCTATTATCATTATCTTTCAGCCGGAACTTCGGAGAGCACTCGAGCAATTAGGCAGAGGGCGCTTTTTTTCACGAAGCAATGGACCGGATGATGAGGAGCAGGAGAAAATGGTGGATGCCATTGTTAAGGCGACCGACTATATGGCAAAACGGCGTATTGGTGCCTTGATTTCCATTGAGAGGGAAACTGGGATGAGTGATTACATAGAAACGGGTATCCCGCTAGATGCGAAAATTTCTTCCGAATTACTCATAAATATTTTTATTCCAAATACACCGCTTCATGATGGGGCAGTAATACTCCAAAAAAATATTGTAGCTGCCGCTGCTTGTTATCTTCCCTTATCCGAAAGCCCTTTTATCTCAAAGGAGCTGGGCACCAGACACCGGGCTGCTTTAGGTATAAGTGAAGTCACAGACAGTATTACAATAGTTGTTTCTGAAGAAACCGGAAATATTTCCTTAACCAAAAATGGGGAGCTTCATCGAAATTTAACATTAGACGCATTTAAAGAATTGATTTCTCATGATTTAATTATTACCAGTACGAAAGTAAAACCGGCTTCTTCAGCTCGTTGGAACTGGAGGGGGAAAAGTAATGGATAAACTGATGGATAATCCTTGGTTTATAAAAATATTGGCATTATTAATGGCGGTCCTGCTTTATTCTGCTGTTCCAAATTCTGGAGGAAAAACAACAGAGATAAATGTACCAGGGGAAAATACCACAGAAACTTTAGCTGATATTCCAGTAAAAGCTTATTATGATACCGAGAATCTTGTAGTTTCTGGAATACCTGATACGGTGGAAGTAACCATACAAGGTCCAATGCCGCATGTTCAGTCCGCAAAGGCTTTAAAGAACTTTGAGGTTTTTGTTGATTTAACCAATGCTAAAATAGGTAATCAAAAGGTGAAATTTGAAGTTAGCGGGTTATCCGAAAAGTTAAAAGCAACAATCGAACCTAGCTCTTTAACCGTAGCCATTCAAGAGAAAGTAACGACTGAGTTTTCGGTTGAAGCTGAATTTAATAGTGAACTGATAAAAGATGGTTATGCAGCGGGACAACCATCCGTTAAACCGAAAATGGTGAAAATAACAGGTGCGAAAGATGTAATTGATCGAATTACATATGTTAAGGCAGCGCTTGGAGGCAGAGATCTCCTTGAAAGTACAGTCTCAAAAGAGGTACAGGTACAGGTACTTGATAAGGAGTTCAATAAACTCAATGTAGTGGTTGAACCGGCAACAGTTGAGGTCACCATACCAATAAAAAGAAATGAAAAAACAGTTCCTATTAATATTATAGAAAAAGGAACGCCGCCAGCAGGGGTCACGATTGAATCCATTGGCTTGGATGTGAATGAAGCAGTAATATCTGGTGGAGAAGATGTACTAAAAGATACTGATAGTGTCCGAGTTGAGGTCGATGTAAGTAAGATAAGTGAAAATACGACGATTACTTTACCAGTGATTATCTCAAATGGAATAACGAAAGTAACACCTGAAACAGTACAGGTCACCGTAGTCGTTAAAAAAGAGGAAGAGACGACTGTATCAGGCATTCCTATAAATATCAGGGGATTATCTGAACAATATGAAGCGGTTATTAGTGACCCATCCAATCAATTAGTAAATTTATTAGTCTTTGGACCCGGCGCAGCTTCTAAAGTTCTTGGACCAAACAACTTCAATATATTCGTTGATTTAACAGGATTTACAGAAGGTAATCATAATGTACCAATTCAAGTCAATGGACCATCTGATGTAAATTGGAAACCTGATAAATCATCAGCAAAAATTACGATAACGAGAGACAACGCATAAAACACAGCAGTATACACGATAAGGAGCGATTTTGATAATGGGAAAATACTTTGGAACCGATGGCGTCCGCGGAGTGGCGAATAGTGAATTAACACCTGAATTGGCATTTAAGCTGGGACGTTTCGGTGGGTTTGTATTAACAAAGGACAAGGACAGACCAAAAGTGCTGATTGGTCGTGATACTCGGGTTTCAGGACATATGCTTGAAGGAGCACTGGTTGCTGGATTACTTTCAATTGGTGCAGAGGTAATGCGCTTAGGTGTGATTTCAACACCAGGTGTCTCCTATTTAACAAAAGCACTGGGGGCTGAGGCGGGAGTAATGATATCTGCTTCGCATAATCCGGTGGCAGACAATGGTATCAAATTTTTCGGACCTGATGGATTTAAGCTTTCTGATGAGCAGGAATATGAAATTGAAGAATTAATTGATATGACAGAGGATCAATTACCTAGACCGGTTGGTGCTAATCTCGGCCAGGTCATGGATTATTTTGAGGGCGGACAAAAGTATCTTCAATATTTGAAAAATACAGTGGATGAAGATTTCTCTGGTATCCATATTGCTTTAGATTGTGCTCATGGAGCTACTTCATCACTTGCGACACATCTATTTGCTGATTTGGATGCAGACATTTCAGTTATGGGTGCTTCACCGAATGGCATTAATATTAATGCTGGAGTTGGTTCGACTCATCCAGAAGCCTTAGCGGCAATAGTGAAAGAGAAAGGTGCCGATGTGGGATTATCCTTTGATGGTGATGGAGACCGTTTAATTGCAATCGATGAAAAGGGTAATATTGTAGACGGTGATCAAATTATGTTTATTTGCGGTAAGTACATGAAGGAACATGGCCGTCTAAAGCATAGTACAATTGTTTCCACCGTAATGAGTAATTTAGGATTTTATAAAGGTCTAGAAGCGCTTGGAATTCACAGTGTACCAACAGCCGTGGGTGACCGCTATGTTGTGGAAGAAATGAAGAAAAATGGATTTAATCTCGGTGGTGAACAATCTGGACACATCGTTTTCTTGGATTACAATACAACAGGAGACGGCTTATTAACGGGGCTGCAATTAGTTAATATTATGAAGGCAACAAAGAAAACATTATCTGAATTAGCGGCAGACATGAAAAAATTCCCTCAGAAGCTTGTTAATGTTCGTGTAACAGATAAGCACCATGTAACAGATAATGAAAAGGTAAAAACCATAATAGAGCAGGTTGAAGCAGAAATGAACGGAAACGGACGTATTCTCGTTCGTCCGTCTGGTACAGAACCTCTTGTTCGTGTAATGGCAGAGGCACCAACAGAAGAATTGTGTGAGGAGTATGTAGACCGAATTGTTTCTGTCGTAAAAGCAGAAATGGAATTAAAAGAATAGGTTATGGTATATTCTATATGCATAGGGAACTTTAATGAGTCCCTATGCATATTTTATTTTGTAACTGGTAATAGTAAACAAGTTTGTCTTTTATTAATTAGTTGACGAATGTTGTTTCATCAGTTACGATTAATTTGCTTTGTTTTTCAAAAGCAAACATATTTTTACAAAAGGAGGATAGCAGGAAAAAAGTATAATCAAAAGCGCCTGAACTAACCATGGTGGGTTAGTTGACGAGGAGGAGGTTTATCGAATGTTCGGCGGATACCTCCCGGTTGAACGCACAACCGATTGTTTCTTCTTTAAAACATCGAGGCAACTCGGTGCACAAAGAGAAGGAAATGCGCATACTAAACATAGCAACAAATAGAAAAAGGTATATACAGATACCTTTCAAAACAGAGATAAGGGGGCAAGGTGAGCCTCCAAAGCATTCTTGCCCCCTGTATCAGGGAGGAAAAGAAAAATGTGTGGAATCGTTGGATATATTGGATTAAATGATACAAAAGGAATTTTACTAAAAGGCTTAGAAAAGCTTGAATATAGAGGATATGACTCAGCAGGTATTGCTGTTATGAACGAAACTGGAGTTCATGTCTTTAAGGAAAAGGGACGTATTGCTGATTTACGTAAGATCGTTGATGTGAATGTTTTGGCTAAAATCGGAATTGGACATACACGCTGGGCTACTCATGGTGTACCAAGCAGAACAAACTCCCATCCACACCAAAGTACTTCTGGACGTTTTACATTAGTTCACAATGGAGTAATTGAAAACTACGATCTTTTAAAGCGCGAATATTTAGCGGATGTTTCGTTTGCTAGTGAAACTGACACAGAAGTCATTGTACAAATGGTCGAAAAGTTTGTAAACGAAGGCTTAGAGGTGTTAGAGGCTTTCCGTAAGACACTGGGTCTGTTACACGGTTCTTATGCCCTTGCTTTATTGGATGAAAAAAACAGTGATACGATTTTTGTTGCAAAAAACAAAAGTCCATTACTTGTTGGGTTAGGTTCTGACTTCAATGTTGTGGCAAGCGACGCGATGGCAATGCTTCAAGTAACAAATGAATACGTAGAGCTAATGGATAAAGAAGTTGTAATCGTTAAAAAGGACACTGTAACCATTCAAAACCTTGATGGGGAAACAGTTACTCGTACTTCTTACGTTGCCGAACTAGATGCAAGCGACATTGAAAAAGGCACATATCCTCATTACATGTTAAAAGAAATTGATGAGCAGCCTGCTGTTATGCGCAAGATTATTCAAGCATACCAAAATGAACAAGGTGAATTAATAATTGACCCTGAAATCATTAATGCCATGAACAACTCCGACCGTGTGTACATTATTGCCGCTGGGACTTCTTATCATGCAGGTCTTGTTGGAAAGCAATTCATCGAAAAATTGGCTAAAATTCCTGTTGAAGTTCATATTTCTAGTGAGTTTGGCTATAATATGCCACTTCTCTCTGAGAAGCCTTTATTTGTCTTTATATCTCAGAGTGGTGAGACTGCCGATAGCCGTGCCGTTCTTGTTAACATTAAAGAAATGGGCTATCAAGCATTAACGATTACAAATGTTCCTGGTTCAACTCTCTCCCGTGAAGCAGATTATACACTATTGCTGCACGCTGGACCTGAAATTGCAGTAGCCTCTACAAAGGCGTATACGGCACAATTAGCTGTTTTAGCGATCCTAGCGGAAGTGACAGCGAAAAGCCGTAATCTTGAGCCGGGCTTTAACCTTATCCATGAACTTGGTCTTGTAGCGAATGCAATAGAAGTCCTTTGTGATTCAAAAGAGATTATTGAGCATATTTCCAGAGAATTTTTAGCGGTAACACGCAATGCCTTCTTTATCGGACGTGGAATTGATTACTATGTCGGTCTAGAAGGTGCATTAAAGCTAAAGGAAATTTCTTATATCCAAGCTGAAGGCTTTGCTGGTGGAGAATTAAAGCATGGAACCATTGCTTTAATTGAAGAAGGTACACCAGTAATTGCGTTAGCAACGCAAGAAAGTGTGAACTTAAGCATTCGCGGTAACGTAAAAGAAGTTGTGGCCCGCGGTGCAAACCCATGCATTATTTCTATGAAGGGTTTAAACATGGACGAAGACAGTTTCGTCATTCCGGAAGTACATGATTTATTAACACCACTTATCTCTGTAATACCATTACAATTACTTGCCTACTACGCTGCACTGCACCGTGATTGCGACGTTGACAAACCACGTAACCTAGCTAAATCGGTAACAGTGGAGTAACCGAGGCAATAGGTGAATAAGCTGTTATAGCTACCCTAAAACGAGTGAAAATTGGAGTATTTCCTCCAGTTTTCCTCGTTTTTTTTTAATCCTGAGAGGAAAAGACAGAAAAGGGAGACTAAATTAGTCAACCCCATTGGCTTAGGAATTGCATAAAAACAAAAAAACAACCTCTTACAGTTTAATACCCACCGAAGAGATTGTTTTTGTTCAGCCATAACGGGAGGGATTTATCTTGCAAAATCGTTCCAGCATAGCTCAGATTCTTTTTTTAGACTTTCGATATGAAGCTTTAATACACCTAGGAAAGTGGGGAGATTACGTTCCCGCATGGCTTCAACTAAACGATGATGGTGGCTATGTCTTTTAATTGTGCTTTCTAGGGAGGTTGGATGCACAATACGAGACAAGGCAACATGTGTATTTAGAGAACCATATATATCCTTGATTTTTTTATTATTTGACCATTCAACTAAGGCTTTATGAAATGCAACATCTAATTCAATATACAACTCAAAAGGGAATGGATTCACCGCTATTAACGAATCCATTTTCTCTACAATATTTCCCCATTCTTCAAGTTGAGTATCGGAGACTGTGTGGATAATTTTCTGTGCTGCCCACATTTCTATCATTAAGCGTGCGTCAAGGACTTCAATAAAGTCAGTAAATTGTAATTGTGTGACATAGGTTCCTTTACGAGGGACGATTTCGAGCAGGCCTTCATGAACAAGCTGATTAATTGCGCTTTTTACTGGAGAACGACTTACTTCGAACTCGTCTGCAAGCTTATAAATATCTAGTTTGTCACCTGGTTTATATTTTCCATCAATAATCTTTCCCCTAAGTACCTTATAAACTTGGTTCGTTAAAAGTGAAGTTTCGATTTCACTGGACAAACTCTATTCACCCCCTTGATCTTAGATTGTAATGTGTAACATATCACAAATAATAAAAGTAAATATTAGTAAAATTAAGATACAATAAAAATTATAATGAATGATCTGCAAATCGTCAATTCTTTTTGATAGAAGATCTTCAATCTATAGTGTGGAGATAACAGATTTTGTATTCTGAGTCAACCCACTTATCAGTCAATTCAAAAAAGTGTTGACAATTAGTCAGAAGGCATTTATTCTAAAAATGTGAAGTGTGACATGTCACACTTCACAAAGAATAAACTATGTATTTTTAAATGAAGGAATTATGTTATGGATTATATGTAAACGCTGCCATGAGGGGATGGTTCTATGTCTGTAGACACAATTAATTTTTCATTTAGATTTCAAACGGAAAAGAGAGGAAGACAACATGAAAAGTCTTGTTTGTGAAAAACCTAATCAGTTTGTTATGAATGATGTTAAAAAGCCTTCTATAAAAGAAGGTGAAGCATTAATTCGTATTCGTCGCGTTGGAATTTGTGGGACCGACTTTCATGCCTATCGGGGACGCCAGCCGTATTTCAGTTATCCACGGGTTTTAGGTCACGAATTGGCAGGGGAAATTGTCGAAATTCAAACCAACCAAAAGAATTATGTTATTGGTGATCAAGTAACGATTATTCCTTATCTAGAATGCGGAGTATGTATTGCATGCCGTAATGGAAAACCAAATTGTTGTATAGAGTTAGAGGTTTTGGGGGTACATACTGATGGTGGTATGCAGGAATATATGACGATTCCTGTTTCTCACTTAATGAAAACCAATGATATCACGTTAGAGCAAGCAGCTACAGTCGAATGCTTGAGTATTGGTGCACATGCAGTGAGACGTGCAGACATTGAACCCTCTGAATTTGTGGCTGTCATCGGTGCTGGACCGATTGGTTTAGGGGTAATGAAATTTGCTAAACTAGCCGGAGCAAAGGTAATTGCCATAGACGTGAATGAAAAACGGTTAGACTTTTGCAAAAATTGGGCAGATGTTGACTACGTGATCAATCCTTCTTCTTCTGATGCCATTGAAGCAATCAACAAAATAACGAATGGTGATTTTGTAAACGTTGTCTTTGATGTTACTGGTAATGTAAATTCAATGAATAACGCATACAAATATGCTGCAAATGGTGGACGACTTGTTTTTGTTGGACTGGTTCAGGCAGATATTTCTTTCCCCGATCCAGAGTTTCATAGAAAGGAATTAACTCTATTATCAAGTCGAAATGCGACAAGGCAAGACTTTGAGTATGTAATTCAAACCATTAAACAAGGGCAAGTGAATACCAATTCCTTTATTACCTCAAAAACTTCGTTTGAGGAAATTATTGGAGAATTTGAAACCCTTTCTAAACCAGAGTCAAACACAATAAAGGCAATGATTACATTCTAGTTCAGTTAAATACGGGGGAAAAACACAATAAAAAAGGGGAGATAAGATAATGAAAAAGTGGAGTATGATTTTAGCAATCGTTTTTATGATCACAACTATTTTAGCTGCTTGCGGAAGTAAAGCTGATCAAGCATCGACTAACAAGGATAGTAAGGGCAGCGAGGGAAGTAAAGACCAATCTTATACAATCAAGGTAGCTAATTACTACGCAATCGATCATCCTCAAAATGTTGCACTGAAGGAAAAGTTTAAACCGCTAGTTGAAGAAAAGTCGGGTGGAACGTTAAAAGTAGAAATCTATGAAAACAATAAACTAGGCGGGGAAAAAGAGTTTTATACCGGTGTTCGTAATGGGACAATTGAGATGGGGATCCCTGGAATGATTATGCAGGCGGATGTTCCTAAAATGGGTGTTATTGAAAGACCCTTCTTAGTAAAAGATTTCAAACATGCAAAGGCAGTATTGGAAGGTCCTATCGGAAAAGAAATGACGGATGAGCTGGCAAAGGTTCATGGTGTTCACACGTTAGCGTGGACTGCAAACGGCTTTAGAATGGTTTCATCCAATCGAGAAGTTGCTAGTATGGATGATTTTAAAGGACTTAGATTGCGTATGCCTAATACACCTGTGTTTGTAGAGTTGGGTAAAGCATTAGGAGCCAATGTCTCACCAATGCCGCTATCTGAAGTATTTACAGCAATGGAACAAAAAGTAGTTGACGCTCAAGATAATCCAATTGGGGTTGTAAAGTCTTCTGGTTTTTATGAAGTTCAATCACATATTTTAGAGTCACGCCACGGTTTTACTCCAAATGTACTTATTGTAAACCAAGCCTTTTGGGATAAGTTATCTGATAAACAGAAGAAGGCTGTAGAAGAGGCAGCGAAAGAATATGCTGATTACGAGTGGAAGCTATCTGAGGAAAACTACGAATCTGATAAAAAGTTTCTCATTGAAAAAGGAATGAAATTTGTAACACCAAATGAAAAATTCCTGAATGAAATGGAGAAGTCTGTTCAACCGTTGTACGAATCTTACTATAAAGAATATCCGTGGGCAAAAGAAATGGTAGAGAAAATTAAACAGCAGGGAAATTAATCATATTGAAAGAGTGAGGGTTCTTATGGAACCCTGCTCTACTTTTTTGTAAGGGGATGTGTTTAGTGGAAGTATTGATCCAAAAGGTTAATTCCTTCTTAAAATTTATCATCGCACTATTTCTCTCACTTATGGCGATCTTTGTATTTGGAAATGTTGTATTGCGCTACGCCTTTAATTCAGGAATTACATGGTCTGAAGAAGTATCACGGTTTTTATTTATCTGGTTAATTTTCTTAGGTGCCATTCTTGCATTGAAAGATAATGAGCATTTAGGAGTCGACTCGATTGTAAAGAAGCTTCCTTTAAAAGGGAAAAAGATTATGTATATAATTAGTAATTTACTTATGCTCATCACGCTGATTCTTGTATTCGACGGAAGTTGGAAGTTGACCGTAATGAATATAGACCAGTCAGCACCTGCTACAGGTATGTCTTATGCCTATATTTATATGATTGGTATGGTTATGAGTGTATGCATGGGCCTTATAATTATTCTAAGACTATTTCGGGTTTTCTTTAACAAAATGAGTGAAAATGAATTTATCATGACTACCGACTCGGAGGAACTTGTCGAACAAATTGAGCTTGAACATACGAATGATGGAAAGGGAGTGAAGACGCCATGACATTGGCCGTTTTTGTAGGTTCACTTCTAGGTGTAATGGCGTTTGGCGTTCCCATTGCTTTTGCACTTTTACTCAGCGGCATTATTCTCATGTTGTTTTTGGGTAATTTTGATACGCAAATTTTAGCAGCCAACTTAATTGATGGTGCAGATAATTTTCCGCTTATGGCAATTCCCTTCTTTATTCTTGCTGGAGAGTTAATGAACGCAGGAGGAATATCCAAACGTATCATTAGCTTTGCGATGGCCTATGTGGGCCATATTCGTGGTGGGTTAGGGTACGTAGCGATTCTTGCGAGTGTTTTGTTTGCCGGATTATCCGGTTCAGCTGTAGCGGATACAGCAGCGCTTGGTGCCATTCTTATTCCGATGATGGTAAGTGCAGGGTACAATAGGAACCGTTCGGCAGGGCTAATTGCAGCAGGAGGAATTATTGCACCAATCATTCCTCCTAGTATTCCGATGATTGTATTTGGGGTGACAGCAGGAGTTTCTATTTCTAAGTTATTTATGGCTGGCATCGTACCCGGCTTGTTGCTTGCGATATCATTAACCATAACATGGACAATTGTAGTCAGAAAAGATAAGACAGTTGCCCAGCCGCGTAAGACAGCTAAGGAGAAATGGCAAGCCACTCGCTCTGCCTTTTGGGCATTACTTATGCCGCTCATTATTATCGGCGGATTACGGGGTGGTATTTTCACACCGACCGAAGCGGCTGCTGTTGCTGCTTTTTATGCTTTGTTTGTTGGATTGGTCATCTATCGGGAATTAAAGTTAAAAAAACTTTATGAGGTATTAGTGGTTGCAGCCAAAACAACTAGTATTGTCATGCTTTTAGCCGCGGCAGCGATGGTATCCAGTTGGTTAATCACAGTGGCAAATATACCTGGCCAACTTATCACATTGCTAGAGCCGTTTATGGATCATCAACTTTCGCTGCTCATCATCATCAATTTAATTGTCCTTATTGTTGGAACGGCGATGGATGTAACACCAACTATATTAATTCTTACACCGGTACTTATGCCTGTGGTCACACAAGCAGGAATTGATCCAGTATTTTTTGGGTTATTATTCGTATTGAATAACTGTATCGGTCTTTTAACACCACCTGTTGGAACAGTTCTTAATGTTGCGGCAGGGGTAGGGAAAATTGGTATGGATGATATCATGAAGGGCGTTTGGCCATTTTTAATTGCAGAAATTATTATTCTAATCATCTTAACTCTCTTTCCATCCATCGTTATGGTTCCCTTACAATGGTTCCATTAAGAAAGCTGTTGGGGCTGGCTTTAACTTCAGAATCGTCCTTGGGGAACTATCCTAAACGGATGATTATTATAATGGTTCCTATGTTGATTAATAATTGAGGATGCCCCAAAGATAACTTTGGGGCGTCCTTTTATTGTGATTATATTAATAACCTATATGATGATTGAAATCGAAAAGTCGTTATCATAAAGTGCTCATGATGACCAATTTTAATGGAAATTTCAAAAAGGTGGTAACCATGAAGCGGTCATGATGACCGAAATCCAAGAAAATTTAAAAAAGTGGTAACCATGAAGTGGTCATGATGACCGAAATACAA
>NZ_BCVA01000081.1 GCF_001591505.1 Neobacillus niacini NBRC 15566
GACAGGCAAAGACCGCCTGTCCCTGCGATGATTATTCAAAGAAGCTTCCCTTAGTGGAGCGCAAATCAACAGCCCAGTTTAACACAGCCTATCCATTAAAAAGTAGAAAAGGAGATAGGTAGAATGAATGTAAACGAAATGATGACAGGATGGTCCTCGTACTTTTACCAGCTTCCCAATCTATTATTTGCCCTTCTGGTTTTATTAGTTGGCTGGTTGATTGCTAAAAGCATTGGTAAAAGCGTGGAAGCCCTTTTAAGAAGAACAAAATTTGATGATAAGTTGTTTGCAAACGTTGGTTCAAGAAAGTATTCATCTGAAGTCATAATAGGAAAAATTGTTTATTATATCTTACTCGTTGTCGTTTGGATTATCTTTTTTAATATGCTTAACTTAAGCTTTATTGCGACGCCGCTCGTAGAAATGCTTTCGATGATTACAGCAGCGATTCCCAACGTTTTAAAAGCTGCCCTCATTTTACTTTTTGCATGGGGTGTTGCCTCGCTGCTTCGAATGCTATTTAAAAAGGGAGCTGCTCTCCTTCATTTAGAACGCCGTTTGGTTCAATGGAAGATCGCCATCAGTCAAAGTGAAGCGGTGAACAAGGTAAACGGTATCGCAAAGGCAATCTTCTATTTTGTCCTGTTACTATTTTTACCTGGAGTATTAGGAGCCCTACATATTGAAGGGGTTTCAGAACCATTTGCACATACGCTTTCAACCTTATTAGCTTTCATACCTAAGCTATTTGCGGCAGCCCTAATTGTGTTTGTTGGCTGGCTGATTGCAAAAATAGTTCGAGATATTTTAACTAACTTCTTAAGTAGTATTGGTACGGAAAAACTAGGTCAGCGCATCGGGATCGTCAAAACGACAGATTCGATAAGCCTTTCTAGCATCATTGGAAACATTGCGTTTATCTTAATCTTAATCCCTACCATTATTACAGCCTTAGAAAAACTTGAATTAAAAGGCATTTCTGATCCAGCCATCGCCATGCTGCAAGATGTTGTTTCGATTATTCCAAACATTGCGGTAGCCATTATTCTGATCTTAGTAGGAATCTGGATTGGTAAATGGGTGGAGAAGATCGTCACACAAATGCTTTGGCGCCTAAAGGTTGATAATGTCTTTACCCAAATGGGGCTCGGTTCACTTAAACCCGAGCAATCAACCTACACACTTTCTCAAATTATTGGAATGCTGGCTAAAATTGTCGTTGTTTTATTATTTGCTGTTGAAGCATTACAAATTGTTCAATTGGAGTTCCTCGTAGTTCTTGGAACGGCAGTGATTTCGTATTTACCGATGTTGTTTGCTGCACTGATTATCTTAGGAATTGGTTTATACCTAGGTAACTTAGTACAACGTATCTTACAAAATATTCTTAAGAACAGCTATTCTAGAACGCTAGCAGCCGTTGCGAAATATGCAATATTCTCGATTACCATCTTTATGGCATTAGATCAACTGGGTGTCGCACACTCCATCGTCAATGCTGCATTTATTCTCCTTTTAGGCGGATTGGCATTAGCTTTTGGACTTGCGTTCGGTCTTGGAGGAAAAGACTTTGCTTCCAAATACCTGCGTAAACTGGACAATAAAATCGATAACAAAATAATAGAATAAGAGATTCGTTGAAGCTTAACGAAACAATAACAATCCGGATCTACATGATTTCGGATTGTTATTTTTATACGAAGGGAGGAAGGCTATTCAATGACCATTGTAAATCTACTATTAATTGCTCTTTTAATCGCATTAACAGGTTTTTTTGTAGCGATAGAGTTTGCGATTGTAAAAGTACGTCCATCTAGGATTGATCAATTGATTACGGAAGGGAAAAAAGGTGCGGTTTCAGCGAAAAGAGTGGTAGATCATTTAGATGAATACCTATCAGCATGCCAGCTCGGTATAACGGTTACGGCCCTCGGACTGGGGTGGTTAGGAGAACCAACAGTCGAAAAAATAATTCATCCCTTATTTACAGTATTAAATATAAATGAATCTCTTGCACATCTTATCTCTTTTATCATTGCCTTCGCCTCCGTTACGTTTCTCCATGTCGTAGTCGGGGAGTTAGCGCCCAAAACGATTGCCATCCATAAAGCTGAGGCGGTAGCGCTTCTATTTGCAGCTCCCATCATAGGGTTTACTAAAGTGATGCGGCCATTTATTTGGGCATTAAACGGCTCTGCCAGGCTATTGGTCGGTATCTTTGGCTTAAAGCCGGAATCCGAACAAGAATTAGCTCATTCAGAAGAAGAGCTCCGTTTGCTTTTGTCAGAAAGCTATAAGAGGGGTGAAATCAATCAAAATGAATTAACCTATGTGAACAATATTTTTGAATTTGATGAGAGAATTGCAAAAGAAATCATGGTGCCGCGGACGGAGATCAGTTCGATTTCGATTACGGATACCATTGAAGAAGTTTTAAACAAGGTAAGAATGGAAAAGTATTCTCGGTATCCTGTCATTGAGGGGGACAAGGACAACATTATAGGGGTTCTTAATGTAAAAGTGTTGGTAACGGCCCAAATAATGGATAAAAATAATAAGGAAGAAGTGAGTCTAAGACCCTTCATTAAACCTGTGATTAAAGCAATTGAAACCATCCCCATCCATGACTTATTGGTGAGAATGCAAAAAGAACGCACTCAAATGGCTATCCTTGTTGATGAATACGGCGGTACATCAGGGTTAGTGACAGTTGAGGATATTATTGAGGAAATTGTTGGTGACGTCAGAGATGAATTTGATGCAGATGAAGTGGCAGAGATACAAAAAATTAAAGATAACCATTATTTATTGGATGGAAAAGTGTTAATTGAGGATGTGAATAGTTTACTCGGTACAAACATAACCGATGAAAGAATGGATACGATCGGCGGCTGGTTTCTAACACAAAACTTTGATGTTGATGTCGGGACAGAGGTTAAATTCGATGGATACCTGTTCAAAGTCCGTGAGGCGGTTGGGCACCATATTTTATATTTAGATGTTAAAAAATTTGTTAGCTGAACAAATGGAAAAACAACGTAAGGCACACGTCATTTTCGATAACGTGTGCCTTTTTATGTCGCGCAGCATGAAGTTGAACCTGCGCTTATTGTGATAATTGGTGCTCACTAATCGGCGTATGCTGGGAATCTTTCAGTTTTTCCTCCATGATTTGAATGTCATTTTTAAATAGCTTAGAAATGACGTCTTTTTCTCCGAATATCAGAATCTGATCGCCTTCGTGTATTTTTGTATGATAGATATTTTTTCTAAGTTTTAATTCGCCTCTTAAGATAAACAATACAACAAACTCTAACTGTTCATAATCATGAATCACTTGATTGATTTGTTTATGGAAGAGAGAGGATTCTTTATAGATATGAAGATTTAGCAGCTGGTCTTGTTTTTCGGACATAAAGATATCTCTTATGGGCAGATCACCAAGTTCAATGTTTTGTTTCAAGTCTTGCTTAAATAACTTGGTTAACTTGGTTTGCACAATCTTCAGCTTCAAAATGGCAAAAACCAGCAGAACAGCTCCCGCCGCATATAAGATTTCTTTCGTTTGAAGATCATCAGATAAAATTGTACTAATCGATGAAATGATAACAGCGAGTGAGAAGGCCCCAAACAGGATGAGAAAAGTGGCTAGTTTCCTGCGTACCGGGTGACCTAAAATCAGCTCAGACTCTCCCGTCGTAAAGCCTGTACCGGTCATCAACGAAATCACTTGGAACCTGGAAACCTCCAATTTGAGATCCGTCAGCCGAAATAGAATGACAAAAATTTCGATGACCGCTGTAATGATGATGAAATAGACCAGTAAGAAGAATAGATTCATTTTTTCACCTCTGGAATCAAAAAATGGGTTGGGGCTAGAAGGACCCCCAACCTTTTAATCAATGCATTTTCTTTTTAACTAGTTAAATACCCGTTTTGCGTTCCCTTAAACCTCTAATTAAATAACCTTCTGAAAAGATATTTCAATAGATTACAAGTATTTCATAAATATTAAACAGAGAAAAAGGAGTTTTAGAATGGTCATTAGGTGGTACTACATATGCATAGGTTACAAGTTAACCTGAATGATGAAAGTGTTAAGGTACGAATCAGATCGAAGGGAGGTAAAAAAAATGACTGAGCGTGTTAAAACGATGAAATCTACACCGCAATGCAATCGAGAGGATTCCTCTTATTTGATTAAAAGTAGTGTGAACCATGGAGAACAACCAGCACATTTTTACTTTTACGATCGAATAATGAGGCAGCATCCCAAGTAAAAAATGAAGAAGTTTGAGATAAAAGAATAAATAAAAAAACCTAAAGGAGGAAACAGAAATGGCTAGAAATAATGAGACAATGAGCAGGGAAGAAGCAGGACGTAAAGGCGGAGAGGCAACCTCAAATAACCACGATAAGGAATTTTACCAAGAAATTGGACGCAAAGGTGGAGAAGCCACCGCAGAAAACCATGATAAAGAGTTTTATCAAGAAATTGGCCAAAAAGGCGGAGAAGCCACCGCAGAAAATCATGATAAAGAATTCTATCAAGAAATTGGGCGCAAGGGTGGAGAGGCCACCGCAGAAAATCATGATAAAGAATTCTATCAAGAAATTGGACGCAAAGGTGGAGAAGCCACCTCAGAGAACCATGATAAAGAATTTTATCAAGAGATTGGCCAAAAAGGTGGAGAAGCGCGTAGTAACCAACGTGATAACGACTAACCCGTTAGGAATGAGAATGTCCGATCTATTGGAATAAAAAAGAAGCTTGTGCAAATTTGTACAAGCTTCTTTTCTTGAAACGGGATTTAAAGGAGGTCTTTTAGATGAAACGAATTTTATCGATGAAAGGACTTTTAACGGTTTTAGGAATGGGCGTGTCGGTCGCAAAGTGGTTAGCTCATAAACCAAACAGAATGAAAGTAAAAAGTATTCTCGGAAAATTGAATATCACACCTACACTTGATAAGAAATAACCATTTCCTAATAGGATGAGAGGAAATCAAAAGACGTGCGGTGCTCCGCATGTCTTTTTGTGTGATCAACTATTTTTGTAAATGTGGGATTAGCTTCGGTAAAGAAAGGGTATTTACTCGTAAAGGGTTTTGCTGATGGGAGGTGAGAGGGACATGCTGCAAACAAAGGCGTTTCGATTTGGTTACGGTCTTTTGCTTATTTTTTTACTTATTTTTATTGCAATGAAAATTAATTTTATTTTCCAGCCTGTCTTTTTACTTTTCCAAACACTGTTTTTCCCCTTCTTGTTTGCCGGGGTGCTTTATTACTTGTTTCGCCCGCTGGTAAATTATCTGCAGTTAAAAAATATTCCAAGACCATTTTCGATCCTGTTGATCTATTTACTATTCGGTCTGTTAATCGCCTTATTAATCTATTTTGGCGGACCCGTTCTGAAAGAGCAAATGAAGAGTTTCGTCGATAGCACGCCGCAACTCATGGAGGCGATACCGGACAAATTGACTGAGCTTGAGCAGAGTAAATGGATCAATCAGTTGCAGGAAAATGACAGTGTTGATGTAGGAAAGGCTTCTGAAGCCATTACAAAGTCGGTTTCTTCGAGTCTCTCTACGATTGGAACAAATTTCATGAATATTATCGGGGTGCTTGCAAGTATTGTAATCGTCTTTATGACGGTTCCGTTTATTCTCTATTACATGTTAAAAGAAGGCGAAAAGGCGCCACAGCAGATTCTTCGTTTATTGCCGGCTCAGCAGCAGAAAAATGGACGAAAAATATTAGCAGATTTAGATGAAGCGCTCAGTTCCTATATACAAGGCCAAGTTCTTGTTAGTTTTTGTATAGGAGTCATGCTTTATATCGGTTATTTGCTTATTGACCTTGACTACTCCCTTCTTGTTGCGATTTTTGCCATGTTTACCAATGTGATCCCGTTTATCGGTCCGATTCTTGCGACGATTCCTGCAGTGGTTATTGCGTCGATTGATTCACCGATGATGGTGGTAAAAGTCCTCATGGTTATGATTGTCGTCCAACAGATTGAAGGACACATTATATCACCTCAGGTAATGGGAAAAAAGTTAGAGATCCATCCGCTCACGATCATATCCTTGTTACTGGCAGCAGGACGAATTGGAGGGGTTCTCGGGTTAATCATCGCGGTTCCTGTGTATGCGGTTATAAAGGTGATTGCCCATCATACCTATCGGTTATGGAAGCTAAGAAAAGAAAAATCAATAGAAGAAAAAATCATCAAGGGAGAAAACAACGATGAAACGAAGTCATACAATGATGCCATTTTTTAACTGGATGTGGATACAAAGTTTCATGTCTATACATGAATGGGTAAATAACAGGAAAGAAGTTAGGGAGGGAAAATAAATGTTATCAAAAAAAGAGTTAGCATATTTTGAGAAAAAGTTATTACAACTGAAAGAAGAAACCATTCAAATGGCAGAGGCCAATGAGCCTCTATCGTTCGAGGATTACGGTGAATTAACAAGCTATGATAATCATTTTGCAGATACAGCCACACAATTAGAAGAACGGGAAAAACAAAGGGTTTTACATGAGACAGCAAACAATCTTCTGCAAGAAGTGAACGAGGCTTTAGACCGGATTAAAACAGGAACGTATGGCGTTTGTGTCGATACAGGAGAACCCATTTCCTATGAAAGGCTTAAAGCCCTGCCGTATGCCAAACGAACGGTAGAAGCGCAAAAAGAGCTGGAGAAAGAGAATGTGAATGAGGCAAGCATTCCGGAGGATCCGTCATTCTTAACCCCGGAGGACGATGTAAGAGGAGATAAGCGAATTCAGGTCGTGGATGAACTGATAAGCGTGCATGGTAACTCATCGTCATAATAAATGGATATGCTGCTATGGATTGACGATCCAGTAATGAGCGAAAGAAAATTAAGCGGAGAATTTCCGGTTAAATGCAGAATGGAGGCTGTTTTGGGGTTCTTAAGGGGAGGTTTTCCGGATAAGCCAAGCAATCTTATCCAATTTCACGTATTTCAGGTCAATAGGCGGAATCTCTCCGCTTATTCAGGTTATTTTTATTAGTTATAACCAAATAAGCGGGATTTTTCCGTCTATTAAGATTCTTAAAATCACCCATAACCTTTAACACAGCCATAAAAGATGTCTTCTTTTCGAGAGAAAGGAAGACATCTTTAATTTGAAGAGAAAATAAAAAAGGGTTGGGGTGCTAAGCCCCCAACCACTGCTCAATTATTGAATTTTCTCATTGTAAAATTGAACCCCATACTGTGCTCCCTCGCTCACCATATCGTTATCAGGGAAATCCTTCGGGTGCGGATTCCCTGCCTTTTCAATGGGAAGCTGCTCTGATTTAGCGTATACGTTCGGTATCACCTTATTTTTTAAGTCTCTTAACATACTTTCAGCTTTAATTCGATTAGGTTTGTTTGATAGCCATACGGCCGACGCTCCAATTCCAACTGCCACCAGTGAGCTCATACTTAGGACCTTATTCATTATGAAAACCTCCTTAGAATTTGAACTTGCTTTTTACATACCCGTTTCATTACTCTATGAAACATTTTTTTACGTTTGGTTAACTCTTTTTAAGGGAATCAAAGGGTTGACCTAGAGAGGTGGGATAAGTGTGGAGAGAAATTTCAATTTTGATCAATGGAAATGGGTTCAATTAAATAAGAATGAGCTGAATACGGTATGGGATCAGGAGACCATGCTATCGAAATGGTTAATGAATGTTCGGAAAAATAACAACAATTGCGTAAAAGTGCATGGGATGATTGATGGGGAAAGAGTGGTGAATGGGTCACTCATTTATAGACAAAATGTTGATGAGGAAGAAGACCATGAGATTTTTCATTTCTATATAACAAGTAATACTTTATTTACGGTTGATTTAGAATTGACCTCTTTTAATGAACTTGATTCAGAAGTCATGGTGCGGCAGCTAAATAAAGCGGAGAATGCAGTGGATGGCTTTTTATTTTTGCTGGGAGAACTAGTTAATGACTTACTGGCCGAGATTGACCAATTTGAAGAATCACTCTATAAGTTGATGTGGGGTGTGAAAAAGAGGAATGAAATGCGGATTTTGGAACATATCTTTCGTCAGCGCCATGAACTGTTGGTTTGCAAAAATCTGTTGATTCCCATTCAAGAGCTGAAAATGGCGATAGATGAAACAAACTTTCCAAACGTCAACGACGGAGAAATTTTTACTCGGACCTGTAAACGGATCGACCGGGCAATGGTGTTACTGCGGGAGTATGAGCAGGAGTTAGACTCGGTGATCCATTTAGAAGAGGTCATATCCTCCCATCGCGGAAATGAAATTATGAAAACACTAACGGTTCTGACCACCATCTTTACTCCTATCATGGCATTTGGAGCGCTATGGGGAATGAATTTTAAACATATGCCTGAGCTCGAGTGGAAGTATGGGTACCTCATTTCAATCCTATTAATCGTCTTGTCCACCGCTCTACTCTATGGATACTTAAAAACAAAGGGCTGGACAGGGGATCTATTAAAAGGGAAAAAGAAAGGTTCGTTTTTTCATTGAAAAGGTTTGATCCTTGTCCTAAGGGGTATAACACTATCAAGGTTAGCAACGACGCTAACCTAATGAATATTGCTAGAGTAGAAAGAGGGTGGTTGAAGTATGTGGTTGCGTGTTCGGTAAAACCGATAGGTATGAAAAACAGCAATCTGACAAGTTAAAAGGAGGAAACAATCATGGAAAAAAATTATGTTGATGACACGGCAACGGGTTCATTAAGACGTAAAGATGATAATGTAAATCGTGACATTTACGAAAAAGGCCGAACGGGATATAACGATAATGAAGATCCTTCTATGAAAAAACAAGAGTTCCCTGGCGATGAGATTGTGGAAGATTTAAGAGAACTTTCACGTCAGCAAGGGCAAAGAGGCGGAGACCCATCCTTTATAAGTGGCGAAAATGTCCAACAAGAGAATGACAGGCAAAGGTATGGGGATTCGATTTCCAAGAATGCCGATAAGGAAATTCAACGAAGCACTTGAGAATCAAACAAAGAATCGCAAAATAAAAGTAACGATTAAAATCGTTACGGATTCTTAATCTATCATACACTGCCTTTACTATATAAAAGAGGCTTGCACAAAGAGTGCAAGCCTTTTTTTGTGTGAGAAATTTACTAGGAAGTTGGCACTATTCGTAACTCTGCCTAATTTTGGTATAATGCTAAAAAAATATTTTTTAAAAAATAGGTTTAACTTTTTCAAAAACGGGTATGTAACACAGTAAATATTTCAGAGGGTGATGATGGGATGAAAATTAATATTGAAGAACATCAGAATGATAAGGAAATGTTCGTGTCGGTTACGGGAGAAATCGATGCTTATACAGCACCAAAACTTCGTGAGGAGCTATTACCGCTCTCAGAAGGCCAAGGTAAAACGATTACCGTCAATTTGAAGGATGTTTCCTATATGGATAGTACGGGATTAGGCGTATTTGTCGGATTGTTCAAGCAGCTGAGCAAAAATGAGGGAGAACTAAGGTTAGTCGAATTATCGGATCGATTGGTTCGACTTTTTGAACTGACAGGATTGAGTAAAATTATGAATATATCAGAGGACAGGGGTCGATGAAAAACGTGATGGATTATGTTGAAATGAAGTTTCCGGCGAAAGCGGAATATGTTGGTGTCATTCGATTAACCATTTCAGGCATTGCCAGCCGTATGGGTTATACATATGAGCAAATTGAGGATATTAAAATTGCTGTTAGTGAAGCTTGCACAAATGCGGTGCAGCATGCCTATCCGGAAGATGAAGTCGGAGAAGTGATTGTCGGCTTTGGTATTTACGAGGATAAGTTAGAAATGATGGTTGCTGATAACGGTCAAAGTTTTAACTTTTTAAAGACAAAAGAGGAATTAGGTCCTTATACAGAGTCAAGTACCATCGATCAACTATCAGAGGGAGGGTTAGGTCTCTTTCTAATCGAAACGCTCATGGATGAAGTCCGTGTGTTGAATCGTTCTGGAGTAACGGTCTTCATGGTGAAGTATCTAGGCGAGGAGCGTGAAAGTCATGACAAAGCCACCTCAGACCGCGAAACGAACTAAGGAAGAAACCTATGCATTGATCCGAGACTATCAGGAGAACGAGAGTGAGAGTGCCCAGATCCAGTTAGTTGAACAATACACCAATCTGATCGGGAGCATTGCAAGAAAATATTCAAAAGGAAGAAATTTGCATGAAGATATCATGCAGGTAGGGATGATTGGTTTATTATCCAGCATTAGACGTTTCGACCCTAGCACCGGAAACCCATTCGAGGCCTATTTAATTCCAATGGTAATTGGTGAAATTAAACGTTTTTTAAGGGACAAGACATGGGATGTTCATGTACCTCGACGAATTAAAGAAACGTGGCCAAAATTAAATGCAGCTGTGGAAGAACTGACCAATCGCTTGCAGCGCTCACCAAAAATACATGAAATCGCTGAGCATTTAGGGATTTCTGAAGAAGAAGTCCTCGAAACGATGGAATTAGGAAAAGGGTATCAAACGGCGTCTGTGGACCAAACGATTGAAACCAGTTCCGACGGCAGCGGGGTTACCGCGTTAGATGTCATCGGGTCAGAAGACAAAGGGTATGAAAGAGTTGATCAGCAGATGCTGGTTCAGAGTGCCCTTCATGTATTGGACGAAAGGGAAAAGCAAATTATTCAATGGACCTTTATTGAAAATAAAAGTCAACGTGAAGTGGGAGAATCCCTGGGAATTTCGCAAATGCATGTATCCCGACTGCAAAAAAAGGCAATTGAGAAATTGCGCAAGGCACTTGCCGGTAACAACTATCAGGATAGACTAAACTAGTCGGTGCCTGTCACCGAAGAAGGAGTCAGGCTCATCTTTTAAAAAAAGGGAGGGAAGCCATATGCCAATGAAGATTGTCGTTGTAGATGATAATAAAACAAACCTAATCATTGTCGAGAAAATCCTGAGGAAAGCCGGCTATAATAGGTTGCTTTTGCTGTCATCTGCAGCGGATTTATATCAATATTTACAGCTCGATTCACCGAATCCTGGTGAAGTCGCGGTCGACCTCATCCTAATGGATTTGATGATGCCAGAAATTGATGGAATTGAAGCCTGCAGGAAAGTCTTGGCCAATGAGCGGTTCTCGGATCTGCCGATTATTTTTGTTACGGCGATGGGCGACTCGAATATAATGGCTGAGGCGATGGATGCGGGAGCCCTCGATTATGTCATGAAACCGATTAATAAAATCGAGCTCCTCGCTCGAATTCGGTCAGTACTAAGGCTAAAGCAGGAAAAAGACCTGCGGAAGGAACGAGACAGACGAATTCAATATGATCTCGACCTGGCCAGACAGGTGCAGCGAAGTATGCTCTCAGGGCCGCTGCAGGAAAAGGATGTCAGCATTTCGGCCGTGTACAGGCCAACCTTCGAGCTTGCTGGTGATTTCTATGCCTGGTATCAGATTAGTCCGAGCCAATATGGAGTGATTTTGCTTGATATGATGGGTCACGGGATTTCCTCCTCACTTGTAGGGATGTACATATATTCCGCGTTAAAGGATAGTATTACGGGAATCGTTGATCCGGAAAAGGTCATGAAGGAACTGAACCGTCGAATGCTTCAACTACATACACCTGATAGTTTAATGAACTATTACTTTACGGCGATTTATTTTGTGTTAGATACGGAAAAGCAAACGATTGAATACGTCAATGCAGGTCATCCTTCGGGGATTGCTATTGTGGATGAGGAACCGAAAATGTTAACAGAAGGTTCCTGTGCGCTCGGGTTTTTTGAGGAGATTGAGGTCACCAAAGGGGTGATTCCTTATCGCGATTCCGCTCGAATCCTGCTGTTTACGGATGGGCTATCCGAATGGCTGGAGGAGAAATATGAGGATGCGACCGATAAGCTGATTACCTCCTTACAAGCTGTAGACATGGGAGATCCGGCAGCATTACTTCATCAACTGCAGCCAGGCTGGGAACTTGTAAATCCTCCGAAAGACGATATGTGTATGGTCTTAATTACTACAAATTAAAAGGGGTGTCAGCACGGCGGCTGACACCCAATTTTTATGATTACTCCGCAAGATACGCTTCAAACATCCATCTATGCTTTTCTAACGAGGTACGAATGTGAACGAGCAAGTCTTCAGTAGGCTGGTCTTCATTTTCTTCGGCAAGGGCGATTCCTTCTGTCAGCTCATTACAAATCATGTCAAAATCATCTGCCAGCGATTGAACCATTTGCTTGGCATCTTCCTCGCCTGTTGCTTCCTTCAGAGTGGTAAGTTCCAGAATCTCCGTAAGGGTTGCGACCGGTAATGCCCGTTGTGCAAGCATTCTTTCTGCAATGGTATCAAGATGCAAGGCCGCTTCCTTGTAAAGTTCCTCAAATTTAAGGTGCAGGGTGAAGAAGTTCTCTCCTTTTACGTACCAGTGGAAATGGTGCAGCTTCATATGAAGAACAGAAAAGTTCGCCACCTGTCTGTTGAGTGCTTCGGATAACGTTTTTTCTTTGGATTTTGATTTTGTTTTTGTAGAAGTTGCCATAGTTAATACCTCCTGGTTTTTGGTGTACCAGTTATATACCCTGGTGACTTACAGTTGAAACTATTAAAATTTTCATAGGTTTTATTAAAGACAAATTTGATAGGTTGGGTGGGGAAATGTCCTTCATGAGGGTGATGAAGGATGAATCTTGCTAGGAGGAGTGGGGAAGTGTCCTTCATGAGGGTGGTGAAGGACAAATCTTGCTAGTTGGAGTGGGGAAATGTCCTTCATGAGGGTGGTGAAGGACAAATCTTGCTAGGAGGAGTGGGGAAGTGTCCTTCATGAGGATGATGAAGGACAAATCTTGCTAGGAAGAGAGGGGAAATGTCCTTCAT
>NZ_BCVA01000082.1 GCF_001591505.1 Neobacillus niacini NBRC 15566
AAGTGTTACTTTTATCGTACATCCTTTTGGTGCATGTTCTTCTAAATGCTTTTTGATCAAGCCTTGGATTTTTTCCGGATTTTGATTATTGACTAGACGGCAGGTGATTTTGGCATGCGCCTCGTTCGGAATGACGGTTTTTGTACCTTCCCCTTGAAATCCACCCCATAAGCCGTTTAATTCTAATGTTGGCCGCGAACTGATTTTCTCTGGATATGGGTAATTATTTTCCCCACCCGTTAATTCTGTTAAACCTAATTGTTTTTTTAGCTTTTCTTCATCAAAGCCTAGTGCTTTAATTTGTTCCTTCTCAAAGTCTGTCAAATCTAAAACATCATCATAAAACCCTTCAATATTTACCTTTCCATTTTCATCATGAAGAGTAGAAAGCAGCTTCACTAATAAATGGTTAGCGTTCTGAACTCCTCCGCCGAACATGCCTGAATGCAAATCCGTATTTGCCGTTTTAAGGGAAAACTCGAGAGCTGCCAGACCTCTTAAAGAATAGGTAATTGCAGGAACGCCTCTATCCCACATATCCGAATCGGAAATGATCACCACATCACAGGCTAGTTTTTCTTTATTGTCAGCTAAAAACTGTGGAAGATGAGGACTTCCGATTTCTTCCTCCCCTTCGATGCAAAATTTTAGGTTAACCGGTAATTTATTTTCTAGTTTCAGTAGTGCTTCGACAGCTTTAATATGTAAGAATGTCTGACCTTTGTCATCTGTTGCCCCTCTGGCATAGATTTTTTCATCGCGGATGTCTGGTTCAAACGGAGGTGTTTCCCATAAGTGAAGCGGATCCACAGGCTGTACATCATAATGACCGTATACTAATACAGTTGGCGCATTTTCCTGATGAAGCCAGTCTGCATAAACAATTGGATGACCTTTTGTTTGGACAATTTCAACATGTTCCATTCCAATCTCTTCTAACTTATGGGCAATCCAGGAAGCTGCTTTTTGAATGTCCTGTTTATGCTCAGATAAGGAACTTATGCTTGGAATGCGAAGCAATTCTTTTAACTCTTCAACATTATGCTCATGCTGCTTGGATACAAATTCGGATAATTGACTCATGTTCTCACCTATTCTCTTTTAGTTTCAATTCTATTTTACACAAAAAGTAGGAAAATAATAGAAAATCCGCTCTAAAAAACCGTTCAAGGCTTTTAATTTAGATTTGCTGTTGTTCTTACGCTTATATACACACCACGGTTAAAAATGGCTAACCGTGGTAAGTTATTATTGTTTAATGCATGAAAATCTACTTAACACCAGATTTATCCTCAGTTTCCTTGTCCAAGACATTCACAATGTAATCTTTGCCCCAGTCGTACATAGCCTCTAAAATCGGTAAAAGGTTTCTTCCATGCTCCGTTAATGAATATTCAACTTTCGGTGGAACTACAGGGTACACTTCACGATGGACAATTAAGTGATCTTCAAGTTCACGTAATTGATTCACAAGCATTCTTTGGGTAATGCCAGGCATAAGAGATTTTAATTCACCAAATCGTTTGGTTCCTTCTTTGCCTAGGTGCCATAAAATTAACATTTTCCATTTACCACCAATTACAGAAAGTGTTAATTCTTTTTCACAGTTAAACGTTTTTTCTCCTAAATTTGGCATGTACAAAATCACCTCCCCATTATTTTACCCTATAGTATACTTTTTAGCACTATATGCGGTAAAAGTGCGTACTTTTAATTTCATAACATACTAAGTATACTAAACAACGTGCTAATGAGTAAGTTGTTTCAACAGGAAACATTGGCTCATGTATGACAGCCACTTAGCACAACAAATGAAAATATTCTATAAGGAGCGAATATAAATGAAATTACAATTAGCATTAGATCTTGTCGATATTCCAGGAGCAATTGAATTAGTGAAAGAGGTAGAAGAGTTTATTGATGTTGTTGAAATTGGTACACCTGTGGTGATCAATGAAGGTCTTAAAGCAGTGAAAGAAGTAAAAGCTGCATTTCCTAACTTAACCGTATTAGCTGACTTGAAAATTATGGATGCAGCTGGATATGAAGTAAGTCAAGCCGCAGCAGCAGGTGCTGACATCATTACGATTCTTGGAACTGCAGAAGACGAGTCCATTAAAGGCGCGGTTGAAGAAGCTAAAAAACAAGGTAAACAAATCCTTGCTGATATGATCGCTGTCAAGGATATTGCAACACGAGCAAAAGAACTAGATGAACTTGGTGTTGATTATATTTGTGTTCACACAGGTTACGATCTTCAAGCTGTTGGAAAAAATTCTTTCGAAGACCTTGCAACTATCAAGAGCGTTGTTAAAAATGCGCAAACGGCCATTGCAGGCGGAATCAAATTAGAAACACTTCCTGAAGTAATTAAACAACACCCAGATCTAATTATCGTGGGTGGCGGGATTACAAATAAAGAAGATAAAAACGCAATAGCACGCGAAATGCAAGAATTAATTAAACAAGGGTAATTCAACAATGGAGACTACACAATATTTAGCCAAAGTCGTTCAAGAATTAAGTCAAACGGTCCACTTAATTTCTGATTCAGAGGCAGAGAAATTAGTAAACCAGATTTTAGAATCCAAGAAAATCTTTGTGGCGGGTGCGGGCCGATCTGGATTGATGGGTAAATCTTTTGTAATGCGTATGATGCATATGGGGATTGATGCCTATGTAGTTGGTGAAACAGTAACCGCTAATTTAGAAAAGGACGATCTATTAATCATTGGTTCTGGGTCAGGAGAAACTAAAACATTGGTTGCCATTGCTGAAAAAGCTAAAAGCTTAGGAGGCACAGTCGCAGCTATTACCATTTCACCTGAATCAACCATTGGAAAATTAGCTGATATTATTGTTACATTACCGGGAGTAACGAAAGATCAATCTGAAGGTGATTACAAGACCATTCAACCAATGGGTTCATTATTTGAGCAAACGATGTTGTTATTTTATGATGCCTTAATCTTGCGTTTTATGGAGAAAAAAGGCTTAGATTCTACTAAAATGTATGGAAAACATGCCAATCTCGAATAGAGTACACATGAATTTAGGAAAAATAGTAAATACCATATTCAGAATTTGCTTAATTACTGCATGCCACAAAATACACACTTTAGTACATCACCAAATAACAAGATAAAACCATTAATTATAGTAACGGGTTCAGTTACCTATCACAAAATTTAATTTGTAAAGCAATAGACCATCAATTTGTAATATAAAATGATGGTCTATTTTTTTGGTAAACAGGCATTTATACTAATAGATTTTGTTTTTCTGTTACAGAATTTGTATACCATTTTGCAGACTAGCAGACACTTCTGTAAGGGTGCAAATTACGGGACACTTTAACCCGCAATTTTGCTAACAGAAAAAAATTGGGGAAATGAAAAATCGCTTAACAGGAGCGTTAGCGATTTTTATTTATGATTGAGTCCTTCTTAAACTACAGCATCCTATAGTTTAAGTATAATTCTTCACAATCTCATTCAACCTGTTAAATCAGGAATAAGGTATACCCGTTTTTCCTTTTCATCGATAGTAATAATAAAAACTGCCTCTGTGTCGATATTATTTAATTTTCTAATTTCTGCCGGTATATGGATTGTTCCTTTTTGATTATAAGTACACTTATTTTCTTTTTCAAAGCCTTCTTTACTTGTTAATACAATTTTTTTACCATCTATAAATATATTGATAATGTCACCTACTGTAATATTTAATATTTTTGTAAGAGTTTTAGGAATGTACAATTGTCCATTTTTTCTTAATTTTACTTTATTCAATTTAATCCCTCCCTAAATATGATTAGATTAAAATACAAAAGGTAGATGTATACATTTATTTTTCCATAATAAAATTCAAGGGTGGGCTCCAAAATAAAATGAATGAGCCTACATTAAATATAGTAGGCTCGTTCATTTTATTTAACTGCTGTAGTAATATTCCATACGAAGGGATCTTTCATTTTATTCCAATTTTGTGTCATCTCTTCTTCTGTCAATAAACAGCGATCTAAAGAAGTTTTCACAACTTCTTTATCCATGTAAATTCCGATCACAACGATTTCTTTTTTCCGATCTCCAAACTTTTCATCCCAATCTTCTTTTAATGTCGGGTCTTCTTCAAAATATTGGGCTTGTTGCTCTTGGGACAAGGAGGCAATCCAATACGCTACCGGGTCTAATTGCACCGATGGACCTGCTTGCGAAAACAATAAAGCTACGTCATTCCTGGTTGCGCACCATACGATTCCTTTTGCCCTCACAATTTCTTCTGGCATTTCTTCCACCCAGCGGTTGAATCTTTCAGAATGAAATGGGACCAAACTTCTATAAACGAAGGAACTGATTCCATACTCTTCCGTTTCCGGAGTATGCGTAGGCGCTTCCAGTTCTTTAACCCAACCGGCAGATTCGCTAGCGGTTTCAAAATTAAACAAACCTGTATTTAAAATCTCTGGCGGGCGAACCTTCCCCTTAATTGAACGATGAAATTTCGCTGTAGGCTGTAACTTTCTTAAAAAAACCTCCAGCTGAATTAATTGTTCCTCTTCAAGCAAATCGCATTTATTAAGGATCAAGACATCACAAAACTCTATTTGATCTATTAATAAGTCCGCAACCGTTCTTTCATCCTCTTCCCCTACTGCCTGGTTTCTTTCCAGAAGGAGATCTCCTGAGGCAAAGTCATGCCAAAATCTGTTTGCATCAACAACTGTAACCATTGTATCGAGTTTACAATGTTTTGTAAGATCAATCCCCAACTCTTCATCTATGTAAGAAAAAGTTTGTGCAACAGGTACTGGTTCACTTATACCTGTTGATTCAATCACAATATAATCTATATTTCCAATCTCGACAAGTCGTTTCACTTCTTTTAAAAGGTCTTCTCTTAATGTACAGCAAATACACCCATTTGATAGTTCCACAAGCTTTTCTTCCGTTCTGTTTAACCCTCCTCCCTGTTTTACCAATTCTGCATCCACATTAATTTCACTCATGTCATTGACAATAACGGCAACTCTTAATCCATCTCGGTTCTGAAGAATATGGTTTAGTAAAGTAGTCTTCCCTGCTCCTAAATAGCCACTTAAAACAGTTACCGGAATTCTTGTGTCTTTCATGATCATTCTCCCTTCTGTTTTTCAAATAATAATCATTACGATTTATACTTTATACATATGTTAATTAACTTGAAATCAATCAGGTATTAAAGGACATATTTTCTTACTTTGTTTCTCTGTGTATCGTATAGCGTTTCAACCGAGGAGAATACTTCTTTAGTTCGAGTCTTTCAGGATCATTCCGCTTGTTCTTTGTTGTAATATAATTTCTGTCTCCAGTTTCTGTACATTGCAAAGTAATTTTTACACGCATCTTACATTCCTCCTTAATTTTTCGTTTTCAAATCAAAATGATTACGATTTGCACTTTATCGTAATTTTATTTTAATGTCAAGCGGTAGAACTATAACTTCTTGATTAAAAAAATAAATCGAAATGATTCCTAAATTCATTTACAAACACATAGATTTATTTTAGAATGTAAAACGTAACAATTTCGTTTTATAACATTCTATAAAAAATTTTATATATTAAAGGAGTAATTCTATGAAAATTTCTACACTTATGTCTACCTCTGTTCTAGCTTTAGGCCTTTTGTTAACAGGTTGTGGCCCCAAAGAAGTTGTAAAAACCGGAGAAAATAAAGAAAAAATCTCTTTAACAGTCTATACCACCATTTATCCGCTTGAAGATTTCACTAAAAAAATTGGCGGAAGTTACGTCGAAGTAAAAAGTATTTATCCTCCAAATGTAGATGCCCATTCCTTTGAGCCTTCTACTAAAGACATGGTTGCACTAGCCAATTCAGATTTATTTATCTATACAGGAGTTGGAATTGAAGGGTTTGCTGAAAAAGCAACAGAAGCTTTGGAAAAGGAGGATGTACAAGTCTTAAAAGCCGCAGATGGAATCGAACTCATTGAATCCACTGATGATCATCATCATGATGATGAAGAAGGACATTCTGATGAAAATGAAGGTGAACACACAGGATCGGAAAACCATGGAGGTGAAGAACATAATCATAGTGACGTAGATCCCCACGTATGGTTAGATCCTGTACTTTCTATCACTCTAGCAAATAACATTAAAAACTCTTTAAGTAAATTAATGCCAGAGCACGCAGCAGAGTTTGAAACCAATTTTAAACAGCTAAAAAGCGAGCTCGAAAAACTGGATCAGGAATTTAAAACGACTATTGAGAGTTCAAAAACGAAGAATTTATTAGTTTCTCATGATGCTTATGGATATTGGGAAAAGAGATATGGCATTGAAGCGATTTCCATATCAGGTTTATCACCCACACAAGAACCAACTCAGAAAGAACTGCAAGCAATCATTGAAGAGTCTACAGAACATAACATTCATTATGTGATTTTCGAGCAGAATGTTTCAACAAAGGTAGCAAAAATCATCCAAGAAGAATTAGGAGCAAAGTCTCTTAGTCTCCATAATCTAGAGGCAATAACAGAAGAAAACATTAAACAAAAAGATGATTACTTCAGCATCATGCGAAAGAATTTAGAAACGATAAAGAAAGTTTTAAATGACTAACAACATACTGACTAATCAATCCCGGCCATTTTTGCGGCTGGGCCTCCCTTTACATAGATCGATCAAGGTATATTTATAAAAATTTTTCATACTCTATTAAATGTACAAATTATTTAATAGAAACGGGAGGTATTTATGTATCGCATTGTTCGCAATAATATCATTGAACTTACGGGTATTATGATCATTGTTTTAGCACTTTTATTGCTTTCATTTAGTACTAGCTTTAAACTTTCATTCGATTTACCTCCGTCTCTATTAAATCTAAACACGATATTTCTAAGTATTTTAATAGAGGCACTGCCATTTGTTCTAATAGGAGTCCTCATCGCGGGTGTGATTCAAATATTTGTCACAGAAGAACATATTCAACGCTGGATTCCCAAAAATAAGGTTTTAGCTATAATCATGAGTTGTATAATTGGTGCCCTCTTTCCTGCATGTGAATGTGGTATAGTTCCTATCGTCCGTCGTCTTGTTGGGAAAGGAGTACCCATCCACGCTGCCATCGGTTTTATGCTGACAGGTCCGCTTATTAATCCCATTGTGATTGCCTCTACTTATATGGCATTTGGGAACGATTTTAAGATTGCGGGATTAAGAATGGGGTTAGGTTTTTTTGTCGCTTTAATGGTTGCATTGGTTGTTAGCATTATTTTTAAAGGAACTCAATTAAAAACTCCTATTCATACAAGATCTTCACATACACTCTCTAAAAAAGAATCTCTTTCAACAAGATTTTGGTCCATGTTAACCCATTCCATTGATGAGTTTTTTGATATGGGCAAGTACCTCGTTATTGGAGCTTTTTTAGCTGCATTTGTCCAAACCTATTTACCTGCAAAAACTCTCTTGGAAGCTGGCAGCGGACCGATATCATCACTATCGCTCATGATGGGATTAGCTTACGTTTTATCACTTTGTTCTGAAGCAGATGCATTTATTGGTGCGTCCTTCAGCAATATTTTTCCAACTTCAGCCATCCTAGGATTCTTAATCTTTGGTCCAATGATGGATTTAAAAAATACCCTTATGATGTTGAGCGTATTTCGAGTGAAGTTTGTTTTCGGTGTGCTAGCTTTAATCATTTCGATTATCTTTATGACGATCATGCTTGCGCAAAGCTTTATTTAAGGGGGAAAAGTTGTGAGATTCCATTTTCAACAGGCTGTCAGAGCGTTTATTTTACTAGCTTTTTCAGTCCTGCTTTTTAAGCTTCATTTTACTGGTGAAATGACGAAGTTTATTAATCCCAAATATGAGGGTTTAAGTCAGTCTGCTTCTGTATTATTTCTAATTTTGTTTATTATCCAAACGACAAGAGTATGGACCGTTAAAGAAAACAGTCAGCATCACCATTGTCATCACGATGCACACGACCATAACTGTAGTCACGACCATGGAGATTCCCCTTTTAGTACAAAAAAATTAATCGCTTATCTTGTTATTGTTTTTCCTTTGATCACGGGGTTCCTGCTCCCTTCAAAAGTTCTCGACGCATCTATTGCTGATAAAAAAGGTGGGCTGGCCGTACTATCAAATCAGAGATCAGAGAAAAAAGAGGAGGAGGCTGTACCTAACAATAATCAACAGGAAGATCCTGTTATTAATGAGGATCTTGTAGACCTTTCGCGTATAGAAGACAACGTTTATACAAACGAAGAATACGAACAATTAATACAGCAATTAGAACAAAGTTCCACTATTGAGATGAACGATCATGTTTTTTCTACCTATTATGAAGAAATGCATATGGACCTCGATAAATTTAAAGGTAGAGAAATCCATTTAAAAGGATTTGTTTATAAAGAAGATGGGCTTGAAAAAAACCAGCTTGTACTAGCAAGATTTTTGATAACACATTGTGTAGCAGATGCTGGCATTGTTGGATTTATATCAGAGTTACCAGGAGCATCGTCCATAGAAGTAAATACCTGGATTGAAGCGAAAGGCGTTTTGGATACCACGAATTATAATGGCACCAAATTTCCAATCATAAAAATTACCAACTGGAAAGTAATTGATGAACCTAAAGAACCATACCTCTATCCAATCAGCGTGAAAGTCCTGTAGAAAAAATAGCCTTAGTTCTTATTGAACCAAGGCTATTAATACTGACGATATACATAAGGATCGTCTGGTGTAGGAATGGTCTCCCATGATGTCACTTTTAAATAAGGAATTGTTTTCTTAAAGGGCTGATAGTAGATAGTTTCGAGTTTTCCACTTACTGTAAGCCACTCATCATTATTGGGGCTAACATCCTCCGGAAGTTCTACTAACATTCCAAACACGCCTGAATCAGCAACACAGTGAATAATTCCAAAACGGAAAAGAAATTTTTGGTTGGCAGCTAATTCATCTGTGCTATAGGAAAATCCTGTTATTTTTACTTCTTTGCCAACAAATTGTCCTGGATAATTATAGATGGATTCTAAATCGGTTAAATAGTTGCTTTCATTAAGTTCAAGCATATCTATTTTCAGTAGTTTCTTTAACGATTTAGCCATTAAGTCATCGTAGTCATTTTGTCCATAATAAACACTTGTATCAGGTTGTAAAAATTGATGCTGGCTACTTGAATCGCTGTCTGCATAAACAGGAAAATAAAAGCCCTTTTTCTCAACAATATTCGAATCAAGCGTTGCAACAGGCAGAAATAGGCCAGTCAAAATCGGAATAACAAATACTCCATAGGTTATTGCTTTTTTCCACCAAGTATTTTCTTCATTTGAATGCCCACAATCATCTCCACATTGATCATGATCGTGATCGTGTTGATCTTCTTTCAGATAAAAATAAATACTAAGGAATGTGAAAATGGCTAGTATATAAATGGCAGAGTGAGATAAATAAGAATATTTCATATTGATATACTTAGAGATATCTCCTGATGCATGCAAATGCATAAATAAATACGTTAATCCAATTAATATGAGTGTTCTTAACATATCAGCACCACCACCTCCCTACTTAATAAATAATGTTATTATGGCAACCAAGACAGTTATATAGCCCATTAAATACAGAACAAATTTCGCTTTGAATGTTCCTAAGAGCATTAACGTATTTTTAATATCCAGCATTGGTCCAAAAACAAGAAAGGCAACAAGGGAACCTGTTGAGAATGTACTTCTAAAGGATGCTGCTACAAAGGCATCCGCCTCTGAACATAACGAAAGAACATATGCGAGACCCATCATAACCAGGTTAGAAGATAACGGACCTTGTCCAATGTCCAGCAAGGTAGATGTTTTTACCGTGGTTTGAATGACTGCCGCAACAAACGCACCAAGGATTAAGAATTTCCCGACTGAAAACAGCTCATCAATTGAATGCTTTAGCATACCAATAAATTTTGCTTTAAATGATTTCCGGTGAACATGGTCAGCTACATCATTCTTTAACTGAGAATCCTTGAATTGTATGGAAAGTAACCCACCCACAATGAGAGCAACCAGTAAGGCGATCCCTCCACGATACAAAACCATATCCCAATTGTTCCCAAATGCAATATAAGTGGAAAACAACACAATAGGATTTATCACTGGACCAGTAAGCATAAAAGGGATTGCTGCATAAAGCGGAACACCTTTTGCCATTAATCGTCGCGTAATTGGAACAATTCCACACTCACAAGCAGGAAAAATAGCGCCTATGAAAGCAGCAGAAAACACGGCAAGTATTTTGTTTTTCGGAATGATCCGAGCCATCATTTCTTCCGTTACAAAAATCTGAATAATCCCTGATATTAATACCCCTAACAAGATAAAAGGCAATGCCTCAATTAAAATACTTATAAAGATCGTATTCATTTGCAAGAATAATTCGCGCTTCATATTTAACGACCTCTCTATTTTAGTCTTTTTCAAGGATAAATTATAAAAATATGAAAATCACATTAAAAAGCACCTATAAAATTCTATAGGTGTTATCAAATAAATTCAACAAAATGTCAATGTATTAATTGGAATTTATTTGAAATACTATATCCCTTCCCCCTTACAATTACCACTAAGTATATCCCTTTCCTTTACCATCTTTCCCCTTAATTCAATAAAAGATGGCCACTGTACTGGCAGCCGCATCTTAAAAGAACGACCCCGATGCAAGACAACTACAAACTCTCAGGCAAGTGATATTTATACATTTCTATTGCATTCGTATTTTCTTTTAGAACAGCCACAATTTTGGGATGAGGCTTAGCATAAATAACTGGATAATCCTTTTCATCAAGTCCTTTATTAATGGGAAAAGCTAATTTTTCTTCATCAATTGAAAATTGGGCATCAATTCCCTCTTTATTTCCACGAGCATCAACCCTAATCCATTTATTAAGTGATTTAAGGAATATGGCATTTAAAGCGTGAATACAATACCCTTTTTCTGGAGTGTCAAATAACATCAATCTTTGATAACAAAACCCTGTTGGTATTCCCTGTGAACGCAATAAAGCCGCTAATAGGTGTGATTTTGCATAGCAAATTCCCTCTTTAAAGTCTAATACGTCCGAAGCTCTACAAGTAACTCGGTTCGATTTTATATCCCAAGAATGAGATATTTCATCACGAACAAATTCAAAAGCTATCCTTGCTTTTTCAATTTCCGTTCGAGATGGATTAAAAAGATCATCTGCTTTCTTTCTAATAATTGGATTAGAATAATTAACTTCGGTTAATTCGAGTAAATAGTCATCTAGTTTTTCCGATTCATAAAACAGAATCATCAATCCTTCTCCCCCTCAACACGATATATATAAATATTAATATCTGTGAATTATTATACATTTTTTTATAAAGTAGATTAAAGAGTTTAGTAGCTAACCTACCCTTTTTGTGAAAATTAATCTTCAATGGAAACTTTTTCAATTCCAAACCGGTCTAATTAATTAAAATTATTAATTGAAAAATTTAGGTGTTTGGATGCGAAAAATAATGAAAAAAATTAGAAAAAGCTGCCTAAATGGCAGCTAAATGCTAAAACTTTGTACAGCTGATTTAATAAACTAACCTTTTTCAACTTGTAGTATTTTTTTATGATTTTGTTGTCTCCACTGCACAGCATGATACTCCTGAACAATATCTTCTAAATCTCCTTTTGTAAAGAAGAATTCCCATTCGTTTCCGTCAGGATCGGTTACCCAAAATTTATCTTGGGTTGCATAGCAGCAATTAACGTCCATTTCTTCACGAGCAAAGAAACCTAATTTCTCTAAACGCTCTTTGTGCTTGAATACTTCATCCCGATTTTCCACTTGAAATCCAAAATGCCCTACCTGATTTCCAGATACTTTATCCTTTAAGTTTAATGTAAAATTTAACGCTGGGTCATTCAGTAGAAATTTGGCATAGTCTGACTTTACCTTCTCAGGCTCAGTATTAAACACTTGAGAATAAAACTTAATCGACTTTTCTAAATCCGTTACATTAACACCAACATGCACCTTCATAAAAATACATCTCCTTTAAGTTTTAGTAGAGGGAAAAATCAAATATTTTTGATTTATAGCTCATAAATCAACTTTTTTTGATTTATAGTTACAGTATATTAGCAAATATTTCTAATTACAACCTATTTATCAAAAAAAATTGATTAAAGGATTTTAGAACAAAAAAAGGACTAGTCTTGAATAAATGAATTGTCAGCC
>NZ_BCVA01000083.1 GCF_001591505.1 Neobacillus niacini NBRC 15566
TTTTTAAACCTACGTGTTGTTAAATTTTTTTATTCGTTAAATCAATTTTTTTTGATTAATATATCAATATTATTTAATTAACTGGAGGGGTCCATCATGTATTTTAATGAGTACGAAAAATTGCAATTAATGAAATTACGCCAAAAGGAAGTTGAAAAAAAGGCTACAAAATCTTGGCAAATGTATGTCATACAAAAGGAATCTTTTTTGCAAAGGATGATATCGAGATTTAGAACCAGAAGGGATACCACCATCATAAAAAACAATTGTGAGTGCGTGTGTTGTTAAGATTTAATGCAAATAGAGGTTGCCAGATAGACAGTTAACCATGGCGGTATGTTGAAAATAGAGTATTACTTTTATATCTAAATTGAGTCAGGATTTAAAAAGTAAAAGGACCTTAAAAGGTCCTTTTCTAACCACATCTACCTGTATTACCTATCATTGAAATACCTTGTCCATTTCCACTTCGATCAAGAATAAGGTTTTCCGTATTTGGTTCAATGATAGGGTCAATTGCTACCTTTATTTCATTGATTGTCACGATAATATCATCTTCTTCTACACCATTCAGGCGCAGCCCGATCCTTGGCTGCCCTCAGCCATAGCCATCAAAAAAGATACGAATGCAATCAGTATTTTGTTCTTTGAACATTTTTTTAAACTCATCACGAGCTTCGCCAGTGATTCTCATGTCCATTTCCTCCTACTGTATGACTTATTAATCATTACTCGCCCGTTTCAGCAAAACGCTTAATCCGGCCACCAATTTCATCACGAACCCTTTGGAAGAATGCCCATTTTTCCTCTTCGCTCCCTTCGGCTTTTGCAGGGTCATCGAATCCCCAGTGTACTCGCTTTACATGCGGAGGGAGTTACTGGGCAGTGGTCTGCTGCGTGTCCGCATAAGGTAACCACTAAATCTGCATTGTTTAGAATTTCAGGATCGATAACATCAGAAGTTTGGTTCGATATATCAATTCCAGCCTCTTTCATCACTCTAACTGCGTTAGGGTTTAATCCATGAGCCTCAAGGCCAGCACTTTTAACTTCCCACTCATCACCTAAATGTTTCTTTGCCCATCCTTCGGCCATTTGGCTGCGGCATGAATTTCCTGTACATAAGAAGTAGATAGTTTTTTTGTTTTCCATGATGAATACCACCTTTTATTAGTTAGTTTTAGGCCGCATGTTAATGATGAACACCCTAGCAAAAAGCCAGGGTGTTGGCCAGGTCTCTTTCTCTTCTGATATCTTCGGTGTCGTAAGCGCTGTACCTACTATAAACAGCCGTTCCGCTTCCAATTCACTATGCTTATGGAAAACATGGATACCTATTTTACAAATAAAACCACGTCAGCATAGAATTCACCATCCAAAACAACTTCGTAACGCCACAATCCACTATATGGTACTTCGAAAGTGGCGGTAAATCGTTCTAACGTAGCGTATCCTGCTGAAGGTTCATTCATTATAGTCGGGGATACAGCTGTAATTCTTTCCGATGTTTCTTTGTGATAAGCATAAATGGCTAATTCCTTCCCCTTAAAGGTTTCGAATGATGCAGTAAAATGAAACAAATAACCAAAAGGTTTCCCTGCTTCAAGAAAAGGATCAGGAGCCACTGACAATAATGTTACTCCATCTTTTACATATTCATCATGGGATTTCCAATCTTCCTTTGGTTCATCATACACCCGAACAAACACAGTGCCAAAAAGTTCATTACCGAAATATGCATCTAACTTCCACATTCCACTCTTGGGTAGTGACATCAGAGACGGGGTGTGTCGGTCTGCTCCGTTATTTGGACCGCCTACCTCTATACCTTCCAACACATTTATTTGTTCATTATCATTTTCATGTGTGGCCACTACTTTTAATTTGCCTTTAAATTCTTGATCTTCTCCCCAAAAGTGCCACATATACTTTTGAGTTTTATTTGGATAAAATCTTAATACTTCATTATTATCATAAATAAAGCCTAAACGCTGTTTTTCACCAATCATGGTGTAACCACCCGATTTAAATAAAGAACTTTCTTTCCAACTTTGAGTTTGTTTTTCGGCATTTTTATCTTTTACTTCATTAACTATACTGCCAGACCACTTTTCTCCTATCGATAGATCGGCAACAATGATTAAGAAAACTAAGCTGAATACCGTTGTTAACAGTTTTGGAAACCACTCGAACCGGTTTCTCCTATTTGGATTCTTTACTGCTTTTCTAATTTTAGCTTTCTGCTCTTTTGTAAAATGAGTGCCCTTAAGTACAGTATCATCCATAGCTTTTCGAAGATTATTCAACTGTTCTTCCATAGAGTTCACTTCTTTCCAATGAATTTTTTACGAGTTTTCGCCCTCTATTTAGCCTGGTTTTGACTGTATTTTCATTTAGGGCTAGTAGTTCTGCAATTTCTGCTATGGACATCTCTTCATAATAGAAAAGAATAATGACTTCTCGATACTTTATTGGTAATGAAAGGACTGTTTGTGACAGTTTTTCTTTTTCATTATTCAACATCAACTTCATTTCTGGAGATAATTCCTTATGACTAAACTGTTTTAGCAAGTTATTGTTAAATATATATCTTTTAATAAAAGTGCTTTTTAACAGATCTTTTGAACGATTGATTGTTATTCGAAATATCCATGGTTTAAAATAAACGATTTTAGACACTTTATGATATTGGTTATAGCAAGTGATAAAAACATCTTGAACAACATCTTGTGCCAATCCCCAATCTTTAAGGTAGTTGAATGCTAACTTTGTTAATCTTTCACCATATTCTTGCATAATCAAATCGAGCCAATCGTCGATATTATTTTCTACAAAATTATCATCTTCTGTACTGTAAGCCATTTGCTCACCACCTTAATTTGCTATAGCTATAACGACATACAGTTATTAAAAGTTTCATTTTATTTCCAAAATTGTTTCGAAATTTATTTTAAAATGCATTTGTTGAATTGTCATATAGATAACCTGTTTTTAGAACAAAGCGATAAAACTAGGAATTAATGAAAGGACGCAATGTTATACTAGCCATCCTAACAAATCAAACAACGTTCCTCTTATATGTTCCTGTTGCATATAATACAATGGACTGCCCCTTTATTGGGCAGCCCACCTTTGGTGAATAAAACTTGATTAAGATTGGAAACATACTATGTATTCAATAAATGAGCTTCGGTGCAATTCCCCGAGTTCATATTTTTATTAAAGATCCCATGAGAGTTGTTCTATTGCTTTTTTCTTTGTTTGGGCAATTAAGTCTTTGCCACGTATCCCTTTATTATATCGTTGTAATAGTGTGGTGAGTCTTATGCCAGTTTCCTTTGACCAGCCTGATAAGGATTGGGTAACCCCATCGATTTCCACCTGAATGATTTTACGATTATATGCAAAAAGTTCTTCTCCCCTAATACCAGATTTGAAACGTTTACTAATAATGGTATTAGATAGTCCCTTTTCTTTAGACCATTCATTAATGGTCTTTGTTTGATTTCCAACCGTAATATATACTTTTTGAACTCCAACAGGCAATAATAAGTCTTTTTCTTCCCACCCCGACTCAATTCTATATCTTAACGCTTTGGGACCAATACCTGAAATCCGAGACCATTCCGCAATTGTCTTGGTTTCTCCGTTAATGGTAATAAGACGATTATTTCTTGTGTTGTTACCTTGCTCCTTATCTGATCTTTCTTCTGTATTATCATGTAATTTTCTCATATTCGTAAATTCTCCATAATGTCTAAACTAAAATATATTGAATTACTCTACTTTTCTTCTACTATATCAAATAGAGAGAGTTTGTAAATCATGGTAAAATTAAAGAAATTTACCGCAGTAGATTACTGGTTCTTAAAAATAATTAATATTACATATTTGATTTCCTCAGCCAACTCCAAATTCAAACTGAATTGCTGTTCTAGGAATCCATTCGGTATTAATGCAAATTCTTAAATAAACCGATTGCCATCTTAATGGACATCCCTTATTCCAACCAAACTGCTTCGTTAGTCAACAAGAAAAGCTGCCATAATGACAGCTCTATTCTTAAACTATTGCACCTGTTACTTTAAGTATATTTATTCACCCAACCTACTATATAGAGGCAAGTTTTTTTAAAAACGAAGCATACTCGTCTATTTAAGACTCTTGAGTATAGAGGATTGCAGCAAATCCCCCGAAAATTCAAAAAACAAAATCGCCATGAAACTGTTTGAAGGAGGATTATGGAAAAATGCCGATAAAATTAACCTCACAAAAAAACTCCCCGATCGAGCAGTGGGAGGTTAAAATTCAATTTTAATCTTTTCCGATTCGTTGATTTTTGTTTCTTCCTTACTAAAAACATCACTTGTAGTTAGTTCAATCCACTCAATGTTTTCTGCCTCTCCACCATTATGCGTTCCACTCTCCGCGGCATTGACAATAAAGCCAAGGTTACCTGACTTTGTACTATTCCCAGCAAGTTCACCGTTTAACTCTTCAAGGTAAATATCTTTTTCCCAATCAAATGTTTCCCCTGTGTTCGTTTTAAGAAACGCGATTGGTGCGAAATTGACTTTCTCCGAAGAGGTGTTTTTGATCTCCACGAAAACCTTAACAAAATCAAATTCCTCATCATGAGTTAGTACATGAAAATAATCAATCATACTATAATCCGGTCTTAAATGAATCTTTTTCATCTCTTTTACTGTCAATTCGATTGGGCCCACTTTATATGTTTGGTTAACTTGTTTAATGGCTTTTAAAATGGCTTCACCCTTTGAATCGGAAAAAGTTTGGCCAACTTTAAGAAGAGACTGGTCATCCGTTACCTGTGGATTGGGCTGATATTTCTTATTTGTTTCCTGATTCTCATTTTTTATTGAAGTCTCTTCTGCTTTTGTGTTCACAACAGTATTTTTTTCATTACTTACAATAGCAGCATTTGCTGAACAACCAACAAGGTATAAGGTTAATAATAGGAGATTTAGAGATTGCTTCATGGTGTTTCCTCCCTATGGTTTTATCTTCAAAAAAAGTTCCCGTTGCCATGAAGTGTAGCAACGGGATATTTAGCTTCTACTCTCTTATTTATCTTCGATTTTGATGTCATATTTTAAAACATCGAAGATATTTTTCGCAATATCAGTATTATCAATTTGCCCGGCAAATTTTTCACTTGAAGGTCCAAATGCATAGACAGGAACGTCTTCGCCTGTATGTCCGCCTGTTGTCCAGCCAGTGTGTGAACGTTTATTAAAGATATTTTCTATAGCATTGTCAATATCGAGAACTTTCTTTGCAGCCGCAGCAGTCTCCACAGATTGGATTTCTTCTGGTGTTAACGCAAGAACATTTTGATCAATATACTTTTTCAATGTTTCTTCAACACCTGCACCTTTCGCGATCTCCTCTGCCATGAAGTCAGGTGTACGCTTTGCTGCTTTGATTGGCTCTCCAAACCAATTATAGTTACCACCCGCACCGATGGAATATCCTCCAGTCGAATGGTCAGCAGTTGCCACTACTAGTGTATGCTTGTCCTTTTTTGCAAATTCAATGGCAGCTTTATACGCTTTTTCAAAGTCTTCCATTTCACTCATGGCACCGACAATATCATTGTCATGTCCTGCCCAGTCCACTTGGCTTCCTTCAATCATTAAGAAGAAACCGTCCTTATCTTGACTTAAACGAGAAATGGCTGCGTTTGTCATTTCTTCAAGTGAAGGGGTTTCCGCTGGACGGTCAATCATCTTTGGAAGTCCACCTAGTGCGAATAAACCAAGTATTTGTTTGTTCGTATCTTTAAGTAATTCGTCTTTGTTTGTTACATAGCTGTATCCAGCTTTTTGGAATTCTTCTGTTAGGTTACGATCATTACGAATGAAGTTGCTTACACCTCCACCTAACATAACATCAACTTTATGCTGACCATTTACCATTTCATCGTAGTAGTCATCTGCAATAGAGTTCATGTTTTTACGGCTTTCATTATGTGATCCAAATGAAGCTGGAGTTGCATGAGTGATTTCCGAAGTCGCCACAAGACCTGTTGCCTTTCCTTGTTCTTTAGCAGCTTCTAGGACCGTTTTTACTTCAGATCCATCATTGTCGACTGCAATGGCATTGTTATATGTTTTAATCCCAGCCGACATTGCCGTTGCTGCAGAAGCTGAGTCTGTTACGTTTTGTGCAGGATCTTCTGGATATGTCATTTGCTGTCCCACAAGGTATTGATCAAATGCTGTTTTTTCAGCTATTTTAGTGGAAGGATCATTTTTTAAATAGCGATAGGCAGATGTATAAGAAACTCCCATACCATCACCAATTAAGACAATCACGTTTTTGATGTCCGCATTATTAGTAGCCGGCTGTTTTGCCTTTGCAGGTGATATAGCACCCATTAAACTTCCGAATGCGACTGTTGAAAGAACAGCTACTGGAATTAGTTTTTTAGTAAACCTTTTTTTGTTTAACAATCTCGTTTCCCCCTAGTTGAATGTCAAAATCTTTCTTACAAAATACATTCTAAAACTAAATTGTTAAGTTGATTATAATAACTTGTAAAATTAGCATTAAGATTCCTTTACAAAAAATCATTGTGACTGTTTACTAGTTTGTGAAAGATTTGCCTCCCCTGATAACTTAATGTTTGAACAGGCAGGTGGCTATATCAGTTGTTGCCATTTTAAGACAATGAAAAATTAACTCGTCAAAAAATGTTTATCCCAATCATAATTGCCATTCTACCTAAAATAAATCCCTTCTATAACAAAAGGGATGCAATATCCTGCTCTTGTATCACAACTAACCTGAAATCCTTAGGATCAAAACACCTATAATCATTGAAAAGTTCATTAAGATTGGCATTTTCCCCATTTTAAAACAAGGCTTTTCCGATGGGAAAAGCAACCAAGTTATCCAATAAAATGATATTAACTTAATTAGTACGTTTTTTGTGGGATGTGGTTTTTGTTGGAAAAACATTAGTTGGTTTATTGCAACAAGAAAAGCTGCCATAATGACAGCTTTGTTCTGTTATTCTTGTACCCCACAGTACAGTTCTTCACATTCTTTGTTTAATTTAAAAAGCATGCCTTAGATCATTTGTCCACATAATATTACCACTCGATTCTTTTTCCATCTCTGAAGAATTCCCCGTTAGGTCCTTCAGGTCCAACAGTCGCTAACCAAAGGATAGACTCAGCTGCTTGCTTCGGAGTTCTTGGAGCAGATGGTCCACCCATATCTGAGCTCACCCATCCTGGATCGACCGCATTTATTTTGATATCAGCATTGATTTCTGCTACTACCAATCGTGTTAATCCATTTAGGGCATATTTAGACAACTTATAAGCGCCTACTCCTGCATATGACAATTCGTTAATTGCCCCATATTCTGAGGAAACATTAATAATTCTCCCATAACCTTTTCTTTCCATAATGGGAATAAAGGAACGGATTACATGATAAACACCAAAGAAATTAGTTGCCATTGTTTTCTCCAGTATGTAAGGATCCATTGCCAATAACTTTTGATTCTTATCTAAATACACGCCAGCATTATTAATCAATACGTCTAACTTCCCATACCGCTCATTTACTATATGTGCAGCTTGGCGGATGCTTTCTTGATTATCTACATCCAACACCACAAACGAAACGTCAAGATTGGATTCCTTAAGTTTTTCCGCGGCTTCATGACCCGCCTCTGGATCCCGACTTGCCATAATGACCTTAAAACCTTTCAACGCCAATTGTTTGACCAGCTCAAATCCAATTCCTCGATTTCCGCCGGTGACAAGCGCAACTTGTTTATCCTGAGACATATACATCCTCCCTTTCTCGTCTTTGATTGAAAGTATCTAAAAATCCTAATAGAGATTTACCTTATGTGGAGAGTTGTTTTGAACTATACATATAATTTCTTAGTAAAATAGTTACCAACGCTAGTAGTAATGATAGAATTCCCACTAGCACAACGTATTGTGTACCCATTTCTGATATAAATAACCCGCCTATAGCTGCACCAAATGTTGTTCCTAAGTTAGCGGATGTTAGAAATAATCCATTAGCAAAATCAGGAGTTTCTGGAGCTGCCGACATAATCCAATACTGAGTGATATTACCCCCAATACCAGCCAATATTCCCCAAATTAAAGTAATGACCGCCATAGGTACAGTAAACTCTCCTGTGAAAAATAATAGGATATAAACTGCACCCAATACAAAAGGATAAGATACGACAAATTTCTTCGCATTATTGGTTAGTATCTTCCCTGCTACTACGTTTCCAATAATATTGGCAGCTCCATAGATGAATAACATTAAACTAATAGAATACGAAGACATATTCGTAACAGTTTTCAGATACTCAGCAAGATAACTATAAACCCCAAATACGGCAGAATTTAATAAAATGACAGTCACGATGGAAAGCCAAGTAATTGATTTTTTTAATACCGATATTTGAGCTCTGTAAGAAAGTCTTTCCTGAACCGGCATAGTTGGAACAAATAGTAACGTAGCAATGAATGCTATAGCATTTACAACAGCAAAGAAACCAAGTGCCATTTGTAAAGAAACTGTACTAGCAATAAAGCTTGAGACTGGTACACCGATTACCATACCGGCAGATACTCCTATAAATACTTTAGCAACCGCTTTTGGAGCTTTTTCCTTACTAACTGAGGCTGCAGCTACTGAAAAAGCTAAAGAACAATAAATTGGATGAAAAAAGGCTGGAATGATACGAGCCATTAATAGAATGGTAAAATCAGATGTAAAAATGGATACGATGTTCCCAAAAACGAAAACACCTAGTACAAGTAACATGACCTTCTTCCGATTAATCCCCGAAAACAATAACGGCATCGTTGGACCAGATACTGCAACCACCAGGGCAAAAATACTCACCAGCCAGCCGGCTTTTGAAACACTAATACGAAAGTGTTCAGCAATATCAGGTAATATTCCAATAACACCCATTTCTGTATTTAAAATGCCGAAGACTCCAATGGTTAATATAAATATGAGTAAGTTATTTTGTTTTTGCAAAGAAGTACCTCTTTCTTTCATCGACTTTTTCAATATGAACAATGAAATGACGAACCGCGATGACTAGCTTTGCTCCTTCTTGTGCCAGTTTCTTGGTGGTTGCTTCACCAATTCCACTTGATGCACCCATAATGACAACAACTTTATTTTGAAAAGTAGACATATTAAATGACACCCTTTCTTAATCTTGTTGAACTAAATAACTTCAACATTCTTCGTGTATTTATTTTAGCTTGCTTTTTGTACAATTCCTATTACTTATATCTCATATCATGATATGCTTGATACGCATATCACAAAGACTTATACTAAAACATTATAAAGGAGGAGTTACATGTGGAATTAAGAGTTTTACGCTATTTTCTTACTGTTGCAAGAGAAGGTAGCATGACTGCTGCTGCTGAATTTTTGCATGTGACACAACCAACGTTGTCAAGACAATTAAAAGACCTTGAACAAGAATTAGGGAAAAAACTATTTATTCGCAGTAGTCACAGTATCATTCTTACAGATGAAGGAATGCTCCTGCGAAAAAGGGCAGAAGAAATTGTTGAAATGGTTGATAAATTAGAAACAGAATTTAGTTCTATGGAAGAAACCATAAGTGGTGATGTTTACATAGGTGGTGGGGAAACAGAAGTCATGAGACACATTGCGCTAGTAGTAAAAGATTTGCGCTCCACTTACCCAAATATTCGATATCACCTTTACAGTGGAAATGAAGACGATGTGACGGAACGACTTGATAAGGGACTTCTTGACTTTGGTATTTTAATTCAACCGGCTGATTTATCGAAATACAATTATATTGATATCCCTGGTAAAGATGTTTGGGGTGTTGTGATGAGAAAAGATAGTCCTCTTGCCTCGAAAAACACCATTCAAGTAGTGGATTTATTAAATGTTCCGGTGATTTGTTCACGACAGGCTATGAAACAGACGTTTTCTAAAAATGAATTTGCAGATTGGTTTGGTGAAGATTTTGAAAAATTAAATGTCGTGACTACCTATAATCTTGCCTATAATGCTGCCATTATGGTTGAGGAGGGTATTGGTTATGCAATAACACTTGATAAATTAGTAAATACGTCAAACGACAGTAACCTTTGTTTTAGAACGTTAGAGCCAAAACTTGAATCTGGCTTAAATATTGTTTGGAAGAAGCATCAGGTTTTTTCTGTTGCTGCTGCTATGTTTTTAAAAGAAATTCAGGCGAAATTTACAAATTCATTATCAAATGTCTAGGGATCATTTAGTGCCTCTACCATGTACGCGTGGCAGTTCCAAAAGGCATTAGAGTTTTGATAACAACAGATTAATTTTAAAATAAATAATAGAAAAAGCTGATATTTCCTAATATGGAAAATCAGCTTTTTCTAACTTTGTGAAGGAATATACTTAAACTAAACTGCACGTTAGTTCAACAAGAAAAATGACCGCAATAGTGCAGTGATCATTTCCTGAATCCTATATGTAACTCAAACACCTCGTTTAGTAAGGTATTTTACTTAATTTGTTTATGGAATATATTAATAGGGTGGTAACTTTTATTAACAAGACTATGTGCTATTTGTTTTATAACACTTGGATTGCGAAGTTCATTATCGTTAGACTTTACTATATCACTCACCTTCACCCAGGTACTGTCTATAATTTCATCTTCTTCAAGATTTATGGAACCCCCAGTAACACGTCCTATAAAATGAAACATAATAACTTGGTCTTGAGAACTACTAATAAAGTTATAAATACCAGTTGTACTTGTAAGTTCCACTTCTAGTCCCGTCTCTTCTTTCACTTCTCTTCTAGTTGCATAAAGGATGTCTTCTCCCGTTTCAATTCGCCCACTTGGAAAATTCCATTTATTTATTACATTTGGTTTGTTTTCTTTTATCATTAGACTTTTTCATCTTTTATTATTGAAACACTAACAACTAAAACAATAGGATTATCAGTCATTTTTTCTCCTTTATATTTAAATTTAATGGTTATTCTCAACTACCTTTTCGCTTCCGATTAACCGCTTTCCTTCTTCAACAAACCTGCAACGTTAGATGAACAAGTAAAAAGACCGCTCAGCGATCTCATCTTTAACTATTACCCCCGTAATTGAAAAAGGAAAACGTCATAACAACTCCAATGCTTTGCATCCCTTTTTCTCGTACCTTTCCAGCCCTTTTTCTGAAACTCTTTAGCAATTAACATATTAAAAAAAACGTGTCCAACTAATACCACTGATTTATATTCGTTAGCATAGTCAATTAGCTGTTTTGATGCCTTATTTGCCCTAAATTTTGCTTGATTCAAAGACTCACACTCGTTTGAATAGCCACTGAACCATAGTATTCTTAATACAATCGCCCAGATTCTTGGCCTTAACTTTACATTAAATGATTGTGATGATTTAAAAGGTAACCAGTTTCTCGGAATAAAGGGTCAGAAATGATTTTCGTTACTTCATTTAATAATCTTGCTGACTCAACAGCCCTTTTTAATTCACTCGTAATAATGATATTTGCAATTGAAACTTTTTCAAGGGTTTCCGAGGGATATGTTGACTCTTCAAACACTCCAAGGTAATCATACTTTTCAACCCAATTCTTAAATTCAAAACCAGTTATTTTATCATTTTCAGTTAGTTGTGATTTTCCGTGTCTAATCAATGATATTTCCATAATACTTTTCCTTAAATTTGCACGTTAGTTACTTACTTACTTATTACTATTAACTGTTATTCTATAAAAGAATTAAGGAATCCTTCTTCAACCAACCTACTTCGTTAGCTAAATAAAGACATTTTGCCAATAACTTGC
>NZ_BCVA01000084.1 GCF_001591505.1 Neobacillus niacini NBRC 15566
TCACTGCAGCACCTCTGCATTAACCCAAAATATTTTTCATGCCAAGCTATGGTCACACCAGCACCTCTGCATTGAAAAATAATGGCTGTCGAGACTTTCCTTGACAGCCTGAGCACGCCCTAACGGCGTGCTATTTTTATGGAGTGGTAATATGCAGCGACCATTTTTTTCAAAGCATCTTCTTGATATTTTTCAAAGGCAATAATAAAACAGGTTGCAGGTCCAGATGATTTTAATACGTCAAGATTCGTATCAAGCATATCTTCTGTAAATTTTTTATCGGTAAACATCTGATTAAACTCATGTAAGATTCCTTTTGAACCAACAGGCCATACCATTATGTCATCAAGTTTAGCCACTTCTCCAAACATAGATAAAGGGACAACCTGGTCTGTTTGATTTATTACTTCATTCCCAACCAAAGGGCTGCCGATAACAGCGAACATCAGCTCATTAGAAAAAGGTTTTTCCGAATTTATTGTTATAGCCTTTTTACCGAGAACGACCAATCCTAGCGCAGATTGTTGTAAAGAAAAATTACTTTCTGTACTGCCTGTTATCGAAACATCCTCGAGGTATAATTCTGCTAAACCAATTTTGATACCCTTTACTATATTGCCCCAGGCCTTATCTCCACAAAAATTATGAACGACAACGGAAAATGGTAGCCCTCCTGCTGCGATACATTCCATTGCAGCTACTCTAAACGAGTAATATGCTACTGTTTCGTACGAAACCTGTACAAGGTCTGCAGCTTTCATTCCTATTGCACCGCTATTATCACTTGCGATGAGTAGCGACTCTTCACTCGTTAACGGCACCGTAATGATATCTCTCATAATTTCACGTCATGATTCAGTATATCTGGTTTTACTAAAGATCGTAGTCTCTGAATTGCCGCTAAAGCAATAACCGTATTGATGATTGAACCAATTAACAACGACGGAACGAGTGCTATATAAAAAGCTATATTCATAATGATGATAAACGGCAGAGGTGCAGCGAATGTATTGGCAAGAACAAATAGAATACTAGCAGTGCTCTTTTTATTCTTTTTATAAAGTACACCGAAAATATAGACAAGCAGAGCCATTTCGATTGCGATCAACAGGTGCATGGGCCCTAATGGGAAACCTGAGATGAGAGCAGATAACAAATGTCCTAAAGCACCGACAATTGCTCCTGCCCCGCTGCCTAACAAGGCAGCAGCCAGTAATGCTGGAAAAACATCAAAAGCCACACTGCCTACAATTGCAGGTATTTTAATTGCAGCGCCAACTGCAGACAATGCTGAAAACAATGCCAGTAAACTTAGCATTCTACTTTTCATCTTTACGTTTCCCATCCCTAAAAACATTTGCACTTCTTACATATTCTACATCTTTTACATTGAGTCGATAGTTTACCACCCTTGCTAATGCAAAGAAATAGTCGGAAAGACGATTAAGATATTTTAATGCTAATTCAGGCGTTTTCTCCCCGGTCTTCATTAATGTAACAACCAATCTCTCTGCTCTTCTTGTCACTGTCCTAGCAATATGAATTGACGCAGACGGTTTCGTTCCGCCGGGTAAAATAAACTTCTCCAGCTCTGGAGCTTCTTGAATATATTCATCGATTTTGTTTTCTAGATAGTCAATCGCTTCCTTTTCCAGCTTATACTCAACTTTATCAGAAACATTGGCAAGATCCCCGCCACAATCAAATAATTCATGTTGAATCTTCTCAAGATCAGCTAATACATCTTTAAAAATTTCAGTATCAAGCTCTGTCACTACCTGACCGACAAAACAATTTACCTCATCAACCGTTCCGTAAGCTTCAACCCTGATGTCATCCTTGTCGACTCTTCCTCCAATAATACTAGTCTTTCCTTTGTCACCAGTCCTTGTATAAAGTCTCATAACTTCTCATCCCCCGTTTTTTTGATTGTTTGATTTAATCCATACCAAATAATGTCTACTTTATCTGCTTTAGCTGCAAGGTCTTGATAAGCCCAGCCTGTTACATCACGCCATACTCGATTCTCTTTCTCCATTGGGACAATTCCTTTTGTGATATCATTCCCAACCACGACAAGATTTCGGCTAACGTCTGCTTTCTCCCAAGTAAGCCAATGGTTCAGGGTCGTATTCCAGATTTCAAGACACCTGTAAGAATCATAGTTTTTTGTTAACTCTTTCAACCAAATTTCAATACCCTCAAGAACGAGCAAATTACTTTCTATTTGAATAATGTCAGCCTTCAGCTGATGGTCCCTATAGGCTGAAAACCAAGTACCATTTAGTCCGTACTTCTCCTTTACCCAAGCTCTTTTGCCGTTAAAGGCACCTCCCGTAATAAAGTGCAACGGTCACGCCTCCTTAATGCTTCTCTTTCAAAAACCAGTTCATAGCCTTGATGATGAGGTGCTTGCCACGACCAAAAGTCTTCAGCCTGAGGTGCAAATTTTGATAATAAATATCTAATTGTTCCACCATGAGTAATAATTGCACATCGTTGATGGTTTTGAGAGAGAATCGTTTCAGTAATCTTATCCCACCCCACTGAAATCCTGCTTGTGAATTCTCCAAATGACTCTCCTTCTGGAGGACTGTAAGATTTAGGATCCGATAGCCAACGTTGGTATTGGGGAACTTCTTTTAATTCTTCATAGGTTTTTCCTTCCCATTTACCGAAATTCATCTCTCGTAAATGAGATAAAAGATTTACATGTTTATTTGGAAATAGTATAGTTGCAGTCGTAATGCACCTATGCAAATCACTAGAAAAATATAAATCGTAGTTTTCGCTTGTGCTAATGTCGTTTGATTTGGGATCTAGAGGGGAATCATTCCACCCAAGATAGGCTTTCCGTTTATTCTCCTCCGTTAAGCCATGACGAAATAATGCAATAACCACAGTGTCATCCATAGAAACAACTCAGTCCCTTCTACTGCTGCACCTAAAATATCACCCGTAATTCCACCAAACCACTTTATCGCTTTTTGTCGGCAAAAAAGCAAAATAATAACTGCCATAACAATCATGATGGAAAAGTAATAAAATCCACCACCACCCCAAAACAAGAGAGCAAAGAATCCAATGATATATATAAAATAGGTCCATAAATCCTTTGGTGCTGCGGCACTCTGAAAAAGCACTCCCAGTCCTTCTGCTTTTGCTGACTTTACGGTTAATAAAAGCAGCCCCATAACGCTTTTACTTAATAGAGGTATTGCGGCAATCATCAGATAAGAAGTAGCATGTACATTTACAGTGATCTCATAAATAAATAGAAAACGGCTGCTTAATAAAACAATGACCGAGATGACACCAAATGCACCAGTTCTTGGATCGCTCATGACCTGTAGTCGCTTTTGCTGGTCTTTGTATGAAAAATAACCGTCACTTGCATCCATCCAGCCATCCAAGTGGATTCCGCCTGTTAACAAAATACTCATTATCCATAACAAGAATGCTGCCGCGAGATTGGAAAAAGGTGTATATTCCAGCAATATATAAAAAAAGGAAGCATATAGGCATCCTTGAAACAAACCTAGCAGCGGGAAAGCTTGAACAGCGCTTCTTAGATGATGTTTGTCCATTGGTAATTCAAGGTGAACTGGTATGGCAGTGAAAAATTGCAGATTAATCAAGAAACCCTTTAGAAACTTTCTCATTTCTGGCACCACTTGATGATGATGTCATTTAACAACTCCACGTTTAAATGTTCCTTCATTTGAGCAGCAATATCGTCATATCGTTTATCTTTGTATTCTTTAATACACGTGGTTTCTTTCGTATGTAATCCTTTTCTTTTCCGGATTAGGTTTAGCCAAGTATTTCTCCAGTCGTCATTATGAAAAAGATGATGAAGATACGTCCCAATGATTTGACCATTCCTGCCATAATATCCTTCTTCGTTTCCATTCTCAAGCAATAGAAATGAGCAGCTTTCCTTGTGTAAAATGGTTTTTCCTAAGTGAATTTCAAACCCTTCTACCTTTCTATCAGGCGACAAACCTGTATGTTCGTGGTATACACCAGCACTTCTGACCGTTTCTTTTTCTTCATAAAAGATTGTCGTCGCTGGTATCCACCCCAGTCCTTGTTCTTTACGATTGGGTATTCCCGTATCTAAACCAGCTTCATCAATGATTTCATTCCCGAGTATTTGATAACCACCACAAACACCAACTATATAACCGCCATTCTCAATATGGTTTTGTATTAAAACGTCTAACTTTCTATCTTTTATACTCTTTAAGTCATTCATAGTGCTCTTCGTACCAGGAATGATAACAGCATCCGGTTGACCAAAATCAGAAGCGTGCTTCACCCAGCGGATGGACACATCTTCCTCATACAAAAAAGGCTCCAAATCACTATAGTTCGAGATAAACGGAAGCTGAATAACGGCGATATCAAGGGTTCCCTTTTTACGCGTTGAAAACTGATTGTCGATTGACAAGGAATCCTCGCCATCGATCATATGATTCTCAACGTATGGAAGAACACCTATTACGGGTATACCGGTTTTCTTTTCCAACCAGTCAATCCCATCTTCAAATAAGCTGATATCTCCGCGAAATTTATTAATGATTACTCCAGCCACTCTTTGTCTTTCTTCTGGCTCTAAAAGCTCAAGCGTACCAACAATGCTAGCAAAAACTCCGCCACGATCGATATCTGCAACAAGAACAACTGGAACGTCCGCAAGCTCAGCAACCTTCATATTCACAAGTTCGCGATCCTTCAAGTTGATTTCAACCGGACTTCCAGCCCCTTCTATGACCACTAGTTCAAATTCATTTGATAACCTGTCTAAAGATTTCTTTATTACATCTAGCCCTTTTTCGTAAAAAGTTTCCCGATACCCTCTGCCAGAAAGAGTTTTCAACGACTTACCCAAATACACGATCTCTGAATCTTGATTCGAACGGGGCTTTAATAATATAGGATTCATCCAGACAGTTGCCTCAATTTTTGCAGCCTCCGCCTGAATTCCTTGTGCTCTCCCAATTTCTTTCCCGTCTCTTGTCACATAAGAGTTATTGGACATATTTTGAGATTTGAAGGGTACAACTTTTTTACCTTCATTGGCAAACATTCGGCAAAGGGCTGTCACAATGAGACTTTTACCTACATCAGAGGCTGTTCCTTGTATCATAACTCCTTTCATTTTCTATCTCCCTTCATGTGGATCGGTATTCCTGCTTCTACTAAAAAGGCTTGATCAGCTTCCTTCACCAACTGTTGATGGATTTTTCCAAGGATTCGCGCATAGGAGAAAACAAGACCATTCTCTGATATTGATTCATTGAAAACCTCATTACTAACAACAATTAAAACTTTTGCTCTATCTCGTATATTATTTATGCCTGTCGAGATTGTTTTCATTACATCTGCTAAGAAAGACTCATCCCTTATTTGATTAGAAGAAAACAGTTCATTATTTAAAAGGGTCGTTACGCAGTCAAGTAGAATAATATCCTCATTGTTAAAAAGATTTGCACTCTCACCAATATTATGTGACTGTTCAATCGTTCTCCAACGAAACTTTCCACCCTCTCGGTCACGCTGGTGCTTTGTAATTCGGTCCTGCATTTCCGGGTCGGAAGCCACACCGGTTGCTAAATAGTTTAATTGTCCTCCATTTTCGTTTACGAGTTTTAAAGCCATTTCTTCAGCGAAACTGCTTTTCCCGCTCCTTACCCCGCCTGAAATAAAAATTAAGGAAGCTGGCGCCATTCCAACAATACCTCCATTAATTTACTATTTTCCTCCTTACTTTTTATAGCAAAGCGCAGCCACTTTCCTTCTAAACCAGGAAAGTTAAACGTATGGCGGGGAATGATTCCCTTCTGTAATAGGAATTCAAATAAGGTACTTTGTTCTTTTAGAGTTGAATCACGTAACAAATAAAAATTGACTTGCGAGGAAGTAACCTGAAAAAGATTTTTCTTAAAAAATGGAAATAACCTTTCCCGTTCTTCCGAAATATAGACTTGAGTCTCTTTAACATATTCTTCATTTTGCAAACATAGTTCCCCTGCCAGTAAGGCAATGGTATTGATACTCCAATGCGGCTGGTATTTGCTAATTTCCGCTATTAAAGATGGACCAGCAGCCATATATCCTAGACGAAGGCCGGGAATACCAAACATTTTTGTCATTGACCGTATAATGATTAAATTTGAAAACGTATTGATATATGGAATAAAAGATTCATAGTCTACTAAAAAATCATAGAAAGCTTCATCCAAAATCACAAAACAATTTTGTTTTTCACATTCCTGAATGATTGAAAGTACCGTTGACACTGGATATTGAATGCCAGTAGGATTGTTCGGATCACACAAAAATAAAGCGTCTGCATTCATTAAACTTGGAAGTAATTTATCCAGACTTAATTCAAAATTTGGTTCCTCCAATTGATGATACTGGACCTCACAATCGTTAGCACAACATGCCTTTTCGTATTCAGAAAAAGAAGGCTCTACCACTACAACCTTTTTCCCCGAGAGAAACCTCGCAATAAGTGTAATAAGTTCTGCTCCTCCATTTCCAATTAGAATGGAATCAACAGAAATTTGTTCTTTTTGGGCAATTCTATTCTTAAGCTTTTCAGCAAATGGATCTGGATACACGGTAATTTCTTGATAGAACTCATTCCATTTATCTTTTAACGCAGGTGGCGGGCCTAGTGGATTAATATTTGCACTAAAATCAATATATTTCTCTGGGAGCGAAAGTCCAAGCGATTTATAAAGGTGCTGCGGATTCGAACCATGTGATGGCAAATTCATAAATCATCCCTCCTATCCATAACCATAATAAAAATAATAAAACCGTTTTATCTAAAATCTTATTTGCCAATAAAATATGCTCTGCCTGAATAGGTACCAAAGGCTTCCCCATCTTTGCCCGGTTTGAAATGACTCCCTTGTAATAGTTAATTCCGCCAAGCTGAACACCTAAAATTGCAGCAACAGCCGCTTCTCCCCAGCCACTGTTTGGACTCGGGTGCTTTTTTGAGTCACTGAATAATATTTTCCACGCCTTTTGATAGTCCATTTTTAAAGGTTTCTTTCCTATTAACATGGTGATTCCGGTTATTCTGCTAGGAATCCAGTTCATCACATCATCCCATTTAGCAGATGCCCAGCCGAATTCTTTAAATCTATCATTCATATAACCTACCATCGAATCACAGGTATTCGTTGCACGGTACACCATTGCCAGCGGCGCACCCCCAATTAGTGCCCAAAACAACGGTGCAGTCACCCCGTCACTCGTATTTTCGGCCACTGTCTCAATTGCTCCTCGCGCGATTTCACCTTCATTTAATGTTTCCGTATCTCTACCAACAATATAAGATAATTTTATTCTTGCTCCAGGTAAGTCACCCGCCTCTAAGGGACCATATACATCTAGAGCTGCTTCCTTTAGACTTCTTTGCGCAATGGTAGTCGAAATAATGATACTTTCAACAGCAATCCCCACAATCGGATGAAGCTGATAACTTAATACAACAACGACCATGACAGTCAAAAATACAATCAATAAAACAAAAAGGAGCATAACTACCCCTTTAAATCTTTTATTATTTCCATAATTTAAGCGTTTTTCAAAGAATGATATTAACATTCCTATCCATCTTACAGGATGCGGCCAATGGGGTGGATCTCCTACAACCTTATCAATGAAATACGCTATGGTAATGGCGATTAAATGATGAACAATCATAATCTTTTCCTCTTTTGAGATTTTCGGATACCCTCAATCGTGCATTCGTAAACAGCTTTTCCAATTAATTTGCCTAATGGCGTAATCGTCCCCGCATACTCCAACAACTCACCAGTCTGAGTAGCAGCAATTAAAATACTATCTGTTGAGGTACCCGTTGCTATGGTACCTGTCACCACATCATGAATGTTTAAATCATGAAGCGCTTTGGTTTTTGCTTCGGTTGCCGTCATAATACTTTGAATAAATGCTTCCTCGGTTAATTCTCCATTAACAAAAATCCACGTATTGATTGTGCCTGGCACCGCTTCAAATGTGTGGAGATCACTTTTGGATGCGTCTACTGCGTTCCCAACACCAGCAGTTACAACAACAAATATAGAGAATCCTGTCCCTTCAAAGTACTTAAATGTTACATCCTCAAGGAAAACTGCGGTCATCATCCCTACTGTTTCAGACGGTTCGAAACCATTCGCTTTTAAAAAGAGGGCCATTTCGGCTCGGTGATCGCTGCAGTTATAGTCTTTTCCAACATGGCGATTGACAAAAGCAGGGTGCCAGCCTGTTCCGGAGCCTACAACACCTGAAGACATCGTCCTTAATGGAACAGGCGATATTAATTCGATAAATTCATCGGTTACACGCAACAAACCATCATTTATTTGTATATTCTTCTTAACCTGGTTTTTTTCTGGTAATAATACCATTTGAGGTGCGGGTACTCTCGGATGAGGATGTTTCTGGATGTCAGTATGATAAACAGCCCGTATTCTCTCTTCCCGAAGCACTTCGTTCGGAATATGATTTATATTTATGCTTCCATTTTCGAGCAACAGCAGTCGATCACAATATAAGCCTGCAAGGTTTAGATCATGAAAAATGGATAGGACGGTTAGTCCTGTTTCTGCCGTCCAATTCTTTAATAAATCCAATAATTCTTTTTGATAGGATAGATCTAAATGGTTCGTTGGTTCATCTAATAGGAGAATTTCAGGCTCTTGGGCCAATGCCTGCGCTAAAAATACTCTTTGTTTTTCCCCGCCGGAAAGTTCTTGTATCGTTTTATTCTGTAATGAAGTGATGCCTGTTTGCTTCATGACCTTCTGGACAATACTTTCATCCTTTTCTCCCCAGGTCTGAAACCATCCAGTTTGATGGGCATAGCGGCCAAGAGAAACTGTTTCTTTTACAGTATAGGAAAAAGATTGTGATGAATGCTGAGACAAAACAGCTACAATTTGAGCAAGCTGTTTTGAATGATACTCCTTCAGGCTCCTGCCTTTAATGTAGATATCTCCTGATACAAATGGCAAGATTCCGCTGATCATTTTTAATAAGGTGGTTTTACCGCTTCCATTCGGTCCCAAGATACCGAATAATTCACCTTTTTGAACCTCAAAAGAAATATCTTTCAGTATATATTCATCTGAATACCCGCCTGCAACATGTTGAACGTTAAGCATCCCTTTATCCACTTCTTTCCATTCTTTTTCTCTGTAATAGAATTAGTGCAAATACCGGGGCACCAATTAATGCCGTTATGACTCCTATCGGCAACTCAGTTGGAGAAATAATTGTTCTTGAGATTAGATCGGCTAGAATTAAAAAACCACTTCCAGTAAGGATGGATAATGGGAGCAGGTGCCTATGGTCTGGTCCCCATAATAATCTTGAAAGGTGCGGTATTACCAGCCCAACAAATCCAATTGTTCCTGATACCGCAACCGCCGCGCCAGTTAATATCGACCCTGCTGTTAGGATAATCAGTTTTCTTTTTTGAACATTTACACCTAAATGGTGGGCACGTTCCTCACCAAAGGACATGGCATTTAATTCTTTGGCATTGAAAATAAGTATGATAGAACCAAGTACAAAAAAAGGTAAAATAATTCTTATGTATTCCCAGCCTCTCATCGATACACTTCCGAGTAACCAGCCAATAATTTGTCTTAGCTCATCGCCCGTTAAGGCAATCATAAGTGAAATGAAGGCACCGAGAAAGGAACTAAAAATGATTCCCGTTAAGATAATGGTTTCCACTCTCATCGAGCGTTCAATTTTACGCGCGAATGCGAGAACTAAAAAAATGGTAGCCCAAGAAAACAAAATACTGAGTAATGGAAGGGTAAAGCTGCCTATGATTGGAAGTGATATTTGAAAAAATAAAGTTAATACTGCCCCAACAGATGCACCGGATGATACGCCTAAAGTATATGGATCTGCTAAAGGATTCCTTAAAAGTCCTTGAAAGGCTGCACCAGCAATTGCGAGAGACGCCCCTACTAATCCAGCCAAAATGACTCGTGGCAGCCGGATATTTAAAACGATACTTGAAAACATCGGGTCGATTTGATCAATTGATATAACTCCAAAGAGCTTTGACAACAAGATTTGAATAATGGTGAAGATAGGAACCGAAACGGTCCCTATCGAAATTCCTAATAAAACGGAAAAGAGGAGGAAACTTCCTGCAATGACATAGGCTATTACTTTATTATTTAAAAACTTCTGGATAGACAGCCTTTGCAAGATCCTCGACTCCTTCAACAATCCTTGGGCCAGAGCGGGTCACACGATCAGAATCTACATCGATGACTTGCTTATTCTTAATGGCATTGACATTTTCCCAGCCTTGTCTGGATAACACTTGCTGTGCAGCATTTTCCGTATAATAACCATATGTAGTAATGATGACATCTGGATTTCGGCCAATCATTTCTTCTTGATCGATTTTAATCCAGCCTTCTTGGTCATTTGCAATATTTTCAGCATTAATAAAAGTAATCATATCATCCATAAATGTGTTTTTTCCTGTTGTGAACACTTCAGGAGCAGGGGATACCTCTACTAATACTTTTTTCTTTTCTTTGATTTCTCCAGCCTTTACTTTAATTTCTGCCAATTTGTCTTTCATACTCTTAATTAGTTCGTCCGCTTTCTTGGACTCACCCGTCGCCTTTCCAATCATAGCAATCGAATCATAGACCTGCTCAAAATTTTGGGCATCATTTATAACTAAAACAGTTAGCCCCGCATCTTTTAACTGTTGCAGGCCTTCTGTCCCATTCATTGCAGAAGCATGTGCTAAGACTAGATTGGGCTGCAATGAAATTATTTTTTCGATATTAATTTCCATCCCGCCGATTTTCTCTTTTGTTGCTGCTTCTTCAGGATAATTATCAAAATCGGACACACCTACAACTTGATCTCCAAGTCCGAGTGCAAATGCAATCTCTGTATTACTAGGAATCAATGATACGATTTTTTCAGGTTTTGCCTTAATCGTAACCTCATTATCAACTGCATCTTTAATGGTTACAGGGTAAGCTGTTTCCTCTCCTTTTTGCTCGGTGCTGCTGTTCCCTTCATTCTTACCTGTTTCCTTTTGTTCACCACATGCTGTTAAAGCAGCAATAGTTAACAAAAGAATCAATAATAACGATGATAATTTTTTCATTTTTCTTCCCCCTATGACTTCTGTCAAAATACATCACAAAAAACTGCACCCGAAAAAATTTTAGAAAAGGCTGTGTTAAACTTGGCTGTTGATTTACGCTCCACTAAGGGAAGCTTCTTTGAATATTCACCGCAGGGACAGGCGTTCTTTGCCTGTC
>NZ_BCVA01000085.1 GCF_001591505.1 Neobacillus niacini NBRC 15566
CCACCAGGCTTCTTTAACACAGCCGATAGATAAGAAGAAGAAGATCCTCTTCCCTATCTCCACAGTATTTAGTTTGTTTCTGGATTTTTGTTTTCTGCTTCATCTTTGTGTTCTCCGTCACTTACACCGTTATCCTGGTCTACTCCATCTCCACAGCCTGTCAGAGCACCGAATGTTAATGCAAATACCATACCTGTCATCATTAATTTCTTTTTCAACGTTTTATCCATTGTTATTTCCTCCTTTAATTTGTCTAGTATGCATTTACCCTTTTGGTAAGTGACCTAAACATATTCTTTTAAGCTAGTCAGTTATTTACCGGTTAGCTTGAATTTTTTTAAAAAAGCTATTAATAGAAGGAAGACGGTTTCTTCGGGATTGACTGCTAAAAAAAGTTTCAGAATTTTTTTATTGGGAATATAAAGAGGGCAGAACAAAACACGACGAAGGGAGCTGTAAGTATGAAGAAAAGTTTACTAGTTGGTGGATTGGCTGTTTCTCTTACTCTTGCCGGGTTAACAGGTTGCGGTGACGGAGTCGATCAGGATAATGGGGCCAGTGATGGCCAACAGCAGGACGCAGTAGATAAAGACACAGAGCAAAATGCCAAAGATGCAGTAAATAAAGTGGAAAAAGAATTAAAACAAGCTCAAAAAGATGTAGAGAAAAAGATTGAGGATAACGGTGTTAGTGATGGTGTGAACCAATAACCATTGGAGAGACTTTTAAAAAAACAAGGAGGCTGAATAAAATGAACAAAGATAAAATGAATGGATTAGTTGATAGTGTTAAAGGAAAAGCAAAAGAGGAATGGGGTAAATTGACGGATGATCGTTCCACTGAAACGGAAGGTAAAGTCGATCAAGCGAAAGGTGAAGTAAAAGAAGATGTCGGGATAGTAAAGGATAAATTATCACGATAGTGTGGGCTGTCTATCAAACTGTAAATCTCTCAAAACAGATGAAAGAGGAGGAACCCGAAAATGGAGAAGGTCGAAAAAAATGTTGTAGGTGTCTATGACTCTGAACAGGAAGCGATTGTTGCAATCGAGGAACTCGTCAAACAGGGATACGACAAACAAGATATCTGCGTTATTGGTAAAGATATCAAAAATGTGAATTATATTGCAGATGAAACTGGTACAGTTGCAGAAGAAAGTGCTGCTACAGGTGCGATAGCTGGCGGAACGCTCGGTGGCTTAACCGGTTTATTAGTAGGCGTAGGTGCGCTGGCCATACCTGGGGTTGGCCCGATTATTGCAGCAGGTCCGATTGCTTCAAGTTTAATTGGTGCTGTAGCGGGTGCTGGTTTAGGTGGACTAACAGGAGCACTAATTGCTATAGGAATCCCAGACGATCAAGCTGAATACTACGGGAACTCTGTTAAAGAAGGCAAAATTTTAGTACTAACGAAAAATAGATTGCATAACCCGATAGAGGACAGGGACACGTTAGCACAAGCAAACAATAGCTCAATGGCTCAAGACTGGGATGAACTGAAGAGGCTTGGCAATGAAATGAAGAATGGTGAATCGAAGGAAGATTTGCATGAAAGAGACAAAGTCCGTGACCCCATACAATAATAGCTAAAAAACGGTCCCCTAGAAAGGACCGTTTTGCTTTTTAAGAAGAGGCCCCCATGCCTCTTCTTTTTACTTTATATTTTACCCCTATTGTTGACCTAGACCGGATTCTTCCCCCAAAGTTGCCGGTCTATTGTAGAAAGTCTGAGAATTGGTTGAAATTATTGTTCACGAAGTCGATAGCGATGTCTGGGAATACTCCAAACAATACAGACGCTGCGACGGTGACGACTAAGACAACCAAGATTCCTACTGGTATTTTCGTGAACTTGCTGTCATCCGCAGCCGGGCGGAAGAACATTTGCGTCATGATACCGAAGTAGTAGAAATACGAGACTACCGTTGTCGCAATCATAACAGACGCTAACACATAATGCGGTTCCTGTACCATAAAGGCACCGATAAAGATGTTCATCTTCCCGATGAAGCCTGCTGTTCCTGGGAAACCTGCCAGTGCTACCAACAAAATCCCCATTGCAACGGCCAATACCGGTGACCGGCGATACAATCCCGCAAAATCAGCGATCTTTGTGGAACCAGTCTTTGCCTCCACTAACTGGATGATGGCAAAAGCGCCAAGGTTCATGAACAAGTAAGCTAATAAATAGAACCAAACGGTGTAAAAGAAGTTCGAGCTCAATGACGTAAATGCAACCAGCACATACCCTGCATGGGCAATACTCGAGTAGGCAAACATTCTTTTAATATTGCTTTGTTTCAGAGCGACTACGTTTCCTATAATCATTGTTGCCCCAGCAACAACCGCGATATAGTCCTGCATGTTATAAAGAATTGGCATCGATCCAGGACCTTCTGTAGCTGCTACACCGAACACAGATATTAAAATCCGCGCTACAATTACAAAGCCCGCGGTTTTCGAAACAACACTTAAAAATGCCGTAACCGGTGTTGGTGCACCCTGGTACACATCTGGTGCCCACATGTGGAACGGAGCTGCCGCCAATTTAAAGCCTAATCCAACAAATATCATTAAGAATGCCAGACCTAGCAAATACGCATGCTGGGCGTCAGCCAATGACTGAAGTGTTCCAGCAATTGCTAACAAGTTTGTTGTGCCTGTTAATCCATATACATAGCTCATACCAAACAATGTAATTGCAGTAGCAATTGAACCGTTAATGACATATTTCATTGCCGACTCATTTGATTGCAAATTATTTTTACGAATACCTGCTAGGACATAGGAAGAAATCGATAACAACTCAAGACCGATAAATAATGTGATTAAGTCACCCGAGGATGTCATAATCATTCCGCCGAGTAATCCGGTTAGGAATAAATAATAAAATTCACCGCGATATTCTTCCATCCCCTCATCAGCCTTGTAGGAGATTGCTAAAAATAAGACAAGTGCTGCTCCTGCAAGCAGAAGGAGTTTAAATGCTTTTCCAAAAGAATCAAGACGGAAGGTATCGTCTAAAATCGAATCAGGTGCTGCACCCAGTAGTCCGACTAGGGAAACCATTGCCGCGAAAATCGCTGCAATTCCGATCCATCCGAGAATTCGGCGATCTTGCTTTTTCGGCATAAATAAATCTATTACTGTGAGAAGCGCTGCTACACCAACGATGATGAACTCTGGTGTCATGATGCTCCAATTAAATGATGTTAATTCCTCAAGACTCATCCTTCATCACCCTCCTAACCCTAGCATAATCGTTTCAAGTGTGGCTTGAAGCGGTGAGCTTAGAACGCTTGGTACTACTCCGATTAAAACGATTAAAGCAATTAGCACGACAACCGGTATAAATTCAACGCCCTTCAAATCGAGGACTCCTGTAAAGTCACGGTGTGATTGTCCGTACGTAATGCCGAGCACGGCACGTAATAAATAGACAGCAGTCATGATAATACCGATACAGCCGACAGCAGCAATCCAAGGCATTTCTTCAAATAAACCTAAGAACGCCATGAATTCACTGACGAATCCGGACATCCCTGGTAATCCAAGTGAAGCCAAGGCACCTGCAAGCAAGAAGCCAGAGGCAATCGGCATTCCCTTCGCCATTCCGCCAAGGTTTTCCATGAGTGATGTATCTGTGCGCTCATAGAAGGCTCCGACTAAGAAGAATAATAATGCTGAGATTAAACCGTGTGAAACGACTTGGAAAATCGCGCCTTGTACACCTGCTTCATTCAAGGCTGCTAACCCAATTAATACGATTCCCATGTGAGAAATCGAAGAGTAAGCCAAGACCATTTTAAAGTCTGTTTGAATGAACGCTAGGAACGCTCCATAAAGGAGATTGACCACTCCAAGGATGGCTAAGAGTACGGCAAGTGATTCAAACTGCTCTGGAAAAATGCCCATTCCAAAGCGAATTAACCCGTACGCACCGATTTTCAATAGAATACCAGAGTGAATCATAACAATCGATGGCGGCGCCTGCACGTGAACGCGAAGCATCCAGCTGTGTAACGGGAAGATTGGCAGCTTGACGCCAAAAGCGACTAAGAGCGCAATCAATAAACCTAATTTTAATCCGCTCGTCATTGGAACGTTCGGATCGCTCACAATCTGTGTAAGCATATCAATATTGGTGGTTCCTGTTTTTGAAAATAGAATCATAATCACGATTAACAGTACGGCTGAGCCTAAACCGTTATAGATTAAGAAACTGTATGCAGCTTTTTCTTTTTCAAAATAACCCCATTTCCCAATTAAAAAGAAGGTTGGGATTAACGTAATTTCAAAGAATAAGAAAAATAGAACTAGGTTTTCAGCTGTAAAAACGCCAAGCATTCCGATTTCGAGCAGCAGGAACAGCATGAAGTAGCCTTTCCATTCTTTTTTAATATAAATGGAGGCAATAGCTGCGAGTGTTGCTACTACTGCCGTTAGTGCGACTAAAAGCATCGTAAAGCCATCGACACCTAGTTCATAGTTAACTTTCCAGAATCCTGCTTCGGCACCCTGAAGTCCGCCGAATGTAATCCAATCTTTAGCAACATCAAAATCGCTCAATTTCTTCCCTGCTAAGTAGTGGAGATAAAGGCCAATGGCAATAACCAGTGCAGGCAGTGTTGCTAGGAAGCCAACGATTTTGATTGTTTTTTCTTCTGTTTTTGGCATGAAAGCCAACACGACGATACCGAGTAACGGGGAGAATACTAGTAATGATAGAACGAAAGAAAGATCCATTTTATAAGTACCCCCCTGTTAGCACGAAGATGACCGCAAGCAGTGCCAAGCCTACAAAGGCCACTGCTGCATAAGTTTGGGTTTGACCAGTTTGCAGCTTCGATCCGGCTGCTCCAAGGCCCTGAACAATCCCTGCCACACCCTTCATGATTCCTTCCACTAAGAAAACATCAATGAAGCGTAAGAAATAACTGATACCTTTTGTGACAGCCACTACTGACATTTGATAGAATTCGTCAATGTAGTATTTGTTGGTTAAAATGGTATGCAGCGTATCGCCGCTGCCTGACAGCCAGTTGCGTGCGACGGAACGCTTGTAGTAAATAAGGTAAGCAAGGTAGATACCTGCTAAAGAAACAACAGTTGCCGCAATCATAATCCAAATTGGACCTTCAACATGACCATGACCAAGTGCTTCGTTTCCATCAACTAGCCATTCACCAAGGTTATGGTTAAATGGTGTTTGCACATAACCAGCGATAATCGCCAATACGCCAAGAACAATCATTGGGTACGTCATCATCGATGGTGATTCGTGTACATTTTTCATTGGTGTCCGTGCTTCTCCGGTGAAAACCATGAAGAACAAGCGGAACATATAAAATGCGGTCATGAATGCTGCTGCAAGCGCGAGCAAGAACAGAACTGGATGTCCGCCTTCCCATGCTGCAATTAAAATTTCATCTTTACTGAAGAATCCTGAAAATAATGGTACACCGCTGATAGCCAGTGTTCCGATTAAGAATAGCGGCGCGGTAAGCTTAAGCTTTTTCCAAAGACCGCCCATTTCTTCGATATTCTGTGTATGAACCGCATGAATGACGCTTCCGGCAGCTAAGAATAGCAACGCTTTAAAGAAAGCATGTGTCATTAAGTGGAATACTCCCGCAACATAGCCTGCAGAGCCGAGAGCAAGCATCATATAACCGAGCTGGCTGACTGTTGAGTAGGCTAGAACACGTTTAATGTCTGTTTGTACAAGACCGATGCTGGCTGCAAAGATGGCCGTAAATGCACCAATAATGGCAACCGTTAATAGTGCCGTTTCACTCGCTGCGAACAGCGGGAAAAGAGAAGCAACTAAGTAAACACCGGCAGCAACCATTGTCGCCGCGTGGATTAAAGCCGAAACTGGTGTCGGACCTTCCATTGCGTCCGGCAGCCATGTGTGTAATGGGAACTGACCCGATTTACCAACAGCTCCGATAAAGATTAAGATCGCTGTTAACGTAATCATCGTAGTTGAGACAGCGCCAGCTTCTACTGCGTGGAAGATTTCGCTGTACTCAAAGCTTTTTGTTTGCCAGAATAATAAAATCATCCCGATTAAGAGACCAACGTCCCCGATACGGGTCATAATGAACGCCTTTTTTGCCGCAGCCTTCGCTTCTTCTTTGTAGAAGTAGAATCCGATTAAGAGGAAGGAACCGACTCCGACGAGCTCCCAGAAAATATAAGTTTGCAGCAGGTTTGGCGAGATAACAAGCCCAAGCATCGCAAACGTAAATAGTCCTAAATAGGCATAGAATACTGGAAACCGCTCATCCCCGTCCATATATCCTTTTGAATATGTATGTACCAGGAAGCTGACGAGCGAGACAATTACAAGCATTAATGCATTCAATTGATTCACTTCAAAGCCCGCTGTTAAAGAAATATCTCCTATCCTGAGCCACTCCGTTGAAGTTTTAAACGTTGGTTCACTGAAACGCTCGAACAACACCAACAACGAATACACAAGCGACGCCAATGTAAGCAGAATACCCACGTACGCACTCGCACCCTTAAGCCGCTTACCAAATAGAAGAAGAATCAAAAACGATAATAGCGGGAAAAGCGGTATGATCCATGCATTTTCCATCATCATCACAATCCCCTTTTTAAAAATGGTGAAAGGCACCGCTCGTGGACAAATTCCACCAAGGGCTTACACCAATTATTACCAATTTGTCCACCTGAGGCGGACAGTGTCTTTCTGCGGTGACAGGCACCGCAGTGTTGAAAAAAAATAATATCTGCTAAATTAGTTTTTCATTGTGTCCATATCGTCGATGTTGACGGTTTTGCGGTTGCGGTATAAGGCCATTAGGATGGCTAGACCGACTGCTGCTTCTGCAGCGGCAACGCAAATCGTGAACAGAGCGAAGATCTGGCCGGTGATGGATGGTGCTACACCGTATTTGCTGAAGGTTACTAGGTTAATATTAACGGCATTTAGCATTAATTCGATCGAGATGAGGACGATAACGGTGTTTCGTTTTGTCAATGCCCCGTATAATCCGATACAGAATAAAATCAGTGCGAGTGCCAGGAAAGCTGAAGCAGGAACTGAACTCATTCCTTGTCACCCTCCTTCTCGTCTTTCTTCGCGAGAATAATCGCTCCGACAAGTGCCACTAATAGTAAAACAGATGTTAATTCAAACGGGATGACCCATTTAGAATAAAGGGCTTCCCCTATTTTCATTGTATTGTCCACATGTAAGTCGGTTGGTACCTGTACCACGTTGAAATCATAGATTCCAATGTAGACAGCCGCTGCAAACCCGAGTATACCTAGAAATAATAGAACCTTTCTTCCTTTGCCTGTGGTTGTTTCCCCTTCATCATCATGCTTCGTTAACATAATCCCGAATAACATGATAATGGTGATCGCACCGGAATAAATCAGGATTTGAACCGCTGCAACAAATTCAGCTGACAGCAGCACGTAAATACCGGCAATGCTGACAAAAGTAAAAATGAGGGCCACGACCATGTGCACGACTTTGGTAAGGTTCAATAACAGGACACCGCCAATAATGGCGACAAGGGCGAGGCCCATAAATGCGATAAACTCGCCTGATATTGTCATGGTTTATTCACCTGCCGTACGTTTTCGTCGTTCTCATCTAACCATTCAAGGTTTTTAAATAACATATCACGGCTGTATGACGCTAACTCAAAGTTATTGGTCATCACAATCGCTTCAGTCGGGCAAACCTCCGTACAAAGGTCACATAGGATACAAATCTCAAAATTGATATCATACGTATCAATGATTTTCCCTTTTTTCGTTGGATCTGGATGTTTCTTACCCGTTAAATTAATACATTCAGTCGGGCAAATGTTCATGCACTGATTACACACAATACACTTTTCCGGATAGAACTTTTGAATACCGCGGAAGCGGTCCGGAAGCGGAAGCGGCTCATCTGGATAATTATAGGTTACCTTTTCTTTGGTCAGCTGTTTTAGGGTATATTTCAAGCCTTTTGTAAATCCAAGCACGTTTTTCACCCCTTTTTCATTTTAAAAATTGCTTACTGAAAATTTTTTTTATTAATTCCTTCAAGGGCTCTGCCATTCGCGAACACCCCTTGAAGTTCATGATTGCTGTGTTAAACTAGGCTGTTGATTTGCGCTCCAGGCGCTCCGCTTTCCGCGGGCTCGCCCGTGAGCCTATTGCAGCTTCGCTCCTGCGGGGTCTCACTCAGCTCGTTCATCCCGCAGGAGTCGAGCGCCTTCCGCTCCAATCAACAGGTTCTAAAAAGCAACAGTTTACTTTAACACAGCCTATTCAAACAGCCTTAGAAAAATAATGTCTTAATTAATGCTGTTAAGAAAATGTTTGCTAACGCAACTGGGAAGAGTACTTTCCAAGCAAATTCCATTAATCGATCGATTCTAAAACGTGGAAGTGTTGCCCGTAACCACATATAAACAAAGACGACGATACAGAATTTGATTGCAAACCATACTGCACCTGGAATAAATCCTAAGATATCCAGCGGCGGCAGCCATCCGCCTAAGAAGATGACGGTGATTAGTGATGACATCGCAAACATGTAAACATATTCTGTGAGCATAAAGAATGCCCAGCGGAATCCAGAGTACTCAACAAAGTATCCGGCAACCAGTTCGTTCTCTGATTCAGGAAGGTCAAATGGTGTCCGGTTTAATTCTGCAATCGATGCGATGAAAAACACGATAAAGGCAATCGGCTGATAAAGAATGAACCAGCCATGCTCCTGCTGCAGAACAATATCCGTTAAATTCAAGCTTCCCGTTAATAAAATAACACCCAAAACGGACATAACAAGCGGGATTTCGTAGGAAATCATCTGTGCGCCTGCACGCATGCCCCCTAAAAGCGCGTATTTATTATTGGAAGCCCAGCCGCCGAGAACCATTCCAAATACAGTCATTCCGGAAACGGCAATATAATAGAGCAAGCCAACCCCGATATCAGCAAATTGAAATTTGTCCGTAAACGGGATGGTCGCGAGGACCATAAAAGCTGGAGTAAAGGCAATGATTGGCGCAATGATAAATAACGGCCTGTCAGCTGCCTTTGGTATAACGTCTTCTTTGATTAAAAGTTTAAGAACGTCCGCCACCGTCTGTAATAATCCCCATTTACCGCCAAGCTGGTTAGGGCCGTGACGGGCCTGCATGTATCCTAAAACCTTACGTTCTGCTAATATCGCATAGGTTACGAAACCTAAGACTACTAATAGTAAGACAACGGCAAGTAAAAAGAAGATTCCAAAGTTCATCAACCCTGGACTGGATTGGAGTAAATCCTCAATCATTAGCCGTCCACCTCCCCAAGGACAATGTCAACTGCCCCTAAAATCGCAATCAAGTTTGCAATGTTTTCGCCTACTAATAATTTCGGGAGAATTTGCAGATTATAGAAAGAAGGTCTTCTAAACTTTAAGCGATACGGTTCTTTTTTACCGTCACTTGAGATATAGCAGCCAATTTCTCCACGTGGAGATTCAATTCGTACAAACGCTTCCCCTTTTGGTGCTTTAATGATCTTTGGCACTTTCGCCATAATTTCACCTTCAGCAGGGAATTGTTCACATGCCTGCTCAAGGATTTTTAAAGATTCTTCAATTTCTTCTAAGCGCACATGGTAACGGGCTAAGCAATCTCCTTCGTCTCTTGTGACGATATTAAAGTCAAAGCGGTCATAGATAGAATACGGCTCATCTTTACGAAGATCCCATTTCACCCCGGTACTCCGAAGGTTTGGACCGCTTAGTGAATAGTTGATGGCATCTTCTTTTGAATAAACGCCAACCCCTTTTACACGGTCTAAAAAGATTTCATTTCCAGATACGAGGTTATGATAACCCTTCAGCTGTTCACGTAAATAAGGAACAAATTCCCTAACTCCGTCAACCCAGCCTTCTGGAGCATCCCACTTAACTCCGCCAACACGCATATAGTTGAAGGTCAATCGAGCACCAGATAATTCATTTAACATATTAATGATCATTTCGCGATCGCGGAACGCATAGATGAACGGGCTCGTCGCACCCAGGTCAAGGATATATGTACCCCAGGCAACCAGGTGGCTGGCAATCCGCCCTAATTCCATCGCCATAACACGAAGGAAGTCGGCACGTTCCGGCACCTGAATTCCCATCATGGTTTCAACAGCATGGCAGATGACATAGTTATTTGTCATCGCAGACAAATAGTCCATCCGGTCAGTGTATGGAATTATCTGTGTATATTGTAAGTTCTCGGCCAGCTTTTCTGTTCCACGGTGTAAATAACCGATGACAGGTGTTGCTTCCGTAATGATTTCCCCATCGATCTTAACAACCAGCCGGAATACTCCGTGCGTACTTGGATGCTGAGGACCGACGTTTAGCAGCATTTCTTCAGTTCTGATCATTGGTTACACCTCCACATCATACGGTTCATAATCTTTACGCAGTGGATGGCCAACCCAATCTTCTCCTAGCATAATCCGATGTAAATTCGGATGTCCGGTAAACTTAATTCCTAATAAATCATAAGCTTCGCACTCAGGCCAGTTTGCTCCTGCCCAAATTGGCTGCAAGGACTCGATTGTTGGTTCATCGCGGTCAATCTTTACTTTTAATGCCACTGATTGGCGATTTTTGTATGAGAATAAGTGAACATAAACTTCCATATGTGTGACAAAATCTGTTCCATGCAGCTCGGAGAGATAATCGAACCCTAGCAGCTCATTGTATTTTAAAAATTGAGCTACCTTGAAATATGTATCTTTCTTTGCAACAAGTGTTGGAACATCTTTCGATAATTTATTAATATAAGAATCTTCTAAAACATCAGCGCCTAAGTTTTCCTCAATTACCTTTCTGTACTTGTCTAAGAAAGGCTGATTTGGTGATGGTGCCGAAGCTGCGGTCTCTGCTGGAGCTGCATCGCCTGCTTTTCCAGCTGCTTTCGCTTTCGCTGCTGCTGCGGCTTTAGCCTTTGCTACCGCTGCTGCTTTCGCTTTTGCTTTTTCATCATCGCTCGCACCCGCAGTGTCTGCCTCACCAGTGCCAGCTGCCTTCGCTTTTGCCGCTGCGGCCGCCTTTGCCTTGGCTGCTGCCGCCGCTTTCGCTTTTGCTGCCGCTGCCGCTTTTGCCTTCGCATCATCCGTTGCTCCAGTGGTGTCTTCAGCTGGTGCTTCTCCACCCGCTAGTTCCATCGCTTTACGTTTTGCCGCCGCCGCAGCTTTCGCTTTCGCTACCGCAGCTGCCTTTTTCTTTGCAAGATCATCACTGTCATCA
>NZ_BCVA01000086.1 GCF_001591505.1 Neobacillus niacini NBRC 15566
AGATTGCATATGTAAAAAATGTTTAATTAAATTTCAGGGAGAACAAAAAAATAAGGGAATTATACAACAATGAAATTATAATGTTAAAAAAGCCACAATTTTTTTATAGAAACCGTGGTTTTTATTTGCGTTTTTAAAAATTTTTATTGCCTTTTGTCCCCCAAAAGAGAACCCGTTATCTATTTGACGACCCTTTTTTTCACTAACGCCCCCGTTAACCAAGCACCTTCTCTGCTATTGCATATAATTCAACCTACTGTTCATTAACCTTTTAAAATACTCATACAATACTGTTCAATCAATTCCTGTTAATTAACAAAGTCTTGAGTTACTACATACATTATTTAAAAAATGGAGTTGATCTTCTTGGCAAAATGGATTGAAGTGTCAACATCAAAACACCAATTAAGATTATATGACGGAAACAGACTGATAAAATCCTATCCGATAGCTACTGGCAAAATATTAACTGCTACACCGTTTGGCACTTACACCATAATAAATAAGCAGCCAAATCCTCCTAGACATGTTTTTGGGGTTTTATGGATGGGATTATCAAGACCTCATTATGGAATACATGGTACAAACAATCCATCATCAATAGGTAAAAGTGTTTCTCACGGTTGTATTAGAATGTTTAATCATGATGTTTTAGAATTATCATCTAGAGTTCCAATTGGTACCAAGGTTATGATTCATATATAACTCTGTTAATCTCGCTTCTATACACATATTTTGTGTCTTATGCAACAACGTCCCAGTTCTTATTGCACTAAACTGCACCGTTATTCCAATAATAAAAGCCGCCGAAATGGCAGCTTGATCTTAAGCTCTTACCCCCGTTACTTTAAGTACATTTCTCCACAATCTGATAACGTTACAAAAGTTAATTTTTGTGGTAGTTAAAAGATTTGTTCGAGTTCGGGACTGTTTTTGTCACTAAGTCTAATTTTCTATTAATATTTTGCCAAGCACCATTCTTTAGTTTCTTGGTCGGCAAAAGATGCTTCTACACTATTTAAATAAATTTGCCGGTAATCTTCTTCGATTAGATTAAATTCGTGGTCAACTAGAAGGATTTCTTTTGCCATTGTAGTATCAGATACGGTTCTGTTATCCGTATTAATCGTCACTTTTATTCCATCTTTATGAAACGTATAAATCGGATGTTCAGCATAATGTTGAACAGCTTTTGTTTGGACATTACTTGTTGGACACATTTCAAGGACTACCTGTCTTTCTTTAACAATCTTATAAGCCTCATCACATTCTGTAATAAATACTCCATGTCCTATTCTTTCAGCACCCAACAGTTCTACAGCTTCTAGAACGTTTTTTCCAATACCCGTTTCACCGGCATGAATAGTGACTCTGTAGCCATATTCTTTGGCTAAGAGAATCGGTTCTACGAATCTTTCACAAAAACCTTCTTCTTCAGATGCACATAAGTCAATGGCCACTACACCTTTTCCTAGGAACTTTTTCCCCTTTTCAACCACCTCAGATGCACTTTCCACAGACATTGTCCTCATGCAAGACAAGATGATATTCCCTTTTATTTCGTAACAGCTTTCAGCTTCCCTCATCCCTTCTATAACAGATTGAATGACTTCTTCAACATCAAGCCCTTTTAATGTGTGTAGTAACGGAGCAAATCTGACTTCCATATATTTCACATTTTCCCTTGTTGCATCCTCAAATAACTCAAAAGTAATTCTTCTTAAGTTCTCCTTGGACTGCATGACCAAATTAGGAAGGGAAAATCTTTTTAAATACTCATCAAGTGATTCACATTCTAATGGAGCAATCAGTTCTTTTTGCAGTTCATTCTTATCAAATGAGGGTAACGGAATGCCTTCCTTCTGGGCAATATCGATAATCGTTTCAACCCTAAGGCTTCCATCTAGATGACAGTGAAGTTCAATTTTTGGCAATGCTAAAAAGTTCATTTTTGACCTCCTGAAATAAATTTTTAGATTAAAATACAAAAAAAAATTCCTGACTACGAAGAAAATACAAATCTTGTACTTTCTTCGTAATCAGGAATTTCGGTTCCTGGTAGAGACCTCCAAACCATATTATTGGAGTTATACGAAATTTCATTGAATTCATTAACGTTTTTTAAAGGATAATAAAAAAAGTTTAGATTGTCAACATGGTGCCTCATACCGATAAATCATTTTGTTTATTGTAAAAGCATATTCTACAATAAAAATTATTATTTGCCTTCTTCAACAAACCTACACTGTTACTTCAATAAGAATAGCTGCCTCAATGACAGCTCTGATCTTAAACTCTTGCATCCCGTTAGTTAAAGTACATCCCTTCACAATGTTATTTAGGAAGTCTGAGCTTACAATACTTCATTCGAGCTTATTACTTAGATATTCCCCGAAGGTGATTTTCCCCATTTTCCGCAAAGAATTTGTATTTTTACCCTCGGAGATAGATCCGTACAGTTTTCCTGGAAAAGAAAAACTTAAAACTTTATTTGATTCATTATTTTTTTTGATTTTCAGTTCAGCCATTTCTTTTAATGTCAAAATATCTGGTCCACCAAAATCCTCCGCTCTTCCTTGTGGATCTTTTTCCACTAAACCTATTAGATAACTGGCAAATTCACCAACATCAACACTTTGAAATTTAAAGTTTCCAGGGACAATATATCTTTTAAAGAGTGGTTTTGATATAAATAAATTTTCTACAAAGTTGTGGAACTGAGTGGCACGTACAATCGTATGAGGGATAGAACAATTTTTTAACAATTCTTCTGCTTCATATTTTTGCTTATAATATTTAAATGGTATTTCATCTATCCCAACAATTGATGGATAAATAAGATGTTTTATGTGTTTCATTTTACCTAAAAACTCCTTAAAACCTAAGACCTCGACCATTTTTGAATTTTTAATCGGACTTGTTGCGGCGTGTATTATTACATCTACATCTTTTATTGCTACATCTAATCCTTCACCAGACGATAAATCGCTATAAATCCACTCGAAATGTCCTATTCCTTCAGGTTTTCTTCTAGAAGTTATTTTAACTTTATAATCAGAACCTTTTAGTTGCTTAAGTAAAGTCGAACCTAGTTGTCCTGTTGAACCAGTAACCAATATCCTCAAAGTAAACACTCCCATTCTAATGGATTTCCTCTTTACTGTCATATTCAGAATTTGGGTTGTTAATTCAACTAACCTGCTCCGTTAGTGGAACAAGAACAAAGATCTGTCAACACAACCCTTTGTTTAACATAAGCAACCGTTAATTTAACAAGGAAAACGTCATACAATCCCAATGCTTTGCATCCCTTTTTCTTATTCCTTTCCAGCCCTTTTTTTGTAACTCTTTAGCAATTAACATATTAAAAAAACCGTGTCCAACTAATACCACCGATTTATATTCATTAGCGTAGTCAATTAGCTGTTGTGATGCCTTATTTGCCCTGAATTTTGCTTTATTCAAAGACTCGCACTGATATGAATAGCCACTGAACCATAGAATTCTTAATACAATCGCCCAGATACTTGGCTTTAACTTTACGTTAAATAATTGCGATGAATTAGAAGGTAACTCAGTTTCTCGGAATAAAGGGTCAGAAATGATTTTCGTTATTGGTTTTAATAATCTTGCTGACTCAACAGCCCTTTTTAAATCACTCGTAATAACAATATTTGCAGTTGCAACTTTTTCAAGGGTTGCTGTGGGATATGCTGACTCTTCAAACACTCCGTTGTAATCATACTTTTCAACCCACTTATTAAATTCCAAACAAGTTATTTTGTCGTTTTCAGTTAGTAGTGATTTTCCATGTCTAATCAATGATATTTCCATAATTCTTCTCCTAACATGTACACGTTACTTACTACCATCAACAGTTATTCTATAAGAGATTTTAGAAATCCTTTTTCAACTAACTTGCTTCTTTAGTGGAACAAGAAAAAAGGGCTGCCGCAGCAACAACTTGTTCAACTTAAGCACCCTTTAGTTTAAGTATATTTTTTTACATTCTGATAATTATTGTTCATGTTTACCTCCTCGTTTTAGGATTACAAATACATAATTCTGCAAAAAAAAACCGACTTAAAGTCGATTTTTTAAGTTTATTTTATTTTGTTTGTGAAATTGTATTAAGAAGTTGGGTCAGTGCTTCGTTGATTGGCGTAACTGAGCGACCAAGAACTTTCTCAAAATCATTGCTTTCAACATCTAGTGAACCGTTCCGAATGCTTTCTTGGATTCCTACTACAATCGGAATCACAAAATCAGGTAAACCTAAGCCTTTCATGATCTCTGCATATTTTTCGTCACTAACTTGTTGTACAGGTACTTCTTTCCCCAATACATTAGCCAGAGCAGATGCCAATTCTTCTTGAGTTAAAAGAGGACCAGAAAGTTCATACACTGTATTTTCGTGGCCTTTTCCAACAAGAACCGATGCCGCTGCATCTGCGTAATCTTGTTGCGGTGCCCAGCCTACTTTACCTTCTCCAGCAGAGGTTACCCATGGAGCTCCATTCATAGCACCTTGAATACTTCCGATTTCGTTTTCCAAATACCAATTATTACGCAAGAAAGAATATGGGATACCTGTTTTAATGATAGCTGCTTCTGTAGCAACATGAGGAGGAGCCATTAAATTTTTGCTTTCTGTTGCGTTTGCTAAACTTGTGTAAGCAATAAATTTTACCCCTGCACGCTCAGCTGCTTTGACAGCATTAGTATGTTGATGACTTCTTGTTTCATTGTCACCATCGGCAGAAATAATTAATAAGCGATCAATCCCTGTAAAAGCATTATCTAAGGTTTCTGGACGATCAAAATCTCCTTGACGAACTTCCACTCCACGAGCCCGAAGCCCTTCTGCTTCCTCTGGGTTTCGAACACTCACTGCTAGCTCACTTGCAGGTATAGATTTCAATAATGATTCTACAACCTTTGAACCTAATTTCCCTGTTGCTCCTGTAACTAATATTTTCATTTTGTACTCCTCCCATTCGGTTTTTCCTGTAACAACATCCATTACATGTAATCATTTTAATTACATGTAACCAACTTGTCAACATGTAAAAATGCTATTTATTATTTTGTTCTTAATTTGGTATAATAAACTTGTAATCAAATTAATTACATGATGAACAAATTAATTTATTTTCTCGTAAAAAAGTAAGGAAGGAAGATGACTGAAGATGTCCATCAGCAGCAGATTTTCCGTTGGAATTCATATATTAACTCTAATCGAAATAAATAAAGATGGAGTAAGTTCATCTGAATATTTAGCTGGAAGTGTTAACACGAACCCAGCCGTGATCAGGAAAATTATGGGGATGCTAAAAAAAGCAGGATTAATAAAAGTACAACCTGGTATTGCAGGAGCCGAACTCGCAAAGGATTTATCAGATATTACATTGCTTGATGTTTATAAAGCTGTTAATGTTGTCAAGGACAAAGAACTGTTTAGCATTCACGAAAATCCAAATCCTGATTGTACCGTCGGAAGGAATATTCAAAATACAATTGAACCACTCTTTTTCAGTGCTCAAACTGCATTGGAGAAGGTTCTCGAAAATGTAACCATTGAAGATGTAGTAAAGGATGTTACTGAAAAAGAGAAACTAAATGTTAAATGTTAAATGGAAGGAATTAATAAAAGACATTCTCCTTTTCAGGAATGTCTTTTTTGTATTACCAAACCTTTAATAAACTAAGTCTTATTGAGTTAACCTGCCACGTTACTTAAATAAGAAAAAGCTACCCTTCGTTATTGAAGGATCGCCCCCGTTAGTTTAAGTTTAAAACTTCACATTCTCAACTTAACAAGTATTCTCCTCACATGACCAGTCTCTTGCGTGTTTCAAGGTAATATCTATAAAACTTGATAATGCAGGGGAAACCCATTTATTTTTGTGATAAAGGACTTGGGAGAAAATCTGTTTAAAGTCACCAACGCAGGGAATAATTTTTAACCTTCCTGCCTTGACTTCATCATTTACTGTCATTAAAGGTAAATAAGCAATACCAAGCCCACTCATTACACAACGTTTCATCGCCTCTATACTCCAAAGTTCCATCGTGTGGGAAGGTACAATTTCTCGTTCTCCAAGATATTCTTCAAACACCGTTCTATAACTGCATTCTTTCTCGTTGACAATCAAACATTCGCTTATTTTTTGATTCTCATATCTTTCATCTAATATATTTAGCGAACAGTCAGGGCTTCCAACAAGGACGATACGTTCATCTAACATGGAATGGACGATTAAATCAGAATCCTGCAATTGTGGTAACATGACAAATGAAACATCCGCACTACCATTAAGTATTGCTCTTTTGTTATCTCCGCACGTAGCATTACTTAGACTGATACTTACATGAGGAAACTTCTTTCTATATTCACGTAATATCGGTTCTAAACGATATACAGTTAAGGATTCAGGAGCAGCTATCTTTATCTCACCTCGAACATCCTTTTCTTCAATTGCAAGGTTTTCAATTTTACCGTAGGTTTCTAATATCTCTTGAGAATAGTGCAACAACTTCTTACCAACATCGGTCAATATTACTTTTCTACCCATCCTATCAAACACAGGTGCACCTATCTGTTGTTCAAGTGCCTGAATATGGGAAGTCACCGTTGATTGTGTGTAACCTAAATGTGCTGCTGCTTGTGTGAAGCTACCCGTTTCAATGATCTTTTTAAACGTAACAAAATGGCGTATCTCCATCACATCACCCACTTTTATTTTATTCTTATATGTATAGTATCAAAAAAATCGATGGGTAGCTTCACAGATTTCAATTTTACTAATAATTAATCACGAGTTATTGTTAAAGAAAATACATAATGGGAGAGTAATTAAAATGATTACAGTTTACGATGATAGATTTAAAGAAGAGGTCATTAAACTAATATTGCATGTACAGAATGCCGAATATAAAGTAGGTATTACTCTCGAAGAACAACTGGACATTCTAGACATTCATTCGAATTATATAAATGATGGTGGTAATTTTTGGATAGCTTTAAATGATAAAGGAGAAGTTGTAGGTACTATTGGTTTGCAGAGGAAAACCAAAGAGGTTGCAGTGTTAAAGAAATTTTTCGTCTATAAAGATTACCGTGGTAAAGAGATGGGGATAGGAACTAGTCTTTACGAAGCATTACTTGATTTTGCGAAAAAACAAGGATTTTCTAAGATAATTTTGGATACCCCATCTAAAGCCACTAGGTCACACGCTTTCTATAAAAAGGTTGGATTTAAGGAGATTGATAAAGAGCACTTACCAATTCAATATGATTACCCTGATAGAGATTCATTAATTTTTGAATTGCCCTTATCCAAATAAGAATATTGAACATTGAGATAGAAACGATTAAATAGCTACCTGGAATTTAAAGTATCAAGGAATGAAATAAACTCCTTGGGGATTATCTGCATTTTACTTAAGTGAACTTTATGGAAAGATCCAGAAAATGAGGGGTTGAGTTTGAAAAGTATACATTATAGCTGGTTTATTCTAGCCATAACATTTTTCTCCATTATTGTAGCAGGAATTGTCATGTCATCATCAGGGGTTTTCATAGACCCCTTAGAAAATGAATTTGGCTGGGATCGCTCTATTATTGCACTTGCTTTTGCAACAAGTCTTTTTTTATATGGTATATCAGGACCGTTTATGGCAGCGTTATTAGAAGTGATTGGGTTAAAAAAAATGATGATTATTTCAATGGCAACTTTGCTGACAGGTATAATACTAACCTTCATTATGAATCAATCATGGCATTTGATCATCATTTGGGGCGTTATTATTGGACTGGGAGCAAGTCTTTTTTTAACGGTAGTAAGTCCATATGTGGCGAACCATTGGTTTGAGAAAAGAAGAGGTCTTGCAGTCGGAATATTAACGGCAAGTACCGCGACAGGTCAGTTAATTCTTCTTCCAGTATTAGCGACCATAATCAATAATTATTCGTGGCGTTGGGCTATTGGTTTAATTATGATACTTTGTTTCATTATGCTTATCATAATCCTTTTATTTATGAAAAACACACCAAAGGATGTTGGGATTCTTCGATATGGACTTGAAGAAGAATTACAAGAAAGAACTAAAGGAGAAAAGGAAAATCCTATTGTATTAGCCTTCAATGGTTTATTAGAAGCTGTGAGAGTGAAAGAATTTTGGTTATTAGCTGGTAGTTTCTTTATTTGTGGGCTTTCCACTAATGGTTTAATTGGTACCCATTTTGTTTCGTATTGTATAAGTTTTGGAGTACCTTTAGTTACAGCAGCTTCGTTTCTTTCGTTTATGGGCATTTTTAATCTAGTAGGAACGACCCTGTCTGGTTGGCTATCTGATCGTTTCGATAATCGATGGCTATTACTTTGGTACTACGGTTTAAGAGGAGCTTCTCTTGTGTTACTTCCATATGCATTAATTGAAGGTTCAATGACTATGCTTGTTATTTTTACTGTGTTTTATGGATTAGATTGGATTGCAACTGTTCCACCTACTATTAGTATCTCAAGACAAATTTTTGGGTCTAAAAAAAGTGGGATAATATACGGTTGGATTTTCGCATCTCATCAGGCAGGAGCTGCAGTAGCTGCATATGGTGGGGGTCTAATCTATAAATTTTTCAACACTTATACTTGGGCATTCTTCCTGGCTGGAGTTTTCTGTTTATTAGCAAGTTTATTTGTTATTATTATTAAAAAACAACATTCAAATCAATTAACTATATAACAACTCGTAGAGAATAAAAACAGTTACAACTTCAAAATTCTAATGCTAAATTTCTAGGTGATGCCACAAGAAATTTGGCATTTTTCATTTTGGATTCACTAAAATTGTATTCTGGATTTTCCTAGCTTTCCGTAATTATCTTTTTTCTTCTTCCACTAAACTGCTT
>NZ_BCVA01000087.1 GCF_001591505.1 Neobacillus niacini NBRC 15566
GATCAATCTTACATAATCGCTCACAAGCGACTTTATTAATATATCATAACCAAGTTATTAAGTCAATAACTTTTTCAATGTGTTGCGTTGTCGTTTGTGACGACTTTTAATATATTACAGTACATTACTAGATTGGTCAATAGTTTTTTTAAAAATAAATGGCTCTGTTATAAATGAATGTTTATTTCACTGTGTTTGAAAAATAAAGGGAAAAATTCCGGCTAAATGGGAAAATACCCTTATTTACTTAAAAATAAAGGAAGTTTTTCCGCTTATATTAACCAAATCTTTGAATTTTGTCTTTTTTAAAGCAGTTAATAGGAATATCTCCGCTTATATATGCTTCTTAAGCGCCTCTATATACATTAGCCGAAATTTCTCCGCCTATGAGTACTCATGCCTATACGAAATTCATCAATGAATAATAACAGAGCCAAAATAATAAAAAACCGCTAAGAAACAGCGGTTTACTTCAATTAAATAATATATTGTTGGATAGCAGCCAACGCAACTAATCCTGGAATTCCAAGAAATCCAGATACAGCTGATGTCGCAAAATTTATTGGTACATGAATTCCAAAGCTACTTCCTGCTGTATTTAAAAAGAATAAGAATAGTGCGCCTATCAACAATTTTACAACAGCTTGACCGATAAACCTAGCTGGCTTAAAGGGAGCCCCAGCAAACAAAAGAATAAGTATGAGCCCGCCTAATATGGCAATAATCATTATTGGTTCCAAAAAAGCTATCCCCCTTCAAAATCCTTTTATAACAACATATGTACAAGTTATCAAAAAAAGACCTTAAATAGTGATAGCTTTATTTTTACCTTTTAATCCTTACATTTCTCTCTTTTGCTTCTCTTAATAGAAAGAAATACTTTACTTGAGCTATTTTTGTCTGGCATATCGCTTCTTCAGAAGGATCAAAACTTTTGTCGAGTAATTGTTTTTGTTTCTGCCATTGTTCTTTATACTCTTGTAACTGAGATAAAAGTTTTTGGTCAAACTCTTTTCGCAGCCACCCTTTACGCTGGAAAAACATCTTATTCCCCCGGTACTCTGCTTTTAAATTAAATTTCTCTTCTACCCTCTAGAGCTTTCGATAAGGTAACTTCATCTGCATATTCTAGGTCGCCTCCAACTGGAAGCCCATGAGCAATCCGCGTAATCTTAATCCCTGATGGTTTGAGCAAGCGGGAAATATACATTGCCGTTGCTTCTCCTTCAATATTCGGATTCGTAGCTAGAATAACTTCCTTTACAGTTTCATCATGGAGACGTTTTAATAAATCAGGAATATTGATATCTTCAGGACCTATTCCATCCATAGGTGAAATAGCACCGTGCAATACATGGTACAAACCATTGAATTCCCTCATCTTCTCCATTGCAATGACATCCTTTGGATCTTGAACCACACAAATCGTACTTTTATCTCGACGTTGGTCTTCACATATATAACATGGATCCTGATCTGTAATGTGACCACAGACAGAGCAATAGGTTAAATTTCGTTTGGCATTTACAAGTGCCTTGGCAAAATCCAGCACAGTATCTTCTTTCATACTTAAAACATAAAAAGCCAAACGAGCAGCCGTTTTCGGTCCTATACCTGGCAGCTTCATAAAACTGTCAATTAACTTTGAAATCGGTTCCGGATAATGCATTATCTATTATTCCTCTCCTAGAAAAGCATATGCGCCTTAAAAAAGGCGCATATGCTCGATCTTCAATATTTAAAAAGGCAGATTCATTCCTTTTGTAAATTGGCCCATTGTATTGTTTGTAAGCTCTTCTACTTTTTTCAGTGCGTCATTTGTTGCAGCCAAGACCAAATCTTGAAGCATTTCGATATCGTCTGGATCGACGGCTTCCGGTTTGATTTGAACATCCACCACTTCTTTGTGTCCTGTTACAATGACAGTCACCATTCCGCCGCCTGCCGTTCCTTCAATCTTTTGCTGACCCAATTCTTCCTGGGCTTCAGCCATTTTCTTTTGCATTTTTTGCATTTGTTTCATCATATTTTGCATATTACCCATTCCACCACGCATAACCTGTTACCTCCAATTAATTAGTCAATAATTTCTACGAATTCAGCACCAAACAAGTTTTTTGCCTCTACTATATGCGGCTCTTCTTCCTGCTTGGATTCAGGAGTTTCTCCTTCGACATAATGCTGTGTGCTTAAGAAGTTTTCTCGGATAGATATCCATTGGTCTTCCGGCACACCAAGGACGAGGTAGCGATTTCCTGTTAATTCTTGTAGAGCAATTGTAATCGTCTCTACAAAACGGTTATTATCCATTGCCATTTGACAGTGGATTTCATGTTTAAATTTTAAAATAAAAGCGTCGGTTGATGCGGCTGCTGGCTCCGCCTCATTTAATAGCGCAGCATGAGATTTCATTAACCTTCCTCTCATTTCGCCCCATTTGCTTTTAATTTGATTTAGGTCATTCTTGGTTGCCTTTTTTAATACGTCATTTATTCTGCCAACTGCAGGCTGGAACCCTTTTCTTGAACTTCTTTGTGAAGGCTTTTGCGCAGCCTGCGGTGCTGTTTCATGAACCACAACAGACCCATTTGTTTTTAAGAGTTGTAATTCATGCTCAAGCTGTTCAACTTTTTTTAGCAGCTGAGAGATTTGTCCATCCGGCATTTTCTCTATCTGCTTCGTTTCCGTTTGACACAGTTTAACTATTGCAACTTCCAAAAAGATTCTCGGATGGTTGGTCCAACGCATATCTTGTTGCGTCTTATTTAATAAATCAATGAGCTGATAAATCTCATCATAAGAAACAGCCTCTGCAATTTGACGGAACTCCTCATCCAGTAAGACTCTATCTAGAGATTCTTCAAGGTTTGGTGCTGTTTTGTATAGCAGCATATCTCGATAATATAATATAAAGTCCTCAATAAATCTTGACGGGTCTTTCCCATGAAACAACAATTCCTCTAATGCTTCTAATCCACTCGCTACATCCTGATCCAAAACAGCTTTTGCAAGTTTATTTAAGAATCCTTGAGAAACTGATCCGGTGACCGTCAATGCGTCTTCAACCGTTACTACATCCTGACTAAAAGAAATAGCTTGATCTAAAAGACTTAAGGCGTCACGCATACCACCTTCAGCCGCTCTAGCAATCATCTTTAAGGCGTCTTCTTCACACTTCACGCTTGTTTCCTCAACGATTAATTTCATTCTATTTACGATCGATTGTGCTGTAATCCGTCTAAAATCAAATCGTTGACATCTTGAGATAATCGTTAAGGGTATTTTATGCGGTTCGGTCGTGGCTAAAATGAAGATAACATGCTTTGGCGGCTCCTCCAACGTTTTTAACAACGCATTAAAAGCACTAATGGATAGCATATGCACTTCATCAATAATATAGACCTTGTAGTTAACAGCGGTTGGAGCGAACTTTACTTTATCAAGCACATCCCGCATTTCTTCCACTCTGGAGTTGGATGCTGCGTCAAATTCAAGCACATCTGATATTGTTCCATTAGTAATTCCCTTGCACGCTTCACATTCATTGCAGGGTTCAGAAACTGGTGCCCGTTCACAATTTACTGCTTTAGCTAAGATCTTTGCTGCACTGGTTTTACCTGTTCCTCGTGGTCCGTTAAATAAATAGGCATGGGAAATTTTTTGCTGAAGCAGGGCATTCTGCAATGTTTTCGTAACATGTTCTTGTCCTACTACATCAATAAATTGCTGAGGACGCCAAACACGATATAAAGCCTGATAAGCCAAAAACATCGCCCCCTTCAAAAAATTCTTTCTTAATCATTATAACGTATCCTTTTTCTATTTATCAAAGAGAATACAAAAAAACTCATCTCGTAAGCGAAATGAGTTGTTTTTACATTATAAACTGCCGTGCACCTTCCGTCGACTACGCACCCATAGGCGCTGCTTAAGCAGTTAGCTCGGCCCAGGCCACCCTGCGGCACATGAGAGCTTCCACTTAATGCTGCTTCCTTCCGGACCTGACATGGTTCATGGATTCCCATTGCGCAGGACCCGGGCGTCAACACCACTTACTTAAGGCGGACCCTACAGGATACCAGCCTCGGGAAGGGATTCAGCCTCGCTAGAGCGGATTGCGAGTACAGGGCACCGCTACCTCCCCGCCTAGCACGGCAAAGTTGATAATAAATTAAGGCGTCTTTATCTGACGCTTTTTTAGTATACTAACTTTTGAGAAAAAAATCAATCTTTTACAATTGTAAATTACTGTAAAGATTGTTTTTTTGCTATTTTTCTTTTTTCTCGAAGCTGACGAAAGAAGTCAGATAATAACTGTCCACACTCTGTCTCTAGGACACCGCTGGTTACTTCGCTTTGGTGATTGAAACGTTCATCCTGAAGGAGGTTCATAAATGTCCCCGCACAGCCTCCCTTTGGGTCAGCGGCACCATAAACGACTCTCTTCACCCTGGACAAGATTATGGCACCCGAGCACATCGCACAAGGCTCAAGTGTGACATAAAGGCTCGCGTTCTCCAGCCGCCATGATCCTACTAGCTGACATGCACGTTCGATTGCTAATAGTTCGGCATGAGCAACCGCACTTTGTTTACTTTCACGTAAATTATGCGCCCTGGAAATAATTTTCCCATCTATCACCACGATGGCCCCAATCGGAACCTCCAGTAGTGCTTCTGCCTTTCTCGCTTCCTTTATCGCTTCTTTCATATAAAATTCATCTGAAAATTCATCAATCGTCATAAAGTTTACCGCCTTATTTGATCATTGACACTCTTCCTACTGATATTTTCCCCATTATATCATGAAATGATTATCTCCCTCATAGAATAGATGTAGCGTTCTTGCTTAGGAGGGGAAGAATATGCAAATTCATGTTGTGAGAGCAAATGAATCATTAACAACCATTGCGAGGGCATACAATACAACAGTGAATGATATTGTTGATGCTAATGATATCCCTAATCCAAATAATCTTGTCGTTGGGCAAGCAATGGTAATTCCGATTGTTGGCCGTTTTTATTATGTACAGCCAGGAGACAGTCTATGGTCAATCGGGCAAAAAACAGGTGTACCCTATCAACAAATCGCCTCAGTTAATCGTATTTCACTTAATCAACAACTATATGTGGGCTTTCGTCTTTATATACCTCCGGCTCCAAAAAGAAGAGGAGAATTTAATGCTTACGTGGAACCTCGAGGCACTAGTGTTGCACCTATTTTAGAAACAAGTGCGCGAGAAGCTGCACCCTATTTAACCTACCTGGCCCCATTTAGTTTTCAAGCTCTTCGTGATGGATCTTTAAAGGAACCTTTATTAAATAATTTCCCAGCCATTGCGAGAGCAAATCGAAATGTTTTAATGATGGTAATTACTAACCAGGAAAATGATCAATTTAGTGATGAATTAGGTCGTATTTTACTAAATGATATCCCCATACAAGATAGATTCTTAAATAATATCGTTGCTACTGCAAAGAAATATGACTTTAGAGATATTCATTTCGATTTTGAATTTTTACGGCCGGCCGACCGTGAAGCCTATAACCAATTTTTACGAAAAGCAAAAGCTAGATTTCAAAGGGAAGGCTGGTTACTGTCAACAGCTCTAGCTCCTAAAACAAGTGCTACACAAAAAGGAAAATGGTATGAAGCACATGATTACAGGGCACATGGTCAAATAGTGGATTTTGTCGTAATTATGACCTATGAATGGGGCTACAGCGGCGGTCCTGCCATGGCAGTTTCGCCTATTGATCAGGTTCGAAAGGTTTTAGACTATGCAATTACAGAAATGCCGCCAAATAAAATCTTAATGGGCCAGAATTTATATGGATATGACTGGACTCTTCCATTTGTGCAAGGTTCTATAGCAAAAGCAGTGAGTCCGCAGCAAGCAATTGAACTTGCTGCTGAAAATAACGTTCCGATTCAGTATGATACAAAAGCACAGGCACCGTTTTTCCGATACACGGCGGCAGATGGAAAGCGGCATGAAGTTTGGTTTGAGGATGCTCGCTCCATCCAAGCGAAGTTTAATTTGATAAAAGAATTGGGTATTAGAGGGATGAGTTATTGGAAGCTTGGCTTAGCATTTCCGCAAAATTGGCTGTTAATAGTTGAAAATTTCAATGTGGTAAAAAGAGGTTAAACTATTTTCATAACATAAACTGCCGTATTTCGGCAGTTTTTTTAAATATTCGACACTAAAATTCCTTCTTCAACAATTTCCATATCCCTTCCTGTGAAAGATTATGATAATATATTATTTGTGCCATTAAGAACGTTAAAAAAAAGGTTCCAGTTTAGTACTGGTTAACATAGAATTTGCAGGCAGTTGGAGAAGGAGGACATGCAATGGGTTATACTCCCTTTATTACCGTTGAAGGGCCGATTGGTGTAGGTAAAACATCTCTCGCAAAAGCCATTTCAGATCAATTTAAATTTGCTTTATTAAAAGAGATTGTCGATGAAAATCCATTTTTGGGGAAGTTTTATGACAATATTGAAGAGTGGAGTTTCCAGACGGAAATGTTTTTTCTTTGCAATCGCTATAAGCAATTAGGGGATATTAATACCCATTACTTAAGCAAAAGTCAGGCTGTTGTAGCAGATTATCATATTTTAAAAAATTTAATTTTTGCACAGAGAACTCTAAACCCCGATGAATATCAAAAATACTATAAAATTTATCAGCTCCTAACGGAAGACATGCCAAAGCCAAATGTTATTATTTATCTAAATGCAAGCTTAGATACTCTTTTAAAACGAATTAAAATTAGAGGACGTGAGGTAGAGAAAAATATCAGTCCTTTATATTTAGAACAACTATCGCTTGATTATGAACAAACCATTACGCGCTTTGAGCAATCACATCCAGAAATTCCTGTTCTTCGCTTTAATGGTGATGAATTAGATTTCGTTAAAAATGAAGATGATTTAAATTTTATAATAGAAAAGCTCATGGGTTCATTAAAAAAAGGCAGCACGACAAACATAGGATAAGAATTGGGGGATGTAAGTGAGTATCGTTATTGGTGGTATGATAGGTCTAGGCAAGACAAGTGTGGCTGATATATTACATGCACATTTTCAAAGAAACGGGATTGATAGTAAGGTTTTTTATGAAACGGTTGATAATAATCCCATTCTCCCGCTCTATTATGAACTAACTCCAGAAGAACTGGATGCTAGAAGAATCCCATTTCTCTTACAATTGTTTTTCTTAAATAAACGATTTAAAACAGTAAAGGATTCTGTAAGCTGGAAAGATCCTATTTACACGATTCAGGACCGCTCCATATACGAGGATTGGTACTTTGCCTATGTAAACAAAAATCTTGGGAGAATCTCTGACCTTGAATTTAGAATATATGAAGAGCTAGTTGAGAATATGATGGAAGAATTAAATGAACTTCCAAAAAAGGCACCTGATTTAATGGTTTATCTAAAAGGTTCTTTTGAAACGGTAATCGATCGAATCATGGCACGTGGCAGAAGCTTTGAAATTAACCCTGAACTGAAGGAATACTACTTTGAGGTTTGGAAGGGTTATGATGAGTGGGTTATTAATAACTATAATGCCAGTGATGTCTTGATTGTTGATATGGATCATACGGATGTTGTTAAGCGTCCAGAAGACGCATTAAGAGTATGCCGTGAAGTGGATGAGCGATTAAAGGAAATCTTAAATATGACAAAAGCCCATATTGGTTAATTCCAATAGGGCTTTTTTGTCTCTATTAATAGGTTCTGTTGATTTGCGCTCCACCAAGGAATGCTTCTTGGAATAATCACCGCAGGGACAGGCGGTTTTTGCCTGCCCCGAGGCACTTCGCTTTCCGCAGGCGTTGCAGTGAGCCTCCTCGGCGCAAGCGCCTGTGGGGTCTCACCTGCTCCGTACTCCTGCAGGACATTGAAAGGGCATCTCTGAATCCGCCCACGCACGAAGAAAATGCGGTAGCATTTTCGAGGAGTCTTCGTGCCTTCCGCGCAAATTAACAGAGTGCCAATATAAATACTTCTCTTTTAACACTTCCAAATATATATATAAAAAATCCGCCCAATTGCTTGGGCGGATTTTATCTCCAGTTTTATGCGCGATTATTATAAAATTTA
>NZ_BCVA01000088.1 GCF_001591505.1 Neobacillus niacini NBRC 15566
AATGTATCACCACCTCTTCATAGAATATATATTATGGTAAGATCGTAAATCTGAAATGGACAAACATGGATTTTTGAATATATTCAATTCATTACTTTTTAGTTATGATTTTGAGGTGGACTTACGACAGCTTTCGTATATATTAGTAGGCAATTTACTTAAGCCATAGGGACATTTAAGTGAAATAAAGGAGAAAAATGAAAGAGAATAGAATAGGTTAGGATACTGAATATGAGGTGTAAAGTGTTAATGACGGTAACTGATTTGTGTGAATCCTGTAAAATAAATGAAATGAATGTCGTAGAAGAATCTGATGACCCTAATCAGCCTTATAAATTGTGTGATCAATGTCATAAAAGGCTATTAAAACGTTCTTTAAGACCGATCGAATGGTACAACCTTGCTGTTATACATTCCCCAAAGAAATTTTTATTACACGATGATTTTTACGAAGAAGACGGAGAGGCTTGTCAACCTGAAGAAGATGTCATTGTAAATAAAAAAGATAAAGCCCCAACATTACGAGATGTTCGAAATGATTTGGAGTCTTTATTAGATTTTTCAATAACCAGATGGTTTCTTGAGGAAGATGTAATAAAAGAACTTAAAAAGTACGATACCCTAACGACATTGAATTATGTAAAATCTAGGTTTTATGAAACAAACAATTACGAAGTAAAATCCCGATTGTTGGAAATTGCAGCAGATGTTTTAGGGACTTCAGCTTCGGCGTGGGTAAGGGAGCTTTGGAAGAATTATGACGAAGAATTTCTTTACCCCCTTTCATGGGCAACAGCCAGCAGTTTGCCAACTGAAGAGGGATTACATAATATTTTTGAGCAATTGAAAGGGACGAGCGAAAAAGAATTGCCAATAGCAGCTTTTACCTGCTTATACCGTTTCCGTTCAAGCAATGTACTTGATTGGATGGAGTCAACTTGCACTATTTTTAATGATAATTGGGGAAGGCTGGCCGCTGTATGTTTTCCGACCTGGGAAAGAATGAAGTCTTGGTTAAAGAATGGAAGACCCTTAAGTTTAATTGCGCTGGATACAATGGCGAACTGTGTGAAAGGTTACGGTGACATTTATGTTCAGCAATTTTCTCCTAAGATACTTGGAACGGACAAAAGCAAGGTCGATCAAGTATTAAATGACTATTTTCAAAAAGATGATGTTCCTCGTGTCAAAATGAAACTTACTAGAATACTGGAGAACAAAAAAGAAATATTTGAATAAATCGTTAAACGATGTAAAGTCAGTGGGCTTTATTTTAGATTAATTTCTATTCATGAGAACTTAACGAGCAGTAAATTAACCTGCATGGTTCACTAACGGGTTCAAGAGCATTAATATGGGAGCGCTGCGGCGGTCTCTTTTTCTTGTTGTTCAAACGCGGCAGGTTACCTGAAGAAAGGAATAGTATCTTACACTTTTCCTTTCCATCACTTTTTCATCAAAACTGACTGTAAACTAAAGTAAGTCTGTAGAGATTGCTATGAGCGTAAAACGAAGAAATGCTTTTTATACTCACTTTTCAGTAACTGCTTAGGTCTAGTTAAGAACATCTGATACCAATAAAGAACAATCGAATAAAAAATATAGGTGAAAAAGATGTGAATCGGCTTGAAATTAACCAATTTAAATACTTTAACTTCTGAAGTAGTGTACATATAGGAAAGGCAAGCAAGAAATTCATAAGCATATTTAATAGAAAATATGGACCAAAACGACCATAGGTCAAATGAAAAATCCATAAAGTACCTGAAAAGAAAGGTCCTAAAATGATACTTAAATCTGTAAAAATCTTTTCCTTTATACCACCCTTCTCCACGATCCAAAGCTTGAAAGGGAGAGAAAATAAACTTGTTAATAGGATTAAACTTACTGCTAGATTTGCAACTGGCAGGTATTTTCTAAACGACCTTTTCGGCAAAAAAATAAGTGACAACCATGATATAGCGAGCAATCCAACTCGAACAAGATTAATAATTGAATAACACACCCTTAGTAATATGTTTATAGATATTATTGTGTAACAAATAGTGAAAAATAAAATCGAAAATTGGTTTATCGAGAGGAAAGAGCAAAGAGAATACAAATGAGTATGAAATCTTGCGATTGCTGGACTCATTTTTCACAATGCGACCATTAACCTACCAATACATAGTAGAGGTAATTTATGAGGATGGTATGTATAGTATTTTGATTTTAGAGCTTACTCATACACTGCTAGGGGGTGCTGATTTTTGTTCAAGTATGGAAGAGGGATGGAAAATTTAAACGTCGAATTAGTAAGATAGAAAATCGAAGAGATTACGTTAACAATTAAATGAGAATAGATGGGAGAGAACAAATGAATAGTTTTGATTTAATTATTAAGCATGATTTAGAGGAAGAAGATGCCGCAGAGATATTGGTGAATGGGTTTATTGATGATAAGTCCTATCAATTTTTATTTGATACAGGAGCCAATACTACAAGGGTTAGAAATGATGATTACATCAATCGTTTTGAATCATTCGGTTCTAAAGATACTTATGGTGTGTTCTCAAAAATGAAAAATGAATCCATCATTGTACCAAAATTTACATTAGGTCCTATGGAGAAGACAGATTTTCAAATGTACCGATATGATCAAGATTCAACAGCCCACAACATCATTGGGATGGATTTTTTACATGACCATTCCTACTATTTTAACTTTATTGAAAATAAAGTAGAAATTGATAAGGAAGTCTGTGAGGATTTGGAATTTTTTGATTTACATATCGGGAATAAAGTGAAACCATATGTAGATGCGTTTTTAGGGGAGACGAAAGTTAGTGCTATTTGGGATACGGGTGCTGGAATAACAGTTGTCGATTCCAGTATTGTACAAAAATATCCTGAGTATTTTGAAAGGATAAATGATGTTCAGGGAACAGATTCCACGGGAGCTTCCACCACTACACCTATGTACATGATGCAGTCTATGATCATTGGAAACTATCAATTTCCTACACTTAAAGTAATTGAAATTGACCTCTCATCATTAAATGAAAAGTTAGAAAAGCCAATGGAAATCATTCTAGGATATAACTCACTAAATAAAGCAAATTGGCTATTAGATTTTGTGAATAGAAAGTGGAGTATTCTTAAAATGAATACGAATGAGAAGAATATATAAAAACACTGGATGGTCAAAAACCTTTACAAATGCTATTAATCCATCCTCGTAAAATTGGCCCTATTGGACATAATAGGTTACAGGATAGTGCTGCCAAAACAATAGCACTTCCCAATAAAAAACGAGGGAGTGAAATAGATGGCCGATATCAACAAACGCAAACGTGAAGATAAAGATAATGAGGCAGTAGGAACTGGTGTAGGTGCTTTTACTGGGGATACGATGGCTTCTGCTCTTGATCCATTTGGTTCAGTCGCAGTGGAAGGTGCTGTTTCTGGCGGAGCGCTGGATAACAAGGCGGGAAAAGGTGCAGTTGATGACAATCAAGGCTTTAAAAACAAAAGATGATGAGTAAAGTCATCCTTTAACAGAAGGTTATGGCATACAGTGACTTCTAAAAGAGAGTCCCTTTGAGGAACTTTTAATGTTCGCAAATTCAAGTATGTTGGGAATCTTGTTATTATTACGTTTAAATAAAACTAACAGTGGTATTTCTATGATAAATAGAGACCTGATTCTGGTCCACCCAGAACAAATCCTGAATATACCCATTCATAAAGTTGGATAGGCAATATAATATAATTACTCAATCCGCATATGTCATATAAAATTTGACGATTCGGGCAAATGCCCAGGAATTTATCCCAAAAATGCATATGCTCTAATGTAAATAGATTAGGGAGGATGACGGATTGTATGAATAATGCCTATATTGAGAGGATTGGTTTAGGAGGACCAGGATCAGGTCTTGGTTTTGGTCCAGGAATTGGTTTTGGAGCCCCAGGGGTTGGAGTTGGCTACCACCACCACTATCCGTACCACCATCACTACCCGTACCATTATCACTACCCATACCACTATCACTACCCGTACTATCACCACCACCACTATCCTTATTAAGATTTACTGATAACTACATCTGAATAGGAGTTTCTGTGAAACAGGCGTGTTCTTACAATAGTAGAAGTGCCTGTTTCTTGTTGTGAATGTCGAAGGGTTGTGGATTTAGGGCTTGAGGATGAATCATGACAATCTGTATAGACAAACTTAAGTTTTTAAATTTAAAAATTTGATAATCTCTTCAACATATTGATCTTTCAGATAGCTGCTGTATAGGTTACTGGATAATCTAACAGGATCACCAAAAAAGTATCTTTCATAGTGGGTTTGCCTTGTACCGAATGAACTCATCGTAAGATCCCATGCTAAACGGAATAGTTTAACTCGGTCCTCTGCGTCCATGCCATCCGCTTGAAGATATTGGTCCAGATCTGCTCTTATTTCCGAATCAAAGTCTCTTTCGGTGGGTAATGAAACCATTCCGCTAGTACCAATTAATTGGATAATTTCGCTGAAACGGGGATATATTCTAGGGAAAATATTGCTGGCGACTTGCAATGGTATCATGCTGGGACGCATACAGCCCCATTCATCTAATTCTGCGTCATTTTCAGACTTCTCTAATAGTGCTTTCATCGTTTCAAGACCAATGATGATTTCTGAAATTTTTTCTTGTATATGCTGATATTCGCCAACATTTATCGTCTTGACGAGGAGTTGAGCCACCCCAAGCATAAATTCTGCTTTTACAATTTGTCTGTTTACTACTTGATGGTACGCAAAAATGTGAAAGGAGCTTCCGTTCATAAAGGTAATAGCTGCTTCGACATTATCATAAAAAAATACACAGTCCCATGGAACTAATACATTGTCAAAGACAACAATCGAATCAATCTCTTCATATCTTGAGCTTAGAGGATGATTAAAAGAAGAATTTCCTCCCACGAAAGATTCTCTACAAATAAATTTTAATCCTTTTGTGTTAGAAGGGATGGAAAAGGCGAATGCTTCATCACGATCAAGAAATAATCTGGGAGCAGAAATAACAATACCTCATCCGTTAATCCGCCCTGTGTAGCGAGGAGGCGTGCGCCTTTTATAATCAATCCTTTATCATTTCGTTCAATCACCTTTGCGGAAATAGGCTTCTCAGACATTCCCAAATAGAACTGGGAACGATTCACCTGGGGCGTAATAAATGTATGTGTAAACGAAAGATCTTGCTCCATTGCCCTTTCATATAAGGATTGAATGGTTTCAGGGAAACAATTCTCCATGCCGCATAAAATGGCGGAGGAGGAAGCAAAGCTCATTACTGCTGTATTCATATAGTCAGGACTTCTACCCATCAAACCATGAGTGGATTTTGCCCAGTGTTCCATCATCTTTCGTCTTTTCTTTAAATCCTCTTTTGTTTTTGGCTGCATATTGGAAAGTCCGATAGGCTCTTCTTTATCAGGTAAGTAGAAAGTCATCTCCTCTTTTAGAATGGGATCATTTTGTAAATCATAAAGAGAAGCTTTTGCCTTAAGAATCCCTTTAAACGCAGGATGCTCAGAAACTTCCCCCTTAATCTTTTCACCATCAAACCAAATTTCGTTTTCTAATCTATTTAAACGATCAATAAAATCTTATCCGCTAATGGTCCCCATTTCTTATTCGCTCCCTTTGTTGCAACATCTCACAATAACGTACTAATTAAGCTAGTATCATTTTATTGGATAACTTGGTTGCTTGTTCCCATTGGAAAAGCCTTGTTTTAAAATGGGGAAAATGCCAATCCTAATGAATTTTTCAATGATTATAGGTGTTTTTATCATAAGGATTTCTGGCTATTTGTGATACAAAAGCAGGATAGTGTGGTGGATATATAAGAAGAGTTGGAGCATTCCCATCCAGTTACGCTATCGCTTGCAATCACCTTGCTGGAAACGTTTTATGGATCCTATTTATTTCGATTTAATTTAAAATATCATTTATGAATGACAACACTAGTCCCGATTGGAACCAAAGAGGACAGTTCCAGCACATCATGATTGTACATTCTAATGCAGCCGTGAGACACGCTCTTCCCAATCGAGGAAGGATTATTTGTACCGTGAATTCCGTAGTGTGGTCTAGATAGCCCCATCCACATAACTCCAAATGGGCCTCCAGGATTATACTGTTTATTAATAATTGTATAAGTACCAAAAGGTGTTTGAGTTAGGATTTTCCCTGTAGCTATTGGATATGTTTTTATCAAGCTGTTATCTTCGTAAAGCGTTAACTGATGTTTTGCTGTTGAAATTCCAATCCATTTCGCCATTGTATCACTCTCCGTTTTTGTCATTATAATATGAGTGATTTTATTAATTTGTATTTGTACTTCAAGACCGAATTAATTAAATAACTAGTAGTGGTCTTTTCCTGAGAACTAGTAAGGGGAAATTCAATTCGTGTATATTTTGCAACTTTTCTAATTAACTTAAGAACGATACTGATTAGAAGAGGGTGTAGTATGGCAAAAAAAAGTTATCGGTCATTCACCATCATTTTACAAAGCATGGTCTTTATTCTACTGTCTTCCTGCGGTCAGTCACAAAGAAAAGAAGAAAATGTCAGTACGAATAAAACTCCTCGCGAGGTTTTAGGTTTTTACACAGAACAGGAAGGAGCATTACCAGGGTCTCAACCTACAGTTGACTCGCATTCCAACAGTTTAAGCAGCATTGCACCTTTTTGGTATAAGCTCGATGATAAGCAACCAGGCAATCTGATTGATTCGGTTACAGCCGATCATAAAAAAATGGTTATTCAGAGTGCTCATGAGAAGCACCTCAAGGTATATATGGTTGTACATAATCTCTTTTATGAAACCGTGGAGAAGGGCAAGCAGGTAGCGAGTAATGTACTCATTAACGATAGTAACCGCAATGTTTTCATTCAGAACCTACGCAATGAAATGAATCAGTTTGAGTATGACGGTATTAATATTGACATGGAAAATTTGAATTTGTCTGATCGGGATTCCTTTAGTCTGATGATAAAAGAATTATCTGATGCTTTGCACCGTGATGGAAAAGTAGTTACGGTTTCAGTCCCGGCAAACACAGGTGATTCTCGTGCTAATTCATGGTCACCATGGTTTGACTACGAAGAACTTGGTCAATATTCAGATGGGTTAATGATAATGACGTACGATGAACACAATCCCAGAACAAAACCCGGGTCAACAGCGTCAGTCGATTGGACAGAAGCAACGATTCAGTATGCTTTGAAACAGGGGGTAGACCCTTCAAAAATTTTACTAGGTATCGCAGGTTATGGCTGGGACTGGGATACAACAACACGCAAAGCCGTGTATAGCTCCTATGCACAGTTAATGAATCAGAAAAAAAAATATAAAGCTAAAGTGGTATGGGACTCCCGTTCGCAAACACCTCATTTCAGCTACATAGATAAAGATCAACATAGCCACCAGGTATGGTTTGAGAATAGCCATAGTCTGGGGGTTAAGCTAAACCTTGTCGAAAAATATAACCTACAGGGAATCGGGATTTGGCGACTTGGTTTAGAAGACCCACTGTATTGGACTACCATATCTGAGAAAATAAAAGTAAAAAAGTGATGGTATGGTTCTCTAAATTCATTTGGGATGGCTGCTGTGGTGCCTTTTTTGTTGAGTAATGGAAGGTGAGTTGAATAATCGTCTATAGCGATTCTTAAGCAGTCTTTTTTCTATTAAACTTAATGATACTGAATTGAAACGGTCCTTCTTTCATTTCCGTCTATAATTAAGATAGGAATTTATAAATCTAAATGGGGTAACTAAAAGGGGGGATTTATTTAGAATTTAGAACTGAAAGGTTATTAATTAGGCCATTTAAGGGTACAGACTTACAAGATGATTTAACATTTATAATAATGAGGCGACATGTAGACGTTCAGATTTAAATTTATGAAACCAGCAGTAAGATTGAACTTTAAAAGGCCAGGTCATGTCCGAAGTCGTGT
>NZ_BCVA01000089.1 GCF_001591505.1 Neobacillus niacini NBRC 15566
TTAAATCCATGATGCTTGTCCAAAGTTGCTTCAAGTTCGTGCACTTTGACTCTCCATCATGCAAAATTGAACTAGATCACATTGTGGGTTTAAGTGCCTCTTTTTCTCGACCTAAATAATATACCTATTTTTGAGCATACTCTTTTTGAGGATATTTCTTCCTGTATGAATGAATGGTCGTCAAACTCATGATACCAAGAGGGGGTAAGTTTTTTTGAAATGCCCGCAATGTGTTTATTCCAATCCTGATGAAGTGAAGTTCTGCTTAAGCTGCGGCGAAAAGTTTTTAAAAAATAATGGTGCAGAAGATGAAAACAGTTTTTTTTATGAATTTGCCCATTATGTTGATATGGTTCCAAATGTTGAACGGTCCATTGAGCCTAAATTTCAAAATATCTTTTCGCGTGTTTTCCGTAATCATAGTGAATTGGAAGCGGAACGGCTGTTTATAGTCGGAACAGCGCTTACGACACCGAAGATTTCGGAAGTGAAAGAGACATGGCCAAAACCTTGGCTTTTTGCCAGGGTGTTCATCATTGCTCTCCTTATATTTGCAGGCTTTTACATAGGTGCTAACTATTTTGGAAATTGGAACTTTATACCTGGAGTGATTATTGTTGGTGCATTTGCTGTTCCGTTTTCAACGTTAATCTTCTTCTGGGAGATGAATGCACCGCAAAATATTGCTTTTTACCGAGTGATCTATTACGTGTTGACCGGCGGGATTCTATCCATGTTAGCGGCCATCGTATTTTTCGATATTCTCAAAAACAATATAAATCCGATTACGATTGGAATTGTTGAGGAGCTTGCTAAAGCCATCATGGTCATTGCGTTTGTTCGCTACAGAAAGTATAAATATATACTAAACGGACTTCTCATTGGTGCAGCGGTTGGAGCAGGTTTTGCAGCGTTTGAAACCGCGGGGTATGCGCTAAGGTCATTGCTTACAGGGGATGGCGCAAATCTCTACAATACGATTATGATCCGAGGAATCTTTGCCCCTGGCGGACATGTTGCCTGGGCGGCTCTGACGGGTGCAGCATTCTGCAGAGTTCAAGGGGACCATCCTTTTAATCTAAGAATGCTATTCCGTATTAAATTTTTACGTGTCTTTATGTTAGTGGTTGCGATTCATGCTTTATGGGACACTCCTATACAAGGAATGTTCCCCTATGGACATGTTTTTTTAATGATCGCTTCATGGATTGTTGTTTTTCTGCTCATCCGTGCCGGTCTTAAGGAGATAGGAAAAATTAATGCTCTAAGAATATCCCATACAGATTAGCATTTCTTCACTCATGAGAAATGCTTTTTTGGTTTTTTAACCATAAAATGCCCGACCGATTTGGAAGGGCATTTCTTGTTATTTTTGTTTTGCAATTTCTGTTCTATTAGGTGCAAGTGGAGGCTGTTCTAACCATTTATTTTTTACCATAATATTAAACCAATTTTTTAAAACCATAAGATTTTGTAAAATAGTACCCTCAAAAGTGGTAACAAGGTCTGTTCGCATGGCTGCTGCAAGACCAGCCCCATGATAGGTTTGTGCATTTTGAAACAAAAATCCCATGTGATACATTAATAACTTATCAGAAAATGGAGAGTCAGTTGAAATTGTCACTTCCGTTTCCAATGATTTTGGAACTGGTAAGTTATCAGCTTGGAGTATTTTTGCTAATGCTTTTATTTGTCCATCAGCCGTTTTCTCAGATTGAGTTAAAAATTTTCTTACTTCTTTGGATTCCGCCACCTGGCTGAATGCAATAGAAAGGGTTTTAGCCATAACACTTTTTTTCAGGTTAAAGGAAATAGAAATGATTTCTGTAGCAGCAAGAGTTCTACCCTTCCCCAAAAAACCGTCTTTGAAATCATTGCTTGAAATAAATTGAGGGTGATCATATGCATAAAATAATGGGTCCCTCTGAAAAAGTCCTTTATCAAGCAATAATTCTATCGTTTGGTGGTAAAACTTTTTCGCATCGTTATCACATGAGTCGTAAAAATCCCTTAGGTCTTTTCTGACAGAAATGCTTAATGCAGTGGTATGCCCAAATAATCCATGTAAAGTCATTACATGTAAATAATTTAGGCAGAATGCATCTGAAAACAATCTCTGTTTGCCTAAATACAAGTCGGATTCATTAAATCCAATTGGAACAGGAAACCCCTCATTCTCAAAAAAAGCGATAATTTGTCTCTTTTGTTTTTCGAATGTCTTGAGAGCATCATTAAAAACCGCTTTAATTGCTTCATCTTCAATAATTGAGTACATATATTTATTTACTACATCTATCGCTGTTCCGCTTACATACTCGGCCCACAAAGAACCAATTTCAGAAGATGTCAATTTTAATTTTTCCGTTTCCATTTTTTCACCTCCCTTGTATTATTTCCTGATTTTTAGAAAATATATGATTTTCTGGTTTTTAATGTGAGACGATAATTTTCTTATGAGTTAACGAATACGATACTCTGAAAAAGTTATTGCTGATATTAGTGTATGGAGAAATTATTGTGAAGAAGTGTACTTAAAGTAAAGGGGGCAAGAGTTCAAGACTAGATCGATACGACGGTCTTTTTGCTTTTTTAGCTAACGGTGCAGATTACTTCAAGAAGGCTTTATTAAGAAAGTTGAAGAATATATATTTTACTTACATAAAATAAAGCAAAAGTCTAGTTCTGGGGTTGATGATAATGGATCACAGAAAAAGTAAAGGTAATAGCAGAGAAGATTCCAGCAATAAGAAAAGTAAAAAAGTTTTAGAACTGGAAAAAGAGGTTGCATTGGGGCTGTGGATTCAAGTAATAGGTCAGATTATTGAAATTAAAGGTTTATCAGGGCTTTTGCATATTGAGAATGATACCGATTCAATTGGAGAACAACAAATATTAACTGGTGTTTGGATTAAGACAATTGGTCAAATATTAGAGGCCATTTCTGTGTCAATGCAAATAAGTGAAACAGATATCATTAAACTTCTGCAGGAACAAAAACTTGCCATCACAGGAGATTTGCTTGTGTCAATTGGTGCAGCTTATGAGGTATCTGGAGGCATCCATGTACTTGAAGAGGAAACAGCCGAGATTCCTCGCATTATTCCATAAAGAAAATGACCAGACATTTTGTAAGAACAGTCAATATTTCGTTTAAAATATGTATTATTTATCATGTTGCTGATGTGAGTTCCGGCTTTAGCATTAAGGTGATTACGTAATACAAAGAATTTATAAAATAAAAGAGAAGGTGTTTGTTAAACTAACGGGGCCTTGGTTGAAGAGGTTAATAAGGATATATTTTGAGGAGATCTCTGTTTAAAAATCTGAGCATTTTGTATTGATATACAAAATGCTCCACATTATGCGGTGTTTTATATTGTCTAGATTCACATACATTTTTTAAAGCAAATAAAGGCTTTGTGACAGAATATGTGAACCCGTTATATTTTAATGGGGTTTTCATTCTATTGTGTCATATAACGAAAATTGTTCTTGATGAACTCTGCTTCTTCGGCAGGACTTAATTTACCGTAGGCTTCTCCAACCTCTCCGTCTTGTAAACTCCAAAAATAGTTGTGATCTTCATCAATATTTCCAAAATTACCGTTTTTCCATTTTTCTAGAATCCTCAACAAACTATTTTTGTTATCAAAATTGTTTACAGTTACTACATCGTAGACTTGTTGAATCGTACCGTCTAACATCGGGATAGCTCCCTTTTTTTCTTCAGCACGGACTTTCTGGTGAGTCATTTTGTGCATAACAACTATTACGTCAATTTTAGTTGAATTCACATTAAGATTGGTAGCAAATGTAGCTCTTTATATGAAGTCTGATCATTTTCGATTTCTTCCCCTGTTACTTGCTGCGGTGCAGCTTGAGTCACTTCAGAAGGAACATCGTCAACTATTTCGTCGTGAGTCTTATTGTAACTTGCTACATTATTCAGGATTTCGATTGTTGCATAAATCCCCACGATCAAGAAAACTATTACAATTAATAGTAAAGATTTAAAACGTTTCATACTTCTTCCAACTTTTCAACTACAACTATACCTTATAATTCTAGATACATGGGTATAGTTCCTTTCATTAGTAGTAAATCTGTTGCGAAACTTGCAATTGAAAAAAGCTGCAACAATGATAGCCTTCTATTGTTCCAACAAGTTTATGTAACTTTGTGAAAGAGTGTACTTAAGGTAATGGGTGCTTTACTTAAAAAACAGGTTGCTGCGGCAGCCTGTTTCTAAATGTGCCAACGGGGCAGTTTTGTGATATAAATCTACCGAATCTATAAAGTTAAATTTGATACAACTGACTACGTTAGTTGTCTATACTTCTATCTTTCATAATGCATTTAATAAAGGATATAAAGCAAAAAGGAGTGGAAATAAATTGGGATAAGACCATTATGTAATAAACTATATGGAACTGACGCAGTTTTGGGAAACCTAATTTCCATTAATACACAGACGGGAAGCGGAACAATTATAGGTAAAATGTTTGATCAAGCTCCATCACTAGCCACCGACCCAACAACTGGCATCTTGTATGCCGGTACTGGTGGTGGTATACCGGTTCTTTTCACGGTTGATCCAAATGCAGCTAGGGCAACTTTTGTTGGAAATACAGGCTTGGGGGAATTTCACTCGATTGCAGGATTGGATTTTAGGAGCGATGGCACATTGTTTGCTTCCGTTAATATAATTGGTGGCAGCCCAACAGGTGCAGATCATTTGGCTATCATCAATAAAAGTACAGGAGTAGCTACAGTGATTGGTCCCTATGGAATATGTGACTCTGAATCATGCACCATTGAAGGAATGGAAGGAATCGCTTTTGATGAGAATGGTACACTTTGGGGTTCACTACGCACTCGTCGCAGTGACGGAACACCTGGACTGTACACGATAGATACCAAAACGGGAGCCGCTACATTTGTTACACGTATTCAGAACCCTGATGGGTCTACACCAAGCGGCGGTGTGGTTAGCCTGCAGTTCTGCAATAATATATTATTTGGAGGAACAGCGAATGCTATCCCACCTGCAACCGATGGTGGTAAGCTTATTGTCATTGATCCTTCAACTGGATTTTGGTCTTTTGTAGGAACAGGTAATGCAACAGGTGGAACTAGCCTTGGAGGTTTGGCTAGAGTTTTTTGAGTTAAATTAATTCAGACAGGGATTTAATTTGTTTTATGAGGATTCGCTGTCAAATTACCTTGCTAATTGGTTAGCTAAAGGGGTTTCAATAGTTGAAGGCTGTTCAAAGCTACTCCTCCTTTTTACCCATTTAAATCCTTTCAATTGAAATCATAATAGTAAATGCAGAAATTAGACAACTAGTAAACGGATAACGCCTTTCTAAATTCTAATAAATTCTGATTGAAGGGGTTAAAAATAGATTATGAAGTATTACTTTTAAAGTAACGGGTGCGTTGATCCAGAAGGATTAACGCTTCTTTTTGTTGAACTTTATTTAAGTAACGGCGCAGGTTCGTTATAGAAATAAAAATGAAATTGGTAGCATAAGTGAATTGGATAAAAATCTTAACATCTAAATATTAATAAGAGAATAATTGCTATGGGAACTAACGAAGTAAAAAGTTTGAACTCAAATAAACGCGGGGGGTTAGGATATATATGAAACAATTGGGGACGCTATACTTTTTCTGTGGAAAAATGGGAGCTGGAAAATCAACTAAATCAAAACAATTGGCGATAGATAAACATGCGGTACTGTTGTCTGAGGATGAATGGCTTTCATCTCTTTATCCCAATCAGATCGCATCATTTGAGGGCTATCTAAAATTCTCAGCGCAGCTTAAGCCACTGGTGAAAAAGCATGTCCAAAACATATTAAGTGTCGGTACCGATGTAGTGATGGATTTTCCAGCTAACACTCAAAAACTGCGAAAGTGGTTTTTGGATATAGCGTCAGAGGTCAAAGCAAGCCATCAACTAATTTTCCTTAATCTAAATAACGAGCAATGCTTACGTCAAATTGCACAAAGGCGCAACGAACAACCCGAAAGAGCAGCTTTTGACACGGAAGCGGTGTTTAATCATGTTACTAAATTTTTTGAAGAACCAGAGGCAACTGAGGGTTTAAATATTTTAGAGTTTAGCGGAAAAGAATAATAAGGAGTTTAGAGTACCTTTTGTTCTTGGAAATGCTCTATATGATAAAAAAGGATATGTGAGTAAGGTAAGTTTCAATTCAAAAATAGGACAGCGTAAATAGCCTAGGGCATTTACGCTGTTTTTTAGAAGTTACGAAGTGGCACTCATATTCAAATGTTTAAAATACAGTTTAAATCCTCATGAAGCTCGATAAATTTTTTCTCGTCCCCTGTTGGCATATCAGGGTGATATTTTTTGCCAAACTTGCTGCTAATTGTGGTCTTTATAATGCAGCTGACCCACCATCAATTGAAATGACAGCACCATGAATATAGGCAGCTTCATCACTAAGCAGAAATGCTACGACATTCCCTACTTCATGAGGTTGACCTAATCTGCCCATTGGTACCGCGTCAGCCATGGCTTTAATCGCATCTGTTGGGAATGCTTTTACCATTGGAGTTTCATTGGTTCCTGGAGCAATGGCATTGATACGAATATTTTCTCTTCCGTATTCTCCAGCTATGGTTTTTGTCAGACCAATGACAGCATGTTTCGTCGCGGAATATGCTCCTAGTGTAGGCATGCCGACTAAGCCGCCAAGAGAGGCCGTATTGACTATGGCTCCACCACCCGTTTTCAGCATCTCTGTCACAACATATTTCAAGCCATAGAAGACCCCTTTTAAATTGACATTAACGATAGCGTCGAATTCTTCTTCGGAACAATCTAACGTTCGTACGCCAGAACCGGAAATTCCAGCATTGTTAAAAAATAAATCTATTTTTCCAAAGCGGCCAACCGTTTCGTTAACATATTTTTTTACATCCTCTACTTTACTCACATCTGCTTGAATAAAAATAGCCGCACTGCCTAATTCCTCACAAAGTTGTACGGTCTCTTCTCCTTTTTCTTTCGACAAGTCTACTACCGAAATGTTCACTCCCTTTTGAGCAAGCTTTAATGCAGCTTCCCTACCAAACCCACTTCCACCGCCAGTAATAATAGCTGTTTTCCCTTGCATTCCATTCACTCCAAAATTAAGTATTTGTGCTGCAATTCATCGATTTCACTTTATGTGAAACATTGAGCAATCAATACTATTATTATAGCACCTAGTCGTTTACTCAAAGGAAATCGGTATGTGTCTAATTCTCGACATCTTTAATAGTGGTGGATATTAAATGCAGCTGCTTTAAAACGATTAGAACAGGAAGAATAGGAGCAAATATCATATTATCTAATAAACGATTGCTGCTTCCTTCCTCTATTAAACGTATGTTAGCCTTATTAGACCACAGCGTTTCGTACTTGTTCATTTAATCGTACGAGGTCCACTTTAAGTGACCTTCCACCTTTCCTACCAGATCAGCGTCTAGACAATATTCTTGCCTCAAAGGAGGACTAGACCTTGGTATGGCTGCATTTTCAGTCCTTCTAATCAAACGTTTAGTTAATATGAATTCAACTAATTAAATGTTTGATTAAATCGTGCATAAGCCCTCTTATCAACGAACTTTTGCCTATTTTCAAGAAAAATAATTGTTGTATAAAGGTTGTGACCTTTAAAAGTTATCTTCAAAATTGACAATAGAAACTAGCAAAGTACAAACTTTGGCAAAAATAAACAAGTTCGATTACCAACTAATAGTTTAATTAATTTAAAAAAAACCCAATAACCT
>NZ_BCVA01000090.1 GCF_001591505.1 Neobacillus niacini NBRC 15566
GTATTGACAAGAGATAGAATATCACATTCTTAACATCCCTGTCAACATATTATTAATTACTTTTTATTCTGGAATGATAACTTCCTTATTCCCCATATATGGACGTAACACCTTAGGTATTACCACACTTCCATCAGCCTGCTGGTAATTTTCCAGGATCGCTGCAACTGTCCTTCCTATTGCTAGACCAGATCCATTTAATGTATGAACATGTTCCGGTTTGGCTTTTAGATCGCGGCGGAAGCGGATATTAGCACGACGCGCTTGGAATGCTTCAAAATTGCTGCAAGAAGAAATCTCACGATATGTTCCATAGCTTGGAATCCATACTTCAATATCATACTTTTTTGCAGCAGTAAAGCCTAGGTCACCAGTACACATGCTCAACACTCGATATGGTAGCTCCAATAATTGAAGCACGCGCTCTGCGTCATTTGTAAGCTTCTCAAGTTCATCGTAAGAATCCTCTGGCTTTACAAACTTCACAAGTTCAACCTTATTGAATTGGTGCTGGCGAATTAATCCTCGAGTGTCCCGCCCCGCAGAACCAGCCTCAGAACGGAAACATGCACTGTATGCTGCAAAGCGGATTGGAAGCTCATCTCCGCTTAATATTTCATCACGGTGGAGATTTGTAACTGGCACCTCTGCGGTTGGAATTAAGAAATAATCTTCGCTCTCAATTAAAAACGCATCTTCTTCAAATTTAGGAAGTTGACCTGTACCAGTCATGCTCGCACGGTTAACCATATATGGCGGTAATATCTCTTTGTATCCATGCTCATCCACATGTAAATCGAGCATAAAATTCATCAATGCACGCTCTAAGCGGGCTCCAAGGCCTTTATAAAATACGAAACGGCTGCCTGTAACTTTGCCCGCACGTTCAAAGTCAAGGATACCTAAATGGTCAGCAACATCCCAGTGCGGCTTCGCCTCAAATTCAAAGTCCCGAACTTGACCCCACTTTCTAATTTCTACATTTTCATCCTCTGATTCACCAATCGGAACACTTTCATGGGGAATGTTTGGAATGCTCATCAATAACAAGTCGAGTGTTTCTTCGACACTGCGGAGCTCCTCATCCAAAACTTTAATTCTGTCGCCCACCTCACGCATTTCTACAATAAGGTGATCTGCATCTGCCTTTTCACGCTTTAGAGCTGCTACCTGCTGGGAAACCTCATTACGTTTGCTTTTTAATTGTTCTGCCTCAACGATTAAATCGCGTCTACGCTGATCTAAGTCTTCAAATTTACCAAGATCCGTTAAATCTTCACCACGGTGTTGAAGTTTTTCTTTTACTTCTGCAAAATTAGCTCGTAATAATTTAATATCTAACATATTTACCACTCCTAACTAAAGTATAAAGCGTAAACACCTTTTTTCAGGCGTCGCAGCTAAGTTTAATCAATAAAAAACAAAAAACTCCCGTCCCCAAAAACAGGGACGAGAGTTACCCGCGATACCACCCTGGTTGACAGATATAGTCTGTCCACCTCGAAAAAAATTAACGGTTTTTACCGAAAGTACTTACTAACCCTAAGCAGGCGTTCCATACCTTGCTCGAGGAGGGATTCACAAGCTTCAAACACCGATTCACACCAGCCACCGGCTCTCTTTAGAATGAACTTCCTGTTACTAGTTCCTCTCATTGCTTTAACTTATTTATTTATTGAAATTAATTTACTATAATTATCCACTAATTGCAATAAATTTATACCAATTGTTTTGCTTTTGCTTCCTTTACCATGTCAACAAAGTAAGCCGTAATGTCATGATTTTCAGTTAATTCTGGATGAAATGAACACCCAAGGAACTGTCCTTCTCGAGCTGCTACAATGCGGTCGTTATGCTTTGAAAGTATCTCTACTTCTGCTCCAGCTTCCACAATGTGCGGTGCACGGATAAAGACTGCAGGGAAGTTGTCGGATACATCCTTGATGGCGAGGTCTGCCTCGAAGCTATCAACCTGACGTCCAAAGGAATTTCGTTCAACCGTAATGTCCATCACACCGATATGAGGTTCATGACCAACAAGATTTTTTGCTAAAAGAATTAGTCCTGCACATGTGCCAAACATGGGTTTGCCTTCTGCAGCAAATTCCTTTAATGCATCCATAAATCCATATTTATCAATCAACCTTCTCATCGCCGTGCTTTCACCGCCAGGAAGAATGAGGCCATCTACTTCTTTCAACTGGTCTACCTTCTTAATGGCGATTCCCTCTACACCACATTCCTCAACTGAACGAATATGTTCCCTGACGGCGCCTTGTAAAGCTAGTACTCCTACTTTAACCATTACCAACCACGTTCCTGCATACGATTTTCAGGGGACAATGATGAAATTTCAATGCCCTTCATTGGAGCTCCTAGTTCTTTAGAAAGCTCTGCGATTAATTTGTAGTCTTGGTAATGAGTTGTAGCTTCTACAATGGCTCTAGCAAACTTAGCTGGGTTTTCTGATTTGAAAATACCTGATCCTACAAATACACCATCCGCACCTAATTGCATCATCAGTGCAGCGTCAGCAGGAGTTGCAACACCACCAGCTGCAAAGTTAACAACAGGAAGGCGGCCAAGACGCTTAATTTCAAGAAGTAATTCAAATGGAGCGCCTAATAATTTTGCTTCTGTCATAAGCTCATCTTCATTCATTCCAACTACTTTACGAACTTGTCCATTTACTTTACGCATATGGCGTACTGCTTCAACGATGTTCCCTGTTCCAGGTTCACCTTTTGTACGAAGCATTGAGGCACCTTCGCCAATCCTGCGGGCAGCCTCACCAAGGTCACGACATCCGCAAACAAATGGAACAGTAAAATCACTCTTGTATAAATGATACTCTTCATCCGCTGGGGTTAAAACTTCACTCTCATCAATGTAGTCAACACCCATTGCTTCTAGCACGCGTGCTTCAACAATATGGCCAATTCTAGCCTTTGCCATTACAGGGATTGATACTGCATTCAAAACCTCTTCAATAATACGTGGGTCAGCCATACGAGCTACACCGCCAGCCGCACGAATATCAGATGGTACACGCTCAAGCGCCATTACTGCAACTGCACCAGCCTCTTCAGCAATTCTTGCCTGCTCTGCATTAACAACGTCCATAATGACGCCGCCTTTTTGCATTTCAGCCATTCCACGTTTAACTCGGTCCGTACCTGTTTTCATTGTAAATCCCCCTTGTGAGTTCCATTTTTATAAATATTGCAAAAAATTAACGTATAAATTTAGGAAATAGTGTTAATTCATTCGGAATTAGATTGTTTCCATAAAATCATTAAAGCAACAAAAAAGGATTCCTGTCAAGACAAGAATCCTTTTGGTAAATATTCCCTTGTTTTTAAAACCATCCTTTAACAGTGGATGAAATTCCTCCCCAAAGGTCTCCAAAGAATCCTCCGATTCCTCTCATCATTAAGACAAACCAATTAGCCTTCTCAACATCTTCAGCTGCAATTACATCAACCGTAATCTTACCTTCTTTAGTTAAAAATCCTAAATTTCCTGACTCTTTTGGTTGAATGGATAACGTTCCGACTTTTTCACCCTTTTTAATAGGTGCAGTAAGTTCACCTTGTTTATTAACTTTCTTTTTATCGAGTATTAAGCTGGTTTTGAAATTATCCTTTTCCCCGTTCTTCACAACCATGTTAACTGCATCTTTTGTATAAATCTTTACTTGTTTTTCTTTACCTTTGGTTACAGGTAACGTTTTTTTCCCTTTAACTTGATAATGCTTTGGAATTATTTCTTCTTTTTTAAAATTATTAAAAGCATAATCTAGGATCTTTCTAGTTTCTCTGAAACGTTCGGATTGGGAACCTGTATTCATAACAACAGATATAAATCTTTGACCATCTCTAGAAGCTGTGCCTGTAAAATTGTAGCCAGCAAATGGAGTAGATCCAGTTTTTAAACCATCCAAACCATCATAAACAAATTGTTGATAATTAGGATATCTATCAGCGATGTCTTCGTATCCTTCTAACATCCAGTTCCAGTTATCCATTACAAATTCATCTTCCGTACCCTTTGCAAAAATCTTTTCCGGTATACTAGATGTTTCCAATACTTCTGGGAAATCATGTAATAGGCGTGAAGCCAAAGCTGCAACATCTTTTGCAGACATTATATTTTCTTCATCGGGTTCACCCACCACTTCTGGAAAGTGCTTTAACATATCACTATTATTCAACCCTGTAGAGTTTACAAACTTATACTTTTCCAAGCCAAGTTCCGCTGCTTTGTTATTCATCATTTCAACAAATTTTGCCTCAGATCCACCAACAATCTCGGCAATCGCAATTGTAGCTGCATTAGCTGATTCAATCGCCATTGCTGCATACAAGTCTTCTACCTTGTACTTTGCGTCAACACGCAAGTATACATTGCTTAAATCCTCGTCATGAGACATTTTAGAAAGTTCAGGAGAAACTACATACTCTTGCCCCCACTTTACTTTCCCTTTTTTAACTGCTTCTAAAAGTAAGTATTCTGTCATCATTTTTGTCATACTAGCAATGCCCAGAGCGGTTTCAGAATTCTTTTCATACAGAATCATGCCTGTATCTGCATCCACCAATATCGCTCCAGATGCTTTAACATCTAATCCCACAGTTTCTGCCTCTGCTTTATTTATGCCTGCAAAAAGGCTTAAAAACATGATCATTGCCAAGGAAGCAGCAAAATATTTCCGATAAAAAAGTTTATTCACCATAATACCCTCCAACTTATTTTTGCACTTTGGTTATTTTAACATAACTGGGATTCAAATCATAGACAGAGGATAGGACTATCTTTTTACAAAAAAAAGACAGAGAAGCCAGTGCTTCTCTGTTTTTCCATTAAGATAAGGAGTAATTTGGTGCTTCTTTTGTGATTTGAACGTCATGAGGATGGCTTTCTCGCAGGCCTGCCCCGGTCATTTTAATAAATTGAGCATTATTTCTTAACTCTTCTAGGTCCTTTGTTCCACAATAGCCCATGCCAGAACGTAACCCCCCAATTAACTGATAAATCGTTTCAGCTAAAGGTCCTTTATAAGGCAGGCGACCTTCGATTCCCTCAGGAACAAACTTCTTATTATCTTCTTGGAAATAGCGATCCTTTGAGCCTTTTTCCATAGCTGCTACGGATCCCATACCACGATAAACCTTAAAACGTCTTCCTTGGAAAATTTCAGTTTCACCTGGACTTTCTGTTACACCCGCAAGCATACTTCCCAGCATAACGGCATGACCACCTGCAGCAAGTGCCTTCACGATATCACCTGAATATTTAATTCCGCCATCCGCAATAATGGACTTACCGTGTTTTCTAGCCTCTGTAGCACAGTCATAGACCGCTGTGATTTGTGGTACACCCACACCAGCTACTACCCTTGTAGTACAAATCGATCCAGGGCCGATACCTACCTTAACGACATCTGCTCCGGCTTCAATCAATGCCGCAGTTGCTTCACCAGTAGCGACATTTCCAGCAACGATCGTTAAATCTGGGTATTGGCCTCTTATTTCTTTCACTGTATCAAGAACGCCCTTGGAATGGCCATGTGCTGTATCGACAACAATTACGTCTACATTTGCCTTTACAAGCTTCTCAACCCGCAGCATGGTATCTTTAGTGACGCCGACTGCTGCTCCAGCTAACAAACGACCTTGCTTATCCTTTGCTGAGTTAGGAAACTCAATAACCTTCTCAATATCTTTTATGGTGATTAACCCTTTTAAGACTCCTTGATCATCGACAAGCGGAAGTTTTTCAATTTTGTACTTTTGAAGAATATTTTCCGCTTCTTTTAATGTGGTACCTACAGGAGCGGTAACCAGATTTTCTTTTGTCATCACATCAGAAATTTTAAATGAATAGTCCTGAATAAAGCGTAAGTCACGGTTGGTGATAATCCCTACCAGTCTTTGCTCATCGAGATTATTGACAATCGGCACCCCTGAAATCCGATATTTTCCCATTAAATGCTCTGCATCAAATACCTGATGTTCTGGAGTAAGGAAAAACGGATCCGTAATTACGCCGCTTTCTGACCTCTTTACTTTCTCAACCTGTTCAGCCTGTTGTTCAATCGTCATATTTTTATGGATGATTCCTAAACCACCCTGACGAGCCATTGATATCGCCATTTCCGCTTCTGTTACAGTGTCCATCCCTGCACTAATAATCGGGATATTTAGCTTTACATTGGGAGATAACTCCACTTGAAGACTTACATCACGCGGCAGTACTTCTGATTTACCAGGAATTAATAAGACATCATCAAACGTTAAACCTTCTTTTGAAAATTTACTCTCCCACATTTTTATGGCCTCCAGGAAAAAATTTTTTAATTGTAGGTTATCAATTGGACAAAATACTGTCAAGGAACTTGTTTTAATCTAATTTTTCTGAAAAAGGTGATTACCATTGACTGTTGACTATAATGGCTGGAAAAGCTATGCATGTTTTTTTTCTGCAGAGTACTGTCAGCTATACCTAAAAAACCAATATAAAAAATGTAATATTGAAAACCCTGAACAAAAAAGTTATGAAAACTGCTATGCCTTTTTATATTATCTCGAGCATGGTCAAATTTATTATCAACAAGCCGAAAACTCACCACTAATACTAAAACCAATTCTTCTTTTTTATGGTCTTGTACATTTAATTAAAGCCTGTATCTTAACGGTTGATCCTGCTTATCCAGAAACCACTTCCGTTTTAGCTCACGGTGTTTCAACAAGGAAAAGAAAAAAGCAAAACTATCAATTTTTTCAAGATGAAGTAAAGTTTCAAAAAAACGGGCTTTTTCCTTTTATGTCAGAAAAAATGTTCCACATGAAACAATTAGAAGGCGATAAAATCACGATGGAAGAATTGCTTGAGCTCATTCCTGAATTGGATGATTTATTTTTAGTCCATGAGTCAAAAAGCACGTTTATACCCATATCTACGCAACAAGGGCAACTGGCAATACCAGATAAAATATTGGATTATTATCATATGACAGAAGAGAGATTAAAGGAGTTTCTAACGACGAGATCTGATAATCAGATCGAGTTCTCAAGTGAAGGGCTCCTGTTTCAATATGATAAAAAGACATTTACCGGATTATCACCAATTAAATTCAATCTAGAAAACAATGCTTTCGTAATTCCATTAAAGAAGGAAAATCTTTTTGAGTTCCCTGAACTAATGGTGCATTATCTCTTACTTTATAATCTTAGTATGATTGCTAGATATGAAACAGAATGGTGGAGTGAAATGACCAAAATGATGCCAAATCGTGATTATCCATTTATAAAAACCTTTTTAGATATCACATTGAAAAAGGGGCCGTTTTTGATTTATGAGTATTTAATGAATTAGTATTTTAAAAAAGTGATCCAAGGGATGAGGTTGATCTAATCGTTACTGATTTAACGATAAATGACGCCGTGCGGGCATGAATAGCAGCTATTCGTTACCCTAATCTCCAAATATGGCACCGCACGGGCATGATTAGCTGTTATTTGTTACCCTTTTCTCTAAAAGTGCCGCCCTACGGGCATGATTAACTCCCTAATGGTAACATTTTTCTTAAGAATATAACCCTGGTCGTGATTTTCAGCACATCGTTTTAACCTTAAATAAACACAAAAAAAGCACAACCCAAATTAGGTTTGTGCTTCATGT
>NZ_BCVA01000091.1 GCF_001591505.1 Neobacillus niacini NBRC 15566
GGGTCAGTTCAATTTTTGTCGGTTTCTTCTGATTTTATAACCTGTAACCTACGATCTTCAGAGTTTTCAACAATATGTTTAAGAATCGAAAGCTTATTTTCCCAGAACTTTTCGTAGAACGAAAGCCATTGCTTAAGTTCTGTCAGCGGCTCAGGTTGAAGCCGGTAAATCTTCTCTCGTCCTACCTTTTGTCCATGAACGAGTTCAGCTTCTGAAAGTACTTGAAGGTGTTTAGCAATGGCTGTCCTGCTCATTGGAAAATGGGCAGTTATTTCTGAGATGGGGCGTTCTTTTTCCGCAAGTAATCTTAATACTTCTCTTCGAGTGGGGTCAGCAATCGCTTGAAATACATCATGCTTTTGTGCAGAGGATGACACTTAGCTCTCCAAAAGTGTACGCAGTTTTTGAACGATACCAGCCCATCCCTGAGCCATATGATTTCTAATATCAGAAGCTTTTTGGTTGGCCTTGCCAATGATTGCGTCAGATTGTGGCCATCCTCCATGAATAACGGTGAACTCTGTCTTATCCCCCAAATCCTTTAAACTAAACGATAAAAACCAACCCTCTGTATCCCAGCTGAACGAAAGCGAATGAGGAGGATTAAATTCAGTCACTTTACATGGAGATGGACCGAATGGAGATTGTAAATGAAACTCCGCTCCCACTTCCGGTTTGAAATCATTCGGCATAAACCATGCAGACATACCCTCTGCAGACGAAACCTGCTCCCATACCTTTTGTATTGGTGCGTTAATGACAACAGTCTGTTTAATATCTTGTAATGTATTTTCCAATGATTTCTCCCACTTTCAACAATTAATATAAAACCATTTGGTTTCACTTCTTGAGTATATAAAACCATTTGGTTTCATGTCAATAATTATTTTACCCCTTTACTTTTCCCGTTACCTCCGTTTTTTAAAACAAAAGACACTTCTCATTTAGGAAGTGTCAACATGTTAAACCCTATGACTCTGTTCAAAGTAAATTGTTTTCTTATCATAATAACGGGCCAAAAAGCTGCCGGCTAAGGAAGCGAGAATTTGCTGGAATAGCATACCGACAACGACCGGTAAAGCAACAGCCGGTGAAAAATAGGTAACAGCAATAACAGCTCCGGCACTTATATTTCTCATTCCACCTGAAAAAGTCAAGGAAACAACTGTATCCCGTTCACTTTTAATTAGTTTGCCGATTAGAAACGCAAAGAGATAACCAGTTAATGCAATAAAAAAGACCACTAGTATAATTCCAATTAATTTTAGATTGATATTTTTTAGATAAGGAGCGATTAACGCACCATTTAGCATGACAACAACGCCAAGGCATATTTTTGAAAAAGGCGCTAATGTACTACTTAACCTTTTCGTAAAGTTCCCTTTTGTGCTCTGGTTCAACCACATTCCAAGAATCGAAGGCAGCACAATCATTCCAAGCAATCCTTGCATAATACTCATAAAGTCCATTTCAATTTTCTCACCTATTAAGAAGGACAAACAATACGGTACAATCAACGGAGAAAGTATCGTATCGATAAGGATAATAGATAAGGTCAACGGGATATTTCCTTTATAAATTGAAACCCACATAAAGCTGGTTATTCCAGTAGGAATGGCCATGCCTAGCACTATGCCTGTTATTGTAAAAATATCCTCTTGAAACGTGATATGACCGACACCCCATGCCCATATTGGCATTAGGATATGTAGTAACACCATCGCTGCAAATATTGGAAGCGGATGCTTAACGACATCTGATAAAGATTTGAAATTTGAGTTTAAACTTCCTGCAAATGTCATAAACGCAAATATCCAAGGGATTAAATAGGAGAAGTCTTCTATATAGATTGAAAGTAAAACCCCCATTACTACACTTGTCGGAGTAATGAACGGCATGATTTTTTCTAGTTGTTTATTTATCTTCTGCAACATGATTCTTCTCTCCAAGCTCATATTCTGTTTTTCTGCCATTACAAAGGATATCATATTTTTCACTATACTTCTCAAGTCTTAGAAATAAATAATTCTCTGGTTCATTGGTAGTTTTTGAGAAATCACTTATGATGAAGCTATAACAAGGAAAGGGAAGGGATTTTAGATGAAAAGAATAGTGATTACACTTTTAATCATCACAGGACTATATATAGTTTTTAATCAGTCATTCCAGTTCGATGGTTTTGCTTTTGGGGGAAATAAGGATCGAAGTGCTGAACTTTCCAATAAGATCGAAGCCATCGATATCAATGTGGCCGGAGTCAGAGCAACGATTATTCCAGAAGATCGGGATAATGTTGAAGCAATTTTAACAGGTAAAGGCTCACTTATCGTGAAAGAAACAGGAAACAGAATCGTAGTGGAAACGAAACGGAAAATGTTTAACTGGTTCTCATTTTCCGAAAAAAGACAGTTAAAGATTTATGTTCCTAAGGATTATGATCGTAATATGAACATCCAGATTGGGTCTGGAACCTTAATTTTCTCTGGGAAGTTAATGAAATTAAATGACCTTTCTCTAGATATTGGTTCTGGAAATGTTAAGATTGATCATTTAGAAGTGAACGAATTTATCCATGATGGATCTTCAGGAAATGTAGAAATCGATACTTTGCATACGAAAACAGGTAGTTTTGACCTTAGCTCAGGAAACCTGGAGATTAACCACTATTCCGGAGCACTAAATGCAGATGTTTCATCTGGAAGGTTCTCTGTAAAAGTGGATCAATTGAATGATTCCATTGATATTGACCTTAGCTCAGGTCATGTAAAGCTCGATTTGCCAGATGATGCAGATTTCAAATTAAATGGAAAAGTCAGCAGCGGGAATATTTCCAGTGACTTCCCTTTAACCAGCAGTGGAACGGATAATAAAAACCTACAAGGAACACATGGTTCCGGGAAAAATGAAATAAATGTCTCCGTTTCTAGCGGCGATGTTCAAATATTTTAAGAAGGTAAAAAGCGCTTGGAGTTCGAAATTCCAGGCGCTTTTACCATGTAACCAAAATAGTCTAAATCTCATATCGTATAATGCCCTGTGTACCGAATATGGAAGGAGCATTATGATGTATTATTACCACTATCCTTACCCGCAGCAGGCCGCTTACCCTGGTTACCATTACCACTACCCCATAAGCAGGCAATATCCGCAGGTGGATGTAAATGTTTTTACAAAGTCCATAAAATCCTATCGGTTATTAATGGCCCAGGGAAGTGTCCTGTTAGACCGGTTAGGCGATGCGGGTTTTGACGTTAAGTTAATGACGGCTGCTCAACAAGGAAACCAGGCCGAAGTGGATCGGTTAATAAAAACGATTGGTCTAAAAGTACCTGTGAAGACAAGATATACACCAACCGGGGTGACCTTTGAACTTACAACACAACCTGCCCCTGGCAGTTACATGCACTGTTGTACCTTAACCGTCCAATTGAAATGGGGAAATTAAAAGACCTTCTAAAATGAAGGTCCCTTTTTTGAAATATTTAGCTTTATAATTGAGTTTTACCCTTTTCTTTTAATAAAAATTTCTCCATTTTTTCAGCAGATAATGGTTTGCTATAGTAATAGCCTTGTCCAATTTGACAAGCATTCCGTGTTAAAAACTTAACCTGTTCTTCTGTTTCGATTCCTTCCGCAATGACAGTAAATTTTAAATTGACACCCATATCAATGATCGTTTTTACCATCATTCCTTGATTAGAATGATTGATTATATCGTCAACGAAGGATTTATCAATTTTAATTTTATCAATGGGCAGATGTTTCAAATAACTTAAAGAAGAGTAGCCTGTCCCAAAATCATCTACCGATAACAGAACGCCCAGACTCTTTAATTGATTCAGAATGATGGTGGAGTTTTCAAGGTTTTGCATGAGACTTTCCGTAATTTCAAGTTCCAAATCATTTGACTCAAGTTCAACTTCCTTAAGCATGTCCGCAATATATTGAATGAATTGCTCATCCTGAAATTGACGTACAGAAACGTTTACGGCAATAGGAAAATCACTGAAACCTGCATCCTTCCATGCTTTTCTCCGTTCACAAGCCTCTCTTAATATCCATTTGCCCAGCGGAACTATGAGTCCTGTTTCTTCAGCCAATGGAATAAATTCAGACGGTGCAATATAGCCATATTCAGGATGGTTCCAACGAATTAATGCTTCGACTCCAACTATTTTACCTGTAACTAAATCGAACTGTGGCTGATAATAGAGCATTATTTGATTCTGCTCCATTGCTCTTCTTAACCAATTCTCTAACTTCATTTTCCACGTCGAAATTCCACCCGAGAATATTGAGTAAAATTGATAGTTATTTTTCCCGCGTTCTTTTGCTTGGTACATAGCTGTATCTGCATTTTTAATTAGTGTCTCTTCATCGCCGCCGTCTGATGGATAGAGACTGACACCAATACTTGGCGTGACATAAAATTCATCATTCCCCACTTCAATTGGGTATGAAAATTCATTTAGAATCCGATTCGCTACTCGTGAAGTAGTGTCCTTGTTTACATCTTCTAGGACGATAATAAATTCATCCCCGCCTTGTCTGGAAACAAGTCCTTCATTTTGAACTGCTTCCTGTAATCTGCCTGCAACCCTTTGTAAAACATGATCACCAACCGAATGACCCTTCGTATCATTAATAATTTTGAAACGGTCTAAATCTAAGAACAAAACAGCGTGCATTTTATTTTCTTGTTGGCGTAAAACATCATTAAGATGATTTTTAAACTGATTGCGATTGGGCAAACCCGTTAATGTATCATAATAGGCCATAAATTTTATCGTTTGTTCTGACTTTTTCCTTTGGGTAATATCTCTGCCCACTACCTGCACGGCAAATCGACCTTCGTAAAGAATAGACCTAGCCGCCATCTCAACATCTATATTTACACCATCAATTCGCCTAACTTGAAATTCAAAATTATATCTCTCATTCTCCACCTTAGCAGTGGAGAAAACTTTCGTTTTAATTAAATCCGTAATTTGAGAGGAGACAAAATTTTTAGCGGATTGACCAATCACTTGCTCCTGACTTTCGGCTCCAATTAATTTAAAACCCGCTTCATTAATATATTCAATTTTTCCGTCATAAACGACAGCAATAATATCAGGTGACATCTCTACTAAACTTTGATAAAGGCCTTCACTTTCTTTCCGATCCGTAATATCGAATAACACACTACTAAAATCGACAAAGTCTCCTTTTGAATCGAAGGTCGGTATCCCGCTATCCTGAATCCAGCGAACTTCTCCATCAGGGCGAATAATACGATATTGACTGGTCACATTTTCACCGATGGCTATTTTCTGTTCCCTTTCTTCTAAAACATACAAATCCTCTGGATAGATAACCTCTTTCCAAAGGTTATTATTTTCATAGAAGTTTTCCAGCTTGTATCCATATAACTTTTCAATGCCAGGGGTAATTAATAGAGTGTCATTCTTTAAATCATGGGACCATATCGCGACGTCCAGCGTATCAAAGATATTTTTCATTCTTTGCTGACTTTTTTGAAGTTCTTTTGTCTTTTGATAAAACTCTTTTGTAAGAAGGAACAGGAACCAAATGGCTGCCGTATATATGGCAATGGTTACATAACTCGTTATTTTTATTGAATGAAATAAATTAGGTAATAAAAGATCAGCAGCCTCCAAAGAGATCAATAAACAAAAAATGAGGATTAACAAAAACCGATTTAGATTTCTTTTTATGATCATGGATGTCTCCCATTTTAGTATACTTATAGTTTAAAAATAGCAAATCCAATGCTTTATAACAATCTTATTATTTTTCCATTCATGAAAGAGTAGTATAAAAGCGACGAACATCATTTTCCTATTCCTAAATCCTTCATATAGGAGTAAAATTAATCATACTTTTTAAAATACTATGCAGGATCAGGAGATTATCGTGGAAGAACAACAAAATAAATATCAAGATCAATCTTTATTCAGTATTACCTGGCCGCTCTTTATTGAGCTGGCACTTCATTTAGGTATGGGGATTGTGGCTACGTTAATGTTAAGTCAATACTCAGATGAAGCCGTAGCGGGTGTCGGCATAGCCAACCAGCTGCTTAATATCTTCATTTTGGTTTTTAATGTCACATCTATTGGCGCAACAGTTTTAATCAGTCAAAACCTTGGTGCGGGAAAACTCCAGAGGGCCAGGCAGTTATCCTATTCCGTATTTGGATTGAATTTCTGGTTTGGTATATGTATTGCCATTTTTGTTTTTATTTTAGGAGAACCGCTGCTACGATTATATGATATTCATGGTGCGGTTTTCGACTATGGTCTTACTTTTGTCCGAATATGTGCGCTCTCACTCTTTTTTGAATCCTTATCACTGGCTTTAAGTGCGATTCTTCGCAGTCATGGATACACCAAGGAATCGATGATGGTCACTGTTTATATGAATTTAATAAGTATTGGCGGAAATGTCATTGCAACTACTGGAATTTTTGGGCTTCCGGTTACAGGTGTGACAGGTGTCTCATGGGCAATCTTCGCAGCGCGAGCCTATGCTGTCTGTGCTCTATTATATTTGTTATATAATAGACTTTCTTTAAAAATAGTCATTAAGGACATTTTTAATGCAAAGAAAGAAGATATTCGGGGGCTGCTCGAGATTGGGATTCCGTCTGCGGGAGAAAATCTTTCTTACCAATTATCTCAAGTGGTCATTACTAGCTTTGTGGTAGGGATGGGTACTGCTTCCTTAGCAGGACGAGTATATATTTTAAACATCAGCATGCTATGCTTTTTATTCACCGTTGCGATTGCCCAGGGAACTCAGATTTTAGTAGCTCGATATATTGGCGGTAAACAATTTGATCGTGCCTTAAAACGCGGAATTCGTACCTTGAAGATAGCTATGCTTGCTTCAACATTGACATCATTCGTCATCGCCTTAGGCGGGGACAGGATATTGGATTTATTTACAAAGGATCCAGCAATCATTCTGGTTGGACTTCCTGTTTTATGGGCGATCGTTTTCGTTGAACCTGGAAGAGCCATGAATATTGTTTTAATGAACTCATTAAAGTCTGCGGGGGATGTTCGGTTTCCCGTTATTATCGGTATTATTTCCATGTGGGGAGTAGCAGTATCGTTAAGTTATTTATTAGGCGTCCATTATGGATTGGGACTTTTAGGCATATGGCTTGCCCAAGGGGCAGATGAGTGGCTGCGAGGCTGCTTCGCCCTAAGAAGATGGCTGACAAAGCCTTGGGAAAGACGGTTTACAAAAGCAGTAATAGAACAATAAATAGAGTACAAAAAAACGTAAGGAGCATTTCTCCTTACGTTTTTTTATTGTCGGAAACTAGAAAGTCCTTTTATTGAGGACATATCCTTCTGGCGGAACGATCGATTTGTCCCCAAGACCCTCCATTGAGGACATATCCTTCTTGAGGAGCGAGTGTTTTGTCCCCAAGACCCTTCATTGGGGACATATCCTTCTGGTGGGTCGGTGTTTTGTCCTTAAAGCCCTCTATTGAGGACAGATCCTTCTTGAGGAGCGAGGTTTTGTCCGCAAGACCCTTCATTGGGGACATATCCTTCTGGTGGGTCGGGTGTTTTGTCCTCAAAGCCCTCTATTGAGGACTAATCCTTCTTGTGGTGCGAGTGTTTT
>NZ_BCVA01000092.1 GCF_001591505.1 Neobacillus niacini NBRC 15566
GTAAATGACACAATGTAGTTTGGTTTTATAATTCATGAGTTATAAAAGGATTTCTTATTGGGCTAACTGGCAGGTTAGGGGTATTTACATTAGGCACTTTGGGAAAATGGTGCATTCCCAGCTTTTTTATTTATCAATTTTCCTAATAGCGGCATGAACCAACGATCCAATCCCAACTTTCCAGCATTTATTCCTGCCACAAGAAGAAACAATCCTAGTAAAACCATTTGAGGATTTATACTTGTTGTTCCAGATAACATATAAGCAAAGTTCATTGTAAGGCCCATTAGTATAGAAAATGATGTGAAAATACCAAAAATTAATCCGAGACCTACTAAAAATTCTCCCCAAGGAACGATTACATTAAAAAGGTCAACGTACGGTAATGCAACCTTTTTCAAAAAATTTCCCCACCAAGGTTGAACAGCAGGGTGCTCACCAGACATATTTTTTATTGCTCCATTAATAAAGCCGCTTGCATCAAAGTTACCACTAGAGATTTTCCCCCAGCCAGCATTTAACCACTGCCATCCAAGATAGAGTCGAAGTACAGTAAGCAGCAATGATACATAACGATTTTCCTTTAGAAATTGAATAAACATAATAAAACCTCCTGAGTAAATGATAATTATTATCAATGATATTGATTATCATTATCGCTTGTTTTATTGTGATTAACAATAAGAAAAAGGGACCGAATAATATTCAATTTTTAGTTAATTTTTCCTATTAATGGTTGAGCTTTCTCCAAATCAATATGAAAGTACTACTTTAAGATTAGAATCATTTTAAATAAGAACGGATACCTAATTAATTATATGGCAAGTATGTATTAATTTTTTTAAAGTAAGATTTACGACAGTTCAAAATTCAGTTGAAAAACTTGAACGTTTTTGTAATGTTATTTTGTAAATATTAAAGTCGTTAAATAGTTAAAGCCATTTGTGAGATAGAATAATAATCGTCACAAATGGCTTTGATATTTAAATCAAACCAACTTCTCTAGCGGCTTCAAAACTGTTTCTAGCAAACGTAAACGAATCTCCAACATTCTCCCAGTGCATATACATTAATCTTGGATTCTCAAAAAGCCAATGGTTATGAACGGCAGTTACAATAATTCCTCTCCTGCGCAACGCAGTTAGAAAAGGATTAATTTCTCTTTGAAGGATAACTGTTTCTCCTAGATTCAGCGTTCTTCCGCCAATGTTATTTTCAAAGGATAATGCAAATGGAAGTGCAAGTGGGGATCGAGTGCGGCGGCCTAAAATAGTAGCATCAATGTTACGAAGACGTTGCACAACACAGGCAGGAGCTGCAGTAATAACCTCTCCTCCAATAATATCTGCAAGTTGTTGGCAAGTGGAAGTATTCCTATTTCTAGCCATATTTCTTCTATCATTTGAATGTCTTCTTCTTGAATCTTGATCCATGTTCGGATCGAAATCAAAATCGAACTCATCATTAACATCAAAATTTCTAGAGTTATCATACTCTCTTCTACTCACTAAAATCACCTCCTTGTCCATAAGATTCATTAAACAGTTTATTCAGTAATGGAGAATCGGAATAGGCGTTTTATATGGCTGTCAGACAACTATTTTTGAATAATGGTTATAAGGTATTTTCAAGGTGTTTCGCTATTGTATATCCAATTAGGTAAGCAGTTGCAGAAGTGTTACCGTCGACTGTAAAAGGTATGATAGAAGCATCGGCAACCATTAAATTATCAACTCCATGTACATTACCAAAACGATCCACTACCCCACCTCGATTAAAAGGTGCCATACGTAGTGAGCTTTGTTGATGGTGGTTATGATCGAAATTTTCTTTTATATAGTTTTCCAGTTCTTCATCGTCTTGAATGGTTTCGAGAGTGGGACTAACCAGCTGATAATGAGGGTCAATTTTTGAGAGATTGTCGGCAATATCTGTAATGTACGTTTTATAGATTGCTTTAACTACCTCCATGTCATAACGATTATCAAGAAAACCTTCATCCGCAAGTACAATTTTTAACGGGTCATTATTTTGAATTTCAATTCTTCCACGGCTTTTAGGTTGTAAAAATAAAATAGCAATATTTAAACTGCCTTCTGAGAATATTCCTATTAACTGTACACCACGGCGTCGATTATTTTTGCTAGTAAGTGGATTAGGTAAAAAAGCACCGCCTGTATAAAGAGCGAATGGGTCATTTTGCAGCTCTGGGATATCTTTCCGATTTACTGTAAATGTAGCTGTATTTAAAGTATGATTGGTTAAAAATTCACCTACATTTGGATTATTAAATACAACAGGAATGCCTGCCTGGTGAAGAGCGTCTGCGGGTCCAATCCCAGATAACATTAATAGTTGGGTACTGTTTATGCCTGCTGAAATAATCACTTTTTTACGGGCAAATGCACGTACCCTTTTACCTTCCATTAGGAATTCAATACCAATTGCGGTTTTGCCATCAAATAAAATGCGTAACGCAGTTGACTTATACACAACTCTTAACTTTCGCCCATTAACACCAATTCCATCAGGAGTCATAATGTCTGAAGACAAAAATGCAGTGGATGAACTCTCACGCTGTCCATTGTTTTTTTGAAATAGTTGCCAGCGAGTAAAAGGACCAATAGGGGTTTTGGGGTCATTATAATCCAGTATTTTACGAAAACCAGTTGCTTGTTCCATAGCTGAAACCAGCTTTTTTGTCATAGTAGGAGGATTTAGTGGGGCTTGCCTGATATTTAAACGCCCATCAAAACCGTGAAATTCTGGGCTATTTGTTTTACCATGAAAATTTTCTAACTGTTTAAAGGTTTGTATAGCATTCTCAGGTGACCACAGTGGACCTAAGAGCATTTCCCAATCTCTTAAAACAGAAGGTGTAGGTCTTACATATTGCTCTCCATTAATAGATGAACCTCCACCCGAAAGCCGGCCAGTTGTCCATTCAAAGGTTCTGTTATCTACTTCTGGTTGAGGTGCACCTTCTCCTTGCCAAAAGTATTGTGCGAAAAATTGTTCCTCTAGTTCTAGAGCAAATCTAGAATCACGAATGGGCTGGTCCCTATCATTATTTTCTCCAGCCTCCAAAACAAGTACCGAAGTTTTTTTATCATCTGAAAGTGTCTTTGCTATCACTGCACCAGCAGGGCCAGTTCCAACGACTATAAAATCAAATATGTTTTTCGAACTTTTTTCCATATTAACATCTCTCTTCTTATCAACTTTCTTAGATACCGCAATATAGGGAAAAGAATGTGACAAGAGAATTCTAATAAAAATTAAACTACTATTCCCTCGTTCTCCTAAATCTTATTAAAAAGAAGAGTGATACAATTAATCCACTCTTCTTTTACTTCTTTTGAACAATTTTACATCAGTAACATTATTCGGTATTAATGAAGTAACATTAAAACCCTTTCCATGGATAAGATTTTCAAGACTTCTTACCGCTTCATCAAACTCTTCCACAGTCATTTGTTTAGTAGCAAGCAGCGAAGTAAGAATGGCAAATGCAATTGGTGTAGTACCCACATGTACATCAACTTGCACATCTACATCAGAGTTACCACTTTGTCCAATCGTATTTATGTTTTCGCTTTTAATTCTTACGCTATCTTCTTTAATAGCAAGAGATTCGGAAGAGTTATTAGTTTTTGAATTTTGCCAACCAGAAGGGAGGTTCTTACTTTTGCCTCTGTATTTTCCCATTAATTCCACCTATTCTAATAACATAGCCCCACCATTTATTGTTAATTAAAAATCTACATCTATATCAGTATTTTGATCCTGACCGTTTTCTTGATCTTGCTCAGTTCTTACACGTGCATTACTTCTGCTATTTAAGGTAATATCTACACGGGAATTTCCTGAGTTATTTATAGTAGCTCTAGCCACATTTGTGTTTCTGTCAATGTTGCGTACGTCCGCTTCTGCATCTGACTCTGAACGATTACGAATATCGTTTTCAAAATCATTATTTACATCCACATTCACATCTGTGTTTGTGTTATTACGGCGGTTATTATGTCTTCTTGACATTTTACTTCCCCCTATAATTATTTAAATGAAAGTCATAAATTTGTTAGAACCTATCTTATAAATCAACATCAACATTTGTGTCTTGATCTTGTTCATTATCTTGCTCTTGGTCGGATCTTACACGAGCATTGCTGTTGCTGTTTAATCGAACATCCACACGAGAATTTCCTGAGTTATTTATAGTAGCTCTAGCCACATTTGTGTTTCTATCGGTGTTTTGTACTTCTGCTTCCGCTTCTGACACTGAAGTATTTCTCACTTCATTATCAAATTCATTATCAATATCCACATCAACATCGACATTTGTGTTATCGTTCCTGTTCCTGTTGTTGCTAGTGTCATTGTTTTTTGCAGAACCTCTAAACACAGATTGGTTTCTTCGATTATCAAACTCTCTTTCCCTTTTCAATTGGCCCAACACCTTTCCCTATTTATCTTTAGCATTTTATTCTTTAATCGCCTCTCTAGATTGGACATGATGCCGAAGACAAACGCCCTTTTTAGGGTAATAAAGCCCTATAGTTGGAATTGTTTTTCGAGAAAACATTTAGAGGAGAAGGACTTGTTGATTAACGTCATATTTGAACCAAATTGCGATGAAATTAGATATAGTTGTTACTCGAGGGCGTATCCCTATTGAGGATTAAAACAAGAAATGGGGCAAACATAAACGGATTCAGAATAAAAAAGGTGCATCACTATTGTGGTAGCACCATTGGAGTGGATTAATCCCAGATACGGACTCTTGGAACACCTGCTGTTCTTAAATAATCCAATAACTGACCCGTATGAATGGATTCATGATAGCCAACACGTAATAACATGTCGCCTAAATCTCTTATGTAACCTGAATCAGAGCGGTCTATCTTTATATTTTCTAAGTCTTCTTCAGAAAATGACTTGATTGTATCTATGAACGCTTTTCTATAAGGTTCAGCATATTCCACTTCGGCATTTACTGAGGTAAATGGACGATTTTCGAAAGGAGAATTGAAAACGGACAAACTCCCACTATTTTTAATTGCTAAGTGATAGTAATGTTCACTTTCTAGTACGTGTCTAATCATTTCTAGGCAATTCATTGCTTCACCATCTGGCTTCCAATGAAGTTTCTCATCAGGAATAGAACTCCAAACTTTAATGCTTCTTCTCCTAATTTCATTAAAGTTTAAAATAATTAAATCAATAGAATTCATTAAAATTCCTCCTTTTATTAGAGCATCTTAATTATACACGAATGAATGTTCGTTTCTGTGGAAAAAGAGAAATATTTAGATAATTTATTACTGTTTCCAAACAATAATCTTGTGGAACGGTCACTTTCTCCCTTCAGCTTAAAAAACTTTTGTTCAAAATGCGACATAATTGTATCTGTGATAAATCAGAATGTGCCTTTTTTGTTCTCCGTAATAAAATCTGATGAGGATTAGTCTAAATAAAAAAGAAAACAGAAGCGTCGGTTGACGCTTCTGTTCACTAAAGAATTAGTGTTTTTTTTTGTGATTCTTTTATAAAGC
>NZ_BCVA01000093.1 GCF_001591505.1 Neobacillus niacini NBRC 15566
GGTAAATGACACAATAAGTTTGGTTTTTAAATCATGAGTAATCAAATTCTTATTGGTCTAGAATCGGTAAATATTCCCTACATATTTTTTCATTTATGGATAACGGAATAAAAGAGGTGCAATATAAAACTGTTACTAAGAATTAACAGTGAGGGATAAAATGATGTACCAACAAATTCATGATATAGGAAGCAAATATCATTCATTTAAAACAGACATATGGCTGCAGCACGATTTATTTAGTCTTGGGTGGTGGAGTATCGTTATAGACGGAGTAATTCCGCTAAATTAATTATTTCCATTTAAAAAAGCTCAAATAGACGGAGAGATTCCGCCTATTGGCTTGAAAATTTTAAAAATGAGAGGTTTTGGTTTGCATAACCGGAGAACCTCCTCTTATATATCCCCAAACAGGCTCCATTCTGTATTTATCCGGAAAGTCTCCGCTTATATAAGATAATTTTTAGGACCTAAAATGGGTCCATTTTATTTGCATGCATATAGAACGTTTGTTCGTATATAATAGTAGTAATAAATACGAAGGAGTGATTCGATATGGCAATACGTGATCGCGGTAAAATGAAGTGGCAAGGGGCGTTCTTTATGCCGGAGCAAGTAAAAATGCAGCGTGACTTATTTCACGATATGAAGCGGGAAGCTAAGCCGATTTTAGACGAGTATCAGATGGAGGAGTTCGACCTGCGCATTAAGTACGCTCAGGAGTATGAACACGCGGTAAGGTTAACCGTTTGGTCTGATGGCTTTACAACGGACTATACCGGGCGTATACATCGTGTTGATCCTATTACGCATGTGCTGCGCCTAGAGGTAAAGCCTGGGGAATATGAGCATATTGTATTCGATGATGTGACCTCGGTGAAGGTTGTAAATTAGGAGGAAACTCCAAATGGGGAAAGATAGTTTAAGAGGAATTATATATAATGAAACTAAATATCCCGATATTTGGTATATTTACTAAAAAGGAAAGCTAATTTTTTCAGTAAAGAACTTCCCTTTAGGAGTCGTGAGATAAATCCCAAGAAGACAGCACGTTATTATGAACCGACGGACGAAAATTAAGAAGTGAGGTACTTAAATGTCAAAGGATGTTGTAATAAAAATAGCAGGTGAATCCGATATAAACTCTATCCTAGAAATCTACAACCAAGGAATTGAGGATCGGATTGCTACTCTAGAGACCGAACTCAAGGATTACGCTTATATGAAGAATTGGTTTGATAGGCATAAAGGACGTTATAAGGTAATCGTTACGGAACATGAAGGCCAGGTCGTTGGATGGTCATCCTTAAATCAATATAATAATCGAAGTGCCTATGATGGAGTAGCCGACATTTCGGTTTATATTTCTAGGGATTACAGGGGTAAAGGGATTGGAAAGAAACTGCTGATCGAGCTTGAATCCCTTGCCAAACAAAATGGTTTTCATAAAATGGTCCTGTTCACGTTTCCATTCAATCAGTTAGGTCAAGGATTATATAAGACAATGGGTTTTCGTGAAGTGGGCGTATTTAAAAACCAAGGGATACTCGATGGTAAATTTGTTGATGTGATGGCAATGGAAAAATTAGTATAACAGCAACCAGTACAAAGTGTAACTTTATAATCTTACACTCATAAAATATTGAGGAATAAAAAGTAATAATAAAAACTCTAAAGCATTGGATTGATGGCCTTTTGTCATCAATCTTTTTATTTACAATAACTTAACCTTTTAGAACTTGAAATTGCTTCTTTCCTGTTTTAATATATAAGCATATAATTATATTGTTTTAAGGAGCACTACGGATATAAGTTCATGCATTATGTGTCTTTTAAGCGACAGATAATTATAATATTTTATAAGTCTTTATATAAATATATAGTTATGTGCTTATCTTGAGTTAAAAGGAGGGTTCGGTATGTTAAAATCGACCGTTGGAATAGAAAGAGCAGCGAGTGTTTTAAAGTTATTAGGGGATAAAACACGATTAACGATGGTGGCTATTTTGAAACAACGTGAATGTTGTGTGTGTGAATTTCTAGAAGTGTTTGATATGAGTCAACCATCTATCAGTCAGCATCTTCGTAAACTAAAAGACTTAGGATTAGTGAAAGAAGAGCGCAGGGGTCAGTGGATATATTATTCATTGAATTCACAAAGTGATTTATATGGCCTTATTGAGGATGTTTTAGTTCATGTACCTGTTCAAACAGAAAAAATTAAACAGATTGAAAAAAGTAACCCTACGCTTCGTTGTGGTTGTTAACTCAGGACAAAAAGGAGTTCAAAAAAATGAATAATCCAGGAAAAAAACGTCTATCGTTTTTAGACCGGTACCTTACGCTATGGATATTTTTAGCTATGGCAGTCGGTATTGGTTTAGGATTCATCTTTCCAGGATTTGTGGAGGGAATGGATAAATTGCAGGTTGGCACAACATCTATTCCACTTGCAATAGGGCTAATTCTAATGATGTATCCTCCTCTAGCGAAAGTCCGATATGAGGAAATTGGCCGAGTTTTTAAAGATATAAAAGTCCTTGTTTTATCACTTGTACAAAACTGGATTATTGGTCCGATTCTAATGTTTTTGTTGGCAATAATCTTCTTGCCTGATAAGCCAGAGTACATGGTTGGACTAATCATGATTGGTTTAGCCCGTTGTATTGCGATGGTTATTGTTTGGAATGATCTCGCAAAGGGAGATACGGAATATGCAGCAGGACTGGTCGCGTTCAACTCAATCTTCCAAATGCTATTCTTTTCCGTTTATGCCTATGTGTTTGTAACCGTCATTCCAGAGTGGATTGGACTCGAAGGTGCAGTAGTAAACATTACGATGGTGGAAGTAGCTAAGTCCGTCTTCATCTACCTTGGAATACCTTTTATCGCTGGGATGCTCACACGTTTTACATTGGTGAAGGCAAAAGGTAGACAATGGTATGAAAAAGTGTTTATCCCTAAGATTAGTCCGATTACATTGATTGCATTATTGTTTACGATTATCATCATGTTCTCTTTAAAAGGTGATACGATTGTAGCCTTACCGTTAGACGTAGTTCGTATAGCAATCCCATTATTAATATACTTTGTGTTGATGTTCTTCGTTTCATTTTATATGGGAAAGAAAATTGGAGCGAATTACCCTGTAACAACAACTCTTGCTTTTACAGCTGGAAGTAATAACTTTGAATTAGCAATTGCTGTAGCTGTAGGAGTGTTTGGAATCCATTCTGGTGCAGCTTTTGCAGCTGTCATTGGACCCCTTGTAGAAGTGCCGGTTATGATTGCGTTAGTTAACGTGGCATTATGGTTTAAACGGAAATATTTTAAGGAACATGCAGCCTAAAACTAACTTGTAAAAGGTGGTATTCATCATGGAAAACAAAAAAATAATCTACTTCTTATGTACAGGAAATTCATGCCGCAGCCAAATGGCAGAAGGATGGGCAAAGAAACATTTAGGTGAGGAGTGGGAAGTTAAAAGTGCTGGTCTTGAGGCTCATGGATTAAACCCTAACGCAGTTAGAGCGATGAAAGAGGCCGGAATGGATATATCAAACCAAACATCTGATGTTATCGATCCTGAAATTCTAAACAATGCAGATTTAGTGGTTACTTTATGCGGCCACGCTGCAGACCACTGCCCAGTAACTCCTCCGCATGTAAAACGAGTACACTGGGGATTCGATGACCCTGCAAAAGCCGAAGGAACCGAAGAGGAAAAATGGGCATTCTTCCAAAGGGTTCGTGATGAAATTGGTGGCCGGATTAAGCGTTTTGCTGAAACAGGGGAGTAATTATAAATATATAAGTCATACAGGAGGAAATGGACATGAGAATCACTGACGAAGCTCGTGATGAGTTGAAAAAAATGTTCAAAGAACAAAATGCTGATTGCATTCGTATCTTTTTTGATGGCTATGGCTGAGGGCAGCCAAGGATTGGACTACGCCTGGATGGTGTAGAAGCAGATGATATTATTGCGACAATCAATGAAATAAAGGTAGCAATTGACCCTATCATTGAACCAAATACGGAAGACCTTATTCTTGATCGAAGTGGAAATGGACAAGGTATTTCCATGATAGGTAATACGGGTAGATGTTGTTAGAAAAGGACCTTTTCAGGTCCTTTTCCTTTTTACTCTATCAATAGCTAACCACAACACATTCCTTTATCTTCAATTCTAATCGCTAATTGATTATAGGCTTCTAAAAAACGTTCGTATGTCTGGCTACCATATCGTAAGCGGTTGTTTTTGAAAAAGAAGCTAATGGTTAAATCTTTGGCTTCTTCCAGGGAACAATTTCGAGAGATTCTTACTAGATTTAGATAGGATAGAAAATACTCTTTTTTCAACATACCGGCATGGTTAACAGTCAATCTGGCCACCTCCTGATTGAATGGAGTCTTAACAACATACACATTCACAATTGTTTTTTACGATGGTAGTATCTCTCCTCGTTTTAAATCTCGATATAATCCTTTGAAAAAAAGATTCTTTTTGTAAGTCAAACATCTGCCAAGCATTTGCAGCCTTTTTTTCAACTTCCTTTTGGCGTAATTTCATTAATTGCCTTTTTTCGTAGTCATTAAAATACATGATGAACCCCTCCAGTTAATCAAAATAATATTGATATATTAATCAAAAAAAGTTGATTTATTGAATAAAAAAATTTAACAACATGTAGGTTTGAAAA
>NZ_BCVA01000094.1 GCF_001591505.1 Neobacillus niacini NBRC 15566
ACACCAGGAGTGAAAATTGCATTAGACCTGTTCGAAGTTGAGGCAACTTCGGACACCAGGTGTGAAAATTACCTTAGGCCTGTCCGAAGCCGAGGTAACTTGGGACACAAGATGGCAAAATTCCTTTACTCCTGTCCGAAGTCAGGAAACCTTCTTACAAAAAATGTTTTCCGACACGCTGTAAAAAATACTCGGTTTCCAAGCACCTATTATGCTAATTTACTTGCTATTTTTCGTACAAGAGTAAGGTTAATCAGGTTGATAGTTCAGTTATTCATTTTAATCTTCCACTTCATAACTGAACTACGAACAGATATTTTCGAATTATTCGAAATAATCAATTGACAATCTATCATATACAACATATACTAAGAGTAGTCAAAATATTATTAATACTTCCACTTCCTGAATAACACCCTTTCAGATCCGTGGATAGATTATAATACTTGGAAACAGGAAATATAAATAACCATTAACTGCTAATTCATTGTGACTCTATTAACCATAGAGCTGTGAAGTGAATATAAGCCAGTTGTACATTGAGTCCCACTTTTTTTGGGTACTTTGTGCAACTGGCTTTTTATATTCCTTGACTTCCATATTTTAACTATCTTACACAAAACAGGAGGAATAAAAAATGGTAATCACAGAAAAACAAAGAGGGAAATATGAAACAAAAACAAACTTGTATGAAGTGAAAGTTCATCCGCAAACAGACCGATTATACCACATTCAACTTTCAAAAAAGGCCATTCAAGGGTTTTTGGATACCGTCAAAGCAGAGAATTATTCTGTCCAGCATTTAGAATATACACCCTATTCTCGTCTTATTGTCTCTTCTATTCTATTAGATCATGTTGGAGAAGAATTCGGCGAGTTACTTCGAAACATCGTTCATGACCGTGAATCTGGCGGATTTACGATTGGTTTGGATGGTGTTACCGAGGATACAGAGGAATACGTTATTTTCTCTACTGCTATTTCTTATTTGTTAGGTTCATCAAACTTTGATTCAATGTCTGGAAAATATTATGCACGCTTTTCTGTCAAGCATACTGATAACAGTGACTCCTATCTCCGTCAAGCCTATCGCTTATTTACACTTCATACGGATGGAACATTTGTTGATGAGCCGACAGATTGGCTGTTAATGATGAAAATGGTAGAAGAAAATGCACGCGGTGGTGAATCTCGATTATTACACCTTGATGATTGGAAAGACCTTGATAAGTTTTCAACTCATCCACTGGCAAGCCATAAGTTTACGTACAAAGCACCATCTAGTAAAAATATAGATCAGGAAATTCAGCGCTTAACCTTCTTCAACTACAATAATAAGCCTGGTGTATGCTTCATCGACCAATTTGTCTATCCTGAAACCATTGAAGAAGCTAAATACCTTCGTGACCTTTCACATTCAATGGAAACCGATGAAAGTGTTACAGAACTCAAACTTCCAGTCGGAGATTTAGTAGTTGTTAACAATATATTCTGGTTACATGGGCGTGCAGCCTTTGAGGTAAATCCTAACTTGAACCGTGAATTACTGCGTCAGCGAGGACGTTTTAATCAGTAAAAAGTTCCAAGTGACAGGCACCGCCAGAATTTGGTCAAAAGGCCAATTATCTTTTTCTGGGAGTGATTATTTAGTGACACCGTTTAAACATTTATTTAGTCCAGTTAAAATTGGCCATACAGAATTGAAAAATAGGATTCTAAGTACTGCACATCAAACCAATCATGTTAAGAATGGAATCCCTACCTTGGATATGACTGCCTATCATGTAGAACGTGCAAAGGGTGGTGCCGGATTACTTATACTAGAAGCCGCCTCAGCACATCCATCTGGGATGCTGACAACCAAAACAATTGCTGGATATGACAAAAAGATTGTCCCTGCTTACCGGGAGCTTGCCAATGAAGTGCATAAATATGGAACGAAAGTATTTTCCCAATTATTCCATGGCGGCAGGGAAGTCGTTTCAAGTGAGTACCGGAATGCGGCCTGGGCACCGTCAGCGGTTCCAAGCCTTAGGTTCAGTACGATGCCCAAACCGATGAGTATGGAGGAAATTAAAGATGTAATTGAAGGATTTGCCCTTTCAGCTAAATGGGCGAAGGAAGGCGGGCTGGATGGTGTAGAAATCTGCTGCTCACACGGATACTTGCCTGCACAGTTTTGGTCGGAAGAGACCAATCTTCGCACCGATGAATATGGGGGATCGTTTGAAAACAGAATGCGGTTTATTGTCGAAGTGATGGAGCGAGTCTGGCAGGAAGTTGGGGAGGACTTTACGGTTGGACTCCGTATGAGTGCAGATGAAATGACCATGGATGGAACAACTGTAAAAGATGCCGTACAAATTGTTGAATATTTGGTCGAAAGAGTAAGAGTGGATTTTATTGATGTCACCTCCGGGGATTCCAGTACATTTGCCGGATCCACCCATATTGTACCGCCATCTCCAATGAAGCATGGATATAACACACCCTATTCTTTCAAAATTAGAATGGCTGGTGCTGTACCGGTTTTCGTCGGCTCGCGTATTGTAGACCCGTCAGAAGGGGAGAAGATTGTGGCAACAGGAAAAGCAGATGTTGTCGGCATGACCCGTGCATTAATTGTAGATCCTTACATGCCTAATAAAGCAAAGTCTGGCAATCTTCAACAAATTGATGCCTGTTTAGGCTGCTTACAGGCTTGTATCGGGCATTATCACAATGGTTTAACCATCGGTTGTGTTCAAAATCCCTCAGCAGGCAGAGAAAATGAAGTGCAAGCTCTTAAGGAAAGCCATAGAGACAAGAAGAAAGTTCTTGTGATCGGTGCTGGACCAGCAGGCATGCAAGCAGCGGCTACATTAGATGAACTTGGCCATAACGTTACTCTTGCAGATAAAGGTGACAAAATCGGCGGATTATTGCATACATTAAAAAAGATGCCCATGAGACATGAGCTTGCTGAATCGATGCTTGATAATTATATGCGAAAAATAACTACTAGTAACGTGAAAGTTACACTTGGAGTGGCTGTACAACCAGAAGATATTAACAAAATTTCACCGGATGCTATTATCTGTGCCACAGGTTCAAGGCCGTATATCCCTGATATTCCAGGGATTCATGATCACCGTGTCATGACGGTGGAAGAGGTGTTTCAGCATCCGCATAACAATATTGGAAAAAGTGTTTTGGTATTTGATTTTGCCGGTGATTGGCCAGCCATAGAAGCGGCGATTGATTTGGCGGAAAAGGGGCATATCGTCTCGCTTATTACGGCAAGGCTGCATGTGGGTGAAGGCGTGCCTCAATACTTACGAAATGAATATTTAAAAAAGCTTTATCAACTAAACGTAAAAATAATGCCTCACTATGATTTAGGAGAGATTAAAGGGGATTCTGTTATCATTAGAAATCTATTTTCATATGAAAAAGAGACAATGGAAAATTGGGATTCTATTATTCTTTCGCACGGTCGTGTACCAAATAGTGAACTATATGAACAAGTAAAGAAATTAGCACCTGAAGTGTGGCAAATCGGTGATTGCCTGGCGCCGAGAACAATAGAAGAGGCAACTTTTGAGGGGATGTCTATAAGTTTGCGTTTAGGAGTCCAAGACAATGGAAATCTTTCCGTTTCTACTAGTAAAGGGCTTCTAACGAAACAATAGTGTAAACTTCAAGGCTTTTTCAAATGGATCTTTTAAAGACAGATGTTGATTTTGCTCACTGAAATCCTTATGTAGCACTAAACTAAAAGAGTAATATTCTGATTAGTTGTTTATCATGCTGATGAAGGACAAATCTCATTGGGACCTCTCCAGATTAGTCTTTCATCATGCCTATGAAGGACAAATCTCACTGGGAACTCTCCAGATTATTCTTTCATCATGCTTATGAAGGACAAATCTCACTGGAAACTCACCAGATTAGTCTTTCATCATGTCCATGAAGGACAAATCTCACTGGGAACTCTCCAGATTTGTCTTTCATCATGTCCATGAAGGACAAATCTCACTGGGAACTCACCAGATTAGTCTTTCATCATGCCT
>NZ_BCVA01000095.1 GCF_001591505.1 Neobacillus niacini NBRC 15566
GAAGGACAAATCCGGAGAGTTCCCAGTAAGATTAGTCCTTCATAAGGGTTTTCATGAGAAAAATCAACATCAGTCTTTAAAAAAGCCAATCATAAATTAAAAGGGGGCCTCTACCATGGGCGAAAGAATTCTTAAATTATTGATGGATATTTTAAGTACGCCAGCTGTTCTAGTTGCGTTAATATCACTAGTTGGTCTAATCATCTTGAAGAAGCCGGCAAGCGATATTGTAAAAGGAACGACGAAAACGTTTTTAGGCTTTCTCGTAATCTCTGCAGGTGCTGGCATTATCGTTGGATCACTTGAACCATTTGGAAAAATGTTTGAAGAAGCTTTTAACGTTAACGGAGTTGTCCCGAATAATGAGGCAATTGTGGCGATGGCATTAACCAAGTATGGCAGTGCGACAGCATTTATCATGTTCTTTGGGATGTTAGCGAATATCTTAATTGCTCGTTTTACTCGATTAAAATATATCTTCTTAACGGGCCATCATACGTTATACATGGCTTGTATGCTAGCTGTTATCTTAGTGGTTTCTGGGTTAAAAGGAGTTCCATTAATTATTGTTGGTTCCCTTGCGTTAGGGTTAATCATGGCTGTCTTCCCAGCCATTTGTCAGCCTTTTATGCGAAAAATTACGGGTAACGACAATGTTGGTTTCGGTCATTTTTCAAGCTTAGGTTATGTGTTGTCTGGTCTTGTCGGGAAAGTGGTTGGGAAGGGATCTCGTTCAACAGAAGAGATTAAATTCCCTAAAGGTCTAGGATTCTTGCGTGATAGTTCTGTAACGATTTCATTAACCATGGTCATTCTATATGTTATTATTGCTCTCTTTGCAGGTCCATCTTATGTGGAGGCAGAGCTTAGCGGCGGTACTCATTATATTGTTTTCTCGATTATTCAAGGTGTTACGTTTGCAGCAGGGGTTTTCGTTATCCTTTCAGGTGTTCGACTGGTGTTAGCTGAAATTGTTCCTGCGTTTAAAGGGATTTCTACGAAACTCGTTCCGAACTCAAAGCCAGCTTTAGACTGTCCGATTGTATTCCCATACGCACCAAATGCTGTTTTAATTGGTTTCTTCTGTAGTTTCCTTGGCGGTATTGTGGGAATGGCGATTCTTGGTTTTGCAGGCGCAGTGATTATTTTACCAGGTGTTGTTCCACATTTCTTCACTGGTGCAACGGCAGGAGTATTCGGTAATGCAACCGGTGGTGTTCGCGGTGCGACGATTGGATCGTTTGCCAATGGTTTATTGATTACCTTCCTGCCTGTATTCTTAATGCCGGTACTAGGCGATCTTGGATTTGCTAGTACTACATTCTCTGATGCGGACTTTGCAGCTTCTGGGATTCTTCTTGGTAATATCGCTAATTCCTTTGGCTCTACAGGTGTTACCGTTACGGTGGTTGGTCTTGTTGTCCTTGCAGTGGTGTTTGGTTTTTTCAAGAAAAACAAAGCAGCATCTGATTCACAACAAGTTGGAGCATAGGTCAATGGGGGTGTTTACGCACCCCTATCTTTTTGAATAAAAAAGGGAGGAAAGAATATGAATCTGCAAGAAATAGAAGCGTTTCGCGATGAAATTCGGCTAAAAACATTAAAAGAATTGTATCATCTCGGTTTTGGGCATTACGGTGGCAGTTTATCCATCATTGAGGCCTTGGCGGTTTTATATGGTGAAGTGATGAAGGTGAATCCTAAGGATCCGAAATGGGAAGATCGTGATTACTTCATTCTATCAAAGGGTCATGGAGGACCAGGTCTTTATGCGACATTAGCAGCGAAAGGATACTTTCCTGAAGAAGTTCTTTATACCTTAAATCAAAATGGAACGACCCTTCCTTCTCATCCTGATAAGAATTTAACACCGGGCGTGGATATGACAACGGGATCCCTAGGACAAGGAATATCCGCAGCGGTGGGTGTTGCTCTATCTCATAAACTATCAAATAAGAGTAATTATACGTATTGTATCGTTGGGGATGGTGAATTAAACGAAGGGCAGTGCTGGGAGGCAGCCCAGTTCGCCGCACACCATAAGCTGAATCAGCTCTTTGTATTTATTGATGATAATAAAAAGCAGCTTGACGGTCCAACCAAGGATATTATTGATCCCCTAGATTTTGTGGAGAAGTTTAAAGCGTTTGGTTTTTACACTTTAAAGGTGGACGGTCGTTCGCTGGAGCAAATCTATCAGGCAATTGAAGAGGGGAAAGGCCAGACTGTTCAACCTGTTGCAATTATTCTGGATACCGTTAAAGGTCAAGGCGTCCCGTATTTAGAGGAAAAAGCGGATAACCATCATATTCGCCCTAGTAAAGAAGATGAAGAGGTCATTTTGGCTGCCATTGCGGAATTGGAAAATAAACTTGGAAAGGTTGTGTCATAATGATTGAAACACCATCCAAAAGCTATGAATTAGAAAAGATAGAAATGCGGCAAATGTATGCGCGGACTTTGGTGGAATTGGCGCAGGCCAATCCAGATGTGATTGCCTTAGAAGCCGATTTAATGAGCGCGATTGCTACGAATAAGATTGTGAAGGATATTCCGAATCAAATTATTAATACGGGGATTATGGAAGCCAATATGATGGGAGTGGCTGCCGGTCTATCGCTGACAGGGAAGATTCCTTATGTCCATACCTTCGGTCAATTCGCAACTCGACGGACATTTGACCAGCTGTTCGTTTCAGGTTCCTACGCGAAAACGAATATTAAGATATTGGGATCTGACGCTGGGGTAACGGCTGAGCATAACGGCGGAACCCATATGGCGTTCGAAGATCTTGGTCTTGTTCGCCTTCTTCCTCAAGCAAAGGTATATGAAGTAAGTGATTCCACCATGCTTCGTTACTTGCTTCGAAAGATTGAAAAAGAGTTCGGTATCCATTACATCCGGACGATCCGCAAAAATGCCGTTAAGCTTTACGATGAAAATGAGGTATTTGAAGAGGGGAAAGGAAAGGTTCTCCGTGAAGGCAGCGATGTTACCATTATCGCGAGCGGCATTATGGTAGCGGAATCCTTGAAAGCAGCAGATTTGCTTCTCGAAGAGGGAATTGAAGCTAGCGTGATAGATATGTTTTCGATTAAACCAATTGATAAGGATTTAATCGTTAAGTACGCTAAGAAGACGGGAGCCATTGTAACAGCAGAAAATCATAACGTCATTGGCGGACTAGGCAGTGCCGTCGCAGAAGTCCTAAGCGAACACTGCCCAACCAAGATGAGACGTATTGGAGTCAAAGAACAATTCGGGCAGGTTGGAAAGCTTGAATACCTGAAGGAGTTTTACAAGCTAACCCCGAAAGACATAGTAGCAGCAGTCAAAGAAATATTATAAGAGTGAAAGGTACCGGGTTAAACCGGTACCTTTTATATACTTTCGAAAAAAGGTACTTTTTCTCGGAATTATTTATTTTTATGTGTTTTGAGGACAAATCATGTGGCGGCAAGCAAGGATTTGTCATTTAGGCAGGGTCTTGGGGACGAATTGTGTGTGTAGCGAGCAAGGATTTGTCCTTGATGCAGGGTCTTGAGGAC
>NZ_BCVA01000096.1 GCF_001591505.1 Neobacillus niacini NBRC 15566
CCGAAGAAACACAAAGAAGAAAATGTGAAGCAATGTATTTAAACAAACGGGGGAATGAGTAAGAGCTGTGGGCTGTTAAAAAAGACAGCAAAATGCTGTCATTTCTTTTTGTGTGCTAACGGATATTATATTATGATTTGAGTGTTTATTTTGTTTCGATGCCATGCCGTACAGCATAGGCAGCAAGCTGGACGCGATTATCCAACTGAAGTTTCTCCAATAGGTTTTTGATATGATTCTTTACCGTATTTTCGGCAATGACAAGTCTCTGGGCAATTTGCTTATTGGTTTCACCTGACGCTACCCTGGACAGAATTTCGCGTTCCCTTGGTGTCAAAGAAACCGGACTGGGCTCATCATCCGAGGTAGTACTGCTGCGAAAACGATGGAATAGCCTGTTGGCAATTTTACGTGATACTTCTGGCTGATCTCCCAGCAAAGCATGCAGGTATTCAAGCCAGTCATCCGGCTCCATATTTTTAATCAAATAACCTTGTGCACCATATTGGATGGCTGTGAACAAATCCTTTACATCATCTGAAACAGTCAGCATCACAACATGAATAGAAGGAAAGAGCAGTTTTATTTTCCGAAGAGCCTCAAGTCCATTTACATTGGGCATATTTATATCAAGAAGCAGTAAATGGGGCTGCAGTTCTTTGCAAAGTTCAACTGCTTCAAGTCCATCTGCAGCCTCCCCAACGATAAGAAAGGTTTCATCAGCTTCTAAAACACTTCGAATTCCTTCTCTAGCAAAAAGATGGTCATCCGCAATCACAACCTTATACTGATTCATTTTTTTCTCTCCTTTGTTACAATAATTTCGGTTCCTCCCAGTTCACTATTATTTATTTGAAAATCTGCGCCAACTTGTCTTGCACGTTCCTTCATCATGGATATTCCATACTTCCTATCCGATACCAATGCAAGATCCATTCCGCAGCCATTATCCCAAATCCTCAATTGCCAATAATCCTGAGTATCCTTAAAATCAATATGTGCTTGTGTTGACATGGAATGTTTTCGGATGTTAGCAAACGCTTCTTGAATAATAGCAAAAATCTGGACTTCTTCCTTTACTGTAAAGATACCATTAGGTATTTCTAAATCTATCTCAACATCAATGCCGGTGAATGAGCTCCATTCAGACATCCACTTGGCAACTCTGGAGTTCATTGATCCATCTTCTTCTGGTGTAGAACGCAGGTTAAATATCGCCTGTCGAACATGGTGATCAATGGTGGAAACTGCACGGGAGGCAGCCACCAGATCTCCTTGCTTCAGCTTTACATTAAGGAAGAAAAGGGATTGGGCAATCCCATCATGAAGCTCATGTGCTAGTCTTTCCCTTTCTTCATAAACAGCTCTTTTTGCCTGTTCCTCCGCCAATTGGTCATTCTTGATTCTTATAATGTGGAATACCCAGAATGAAAACAGTAGGGAAAGAACAAATGTAAGAATAGTAATAAAGACATTTCCAGTCTCCATCGACAAATGTCCAAGAAGATAATCGTGGCGGAAAAATTCAAACCCTCCGATTAAAATTGTTGGTAAAATGACGGTAAGCATCTGTATTAAACGGTATGACAATTTGATTCTCTCCCTCAACACTATTTAATCTACTATAAATGATAATAACCCAAAAACATATATACTACTGATAGCCCTGTTGAGCTATTTACTATGACCAGTGGAGGTTTTACACTGATATTACAGCCGAAATAATTTAGTATGAACATTTCCTCTTAATTAAACGGTTAGAGGAACTACATAATTTTGATAAGGGGGCTGTCTACAACATTCGAGATATTTCTACAAGCTGACTATTAAAATGGATATAGTATTAACAATAGAATAAAAGGGAAAGGAGCTCAATTTTGAAAAAGTTAATTATATCAATGCTTTGTGTATTTATGCTTTTACCTTCAGTCGTTAGTGCACACACAAGTCTATCGTCATCTAATCCAACGGAGGGACAAGTAATTACTGAGAATCTCGAACAAATCACTCTCGTTTTCGCTACTACAATAGAAGAGTTAAGTACGATGAAATTGGTTAAAGAAGGAAATGAAGTAGCATTAGGTGAGATTAAGGTTGAAAATAAACAATTGATTGGAAGCATTTCTAAACCTTTGGATAATGGCTCTTACACAATCCAGTGGAAAATTATAGGTGAAGATGGTCATCCCATAAGTGGCGAGATAAATTTTACTGTTCAAACGGACCAAGAACAATCAGACGCTAATTCTGTCACTCCTAAAGAAAACCAAAACACACAAGGTAATAACAGCCAAACCGAGCAAGCAAAACAAAATAGTGTAGAACAAAATACTGCAAGTGATACAGTTGAAAAAACAGATAATAATTCTTTATCCAACCTACTGGTAATAGTTGCCATTATTTTGGTCGTTATCTTTGGAATCGTACTCCTATTGTTCACAAGAAAGAGGAAATGATAATCATTAATGCATTATAACATTTGTCGAAGGGACATTTAATTTATGAAAAAGCTTATAGCCTCATTTGCTGTTATGTTCGCAGCATTTTCACTTTTTGCAGGAATCGCAAGTGCTCACGTTACTGTACTGCCCAAGGAAACAACACAAGGTAGCTATGAAATGTTTACCTTAAGGGTACCATCCGAGAATGAAACAGTGCCGACTACACAGGTTAAAGTAGAATTTCCTAAAGAGGTTAATATTAGCCGATTTGAACCAAAACCAGGATGGAAATATGAGATTGAAAAGGACGCTTCTGGTAAAATAACAAGTGTAATTTGGACGGCGGAAAATGAAGGGTTATCGTCAACAGAGTTCGGACTTTTTTATTTGCAAGGAAAAGTAGCAGACGATGCAACTGAAATTGCTTTTAAAGCATACCAAACCTATCAGGACGGAAGTGTAGTTGAGTGGATTGGGGCACCAGATTCAGAAAAGCCAGCCTCAGTTACTACAGTAAAACCAGCTGATGGTTCAGACGATCACCACCATGGAACTACTGAAACGAAAGTAGAAACAAAAACAGAACAAACTAATGAAGAAACAGTAAAAGAAACAACAAGTTCTTCCAATGCTCCACTTTATGTTTCGATTGCCGCTTTAATTGCAGCTTTGGTATCTGTAGGTATTTCTCTAAAAAGACGGGGATGATTTTATAATTGAAAGGACAAGAGTTAAATGACTCCTGTCCTTTTCTTATTCTCTATATATTGTAATAGGGGAAGGGTAATGCAGTATTTT
>NZ_BCVA01000097.1 GCF_001591505.1 Neobacillus niacini NBRC 15566
GCTTCCACCTCTGACCTATCAACCTGATCATCTTTCAGGGTTCTTACTAGCTTGACGCTATGGGAAATCTCATCTTGAGGGGGGCTTCATGCTTAGATGCTTTCAGCACTTATCCCGTCCGCACATAGCTACCCAGCGATGCCTTTGGCAAGACAACTGGTACACCAGCGGTGCGTCCATCCCGGTCCTCTCGTACTAAGGACAGCTCCTCTCAAATTTCCTGCGCCCACGACGGATAGGGACCGAACTGTCTCACGACGTTCTGAACCCAGCTCGCGTACCGCTTTAATGGGCGAACAGCCCAACCCTTGGGACCGACTACAGCCCCAGGATGCGATGAGCCGACATCGAGGTGCCAAACCTCCCCGTCGATGTGGACTCTTGGGGGAGATAAGCCTGTTATCCCCGGGGTAGCTTTTATCCGTTGAGCGATGGCCCTTCCATGCGGAACCACCGGATCACTAAGCCCGACTTTCGTCCCTGCTCGACTTGTAGGTCTCGCAGTCAAGCTCCCTTGTGCCTTTACACTCTGCGAATGATTTCCAACCATTCTGAGGGAACCTTTGGGCGCCTCCGTTACTCTTTAGGAGGCGACCGCCCCAGTCAAACTGCCCACCTGACACTGTCTCCCACCCCGATAAGGGGTGAGGGTTAGAATTTCAATACAGCCAGGGTAGTATCCCACCGACGCCTCCACCGAAGCTGGCGCTCCGGTTTCTCAGGCTCCTACCTATCCTGTACAAGCTGTACCAAAATTCAATATCAGGCTACAGTAAAGCTCCACGGGGTCTTTCCGTCCTGTCGCGGGTAACCTGCATCTTCACAGGTACTATAATTTCACCGAGTCTCTCGTTGAGACAGTGCCCAGATCGTTACGCCTTTCGTGCGGGTCGGAACTTACCCGACAAGGAATTTCGCTACCTTAGGACCGTTATAGTTACGGCCGCCGTTTACTGGGGCTTCGATTCAGAGCTTCGCTTGCGCTAACCCCTCCTCTTAACCTTCCAGCACCGGGCAGGCGTCAGCCCCTATACTTCGCCTTGCGGCTTCGCAGAGACCTGTGTTTTTGCTAAACAGTCGCCTGGGCCTATTCACTGCGGCTCTTCGAGGCTATTCACCTCAAAAAGCACCCCTTCTCCCGAAGTTACGGGGTCATTTTGCCGAGTTCCTTAACGAGAGTTCTCTCGCTCACCTTAGGATTCTCTCCTCGCCTACCTGTGTCGGTTTGCGGTACGGGCACCTTTTATCTCGCTAGAGGCTTTTCTTGGCAGTGTGGAATCAGGAACTTCGGTACTATATTTCCCTCGGCATCACAGCTCAGCCTTAATGGTAAGCGGATTTTCCTACTTACCAGCCTAACTGCTTACACGCACATATCCAACAGTGCGCTTACCCTATCCTCCTGCGTCCCCCCATCACTCAAACGATAAAGAGGTGGTACAGGAATATCAACCTGTTGTCCATCGCCTACGCCTTTCGGCCTCGGCTTAGGTCCCGACTAACCCTGAGAGGACGAGCCTTCCTCAGGAAACCTTAGGCATACGGTGGATGGGATTCTCACCCATCTTTCGCTACTCATACCGGCATTCTCACTTCTAAGCGCTCCACCAGTCCTTACGGTCTAGCTTCAACGCCCTTAGAACGCTCTCCTACCACTGACACCATATGGTGTCAATCCACAGCTTCGGTGTTACGTTTAGCCCCGGTACATTTTCGGCGCAGAGTCACTCGACCAGTGAGCTATTACGCACTCTTTAAATGGTGGCTGCTTCTAAGCCAACATCCTGGTTGTCTAAGCAACTCCACATCCTTTTCCACTTAACGTAAACTTTGGGACCTTAGCTGGTGGTCTGGGCTGTTTCCCTTTTGACTACGGATCTTATCACTCGCAGTCTGACTCCCACGGATAAGTCTTTGGCATTCGGAGTTTGTCTGAATTCGGTAACCCGATGAGGGCCCCTAGTCCAAACAGTGCTCTACCTCCAAGACTCTTACAACGTGAGGCTAGCCCTAAAGCTATTTCGGAGAGAACCAGCTATCTCCAAGTTCGATTGGAATTTCTCCGCTACCCACACCTCATCCCCGCACTTTTCAACGTGCGTGGGTTCGGGCCTCCATCCAGTGTTACCTGGACTTCACCCTGGACATGGGTAGATCACCTGGTTTCGGGTCTACGACCACATACTAAAAACGCCCTATTCAGACTCGCTTTCGCTGCGGCTCCGTCTCTTCAACTTAACCTTGCATGGGATCGTAACTCGCCGGTTCATTCTACAAAAGGCACGCTATCACCCATTAACGGGCTCTAACTACTTGTAGGCACACGGTTTCAGGATCTCTTTCACTCCCCTTCCGGGGTGCTTTTCACCTTTCCCTCACGGTACTGGTTCACTATCGGTCACTAGGGAGTATTTAGCCTTGGGAGATGGTCCTCCCAGCTTCCGACCGGATTTCACGTGTCCGGCCGTACTCAGGATCCACTCAGGAGGGAACGAAGTTTCAACTACAGGGTTTTTACCTTCTATGACGGACCTTTCCAGATCGCTTCATCTACCCCGTTCCTTTGTAACTCCATGTTGAGTGTCCTACAACCCCAAGAGGCAAGCCTCTTGGTTTGGGCTATGTCCCGTTTCGCTCGCCGCTACTCAGGGAATCGCGTTTGCTTTCTCTTCCTCCGGGTACTTAGATGTTTCAGTTCCCCGGGTCTGCCTTCAATACCCTATGTATTCAGGTAAAGATACTGCTCCATTACGAGCAGTGGGTTCCCCCATTCGGAAATCTCCGGATCAAAGCTTACTTACAGCTCCCCGAAGCATATCGGTGTTAGTCCCGTCCTTCATCGGCTCCTAGTGCCAAGGCATCCACCGTGCGCCCTTTCTAACTTAACCTAAATGGTTATACTCTTACTTTCATAAGAGAGAAAAACTAATGTGGCGATTCTCGGTTTTACTTTGACTTCTTCTTACGATTATCTAGTTTTCAA
>NZ_BCVA01000098.1 GCF_001591505.1 Neobacillus niacini NBRC 15566
AGGGGATCGGGGACAAATCTCATTTGTGGACAGATAGTTTTGTCCTCAAGCGAGTGAACAAATCGCATGTGTGCCCTTCCTTTGAAAACAGGTACCTTTGTACTCACTTATCAAAAATTTCTGAAATACCCGAAACTAAGAAAAATACAAGGCAACAAAGTTTACGAAAAGAGCAACATTAAAACAACTTTTTGTAATATTTGACCTTATAACACCTTAAATCACATAAGTAAAACAATCGCTGCGATACATAATCTTCGAATATTCCAGCACTGTCCCTGTTTTCTTATCTACACATCCTGATTCTAAGAGTAATAGGGGAACAAGGCTCGGACATTTCAATAGATCTCGTTCTACTTTACTCGGAAAAACCACACTCAATTGGCTGCGCGTCGAGTGAAAATCGGTGTAGCCTTGTTGTCGATAATAGTGAAAAATAGAGTGAATTTCCTTCCCGTCCTTCTCTATATATTCAAAAAGAGATTGAGATAAATAGGAAGTATGGACAGCAATGGGACAGTCAGCTACAATTCGTAATCGGCTAATCTTATACACGGCGTCTTCACGTTTCACTTGCAACATATGATAAATGGAAGAATCGTATGGAATTTTTTCACAGGCTAGATTGATCGTCCTAGAATCATACTGTAATTCCTTCATTTTCTCTGTAAAACTAACATCTCCGGTTAAGATAAGCGGGATTTGCAGTTTCTGATTTTGAACATAGCTGCCTTTTCCTTGTTTCGAAAAAATATAACCGAGTTCCTGCAAGCGTTCATATACCTTCCGAATGACCATTCTTGGTACTTTATACAAGTCGGCTAATTCATTTTCAGAGGGTAATTTGTCATTCGGTTTATATTTTCCTTCCCGTATTTCCGTAATCAACCGATCTACTAATAACGTTTTCTCCGACATCAAGGCTTGCCCCTTTCGACACCAAATCTATGTCTAGTATATCGCCGGAATATGAAATAAACGTTAAGCCTCTGTAAATTTTCAGAACATAAGAAAAAGTCCTAATACACCACTAGGACTTGTTCACCGCTTATCCATGTTTTTTCAAGAAGGCTTCCACATCGTTTAATTCATCAAAATGGGCTTCAAGTTTTTGCCTTGACCAATCCCACCAGGCAATTTCAAGTAACCGATCTGCTATTTCTTTTGAAAACCTTCTTTTAATCGGCTTGCCAGGGACACCAACAACGATTGTATATGGTTCGACATTTTTTGTTACAACTGCTCCAGATCCAACCACTGCTCCTGCACCAATCTCTACGCCTTTCATAATGATCGCACCATGACCGATCCATACATCATGACCAATTTTCACGGTGTGAGTCCTCCGCCAATTAAAAAGAGCTTCGTCATCCTCATTGGCAAAGTTATAGGCCACCTTTCGATAAGTCATATGATGCTGGCTGACTCGGTCCATTGGATGCTGAACCGGATTAATACAGACGTGGGATGCAATCGAACAAAACTTACCTATTTCTGCATAGTTAACCGTTACATCATCCATTGTGTAGGTATAATCACCAAAAGTCGACTCGATAATATGATTATTTTCTCCAATCGAAGTCCATTCCCCTGCATAACTATTGATGATATAACTAGAATCCGCGAAGCTTGGTGTGATGGATAGCTTTTTTTCTTTTTGGGGCTGATAGATAAATGGCATATGAATGTACAGCTCCTTATTTAATTCTATTTTACAATCCGCTCTCTTCTCGCTAGTAGTGCTTCGAGAGTCTCTATTCCTGGACTTTTACTTCCAATTAGCACAGGTTTTTCTCCATACTCACCGTGAAAATCAGATCCACCAGTCATGATTAGGTCATATTTTCTCGCCAGATGTTTGGCTTGTTCTTCATGTCGATCATGATGCAGCGGATGCCAAACCTCGATTCCCTGCAATCCCGCTTCCACTAATTCCGGCACCATTTCAAAGTTGCCATACTGCCCCGGATGAGCAAGCACGGGTACTCCTCCAGCTAGAAGAATGACCTGAACAGCTATTTTGGCATCCAAATATTCCATTGGAATAAACGCAATCCCCGGCTTCTCCCCATTTTGTCCGCGGTTAAATAATTTTTTATAAAGTGGGCCATAAATGGAATCAGTATATCCAGCTTCAATCAATGCATGCATGATATGCTGCTTATAAACGCCTGTTCCTCCATGAGCGATTTCCTTGCAACGCTCCCATGAAATCTTATAGCCTGCAGCCATTAATCTTTCAACCATTTCCTCCGAAGCGCTGTGTCTTTGGTTTACGAGTGGTTGACAAATCGTTTCAATCCCCTCATGACCAGGTTCAATAAAATAACCGAGAATGTGTACACGCCGGCCTCTTTCAAAATCAAACCCTGACATCTCAATGCCTGGAATGACTTCAATACCATATTTCTTTCCCGTTTCAACTGCCTCTTCCAGCCCTTTCGTGGTGTCATGATTTGTAACGGCTAAGTGTGTAACGCCTTGTGCAAGAGCTAATTCCAAGACTTCTTCAATGGATAATGGGCAATCCGAAATATTCGTATGACAATGCAGCTCAATTTTCACGCAGGTCCCTCCTTTACCTTTGTTATAAGAATAACTTGGTACCAAGTTATAAAGTGTTAATTATGAGTAAATTGTTTGTAAATAAAGATGCGATTTAGATTCACCGATTGTTCAGGTGAGGTTTTAGTTTTTTCTGTATACACGTCCTCTACCTGCCAATTTATGTTCTTTACCTGCGGATTTTATTTCCTTACCTGCATAAATCTCTTTTTACCTGCATATTTCCTTTGTTTATCTGCCTAACAAAATCTGCTATGCATACCCTCCTCTAAAAAATCAGGATTCAGCTTGGATTACGTACCATGATTTCCTAAATATGGATATTACGCCCGGAATTTAACATAGATTCTGGATTAGGTGCGGTTTTTTATGGTACCTTTTTTT
>NZ_BCVA01000099.1 GCF_001591505.1 Neobacillus niacini NBRC 15566
CCCAATATTTCCAAGGCTTCATGACGATTTAATCAAGCGTTTGATTAGTTTACCTTCCGATCTAATCAAACGTTTAATTAGTTTTCATAGAAGAACACTATATATAATAAAACCAATATTCCCAAGGCTTCATGCCTTTTTAATCAAGCGTTTGATTAGTTTACCTTCCAATCTAATCAAACGTTTAATTAATTTTCACACTAAAAAAAACTGGATAGCCATAAAGACTATCCAGTAATTCCCAAAGTGTCCATACCACACGGACTGTGTCCACGAGTGGTGCCTGTCACCAATGTTGTCACCAATGTGATCCCTTTTTAAGCTTCAACAATATTTGGTTGTTGATATACTTCTTTATCGAATTCTCCCGTTGCTTTGCTTGTTAGGACTCCGGATGTGATGGCTCCGCTTACGTTTAGTGCTGTACGTCCCATGTCAATTAGTGGCTCGACTGAGATTAGGAGACCCACAATCGCAATTGGAAGATTCATAACAGATAGTACGATTAGCGCTGCGAATGTTGCACCGCCGCCCACTCCTGCTACACCGAATGAACTAATCGCAACCACAATAATTAATGAAATAATAAATCCTGGGCTTAATGGATCGATTCCTGCTGCTGGTGCAACCATAACGGCTAACATTGCAGGATATACCCCCGCACACCCGTTTTGACCGATTGAAAGTCCAAATGAACCTGCAAAGTTTGCAATCCCTTCAGAGACACCAAGGTCTTTCGTTTGCGTTTTAATCGTCAAAGGCAGGGTACCTGCACTTGACCTTGAAGTGAAGGCAAATGTTAAAGTTGGTAATGCTTTTTTTACATAGTTAACTGGGTTAATTTTTGCAATTGCTAATAACAATAAATGAACAATAAATACGAGAATAAGTGCTACATAGGAAGCAATAACAAACTTACCTAATTTTACAATCGCGTCATAGTTACTTGTTGCTGCAACCTTTGTAATAATCGCAAGAATACCGTATGGTGTTAAACGAAGGATAAGTGTTACTACCCTCATCGTTACTGAATATAAAGTATCGATAATTTTAGCAAATAAATCTGCATGCTCCGGTTCTTTTCGTTTAACGCCTAGGTAGGCAATTCCGATGAAAGCGGCAAAGATTACTACTGCAATCGTAGAAGTTGCACGTGCACCTGTTAAGTCTAAGAATGGATTACTAGGGAACATTTCAAGAATTTGCTGTGGTGCAGTCATCGTTTCAACCGTCGCTGCTCTTTCTGCCAATGCCTCATTTCGGGCATTTTCCGCCTCCCCTGCTGTCAGCTCAATGCCATCAAGGCCAAAGCCTAATGAAGTTCCAATACCTATCGCAGCAGAAATAGCAGTTGTTCCAAGAAGAATACCAATTACAAGGACACTGATTTTTCCAATGTTTTTCGTTAATTTTAATTTCGTAAAAGCTCCTACAATTGAAATAAATACAAGCGGCATAACAATCATTTGTAATAGCTTTACATAACCAGTTCCCACAATGCTAAACCAGTCAATTGTACTCGTTGTTACCTCGGAATCTGTACCGTAAATTAAATGAATAATAAAACCAAAGATAAGACCTAAACCTAAACCAGTGAATACACGTTTTGAGAATGATACATGTTTCTTTGCCATCATGCGTAAAACAACCATGAGCAAGAGCAATACAGCAACATTCACAATAATAAGAAATGCATTCATCTTGTTTCCCCCCTTATGTTATATATATTTTTTGTTGCGTAAAATAGTCTATGAGAATACTAATATATTTATTCCTATAGGTCAAGTAGGATTAATGTGTTTTTTTATTTTGTATAAAATAAACACTTTGATGGATACTACCTGCTAACGATTAAAACAGAAGGAGATATAATTATGGAGTTTAATTCCTATTGGTATCTGGGATTAGGTATCTTAAGTACTCTTCTGTTGATTTATGTGTATCAAAAAACTAAAGATCCTCGAAGTTTACTGCTTTTTCTTACTATGGTGGGTCTGGGGTATATTATAGAAACTGTGATATATAACTTCGGACATAGCTACCAGTATTATCCTAAACTTATTAAACACGATTCCTTCTATGATAGTAATATGGGAGCCATTGCCTCGAATGCACTGGCATTACCTGCTGCTGCTACATTTATAGCGACTTTTCGAAAAAATTGGCTCTGGATTCTATATTTTGTCAGTTTTTTTGCAGGTATTGAATGGTTATTCCTTAAGCTTGAAATCTATAAACATAATTGGTGGAAAATTGGATATACGACACTTGGTCTTCTTCTTGTATATTTTCCTTTAGCAAAAGTGTGCTATCGATTGTTCTTCCAGCCGTTACAAGGGAAACTCCACTCCATTTTTCTATACTTAATAATCAGTCCAGTATCAGCAACTTTGCAATTCATACCTGTTATGTTTTTTTCGTCTCGCTATTATGAACTGGGCTTGTTTGATACCCATTCAAAGGATACTACTGCTTTTGGCGCTATCTATTACTTATCAGCCTGTCTTTTCTATGTTTGGATAGTCAAACAACATTGGAAACTAAAATGGTTTAAGTATGTGGTAACTGTATGTTTAACATACGTGGTAAACCTTATTCTTAAAAAGGCAGAAATCCTCCACAGCCAAGTGTGGTGGGACCTAGCGTATTACGTCTTACTGTCTGTTTTTGTATTAAAATTCAGTTTAATCATTAGCAAACACTTAACAGGTGGGCCAAAAAAAATGCCTAACCCTGGGGATTAGATTGAGCATACGATTTGAT
>NZ_BCVA01000100.1 GCF_001591505.1 Neobacillus niacini NBRC 15566
GGGTACGCTGGCGGAGGTTTCGCTTTATTAATCGTATTGTTTATCCTCTTAGTCATTATTGGATCTAGTTTCTGTGGTTATGGATACTAATAAAAAATGGACCCCCTTTTTGGGGTTTTCATTTTCCAAATTGACTTTACCTGAAGTAAAATCAAAAATGAGGTGATTCCTTCATTAGGGAATCGCCTTTTTGTGTGCCAGGCATGTAAAGCTGTAAATAGAGAAACAGGAACCACTTCAATAGAATTATTGTTAACCGACGTGCAGCTTATTTGTCTATTCAGATACTTGGCGAAGCTCGATCTGTCCTTCTCCAAGACCATGCGGATCTGGCGCACGCATCGCCCACTCGATGGCTTCCTCGCGGGATTTCACATCTATGAACCAGTATCCGGCAATTAACTCATTGACTTCGGCAAAAGGACCCTCTGTTATGGTCGGCGGTTCTCCCGGAACAGGGTAAGAAATACGAATGCCGTTGGAGCTTGGATGGAGTCCACCAACTGATACCAGAACTCCTGCATTTTTCAGTTCTTCATTGTATTTTTTCATCGCAGCAAACATCTTTTCCATCTGATCCTTTGGCATTGTCCCTGCTTCAGAATCCTTCGAAGCCTTCACAACCATCATAAATTTCATTCGTCACTCCTCCTTTGTACTAGCTTATAGCTTTCTGCTGAAAATGGCAGCCAAACTTTAAGTAACTCACCTATTAATTGAACAAAGGAACGTTTAGTATTAAGGTAATGGAACATGAAAGTAAATAATAAAAAATGCTGTAAATAAAAACGAAACAACCCAAGCAGGAATAGGTTTAAAGTAATGATATCTTAACATAATAACCCATAAAAAATTAAAGGCAACTGACCACCAATAATTCCAACCGTTATGGTATGTAATTTTTCCAGCTAAATACATTATGGTTTCAATACCAACAAGAATTGATGCCGATATTATTAATATGATATTACTTTCTTCTGAGACATCGGTAAATACGACAAAAACAGTATTACAATACACGGGAAAATAATGAAAGTTTGTACTAAAAATGAAAAGGTTTGGTTTAATAAAAGATCAGGTTCCAACTTCCATAGAAAATATTTTTTTCCGCTAACAAAGAAGTTATATAATAAATTATTTACAATCAAGTATAAAATAGTGGAGTAATATTTTCTCCAATTTTTTATATCTCCAAATTTCCAGCAACAAAGTACAAGTGTTAGACTCAGAACAACACGCATTAGTAACACCCTTTATGAATAGGTTGGTTTTAATATCTACTAACAAGTTAAAATTATTACTCTTCCACATCCTGACCGTTACTCTAAGTGAATTGCTTAAGTCCTAAATTATAAAATAAGCCCTTCAGTTTTTATACAGAAGGGCTTGAATATGGATTATAATTAATTCTATTTTTTTATTAATTCATCCCTATCAGGAGCCATAGGAGGCTGTTCTAGCCACCCATTTTTAATCATTATATTAGCTCCATCCTCAGCATACAGAGCTATTTCAGCGGTAAGCCTTACATAATGCAGACCTATATCCCTTCTAGGACTCATTGCCATACTAGTACCATAAAATCCAATACTTAGGGCAATAAGGGATGTAGTATAGAACATCATAAGTTTATCTGAAAAAGTATAAGCTGTAGACTCAGTTACATCTGAATCCCATGCCATAGGTACTGGAAGGTAATCCTCTCTAAGGATAGCTCCAAAAACATCACAATGCTTTTTGGCAATTTCTACACCTCTAAATAAAAACTTAGCTATCTCTTTTGATTGTGCAACTTGACTAAATCCTATTAAGGTTGCAACTCCAAAAGCATTTCTTTGAAAGTTAACATAGAGGTTAGATATTTCTGTACCTACTAAGGGTCTCTTATCTCCAAAAAAGCCTTTAAGGAAATTTTGTTTTTTAACAAAATCAATATCATCTGGTGTAGGTAAATAAGGAGACCTGATATAAAGACCTTTAGATAATAAAAGCTCTTTAACCTCCCTAAGAAAATTTACTAATTGTGAAATACACTCACTAAAATGACTGTAAACATCTGCTCTAACTGATACTGACAGATTCATACTGTACCCTTGCAGAGCAATTTGTGATGCTTGATGGAGGTAATTCAAAAAATATGTGTCTGAATACAATCTAGGAGCATTTTCATTTACATCCTCATTAAGTTTAAATCCATAAGGTATTGGATACTTTTCTTTTTTGAAAATCTCAGTTAGTGTTTTAAGATTTCCTTGAGCAATTTCAAATGCATGTTTGACTAATGCTTTAATCTTTTCATCCTCAACTATGGTTAAAAAATATTTAAACTGACAAGCAATGGCAGTATCATTAATATAGGATGTCCAAAGAGCTGTTATCTCTGCTGATGTAAGCTTTACAAGATTGCCTTCCTCCATAAATAAACCTCCATCTAACCAAACAATCTTTTTTGTACAATATTCCCTAATTTTCCTAACAATATGTAAATAAAAAAGCCTACTTCTTTATACAGTGTTAAATGTGCACTAGGGTGTTCTTTCTTTTTTCAACTAAACTTCTTCGTTAGTACAAAATAAAAAAGCTGCCTCAACAACAGCCCAGAGCTCTTACTCATGCACCCGTTTGTTTAAATACATTGCTTCACATTTTCTTCTTTGTGCTTTTTCGA
>NZ_BCVA01000101.1 GCF_001591505.1 Neobacillus niacini NBRC 15566
TCTTCTTCATCTGCTTCAGCTTCTTCATCATCTTTAGTTTTTACGATTGCGTCTTTTTCAAACTTGATGTTTTCGGAATCGGAATCTTCATCCTCATCTTCTTCATCTTCAATTCTAACAACTGAGTCAGAGTCAGCATCTACAGTTTTTTCTTCATCTTTTGCCGCGTCATCCTCAACTTCCGTTTTTACAGCTGCAGCTTTTTCAACGTCAACTGCTTCTTCAGTTTCAGATTCTGCATTGGTAACTGCTTCCGTTTCATCAGTTACAACTTCAGGTTCAATTTCAAGGACAGGTGTTTCCTCAACTTGTACTGCTTCCTTTACTTCCTCTTCCACAACCACATTTTCAGGGATTTCTCCAGTTCCATGTACAGCTGAATTTGGGGCTGCATGCAATTTTGCAGTTTCGCTTGCATGTACGCTCGCCTGTGACTTACTAGCCTTTTCTTCGTTAGGCTTTACTTGTGAGCTCACTTCATTCTTTGCTTGTACAGCTGGTGCTGCCGGAACAACTGGCTTAACATTTACATTTACATTTACATTAACATTTGCGTTATTCGATGGTTTCACTTGAACCGGATTTCCAGCTTTAGCGTGATCGGGGCCTGCGGCTTCCGTAAATTGACCTCCTGCAAATAGTCCAAATGATAAGGCTCCTGCAAGTACAAAAGATTTAGCAACTGTATTAGGGTTTAAGTAATGTTTCATTTTTTAAATTCGCTCCTTTTATTATCATGATCCGTGGCTTTTAGCTGCGGGTAACATTGGTTAATAAAGGAGCTTTTTGTGGTGGTGGTGCAGGTGGAGCATTCACCCATTGAGTATTCATTAAGGCTTGCCTGGAAAGATACGGCTGAACAAGTTTGATTTCAAAATAAGGATTCCATTCCATCCATTTATCCAACAAGCTATTATACGCTACGCCATGATTGACCCGGTCATTTGATTGACCCCCTGAACTGTTGCTTCTCTGTGTTTGATTCAGCGCTTGGTTCATCTGAGGAATCTCTCCCTTGCTGACAGGAGTTTTCTGAGGCTCTTGCACAACGGATTCTGATGTTGCAATGTCTATGTCTTCCTCTTGTATGTACACACTATGATCAACTTTTTCGACTTTCACTTCACGATCAGTATCTTGCATAGAATGTTTAGGATTCAGCTTTTCTACTGTAGGAATCGCCTGGACAGCCTCTGCTTGTTTAGGAACGTTGACCTGAACAACCTCCTCAGCCTTCTTTACCACCGACTTCGCATTTTCATTTGCCTGCTCTGGCAGACTTTTTTCCAATGCAGGTTGATTTGGTGTATTTTGGGCTGGGCGCTGTTTTGCTTGTGCTTGGTTCTCACGAGCATGCTCAGGGATTACCTTGTTCAGCGGTTGCGTCTCTTTATCCTTTGCTGGTACTGGTACTGCTATTGTTACCGGTTCTGGTTTTGAGGCAGGTGCTGGTATGGCAGCATGTTCCGGTATGGAAGCAGGAGCTTGTCCTTTTTCAGGACGAAGTTCATTCTTCTCAGCAAACGCATTGTCTGGAAAACATATCGCCGCACTAACGAGAAGTGCTGATAGAACAAATTGGCGGAAGTGCACGTTTTCACCCCCTTTCAATAAATCGTTGCATTCACGGACAAAATTCGTGCAAATTCTTGGTTTTTTGTCGTCTTTTCTAAAAAACCATTCTTTTCACCCAATTCCGCCTTCCATTATGGGTAATTTTTAACGCAAAAAAAAGACGATCCGGGGGGAACGAATCGTCTCTTTGTACCTATTAGTTAGGCTGCTGCATTATTTTTACTAGCATAAGTCTTTGCTGTTTTACGGATGAATGGTACTACCCAGCGGTCTAAACCATATTTACCAGCGTTGAAGCCTGCTGCTAAGATGATGAAGCCTAAGAAAATATCTGTTGGGTTATGTGATATAGTTCCTGCTAAGAAGAAAGAGAAGTTCATCACTAGACCAAAGAACATGGCTGCTGTTGTTAAACAGCCTAATAGAAGTCCTAAACCGATTAATGTTTCACCCCAAGGAACGATGAAGTTGAACACATCGATGTTTGGTAAAGCAAAGCTTTCTAAAAAGTTAACATACCAGCTATAAACCATGTTGCCATCTGGACCTTTTACTGGATTAGCAATCGCTCCTTTTAGGAATCCAGCTGCGTCAAATCCGCCTGTAATTTTATGAAAACCAGCTGTGAACCAAGAGTAACCAAGATATAAACGAATAACAGTTAAAATAGCTGCTGAGATTTTATTTTCTCTTAAAAATTTGTTAAACATAAGTCATTCCGCCTTTCAAAATTTGGCTGTTCTTTATACTTACACTATATTGGATTTTGTTGGTTAATAACATGGGTATAGTGTTAAATTCACAGTTTGTTTGAAATGTTATGACGGAATGTTGAACAGCTACCTATTCACGACTTAAACTATGAAATGAGATTAGAGCTCAAGAGTTGGGTAAGGCTAAAACTTTGGGCGGCACGTGCGATTTATCTCAAGTTCCTGGATTGAGGACATTTCCTTCTTCTCAATCGTCCAATTTGTACTCAAGATCCCGCATTGAGGACATTTCCTTCTTCTCAATCGACCGATTTGTCTTCAAGACCCTGTATTGAGGAC
>NZ_BCVA01000103.1 GCF_001591505.1 Neobacillus niacini NBRC 15566
AATAAAGTTAGACAAATATATTTATGCAACGTTTAAGACTTGAGTTCTGTATTCCACCGGACTCAGGTCTTTTAATTTTGCCTTCATTCGTTTGTGATTGTAATAGTGAATATAATCAGCTAATTCCCTTTCAAAATGCTCTATACTTTCAAATTCTTGTAGATAAAGAAGTTCAGATTTTAATAAGCCAAAGAAATTTTCGATGACTGCGTTATCTAAACAGTTTCCCTTTCGGGACATACTCTGCTTAATTTGGTGCTGTTCTAGTGTTTTTTGATATCTTTTCATTTGATAGTGCCAACCTTGATCTGAATGAAGAGTCACTTGGTCTCCTGGCTGTAGGCGTTCAATTGCTTGGTCTAACATATCTCCCACTAATTGATAAGCAGGGCGTTTCATTACGGTATAAGCTATGATTTCGCCATTACATAAATCCAGTACTGGTGAGAGATACCGTTTCTCACCAATTAGGTGGAATTCTGTTACATCGGTTACCCATTTTTGATTCATTTTTTCGGCAGAGAAATCACGATTTAAGACGTTTGGAGCGATTCTTCCAACATTTCCTTTATAGGAACGGTACTTCTTCATGCGCACTAAGCATTTTATTCCTATTTTATTCATTAAACTATTGATGGTTTTTTTATCGTGTTTAAACCCTCTTTTTTCTAGTTCTTTCGTGATCCTACGGTGTCCATAACGACCCTTATGTTCATGAAAAATTTCCTGAATACCTTCTTTTACCTTCTCATACTTATCAACCTGATTTAGTCTTTTTTCCCAATAATAATAAGTGCTACGTTTCATGTCAGCGACGACAACTAGGTTCACAACCTCATACTTATGCTTTAGTTCAAAAATTACTTGCGCTTTGATTTTGTTTGTAATTTTTCCTGCATTTGAACTAAAGCATTCAACTTTTTTAGGTAGGCATTCTCCATTTCTAAACGCTCAATTTTCGCTTGTAACGCTTCTACTGATCCTTCAATTAGTGCTGGTTTCTTTGATTCCTTTTTCATGGATGGGCGCCCCTTTTTCTTGGTTTTAAGGGCATCAATTCCATCCTGTTCAAACTGTCTTTGCCAATTTCTAATCATTCCAGAAGATGATAAATTAAAAATCGCTGCAGTTTCAACAAAGGAAGTACCCGTTTCGTTAATATATTTAAGTACATCCATTTTAAACTGAGTAGAATAGCTTGTATAGGATTTAGCAAAGGCGCTTTTCCCTTGATGCTCATAAAGGCGAACCCATGCACTTAGAACACTGTGGTGAACACCAATATCTTCGGCAATTTCCCTCAATGATTCTTTACCATGTTCATACCTTAAAACACTTTGAATCTTTTCATCCGCTGTAAATTTAGCCATAAAAACACCCC
>NZ_BCVA01000104.1 GCF_001591505.1 Neobacillus niacini NBRC 15566
TTGGTCTTACCCCTGTCAAGTAGACAGCTTAAAAAAACTAAGCAACCAATGCGTGCCGGTATTCCACTGGCGCGCGTTGGTTTAGTTTCTTCTGAAAGCGTTTGTAGTTATAATGGTAGATGTATTCTTCAATCGCTTGTCTAATCTCATCTTCTGATTTACACTGTTCTATATACAACTTCTCTGTTTTGAGGTGCGAAAAGAAGGATTCTATACAGGCGTTATCCAGGCAGTTTCCTTTGCGAGAGTGGCTGCCCCTTACACCGTATTCTTCTATTCGTTTGTTGTATAGTTTAGACGTATACTGAAAGCCTTGATCTGAGTGTAGAACGGCTTCAGCTACGTCTTTTTTGTTTGCCCATTGAGAGACAGTTTTTAAGACTAGTTCAAGATCATTTCTTTTTGATAGCTCCCATGCTACAACTTCATTATTAAAAAGGTCTTGAATGACCGATAAATAATAAAATTGCTTCCCGTCAGATACGTATGTAATATCCGTAACCATCTTTTGATTAGGCGCTATTGCCTCGAATTTTCTATTAAGACGATTAGGTTGAATCACCGAAGGTGTATGTCCATGTCTTTTTCTCTTCTTGCGTATGATAGCTTGAATCTCCATTTCCTTCATAAGACGGTAAACCTTTTTATGATTAATTGAATAATCATTTTCATTTAACCAAGTAGTCATGCGAGGGTATCCAAATTCAGGATGAAGTAAATGAGTCCCCATCATGTGTTCACGTATATCTTGATCCTGTTTGGCTCTTTCTGCTCTATCATTCTGTGTAGCCCTCCACTTATAGTAACTAGCTGGCTTAACATAAGCGACCTCTAACAACCATGTAATACGATGGGTATCTTTTAATTCTTCAATGATCTCATATTTGATTTGTTGAGCGATTTCCTCTCCTCCTTTACCAGATTTGGATACTGCTTTTTTAAATAATCCACCTGTGCTCTTAAATAATCTCTTTCTTCTTCGACGGATTTAAATACGGTACGTGGCCTACCTTTGAAGGGACTAACAGCTCCGACTCTTGTATCAAACTGTTCTCCACTTTTCCACTTCCTAACCCAAACTTTAAGTTGAGTACAATTCTTAATGCCAAGTTCTTTAGCTAATATCGCATAACTTTTATTCCCATTAATATACTTCATAACTGCTTGTAACTTAAATTCATCAGTATAACTCTTAAATTCTTGTCCCTTTTTAGCCATTGAAAAATCCCCTCCAAGTTTAAGTGTAACACCCAAAATAAATATTTTGGTTTTTTTACACTATCTACTTAAAGGGGATAATATC
>NZ_BCVA01000105.1 GCF_001591505.1 Neobacillus niacini NBRC 15566
AAACATACTAACATTAGTAGCACAAACCAAGGCCATGGTTTGTGCTACTATTTTTTTATAGTAGAAGTGAAGGAAAGTCGATCCGCCTATGGGACCATGTAAGAGTCCGTATAATAAACAGACCAACTTCACACCCTTGTTTGAATCAGTTTAGTATGTTGGGTCCTAGAGATCGTGTATAAGAAAATGGAATCGATAAGGCACTGTGAAGACTTCTATGATTGGTTATTAAAGGAGAATAGTTATATGAAACATGTCATCGCTCTTGATGTAAGTAAAGGGAAAAGTACCATTGCCATTTATGATGGCTATAGACAATGTGAATTTGAAGGGGAATTGAATCATACACGCACTGATTTTGAGCAGCTACACCTTCGAATTAATGAAATAACAGCTCTTGATGGACAAGCGCCTGAAATCGTATTTGAGGCAACGGGTGTCTATTCAAAATCACTTGAAAAGTTTCTACGGGATCATGGACATACATATTGTCGCATGAATCCGCTTGAAGCGAACCTACAAATGGCTTCAATGCGCCGAAACAAAACCGATATTAGCGACGCGCATGAGTTAGCGAAAACCCACTTTAAATCAGAACGTGAAACGACGTATGTGCAGAATAATTATTATGAACAGATGCGGGCGATGACTCGATATTATGACGAGATTGATGAAGAACTTATTCTTTTACGTAATCGTATGCATGCCATTTTACATATTTCATTTCCAGAGTTGGAACAACTTATTACACCGGGTTCCGCGCTATTTTTAAATATTGTGCAATTGTATCCACATCCAGCACTTTTATTAGCTCATTCAAAGACTATTATTAAAAATCGTTTAAAAAGCAATACACGTAAAAATCTTTCACCAGTACGTGCAGAGAAAAAAGCCATGGTGTTATTAGAAGCTGCGAAAAATTCATATCCTGCCATTGAACCAACGGATATTCGTTGTAACCAAGTACGTGATTATGCCCGACGTATTGCAGATTTAATGGAAAAGAAAGACCAGCTTGTGAAAGAAATGGTGATGATGTCTGAAGGAAGAAAGGAATATATCGTATTACGGTCTTTTCCAGGGATTGGTGATACAACCGCGTGCAGACTTATTGGTGAACTAGGTGATATTGGCCGATTTAAAAACGCGAAACAACTAAACGCTTACGTCGGCATCGATATTATGCGCTATCAATCTGGCCATACACAATACAGTGATCGTATTAATAAACGAGGAAATAAGAAGCTACGGAAGATTTTATTTTTTATGATTTGTACGATGC
>NZ_BCVA01000106.1 GCF_001591505.1 Neobacillus niacini NBRC 15566
CCACGATTATTGGCAAAATGTCTTTATTGAGCTAACGGAGAAGGTTAGTTGAACAGTGTTGTTTAACTTGTGTTCAACAATCGGGCCATATTGTAGAGAAGCATTTTAAAAGAAAATCGGATATTTATCGATGAGATTGTGAGGATTGTACTAAGCTAAACCAGCTAATAGTTTGTCAATATTTTTCAATAAAAACTTAAAATATCTCATGCTATACTAAAAGTGTGCATGCCAAATAACCTTCCGTTATTTTGATTTTGGAAGGTTTTGTGTTATTTAGTTTATTTTTGGTTCTAAGCTATATCTTGGAAAGTCGTTCTGTTCTTTAAAAGGGCAAATATCCAATGTAAGAGCTTATTTACACATGCTATTACAGCTACTTTAAAGGGCTTTCCTTCTCCACGTTTCTTGTCGTAAAACTCTCGCATTTTCTTGTTGCGAGGGATGATTTCTTCTGTTGTTTTCTTTTTACGACAATCACGAATTGCACAACGAACAGCCATATATAAGGCGTGACGAAGCCTACTTGAACCTCGTTTTGTGATTCGATTCTTTGTGGCTGTAAACTTACCAGATTCGAATACACTAGGATCAACTCCAGCGAAACCTACCAGCTTTTTAGGATCAGTAAATCGATCTATCTCACCAATTTCTGAAATAATCGTTGCAGCGATTTTTTCTCCAATACCAGGGATAGATTTGATAATATTACTTTCTTCTATTTCTTTAGCGAGGGCATCTATCTCCGACTCCAACTTTGATAGGTGCTCTTTGTATTGAAGAATCATATT
>NZ_BCVA01000108.1 GCF_001591505.1 Neobacillus niacini NBRC 15566
TTAATGTAAGTTATTTAGTAAAAACATTGGTCCGGTAGTTCAGTTGGTTAGAATGCCTGCCTGTCACGCAGGAGGTCGCGGGTTCGAGTCCCGTCCGGACCGCCATTTTTATATCAGTAGGTAACTCTACTGTTGATATAGATATAGATATAGATTGTATGGCTCAGTAGCTCAGTCGGTAGAGCAAAGGACTGAAAATCCTTGTGTCGGCGGTTCGATTCCGTCCTGAGCCATCGCTTTTTTTTTATATGGAGGGGTAGCGAAGTGGCTAAACGCGGCGGACTGTAAATCCGCTCCCTCAGGGTTCGGCGGTTCGAATCCGTCCCCCTCCACCAAAGATTTTTGCGAAGCAAATAACCAAGTTATTTTCGTTAGAAAGTCACCAAAATTTTTTTGCGAAGGTAAAAATAACATCATGGCGGTTGTGGCGAAGTGGTTAACGCACCTGATTGTGGTTCAGGCATTCGTGGGTTCGATTCCCATCAGCCGCCCCATTTATTTTAGAATTAGGAAAGCTCTTTAATAGTTAGGCAGCATAGCCAAGTGGTAAGGCAGAGGTCTGCAAAACCTTTATCCCCGGTTCAAATCCGGGTGTTGCCTCCAAA
>NZ_BCVA01000109.1 GCF_001591505.1 Neobacillus niacini NBRC 15566
TCCATCTGATTGATCGACTTTTACATAATTCATGTATTTTATCTGTAATTGTTTCTTCACTTGCTTTAATAATATCCTCGGAAGAGGGGAACTCTGAAAGTGTTAAGAGTGATACAACAGAATATAAATCGCCAAAAACCCCTTTATATTCAGGAAACACTTGTTCAAGTACAGCCTGAAATTGAAGCTTCGTTTGAATTGTGACTCCAGTAGTATTTTCATGTTGTCTTGTAAGATTACGAAGATTTAATAATTGGACACCACGTTTTTTATAGGGCTCTAACTCCTCTTTATAGAACAACTCACAAAGAAGATAGGCATCTATGGCATCTGTCTTTACTTTTCTTAAACTTGAACCTCTTGCCTTGTATGAAATCAGCGGATTAATAATAATCAATAAATATCCTCGTTCTTCCAAGTAATGAACAACAGGAGTTTGATAGTGTCCAGTAGCTTCTAGAATGATTGAAGGCTTCTTACCAGACTCTTTTTTCACATCCTCCAGAAACGATACAAGATAACTTAGCCCTTCAACTGTATGAGGTACTTTAAAACTCTTTCTGAATGGTTTGCCTTT